>NZ_JBNYXQ010000001.1:0-1804543 GCF_051380735.1 Janthinobacterium longum
GGGCAGGACCTGTCCGGATTTGGATGCGGAACTTTTCTTCGACCCCGATGAGATTCAAGCAGCCTACCTGCTGCGCAAAAAGACACCGCCAGACAAACCCCGCTTGAACGAGGTTCTACGCCAAGTGGCCTGCATTGGCGGCTTCCTCGCCCGCAAGGGCGATGGCGAACCGGGCGTTAAGACGATCTGGCTTGGTTTGAAGGATGTTCATGTGGCGGCGCAAACAATACGCACCCTACGTGAAATGGGGGCGCTCAACAGTTATGTATAACGAGGTGGCTATAACTTCAACATGAATCACCCGCCTTAGTTTTTTATTTTACATAATATAAATTATGCGAAGTCATACCATGATTTATGAGAATGATCGTTTTACCATTTTCTCAATCGCAAATGCGATTTTGCGTAATCATGCTGCCCCGTCTTTGATCGGCGCAGTTTCCTCCAACACAAGCACACAGGATCAACATGATCAACAGCTGCGATAGCGTTCGCACTTCAGGCAACGTGCAGGCGCCAGATCCGCGGACTCAACACCAAACTCTTGAACAACGGCTCGGCTATATCGACCAGTTCACCCTCTCTGCCGATGTGCCCGACGAAGTGCGGATTCATTTCGAGACTGGCAGAAATCTGTTCGTCTATGCCTGGTACGTGTATCGCTTCAACATGGTGGCGGAACAGCATATTCTGGCGAGCCTGGAAATGGCGGCGCGCATTCGCCTGGCAAGTTTTACAAGTGAGGAACCGCCACGGGGATAGACGAAGTTGTTACGCGCAGCCAGCGTCCATGGACTGATCGCTAACGAGCGTTGAAGTGAAAGATGAACGGGCGCTGGAGATGGCGCGGGATCGCCATCGTCGTGCCGAGATGCGCAGAATGAACGAGGAAGGTTTGGACAACTGCGTTGTTGACGATATGAATGTGCAGCCAACCGAGGAAGAGATTCAATTCGACTGGATTGGGCGTTTTATTACGACACTGCCGCATTTGAGAAATATGCATGCCCATGGGACAGATAATCTTCGTCCCAACGTTGGCCTGAGCTTTGATATCGTTCGTGAACTCATCAATCAGCTGTTCGAACAGCATGCAGGCCAGGAATAGTCGGTTTTTGATTGAATCTGTTTTTTGCCCATTTCGGACACTTTTTCGATGGTGATCACACCGGCGTCCTTGCCCGCTAGCGGTCCCCCGCAGCAGGGCAGCCTCAACCGTGCTTCCCTGCCCCTCCCCGTTCATCAAGCAGCGTCATAGTCACAGCCTACTGCTTTGGTTGAGAAAATTTACTTTCATTCGCAAATGAGAATCATTACTATGTAAGTCAATGATCAGCCAGCTCAGAAAGGAGCCTTCCATGCTCACCGCTATCAAAACCGTCAGTCAAGTCATTACCCATATGTCGATCGCATTTGGCCTTGCTTACCTGCTGACGGGCTCACTTGCCCTCGGTGGCCTGGCCGCGATTATCGAACCGGTCATCAATGTGGCCTTGCTGCCGCTGCATGAAAAGTTGTGGCACGCGATTCGCAGCCGCCAGGCAAAAGAACAGTTGGGCATGGCGGCGGTGGCAGGCGAAAAGCTGAGCCAGACCATGATGCATATGGGCGTGGCCTTTTCCGTGATGTACCTGGCCACGGGTTCGGCGGCGTTTGGCAGCTTGCTGGCGATTGTCGAACCGATCTGCAATGTGATCGTGCTGCCTTTCCATGATGGTTTCTGGGAACGCCTGCGCACGCGCCTTGAGGTGCGCGACGCGCTGCGCCTGGCGCCGCTCTGAGCGCACTGCGGCGCGGCTGAATGTCTGCACTCTGTATGCCAGCATACAGAAGGGAAAGCTGCTTGCGGTAATCATGGCCCACACCTACTATTTTCAAGGAAAAGCCATGTCCGCCATTCCCCGCCCGCCCCTGCCTTACGATCCTCGCTATGAATACGAAGAGGAAGGCGAGCAAGATACCAAGGCGCAACTACTGCAAACCTTGCATGGCATCTCGTCCACGACGTTTAAAGACTCCGGCCACCCGATCCGCAGCGTGCACGCCAAGAGCCATGCCTTGCTGCGCGGCCAGTTGCAGGTGCTTGATAACCTGGCGCCCGAGCTGGCGCAGGGGCTTTTTGCGCAGCCGGGCACTTACCCGGTGGTGATGCGCGTATCGACCATTCCAGGCGACATGCTTGACGACAATGTATCAGTGCCGCGCGGCATGGCCATCAAGGTCGTTGGCGTGCCGGGCACGCAGCTGTCCACGCTGGACGGTGAAGACAGTACGGCCAGCGTGCCGGCGGCCACCCAGGATTTCGTGATGGTCAACGGCCCTGTGTTCCAGGCGCCGACCGCGAAGAAATTTCTCGGCAGCCTGAAGCTGCTGGCCAGCACCACCGACAAGGTTCCGCGCCTGAAGCAGGCACTGTCGACCGTGCTGCAAGGCGCCGAAAAAGCGCTGGAAGCGGTTGGCGGCGAAAGCGCATTGCTCAAAGGCATGGGCGGCCATCCGGAAACCAATGTACTTGGGGAAACCTATTTCAGCCAGGTGCCGATCTTGTATGGCGCGTACATGGCCAAGCTGCAGCTGGTGCCGGTGTCGCCGGAACTGGCGGCGCTGAAAGACGCGCCGGTCGACCTGGACGGCAAGCCGAACGGCTTGCGCGAGGCGGTACAAGCGTTTTTTGCCAGCCATGCTGCGACGTGGGAGCTGCGCGTGCAACTGTGCCGCGATATCGACGCCATGCCGCTAGAAGACGCTTCAGTCGAATGGCCACAGGAAGACAGCCCTTTCCTGCCGGTAGCGCGCATTACGGCGCCGCCACAGGCGGGCTGGAGCGAGGCGCTGTCACGCGCCATCGATGACGGCATGTCGTTTACGCCGTGGCACGGCGTGCTGGAGCACCGTCCGCTGGGCTCGATCATGCGCGTACGCAAGGCAGCCTACGCGATGTCCGCGCGCTTTCGCTTCGAGCGCACGGGCATCGAGGCACGCGAGCCACGCGGCGAGCAAGACTTGCCTGTCGTCTAAGGGAACACGGCCTGGCGGCCAGATTGCTTACACTAACGGTTTTGACTTGCCGCCAGGATACCCATGAGCTATTACAACCGCTATCGCCATCTCGCCATCGACGAAGCCAAGCCGGCGCCCACGCCCGGGCAGATCGCTGCCATAGAAACCGAGCTGCAAGCAAGCCTGCCCGCGAGTTTCCTGGAGTTTCTGCAGGTAGCCAACGGCGGCGAGATCGACTACTACTGCGACGTGCCCGATGGTCGTGGCGGCTTCGAGCAGATGTCGTTTCCGGGTATCTTCAGTGCTGACGAGGGCGATTTTTGCGATTGCACGCTGGTGGGCGAGCTGCGCGCCGCACGCAAGCATATGGAGATGCCGGAAAAAATCCTGCCGTTTACCCGTGATGGCGGCGACTCCATGCTGTTCCTGGACTTGAGCGACGAAGGCCAGGGCCGGGTACTGGCCCATATCCGCGAGCTGCCGGCCTGGACCGGGCCACGCGCACCAGCCGGCCTGATGGTGCTGGCGCCCTCTTTCGATGCCTATATCAGCAGTCTGTATCTGGACAAGGACACCGTCGTTCGTGACCTGGAGCAATACGCTAGCCAGCCATCGCACCTGGCAGCCACCGCCGAATATCTCGATATCGGCCTGCCCGGCTGGCGCGAGGACCCGGATATTGGCCCGCTGTTTCGCCGCCTGGAAGTTGAGCTGGGCGGCAGCACCGTCGAGTAAAAGAAGCCCGCGCCGGGCGGCCCTGCCTTGGCGCGCGCCCGGGTGCTGGCCGCATGGCTTACAATGCTTTCATCTTGTCTTCCATGTCTTTCATGTCTTCCATACTCAAGAAAAGTCTGCTGATGGTTGCCGGCCTGCTGTTGGCCATGCTGCTCGCCATCTGGCTGTCGGTCAAGATCAATGCCGCCGAGCACGCCAAGCTGTACGCCCAAGCCTGGAGCCCCAGCGGCAAATGCGTGATCAATACCTATTCGCCCGCCTATGGCAGCGGCACGGTATCGAATATTGTGCGCTCGCTGAGCACGCAATCGTTCTTCCGTGTGTATGACAAGCAGGGAGAAATGCTGGAAAGCACCGAATGGGTGCTCGATCTGCATGAGGATGGCTTGCAGGACTTTGCCCGCTGGGGCAAGGAACGCGCAATCTACCCGACCGACATGGGTTATGAGGGCTGGACCCTGCCACAATGCGCGTAATTTGAACGCTTGCCCGATTAATGCAGTTCGGTATGGCAGGCGCAATCGTTGGCGCTGGCCGCTTCCGACAGGTTTTGCAGGATTGCGCAGTCTTGCGACGGCGTCGGCTGGTCGCACTGGTGGCGCAGGCTGACCAGTTGCTGCTGCAAGGTTTGCAGGTTGGCCATCTGCTCGGCGATGCGCTCGATATGATGGTCCAGCAGTTGATTGACGCTCTGGCAGCCTTCGGCCGGGTTGTTCTTAAATTCCAGCAAGGCGCGTATATCGCTCAAACCGATCTGCAATGAACGGCAATGGCGGATGAATTGCAGCCGTTCCTGGTGCTCCGCCTTGTATTCGCGGTAGCCGGCGCTGCTGCGGCCTGGTTCCTGCAGCAAGCCCGCCTTTTCATAGTAGCGCACCGTTTCAACGTCGCAATGGGTGCGCTTGGCCAGTTCTCCGATACGCATGGCAGTCCTTTTCTTGTATCGTGTAAATTTCGCTTGACCCTGTAGCGGCTACAGGGTTTCTAATGCAAGCATACACGAATCCCTGAAGGATGATGCGATGCCGCACGATCACCACCACCATACGCCAACGCCAGCACCGTCGAACGACCAGCCGCACGATCACGGCCATGACAAGCCAGATGCATCTGCGCATTCCCATGGCGGCTGCTGTTCCCACAGCCATGCCGAGGTGGCTGCGCCAGCGGCGGCATTCGAACTGCCCAGCGCTGCGGGTGCGCCTGCTGGCGCGCAAACGGCCAAATACCGCATCGCGAACATGGATTGCCCGGTGGAAGAACGCCTGATCCGCAACAAGCTCTCCGGCATGGACGGCGTGGTCGGGCTTGATTTCAACCTGATGAACCGGGTGCTGGACGTGCACCACACCCTGCCGTCTATGGCGACCGTGGAAGCGGCGATGCACGGCATCGGCATGCAGGCCGTGCCGGTCGAAGATGGCGTGGCCACCGTGACCAATCCCGACGAAGGCAAGCTCTCTGGCATGCAGAAAAGCCTGCTGGCCGTCTCCGGCTTAGCCGCCGTGGCCGCCGAGGCCTTGGCCTGGACCGCGCACCAGGACAATTCGCCGCTGGTGATCGCGCTGGCCCTGCTGTCGATCGCCACCGGTGGCTGGCCGACCCTGAAAAAGGGCTGGATCGCCCTGAAAAGCTTGACCCTGAATATCAACTTCCTGATGAGCCTGGCGGTGCTCGGTGCAGTGGCCATCGGCCAGTGGCCGGAAGCGGCGATGGTGATTTTCCTGTTCGCGATTGCCGAACTGATCGAAGGCCTGTCGCTGAACCGCGCGCGCAATGCCGTGCACAGCCTGATGCAGCTGGCACCGGACGTGGCCACCGTGCAGACTGGCAATGAGTGGCACAGCGTGCCGGTGGCGCAGGTGGCCGCAGGCAGCCTGGTGCGCGTGAAGCCGGGCGAACGCATTGCCCTGGACGGCATCGTGCAAAGCGGCCAGTCCGCCGTCAACCAGGCGCCGATCACGGGCGAAAGCATGCCGGTGGACAAGGCTGCCGGCGATGTGGTGTATGCCGGCACCATCAATGAACTGGGTTTGCTCGATATTAAGGTGACGGCCAGCAGCGGCAATAGCACGCTGGCAAAAATCGTCAGGGTGATCGAGGAAACCCAGGGCAAGCAGGCACCCACCCAGCGTTTTGTCGACCAGTTCGCGCGCTATTACACGCCGGTGGTGGTGGTGTTCGCCATCCTGGTGGCCGTGCTGCCGCCCTTGCTGCTGGGCCAGCCGCTGATGGACTGGATCTATAAAGCGCTGGTGATGCTGGTGATCGCCTGCCCTTGCGCCCTGGTCATATCCACGCCGGTCACGGTGGTCAGCGGCCTGACGGCGGCGGCGCGGCGCGGCATCCTGGTAAAAGGCGGGCAATTCCTGGAAACCGGCCATCAAATCAAGGCGATCGCCGTCGACAAGACCGGCACCTTGACCATGGGCAAACCTGCCGTAACGGAGGTGGTTGCCTTCGATGGCCGCAGCCGTGAAGATATCCTGTTGCTGGCCGCCAGCCTGGAAGCCGGTTCCGCCCATCCGCTGGCCGCTGCGATTGTCAAGGCGGGCCCGCCGGCGGACCAGTTGCAAGCGGTAACGCAATTTACCGCACTGCATGGCCGTGGCGTGCAAGGCCTGCTTGCCGGCCAGACCTATTACCTTGGCAACGCGCGTCTGATGCAGGAGTTGAAGCTGCTGACACCAAAGCTGCAAGCGGTTCTTGCTCGGCTGGAACAGCAAGCCTATACGGCAATGGTTATTGCCGACGGTCGCCAGGCGCTGGGCGTAATCGCCGTGGCCGATGTGCTGCGCCCACAAGCGGCCGCCGCGATTGCTCGCTTGACTTCCATGGGCGTGACCACCGTCATGCTGACCGGCGACAACGCACTGACGGCGCAGCGCATCGCCGATGAAGTCGGCGTGACGCTGGTGAAGGCGGAACTGCTGCCGGAAAACAAGCTCGATGAAATAGTTGCCCTGCAGCGCCAGTTCGGCGTGGTGGCCATGCTGGGCGATGGCGTCAACGATGCGCCGGCCCTGGCGCAAGCCAATATCGGCTTTGCCATGGGCGCGGCAGGCAGCGATACGGCAATCGAAACAGCGGACGTGGCACTGATGGACGATGAACTGGGCAAGCTGCCGGAATTTATCAGCCTCTCCCGCCGTACGCGACACATCCTGATACAAAATATCAGCTTTGCCATCGGCATCAAGCTGGTTTTCTTCGGCCTGGCGCTGTCTGGCCTGGCGACCTTGTGGATGGCCGTGTTTGCCGATGTGGGCGCCAGCTTGCTGGTGGTGGCCAATGGCTTGCGGCTGCTGCGAAGCGCAAAGGATTAACCATGTTGCAACATCAAAAAATCACACTGGAAACGCCGGGCATGGTGCTGTTCGATCCTGTCACGCTGGCTGCGTTTATCGAGCAGCAACAGATCAAGGCCATCGATCTGCTGCAGTATTTCAATGATTTTCCCGCGGTGGGAAACGCCGCCATCGCCCAGGGCTGTTTGCTGCCGGTTTATTATATTTCTCCATGGGACTACCAACTGGTCTTCAACGACGGCGCCGCCTTCAGCACCCAGCCTCCGCTGCTCGATACCGTGCTGGACATTGTTTTGCCTTTGAAAATCACCAGTAGCAGCCTGATCGTGACGGATCTGTTCGGCATCATGGACTTCGACCTCGATTACTGCCTGAACTTCCCGCCAGCGCACGAGCGCCTGGGTGTGGACGCGCAAATCAGCGTGGCGCCGGGAAACTATGCGGTCAGGGTCGCCAAGTTTATCGACCGGCAAGATAGCGATCTGGAAAACCGTGTCTGCGGTTATGAGTTCCTGCTGCAGCCAGTGGCAAGCCTGCCGGCCATGCCTGATCTCGATATCGATGACATCGCCTACGACATTGACGGCCTGATGCAGGCCTGAGAGGCTTGCGTAGGCAGCCCCCTGCCGGAATGCACTGCGCTATATCCGGGGTGGACAGTTGCCATAAAAAAACGTTCCATCAGGGTTAATTTCACAACAAAATTCAAGGACCCGTGAGTAAGCTCGCAACCGCCCTGCTCCTGCTATTTTGTGCCGGCGCCGCCGCAGCTGCCCCGCCCGCCGCGCTAGCTACGGCCTGCACTTCACCTGCGCAGGCCGTGCGCGAACACGGCTATGTGATCATAAATGGCATTGAGCATAGTCAATCCCGCCCTGGGCTGGCGCAGGTGGCATATCGTGACGCACAATGATACGCGTGCCTGCATCTGGCTACCACTACAAGGAATAATTTCATGCATCATTTTTATCGCGCGAAGCTGCAGATAGCCGCCGTTGTGCTGGCGATGGCATCCTCGCTGGCATGCGCCGAGACCGGCCCTGAACTGGAAAATGGCCTGACCAGCGCGCTGCACCTTAAAAAAGGCGGCAGCGAACGGGTGGGCACTTCCGGCAAGGCGATCCAGGCATATGCGCGTGCCGGCTATATTGACGCCAGGCCGGACTTGCGGGCCGACTATACCGACTACTACCTGCTCAAAAAGCCGGCGCCTTTCATGGGGCACGAACTGGTGATGATCGAAGAAGAATATATGTTGCGCTATATCGGCTGCTGCGTCAGTCCCGGTGCCGGCCTGAGCGTGAAAGTCAACGGCAGTATCAGAGCACTGGAGGCCTTTGCCCATGCACACCGCTGCAGCCTCATCGATAATGCTGATATGCAAGGTGAATTGGCCAGCCTGGGTATCCGCCGAAAGCTGGCGCCGGGCCGCTATGCGACGCTGAGTTGCCGTGAACGCGATGCCGAACGCGAACGCGATTGAGCATGCGCGTGCTGTCCGGCCAGCCTGAATGCGCAGCTGAAACCGGGTTTCAGCGAAGAGGAGCTGGCGGTTGTCGCCCGCTTTCTGATGCCTGCGGCAGGGCTGCGCTTCCGGCAGGATCACCCACCATTGACCAACCCACCGGAGCAAGACCATGCAAGTAAATGAAATGAGCGGCCTGGAACTGATGCAGGCTTTCGCCAAGGGCCTGTTTCCGCGCCCGGGTATTGCCTATGTGATGCCGATGGAAGCCGACACCATCGAGCACGGCCGCGTGGTGTTTACGGCCACCGCGAATCACACCCACACCAATCCGATGGGCGGCGTGCATGGAGGGTTTGCCGCCACCGTGCTCGATACCGTGACCGGGTGCGCCACGCACACGGTGCTGCCGGCCGGTGTCAGCTACGGCACGACCGACCTGAATATCAAGATGTGCCGGCCGCTGCCGTTCGACCAAACTTTATATGCGGAAGGGAAAGTCATCAATGCGGGGCGCAATCTGGTCATTTCGGAAGGCACCATACGCGACGAGGCTGGCAAAATCTACGCGCACGCCACGGCCACCTGCATGATTATCCGCCCGTCCTGAGCACCACTGCCGCTGCCGTGCGCCGGGCATGCCACGCGCGCAGCGCGCGGTTGGCCGGTTCGGACACGTAACGGCTGACCAGCATCGCCAGCAAGGCTGACAAGGCCACGAACAGCACCAGATACGGCAGCCGCATGGCGTAACTCACTTCCGCCCTGGTCAGGAAATTGCGCATCACCGCCAGCACGATCACGTGAAACAAATACAGCTCATAACTTTGGCGCCCGGCCCAGCGCAGCGGCGTTCCGAGCTTGCCCGTGGTCCAGCCCGGCGCGCTTTCACCGTGGGCGCCCAGCAGGATGCCGGCAGTCGCCAGCGCGATTGCCGTAAAGCCAAATATTTCGTGGCCGCCAATGCCGCGCAGGTAAATCAGCGGCAGCGCCATGCCGCAGGCCACGCGCAAGATGCGTCGCGCCTGGAAGGGCAAGGCCAGCTGCGGCGCCAGCAAGGCAGTCAGGCAACCGATCGAGATGGCATCGAAGCAGGCAAAATAGCCGTACATGAAAAACAGCTCATTGCCAGCGTGTGCGGCGCGATACAGCGGGCCGGTCACGACCGCAGCAAGGCACACCAGGGCTACCAGCCAGGTGCGGCGCAACAGCAGGCAGAGCGGCGGCAGGCTCAGATAAAACATTTCTTCGACCGATAGCGACCAATAAACGTTGAGGCAGTAGTTGAAATAGCCAGCTGACTGCATCAACACGTTATGCCAGAAGGTCAGGATGGACAGGATGGCGATGCCAAAATAACTGGCCGGCAAAGGTGGCTTGGCGTCACCGTTGTTGAAGAAGGGAACGTCCAGCACGCCCAGCACCGTGATGATGGCCAGTGCAAGCAGCAAGCTGGGCACGATGCGAGCGGCACGCATCACATAAAAGCTGCGTGCATCGATGTTGCGCAAGCTGCCCCAGCGCCGCAGAATGCCGCTGGTGATCAGATAGCCGGAAATGACAAAAAAGATCGTCACGCCATAGTTGCCGTTGAAGGCAATCGCCTTGATGGCGTCACGGCCCAGCAAGCTGCCCAGCGGACTGTCAAACAGGCCAAAGGCCAGTGTAAAGTGCAGGACCAGCACGCAGGCAATCGCCACACCGCGCAAAAAATCGATGCGCGCGCTGCGCGTGCCGGTATTGTTGTGATTCATGAAGCTCCTTGGGCGAGAGTCGGGTGCACGCAGTATCTGGCATGGCGCGCTGAACCCCAAGCACTGTTTTACGCCGACGGGGTTTTCTTGCGCAGCAGACTGCCCGCCGCATTGCTGTCGAAACGCCCTGCCTCTTCGATATAACCATGCACGGTGCCGTCATGGCGCCAGCCGCCCTGGCGCTTGATGGCCTGGAAGTCGGCGCCGGCGCGGTGCGCGCTGGTGGCCATGCCGCGCCGCAGGCTGTGGCTCGACAGTTCCGGTACATAATCGAGCCCCGCCAGCCGGGCGCAGCTTTCCAGTATGGTGTTGATGCTGCCCGCATGCAGCGGCTTGTCGGCCACATGACCCCATTGATTGACGGTGCGCAGCAGCGGCCCGGCGGCAATCCCCGCGGCTGCCAGCCAGTTCTTCAGTGCCGTCGCCGGGCAGCACTCCCCTTCCCCATACGGCACCGCCTTGACGATGCCCTCGCCCGTTTGATCCGTTTTCGAGCGCGGCAAGGTGATCACCATGCCTTGCGGCTCCCAGCTGACATCGTCCACGCGCAAGGCCACCAGCTCGCTGCGGCGAAAACCGCCGAAAAAACCCAGTTGCAGCAAGGCGCTGTCGCGCAGCGCCTTCAGCGTGCCCAGTTCATGCAGGCGCGCAACGATGGTTTCCAGGTCTTCCAGGGGCAGCGCCTTGGCCTTTTTTTTCGGCTTGCCGTGCAGGCGGGCGATACCGGCCAGCGTTTTGCGCACGGTAGGCGTCGCCGCTGCATCAAAAAAGCCCTGATAAACATGCCATTGCGACAGCGCCGTCAGGCGCAAGGCCAGGGTGCGTGCGTTCAGGGTATCGGCATGGGCCAGCAGATAGCGGATCACAGCTGCTTCATCAGCCGGCAACGCCCCACCCCAGGCCTGGAAGTGGCGGATCGCCGAGCGGTAGGCGCGGCGCGTGTTGTCGGCGGTGGCGGCGGCCAGGAAAGCCTGGTGTCGCGCGACCAGTTCGGCATTGATCAGGGCGCCGCGTAACGGCACGACGGCTTGCGTGGCGGCGGGTGATTTTTTCAGGGGGTGCTGGGCCATGGAATGCGGGAAAACAGGGTTTTGTACTGGGTATGACGCAGGATACCACGCACAACGCCACCATAACCCACGATAATACATTTTATCGAGACTTATTTTTTACATTTTTTTGAAAATTTATATCGTAATATTATCTCGTATTACGTATCATGTAATACGTTACTAAATTTCGTTCATAGGTGGTTTTATGGCTCGCGCCGGCATTTTGTACTCTGATGTTATGAAAGCAGCCCAAATCGTGGCCGCCGATGGGCGTAATCCCACGGTCGACAATGTGCGCGAGGCGCTGGGCAGCACGGGTAGCAAAAGCACCATCGCCCCGCTGCTCAAGCGCTGGAAGGAGGAGTTCCAGGGCGCTGGCGCCGTGAAAACGGAAGGCGGACTGCCGGCCGAACTGATGGAAGCGATGCGCGGCGTGTATCTGAAGCAGCAGCGCGATGTGGCGCAGCAGCTGGAAGCGGCCATGCAGGAAAGCCGCATCGAGCTTGATGCAGCGCTGGAAAAACTGAAGAAAACCGAGGCGGAACGCCTGAAACTGACGGAAGTGCGCACTGCCCTGACGCAGGAACTGCGCGCCACGCAGCAGGCGCTGGCCCAACTGAAGGAAGAACATCATTTTCGCGCCGTCACCCTGGCCAGCCTGCACAGCGACAATGCGGGATTGACGCAGCGCCTGGCCGACCGGGGCGAGGAAATTGCGGCGCTGAACCGGCAACTGGCGCAGGTACGCTCGCAGTTCGATCATTACCAGGAAGCGTCGGCGGCGCAACGCAGCGAGGAACGACAAACCCAGCAGCAGCAACTGAGCCGTCTGGAACAGGAAAACGCCCAGCTGCAGCAGCGCTTGCAAGGCCAGCAGGCGACCCTGGTGCAACAGGACATGCGCCTGGCCCAGCTGCAAGTGGAGCAGCAGCGCCTGGAGCACAGCGCGGCGGCCGACCGCGAGGCGCTCGCCACCGTGCGCCCCGAGCGCGATCAGTTTGAATATCAGTATGGCCAGGCGGCAGCCTCGGCCGACGCCCTGCTGGCCAAGCTGGAAGCGGCCATGCTGGCGCTCAACGAATCAAAGGTGGCGCTGGCCACGCAGGACCGGCAGCTGGCGATGCTGGCCGACAAGACCGAAGCGGGCTTGCAGCGCACGCGGCAACTGGAACAGGAGCGCGACACCCTGCTGCGCGAGCACGCCGGCATGGCGGCGCTGCTGGCGCTGCTGGACGAACGGCGGCAAGAGAAAAAATAGCTGACGGCGCGCGCCGCGCTACCAGAACTTCCACCACGGCCGCGCCTCCATCACCACCTCGGCACCATTGGATTCGACACGCGGCTCAGGTTCCGGCAAGGCCGGCGGCCAGCCCTCGGCGCTGATCGCCGTGCCGGCCAGCACAAAGCCGTTGCAGCGCCGCAGTTCGGCAGGATGTGGCAGGCCAGCCAGGCTGGCCAGTACGGCGCTGACCTCCAGGGTGCCGCTGGCGCAAGCCGCGTCGAGGTCGGCCAGCGCCGCCAGCATATCGTGCTGCAAGGACCCTTCTTCGTCCATCATGTCCAGTTCTGCCGTGCGCACCAGTATATTGCTGTGACTCTCGCGGGCCAGGCGCGCCTGCCATTCCAGGTACAGCGCGTGGCGCTCCTCACCCAGGGCGCGCCGCATGACCGCCGAGCGCGCTTTCAGGCGCGCCAGGCCCTCGTCGCGCGGGCAGACCAGGTAAGCATAGTCGCGCGGCCCATCGTCCAGGTCTTCCTCTGCGGGCGCCAGGTACACATCCTGCGGTCCGAACAAGCACAGCCAGAAAAACGGCACACAGTAGGCCGCCTCGTATTCCATGCCGGACTCATCGCCAAAGGCCGGCCAATCCGTTTCCTGCGGCGGCGTGGAAAAATTCGTGCAACACAGATAAACACGGTTGGACATGCGTCGCTTCCTGGCAAAAGTGAGCCAGCTGGCAGCCTGGCATGCCCATTCTGCCATCAACCATCGTCTTCTTCACGCGAAATTCACCCTGCGCGGCTAACATGCCAGCCGCGCTGGCCGCCACCGTGCCTCCCCTGGGCTGTGCACCGGCCGTCGCCGCGCCTGTGCTTGACCTTACCGTGCGCGAACGCGCCGAACTGCTCACCCGCGATGTGGCCAGCCTGATACCGGGCACCCTGGCGCCACTGGAAGCGGCACCAGAACAACACAAGCAGCGGCGCTCAGCCGCAGGAAGGCAGCACGATGTTCCTGTCTTGTTCGATGGCGCGCACTTTCACGGCTTGCGCGAAAGCGGCACCGCTGACCTGGCTGAGGCAGGCGGTAATCAGCACCAGGGGAATCGACCACGAAAAGGCGCTGAACGCCGGCCAGTGCGACTTTATGACCAGGCCGGTGATCATGCCGATAATAAAAACAATCCAGACAGCGGCGGCCCATTTGGCTGGTACGCCGGGAATCAGGATCGCCGGCTCGATCCGCATTTTCCGCACCACCTTGTCCCAATTGACGCTGCCGTCCCTGGGATTGAATTCCTGCTCGAAAGCGGGAGCGGCCAGGTCCGCCCAGCGCCGGTTGACGAGTCGCCAGCCGACTACCAGGTTATACAGAAAGATGGCGGCGAAAACGGCCGCCAGGATGGCCTTGGCCGGCACAGCCATGACACTGAGCCAGAACACGGGGAGTATGATGGACAGCATGAAAAACGTCAGCGTCCAAGCCATCGAACCCATGAACAACAACTGATACAGCAGCCGGGTGCGGGCCTTGGGAAACAGCAGGCACTGGCACAGGAAGAGCGCCAGGCAGAACGGCAGCCACCACCAGAAAAAACTCCAGCCCAGTTCGTCATTGCGGTTGGCCAACTTGCGCGTCATGGCGGCGCCGCCGGTCGTGCCGAACAGCAAAATGAACAGCGACAGCAACAGATAATTGATGCTGACCCTGGTCATGCCGTCAGCCCGCGCTTAGGCTGCGCCATGAACCCTTCCACGTACGCCACGAAATCGGCCTTGCTGCGCGTGCGGAAGTCGCCGAGGAAGACTTCGCTTCCCTTGACGGCCTTGCCTTGCCGGTCGTAACTTACCTTGCCCCATTCGAGCACGAACTCGCCGTCGGGCTCATCCTCCGGCTCGAAATGCGAATTGAAGCAATAGCCGCTGTGGCGGCAGTATCCCCACAGCAGCAGCGCGCCGCTGAACCACTGCATGGTGTCGGGGCCGGGCTCGACCTCGAACAGGGTATTGACTGAGATGGTCCAGCCGCCCGGTACGCGCAGCGGCTGCAAGGGATAAGGAAACTCGTTCATGATGAGGCTGTGAAAACTCAGGTGTGCATTATGGATCAAGTTCCGGCGGCGGACGGCGCAGCGCCATATGTTCCCAGATCGCCACCAGGACCAGCACGCCGGTGGTGATGCAGGCCAGTATCAACGGCGTATACAAGCGGCCGAAGGCCATCGGGATCAGGGCCAGGATGATCAGGATGCCCAACACGTGCGACAGCGGCGGACCGCTGCGCTCGCTGCTCACCCATTTGAACAGCGCATTACCCAGCAGATACAGGATCGGGCCGCCGAGCATGGCGCAGATGCCGGCAAAGCTGGTTTCGTCGGCATGCAGCAGCGACAGTTCGTCGGCCACGGCGCTGACGATGACGCCGCCGATAATCAGCATATGAATATAGGTGTAGGCGCGGCGCGCGATGCGGCCCGGGTCTTTCGAGCCGGCGATGCGTGCCTGGCCCAGCTCGGCGCCCTTGTCGAAATACAACCACCACATGGCGATGCTGCCCAGCAAGGCGGAAATAAAACCGGCCCAGTTGCCGGCTGTCCATTCCAGGCCCGCAAAACTGGCGCCCGTCACCAGCAAGGACTCGCCCAGGGCGATAATCACGAACAGGCCGCAGCGTTCGGACATATGGTTGCCGTCGATATCCCAGTCGCCGGTCGAGGAGCTGCCCAGGCCCGGCACCTTGAACAGCAGCCACGGCCCGGCCAGGTCGATCAGCAGCGCGGCGGCCCACCAGTAAATACGTACGGCCGGGTCGACCGCGCCACCGATCAGCCAGAACACGCCGGCAAAGCCCGCCCACAGCGCAATACGCAGGAAATTGTGGCGTCGTGCCGTGTCTTCATGGCGCACGGCCCAAAGCGCAAACAGCGGACGACCCACCTGCATCGCCACATAGGCGCCGGCAAAACCGAGGCCGCGCGTGCCGAACGCTTGCGGGATCGAGGCCGACATCAGCAAGCCGCCCAGCATCAGCACGAACAGGCTGATGCGTACCGGCATGCGCTCGGGATCGAGCCAGTTGGTAATCCACGAGGTATAGATCCAGACCCACCAGACCGCCATCAGCAGCAAGGTCGTTTGCAGCCAGCCTGCGGCGCTCAGGTGTTCCAGCAGCGCATGCGACAGCTGGGTTACGGCAAACACGAACACCAGGTCGAAAAACAACTCGATCATGCTGACCTTGCCGCTGTCAAACCTGCCTCGCGTGCGCAGCAGCGATGTTTTCAATTCCATCCGTTTCTTTCTTTGTTATTTACAATTTAACCGGGGTCGGCAATGGCTGTCCCGCGAAATGCGCCTGCAGGTTGTCCACCACCAGCTGGCCCATGGCATGGCGAGTTTCCACCGTCAGGCTGCCAATATGCGGCGTCAGCACCACATTCGGCAAGGCGCGCAAGGCGGCCGGTACGCGCGGTTCGTCGGCAAACACGTCGAGGCCGGCCGCGCCCAGGCGGCCCTCGGCCAGCGCGGCTATCATCGCTGCCTCATCGATCAGCGCGCCGCGCGCGATATTGACCAGGGTGCCTTGCGGCCCCAGCGCGGTCAGTACTTCGGCATTGACGGCGTGGCGGGTGGCCGGCGTGCCCGGCGCGCAGACGATCAGATAGTCGCTTTCGTGGGCCAGGGCCAGCAGCGATTCAGCGCGCGGCGCGTCGACCCCGGGTTTGGCACGCGGCTGGTAGTAGCGCACCTGCACGCCAAACGCGGCCAGGCGCAGCGCGATGGCCTGGCCGATCTGGCCGAAGCCGAAAATGCCGGCCGTCTTGCCGCGCAGGCTCGATGCCGGCTTGACGGCTTCACGGCGCTCCCAGGCGCCGTCGCGCACGAAACGGTCGAGCAGCGCGATATGGCGGGTGCTGGCCAGCAGCAGGCCCAGCGCCACATCGGCCACATCGTCGGTCAGCACGTTCGGCGTGGTGGTGACAGCAATGCCGCGCGCGCGGGCCGCGTCCAGGTCGACCGCATCGAGGCCAACGCCATTGACGGCGATAATTTCCAGCGCCGGCAAGGCCGCCATGTCGGCTGCGTTCAAGCCCAGCGCGCCGGTGGTGACAACGGCGCGGATGCGATCGGCGCGTTCCTGCAGCCAGGCTGCGCGCTGTTCGGCCGCCACCTGCCAGGCATGGTGGCAGGTGTAGTGGCGTTCCAGTTGTTGATTGACGGCGGCAGACGGGCTGGTGGCGAGTATCAGTATGTCGGGGAGCATGGTTGTCCTGTACGGGTCGGTGTCATAAGCAGACGCAACTTAGCATATTTGACGCCACCCGGGGCTGGCCAGCTCTATGGACACGGTACTTGTTTCACCTTGCCGGCGGTATTGAAGGGATCGGCGCCGGCGAGCGGATTGGCCTGTATGGCGTAGCAGGCGGCGCCAGTGGCCGTTATCACGCGCGTAGCGGGCCTGCCATTGGCAGTCATATACTCTTCCAGCCTGATCGGTGGTCCGCCGCGCCAGGCGCTGGCGACCAGGGCCGAGAACTTGCTACCGCTTTTCAGCTCGGGCGCCGCCAGCCACGGTTTGTCGTTCTTCAGTTCGGCGCGCAGGGTTTTGTCGATGCTGCCAGCGGCCATCCGGGCGCGGCTGCGCAGATCGTCGGCCGGCGCCGCTGGCAGCTCATCTGCAGCGATTGGCTCTGGTGCGGTGCTGATCGCTGCGGCCGGTGCCGCGGTGACCAGTGGGGCCGGGACCGGGACGCTCGCTGGCGGCAAGCTGCGCCCCTTGCGCGATGGCGCGGTGACAGCGAGCGGAAGGGATGGCATCGGCAGCGTGCGTGGCAAGGGGCGCGGCGGCATCAGGGTCATGAAGGCCACTTCCGTGTCGTGCTTGAGCTGCCTGGCTGGCAACAGCAAAAAATACAGGCCCAGGCCGTGCATGGCCAGGATCAGCGCCACGGCGGCGCCTTTCAGGCTGATGCGGCGACTACTAACGGAAGATGGCGGCGGCATGCGAAATCCTCGAAGCGCCAGGGCGCGGTCCGCCATTCTAGGCATACTTTCCCTGGTGCATTAAGAATTCGACAAGGTAGCGCCTGGCGCTACCTTTCCAGGCGAATTTTGCACCTGTGCGCCTGCAGGTCGCCTCTGTTGCACCAAGACCTGTACTTTTTGGGCAAAAACCAAACGATTTTTGCCATCTTTCACGCAATGTCACGCACTATCATATAATGATAATCATTCTCATTAATATTTAAACAATCACTGCCATGCTTGCTTTCCGCCTCGCCCCCACCCCCATCGCCCTGGCCGTCTTCCTGCTGGCCAGTTCCGTTGCCCAGGCACAAACGCCCGCCGCCAGCGATGCCCAGACCATGCCCAGCGTGGTCGTCAGCGCGTCGGCCGATGCGTCGGCCGAGGGCTTGTCGCGCGCTTATGCGGGCGGCCAGGTGGCGCGCGGCGGGCGCATGGGCATACTGGGTTCGGTCGACATGATGGATTCGCCCTTTGGCGCCACCAGCTACACCCAGCAATTCATTGCCGACCAGCAGGCGCGCAGCGTGGGCGACCTGTTGCAAAGCGACCCGGCCGTGCGCATGTCGCGTGGCTTCGGCAACTTCCAGGAAGTGTATATGATCCGCGGTTTTGCGCTGGACTCGGACGACGTGGCGTATAACGGCCTGTACGGTGTGCTGCCGCGCCAGTATGTATCGCCGGAATTGCTGGAACGGGTGGAAGTATTTCGTGGCGCCAGCGCTTTCCTGAATGGTGCGGCGCCTGGCGGCAGCGGCGTCGGCGGCGCCATCAACCTGATGCCCAAGCGCGCCGGCAATGCGCCGCTGACAGAAGTGACGGTTGGCGTGGAAACAGGCGGCCATAGCTACGCCGCGATGGACGTGGCGCGCCGCTTCGGCGAGCAACAGGAGTTGGGCGTGCGCGTGAACGCCGCCAAGCGCCAGGGTGAAACCGGCATCAAGCATGAAGACCATGAGGTCGGCATGTTTGCCGTCGGTGTCGACTATCGCGGCCCTGGCTGGCGCCTGTCGGCCGACGCCGGCTACCAGAATTTCGACCTCGACGCGCCACGCCCGTCAGTCGCCACCTCGGGTGTGGCGGTGCTGCCGTCGGCGCCCGACGCCTCGCGCAACTTTGCCCAGCCCTGGAGTTTTTCCAGGGAACGCGACGTGTTCGGCACCGCACGCGCCGAATATGATATCGCCCAGGACGTGGTGGCCTGGGCCGCCTTCGGTGGCCGCTCGACACGCGAATCGAACAGCCTGGCAAACCCCGCACTGAGCGACAGCAATGGCAATGCCAGCGCCTACCGCTTCGACAATGCGCGCAAGCAGCAAATCCGCACTGGCGAACTGGGCATACGCGGCAAGCTGAACACGGGCGCCGTCAGGCACACCGTGGTGGCCAGCTGGTCCGGTCACTGGAATGAAGCGAAGAATGCCTACGCCATCAGCGACTTTGCCGGCTTCCCGACCAATATCTACAATCCGGTCAATGCCGCCATGCCACCAACGACGTCTTTCGGCGGCGACATGAACGATCCGCGCATCACGCAAAAGACCATACTCAACAGCTACGCGCTGGCCGACACCATGGCTTTCCTGGATGAACGCTTGCTGTTGACAGTAGGCGTACGCCGCCAGCAGATCAAGGATATCGGCTATGACTACGGCACCGCCGTGCAGTCGGGTCCGGCTTACGACAAGAGCGCCACCACGCCGGTCGCCGGCCTGGTGTACAAGGCCAACCAGAATGTGTCGCTGTACGCCAACTATATCGAAGCGCTGGTCAAGGGCCCGGTTGCCAGCGGCACCTATGGCGCCAACCTGGCGCCGGTGACCAACCTGGGTGAAGTATTTGCCCCGTACAAGTCGAAGCAAAAGGAAATCGGCGTCAAGTATGACGGCGGCAAGCTGGGCATGAGCGCAGCCCTGTTTTCCACCAACAAACCTCAGGGCGCCATCGTCGGTACCCGTGCCACGCTCGATGGCGAACAACGCAACCAGGGCGTGGAGCTGTCGATCTTCGGCACGCCGATGAGCGGTGTACGCCTGCTCGGCGGCCTGACCTGGTTGGACACCGACCAGCGCAAGACTGACGTGGCGGCCAACCAGGGCAAGCAGGCTATCGGCGCGCCGGAAACCCAGGTCAGCCTGGGCGGCGAATGGGACGTGCCGGGTGCGCCAGGCCTGAGCCTGAACGCGCGCACCGTCTATACGTCGAGCCAATATGCGGACCTGGCCAATACCAGGCAATTGCCGTCGTGGACCCGCGTGGACGTCGGTGCGCGTTACCTGACGCAAGTGGCCGGCCGCGACGTGACCCTGCGCGCCCGCGTCGACAACGTTACCGACCGCAACTACTGGGCCTCGGCGGTGTCCTCGTTCGGCGCCGGCAGCCTGGTGCTCGCGTCGCCGCGCACCGTAGTTGTTTCCGCCACGGTCGCGTTCTGATCGGCAATAATGGGCGCATGACACTGCGCCCATTATTGTTGCTAACTTTGCTCTTATCCCTGCCTGCCGCCGCTCAAACGGCGGCGGCGTGTCCTTGGGCCGCCTGGAAAAGCGGTTTCCAGCGCAATCCCCGCGCGCAAGCCAGTTGCTTGCTGCGCTCCGTCAGGATGTATGCGCGCATCGGCCAGGCAAGCGCCCTGCCCGCTTTCCTTGATCGCCATGTCGGCGAAAAAGTCACTTTGGCGCGCAGCGACCTGCGCGCTTACCTGGCGCAACAGCAGATAGATGAAAGCGCGCTCGGTGGCGCGCTTGATGCACCGCTGTCGCGTGCGTCAGGCCGTCTGATCTCGCCCGTGGCGCGCTATTTTGTAATCCACGACACCAGCTATCCGAATTTCCTGTCTGAGCCGATTCCCGCCGCCATCGATACGCGCGACTGGGATTTCAATGATTTTTCATTGCGCAACCCGACCAAAGGCGCGGGGCCGAAAGGCCATGTGTATGTCAACCGGCTGGGCGAGTCAGTGGCCGTACATGGCTTTGACGTCGCCAATTTCGCCAGCAAGCTGGAAAAGGACAAGCCCTCGCTGACCGGTTTGTTCCTGCATGTGGAGCTGGTGCAGCCGCGCAAGTGCGACCCGGCGGGTGGGCGCGGCAATGACGGCGTGGCGCCCGATCCCGGCTTTACGCCGGCCCAGTACGAACGCCTGGCCCTGCTGTATATCGCCGCCAGCGTGCGCAAGGGGCAGTGGCTGATCCCCGCCTTTCATGCCGTGCTGGACACAGGCTACGCGAACGGCCACGATGACCCGCAAAACTTTTCGCTGGCCGCCTGGTCTGAAGCGATCGCCAGGTTGATCGAAAGCATCCAGCTGGCAGGCTCCCGATAAAGCGGCGCGCCCCGTGATGGCGTCATGGAGCCTGATTTTTCGCCTGCAGCATCCCCAATACCGACCGCCTTGCCACGCCCCACGCACCAATGCGGTGCAGCGCACACAGCGGCGCATTAAAATGTGTGTTTTTTCTTATTTCGATCTGGCATGCTTCGTGCTGAGGCTACTGCTGATGTAAGCTGACAACCAGGCTCTAGGGGGAAATAATAATATGGCGACTTTTTTTAATGAAATGATGGCGGATGCGTCGGGCACCGAAACCCAGGTGCGCGAACATTATCGTGAATTCCATCAATGGCTGGGGCAGCAATCGCCGGAGACCATCGAGCGCAAGCGTGCCGAGGCCGACCTGACGTTCCGCCGCGTGGGCATTACGTTCGCCGTATATGGCGACGATGCCGGCACGGAGCGCCTGATTCCGTTCGACACGATTCCCCGGATTATTCCCGCCGATGAATGGGCGCAGATGCAAACCGGGCTGGTGCAGCGGGTCAAGGCCCTGAACATGTTTATTCATGATATTTATCATGAGCAGAACATTATCAAGGCAGGCATCATGCCGGCTGAGCAGATCTACAAGAATGCGCAATACCGCCCTGAAATGCAGGGCATTTCCGTGGCTTCGGACATCTACGCGCATATCGCCGGCGTCGATATCGTGCGTGCCGGCCAGGGCGAATTTTATGTACTGGAAGACAATCTGCGCGTGCCGTCCGGCGTGTCCTATATGCTGGAAGACCGCAAGATGATGATGCGGCTGTTTCCGGAACTGTTCGCTCGCAACCGCGTGGCGCCGGTCGACCACTACCCGGACATGTTGCTCGACAACCTGCGCTCGGTCGCGCCGATGGGTGTCGATGACCCGACCGTGGTGGTGATGACGCCGGGCATGTACAACTCGGCGTACTTCGAACACGCGTTCCTGGCCCAGCAGATGGGCGTGGAACTGGTTGAAGGCAAGGATTTGTTCGTCAATGACAATCTGGTGTATATGCGCACCACGCGCGGGCCGAAACGGGTCGACGTGATCTATCGCCGCGTCGACGACGATTTCCTCGATCCGCTGGCCTTCCGCTCGGATTCCTCGCTGGGCGTGCCGGGCCTGCTGTCGGTCTACCGCGCCGGCCGCGTGACCCTGGCCAATGCCATCGGCACCGGCGTGGCCGACGACAAGTCGATCTACCCGTTCGTGCCCGACATGATCAAGTTTTACCTGTCGGAAGAGCCGATCCTGAACAACGTGCCGACCTACCAGTGCCGCAAGGCGTCCGACCTGTCGTATGTGCTGGCCAACCTGCCCAAGCTGGTAGTCAAGGAAGTGCATGGCGCCGGCGGCTACGGCATGCTGGTGGGGCCAGCTTCCACTACCGAGCAGATCGAAGATTTCCGCCAGCGCCTGTTGGCCAACCCGAGCGGCTATATTGCCCAGCCCACGCTGGCCCTGTCGGCCTGCCCCACGTACGTGGAATCTGGCATCGCGCCGCGCCATATCGATTTGCGCCCGTTCGTGTTGTCGGGCAAGACCATCTCTATGGTGCCGGGCGGGCTGACCCGCGTGGCGCTGGGAGAAGGCTCGCTGGTGGTCAATTCCTCGCAAGGGGGCGGCACCAAGGATACTTGGGTACTGGAAAAATCTTTCGTTGGAGACAAATAATGTTGAGCCGCACCGCCGATCACCTGTTCTGGATGGCCCGCTACACCGAACGCGCCGAAAATACGGCACGCATGCTCGACGTCAACATGCAGACCTCGATGCTGCCGCAATCGCAGGAAGACGCCGAGCAAGGCTGGCGCGCTACCCTGGGCATTTCCGAGCTGCAAACCGCCTATGATGCCAAGTACGGCAGCTTCCATACGCGCGACGTGCTGGACTTCATGGTGCGCGACCCGAACAACCCGTCGTCCATCATCGCCTGCCTGACGGGCGCGCGTGAAAACGCACGCGCCGTGCGCGGCACCCTGACCACCGAGGTGTGGGAAACCCAGAACGCCACCTGGCTCGACCTGCAGAAGCGCCTGAAAAGCAATCTGCTGGAAAACGACCCGAGCGCCTTTTTCGAGTGGGTCAAGTACCGCTCGCATCTGTCGCGCGGTGTGACCCTGGGCACCATGCTGAAAGACGAAGCCATCCATTTCATTCGCCTGGGCACCTTCCTGGAGCGCGCCGACAATACCGCGCGCATTCTGGACGTGAAGTTCCATGGCGCCAAGGACGCGTCGAAAGATATCGCCCAACGCGATTTCTATTACTGGGCGGCACTGCTGCGCTCGGTATCGGGCTTCGAGATCTACCGCAAGGTGTACCGCGACGTGATCACGCCGGACCGTGTGGCAGACCTGCTGATCCTGCGTGGCGACATGCCCCGTTCGCTGCTGGCCTGCATGGATGACGTGGTCGACAATCTGCACCATATCCGCAATGATGTGTCGGCCGATACTGAACGTTTCGCTGGACGGCTGCATGCCGAACTGAAATTCGGCCATATCGACGACATCCTGAAAGCGGGCCTGCACCATACCCTGACCGAGTTCCTGGAAAATATTTATGAACTGGGCAACCGCGTCAGCCGTGATTTCCTCGTTCCCCTGGCGGCCTGATGATACTGACCATACGCCACGAAACCACCTATCACTACAGCAGAGCGCTGACGTACACCATCCAGCAGCTGCACCTTACGCCGCGCATCGAACCGCAGCAGCGCGCGCTGTCCTGGCAGATCAATACGCCAGGCCAGTGCCACGCTTATACCGATGCCTATGGCAACCTGTCGCAGATGCTGACCATCAACGGCAGGCACCAGTCGCTGTCGCTGGTGGTGCAAGGCTCGGTGGAAACCATTTACCCCTATCAGGGGCGGCTGAACCTGGTCGACACGCTTTCGCCACTGTTGTTTACCATGCCGACCCGGCTGACCGAAGCGGACCCCGCGATCGTCGAGCTGGCTGCGGCCAGCCTGCCGGACCGGGGTACGCCGGCCGCCACCAGTCATTTGCTGCAACTGGCTGAAAACATCGCTGGCAAGGTTGCCTATGAGAGCGGCGCCACCGAGGTGACCACCACCGCCAGCGCCGCGCTGGCGCTGGGGCGCGGCGTGTGCCAGGACCACGCCCATTTGTACCTGGCCTGCTGCCATGCCTGGGAAATCCCGGCGCGCTATGTATCCGGCTATATCGATCCCGGCACCACCGGCCACGCGGCCAGCCACGCCTGGGTCGACGCCTGGGTGGTTGACAGCGACTTTGCCGGCTGGGTCAGCATCGATGTCACGCATGCACGCTTGATGACGGATGCGTATTGCCGGCTGGCAATCGGCCGTGACTACGATTCGGCCGCACCGGTGCGCGGCGTGCGCCGCGGTGGCGGTAAGGAAACCATGAGCGTCGACGTGCAGATCGTACCGGCCTGAACATCGAAAAAAACGCCCTTAGGTGAGGCTGGGCCTGGCCTGGCTTGCTGGTCCGGGTAGCGGCTGGTGTAGAATGGCGATCTTTTTATTGGTACCGCTCAAGATGACATACTGCATAGGCATGCGCCTCAATCAGGGCCTGGTCTTCCTGTCCGACTCCCGCACCAATGCCGGCGTGGACCAGGTCGGCACCTTCCGCAAGATGAGCGTGTTTGAACATCCGGGCGACCGCATGCTGGTCATGATGACCGCCGGTAACTTGTCGATCTCGCAGGCGATCCGCCAGATCGTTGCCGAACACGTCGACAGCGATGGACGCAGCATCTGGAATGTCACCAGCATGTATGACGCGGCGCGCATCGTCGGCGAAGCCGTGCGTACGGTGCACCAGCGCGAGGCCAAGGCGCTGGCAGCCTGCGGCATCGACTTCAATGTCAGCATCATCTTGGGTGGACAGATCGGCGTCGAGCGTTGCCGCCTGTTCCAGGTCTATTCGGCCGGCAACTTCATCGAATCGCACGATGAAAACACCTATTTCCAGATCGGTGAAGCCAAGTATGGCAAGCCCATCATCGACCGCGTGATCAACCCCGCCACCAGCCTCGATGAAGCGGCCAAGTGCGCGCTCATTTCCATGGATTCGACCCTGCGCTCGAATATTTCGGTCGGCCTGCCGCTGGACCTGCTGGTGTATGAAACCGAACGCCTGGCCGTCACGCGCTTCGTCACCATCGACGAAAAAAACCAGTATTTCCGCATGATCCGCGACACCTGGGGCAAGCAATTGAAGCAGGTTTTCGAAGCCATCGTCGACCCGGTATGGAACGCGGCGCCGGAGGCTACCAGCAATGTGCTGTCCTCGGCCAATATGCACAGCAAACCGGTGCGCGTGGCCATTCCAGAGCATGCGGGCCGCAGCGGCCTGGCCATCACGCCTTTGCAGTCGCTGGCCCAGCAGTTCGGTAGCGGCGAACAGCACTGAGTCCGTGCGCGTCACTGGCACGCAGCGTGCTATTATGGCAAGATGAATTGATCATCGATTCATTTTGCTCAGAGAGGCGGGTGGCGCATGGACTTGATCACGTCGGCGGTGTTGGCCGCGATTGCGCGCATCGCCCATGACGCCCCTACCTGTACCGCGCCTGATTTCCTTGCCGATGCTTACCAGCGCCTGACAGCGGCCATCGGGCGGCTGGCCGGCGCTTCCGATGTGCTGGCCGCCATCGCCAGCCTGGAGGCGTCGCCCGATAGCCCCGAATTGCGCCTGGCGCTGTCGAAAGCCGTGGCCAGGGCCAGGGTGTCCGACGATATGGTCACCTTGTTTGCCGCGCAAGCGTTGCTGGAGCAATTGCCCCAGCCGGTGGCCGTGGCGGCACAGGCCAGCGTGGAAAAAAGCGCGCTGGTGTCGAACTATGCGGTGGTTACGGTGGGGTTTGCCACCGACCGCCAGCGTGACCTGGGTAAGCGGGCCGCGCAGGGTTTCACTAATGAACGCAACAACAGCGGCAGTAATGGCGGCAGTGATAGCGGTAGTAATAGCGCCGGTCTCAGCTATGGCCACTGCGAGATCAGCATCCCGCGCGACCACCGCATGGGCGAGTTGGAGTCGCCTTCCCTGTGGCAGCTCGAGTTTCGCCTTGACCCGGCCAAGCACGTGGTGCTGCTCGATGCCCGGGTGGAGGACCAGGCCCGTTTCTTTGCCGGCGTCGCTGCGCAGGTCAAGGCGTCCGCCAGCGGCAGCGCCTTCATCTTTATCCATGGCTACAACGTCAGCTTCGAAGACGCGGCACGGCGCACGGGGCAGATGGCATACGACCTCGGCTTCGATGGCGCGCCCGTGTTCTACAGCTGGCCGTCGCAGGGCGACGCGGCGCGCTATACGGTCGATGAAAACAATATCGAATGGAGTACACCGCATCTCCAGGTGTTCCTAACGGACTTCCTGCAAAAGAGCGACGCTGGCAAAGTCTACCTGATCGGTCACAGCATGGGCAACCGGGGCCTGGCGCGTGCCGTGGCCGGGCTGATCGAGAGCCAGCCCGAGCTGGCCAAGCGTATTGCCGAAATCATTCTGACAGCGCCCGATATCGACGCCGATGTATTCCGCGAGGAAATTGCACCCAAGCTGACCGCCGCACGGCACCCGGTGACCCTGTACGCCTCGTCGGAAGACCTGGCGCTGGCTGCGTCGAAACTGGTGCACGGCTACCGGCGTGCTGGCGACAGCGGCGAAGGCATGCTGCTGCTGGCCGGCGTGGAAACCATCGACGCCACCGGCGTGGACACCGGTTTCCTCAAGCACAGCTATTTTGCCGAGCAGCGCTCGGCTTTGTCGGACATGTTTTATCTGATCCATGACCATGCGCGCGCCGACCAGCGCTTTCTCGATCCGGTCGACACGCCCAGGGGCCGCTACTGGACGTTCAAGCCCTGACAGGCAGGTGGGCAGGCATGTTAAGATGCGCTAAAACGGCATGGCAAAGATACGGCGACCGCGCCGCAATGATGACCATCCGCATGCAGGCAAACATTATGTTGACTTCTTCTACCGAACAAGCTGAATCGCTGATCCGCAATACCAATGCCCGCGTTACCAAGACGCGCGTCAAAGTGCTGGACTTCCTGATGGCGCAAAGCCAGTCGATGACCCACCATGAAATCCAGCAGGCGCTGTCGCAGGACAGTGATATCGACTCCGTTACCCTGTATCGCGTACTGGAATGGCTGACCGAAAACGAACTTGTGCACCGCATCGCCGGCGGCGACCAGGTTTGGCGCTTCAGCGCCGGCGGCGGCCACCAGGCGCACGAGCATGCGCATTTCCAGTGCAACAAATGCGCCACCGTCACCTGCTTCAATGAAGTCAAGCTGCCGGCGCCCGTCGCCCTGCCCGAAGGTTTCAGCGGCGGCGACGTCGATTACCTGATCAAGGGGCTGTGCCCGCGCTGCAAGTAGGTGCCTGGTAACCGACTACGCAACGGTCCAGGCCCCGTATCAGGGTATCTTGCGGCAAGCCCCGGCCGATAAACACCATCTTGCTGGCACGTGGCTCACCGTCGCGCCACGGCGCCCCCAGCTCCGAACCCATCAGCATGTGCACGCCCTGGAACACGGCGCGGCACGGCGACTCTTCGATGTACAAAATCCCCTTGTAGCGCATCAGCTGGGTGCCGAACAGCTGCACGATGGCGTCGAGAAAGTTCTCCACCTTGATCAAATCGAGTGGCCGCGCCTGGTGGTAGACAAACGACTGCACGCCGTCGCCATGGCGGTGCGTCAGTTCACCGAGGAAATCGGATTCCAGCTCGACGATGGCGTTCAGGTTGAAACCGCGAATATTGAGGATATCGCGCAGCGGCACATTGCCAAAACTGACCTTCTGTATGCTGGCGCGGCAATTGATGGCGAGCAGGCGCTGGCGCAGCGCAGCCAATTCGCTTTTACTGACCAGGTCGGTTTTCGACAGCAGGATGCGGTCGGCAAAACCGACTTGCTCCTGCGCTTCGCGGTGTTGCGTCAGTTGCTGCTGGGCGTGGCGTGCGTCGATCACCGTCAATATCGCGTCGAGCAGGTAAAAGGCGCTGACGGAAGGCTCGGCAAAAAAGGTTTGCGCCACCGGCCCCGGAGCGGCCAGGCCCGTCGTTTCGATAATCACATGGTCAAAGGCCAGCGTGCCTGCCGCGCGCCTGGCGTGCAGTTCGCCCAGGATACGGATCAGGTCGCCGCGCACGCTGCAACAGATGCAGCCATTGTTCATCTCGACAATCTGTTCCTCGCTGTCCTGCACCAGCAGTGCATTGTCGATGCTTTCGGCGGCGAACTCGTTTTCGATCACGGCAATGCGCAGGCCATGCTTGCCCTGCAAAATCCGCTTGAGCAAGGTGGTTTTGCCGCTACCGAGAAAGCCCGTGATGATGGTGACCGGGATCAGCTCGGGTATCACATCGTCCTCCATCATGCGCTCTCCTCGATGTCTTCCATGCGCTGCCACGGCACCTGCAGGTTGCCCATCATGGCATCGAGCGGCACCACCGATTGATACGTCTCGGTGATCCTTGCGCAGGAATTCAAGGCCCTGCTCAGTGACAGTACGGTGAAGGGAAGTTTTTGCATCGATATTGTCATGTTTTTCTTATTGCAGTTAATTTGCGTTTGAAAATTATAATGCAACAGAGTTGCAAGCGTATGTTTTTCTTGCCTCTGCGCTCACTGTCATTCGGCGGTCATATGACGGCGCTACAGTTGCCTCCTTTGAATCTTTCCGAGAATTGCAATGAAAACAAACTGGATCATGATGGCGGCGCTGGCGGGTGTGGGCTTGGTGGGCTGCAACGGCAGTTCGAACAAGGCGGCCAACATTCCTGAAGGCACGACGGTCACGGTGGCGCTGCTGGAAACCACCGATATCCATTCGAACGTTCTCAGCTACAACTACTACGCGCTGGCCGAAGACACCAGCCTGGGCCTGGAACGCACCTCGACCCTGATACAGGCGGCGCGCGCAGAAAACCCCAATAACGTGCTGCTCGACGATGGCGACGTGATCCAGGGTACCTTGCTGGCCGACCTGCAGGCGGTGGCAGCGCCCGTTCCCTGCACCGCGACCCTGGCCGTGCACAAGGCCATGAACGCGCTCAAATACGACGCGGGCGGCATGGGCAACCATGAATTCAACTATGGCCTGGGCTACCTGAGCCAGATCACGAATACCGATTTCGCCATTCCCGGCGTCAGCAAACCGAGCGGCACTTGCGGTGCGCCCACCTTCCCTTCCGTGCTCAGCAATGTGGTCGGCGTGGCCAGCGGCAAGCCTATCTTCAATCCTTATGTATTGCTGCCGCGCGATTTCGCCGCCGTGGCGCCAGATGGCAGCAAGCTCAACGTCAAGATCAATATCGGCGTGATGAGCTTTGTGCCGCCACAAATCCTGGAATGGGATCAAAAAGTATTGGCCGGCAAGGTCAGCGTGACCGGCGTGCAGGAAGCGGCGAAACAGTATGTACCCGAGCTGCGCAGCAAGGGCGCCGACCTGGTGGTGGCCTTGTCGCATGGCGGCCTGGACACCAGCGCCTACAGCCCGAAAATGGAAAACGGCAGCTACCATTTGACCAGCACCGGCATCGACGCGCTGATGATCGGCCATTCGCACCTGATCTTCCCGAAAGGCAAGGAATTGGGCGCGGCCGCGCTGGACGCTTCGTTTGCCGCCTTCCCTGCCAGCGCGAAGATCGATGGCGACATGGGTTTGGTGAACGGCGTGCCGACCGTCATGGCGCAAAGCTGGGGCCGCCGCCTCGGCATCATCAAGCTGACCATGGTCTACCAGGGCGGAAAATGGGTGGTTCAGCAGGACAAGACCACGGTCGAGTCGCGCGGCTTCAAGCAGGCCGACGGCAGCAACGTCAAGGCCGACCCGGCGATCGCGCCGCTGGTGGCCACCGAGCATGATGCGACCATCGCCTACGCCAAAAAGCCGCTCGGCGTGAGCACCGACTTTGAAATGTCGGCCTATTTTGCACTGGTGGGCGACGTCAGCGCGATCCAGCTGGTGAACCAGGCCCAGCTCGATTATGTGAAGAACTTCATTGCCACCAGCACCGATGCAAGCCTGGCCAGTTACAAGAATATCCCCGTGATTTCCTGCAGCGCGCCGTTCAAGGCGGGCCGCAACGGGCCATCGGACTTTACCGACGTGGCCGCTGGCGCGACACCGGCCGCCCCGGTCGGCTTGCAGGTGCGCAATCCGGGCGACCTGTATTTGTACAGCAATAACAACCTGCAAGCCGTCAAGATCAAGGGATCGGACCTGAAAGCCTGGCTGGAAACCTCGGCCAAACAGTTTGCCCAGATCGACCCGGCCAAAACAAGCGAGCAGGACCTGGTGCCGACCTACGGCACGATCTACAACTATGACGTGTTCTACGCAGAAAACAATGCGCTCACGTACCAGATCGACGTCACCAAGCCGGCGGGCAGCCGCATCGTCAACCTGCGCCACAAGGGCGCGCTGGTGGCCGACAGCGATGACTTTATCGTCGCCACCAACGACTACCGCGCCGGCGGCGGTGGCGCCGTGCCCGGCATTGACGGTAGCAAGACCATCATCAAGTCGCCCGACGCCAACCAGGCCGTGGTCAGCAATTACCTGCTGGCCCTGGCCGGCAAGGGCGCTGGCAAGGTGACGCTGGCGGACAACGGCAGCGCGCGCAGCTGGAGCTTTGTCAAGACGGCCACCGCCGGCCCGGTGATCCTGCGTTCGGCGCCAGGCCACCTGGCGCTGGCAAAAAGCAGCGGCATCGCCAATGTGGTGGCCGAAGGCACGCTGGACGCCAGCGGCTTTGCCAAGTACGCCATCGACCTGAGCAAATAAGTTCTGCAAACAAGGAGCTGACCATGAAAACCGTCCTCGCTTTTCCTGCCGTGCTGCTGGCAACCGCACTGGCAGCCTGCCAGGCGCCGCCACCGCCGAGCACGGCGGAAATCGAGGCGACCGCCATGCATGCGCGCCAGGCTGGCGACCACCAGGCCGAGCGCAGGGTGCGCACCTGGGCCAGCAAGGGCATGCCGGTGGCCGAGCGCGAGCTGGCCCTGGTCTACCAGCCGCGTCCGGAGCGTCGCGACGACGCCCTGCGCCTGTTCGAGCAGGCGGCGCGCGCCGGCGATGCGGAAGCGGCGTTCGAGATGGGCCAGATGCGGCGCCCGGACGCGCCTGGCCAGGCCTGGTCCTGGTACCGCATGGCGGCAAAGCGGCAGCACGCCAGGGCGGCGCTCATGCTGGGCCTGCTGGCGGCAAATGGTGAGGGGGTGGCCAAAAACCCGGCCGAGGCGGCGCGCTGGCTGTCCGTCGCCAGCGAACTGGGCAATCCGCACGCCATGTTTTTGTTGTACAACGCCTATCGCGAAGGCCGTGGCGTCGAGCGAGATGTCGACAAGGGCCTGGCGCTGCTGGAAGAGTCAGCCCACCACGACTACCCGCCCGCCATCCAGGAGCTGGCCATGACGGTGCAGGCCGATGACGCGCTGCGCGCCGGCCATTTGCTGAAGGAAGCAACCGAGCACCGCCATAACAATTGGAACCGCTTCTGAACTTTTACACACGACTGCCGTGTTCCTGCGCCGCATACCAAGCCACCGTCTGCCGCAAGCCCTGGCGCAGGTCGTGCGTGGGAGCATAGCCCAGCAGGCGCGTCGCGCGGCCGATATCGGCCTGCGAATGGCGCACGTCACCGGCGCGGAAATCGCCATGCAGCGGTGCCGGCAAGCGCATTCTGGGCCACTCTTCCAGCAGCAACTCTTGCATGGCAGCATGCAGTTGCAGCAGGCTGGTGCGCCCGTTGACGGCCACGTTGAAGACCTCGTTGACGGCTTGCGGCTGGACGCTGGTGGCGGCCAGCAGATTGGCTTGCACGGCATTGGCGACATAGCAGAAGTCGCGGCTGGTGCTGCCGTCGCCGTTGATGCGCACGGGCTCGCCGGCCAGCATGGCAGCCAGCCAGCGCGGGATCACGGCCGCATAAGCGCCCAGCGGATCCTGGCGCGGCCCGAATACATTGAAGTAGCGCAAGCCCACCGCTTCAGTGCCATAGCAGCGGCCATACAGTTGCGCATACAGCTCGTTGGCATGCTTGCTCAGGGCATACGGCGACAGCGGCTCGCCGATCGCCTGTTCCACCTTCGGCAAGCCCGGATGGTTGCCATAAATGGCACTGGACGAGGCATACACGAAGCGCCCGACGCCGGCCGTACGCACAGCGTCCATCATGCACAGGAAGCCGCCCAGGTTGACGTCATGGTAGAGCTGTGGCTCGCTCAGCGAGCGCGGCACCGAGCCAAGCGCGGCCTGGTGCAGCACAAGATCGACCCCAGCGCAGGCGCGCGCGCATGCTTGCACATCGCGGATATCGCCTTCGATCAGGGTAAAACGCCGCCAGGCCTGCTCGCCAACGCGCTCGCGCACCTGCGCCAGGTTGTGGCGGTGGCCGGTGCTGAAATTGTCGAGGCCACGCACCGTCTGACCCAGTTCCAGCAAGGTTTCCAGCAGGTGCGAGCCGATAAAGCCGGCCACGCCCGTCACCAGCCAGTGCCTTGGCGATAGCCGCAACTGCGCGCAGACCTGGCTGTAATCACTGGTGCCTGCCATCACAAGCGCCACACATGCAAGCCATCCACGGTCAGCTTGAGCGGATCGAAATGCGACTTGATGTCGATAAAGCAGCCGTTGTCGACCACCTTGGCGCGAAAATCGGCCAGCGGACGTGCCAGTAGCGCCTGGTGCGAGACGGCGCTGATGATGGCCTCGGCGCGCGGCAACTGCTCCCAGTCGAGCAGTTCCAGGCCGTATTCTTCCAGCGCTTCGCGCCCGTCGGCCACCGGGTCGTGCACGTGCACCTGCACGCCATAGCTTTGCAGTTCATGGATCATGTCGACCACCTTGGAATTGCGCAGGTCGGGGCAGTTTTCCTTGAACGTCAGGCCCAGCACGTTGACATGCGAGCCTTTGAGCTTGAAACCGGCGCGCACCATTTCCTTGATGGTTTTTTCGGCCACGAATTTCGCCATGCCATCGTTGATGCGACGTCCGGCCAGTATCACATGGGGGTGATAACCGAGCATTTCCGCCTTGTGCGTCAGGTAATACGGATCGACGCCGATGCAGTGGCCACCGACCAGGCCTGGCCGGAATGGCAAAAAATTCCATTTGGTGCCGGCCGCCTGCAACACTTCCAGGGTATCGATGCCGATCCGGTCGAAAATAATGGCCAGCTCGTTCATCAGCGCAATGTTCAGGTCGCGCTGGGTGTTTTCGATCACCTTGGCAGCCTCGGCCACGCGGATGCTGGAGGCCCGGTGCACGCCGGCCTCGACCACGCCTTCATACAGGCGCGCCACCTGGTCCAGGGTGGCTGCGTCGTCGCCGGAGACCACCTTGCAGATACTGGCCAGGGTGTGCGACTTGTCGCCCGGATTGATGCGTTCGGGAGAAAAACCGACATGAAAATCTTCTTTCCAGCGCAGGCCCGAGTGTTGTTCCAGCAAGGGAATGCAGATCTCTTCGGTGGCGCCCGGGTAGACGGTCGATTCGAAAATAACGATGGCGCCCTGCTTCATGTGGCGCCCGGCCGTGGCGCTGGCTCCGGCCAGGGCGGAAAAATCGGGATTGTGCGCGCTGTCGACGGGGGTGGGCACGGCGACGATGATGAAGTCGGCCAGCAGCAGTTCGGCCGGGTCGCAACTGACGCTGAGCCACCGTGCGGCGCGCAATTGCTCGGTGCTCACTTCGCCGGTGGGGTCCACGCCTTCCCGGTAGCTGGCCACCTTGCGTGCCGACAGATCAAAACCGATGGTGCGCTGGCGTGCGCCAAACGCCACTGCCAGTTGCAGCCCTACATAACCGAGTCCGACCACTGCCACCACGCCTGCTTGCTTGTCCATGGGTTCTCGCTCCATCTGGTTGCCGGCCGGTTTGCCGCCGTCTGGAAATTCTACGGTTGCGTGCAGCACCATGCTTGAGCCGGAACAAAAAAAGCCATGCCGCACCTGGCACTGCCACGCGCAATCGCCTGCGTGTTGAGCCTCATCAACAGGCATGAGGCCCAACTTTCCTACCCTGTGCTGTGCCCTTCCTGCCAACGCCGCCATCGGAGAATGTCATGCGCTGCTCTTGTTTACACCGTACCCATGCTGCGATCAGTCTCGCCGCGTTGTCGCTGTGCTCCGCCCTGCTGCTGGGCTGCAATGACGGCCAGAGCAGTGCTAGCCTGCTGGCTGACGCCCAGCTGTACCAACAAAAAGGTGAACCGCGCGCCGCCATCATCCAGCTGAAGAACCTGCTGCAAAAGGAAGCGGACAACGCTGCTGCGCGCCTGCTGCTGGGCAGCATCTATCTCGACACCGGCGACGCCTTGTCGGCGGAAAAGGAGTTGCGCAAGGCGCAAACCCTGGGCGCCAGGCCGGCCGAGGTACTGCCGCTGCTGGGCAAGGCCTGGCTGATGCTGGGCCAGTTCGAACGGGTCCTGAAAGAGTTGCCCGGCGATCCAGGCCAGGCGACAGCCGTACTGGCCCTGCGCGGCGACGCCTTGCTGGCCCTGGGGCGCCAGGAGGAAGCCCGCGCCTTGTTTGCCGGCATGCAGCAACGCCAGCCAGGCCAGACCGAAGCGCTGCTGGGACTGGCACGCCTGGCCGCGCTCGACGGACAAGTCGCTGCAGCGCAATTGCTGATCGAGCAGGCATTGAAAGGCAGTCCGGACAGCCTGGAAGCGCTGCGCCTGCAGGGCGACCTGCAACGGCTGCAGGGCAACAATGGCCCGGCGCGGCTGGCTTACCAGCAGATACTCAAGCGCAAGCCGGACCAGGTGCAGGCGCGCATCGAACTGGCGAATCTCGATATCACGGAGAACAAGTTTGCCGACGCGGCGGCGCAGCTGGCCGGCGCGCGCAAGACTGCGCCGGGTAACCTTGGCGTGCTGCAGGCGCAAGCCCTGCTCGATTTTCGCCAGGGGAAATTCAAGGCGGCGCTGGAAAACTTGCAGTTGGTGCTCAAGGCCGCGCCCGAGCACATGCCGGCGCTGCTGCTGGGCGGCGCCGTGCAACTGGCGCTCGGTGCGCCGCAACCGGCGGAAAATTATCTGCTGCCGTTTCTTGCCGCCCATCCAAAGCATTTGTATGCGAGCAAGATGATGGCCTCGATTGAAATGGGGCGCGGCAAGACCGATGCCGCGATCGACTTGTTGCAACCTTTGCTGGTGTCCTTTCCCGACGACGTGGAATTGCTGTCACTGCTGGGTGAAGCCCAACTGCGCGCCGGCCATTATGACAAGGCCAGTGGCTACTTTGAAAAAGCCAGCCTGCTGGCGCCCGACACGTCCAGGCTGCATGCGGCGCTGGGCGTGAGCCGCCTGGGCCAGGGTGAAAACGCGCGTGCCATCAGCGAACTGGAGCGTGCCAGCGTGCTGGACGATAAAACGCCGCAGGCGGGTACCATGCTGGTGATGACCTTGCTGCGCAACAAGGAAAATGCCAGGGCGCTGGCCGCCGTGCAGGCAATGGAAAACCAGCATGGCAGCAATCCGCTGGTGCTGAACCTGAAAGGCGGCGTCTACCTGGCCTTGAGCGACCTGGCCGCTGCGCGCGCCAGCTTCGAGCAGGCGCTGGCCATCGACGCGCGCTACTTGCCGGCCTTGACCAACCTGGCACAGATCGACATGGCGGAGAAAAAGCCGGAGCGCGCCAAACAGCGTTTTGAGGCAGCATTGGCAAAAGACCCGAAAAACCCGGACCTGGCCGCCGCGCTGGCCAAGCTGGCGGCCTCGCAAGGCAAGCTGGACGAAGCGCAGCGCTGGCTGGAAAAAGCCCATGCCGACCACCCCGACGCCGTCGCGCCAGCCCTGCTGCTGAGTAATTTTTATCTGCAAACCGGCGCCGCCGGCAAGGCACTGGCGCTGGCGCGCAGCTTGCAAAACGGCCACCCCGAGGACACTGATGCGCTGTCCTTGCGCGCCCAGGTCGAATACAGTGCCGGCGAGGCGCGCGCCGCACTCGACAGCTATATCAAACTGGCGACCTTGCAAACCACTTCGGCGCCCTTGCAGATGCGCATTGCCAGCTTGCACCTGGCGCTGGGCGATCCGGCCAGTGCGCTGCAAGCGGCCAGGCGTGCACAAATAATCGAACCAGGTTTGCTCGACGCGCAGGTGGTCGAAGTGGCGCTGCTGCTGGACCTGAAGCGGCCACGCGATGCGCTGGCCGTTGCCCGCAAGGTACAACAGCAGCAACCGAAGCTGGCCGCCGGCTACAAACTCGAAGGCGATGTACTGATGGACCAGCAGCATCCGCGCGAGGCGATGAAACTGTATGAACAGGCTTTCCAGATCAGCAAGATCGGCCCGCTGCAAGTGCAGCTCTACCGCGCCGCCCTGGCCGCCGGCATGGAACAGCAGGCCGATGCGCGCATCGACGCCTGGCTCAGGCAACAGCCCGACGACAAGGCGACACGGCTGTACCTGGCTGGCGCCAAGCTTAAAGCCAAGCAATATCGCGCCGCCATCGCGCAATACCAGCAGGTGCTCGCGCGCGATGCCGGCAATATAGTGGCGCTCAATGACCTGGCATGGGCCTACCAGCAAGACAAGGACGAACGCGCGCTGGCCACCGCCGCGCAGGCCCACAAGCTGGCGCCCGACAATCCGGCCGTGCTCGATACCCTGGGCTGGATCACGCTAGACCATGGCGACAGCAAACGCGCCATCGAACTGCTGCAGCGCGCAGCAAGCCTGGCGCCGAATGCCGCCGAGATCCAATACCACCTGGGCGCGGCGCTGGCGAAAAATGGCGACAAGCCGGCCGCGCGCAAGCAGCTCGAGCAACTGCTGGCCGCCAACAAGGACTTCGCGCAGCGGGCCGAGGCCCGGGCCTTGCTGGCCAGGCTCTAGCCCGTGGCCATGATTGCCGCGCGGCTGACGGCGCTGGCCGCCGGCCTGGCCTGCCTGGTGGCGTTGGGCCAGTATCCGCTGGGCCACGGCTGGCCTGTGTGGCTGTTGTACGCCTTGTTGCCGAGCTACTTCCTGCTGTTGTGCTGGCGGCAGGCGCTGTGGCTGTTCTGCCTGCCCGCGCTGTTGCCGGTGCTGGACCTGGCGCCATGGACCGGCTGGTTTTTTTTCGAAGAAATCGATTTGCTGCTGTTGCTGACCGTGACCTGTGGCTACTGGCGCTGGCACCCCGGTGCCACGCGGCTTGCGCTGGCCCCGGGCGCACGTCTGTGGCTGGGATTGGCAAGCGCAGCGGCGCTGGCGGCGCTGCTGCGCGGCTTGTTTTCCGTGCAACTGCCGCCGGATCCCTTGAATGCCTGGAACAACTACCTGAGTCCCTATAACAGCCTGCGTCTGGGCAAGGCCTGGTTCTGGGCCATGCTGTTGCTGCCGCTGCTGCTGCGCGATGCCGCCGAGCATGGCTTGCGCCGCCTGGTGCTGCCAGGCATGCTGTGCGGCCTGGGCCTGGTCTCCCTGTGCGCGCTGTGGGAGCGGGCCGTGTTTCCGGGGATATTCAATATGTCCAGCGACTATCGCATCACGGCGCCATTTTCCGCCATGCACACGGGCGGCGCGGCGCTCGACAGCTACCTGGCACTGGCGTTGCCGTTCGCGGCGCTGTGGCTGGCCCGCACCCGCGCCCGCCGGCCAGTCATCGCCGCCTTGCTGCTGGGACTGGCCCTGCATGCGGCCATGGCCACCTTTTCGCGCGCGCTGTATGCGGCCCTGCCGGTGGCCGCCATCACCGGCCTGGCTTGCTGGCAGCTGGCCGATGGCAGGCATGGCCGGCAGCACTGGTCGCCGCACCGCGCCGCTGCTGGCTTGCTGCTGGGCACAAGCGCGGCGACATTGCTCGTGCTGATGTTCCATGCGGCCGGCTACCGTGGCTTGCTGGCTGCCGTCGTGCTGCTGCTTGGCGCCTTCATGCTGGCGACGCAAGCCTTGCCGTGGCGTCTGGCGCCGGCCAGCGTGCTGTGCGCGCTGGTACTGCAAGGCACGTTGGCGGCGCTGTGGCCGAACGACCTCACCCATGGCCTGCTGAAGGCGCCGTATGCGCTGTTCTCGCTGTCGAGTCTGTTGTTGGCGTTCTGCCTGTGGCGCCATTGGCTACCGCTGTCCATCATCGCGCTGACCATGATGGCGTGCAATACCGCCTGGATAGGCTGGCACTGGGCCGGCGCCGTCGCCTTGCAGCCGGCCGCGCTGATACTGCTGCTGGCGGCCCTGCTGTTGTTGAACAGCCGGCTGCGCCGGCCCTTGTGGCGCATGGGGCGCGCCAGTCTCAGCTTGGCGGCCTCGGTGGCGGCGATGCTGATGCTGGCGGTTCCCGTCTCGGCCAGTTATTACGCCAATGAGCGCTTCGCCACGACCGCTGGCGACTGGCAAGGCCGCCTGCGCCACTGGCGCGGCACGCTGGCGATGATGCCGGCCGACTGGGCCAGCACGGCTTTTGGCATGGGCACCGGTACTTTTCCGGCCAGCTATTTCTGGCACAACACTGGGGGTGACGTGCCAGCCCGGCTGATCTATGCAGACGAAGCCGAGGCAGGTAATCGCTATCTGCGCATGTGGAGTCCCGGCTACCGGGCTGGCTATGGGGAACTGCTGCGCCTGCTGCAGCGGGTAAACGTGCGGCCCGACACCCGCTACGCGCTGGCGCTCGACGTGCGGCGCCACGGTCCCATGCCGGTACTGCAACTGAAGCTATGCCAGCGGCAACTGCTGTATGCGCAATATTGCGTGCACGCGCCCTTGCGCCTGCTGCAGCCGACGCCGAAGCCGATCTCACCGCAATGGCAGCATTATCAGATGACGATAGCCAGCGCCCGCCTGGGCGACGGCGCCTGGCTGCTGCGCACGCCGGTACAGCTGGAACTGGCCGCCGGCGGGCTGGCCGAGCCTGCATTCATCGATGTCGACAATCTCAGCCTGCGCGCGCCGGACGGCGAAGAGCTGCTGGCCAACGGCAGCTTCAGCATGGCCAACAACTACTGGTTTTTCAGCAGTGACCATCATCACTTGCCGTGGCATATCAAGAACCTGTGGCTGCACCTGCAGGTCGAATCCGGATTGTTCGGCGTGGTTTCCATGCTGAGCCTGGTCGCGCTGGCCTGCGCGAATTTGCTGCGGCGCGCGGCGCAGGCAGGACCGGGTGCCGATTGCCCGGCCGCCATGCTGGCCGCGCTGGCCGGATTCATGGTGATCGGCGTGTTCGACAGCCTGCTCGACGTGCCGCGCATCGCCCTGCTGTTCTACATGCTGCTGCTGTGCGCGCTGATGCAGCCAGCCACGCCCCCTTCCCTTGCCGGTGAAAGGCTGCCGCGATGAAACCCTTGCTGCTGTTGTGCCTGTTATTACCGTGTGGCTTGCCTACCGCGCGCGCCCAGTTGCCGGCGCAATCGCTGGAACAGGTGATCGCGCGCATCAAGCCTTCGATTGTCGGCATTGGCAGCCATCAGAAAACGCGCACGCCGGCCGTCCAGTTCATCGGCACCGGCTTTGCTGCCGGCGACGGCCTGAGCGTGCTGACCTGTGCGCATGTGATCGACAAGCTGCTGGCGGCCAATCCCGGCGAGACCATCGGCATCCTGACGGGCCAGGGCGAGGTTGCGCAATTTCGTGCCGCCACCGTGCAGGCGCTCGACGCCGAACACGACCTGGCCTTGCTGCGCCTGTCCGGCACGCCCTTGCCTGCCCTGCAACTGGGCGACGCGGCTGAAGTGCGTGAAGGCCAGGCCCTGGCGTTTACAGGCTTTCCGCTCGGCACCTTGCTGGGCCTGCACCATGTGACGCACCGCGCCACCGTGTCAGCCCTGACACCTGTGGTCATGCCCAGCGCAAACGCCCTGCGGCTGGACCCGAAACGGCTGGCACAGCTGCAAAAGGCGCCGTACACGGTATTCCAGCTGGACGCGACGGCCTATCCTGGCAGCAGCGGCAGCCCCCTGTTCGATCCGCAGACGGGCCTGGTCTACGGCATCGTCAATATGGTCTACATAGTCAACAAGGGCCTGAAGGAAGCGGCCATGACCGCGCCGAGCGGCATCACCTACGCCATCCCGGGCCGCCACATGCAAGCGCTGCTATTGAAAAACAATGCGCTCAGTTCCGTCCCTGCCGCAGGCGCTCGGTAATGCCAGGCTCATCCCATGTAGGAAAAAAAAAGGGATAAAACGAGCGCTCGCCACCATGTCGCTCCATCAGGCCGCCGTACTTGCGGATCTGCTCGCCCATATAGGCCAGGTCCAGCCGCAGCAGCACGGCCGGCGCGCCCACGCGTGTACATTCGCGCTCGCCACCGAAGTCCTTGAAGCCCAGCATGCGCTTGTAGAACACCACGTGGCGCGGGTTGACTTCGATCACGTAATCGGTAAAACGGTGGATATTGTGGGCATAGATATACGAGATATGGATCAGCGCGGCAAACACGCGCTTGCTGACGCCCTTGTCGATCGCCAGGCGCGATGGCTCGCACAGGCGCCGGCCCTGTTCACGCAGCAGGTCGAGCTTGTCGCGGAAGTTATCGTCGGCGGGCAAGCCGGTTTCCTCGTTATCGAGGCACAGGGTCATGGTACCGACCGTATCGCCTGCCGTTTCGGCAAACAGCGTAATTTTATTGAGCGCGTGGGCGATGCCGGGATCGACCGTGTAGCCGCGCCAGCCGTACATCTTGCGGATCAGCAAGCTGGAGGCTTCGCGACGGCCGCGTGAATTGGCCATGCGGATATGAAAGCGCTGCAGGTCGATTTCATGCTCCATGGCCGGGTCGATCTTGCCTTCGCCCACCACCAGGTCACTGAGATTGACCGGGCTATCAAAGGAAATTATGGGGTCGTCTTCAAAGCTCATCTTGTCCTCGCTGTCATGGCGGTTCGCGCTGAGACGAACTGATGCCAATGCCATGTGACAGGACCAGAACTGAAGAAGTTCCCTCAATTTCTACAAAATCAGAAGAATTTACCTATTTAATGACTAAATGCAAACGTAAATTTGCTGTTTTACACCTGATGACAAATTAAAATATACTTTTTTATAAGCCGCCAGTTTAGAAGAAACTCTCGGGTATCAGCAGCACGTCGCCGGGCCGCATCATGATGTTGGCGGAAATATCGCCATCGCGCAACAAGTCATCGAGCCGCACGCGCAGTTGCTGCCTGGTTCCTTCGCGCATGCGTATCACGCTGGCTTTGTTGCCTGCCGCAAAGTCGGTGATGCCGCCGACGGTGATCAATACATCCATCAGCGACATGCCCTGGCGGTAAGGCAGCGCCTGCGGCTTGGCCGCCGCGCCGATCACGCGGATCTGTTCCTCATATGGCCCGGCAAAATTGGTGACGATCACAGTCACCACCGGCTGCTGGATGAACTTGCCCAGCGCCTGCTCGATATCGCGCGCCAGCTGGGTCGAGGTCTTGCCGCTGGCCATCAGGTCCTCCACCAGCGGCGTGGTGATCTTGCCGTCCGGCCGCACCGCCACCGTCAGCGACACTTCGGGATTGCGCCAGACCAGGATATTGACGGAGTCGCCCGGTCCGATCAGGTAGTCGTGCAGCGGTGCACTGTCTTCGGCCGGTGCCAGCGCGTGCTGCGTACGACAGCCGGCCAGCAATACGGTAGCGCTGGCGTACGCCAGGACGCGGGTGATCAGGGCGCGGCGTAACAGGTTCATGCTGTTTCCTTCAAAAAAATGGCGGCCATGCAAAAACTGCCTGGACCGGGAACTTCCCATGATTGGTAAAAGCGGGCGGGTGTCTCTTGAGGGGTATCAAGAAGCAATCATCTTGGGAAATTTTGTGGCGGCAGCGCCCTATACTTTGTTCACCCGACAAGAAAATACGCTGTTTTCGCCTATCCACGCCCTGCACCGTCACCTGAAGGAAGCAACATGGAGGATTTGATACAGCAAGTGCTCTCGGCCCTGAAAGGCATCTGGAAGTACCGCTGGCATGCGGTGCTGGTTGCCTGGCTGGTGGCCATCGCCGGTTTTATCAAGGTGATCAGTCTGCCCGATAACTACCAGACCTCGGCGCGCGTATTTGTCGATACGCAAACCATCCTCAAGCCGCTGATGGCCGGCATGACCAGCGTGCCCAATACGGAACAGCAGGTGGCCATCATGAGCCGCACCTTGCTGAGTCGCCCGAATGTCGAACGGGTGATGCGCATGGTGGACCTGGACCTCGACTCGCGCACCGTGCGCGAACATGAAGCGCAACTGGACGACCTGATGCGCAACATCAAGATCAGCGGCACCAACGCCTATGACATCTACACCATCAGCTATGGCGGCCCGCAACCGAAGGTGACGCGCGACGTGGTGCAAAGCCTGCTGACCATCTTTGTCGAGGGCAGTTTCCAGGGCAAGAAAGGCGACTCCCAAAAGGCGGTGCAATTCATCGACGAACAGATCAAGAACTACGAAGACAAGCTGAGCGCGGCGGAAAACCTGATGAAGGATTTCAAGATACGCAACAACATGCTGCTGCCGCGCCAGGGCATCGACTATGGCAGCCAACTGCTGATGATGTCCGACAGTCTCAACAACGCCAAGCTGGAACTGCTGGAAGCCGAACAGTCGCGCAAGGCCATCTTGAGCCAGATCGAGGGCGACGAGCCGGTGCTGGATCTGGAGCCGAGCGCGGCGGCCATCACCAATCCCGAGCTTGACGAACGCATCGCCACCATCAATAAAAATCTCGACAGCCTGCGCCTGCAGTACACCGAATTGCATCCCGACATCGTTGCTTCGAAGCGCCTGGTGGCGCAACTGGAGGAGCGCAAGATAGCAGAAAGCAAGCTGCGCTCGGCCACAAGCGACCCCGGCAAGAACTACAGCCCCATGCTGCAGCAGCTGAAAGTGGCGCTCACCGAAGCAGATGCCAAGGTGGCCGCCATCAAGGCGCGGGTGGCGGAATATACGGCCCGCAACGAACGGCTGCTGGCGCACAGCAACGCCGTGCCCGAAGTGGAATCGCAACTGGCCCAGTTGAACCGCGATTACGTGATCAACAAGGAAAACTATGAAAAGCTGATCGGCCGGCGCGAGGCGGCCAAGCTGTCGGGTGAACTGAGCTCGACCACCGACATGATGGCCTTCAAGATCATCGATCCGCCCACGGTACCCCTGTCGCCGGTCGGCCCTAACCGGCCGTTGCTGTTCAGCGCTGTGCTGGCGGCGGCGCTGGTGGCCGGCCTGGCCGCTGCCCTGTTGATCAGCCAGATCCGGCCAACTTTCCTCAGCCCGGCCGAATTGCGCGACGCCACCGGCTTGACCGTATTGGGCACGGTGGCGATGAACTGGACCGAGCAGCAGCAGACGCGCCAGCGCCGCGCCCGCTATGCCTTCAGCACCTGCCTGGGCAGCCTGTTCATGCTGTATGGCGGCGTGGTGGCAGCCGCCATGTTCAAATTCTAGATGCTGGCACGGGAGACCCATGGATACCAATGTAAACGACGCACGGCAAGCCGACAGTGGCGCTCCGCTGGAGCTGGCCGAAGCCGCCATCCCTTACAAGGTGGATGGCACCACAGGCGAGGCCGCTGCGGACACCACCCCGGCCTCGCCCAACTACCGCGCGCTGAACCTGGTCAGGCTGCAGGCGCAGGGCATGGTCACCCACGACGGCGGGCGCACCTCGGTGGCCGAGGATTTCCGCATCATCAAGCGCCCGCTGCTGCGCAATGCGCGCGCCACCGGCGCCGACGCCATCCGCCACGGCAACCTGATCGTCGTCACCAGCGCCATGCCCGGCGAAGGCAAGACCTATTGCGCCGTCAACCTGGCCATGAGCATTGCCATGGAAATGGACATGACGGTGCTGCTGGTTGACGCCGACGTGGCACGTCCGTCGGTGCTGAAAGTGCTGGGACTGCCGACCGAACCGGGGCTGATGGACGTGCTGCTCGACGAGCGCCTGGAAATGGCCGACGTGATCCTGAAAACCAATGTCGCCACCCTCAGCATTTTACCGGCCGGACGCAGCAACAAGCACGCCACGGAACTGCTGGCCAGCCGCGCCATGAGTCGCATGCTCAGTGAAATCGCCAGCCGCTATGCAGACCGCATCGTCGTCTTCGACTCGCCGCCGCTGCTGATCACCAGCGAAGCCCATGCTCTGGTGGGCCAGATGGGCCAGGTAGTGATGGTGGTCGAAGCGGAAACTACCACCCAGCATGCGGTCAAGGAAGCCTTGCGCCAGATCGAATCGTGCGAGCACATTAACCTGATCTATAACAAGACCAAGGGTTTTCCCGGCAGCGAATACTACGGTTATGGCTATTACGATTAGGCCGGCCGGCGCGCTGGCGCCGTGGCTGCTGCTATTGGTGGCGCCACCTGCAGCGGCCCTGGACTGGCTGGTGGCACCCTCGCTGCGCCTGCGTGAAAGCTACACCGACAACGCGCTGCTGGCGCCGCCCGGCCAGGAGAAATCCGACTTTATCACTGAAATTGCCCCCGCCATTGCCGTGATCGCCAGCGGTCCGCGCCTGCAAGTGCACCTCGACGCCAGCTGGCGCAAGTTTTTGTCGCATCAGCGCGCCGATTCCGATACCGTGCAGCTGCAGGCCGGCGCCAACGCCGAACTGCTGCGCGACTGGTTTTACCTGGACGGACACGCCAGCATCAACCGGCAGAACGTGTCGCCGTTCGGCGCACCCGTAATCGATGCCTTGCCAGACAGCGGGAACCAGAGCAGCGTGCGTGCCACCGTCGTCAGCCCCTACCTGCGGCACCGTTTTCAGGGCCTGGGCACCTTTGAACTACGTTATACGCGCGCCGATGTGTCAAGCGAAAACAATCTGCTGGCTACCCACAGCGACGAATTGCAATTGCTGCTGGGTGGCGAACCGCACGGCCGCAGCTGGACCTGGAACGCCAGCTATGATGTGCGTCGCACCGAGGACAGCATGCTGCCGCCGCAGCGCAAGGAGCGCGCCAGCGTCGGCCTGCGCTACCCGTTCAGCCCTACCTGGTCGGGCACCGCCAGCGTCGGCACGGAAAAGGAAGGCTACGAGGCCAGCGACGGGCGCAATCCGCAAGGCCGTTTCTGGTCGCTGGGCGGCGTGTGGACGCCGTCATCGCGCACCAGCGTGGCTTTCAGCACGGGCCGGCGCTTTTTCGGCCAGACCTACAGCCTGGACGCGCGCTTCCTGCAGCGCCACAACAACTGGTCGCTGCAATACAGCGAAGACATCACCACCATGCCGGCGCAATTTCTGCACCTGGGCGACAGCGACGCGGCCAGCATGCTGGACCAGCTATGGCGCGGCATCTTTCCCGACGCCCAGGACCGGCGCCTGCGCATCGATGCATTCCTGCGCTACGCCCAGGCGCAAGACCCGCAGCTGGGCGGCCTGAATTACTTCAGCCACCGCTACTACCTGCAAAAACAGCTGAAGCTGAATATGGTGCGCGCCACGCCGAAAAGCACCCTGATACTGGGTTTGTCGGCGCTCGACCGCACGGCGCAGACGAATAGCGGGGTCGACAGCGGCTTGCTGCCCGATATCGACCTGAGCACATCGGACCGGACGCGCCAGCTGGGCGCCAGCGCCGGCTGGAGCTGGCGCTCTTCCGCGCGCGGCAGCGTCAACGTGCAGGCCGGCTACGCCAGCGCGCGTTCGCTCAGCGTGCCGCGGCGCGATGACAATATCACGGTCACGGCCGGCTACAGCCGCGTGCTGCGCTCGAACATGACGGCGGCGATCGACCTGCGCCACACCCGGCACCGCAGCAACCGCGGCGGCGATTTTCACGAAAACGGCGTCAGCGCCACGCTCACCATGCGATTCTAAGGAGGCTCCATGTCCGACCCTGTTCTGCCATCGGCACGGCCGCATCTGCTGTGCATCGTTGCCGCGCGGCCCAACCTGATGAAGATGGCGCCGATCCTGGCGGCGTTTGCAAAACTGGCGCCGCAGGTGCGTACCAGCCTGGTGCATACCGGACAGCATTATGATACGGCCATGAACGCGCAGGTTTTTGCCGACCTGGGCCTGCGCGCGCCCGACATCAACCTCGAGGTCGGTTCGGGCAGCCACGCACAGCAGACGGCCGAGATCATGCGCCGTTATGAAACTGTGCATCTGGACCTGGCGCCGCACGCCGTGCTGGTGGTGGGCGACGTCAACTCCACGCTGGCCTGCGCGCTGGTGGCGGCCAAGCTGGGCACCCCGGTGATCCATGTCGAGGCCGGCCTGCGCAGTGGCGAGCGCACCATGCCGGAAGAAATCAACCGCGTGCTGACCGATCAATTGTCGGCGCTGCTGTTTACCAGCGAAACGGGGGCGCGCGCCAATTTGCTGCGCGAAGGCATCGCGGAGGAACGCATCCATTTTGCCGGCAATGTGATGATCGACAGCCTGCTGCGCGAGTTGCCCGACGCCGTGCCGCCGCGCATCAGCCTGCGGGCCCACGGCCATGATACTCCGCCCGCGTATGGCCTGCTGACCTTGCATCGGCCATCGAATGTCGACGACGGCGCACGCCTGGCCGCGCTGATGGAGGCCATGTGCACGCTGTCGACGCAGCTGACGCTGCTGTTTCCCATCCATCCGCGTACCCGCGCCATGCTCGATAAAACCGGGCTGGCGCGGCGGCTGCGCGAGCATGCCATCATGCTGCTGCCGCCGCTGGGCTACCTTGAAATGCTAGGCCTGATGCAGGGCGCGCAACTGGTGCTGACCGATTCGGGCGGCATCCAGGAGGAAACCACGGCGCTGGGTGTGCCCTGCCTGACCTTGCGCGACAATACCGAACGCCCCGTCACCGTCGACGAAGGCACCAACGTCATCGCCGGCACCGCCCCCGCCGCCATCCTGTCGCTGGCGCGCCAGGTGCTGCGCACGGGCGGCAAGCGCGGCCGCATTCCGCAATACTGGGACGGCCACGCGGCCGAACGCATCGCCACCGTCACCGCGCAATGGCTATCCGCACGGCTTGCGCCATGAACACGCCAAGCGTGCGCAATGCGCTGACCATCGATGTCGAGGACTATTTCCAGGTCTCGGCCTTTGCGCCCCATATCGCCCGCGCCGACTGGCCCCGTCTCGAATGCCGGGTCGAGGCCAACGTCGAGCGCATCCTGCTGCTACTTGGCGACAAGGGCATTCACGCCACCTTCTTTACCCTGGGCTGGATCGCCGAGCGCTATCCGGCCATGCTGCGCCGCGTGGCCGCCGCCGGCCATGAGGTGGCCAGCCATGGCCATGCCCACCTGCGCGCCTCGCAGCAGTCGCGCAGCGAATTTCTGCACGATGTGGTGCAGAGCAAGCGCATTCTTGAACAATTGACCGGTCAGGCGGTGCTGGGCTACCGCGCCCCCAGCTTTTCCATCGGCGCACGCAATCTATGGGCCTTCGATGTGCTGTGCGAGGCGGGCTACCGCTACAGTTCCAGCATCTACCCGATCCGCCATGACCATTACGGCATGCCCGACGCGCCGCGCTTCGCCTGGCACCCGCGTGGCCCGCAGGGGGTGCTGGAATTGCCGGTCAGCACGGTGCGCCTGGGCAGCCGCAATTATCCGGCCGGCGGTGGTGGCTACTTTCGCCTGCTGCCCTATTCATTGTCGCGCTGGCTTTTGCGCCGCATCAATTCACGCGATGGCCAGGCTGGCATATTCTATTTTCACCCTTGGGAGCTCGATCCGGGGCAACCGCGGCCCGCTGGCCCAGGCTGGAAGACACGCTTTCGCCACTACCTGAACCTGGCACGGATGGAGGCGCGGCTGGCACGCCTGACGAGCGATTTTGCCTGGGACCGGATGGATCGCATTTTTCTTGAGGGTACATGATGCATGAGGCGCCCCACCTTACCGACAGCGCGGCGGACGTCATTGCCGCCGCCCGGCGCAGCAGCGCGATCATCATCCGCACGCTGCTGCCGCAAGACCATGGCCGCTGGGATGCCTTCGTGCACAGCTGCCCCGATGCTACGTTTTTTCACCGCGCCGGCTGGCAAACCATCATGGAGCAAGGCTTCGGCCACGCCAGCCATTTCCTGTATGCCGAACAGAGCGGCCGCATCCTGGGCGTGCTGCCACTGGTGCACCTGCGCGGCCTGCTGTGCGGCAAGGCGCTCGTCTCGCTGCCCTTCTGCGTGTATGGTGGTATCGCCGCGATCGACCTGCAGGCCAGGCGTGCGCTGGACGCACGGGCACAGCATCTGGCGCGCGAGCTGGAAGTGGGCCACCTGGAGTACCGCCAGCGCGACGGCGCCATTCCCGACGACTGGCAAGGCAAGCCCCTGTACGCCACCTTCCGCAAAACATTGCTGGCAAATGAAGAGCAAAACCTGCTGGCGATCCCGCGCAAGCAGCGCGCCGTCCTGCGCAAGGCCATCGCCGCCGGCCTGCACAGCGTCGTCGACCACGATCTCGATCATTTCTTTCCCCTGTATGCGGCCAGCGTGCACCGCCTGGGTACGCCCGTGTTTGCGCGTCGCCACTTTGCCCTGCTGCGCACGGTGTTCGGCAACGATTGCGACATCCTCACCGTCTACCAGGGGCAACAGGCGCAGGCCAGCGTGCTGTCGTTTTATTTTCGCGGCGAGGTGTTGCCGTATTATGGCGCCGGCAGCGTGCTGGCGCGCAGCAGCGGCGCCAACGACTTCATGTACTGGGAACTGATGCGGCGTGCCAGCGCGCGCGGCGTGCACCAGTTCGACTTTGGCCGCAGCAAGCTGGGCACGGGTGCCTTTGATTTCAAGAAAAACTGGGGCTTTGCGCCGCAGCCGTTGCCGTATGCCTACAAGCTGATCCGCGCAAGCTCGCTGCCCGACGTGAATCCGCTCAATCCGAAATACGCGCTGTTCATCCGCGCCTGGCGCCGTCTGCCGCTGCCGCTGGCCAACCTGCTGGGACCGCATCTTGTGCGGCAGCTGGGCTAGCCATGCGCGATCTGCTCTTCCTCACACACCGGCTGCCGTATCCGCCCAACAAGGGTGACAAGATACGTTCCTGGCATATGCTGCAATACTTGAGCAGGCATTTCCGCGTGCACCTGGGCTGTTTTATCGACGAGCAAGCCGACTGGCAATATATGCATGAGGTGGCTGCTTTGTGTGCCAGTACGCGCATGGTCGACTTGCGTTTGACGGCTGCCCGCTGGCGTGCGGTGCGGGCCCTGCTGTCGCGCCAGGCCATGAGCGTGCAGTACTACCGCGACGCGCGCCTGCTGGAATGGGTGGACGGCCTGCGGGAGAGCGGCAAAGTACGCCATGCGCTGGCGTTTTCCGGACCTATGGCGCAGTACATCGATGGCAGGGGCGCGCGCCATCTGCACCGCGTGATCGACTTTGTCGACGTCGATTCCGACAAATGGCGCCAGTACGGTGACAGCAAGCCATGGCCCTTGTCGCAGTTGTTCCAGCGCGAGGCGCACCGCTTGCTGCAGTACGAACGCCATATCGCCCAGCAGTTTTCCGCTGCCAGCTTTGTCTCGGAAGCCGAGGCAAACCTGTTTCGCCTCTGCGCGCCGATGGTGCGGCGCAAGACCCATCACTTCAATAATGGCGTCGACACTGGCTATTTTGCACCGGAGCGATGTGCTGCTTCGCCGTATCCGCCCGGCAGCCAGGTGCTGGTATTTACGGGCGCCATGGATTACTGGCCGAATATCGACGCGGTGCAGTGGTTCGTGCGCCATGTGTGGCCAGCCCTGCGGCGCCAGTTCCCGCAACTGCTTTTTTATATCGTCGGCAGCCGGCCGGCGCCCCGCGTGCAGTCCCTGGCCAAGGTAGCCGGCGTGACCGTCACTGGCGCGGTGGACGATATCCGCCCGTGGCTGGCCGGTGCGACCCTGGCTGTGGCGCCGCTGCGCATTGCGCGCGGCGTGCAAAACAAGGTGCTGGAAGCGATGGCGATGGGCAAGATCGTACTGGCGTCGCCGCAAGCGCTCGAAGGCATCGCCGCCCAGCCCGGGCTGGACCTGCTGCTGGCGCACGACGAAGCCGAGTTCATTCACCATGCGGCGCGCGTGCTGCGCGCCGCCGCCCAGCCAGGAGCAGGTGTGGACATGGGCAGCTGCGCGCGCCAGCTGATTTTGCAAAAATATCAATGGGAAGGCAATTTGCAGGCCCTGGGTGCCATGCTGGGCCTCAAGCCACATCCGGTGCAGCAAGGCACAAGCGGCAGCACGGCGAGCCTGCGGCCAGTGCAAGAATCGGAAGCGCCATGACGCTGGCCTCGCCCACAGTCGCGGCCAGCCTGCCGCTGCCACCCATGCCGCCAATGCCACCGGTGCAAGCGCCCTTTGCCCCCGGCCATGGCGTGCCTGCACTGCTGCTGGCCATGACCGCCATCGTGGTGCTGTACCATGCCACCTTCTGGGGCATGCTGGAAGTATGGTCGCGCTCGCAGACCTTTGCCCATGGTTTCCTGATCGTGCCGATCAGCCTGTGGCTGGCCTGGCGCAAGCGCGCGCGCCTGGCCGTACTGCCGCCACGCCCATCGATGGCGGGCGGACTGCTGCTGTTCGTGCTGGGCGTGGCCTGGCTGCTGGCCGATGTGGCTTACGTGCAAGTGGCCGAGCAATATGCAGCCACCGCCATGCTGCCCGCAGCCGTGCTGGCCATTCTGGGCTGGCCCGCCACGCGCTTGCTGGCCTTTCCGCTGGCTTACCTGTTCCTGGCCGTGCCTTTCGGCGAAGTGTTTCTGCCACCCCTGATCGACTTTACGGCCGGTTTCACGGTCGGCGCGCTGCACTTGTCGGGCGTGCCGGTGTTCAGGGACGGCAACTATTTTTCCCTGGCTAGCGGCAACTGGTCGGTGGTCGAGGCCTGCAGCGGCCTGCGCTATGTGATCGCCTCGCTGGCCCTGGGTGCGCTGTTTGCTCATTTGCATTTTCGCAGCATGCGCCGGCGCTTGGCCGTGATGGTATGCGCGCTGGTGGTGCCGATCCTGGCCAACGGCGTGCGCGCCTGGCTGGTCGTGATGCTGGGCCACTACAGCGGCATGCGGCTGGCGGTCGGCGTCGACCACCTGGTATATGGCTGGCTGTTTTTTGGCCTGGTGATGCTGTTGCTGTTGCTGCTAGCGAGCCGCTGGCGCGAACGCATGCCGGCACTGACGCTGGCAACCAATCAGGCCATGCCGGCGCGCAGCGCCTCGCTGGCCGCCGTCAAGGCCGCAGTCGCCTGCATCGTGATCGCCGCCGCCTGGCCGGCGCTGGCCTGGCGCAACGACGACGCGCCGCCGGAGCGCCAGGCCGCGCAACTGGCCATGCCGACCCCGTCCGGCTGGCGCCTGGCGCATGCCAGTACGCCTGACTGGAACGCCGCCCTGGCCGGTGCGCCGCGGCGCCTGCACGCCACCTATCAGCAAGGTACGGCGCAAGTGAGCGTGCAACTGGCCTGGTATGCGCACCAGACGCGCAATGCCGAACTGCTGACGCACCAGGTGACGCCATTCGGCCCACGTTGGCTACCGCTGGGGCAGCAGACGCGCCGTTTGAGCCTGCCGGGACGCAGCTTGCAGATACGCGAAACCTTGCTGGCACACGGTAGCGAGCGGGTGCTGGTATGGCGCAGCTACCAGCAGGGCGGCGTGCTGACGGCCAGCCCGGCGCTGGTCAAGCTGCTGCTGGCCAGGGGCAAGCTGTTGGGCACGCGCCAGGATGGCGCAGACATCATGGTCTCCAGCACTTACGATGAATTGGCGCCGCCGCCACGCGAACAGTTGCAAGCCTTTTTACAGGCGGCGCTGCCCGGTATCGAACAGGCGTTGCAGGGGGTGCCGCATGCGCCTTGAGCCGCCCCGCAACAGCACGGCGGCCGGCGCGCCGCCGCTGATCGTGCATATCATCGACCAGCTCGACGTGGGCGGCCTTGAAAACGGCCTGGTGAACCTGATCAACCATATGCCGCCAGGGCGCTACCGGCACGCGATTGTCTGCCTGAAAAACGCTACCGCCTTTCGCCAGCGCTTGAGCGCGCCCGGGGTCGACGTGGTCAGCCTGGACAAGCGCGAAGGCAAGGATCCCTTGCATTACCTGCGCCTGTACCGGCTGCTGCGGCAATTGCGGCCCAGCCTGGTGCACACGCGCAACCTCGGCTGCATCGAGGCGCAACTGCTGGCCACCATCGCCGGCGTGCGCCTGCGCGTGCATGGCGAACACGGGCGCGACATCAACGACCTGCACGGCAACAACCGCAAATACCGGTTGCTGCGCAAGTTGATGCGACCGCTGATCCAGCATTTCATCGCTGTCAGCGTTGACCTGGGCCAGTGGCTGGTACAGGCCATCGGCGCGCCGCCCGCCAGCATCAGCCATATTGGCAACGGCGTTGACAGTGCGAAGTTTCACCCGCGCCTGGGTCCGCCGGCCGTGGCGGGGCCGCCCGGCTTCCTGCGCCATGGCGCGTATGTGATCGGCAGCGTGGGCCGGATGGCGGCCGTGAAAGACCAATTGACCCTGGTGCGCGCCTTTTTGCTGCTGCTGGAACAACTCGACCCGCGCCAGCGCGCGCATCTGCGGCTGATGATCATCGGCGATGGTCCGTGCCGCCAGCCTTGCCTGGCCCTGCTGGCGCAGGCCGGCGTTCAGCACCAGGCCTGGCTGCCCGGCGCGCGCGACGACGTTGCGCAATTGCTGAGGGCCATGGACGTATTCGCGCTGCCGTCGCTGGCCGAAGGCAGTTCCAACACCATCCTGGAAGCGATGGCGACCGGGCTGCCGGTAGTGGCGACGCAAGTGGGCGGCAATGCGGAACTGGTGCGCCCAGGCCGGAGCGGCGCGCTGGTGCCGCCGGCTTCGCCCGAACTGCTGGCCGCCGCGCTGCTTGACTACTACCGTGCGCCTGAACTGGGTGCGCAGCACGGCGCGTGCGGACGGCGCCTGGTGCTGGCCGAACACAGCCTTGCCGCCATGGCCGGCGCCTATCTGGCCGTGTATGACCGCTTGACGGGCGCCGAAGCGCCCTCCCCGCTTCCCACTTATCCGTGAAAGGACTTCCATGTGCGGCATCGTCGGCATCTTTGATCTGCAGGGCCAGCGCGACATTGAAGCGACGCTGCTGGCGCGCCTGACCCACAGCCTGCGTCACCGCGGGCCAGACGAGGACGGCATGCACCGCGAACCGGGCCTGGGCCTGGGCCACCGGCGCTTGTCTGTGATCGACCTGGCCAGCGGCCAGCAGCCGCTGTTCAATGCCGACCGCAGCGTGGCCATCGTCTTCAATGGCGAAATCTATAATTACCGCGCCCTGATGGCCGAACTGCGCCAGTTCGGCCATCAGTTCCGCACCAGCAGCGACACCGAAGTGATCGTGCACGCCTGGGAACAGTGGGGGGAACAATGCGTGCAGCGCCTGCGCGGCATGTTCGCCTTTGCCCTGTGGGACCGCCGGCGCCACCTGCTGTTCCTGGCGCGCGACCGGCTTGGCGTCAAGCCGCTGTACTATGGCGAACTGACAGACGGCACCCTGGCCTTCGGCTCCGAACTGAAGGCGCTGCTGGCGCACCCGGCCATGCCGCGCGAACTCGATCCACTGGCGGTGGAAGACTATTTTGCCTACGGCTACGTGCCCGAGCCGCGCAGCATCTTTCGCCATGCGCACAAGCTGCCGCCAGGCCATACCCTGTGCATCCGCGCCGGCCAGCCGCTGCCGGCGCCGCGCCAGTACTGGGACGTACCTTTCGTGCCGCATGCGCCAGCGAGCGAAGCACAGGCGGGCGACGAATTGCTGGCGCGGCTGCGCGAAGCGGTGCGCATCCGCATGGTGGCCGAAGTGCCGCTGGGGGCCTTTTTGTCCGGCGGCGTCGATTCGAGCGCGGTGGTGGCGATGATGGCCGGCGCCAGCGCGGCGCCCGTCAATACCTGCTCGATCTCATTCGGCGACCCGGCCTATAACGAGGCCCCCTACGCCAGCATGGTGGCGCGCCGCTATGGCACCTTGCACCATGCGCAGCAGGTCGAGTCCGACGATTTCGAACTGATCGACCTGCTGGCCACGCTGTACGACGAGCCGTTCGCCGACAGTTCGGCCATGCCCACCTACCGCGTGTGCCAGCTGGCGCGCCGGCGCGTCACGGTGGCGCTGTCGGGCGACGGCGGCGACGAGAGCCTGGCCGGCTACCGGCGCTACAACCTGCATACGCGCGAAGAAAAAGTGCGCGCCATGCTGCCGCAGGGGTTGCGCCGCTCGCTGTTCGGTACCCTGGGCCGGCTTTACCCGAAGGCCGACTGGGCGCCGCGTTTCATGCGCGCCAAGACCACCTTCGAAGGGCTGGCGCGCGACGCCACCGATGCCTATTTCCACAGCGTCAGCATCCTCGGCGACGCCATGCGCGCACGCCTGTTCAGCCCCGAACTGCGGCGCAGCCTGCAAGGCTACCGCGCGGTCGAAGTGCTGCGCCGCCATGCCCTGGCCAGCCCGGCGCAGGATCCGCTGTCGCAAGTGCAATACCTGGACCTGAAAACCTATTTGCCCGGCGACATATTGACCAAGGTCGACCGCGCCAGCATGGCGCATGCGCTGGAAGTGCGCTCGCCGCTGCTCGACCATGAACTGGTGGCGTGGATGTCGGGCCTGCCGCCGCAACTGAAACTGCGCGGGAGCACCGGCAAATACCTGCTGAAAAAGGCGCTGCGCCCACTGTTGCCCGACGAATTGCTGTATCGCCAGAAGATGGGTTTTTCCGTGCCGCTGGCCGCCTGGTTGCGCGGGCCGCTGCGCGAACGCCTGCACCAGCGCCTGACCAGCCCGGAAATGGCGCAATGCGGCCTGTTCGACATGGACTATGTCAGCCAGCTGATCGAGCAGCACGGCTCGGGCCGGCGCGACCATAGCGCACCGCTGTGGTCGCTGCTCATGTTTGAGTCCTTTTTGCGCCAGGTGGTACCAATGGCCGCTGCCACGGCGCGGGAACTGGCTACCGCCTGATTACCGCTACCGCTACCTCCACCCTTGCTGACACGATGACACGAAAAACGCCATGCGCATCCTGCACATCCTCGACCATTCGCTGCCGCTGCACAGCGGCTACACCTTCCGCACCGTCGCCATCCTGGCCCAGCAGCGCGCGCTGGGCTGGGAAACCTTGCACCTGACCGGCGCCAAGCAGGGCCGGTGCGACACCCTGGAGCAGACGATCGACGGCTGGCACTTTTACCGCACCGCACCCGGCCGGCAATGGTGGTCGCGCCTGCCCGTGCTGGGCCAGTGGAGCGTGATCCTTGGCCTGTCGCGGCGACTGCGCCAGCTTGCGCTGCAGCTGAAACCCGACATCCTGCACGCGCATTCGCCGGCCCTGAACGCCATCGCCGCCCTCGGCGTAGGGCGCGCCCTCGGTATTCCGGTAGTCTACGAAGTGCGTGCCTTCTGGGAAGACGCGGCCGCCGACCATGGCAGCAGCCGGCCCGGCGGCCTGCGCTACCGCCTGACGCGCATGCTGGAAAACCATGCGCTGCGTCGCGCCGACGCCATCACCACCATCTGCGAAGGCTTGCGCCAGGATTTGTGCGCGCGCGGCCTGCCGCCGGACAAAATCACCGTGATTCCCAACGCGGTCGATGTCGCCGCCTTCGATACGGCGCCCAAGCAGCCAGGCCTGGCACACGCGATGGGACTGGCCGGCCACCCCGTGATCGGCTTTATCGGCTCGTTTTACGCCTATGAAGGCCTGGCGCTGTTGCTGCGCGCCATGCCGCGCATGCTGGCCGCCACACCAGCATTGCGCCTGCTGCTGGCCGGCGGCGGTCCGCAGGAAGCGCAATTGCGCGCACTGGCCGTTGAACTCGGCATCACCGGCCAGGTGGTGTTCGCCGGGCGCGTGCCGCACGCACAGGTGGCGCAGTATTATCAGTTGATCGACGTGCTGGTCTATCCGCGCCTGCCGATGCGCCTGACGGAACTGGTCACCCCCCTGAAGCCGCTGGAGGCGATGGCGCAAGGCCGGCTAGTGGCCGCGTCGGACGTCGGCGGCCACCGCGAGCTGATCCAGGATGGCCAGACCGGCGTGCTGTTTCGTGCCAACGACGCCGATGCGCTGGCGCAATCGGTGCTGGCCCTGCTGGGCCAGCCGGCCAGTTGGCCGCTGTTGCGCCGCCGCGCCCGTGCCTATGTGGAACGCGAACGCAGCTGGGCCGGCAGCGTGGCGCGCTACGCCGATCTCTATCGGCGCCTGAGCGCGCAACGCACACACGTCGGCATGGTGCGGCAGCCGGCGGAGCGCACACGATGATGCTCGCCGGCATGCGCATCGCGCTGGTCGGCCCGCAAGCGCCGCCGGCCGGCGGCATGGCCAACCAGACGGCGCAATTGGCGGCGCTGCTGCGCGCCGAAGGGGCAACAGTGGAACTGCTGGCCGTCAATGCCAGCGTGCTGCCGCCTTGGCTGGCGCGCGTGCGCTACCTGCGCGCGGCCCTGCGCCTGCCCATCTTCCTGTGGCACCTGTGGCGCGCCAGTCGGAACGCTGACCTGTTCCATGTAATGGCCAACTCGGGCTGGTCCTGGCATTTGCAGGGCGCGCCAGCACTGTGGGTCGCCAGCCTGTGCGGCAAACCCGTGCTGCTCAATTACCGTGGCGGCGAGGCGGCAACCTTTTTTGCGCGCCACCGGCGCCTGGTCGACGCCAGCCTGTTGCGCGCCGACGTCATCGCCGTGCCCTCGCGCTTTTTGCAGGAGATTTTCGAACAGTGCGGCCACACTGCCCATATCGTGCCCAATCTGGTCGACTTGCGCAGGTTCACGCCAGTGCAAATCGAGCGAAAAAACAAGGATCCGGTGATCCTGGTGGCGCGCCACCTGCAGGCGCTGTACGACAACGCCAGCGCCGTGCGCGCCTTTGCCATCGTGCGCGCGGCGTATCCCGGCGCGCGCCTGGTGCTGGCCGGCGACGGTCCCGAGCGGGCCGCGCTGGAAGCCCTGGCCCGCGACCTGAACGTAACGCAGGCGCTGACATTTGCAGGCCATGTGGCCAACGCCGCCATGCCGGCGCTGTACCAGTCCAGCACCATCGTGCTCAATCCCAGCCTGGCCGACAATATGCCGATCTCGGTGCTGGAAGCGCTGGCCTGCGGCGTGCCCGTGGTCAGCACCAATGTGGGCGGCATTCCGGCCTTGCTGCAACACGGCGTGACGGGCCTGCTGGTGTCGCCCGGCGACGCGCCGGCCATGGCGCAGGCCATGCTGGCTTTGCTGCGCGAGCCGCAACAGGCCAGCCGGCTGGCAGCCAACGGCCTGCTGCATGCGGCGCAGTTCGACTGGCGGGATGTGGGGCCGCATCTGGCGGCGCTGTACCGGCGCATCCTGGCCGCGCCGCGTCCGTCCGGCTACGCGCGCCTGGTCGCGCACTGGCTGTTTCCCCTGCATGAAAAGCTCAAGCGGCACGACAGCGTGCGCCTGCTGCGCCGCATGGAGCGCTCGCAATGGTGGACTCCGCTGCAGCTGGAGCGCTGGCGCCTGGCGCGGCTGCGCCGCCTGCTGCGCCATGCGGGCGCCCATGTGCCTTATTACGGCGCGCTGTTCCAGCGCATCGGCTTCGATCCGCGCCAGGTGCACAGCTTGAGCGACCTGGCGCGCCTGCCGCTGCTGCGCAAGAACGATATCAGCGCCGCGCGCGAGGCCTTCAAGTCCGACCGCGCCGATGGCCTGCGTCCGTTCTCCACCGGTGGCTCGAGTGGCGAGCCGCTGCTGTTTTTCCTTGGACGCAGGCGCATCAGCCACGATATCGCTGCCAAATGGCGTGCCACGCGCTGGTGGGGCGTCGATATCGGCGAGCGCGAAGTGGTGCTCTGGGGCTCGCCCATCGAACTGCACGCCCAGGACCGGCTGCGCCGCCTGCGCGACTGGCTGCTGCGCAGCACCCTGCTGCCGGCGTTTGCCATGTCGCCCGCCAGGGTCGACGGTTTCATCTGCCGGCTGCAGCGGCTGCGCCCGCGCATGCTGTTCGGCTATCCATCGGCGCTGTGCCGCATCGCCAGCCATGCCGGCGCGCATAGCGTGCCGCTCGACGACCTGGGTGTGAAGGTCGCTTTCGTGACATCCGAACGCCTCTACGACGAACAGCGCACGCAGATCGCCACCGCCTTCGGCTGCCCGGTGGCCAACGGTTACGGCGGGCGCGACGCCGGCTTTATCGCCCACGAATGCCCGCACGGCGGCATGCACATCACGGCCGAAGACATCATCGTCGAAATCGTCGACACGGCCGGCCAGCCGCTGCCGCCAGGCAGCCTTGGAGAAATCGTCGTCACCCACCTGGCCACGCGCGACTACCCCTTCATCCGCTACGCCACCGGCGACGTCGGTGCGCTGGGCGTCAACGCCTGCGCATGCGGGCGCGGCTTGCCGCTGCTGCAGAAAATCGAGGGCCGCAGCACGGACTTTCTCACCGCCACCGATGGCACCGTGATGCACGGCCTGGCGCTGGTCTATATCCTGCGCGAACTGCCGCAGGTGCGCGGCTTCAAGATCATCCAGGAAAGCCTGCTGCACACGCGCGTGCTGCTGGTGTGCCTGCCGCTGCTGGACGGGCCGACCCGCGCGCTGATCGTGGCAGGCTTTCGCGCCAGGCTGGGCGAGCAGGTGGCGATCGACATCGAAGAGGTGGACGAGATCGCCGTCGAGGCGTCAGGCAAATACCGCTATGTCGTCAGCAAGGTCAGCTGATTTTTCCTTGAAAGGTCTTTTCATGTCCAACTACCTCACTGTCCTGCTGCTGGCCGCCACGCTGCTGCTGTGCGCCTGGACCTTGCACAAGGTGCGCCAGATCCACCTGCTGGCGCATCAGTTGCGCGACCAGGCAGACAGCGCACCGGCCGCCCTGTTCCACCAGCTCGAAGCGCTCGATGGCCTGCAGCGCGAGCTGCAGCTGGACAAAAGCCTGCCGCGCACGCGGGGCTGGGCCGGTTCGCCCGATTTTTTGCTGGAACTGGCGCGCCATGCGCGCTCGGCACGGCCGCAGCTGGTGGTTGAATGCAGCAGTGGCACCTCGACCGTGGTGCTGGCGCGCTGCATGCAGCTGCAGGGAGCGGGCCAGGTCTACAGTCTGGAGCACGATGCTGCGTATGCGGCGCAGACACGCGCCGAACTGGCGCGCCACGGCCTGTCGGATTGGGCGCAGGTGATCGATGCGCCGCTGCGCACGCACCAGTTGCAGGGTGAAAGCTGGCTCTGGTACGCCGCCGAGCGCCTGCCCGCCGGCTTGCCGATCGACATGCTGGTGATCGACGGCCCGCCGCAGGCGACCGGCAAGCTGGCCCGCTACCCTGCCGGCCCGCTGCTGTTTCCCCGTCTGGCGCCGGGCGCGGCCGTCTACCTGGACGACGCCGCACGCAGCGACGAACAAGCGATTTTGCGGCGCTGGCGCAGCGAATTTCCGCTGCTGCAGCAGTCCCGGCTGGCCTGTGAAAAAGGCTGCGCGCGGCTGGTGAATGAAGAGCTGGCGGCAGATGCGCAGCTTGCGCCAGCGTTGCCGCAGGCGATGCTGGCGCCGCAACACTGAGCGCCGGCTTGAACTTTAGGCCACGCTGTTGCCGCAATCGCCGCCGTTGCGGAAGCAATCGAGGTTGTGAAAGGTGATGGCGGCAATTTCACGCAATGCTTCGATGGTGAAAAAGCCCTGGTGGCCGGTCACCAGCACATTCGGGAACGTCATCAGGCGCTGGAACACGTCGTCATCGATGATGTCGGATGAGTGATCGTTGAAGAACAGACTGCTTTCCTGCTCGTACACATCGATCGCCAGGGCACCCAGCTGGCGCGACTTGAGCGCATCGATCACGGCGCCGGTGTCGATCAGGGCGCCGCGCGAGGTATTGACCAGCATGGCGCCACGCTTCATCTGCGGCAAGGTGGCCGGGCCGATCAGATGGCGCGTGCTATCCTGCAACGGGCAATGCAGCGAAACGATGTCCGCTTCGGCCAGCAGCTGCGGCAAGTCCACCATCGTGCCCAGTTCGGCAAAGTCAGGCGAGGGATAGGGATCGTGGCCCAGCACCTTGCAGCCAAAGCCCCTGAAGATGCGCGCCGTGGCCAGGCCGATCTTGCCGGTGCCGACGATGCCGACCGTCTTGCCATGCAGGTTGAATCCCAGCAAGCCATCGAGTGAAAAATTGCCTTCGCGAACGCGGGCATAAGCGCGGTGCGTATGGCGGTTCAGGGTCTGCACCATGGCCAGGGTGTGTTCGGCCACGGCTTCGGGCGAATAGGCCGGTACGCGCGCGACAAAAAATCCCAGCCGCCTGGCCGTCGGCAAATCGAGGTTGTTGTAGCCAGCGCAGCGCAGCAGGATGGCGCGCACGCCGTAATCGTGCAAGGCGGTCAGTACGGCCGCGTCAAGTACATCGTTGACGAAGACGCAGACGGCCTCGGCACCGCGCGCCAGGATGGCCGTTTCTTCAGTCAGCAAGGCGCTGTGATAGCTCAGTTCAATGTTGGGTGCGTCCGGCTGGGACGACAAGGCTTCGTCAAAGAAGCGGCGATCATAGGGCTGGCTGCCGAAAAAGGCGATTTTCATGTTGCTTTCCGAGAATTATTGAGGTGATGACAAAAACGTCATCATAGCGCATGCCTGCCGGCATGCCGAAAACGGCGGGCTATGGCCGTACGCGCGGCAAGGTGATCAGCTTGCGCACGAAGGCGGTTTCCTGCGGATGCTCCTGGTGAAAGCGGTCGCGCGCAGTGCGCATGGCCTGTTGATGCGCGGCCAGGTTCTCGCTGCTCAGTTCGATGCCGAAGTCCTCGGGTGGCACGGGGCTGCCCTCGCTGCCGCCGAACAGGCGCGACAAGATCATGCGGCCCACATTGTCACGGTAGTGAGATGCCTCCCAGTAATAACGCATTTCTCGCGCACCGCCAAATTGCGGTATGGCTTCGCTGGTGATGCTGTTAAAGCCTGAAAAGTCGACCAGCCGCAGGTCGCAGCCCTGGCCCCGGTGGCGTTCGGCCAGCGCGGTGATATCGGCTTGCCACTGCTCCATGGCCGGCCACTTGCCGCGCCAGTACAGCACGTCCATCGTCAGCGCATGCGTGGGATTGATATACAGGCGCAAGCGCGTGCCGTCGCGACACAGCATGCCGACGGTGGCGTCGAACGCCTGCAGCGCATCGGGCGTGGGGCCTGCGCCGGTGCCGAACTCCTGCAAACGCGGCACCATGGCTGGCGCCGTGCCGCCCCAGCCCCTGATGCGATCGCTGAAACAGCGGTGGTCGCGCTGGCCGTGCAAGGCCAGGCTGGACAAGCACACGCTGCCGAAACTGCCCTGCAACAGGCGCAAGGTGTCTCGCGTCATGTCGAGCGTCAGGCCGCGCTTGACGTTAAGCAAGGCGCGCCGTGCGAAAAACGCCGGACCGGCCTCCGTCAGGCCGGGCTCGATGCCGGCCGAACCCTGCTCCATGGAAAACGAGGGCGCATCGATGCCCCACACCATGGTATCGACATGGCTGACCTGCGCCGCGTGCCGGGCCAGCAGCATGGCGTCGCCGATCGACGCGCCCGAGACGGCGCTGTTGAAGACGGTCTTGCCATCGAACAGCGTGCGCACACCGGCCGGCAGGCCCATTTCCGTGCGCGAATTGCCGATATACACGACGGCCGGCCGGTAGCGCGCCACGGCATAAGTCTTGCCCCACACGCTGAGCTTTTCGCGCGTCGGCTGCAGCCGCTGCAGCAGCGGGCTGTCCCACTGGTGCAGCAAGTAAGGATCGACCTGGTAATTGACAGTGGAAACGAGCAGCAGCGTACCGGCCACGCAGCCGCAGAACACGGCGACATAGCGGCGCAAAGACAAGGTATCCGAGGTATCCGGGTTATCCATGGTCAGAATTGAAAGTAGAGAAATTCGGTAACGCGGTTCATGCCGAAGATGCAGGCGACAAACAGCGCCGCGAAACCCAGGCTCCAGCGGCGCGTGGGCCGCCAGTGCCAGGCCAGGCGCCCCAGCTGGGCATTTTGAAATATTCTTTCAATACCGGGCTTGTAATGAATAAAAATTTCTTGTGTATTGGGCGCCCTGAAGGCCAGCAGCATGGCCAGCAGCAGCACCGGCAGGCCCGGTCCTCCCAGCTCGATCCAGCGAACGCCGTCAAAGGCAGGCTGCCAGCCCCAGTGCGCCAGCGGCACCGCAAGGGCTTCCAGGCCGCGCGGCAAGCTCACGCCATTCGCGCCGAACAGGGCGCCGGCGATGTCCCGGGCGGTGGCCACGTCGGGCGCGCGAAAGAATATCCAGGCCAGCATGACGGCAAAAAACGTCAGCGCCGGTGGCCACCAGCGGCTGCGCGCGACGCCGAACCGCTGCTGCCAGGCTTGCTGCACCACCAGGTACAGCCCGTGCAGGCCACCCCAGATGACAAAGGTCCAGCCAGCGCCATGCCACAAGCCGCCCAGCAACATGGTCAGCATCAGATTGCGATAGCGCCTGGCTTGTCCGTGCCGGCTGCCGCCCAGCGCGATATACAGATAGTCGCGCAGGAATCGCGACAAGGTCATGTGCCAGCGGCGCCAGAACTCGGCGATATTGACGGCTTTATAGGGCGAGTTGAAATTGAGCGGCAGCCTGACGCCGAACAGGCGCGACAGGCCGATGGCCATGTCGCAATAGCCTGAAAAATCAAAATACAGCTGGAAGGTATAGGCCAGCACGCCGATCCAGGCCTCGATCAGGGTCGGCCCGGCACCGGCAGCAAATACGGGAATGGCCATTGGCGACAGGTTGTCGGCAATCAGCACCTTCTTGGCAAGACCGAGCACGAAGATCGACAAGCCAATGGCAAAATTGCCGGCATGCGGGCGCGTATTGGCCGCATCGGCAAATTGCGGCATCATTTCGCGGTGATGCAGCACCGGCCCGGCAATCAGGTGCGGAAAATAGCTGACAAACAGCACGTAGTGGATAAAGCGGTATTCGCGAACCTCGCCCCGGTAGCAATCGACCAGGAAGGCGATCTGGGTAAAGGTAAAGAAAGAAATGCCGATCGGCAGGATGACCGCGAGCGGTGGCAAGCCGCCAGCGCCAGCCGCCGCAGCCAGGGCATTGACGCTGTCGACGAAAAAATTGGCGTATTTATACCAGGCCAGCAAGCACAGATTGGCGCTGAGCGCCGTCACCAGCACACGCTTCCTGGCCGGCCCGGTGCAAGCGCCGATCAGCCGCCCGCCCAGGTAGTTGACGGTGATTGACGCCAGCAGCAGCGGCACGTAGCGCACCTCCCAGTAGCCGTAGAAAAACAGCGATGCCAGCGCGAGCCAGGCGGCAGGCAGCAGCGGCCGGCCCGACTGTCCCAGCAAAAAATAGCCGGCCAGCACGATCGGCAGGTAAAAAAACAGAAAGCTGAAGGAATTAAACAGCATGAGCGCTCCCGGCATGCAGCTGGACATAGCATTCAGCAATCTGCGCCGCCACCCTGTCCCAGCTGAATTGGCTGACCAGCGCCTGCACCCTGGCGCGCTCGGGTTGGCGGGCCACCAGTTGTTCGATGAGCAGGCGCTGGGCGGCGCCATCGTTCCAGCGCACCTTGCGCAGCGCAAACGCGGAATCGGGCAGGTCGAGCGCGCTTTGCGCCGTCATCACCACCGGCGTGCCGGCCGCCAGCGCTTCAAGCACGCACAAAGGCAGCACTTCGCCCTGGCTGGGCAAGGCCATCACGGCGGCCGCATGGTAGGCGCTGGCCAGCAGCGGATCGGCGTGTTCCAGGCCGCCCAGCCAGGTGACATGCGGCAAGGCCAGCAATTGCTGCAGATACGGCAATTCGTGGCGCGCCGCGGCGCCGATCAGCACCACCGGCAGCGTACTGCCGGCCAGCGCCAGCGCCAGGCCCAGTTGGTTTTTATACGGCGAGATACTGGCGACCATCAGCACGAAGGGGCCGGCAATGCCCGTTTCTTGCCGGAACAGCTCGCCATTGGCCGTAAAGAAATGCGGGTTGACGCCATTTGGAAACACACGGATTTTTTCAGAAGCGACGCCGTATCCCTGCGTGATGGCGTCGCGCTCGGCCTCGCCCAGGGCAATCACCAGGCTGGCCAGTTGCAGCGCGCGCTTGGTCTGGGCGTAGCTGGTTTGCACCGTCCAGTCCGTCAAGCGGCCGACCAGCCGGTCCGCCAGCGCGGCGCGGCGGGCGGTGGCGCGGTTCCAGCTTGGTGCCAGCAGTGGTGACAGCACCACCGGCAGGCCCAGCTCGCTGGCCATTTCGACGATGCGAAAATTGCCATTGATCGCAGAAAACACATGGATCAGATCGTAGTCGGCCAGCCGCTCGCGATTGGCATCGACAAGTTGTACCTGCAATGGCTGCCCGGCGCACGGTGTCAGGCGGTTCAGTGCGGCAAGGGTTTCGCGCAGCTGTATCTGCAGGCCGCCATCGCGCTGGAACAGCATGGGATAAGACAGGATGCCAACTCGCATGGTATGCCCTCAAGGCGGTGTCCTGGCCGCCAGCAGCATGCCGGCCAGCCTGCGCTGCAGCAGTAAAAATTCGGCAGCGAGTTCATGTTTCAACAGAAAAATGCCGGCGATCCAGCACACCAGGCTGGCCAGCCCGCTTGCCAGCAGCACCAGCAGCGCCAGCAAGGGCATGGCCTGCGGCAACTCATTCGGCAACCACAGTGATGCCAGCAGCGGCGCCGGCGCGGTACAAGCACACAACAGCAGGCTTTTTCTGACCGTGCGCAACAGCAAGTACCCATCGAGATTGCAGGCCGCGCGCAGCGAACGGTAGCTAAGTGCGCTGCGCAGCAGCAGCGCCAGCACTACCGCCCAGGCCACCGCCACCAGGCCAAACGGCGCCGCCGCCAGCACCAGTGCCACCTTCAGCACGCCGGACCAGGCATCGATACCGACTTGCAACCGCATCTTGCCGGTGGCCACCAGCAGGTAGCGCGCCATGCTGAACATGCTATACACGGCCGATGACAGGCACATGATGCGGATCAAGGGCACACAGGCGATCCACTGCTGTCCGTACAGCAATTTGACCAAGGGCAAAGCCATGCACGCAAGAAAGAAGAAAAACGGCCAGCTCAAGGCCGTCATATAGCTGACGGTGCGCAGATAGGCCGGCGCTGCCCCACCCTTCCCGCCGGCGCGCTCGTTGGCAGCGAACAGGGGAAACACCACCGGCGAGATGGCGCTGGTAATGAGCTGATTGAACATATTGAGCACGCTTTGCGCCTTGCCGAACAGTGCCAGGCTTTCGATATCGATCAACTTGCCGATAATCAGGTCCGGCGCCGCCACGCTGGCTTCATCGATCAGCCCGCCGCCGGTTGAATACGCCCCAAACGCCGCCACCGTGCGCATGCCTTGCCGCCCCGGCAGCCACGGCAGTGCACGCGGGCGCAGCAGCAGGCTGGCCAGCAGCGATGCCAGGCTGCCCGCCAGTGCCGCCCATACCAGGCTCATGTAGCTGTAGCCCAGCAACGCCAGGCCGACCGCCACCAGCAGATTCGTCATGCTGTTGGCCGCATTGATGGCGTAGATGGCGCGAAAGCGCAACTGCCGACGCAGCAAGGGGATGGTCAGCGCGCTGAAGGGGATCAGGACGAAATTAATCGACAGCAATTGCAGCACCAGCCGCAAGCGTGGCTCCTGGTAAAAGCTGGCAAGCGGCCCGCTGGCTGCCAATACCAGCAGCGCCAGCAGCCAGGCAACGAGCACGCTGGTCCCCAGCGCCGCGCGCAGCTTGACGATATCGAGCTGTTTTTCCTGGATCAGGTATTGCCCTACGCCAAAGTCGCGTACCACCTGGGCCAGGGCCACCAGCACCGCACCGAGCGAATACACGCCCACTTCGGCTGGCGTGAGCAGGCGCGACAAGATCATGGTGGCAAGCACGCCCAGCAGCAGCACTGTGTATTTTTCGGCAAAGGAAAACAGCAGGGAGTGGCGGGTGGCGCTCATGGGTCAGACCAGGCCAGCATAAAACTGACGCAACTGCCGTTCCAGGCGCGGCATCGAGTAGCGCTGCTCGGCTTCCCGGCGGGCCGCCAGCGCCATCGCCGCGCGCCGTGGCGCATCGTGCAGCAGGCTGGCCACCGCCTCGCAGGCCGCCAGCTCATCGTCCAGCGGCAACAGCAGCCCGCCGGCGCAATCGTGCAGGATATCGCGGGTGCCGGGCACATCCGTCCCCACGGCCGGCACGCCGCAGGCCATCGCTTCGATGGTGGCGATGCCAAAGCCTTCGTTGCGGCTGAGCAGCAAATGCAGGTCGAATGCCGGCATCAGCAGCTCGATGCGGGCCTGGTAACCGGTAAAGATCACCTGCCCATCGACACCGGCCGCCTGCACCTGCAGCCGCAGTACCGCTTCCAGCGGCCCGCTGCCGGCCAGCACCAGGTACAGCCCGGGAAAGCGTGGCCGCAGGCGCAAGAACATGGCCAGCAGCGCCTCGGGCCGCTTTTGCGGCGACAGCCGGGCCACCGAGCCGAGCACCAGTGCGTCTTGAGGCAAGCCCAGCTGTTCGCGCGCCAGCCGCCGCCGCTCGGCAGACACGGTAAACAGCGCGGTATCGACGCCGTTCGGTATCACGGCCAGGCGCGTGCCAGGCGCCAGCATGTCGCGGTACAAGTCCATGAAATGTTGCAAGGCCGACGGCGAGACGGCATACACGCCCTTGACGCACTGCATGGCCGTGGCCAGCAGCGGCCGCTGCCAGGCGCTGAACGGCTCCAGGGGAAACGCATTGTGCACGCTGACCACGGCTGGCAGCCGGCAGCGGCTGGCCTGCCACAGGATCGAGGCGCCAAAGGCAGTCCAGCACAACGCCACGTGGACCAGGTCGGGCCGGTAGCGCCGCAGCTGCCAGGCGCCCGTCAGCCGCGCGCGCAGCAAATTGAGCCGGCGCCATCGCCAGTGCTCGATGAACAACGGCGGCTGGTACACGCTGATGCGCACCTGCTGGGCCAGCAAGCCTTGTGCCCACCGTTCGAAGCCGGCAAAGCGCCGCAGCGCCAGCAGGCTGTGGTAGCCGGCGCCGTCGAGCATGCGCGCCTCTTGCGCCATGCGCAGTTCCATGCCGCCCAGCTCGCCCGAGTAACTGGTAATCAGGATGCGCGCGGGGCGCCGCAACTTGTTTTGCCACGCCTCCTGGCAATACCCGGCGATATTGGCCAGCTCCCAGCGCAGGACGAATACCTGCTTATGGTCGCGCCGCAGCCAGGCGCCCAGCCATCCTGTACTGTCGCGCAGGAAACGCCCCAGCATCCAGCGCGGCACGGCCCTGTCTGTTTGCTGGCGGAAACGCCCCCGTCCATGCAGCCAGGCGCGGCGCAGCACCCACGACACGGTCACCTGATGCACGCGGATAATATGCGCCACACATGCTTGCGGGCAAAACCAGGCCAGGTGGCCCGCTTGCGCCAGGCGCAGGTTGAAATTGACTTCGCCCCCCATGGCATAGCTGGCGCCATTCGGGCCGATGCTGTCGTCAAAGCGCAGGCCGTCGGCAAAAATGCGCCGCCGCACCGCCATGTTCGCGCCCCACACCAGTCCCGGATAGATCGGGCCGTCCTGCAAGCCGGGTTCGGTCAGGCCCCAGGTCAGGCCCGCTGGCGTATGTTGCCGCAGCCAGGGCGCGGGAGGCAAACGCCAGGCGGGCACGATGGCGCCGCCGAACAGCGCGTGGCCGGGCTGGCGCGCAGCGCATTGCTGCAGGCGTCGCAGCCAGTCCACCTTGGGAATCGCATCGTCGTCGGTAAATACCAGCAAATCCTGGCCGTCGCCGCCCTGGCGCAAGACCTGTTCCAGCGCCGCGTTCAAGGCAGCATTCTTGCCGCGCCGCGCCACCTGCAAGCTGCTCAAAGGCAAGCGCCCCTGGAAGGCGGCGATCACCAGCGCGGTGCCATCGCTGCTGCCATTATCGGCAATCACCAGCCGCCAGCCGCCGGCGGGCCTGGCCAGCGCAGTGTACGCCTGCAGTACTTCAGGCAAGGTGGCAGCGCCGTTGTAGGTCGCCATCAGTACGGTCAACAAGCGCGCGTCTCCTGTGTGTTGGGTATGCAAGGTTACCGAGCAGTGTACTGAGCACATTTCCCCAGCCGTTGACAGGCGTCAATGCAAGGCGCCTGCGATGCGATAACACTTAGCGACACCGCCAGCCAGGAAGCCCTCTCTCCATGCGCGACATACTGATTACCCTGATCGTGTTCGGCTCGCTCCCCTTTATCTTCAAGGTGCCCGCCACTGGTGCCCTGATGTGGGTCTGGGTCAGCGTGATGAACCCGCATACACAAGGCTGGGGCTTTGCCACCCAGTTGCCATTCGCCATGATCATCGCGGTGGCCACCATGTTCAGCATGTTGCTGTCGCGCACGCCCAAGCGCTTGCCGATGACCCCCGTCAGCGCGTTGTTGCTGCTGTTCGTGCTGTGGATGAATGTGACAACCCCGTTTGCGCTGCTGCCCGAACCGTCCTGGGTGCAGTGGAACAAGGTGATGAAAATCATGCTGATGAGCTTTGTGGTGATGATGCTGATACGCAGCCGCACCGATATCATCAGGCTGGTCTGGGTACTGGTCGGCTCGATCGGCTTTTATGGCGTCAAGGGCGGCATATTTACCATCCGCAGCGGCGGCACGGAACGGGTCTGGGGGCCGGAAGCGACTTTTATCGGCGACAACAATGCGCTGGCACTGGCGCTGATCATCACGATTCCGTTGATGTATTACCTGCAGCAAAATAGCGGCAAACGCTGGATACGCCATGGGCTGACAGGCGCAATGGTGCTGAGCGCCCTGGCTGCGCTCGGCTCGTATTCGCGCGGCGGGCTGCTGGCGATCGCCGCCATGTGCCTGTTCATGTGGATCAAGAGCGGCAAGAAAGTGGCTCTGGGTGCGCTGCTGTGTTTGCTCGGGCCGCTGCTGCTTGCTTTCATGCCCGAACGCTGGACCGCGCGCATGGACACCATCAATACTTTCCAGGAAGACAGTTCGGCCCAGGGCCGCCTGAATGCCTGGCAGATGGCGTACAATCTGGCCCGTGACCGTTTCCCGGGCGGCGGCTTCGAAGTCTCCGATGCGGGCATTTTTGCCCGCTACGCGCCCGATCCGCAGGACGTGCATGCGGCCCACAGCATCTATTTCCAGGCCCTCGGTGAACACGGCTTTGCAGGACTGGCAATCTACCTGGCGCTGGGCTGGGCCACCTGGCGCACGGCCGTCGCGATTATCCGTTTGTCGCGCGGAAAGCCCGAGCTGGCCTGGGCGCTGGGCCTGGCCACCATGTGCCAGGCCAGCATGGTAGGCTTTGCCGTAGGTGGCGCTTTCCTCAGCCTGCTGTATTTCGACATGCCCTATTATCTGATGGCGGCACTGATCGCCACCCGCATCCTGGTCGAACAGCATGTGCAAGCACAGCGAACGGTGCCGCTGCGCAAGGCGCCCGCACAGGCCGAGTCCGGCATGGCGGGCCAGCCATGAGCGGGGCCGAGCTGTCGATCCTGATCTACCACCGGGTCCTGGCCCGGCCCGACCCGCTGTTCCCCGGCGAAGTCGACCGCGCCCTGTTCGAACGCCAGTTGCGCGTGCTCAAGCGTTTTTATACGGTGCTGCCCCTGCCGCTGGCCGTGCAGCGCCTGCAGGGCGGCAGCCTGCCGCCGGGTGCCGCGTGCATTACCTTCGACGACGGCTACGCCGACAATGCCGAACACGCGCTGCCGTTGCTGCGGCAATACGACCTGCACGCCACCTTTTTTATCGCCACCGGCTATTTGAATGGCGGCCAGATGTGGAACGACAGCGTGATCGAAGCCGTGCGCCAGTCGCCGGGGGCCACCCTCGATTTGCGCGACCTGGGGCTGGACTGTCTGGCGCTTGCCAGCCTGGCCCAGCGCCGCGCCGCCATCGACCATGTGCTGGGGCGATTGAAATACCTGCCGTTCGAACAGCGCCAGCGCCTGGCGTTTGATATCGGCCGGCGCGCCGGTGGCGCCATGCGCACGCCAGCCGCTGCGATGCTCACGACTGCTCAACTGCAGCGGCTGCACGCGGCCGGCATGGGCATCGGCGCGCACACGGTTAGCCACCCCATCCTGGCCGCCCTGTCCGACCGCGCGGCGCGCAACGATATCGCCAACGGCAAGCGCGAGCTGGAACAGCTGCTGCAAGCGCCTGTGACCCTGTTTGCCTATCCGAACGGCAAGGCCGGCAGCGATTACGGGCCGTCCCATGTCAACATCGTCAAAAGCCTGGGTTTTACTGCGGCGCTGACCACCGACTGGGGCGTGGCGCGGCCCGGCGCCGGGCTGGACCTGTTCCAGTTGCCCCGTTTTACGCCATGGGATAAAGGACGCCTGGCGTTTCTGTGGCGGCTGCGCCAGAACCGGCGGCAAAGCCCAGTGCATGCGCGCTGAGCCATTGTTCCAGCATCATCAGGATCCATACCATGGTGCCGTGATAAGCGGGATGTTCCAGCAGCAAGCGGCCTTGAAGATCGTCGATAAAGGCCGGCCGCACGATGCCGCGCCGGCGCAACTGGGCCAGGTTATCGAAAGCAAACTCGCGCAGCGGCGCGTGGCTTTGCAGCCACAGGCCGAACGGCAGGCCAAAACCGTGCTTTTTCTTGCGCAAGATGGCCGGTGGCAAGATATCGGCCAACGCCTGCTTGAAAAACGGCCGCAGCCGCATGCCCCGCAGCTTGTCACCGGGCGGCAGGCTGGCGGCAAACGCCACCATCGCGTCGTGCAGGAAGGGAAACGCCGCTTCCACGCCAGCCAGCTCGCAAGCCTTGCGCACCTTGGGCAAGTCGTTGTCGGCCAGCGTAAAGCGCATGTCGAGCGCCAGCAAGGCATTGATCTGGCTCAGCTGGCGTTCCGGTCGCTGCAAGTACGCGCTGTTCACGCGATCGAGCGCCATGCCGGGAACGATGGTTTCCAGGAAAGCGTCTTCCAGCACCGTGCAATGGCCATAGCGCTGCAGCAAGTTATAACTTTCCAGCCGTGCCGGCAGCGCCATGGTGGCTTGCACTATGTAGCTGCGCGCCTTGTTGCCCAGCCGTGAAGACCGCGTCCTGTTTTTGCGGAACAGCAGCGGCTCGATCAGGCCCTGGCGCAGCAGGGCCGGCAGGCGTTCATAGCTGGACAGCAAAGCCTGGTGCGCATAACGTTCGTTGCCGCCAAACAACTCATCGCCACCGTCGCCGCCCAGCATGCGCGTCATGCCGTCGTCGCGCGCCATTTTTGCGCAATAGTAGGCGGGAATCGCCGAGGCATTGCCGAACGGCTGGTCAAAGACGGCGGCCATGGCGGGAATCGCGGCCAGCACATCGGCCGCCGTCACATAGTACTCATGGTGTACGCAGCCGGCGTGGCTGGCGGCCAGGTGCGCATAGGCCATTTCGTCGTAGCCGGGCGCATCAAAGCCGATCGAATAGGCGCGCGCGCCCGATCCCGTGACTTGCCTGACGATAGCGGCGATGGTGGAACTGTCTGTGCCACCGCTGAGAAAGGCGCCGGTGACCGCCGCCGCGTCGCCCAGGCTGCTTTCCACCGCCAGGCGCAAGGTGCTCAGAAAAGCCTGCTGGCGGCTGGCAAAGGTGGCGATGGTTTTTTCCTGGAAAGCCAGCGACCAGTAACTGCCCTTGCATTGTTTTCCCGCGCTCACCTGCAGGTATTCGCCCGGCAACAAGCGCTGCCAGCCCAGCCATGGCGTTTCCGGCGCCGGCACCATATGGAAAAACAGATAGTGATACAGGGCCTGCGGGTCGAGTGCAGCGCGGAGGGCCGGATGGGCCAGCATCGCGTCGTTCGAGGAGGCAAACAACACGCCCTTCCCATTGGTGACATAACTGAGCGGATAACTGCCGGCGCGGTCGACCGCCAGCAGCAGTTGACCGGCAGGGCCATCAAGGATGGCCAGCGCAAATTCGCCGGACAAGGCCGCGCAGGCCGCCGCACCGCGCGCCAGCCAGACGGGCGCGAGCCGCTCAGCCACATTCAACCCGGAGCCATCGAGTACGGGGTGTCCCCATAGGGCGACCAACAAGTCATCTTGCTGATACAGGTGGCTGGCGCCGTCGCAGGCGGCCACGGCGACAGCACTACCGCTCACAGTGCGCAGCTGCAAGGGGGCATGATCGAAGCGCGACAACGACGCCGCCATGGCCGTGATCGCCGAAACGGCATCGACGCCGGCGTCAGCCGCGTTCGCCAGCCAACCACACAGGCCGCTCATACCAGTACCTCGGCCGGCAGCGGATGGCCGAGAAACGCGGTCGGACTGGCGCTCAGGCCATACGCGCCCGACTGGAACACCACCACCAGATCGCCCTCGTCCGCGCGCGCCATTTCCATCTGCTCGGCCAGCAAGTCCAGCGGCGTGCACAGCGGCCCCACCACGGACACCACCTCGCGCATGCCGCCGTGCAGGCGGTTGCCGATCGCTACCGGATAATTCTTGCGTATCATCTGGCCGAAATTGCCCGAGGCGGCCAGGTGATGGTGCAAGCCGCCATCGGTGACGAGAAATACCTGGCCATGCGACATTTTGCGCTCGATCACCGTGCACACATAAATACCGGCCTCGGCCACCAGATAGCGGCCCAGCTCGATATTCAACCGGGCGCCGGGCGCCGCCCTCGCCAGCCGGTCCAGTTGCCGCTGCAGGTTCTCCGCCAGCGGTGCCAGGTCGAGTGGCATGTCGCCAGGAAAATACGGCACGCCGAAGCCGCCTCCGATATTGAGCACGCGCAAGGCAGACGGTGCGTCATGGGCCAATTGCAGCGCCAGTTCGATACTGGCCGCCTGGGCTTCGGCCAGCGCCAGGGCCGACAGGTTTTGCGAGCCGGAAAACAAGTGAAAGCCGTGAAAATCGAGCTGCAGCTGGGCTATGCGCGCCAGCAAGGCCGGCACCAGCGCCGCATCGACGCCAAACGGCTGGGCACCGCCGCCCATGCGCATGCCGGCGCGGCGCAGCGCGAAATCGGGGTTGACCCGCACGGCGACCCGCGCCGCCAGGCCCAGCCGGTCGCTGGCCAGGGCCAGCTTTTCCAGCTCTGCGCGCGACTCGACATTGATCAGCACGCCCGCCGCCACCGCACGCGCCAGCTCGTCTTTGCTTTTGCCGGGACCCGCAAAGCTGATGCACGCTGGCACCATGGTGGTGTCGAGCGCGGTGGCCAGTTCGCCGCCCGACGCCACGTCGATGCCGTCGACCAGAGCGGCCAGCAACTGCACCACGGCGGGCATCGGATTGGCCTTCATCGCGTAATGCAGGTGCACGCCGGCAGGCAGCGCGCTGCGCAAGCTTGCCACCCGTGCCGTGATCTGCGCGCGGTCGTAGGCATAGAACGGCGTGCGCCCCACGCGCTGCGCCAGCCGGTTCAAGGGCAGGCCACCAAACTGCAACACATCATCGTGCGTTGCCAACAGTTGCAAGGCCGCATGCACGGGCAAGCCGCGCGCGTTCATGGCCGCTCTCCGGCGTTGACAGGGATGGTGGCAAGCACCTCGGCAATCTCGCGCGCCAGCAGGGCCCGGTCGATCTTGCCGTTGGGATTGCGCGGCAAGGCCTCGCTGCGGATATCGACCCACAGCGGCATCATGTAGGCAGGCAAGCGCTGGCGGCAGGCCGACAACAACGCCTCGCGCCCCAGTTCAACGCCGGGCGCGGGAGTCACCAGCAAGGCGATGGCCGCGCCCAGCAAGGGGTGCGGCACGCCCAGCGCGACCGCTTCGGCCACCAGGGCGCTGGCATACGCCACTTCCTCGATCTCGGCCGGGCTGACCCGGTAGCCCGAGGTCTTGATCATTTCATCGTTGCGGCCGACGAAATACAGATAACCGTCGGCGTCGCGGCGTACCGTGTCGCCCGACCAGACAGCCAGTTCGGGCAGCACCAGCCCATCGGCCTGGGGTGGCAACGGCTTGAAGCGCTCGGCGGTGCGCGCCGCATCGTTCCAGTAGCCGAGCGCCACCAGCGCGCCACGGTGCACCAGTTCGCCCGGTTCTTCATCGTCGCACACGCTGCCGTCGGGCCGCAGCACCAGCACTTCGGCATTTGGAATCGCCTTGCCGATCGAGTCCGGGCGCGTTGCCAGCTGTTCCGGCGGCAGGTAGGTGGAGCGGAACGCTTCCGTCAAGCCATACATCAGGAAAATTTGCGTATGCGGCAGCTGTGCGCGCAGCTTGTCGACCGTGCCCGGCTGCATCACGCCGCCCGAATTGGTGATGTAGCGCAGTGGTGTCGACAGCGGCCAGCTCAGTTGCGACAGTTGTATCCACAGCGGCGGCACCGCCGCCAGGCCGGTGATCGCTTCCTGTTCCACCGCTTCGATAATGTCGCGCAGCAGCAAGTAATTGATCAGCACGGCGCAGGCGCCGCTGGCAAACGCGGTGGTCAGCTGGCTCAGGCCATAGTCAAAGCTGAGCGGCAGCACGCACAGCAGCCGGTCTTGCGGCGTGTTGCGCAAGTAGCAAGATACGCTCGCTGCGCCGGCCACCATATTGCGGTGTGACAGCACCACGCCCTTGGGCCGGCCGGTGCTGCCCGAGGTATATAAAATCGCCGCCATGTCCTTGTCGATCATGGCGTGCTTGATCGTATCGTGGAACTTGGCCGCCAGGTCCGCGCCCAGCGCCAGCACCGACGACCATGACAGAATCTGCACGCCACCCGGGGCGGCGTCCGGACCGCGCTCGCCGGTGACGATAATGGTGCGCAAGCGGGGGCAGCCTGCCAGCGCCGGTGCCAGTTGCGCCAGCCGTTCGCGCGAGGTGACCAGCACGGACACGCCGCAGTCTTTCAGAATATATGCGACCTGTTCGGGTTTCAACAGCGGATTGACGGGCACGAACACGCCGCCGGCTGCCGCCGCGCCGAACATGGCAATTACGTTTTCATGGCGTTTTTCCAGGTAGACAGCCACGCGCCCGGCGCGCTGCAAACCCAGCTGCAGCAGCGCGTCGGCGCAGTCGCGCACGCTTTGCGCCAGCTCGCCATACGCCAGCGTCACGCCCTGGTAGCTCAGCGCCGGCGCGGCGGGCGCCTGGCGCGCCGTCTCGAAGATAAAGTCATGGATCAGTGTCGCCATCGTCGTCCCTCGTCTATGCAGGCATGATGCATTTCATGCATCCCCCTATGATTGAGACAAACGCCGTCGCGGTTCTTGATTCTTATCAACTTACACGGCCCGGTGGCACGACTTGAGGCGGCGCAAGACTCATCAACGCCGCTGCGCTCTAATGGACAACGTTGGCTGCCCAGCCGCCTTATCCCATTCCATCATGGCCTGGTTCCTGAACTTCGTACACCGTATCGCCGCCTCGCTGCGCCAGCTGGGCTGGATAGACGGCGCCTGGCATGCATGCGCGCGCCTGCTGCAGGCGATTCCCGGCGGGCGCTGCGCGCTGCACCGCTATCAATTCGTGGCCCAGCCGGTGGCGCCCGGTTCCCTGTGCCGTGGCCGCGGCAAGGCGATCGCCGTCACGCCCTGCCTGGCGGCCGAAGCGCTGCCACCTGGCCCCGAGCGTCCGTTGACGGTACTGCTGGACCGCTACCATCAGGGCGCGCAATGCCTGGTGGCGCGGGTGGGCCAGGCCAATCATGCGGCGCCGTCCATGGCCGGCTGGCTGTGGCTGCTGCACGGCGCCTGCCAGGAAGACGAGGTGCGCGCGCGCTATGTGCTGGCGCCGCAGCTGTCGTGGGACCTCGACGTGTGGGTGCATCCGCAGCAGCGCGGCGCGCTGGTATTCGCCCGGCTGTGGGAAGAAGCCAACGCCCGGCTGCATGTCCAAGGCGTGCGATGGTCGTGCAGCCGCATCTCGCGCTTCAACCGCAGCTCGCTGGCGGCCCATGCGCGCCTGGGCGCCATCAACCTGGGTACGGCCACTTTCGTGCGCTGCGGCCGCTGGCAATGGATGTTCGCCAGCCTGCCGCCCTATCTGCATTTGTCGCGCCACCCCGCCAGTTTCCCGAGTTTCCGCTTTGACCATTTACCCTGGAGCCGCCATGCCGCCACTTGATACCATCACCGCCATCCTGCGCGCCACGCTGGGACTGGGCACGCAGCCGCTGGCGCACGATACGCCGCTGCTGGGCAGCTTGCCGGAACTCGATTCGATGGCGGTGCTCGGCGTGATCGCCGCGCTGGAAGAGCATTTCGGCTTCACCATCGAGGACGACGATATCCACGCCCGCCATTTCGCCACCGTCGGCACCTTGCAGGCGTTTGTCGACACCAAGCTGGCGCAAGCGGACTTGCGCTGATGCGGGGCGCCACCATCAGCTTGCTGCCGTTTTTCATGCCTGCGCAAGGCGGCCAGCGCTACTGCCTGCTGCACCTGCCGGCGCCGGGCCGGCCCGCGCGTGGCGGCATCGTCTATATCCATCCGTTTGCCGAAGAACTCAACAAAAGCCGGCATGTCGCCGCGATGCAAGCGCGCGCCTTTGCCGCCGCTGGCTACAGCGTACTGCAGCTCGACCTGTACGGCTGCGGCGACAGCAGCGGCGACTTCGGCGACGCACGCTGGAGCATCTGGCGCAACGACCTGCACCTGGCCTGCGCCTGGCTGGCGCAACGCGTCGATGGTCCCTTGATGCTGTGGGGCTTGCGCCTGGGCGCCCTGCTGGCGCTGGAACTGGCCGCGCATCCACCGGTGCCAGTGCAGCGATTACTGCTGTGGCAACCGGAACTGGACGGCCGGAGCGCCATCGACCGTTTCCTGCGCCTGCGCCTGGCCGGCCGCATGCTGGCCGGCCAGGCCGAGGCACCCGGCCATGCGCGCGCCGAACTTGCGGCCGGTCGCGCCGTCGAAGTGGCAGGCTACCTGCTGGCGCCGGAACTGGTGCAGGCCATCGATGCGATCGATGCTGCCAGCTTGCGCCCTTTGGCGCCCGTCTACTGGCTGCAATACCAGAGCGGCGAGGCCGCTGTGCTGCCAGTAGCGGCCGCCAGCCTGGCCGGGCAATGGCGCGCTGCGGGCGTGGCGCTGTACATCGCCGGCTTTGCCGATGGCCCGTTCTGGAACAGCGCCGAATTGCTGGAGTGCCCGCAATTGCTGGACGCGACCGCCAGCGTCTGTCACGACTGGCTCGACGAAGGAGAATGCCAGCATGCACGATGAACTTTCCACCATCGCGCCCTTGTCCGCCGTCCATCAGTTGGCGTTGCGCTTTCGCTGCGCCGACGACGCCGAGGCGCGCCTGGTCGGCATTCTGACCGTACCGCCAGCGCCGGGCCCGCGCGGGGTGCTGATCGTCACCGGCGGACCGCAATACCGGGCCGGCAGCCACCGTCAATTTGTGTTGCTGGCACGCTTCCTGGCCGCGCGCGGCATCGCCGTGCTGCGCTTCGACTACCGCGGCATGGGCGACAGCGAGGGTGAACTGCGCGACTACCGCAGTGTCGATGCCGACATCGCCGCCGCGCTGGCGCAGTTTTTCGCCGCCGTGCCGGCCCTGCGCGAGGTGGTGCTATGGGGCCTGTGCGACGGCGCCACGGCGGCCGCCTGCCATGCGCCGCGCGACCCGCGCATCAGCGGCCTGATACTGCTCAATCCCTGGGTGCGCAGCCCGGCGATCCTGGCCCGCGCCACCTTGCGCCACTATTATTTGCCGCGCCTGCTGCAAGCTGCGTTCTGGCGCAAACTGGCAGGCGGCAGCGTGCGCCTGGGTGACAGCCTGGCGTCACTGCGCCAGGCTGTCACCCTCAACGAGCAGCAGCAAGCGCAGGCGCCGGCAAGCCTGCTGTTCGAGGCGCTGCGCTGCTTTCGCGGCAAGGTGCTGCTGATACTGAGCGGCGACGACCTGGGCGCGCGCGAATGGAGCACCCTGCTGGCGAATGACCGCGCCTGGCGCGAACTGGGCACCAGCCGCAGCTGGCGCCAGGAGGAAGTGCCCGGTGCCAACCACACTTTTTCCAGCGCCGCCGCGCGCTCCAGGGTCGAGCACCTGTGCGCCGACTGGATCGCTGCATGATCACCGTGCAACCGGGCCTGCGCCCGCGCCGCCTGCTGATGGTGGCCTACCATTTCCCCCCGCTGCAAGGCGGCAGCGGCGTGCTGCGCACCCTGGGTTTCGCGCGCTACCTGCCCGAAGCGGGCTGGCAGCCGCTGGTGCTTAGCGCCAGCCCGCGCGCCTATGGTCACACCAGCGACCAGACCAGCGGCGACGGCCAGCTGACGGTGCGGCGCAGTGCGGCGCTCGATGCGGCGCGCCATCTGTCGCTGCGTGGGCGCTATCCCGCCTGTCTGGCCCTGCCCGACCGCTGGAGTTCCTGGTGGCTTAGCGCCGTGCCGGCCGGGCTGGCCATGATACGGCGCTACCGGCCCGACGCGATCTGGTCCACCTACCCGATCGCCACCGCCCACCTGATCGGTTTGACCCTGCATAAACTGACGGGCCTGCCCTGGATCGCCGACCAGCGCGACCCGATGATCGACGACAGCGACCCTGAAGCGCTGTATCCCGCCAATGCCCGCGTGCACCGCCTGCATGGCTGGATCGAACAGCGCATCGCGGCGCGCAGCGCGGCCATCGTCTGCACCACGCCGGGCGCCATCGACAGCCACCGCCGGCGCCTGACGCAAGTGGACGCCAAACGCTTTTGCCTGATCGAGAACGGTTACGACGAGGCGGGCTTTACAGAGTGCGCCAGCCACGCGCGGGGCAGGCACCGCAGCCGCTTCCTGCTGCTGCACAGCGGCGTGATTTATCCGTCCGAGCGCGATCCGCAGGCACTGTTTGCTGCCCTGGCCCGGCTGAAGCAAGGCGGCGCGCTGGCCGCGCACAATTTCCAGCTGCTGCTGCGCGCCACCGGCCATGATGACTGGCTCTCTGGCCTGCTGGCCCGCTACGGTATCGCCGACCTGGTCACCCTGGCACCATTGCAGGCGCACCACGAAGCGCTGCGCGAAATGCAGTCGGCCGACGGCTTGCTGCTGTTGCAGGCGGCCAACTGCAATGGCCAGATTCCCGCCAAGCTATATGAATATCTGCGCTGCCGCCGGCCCGTGCTGGCCCTGACCGACCTGGCCGGCGACAGCGCGGCCAAGCTGCGCCTGTGCGGCATCGACACCATCGGCCAGCTGGCTTCCAGCAGCGACTGCGCACGCGCCCTGCTGCGCTTTCTCGACCTTGCCCGACAAGGCTGCGCGCCGCTGGCCAGTGACGGCGCCATCGTGCTGCAGTCGCGCCAGGCGCGCAGCCATGCGCTGGCCGAGCTGCTCGACCAGGTCACCCACCGGAGTCCACCATGAAAAACCTGCTGATATTTTGCGCCTTGCTTGCCGCCACCGCTACCGCTGGCGCGCAATCGAGCTGCCCGCCGTATGTCAAACACGATCCGGGCGGCGACTACACCAGTTCCGACGACCGGGCCGGCCTGGCGGTGGTCGAGCAATACCATTTTTCACGCAACGTGGAGACCCTGAAACAGGGCATGACGGGCAGCCTGGGCGGCGACATCAGCTACACGCTGGAGCACTTCCCCAACCACCATCGGGCACTGGCCGCGATGGCGAAACTGAGCCTGCGCGACAAGCGCGTGCAGCCGGTGGGCGCGCGCTACACGGTCAGCTGCTACTTCGAGCGCGCGATTGCGTATGCGCCGCACGATACGACGGCGCGTATGGTGTTCGGTAACTACCTGCTGGCCACCAGGCAGGACGCGGCGGCGCTGGAACAACTGCAGGAAGCGGCGCGCCGGTCGCCCGAACACGCCACCCTGCAGTACAACCTGGGCCTGCTGTACGTCAAGCGCAAGGAGTATGCGCAAGCGCGCGAGTACGCGGCCAGGGCCTACGCGCTGGGTTTTCCTTTGCAAGGCCTGAAAAACCAATTGCAGAAAGCCGGCCAGTGGCAGCAGCCAGCGGCGGACATCAAGGATGCGGCCAAGGATGATACTAAGGCAGAGTGACGGCCGGACGATCCGCCACGCTCAGGCGCCCGCTCGGCGATGCGGCCAAGGCCCTGGCCAGTGCCGCGCGTGCCTCGGCGCGGTTTTCGGCTTCGCCGATATACGCCAGTTCGGCCGGCTGCAGCACGGTGGCCGTCAGCATCATCACCGGCCCGTACGGGGTATCAAAGGCAGCAGGGATACCTGGCGCCGTCGCGTCGAGCAGCACGCCCACCTGTTCATTCTCGTCTTCCAACCCGCTTGGCGACGCCTGCAGGTCGAGCGCCATCGACACGCTGCCGTGGCGTTCGACCAATAGATCAATCGAACCGTGATCGGCCACGTTCTGGCTCAGCTGATACACCAGGTCAAACAGCCAGGAACCGGCAATGTCGCCATCCTCGAAGCAGGACAGCGGCGCTTCCACGCACACCTCCACCAGATGGCCCAGCGGCTCGAAAATATCGTCGTCATCCTCGAACGGATCGCTGAGGCCATCGCTGGCAATAATGATGGAGTCGGGGCGGCGTATCACGCGCCAGGCCTGGCGCAGCGACGGCCAGCGCGGCCCGCCCATAAACGACGGGTTCACCAGCGGGGCCAGCACATCGCTGTCGACAGCGCCCAGGCTGGCATAAAAAGCGTCACGGGCGGCGCAGGCGTTGGACAGCATCTTCGCGCCGGCTTCCTTGCCGGTCACCGCGTGCTCGGAAGGTTCTACATCGGGGATCTCTTGTTCGCTCATTTTTTCTCCACAGGTTGGACTTTCGAGGCGGCCAGCACGGCGCGCTGGCGCGCAGTATCAATATCATCGGCCGTGGCCAGCGCCACGCCCATGCGGCGGCGCGCAAACGATTCGGGCTTGCCGAACAGGCGCAAATCCGATCCCGGCACGCTCAGGGCATCGGCCACGCCTTCAAAAGCGATGCCCTTCGCTTCCAGCTGGCCATAGATGACAGCCGAGGCGCCCGGCGAGCGCAGCGCCACATTGACGGGCAAACCCAGAATGGCTTTCGCGTGCAGCTCGAATTCGCTCTGCACCTGGCTGACCATGGTCACCATGCCGGTGTCGTGCGGGCGCGGGCTCACTTCCGAAAACCACACCATATCGTCCTTCACAAACAACTCGACGCCGAACAGGCCCAGGCCACCCAGGTCATCAGTCACCTTGCGCGCGATCTCGCGCGAACGCTCCAGTGCCAGCGGCGCCATGCGCGCCGGCTGCCATGACTCCACATAGTCACCCTGCACCTGCAAGTGGCCGATCGGCTCGCAAAACTGCGTCTCGACCTGGCCCGAGGCGCCGATGGCGCGCACCGTCAGCAAAGTGATCTCGTAGTCGAAATCGATAAAGCCTTCGACGATGACCCGGCCCGTATCGACCCGGCTGCCGCTGGCCGCATAGGCCCAGGCGGCTTCCACGTCTTGCGCGCTGTCCAGTTTCGACTGGCCCTTGCCCGACGAGGACATGACCGGTTTCACCACGCAGGGAAAACCGATTTCCTGGCAAGCGAGCTGCAATTCCTGCAAGCTGCTGGCAAAGCGGTACGGCGAGGTGGCCACGCCCAGTTCCTCGGCCGCCAGCCGGCGTATGCCTTCGCGGTTCATGGTCAGCTGCGCCGCGCGCGCGGTCGGGATGCAGGTAATCTGGCCGGCCGCTTCCAGCGCCGCCAGGGTATCGGTGGCGATCGCCTCGATTTCGGGCACGATCAGGTCCGGCTTTTCCAGCTCGATCAGGGCGGCCAGCGCCACGCCGTCACTCATGTCGATCACATGCGAGCGGTGCGCCACCGGATGGCCGGGCGCGTTCGGATAACGGTCCACCGCAATCACCTCCACGCCTAGGCGCTGCAAGGCAATAATCACTTCCTTGCCCAACTCACCGGAACCGAGCAGCATGACTTTGATGGCGGTGGAAGATAAAGGCGTACCGAAAGTGCGGGGTGTGAGAACGTTAGTCATGGGCAGGATCATGTAGGGCTGAAGGAAAGATGGCTGGAACTATAACAAATGCCAGCGTTCTTTGACAGCGCGCGTCCTGCCGTGCGGCCTGGCATTGGTTACTGCGCTGTTGCTGCTGTACCTGCTGCGCCCGGCTCCGGCTCAGGCGTCGAAGCCATAGGCGACGGCAAACAGCAAAAAGGCGTTATTGCAGGCGCGAGGGCAGTGAATCGTGCGGCAATGCCATTGCCGATTCGCCGAAACAAGATTGGATATGACGAGGATATGGGGCAGTGAAACGAATACTAACGATCGACGCCAAACGTGGTGAGGTCAATCGGCGACACTGTCACGATGTTAATTTCGTATACTTTCTCGATATAGGTTTGAAAGAACCAGAAACTGAGGGCAAGAATGACTATCCCGATGACGGTACTGCTCAGCTCAAAGGTACCGCCGCCCATTCTGAATGTGATGCTGGAACTGTGCCCGCGCCGAAAATCGGTGTAGAACTGCAAACCGCTCAACACCAGGCCAAACCCCACCATGATAAATACCATGATGGAAATCGCGGTAGTCTGCCATTGCTGCTGAGTGAGTTTCTGCTCCATGTCTGCCATCATTTTTTCCTGATGCTGCGCTATGCGCTGCAGGTAAGCACGTTGAATAGCGTACGTCGAATCGCGGTAGTTTTGATAAGCGCCTACGGTGGGCGCAGCGCGCACGCAGGCCATGCACGAAAACAGTAGCAGCATAGCCAAAACAAACGTTTTCATGATGCTGTCCTTCGCCTGATCACTATCGTCAGTTGCCATAACCAGCTTGCTGCCATGATGCCGATACCGTGCCAGGCAGAACTGAGACGCGCTACAGGCTGGTGTGCGCTTAGCGTTTCCTTGTTCTGGCAAGCAGAAGCTGGTACAGATCATCACTGATCATGAGGCAGGTGCCGTTACACTCCGACTTGTCTGCCGAGACGCATTTGCGTGCGCTCCCGGCGACGGCGCTACCAAAGGAGGAGGCGCCGACGTTGCCGCCAACAATCGTCGCGCCGCCGATGGAAATGACCGTCGAGCAGCTTGGACAGGCCTGACGAATTTTCTCCGCCAGGTCCTTCAGTTCCGACTTCTTCAGTTCATCAACGGGTGGGGCCACCAGCACTGCAGACGCTACGGGCTCTGCCGGCTTCAGCCTTTGCCGCTGCCATATCTCCATCATGGATTTTTCCGCCATGGGGGTGGATGGCCGCTGCGCAGAAGGGGCGCCCCCTGACGGTTGTCCTGCCGCGTTCAATGAGGTCATCAGCATGATGGCGGGTAACAGAGACAATATCGCAGTCGAACGCATGGCTACTCCGTGGGTCAGGTGCAATATGGCAAGGATGTCAAACCGTGGTGGAAGCTTCGCCGCCTATCTGTCACGGTATGCCGCGTGGCGCAAGATGGCAAGCCTGCCTGACGCTGGCCTGACGTGCATCAATGCATTATCGTCCTGATCATTGTTTGCAAGAAAAACGATCCAAGAACCCGGCGCCGCCTCAGGCATCAATGCCGTAGGCGACGGCGATCAGCAGCAAGCAATTGTTAACGGCGCGGGCCAGGGCGGTGGTCGCATAAGCGGACGCCACGCCAGGCTCGCGGTAGCGCAGATAAACCAGGCTGAACATGGCGCCGGACCCGAGCGCCACGATTGCATGCAGCAAGCCGCCGCTCAGGTAATGGACGATGGCCCACACCACGGCGCCAATGAAGATGCTGACAGGCTGGTTGACCCGAAAGCGCCGCAGGATTTCCAGCGGCAGCAGCTGGCCGACGAAGGTTTCAAGAATGGGGGAATAGAGCACGACCCAGAACAGCAGCAGCGGCAGCGACATTTCGCGCTCGAAACGGGCCAGGCCCGTGTGCGCCCCCCAGTATTGCGGCGGCAACAATGCCTTGGTAATGGCCAGAATGGCAAAGCATACGCTGCAAGTGAGTACCGCCCAGCCCATCGCGCCGGCGACATGGCGCAGCACCGGCACTTTCGCGCTCGGGGCACTTTCCGGGCTGTTCGCCTCGTCACTCTGGTGCAGCTGCATATACGATCCTGGGAGCGCTGGTCCGGCTTCCATTGTAGCGCGTAAAACAGCACTTGCACGTCCGGCGAGGCAAGTGATCAGTTGGCCGTCAGCAGCGGCCGGCTGTGCACCTGTTCCAGCTTGAAGATGCCCACTTCCTGTTCCAGCTGCTCGGCTTGCTGCTGCAGTTGCAGCGCCGCAGCCGCCGCCTGCTCGACCAGCGCCGCGTTCTGCTGCGTGACTTTATCCATGTCGACGATGGCGCGGTTGATTTGCTCGATGCCGGCGCCCTGTTCCTCGGTGGCGTGGCTGATCTCGGTCATGATGCCCGTCACACGGCCGATGCCGGCCACCACCTCGTGCATGGTGGCGCCCGCTTTTTCGACCAGCACGGTGCCGGTGCCTACCTTGCTGACCGAATCGTTGATCAGCGCCTTGATCTCGTGCGCGGCGGCGGCCGAGCGCTGGGCCAGGCTGCGCACCTCGGTGGCCACCACCGCAAAGCCGCGTCCCTGCTCGCCGGCGCGTGCCGCCTCGACGGCGGCGTTGAGCGCCAGGATATTGGTCTGGAAGGCAATGCCGTCGATCACGCCGATAATGTCGACAATCTTGTTTGACGACGCATGAATCAGGCCCATGGTGTGTACCACTTCGGCCACCGCCTTGCCACCCTGCTCCGACACGGTCGACGCTTCGCGCGCCAAATGGTTCGCCTGCCGCGCGTTTTCCGCATTCTGGCGCACGGTGGCGATCAGCTGCTCCATTGAGGAGGCGACCTCTTCGAGCGAGCCGGCCTGCTGCTCGGTGCGCTGTGACAAATCACGGTTACCGGAGGCAATATCGGTCGATGCGGCGGTAATATTTTCGGTACCGAGACGCACCTTGCCAACAATGGCCGACAGATTGTCTCGCATGGTTTTCATGGCAAACAGCATGCTGCTGTCGTCACCTGGCCGCGTCACGACTTCGATGCCCAGTTGGCCATGGGCGATACGGTCGGCAATCGCCGCCGCGTAATCGGGCTCGCCGCCCAGTTGGCGCAGCAGGCGGCGCGTAATGATGGTGGCCACCACCACGCAGACAAGCACGCTGATGGCGGCGAGCACGGCAATCCAGCGTACCGAATGGCCATAAATGGCGTGCGCCGCTTCGCTGGCCAGCATGGACTCGCGCTGCACCGATTTCAATACCGTGTCGATATCGGCCACGATCTGGCGCCGCAAGGGGCTGCAGTCATTGACCAGGAAGGCACCGTATTGTTCCATCTTGCCCGCTTCGCGCAATTGGCGCGGCCGCAGCAGTTCTTGCGCCATCTTGTTCAAACCAGTGCTGACCTTCTCGAACTGCGGATCGCCCCTGAACATGGGTGTCAGTTTCGACAAGGCTTCCAGATACAGCGCTTTTTGCTGGTCGACAATCGCCAATTCCCTGGCGGCTGCCGCTTCATCGTGGAAAATATAGGCATTGCGAGCGGCAAGGCCCGTCTGGTCAAGCGCTTCGCGCGCTACATACAGCGGCTCGAGCTTTTGCTGCTGCACAGTTTCCTGGGCGCGCATGGCGTTCGAAATGGCACCGATGCGCAGCAAAGCGAAGGCGGCCAGCACCAGCATCAGTACCACCAAGGCAGCGAAGCCGAGGCTCAGGCGCATGCCAATGGTCAGGCGACGTTGTGAGTTCATGATATATCCTTTTCCTGTAGTGAAAACGCTTGCCGGATAATGCCGGCCTCAAGGTGGCAGAGGCGGCGTACTGTGTGATGACGCGGCCGGTGACGAGCGTTTTCTAGGCTGTCGGATAGTTTGCTGAAAGAATAGCGCGGGGGTGGTCCGGCGCTTCAGCGAGTCAAATTATACCCCAAAGGAAACAAAAAATATTTCCAGCAACTCAATTGTAATACCTAAAAGAACTACATATTTACTTTTAATAACGTTAACGCATTTTTCCGCCGCAACATGCAATACCGTGCCAATTGCTGCGCCGGCCGGCGCCGGTTGCCATCAACCGAAGAATCGAACGGACTGCCGTGGTCCGCAGGGCCGTCCATTAACTGGTTATAATTGCTCATTATTTCAAATCGAGGTTGTGTATGAAGTGGGCCTTGCTGGGCATTTTTGTGTTTTCCGTTTTACATATCCATTTCCGGGGCAAGGTGCGCCTGCCGTTCCGGCGCCAGATTTTCGACCACTCCTCGTTCATGGCGCCGCTGAACCTGTTCATGCACACGTTTTCAAAAGTGCCGGCCACGCCCTACCTGGCCGTATCCGACTTTCCCGAGCTGGCGCCGCTGCAGCAGAACTGGCACATCATCCGCGATGAAGCGCTGCGCTTGCAGGAACTGAAAAAGATCAAGGCGGCCGAAAAGAACGACGATGTCGGATTCAACTCCTTCTTCAAATACGGCTGGAAGCGTTTTTACCTGAAATGGTATGACGCCAGCCACCCTTCGGCGCAGCAGATGTGCCCGCAAACCTATGCCCTGCTGCAAGCGATTCCGTCGATCAAGGCGGCCATGTTTGCCGAACTGCCGTCCGGCGGCAAGCTCAACCCGCACCGCGACCCGTTTGCCGGCTCGCTGCGCTATCACCTGGGCTTGCAGACACCGAACGACGACCGCTGCTTTATCGATGTCGATGGCGAGCGCCACAGCTGGCGCGACGGCCAGGCCGTGATGTTTGACGAAACCTATATCCACTGGGCCCGCAACGACGCCGACAGCGACCGCATCATTTTGTTCTGCGACATCGAGCGCCCGATGCGTTTTCGCTGGGCACAGGCGCTGAACCGCTGGCTGGGCCGCACCCTGATGACGGCCGCCGCTTCGCCCAACGAACTGGGCGATCAGGCCGGTGGCATCAGCAAGCTGTTCCATATCTCGGCGGCCATGGGCCAGTACCGCCGCCGCTTCAAGGCGTGGAACAAGACAGCCTACAATCTGACGCGTATTGCGCTGGTGGTGGCCATCGTTGCGCTGATCTACTATATCTGAGGCGTACCAGACCCAAAGAAACCTATTGCCGTTAAGTTAAGCTGCCTGACGTATTTAAAGGCGCAAGGCGTAGAAGCTTAAAAAATGGCGGGCCGGAGACGCGAGCCCGAGAAAATGCCGATGGCTGCGTTGCAGCTCCTAGGCGTACATGCGTACTGTCGTCGTCGCTGCGCCTTGCCCTCGACATTTTTCGAGCCCGCTTGGCCCGATATGCCTGTGCTGGCGACTGGGGCTTTAATCGGCTTTGCAGGTTTACTGATGGCGTAGTGGCGCTAACCGGTCATTACCGCCTTCGGGCGGTTTTTCATGGCTGTCTTATTTCACCGGTTGAAACGTTACCACCAGCCCGTTGGGGGTGGTGCGCAATTGTGTCGGCACAAACTGCACGCCCGCATAGCGCAGCTCCTCGGGCTTGAAGGTGTAGATCGGCGTTTCATGCATCAACTGGTCGGCCACCAGGCTGGCCACCTTGGCGAACTGGCGCTGCTGCGATTCGTCCATGCCGTCGATGCTCACCCGGTCCACGCTGGCGTCAAACAGGTACACCGCATTGCGCTGCGGGTCGAGCTGCAGCCGGCCCGAAATGGCCAGGTTGCCGCGCCAGTGCTGGCGGATAAACGGTGGCGTGACAGCCGCATCAACCGATAGCGCGACCCGTTCGCGTTCAGCCTGCAATGACAATTGCGGATTGCTGACTTTGACTTCCAGCACCGACAGCACCCGCTTGTCGATCGGAAAACGGCGCTCCAGGCCCTGCTGCATCTTTGCCAACGATACAGTCACATCGCGCGGCCCGATCAGGGTCGAGCACGAGGCCAGCATGCTGCCGGCAAGCACCGCGATGGTGGCGGTTTTCAGGAAGGAGCGCAAGGAAGTGGCAGTCATGGACATTCTCGAAAAAGTGGTGCGGCTATCTTACACAGCCGCCTCGTTCTCAACAAGAAAATCGGGCGCAGACCTTGCGGCATGCGCCCGATTTTTCACCGCGTCCGCAGTGCGGAAATGCTTAGCGGACGAAGATGGCGATCAGGATAATGATCGGCAGGGGGATACCCAGCAACAGCAAGAGGATGGAACGCATGGAGTTTCTCCTGTAATAAGATGAGTAATTAAATCGACACGTGGCGCAGCACGCGTTCGTGGTCACGCTGGCGACCGCCGAAAGTTGCTGCCAGGGCGGCGACAAATGCGCCGAGCAGCAGGGCGACAAACATCCACAGTGCAGTATGCGCACCAGCCTTGCGTGCCGTTTCGGCCGCTTGCTGTGCCTTGGCCTTGGCATCGGCGGCAGCCTTGGCGGCGCGGCCATAGACGGCGTCGACGCGCGCTTCGGCTTCGGCCTGGGTCAAACCGGTGCGCTTCGCAACCATTTGGCCCAGGTAGGCGCGGTCATGGGCAGCCAGGGAGCCGTTCGACAGGCTGGAAGCGAAAATACGGCCAACTTCGACGCGCTGGTCGGCGGCGTTCACGGGTGCATCAGACATTGGCATGGCAGGCGCGCCGCTTGCGGCGGCTGTGGCAGCGCTCGATACAGGCGCTGGTGCCGCGCGCAGCAGCATGTCCGAGAAATAGTCGAGCGGATTGGTGCCACTGCCACCCTCGCCAGCATTGGCTGCGGCCGCACCGGCACCCGCTGCGGCCGCAGGCGCCACCGCCGCTGCCACGCCAGTGCCGGCGTCGATGGCGCCGCTCAGCACGGCGCGCGTACCGCCGGCCAGCATGGCTACCGTCAACAGCGTTGCCACGGCCCAGGCCAGCAAGCCGTGGGCGGTATCGCGGAAATGCACTTCATCGGTATGCACCGAACTCCATTTGGCGCGCAGGCGGCCGGCCATATAGCCGCCGATACCGGACGCGGCCAGTTGCATGAACGCGAGCCAGACGATGGTGCCCACGCCAATCGCGGTCGCATTGAATGACCATGGCGAGACCGATGACAAGCCCAGGCCTACACCGAGGATCAGCAGGATGAAGGACAAAGCGGCGGCCGCCGCAGCGCCGGCGATGACGGCGCCCCAGGAGACGCCAGGTTGATTCAGATCCGAGACGGACAATTGCGTAGCTTGCATGAGGTTTCCCTGTTATGAAATTTGTGTGTGCTGCGAATTCAGGCGCCCGTTGCGCTCAGCTCTTCCTTGCGCGCAGCGATTTGCTCGCCCAGCGCGTCGAGGTCAACTCCGGTCTTGCGCACCTTGGGAAACATGTCGCTCTCTTCTTCCTTGACGTGGTGCTCGATCTGCTCGGACAACACGGTGACCTTGGCGTCATACAGGTCTTCGCTGGGGTCCATGGCGAGGATTTGCGCGATCAGTTCCTTGGCGCTGGCGTGCTCGACCACCGCTTCGTCCATCAGGTCGCCGTCATGGATGGGCCGGCGCACGGCCGGATAGAAGATTTCCTCTTCCACCTGGGTGTGCACGGTCAGTTCGTGGCAGATTTGCTCGGCCAGTTTTTTCTTGGTCGCGAAAGAACGGTCGCTCAAGCCTTCGTACTGGGTAAACAGCGCCTTGACGTTCTGGTGATCCTTCATTAATAAGCTGATTGCGTTCATGATGCCTCCTTGTAGTTGACCAGACCAAGGATGCCGCGCCGCGCCGCCTGCGTATGTGCGACGTCATACACAAACTTGATATTTGAACCATTCCGGAGCAGCTATTTGATGCCGTGGTGGTTCATCAGGTCGTACAGGGTCGGGCGGCTGACGCCCAGCAATTCGGCCGCCTTGACGATATTGCCGTCGGCCCGCGCCAGCGCGCGCACCATGACCTTGTATTCGGCTGCGTCGCGCGCCTGGCGCAGGTTGACGCTGTCGTCCGGTGCCGCCGCGTGCGCCTGTTGCGGCAAGCCCAGGTCGTCGAGCGTGATGTGCGGGCCGTCGCACATGATGACGGCGCGCTTGATGCAATTTTCCACTTCACGCACATTGCCGGGCCAGTCATACGACTCGATCGCCTGCAGCGCCTCATTGCTGAAATGCAGGCTGGAACGCCCTTCGCTGGCGCAGAACTTGTTCTTGAAATGGTGGGCCAGCAAGGCGCAATCGCCGGTCCGCTCGCGCAGCGGCGCAATGCGCAGCACGATTTCGCTGAGGCGGTAATACAAGTCTTCGCGGAAACGCCCCTGGCCAGCCAGCGCTTTCAGGTCCTGGTGGGTGGCACAGACGATGCGCACGTCGACCGCAATCTCGCCGCGCCCGCCCACGCGTTCGATCACGCGCTCCTGCAGGAAGCGCAGCAATTTTGCCTGCAGCGCCAGCGGCATGTCGCCGATTTCATCGAGGAAAAAAGTGCCGCCGTGGGCAAGTTCGATTTTGCCCAAGGTTTGCCGCGCCGCGCCGGTAAACGCGCCCCGCTCATAACCGAACAGCTCGCTTTCGAGCAGGTTGTCTGGAATTGCCGCGCAGTTGATGGCGACAAAGCGCTGGCTGCTGCGGCTGCTGAGCGCATGCAGGCCGCGCGCGATCAATTCCTTGCCGCTGCCCGAGTCGCCCAGCAGCATCACGCTGGCCGACGAAGGTGCCACTTTTTCCACGCTGCGGCACAGTTTCAGCATGCCGGGATCGCGGCTGACGATGCCGGCCAGCGGCGAGTCCGCCTGGGTCTGCAGCATGCGGCGGTTTTCCTGCTGCATCGCGTGCAAATAAAAGGCGCGCGCGATAACCAGGCCCAGCAGGTCGGCGTCGAACGGTTTCTGGTGAAAATCATAGGCACCCAGGGCGATCGCCTTTAACGCATGCGCGCGGTCCTGGTTGCCCGACAGGACAATGATCTTGGTGTCGGGCGCCAGCGCCAGGATCTGCTGCAAGGTGGCCAGTCCTTCGGTGGCGCCGTCCGGGTCGGGCGGCAAACCGAGGTCCATCGTGACGACGGCGGGCCGGTGGCGCCGCACCAGCGCCAGCGCCGCTTCGCGCTCGCCGGCCAGCAGCACCTCGTAGCTGTCAAAACTCCATTGCAGCTGCTTTTGCAGGCCGGAATCGTCTTCGATCACCAGCAGTTTCTGCTTGCCCATGCGGTTTCCTTTGCGCTGGCGAGGGGTTTCAGGCGGGATGCAGCGGCAAGATCACGCGAAACGTGGTGCCCACCTGCGGCTCGCTGCGCACTTCCAGGCTGCCGCCCACTTCGCGGAGGTATTCGCGGCTCTCGAACACGCCGATGCCCATGCCCGCTGTCTTGGTCGTGTCGAACGGCTTGAACAAGCGTTCGCGGATGAATTGCTCGCTCATGCCGGCGCCGGTATCGCGCAGTTCGACCACCGCCGTGCGCTGTTCGCGCCGCAGCAGCACGGCTACCTGGCCGCTGCTGGCAGTGGCCTCGATGGCGTTCTGAAGCAAGTGTCCCAGCACCCGCTCCAGGCGCAGGCGGTCGGCCAGCACCGTCAGTTCGCCATCGACTATGTCCAATTGTGGCGCCGGCGCCAGGCTGGCCTTGGCGGCCACCGCCTGCCGCAGCAGGCCATCGAGCTGCAGCGGCGTGGCGACGTCGGGCGCTTCGCCGCGCGCCAGTTTCTGCAGCAAGGTCTTCATTTTCTGCACGGAATGCTCAAGCGTGGCCAGCATATCTTGCTGGAAGGCGGGATTGGCGCGGTGCTTTTCGGCGTTGCTGAGCAGCAGCGACAATTGGAACACCAGGTTTTTCAGGTCATGCACGATAAAGGTCGACATGCGGTTGAACGAGTCGAACTGGCGCGCCACCGTCAAGGTATCGAGCGATTCGCGGTGCGCCAGGTAGCTGGCAGCCTGGCTGCCGGCAATTTTCAGCACATCGCGGATTTCCCAGTTCAGACCAATGCGGGCCCGTGGCCGCGCCAGCGCCACCATGCCGAACAGTTTCCCATGCAGCATCAATGGCACCAGCAGCCAGATGGCGGGCAAGGCCAGCAGCGCGGGTGGCAACACCAGGCCGCCGTACTGTTGCGGCGCTTGCTGGCAGTCAGGTACCTCGATCACCCATTGCCGCGCTTCCAGGAAGCGGCACAGTGGTCCATCTGCCGCTTCGGCAGGCAGCTGCGGCGGCCAGTTCCAGCTCGCTACCGGCGTCAATATGCCCGTCTCGCGCACGATCCACAGCCCGCCGGCCGGGCTTTCCACCAGTTGCGCCACCGCCTCGATGGTGCGCTCGCCAAGGGCCGGGCCATCTGCGGACAGGGCGCGCGTAAAGCGTAGCCATTCTTCGCGGTAATCAAAAATCGCCTTGTAAAAATGTTTATTGATAAACACCTTGAGCCTGGCGCGCAATGCGCCGGAAAACAGCACGCCGACCAGCAGCAGCATGGCGCCGCCCAGGTAGGCCATCTGCATCAGGGAACCCCAGGCGCCACCGAAATAGCGCAGGTAATAGGCGCTGGCCGCCATTGCCAGCAGGTAGATGGCCGAACCGAGCAAGGCGGCCGAACGGAACAGCATCTGGCGCGACACTGACAAACCCAGCGCCCAGCCCGGATTGCGCGCCGCCGATACGGCCAATAGCGGCGCGCACAATGCATCGACGATGCCGCGCGCGGCCCAGATATCGTTATTGATCTCGCGAAACAGCAAGGCATCGCTGTACAGGTAAAAATCATACGCAAACAGGCCGCCAACGCCCAGGCACGCAAACTTGATGCCCCAGCGCTTGAGCGGCGGCGTGTTGCGGTACCACTGCTCCACCAGCAGCATGCCGAGCACCGCCAGCAGCAGCCGGCAGGCGATGGCGGCGGTGCGCGCAAACGCCGCCTGCCCGACACCCAACTGCGGCAAGGCCGACCACCACAGCACCAGGCCGATCGCCGCCACGCCACTGCCTCCCGCCACCAGAGCCAGCAGGCGCGCGCGCCCGGGTGCAATCAGCAACAGCAAGAAAACCAGCCAGGCCAGCGTGCGCAGCAATTCCAGTGCATCGCCAGACAGCGACCAGCGCCGCTCCAGCAGTATCAGCCCGACGACGCCGGTGGCCCATGCGCCCGTTACCAGGCAGGCGGCCAGCAAGGCGCGTGCGTGCCGGCGTGCGCGCCAGTTGCTGATCAGTAAAAGGGAAAGCAGGAAAAACGCCAGCGACGCGACGCCATGGCTGAGCGCGGCAGCGTCAGCCACAACCACCAAGGCGGGTTCGGGGCTCACCGGCTACCCTTGCCGAAAAGAACCACTTGCACCGTTTCCAGCAGGATCAGCAGGTCGAGGAACAGGCTGTTGTTTTTCACATAATACAGATCGTATTGCAGCTTCCTGACGGCGTCATCGACCGAGGCGCCGTACTGGTAGCGCACCTGTGCCAGGCCCGTGATGCCGGGCTTGATGCTGTGGCGAATATTGTAATATGGCACCTGCTCCTTGAGCTGGTCGACAAAGTAGGCCCGCTCCGGCCGCGGCCCGACGAAACTCATTTCGCCGCGAAACACATTGAGCATCTGCGGCAGTTCGTCGATGCGCAGCTTGCGTATCCAATGGCCGATCCGCGTCACGCGGCTGTCATTGGCCTGGGCCCAGGTCGGCGTACCGTCGCGCTCGGCGTCGCAGCGCATGCTGCGAAATTTCAACACATTGAAGGGCGCGCCATCGCGCCCCACCCTTTCCTGCTCGTAAAACACCGGGCCGCCGTCTTCCAGGCGGATGCACAGCATGGTCAGCAGCATCAGCGGCAGCGTAGCGAGGAAAATGGTGGCGCTGGCGGCCAGGTCGAACAGGCGCTTGGAAGCTGCACGGAAAAAACTCTGGTCGAAACCGCCGCCATAGATCAGGTAGCTGGGCTGCAGGGAATCGATGCGGATCTGGCACGTTTCGCGCTCGAAGAACGTGGCCGCGTCGATCACGCGCACGCCGCCCAGCGCACATTCGAGCAACTGGCGTGCGGGAAAAGCACCATTGCGCCGGTCGCTGACGGAGACCACGATTTCCTGCGCATCATAGCGCCTGGCCATGGCCAGCAACGACAAACCGGGCGGCAACATGGACGAGGCCGGCACGCAGCATTGCTCGCCCGGCACATCCATACAGCCCACTACCGTGAATTGATGAAAACCGATCTTGCTGGCCGCCAGGTCCATGCACTCCCTGGCCAGCGCACCGCCACCAACCAGGATCAAACGACCTTCCATCAGCGCCGACTGCGACGATTTGAACACCACCAGCCGCGCCAGCAGCACGCCGATGGCGCCCAAGCCAAAGATCATCACGCTGCCGCGCCCGAAATGCAGCGACGGCACGAAGCGCACCAGCAGGCTGAGCACGGCGAAACCGAGCGCAAAAGCGGGCAGGATGCGCAGCAAGGTGTTGCGGATATCCTCGCGAGAACGGTGCTGGTACATGCCCAGCGCACTCATCGACAACACCATCACAAGTGCGAAGATCGACGAGGCCAGGTAGACCTCGCCCGCGCGCAGCATGTTACGGCCGTCGGCCAGCCCGACCAGCGAGGTGAAGGTCGCCGAAAACAGCAATATCAGAATTTCCAGCAATAACAGCACAAAAGCTGTCTTCGACACGTAGTGGCTGAATATGCGGATCATGTCTCCCCCGAAAGCAAGGCCGCTGCTACCAGGAAACTGGCAGGCTGGAACTGGTCTTGCAATCATGGCCAACTGCTCTACGCAAGCCTTGATGAGCCGCAAAGCGTAACCTCAACTATCTTTTATCGACAGTATTTATCTCAACACATGTCCGTTCAATGTGAAATGGACTATAGTATGCTTCCCCTAAAAAAATATAAATGTCATGAAATTTGATGTAGCGATTGTCGGCAGTGGCCTGGCGGGTCTTTCGGTTGCACTGCATTTGGCAGAGACGCGCACCGTCGCGATCATTTCAAAACGTGCGCTGCTCGATGGCGCCAGCAACTGGGCGCAGGGCGGCATCGCCGCCGTGCTCGATTCGGGCGACAGCCACCAGCAGCATATCGAAGACACCCTGATCGCCGGTGGCGGCCTGTGCGATGAAAGCGCCACGCGCTACATCGTCGAGAACGGCCGTGCAGCGATCGAATGGCTGATCGAACAAGGCGTACCGTTTACGCGTGACGCGACCGCCGAGATGGGCTTCCACCTGACACGCGAAGGTGGCCACAGCCAGCGCCGCATCATCCACGCGGCCGATGCCACCGGCCACGCCGTACAAGTGACGCTGGAAGAAAAAGTCCGCAAGCATCCCAACATCAGCCTGTTCGAACATCACTGCGCGATCGACCTGATTACCTCCGACAAGCTGGGCATGAAGCCGGTGCAGCGCAATGCGCAGCCGCACTGCCACGGCCTGTACGTGCAGGATGAAAAGACCGGCAAAGTGCTGACCTTTGCCGCCGAACATACCGTGCTGGCCACGGGCGGCGCCGGCAAGGTATATCTGTACACCACCAATCCCGACACGGCCAGCGGCGACGGCATCGCCATGGCCTGGCGCGCCGGCTGCCGCGTATCAAACATGGAATTTATCCAGTTCCACCCGACCTGCTTGTATCACCCATATGCCAAGTCATTTTTGATCACCGAAGCGATCCGTGGCGAGGGCGGCTTGCTGAAACTGCCACCCGAAGCGGGCGCGGCGGCCGGCCAGCGCTTTATGCTGGCCCACGACGAGCGGGCCGAACTGGCGCCGCGCGACGTGGTGGCGCGCGCCATCGACTTCGAGATCAAGAAACGCGGCCTCGATTATGTGCACCTGGACATCAGCCACAAGCCGGCCGAATTCCTGATCGAACATTTCCCGACCATTTATGCGCGCTGCCTGGAACTGGGCATCGACATCACCAAACAGCCGATCCCCATCGTGCCCGCTGCCCACTATACCTGTGGCGGCGTGGTGACTGACCTGGCCGGCCGCGCCGACCTGCCGGGCCTGTATGCGGTCGGCGAGACGGCCTGTACCGGGCTGCATGGCGCCAATCGCCTGGCCAGCAATTCGCTGCTGGAATGCATCGTCATCGGCCGCGCCTGCGCCCAGGATATCGAAAGCAAGGAAAAGCTGGGCACGCCCTACCTGCCCGACTGGGACGAAAGCCGGGTCACCGACGCCGACGAGGAAGTGGTGATTGCCCATAACTGGGACGAATTGCGCCGCTTCATGTGGAATTATGTCGGCATCGTGCGCACCACCAAGCGCCTGGAGCGGGCCCAGCACCGCATCGCCCTGCTCAAGGAAGAGATCGACGAGTACTACCGCAATTTCCGCATCACGCACGACCTGCTGGAACTGCGCAACCTGGTCGACGTCGCCTCGATGATCGTCAATAGCGCCCTGTCGCGCCGCGAAAGCCGCGGCCTGCACTTCAGCCGCGACTATCCGGAAACCTTGCCGAAGGCAATTGCCAGCGTGCTGACGCCGCCGCACCGGTAAAAGCAGCTTGCTTGCCTTCCCCAAAGTGACGGGGTCGTACGGGGATTCCGCGTCCCCGAGGGTACGACCCCAGTCTTCGCTGTTTGGCTATCTGACGTAGCACCCCTGCCCTTCCCCCTTCACAAAACGGCACTCTTGCTCCAAGCTGCCATCCTGGCGCCAGATCCGGGTCCAGCCCTGGCGTTCGCCATCGACATAGTCCGCCACTTCCTTCGGCTTGCCATTGTCATGCCATGACTTGAAGCTTCCCTGCTTGCGCCGTTGCGCGTCCCACTGCCTTTGCGCGACCAGCAGGCCGGCAGTGTTGTACAGCAGTTCGCTGCGCATCACCGCGCCAGCGCCGTAGACGCGCTCGGCGGCCAGCTTGCCGCCCGGATGGAACTCCCGGCCCTCGCCCTCGGCATAGCTGTTGACGTAGTCCTGGGTACTTTTCACCGTGCCATCGGGATAGTAAGAGGTAGTGCGACCATTGACTTGTCCCTTGATCCTCGTACTGCGGCTTTCCAGGGTGCCGTCCGGATAATATGTCAGCAGCTCACCGTTCATCTCGCCGTCGACGTAGTTGGTGCTTGAGCTGAGCTGGCCGTTATCATGGAAAGTCTCCGCTTGGCCATCGGCCCGCTCGCCATTGCGGTAAACGATCTCTTCGCTCAGCTTGCCGGACTCGTGGTAGCTGCTATGCTTGCCTTCCCGCACGCCATTGCGCCAACTGCCGCGCGCCTGCACGCTGCCATCCTCGTTGTATTGAACCGCTACGCCGTCTTGCAGGCCCTGCGCATTTTGCGCCACCTGCAGTGCGACCTTGCCGTTTGGAAAATAAACCGTATAGCCATTGACGCGCTTGCCTTCAAGATAGTCGGGGGCATCGATCTGCGTGGCCAGGCGCAAGGTCTTGCCTTGCTTTGCATCATAAACCGCGACCTGCCAGGTATTTTTTTGCCTGCCCGGTGGCAGCGGTACCACCAGCACATAGGGCGCCGCGCGATGGTCCTGCGGCGTCAACTCTTCACTCAGATACAGACGGGCCTGGTCATCCGCACAGGCAGCAGGATCGCAGGCGGCCAGCCGGCGGATCACGGGCACGGCGGCATCGCCGACGCTGCCTGGCGCCGGACATGCGTCCAGAATCACCAGCATCGGCGTGTGTATCTGTTTGGCCAGTTTCCGCTTCATGGCGGCATAGTCGGCACGCAACATGCCCAGCGATGGCGCATCCATGCGCAAGAGCTTGCCGCCGCAACCAGTCGTGTTTGCCATGGTCAGCACGTCGGCACCGTCAGCATCTTGTTGCGCAGCGATCTCTGTAATCACTTGCCGCTGCACGATATCCGCGCTGGCGATAGCGGGCAGCACGAACAAGGCAGCCAGGCTGGCTGCATGGCGTAGTTTGATGGTCATTGCTTGCATCCTTCGAGGTGTCCAGTTTGTACAGCCTGGCCTTCATCCTTGACAACGCAGCATTTTTTCCACGCTGCCCCCTCGCGCCAGGTCCGACGCTATCCTTCGTGCTTGATGCATGTTACATGGTCGAAGTATTTCCACAGCACATGATTGCTTTTTGCTATCAAATTGAATACCAATAAAAGATGTTTTTCTCATTCGGACGAATGATGTGTGCCTGACATCGCCTGCCTACACTGCGGACAGCCTGCTGCATGCGCCATCCGGCCCATGCGCGCCAGGCAAGATTATCCGAGGAGTGTCATCATGTTTGCGCTTGCTTCAGCCAGACCCCTGGCCGTCATTGCCGCCACCATCAGCCTCAGCCTCTGCCTGGCTGCTACCGCCCAAACCCTGCCCGAAACACGAATCGTCGAAGTGCCCGGCAACGCCAGCCGCGCGCCCAGCATTGACCTGCCAGCCAGGGCGCACTACATGCATCCGGACGACTTCAAGCCTTTTGCCGGCACCTATGAGCTGTCGAACGGCGACACACTGTCCTTGCGCCGGTCCGGCGGCGCCATGTACGCGCAAATCGGCGATGGGCAGGAACACCGCATCATTGCCAGCAGCAGCAATTCTTTTGTTGCGCTGAACCGCAACCTGAAGGTACGCATCGACCATCACAGCGACGGCAGCGTCGGCGGCGAAGTGGTGATGCTGGTGCCACCGAAGCAGCTCGCCGACGGCACGCGCACGGCAGAGAGCATTGCCTCGCTGGGCATGCCGGCGCGCTGAATCGCCACGGCTGACGTTGCCTGACTGGCCCAAGGTGGTCTATTGTGTACTACAGCCCCTGGAAGCCAAGCACCATGACAGATCACCTGACGCCACAGCAACAAGCACTGATCGGCCGCTTGTATGACGCAGCGCTCGATGAAACGCTGTGGCGAGCGCTGTGCACCGACATGATGGCCGCCTTCGGCGATGCCAGCGACGTGGTGATCATGCTCAACCGGCACCACAGCCTCAGGCTGGTCTGCGACAGCCCGCATGTCAACGATGAGGCCTTACGCGCCTACGAAGCTTATTACTGGCAGCACGATATCTGGATCAAACTGGCGCGCAAGCTGGGCGTCGGGCATATCCACAGCAGCGCCGAGCATATTGGTGCACGTGAATTGGAAGGCACCGAGTTCTATGCCGATTTCTGCCGGCCCATCGATCTGTATCATGTGATCGGCGGCGCCCTGCCCCTCTCCACTGGCGAAACGGCGCTGCTGGGCGTACACCGACAGCGCAGCCAGGGGCCGTTTGCCGACGGCCAAGCGCTCAAGGCGCAGTTGCAGGCGCTGGCGCCACACTTGCAGCGCGCCTTGCAGATCAGCAGCCGCCTGGCGCGCAGCAATCTGGCCGAACGTAACGCCCGAGCCGCCCTCGACTGCCTCGATACCGCCGTGCTGCTGATCGATGCGAAACTTGAAGTGCAGTACGCCAACGCCTGCGCCATGACACTGTTCGCGCCCGATTTGCCGCGCAAGCTGCACAGCCACCTTGCACCAGGCAGCAGCGACCCTCGCGATATCCGCTGGAGCATGCTGCCGCAACTGGCCCAGGGCATCCGACAGGCAATTGCCGGCACGCCACCGCAGGCACATGAGCTGCGCCTGGCGCGCCTGCCAGGGCCGGACCTGTTCCTGAGCGTTGTACCATTCAAGGTCGAACACGGCCCGTTTTGCCAGCAGGCCTGCGCCATGCTGCTGGCGCGCAATCCCGACCAGGCGCCAGCCGAGGCGCACATGCTGCAACGCCTGTTCGCGCTGACGCCTGCCGAAGCGCAGGTCTGCCAGGCCCTGGCGCGCGGCAACGCCATCGACAGTATCGCTGCCGGCGCGCATATCTCCATCAACACCGTGAAAACGCATTTGCACCATATCTACGACAAGACCGACACCGCGCGCCAGGGCCAGCTGATAGCGCTGTTGCACCAGTGCGCCACCGGTGCCCTGGCAGCCAAGCGATTGACAGCAAACTCGCTGCCGCCACGCCAAGGCTGAACAGCAGGCTCTTTTCTGTTTTTTCCGCGCATAATAGCTTGAAGCAAGGCAGGCTAAACGCCGCCATCAGCCCCCCATCAAACAAAGGACCCACGATTCATGAGCCAATTCAAGCGCAACCTGGCAGAACCCGACGCAGTTCACCTGCTGGACGACTTGCGCCGTGGCGCGACTACCGCAACGCAACTGGCCGAAACCCATCTGGGCCGCATTGAACAGGCGCACGCCAGCATCAATGCGGCAACGCATGTTTTCCGCCAGCAGGCGCTGGAACAAGCGCGCCAGCTGGACCTGCACGGCGACAAATCGCTGCCGCTGTTCGGTTTGCCATGCAGCGTGAAAGAAACCTTTGGCCTGGCCGGCCACGAGGTAACGGCCGGATCAAAGCGCATGCAGCCCGAGCCGCATGCACAAGACGCCGAGATCGTGCGCCGCCTGAAAGCTGCCGGGGCCATCGTGATCGCCCGCAGCAATATTCCGGAGCTGGCCATGACCGCCGAATCGACCAATCTGCGCTACGGGCGCACCAACAATCCGCTCGACCTCAGGCGCGTGGCGGGCGGCTCCAGCGGCGGCGAAGGCGCGCTGGTGGGGTCAGGCGGCTCGGTGTTCGGTGTCGGCTCCGATATTCTCGGCTCGATCCGTATTCCGGCCGCATTTTGTGGCGTGGTCGGCTTCAAGCCGCATTCAGCTGCCGTCAACCAGCGCGGCACCTGGCCGGTGGTCACCGGCGCCACCAAAAGCTGGCTGGGCCTGGGTCCGCTGACGCGCAGCGTGCGCGACGCCGAACTGGTCTACAACGTGATTGCCGACGCGCCTGTGCCGCCGTCCCAGTCGGGTTCAGCACGGCTGGTGGTGCCGCGCGGCTTTGCGCTGACCATGCAAAACCCCTGCATCAGCGACGCGCTGGCAACGGCAACGGCCACATTGGCGCAGCATGGCTACCAGCGCGACGAGCTTGACTTCAGCGATATCGGCAAACTTTATCTGCAGATACCCAAGTTGATACTCGATGATTTTTATAACAGCTGGATACGTTTGCTGTCGTCTCCGGCGCAGCGCTTCTCGCCGTGGAGGGAACTGTTGGCGCAACTGACCGGCAAACCCACCATCGATTCGGGCCTGCTGCGCTGGATGCTGATTGCGCCAGTCATGAAACCGCGCAGCGCGGCCAAGGTAGACGCCATCACCGCCCAATTTTCACGTGCGCGCGAGCATTACCACGCACTGCTGGGCACCGACGCGGTAATGGTGCTGCCCACGCTGGGCCTGCTCGCGCCCGAACATGGGCAAATGAACCGCTTGTCGCTCAAGCCCGGCATCAACGGCAGATTCACCTCGCATACCATGGGCAACTATCTGGACCTGCCGTCGATTGCCATCCCGGCCTGGAAGTTCCGCGATGCAGCGAGCGGCCTGCCGCCCAGCATTTCAGTCATGTGCGCGCCGGGTGCAGAAGCGAAGCTGTTTGCCGCCGCCCGGCTGGTCGAGGCGGCGCTCAACTAGCCATGGGCAACGCTGGTTTTCAACTCACAAGGCTGGTCTGCTGGCCGCTGGCCGCACTGGCATTGGCCGTAACGTCAGTGATCGCTGCCTGAGCCAGGCAGCTTGCAAGCGGGGGCGTCGTGCAGACGCCCACCGATGAACCGCTTATTGCAATTCGAATTCCGCCGGATTCAAATTCAATTCCTTGGCAATCTTGCTGGCCACGCGCTGCTCGTTGGCGTCAAAATTGCCATCCGACGAAGCAATCGCAATAATCATGCGCACCAACAGACGCGACGCTTCCACATTCGACTTCATCTTGCCCAGCGCCTGATAGGCCTTGGCTTCGCCGATATCCTTGTCAAACTCCAGCTGGCTGACAAAATCCTGGAAAGCCTTGATCACATCGGTGGTGGGAAATACCGACAGCGCATCATTGGTTTCTATAAACTTGACCATCTTCTGCTTCTCTTCCGAGCTGACGCTGCCGTCCGCCATCGCGATCAGGGCCGAGCCGGCCATCGCGGCGTTCAGGAAATCCTTGTTCTTGTACTTCAGCGCTTCAGTCTTCAGTTCGCTGGCTTTGGTTTTCAGTTTGGACAGAAAGGAATCAAAACTCATAAGGAATCTCCGGGTTGGTTGGGTTTAAGCAGCGATGAACACTACCACTGGATGCCAGCTGGGGGCGCGAGCTTGAAATACAAGCGAGCGCCGGATTGAATGACGTGCGCCAGGCGGAGGCAACGCATCAGCTACGCGGCAATAATACGTTGCGGGCGGCACCCCGGCAACGATTCCGGGCCAAAAAAAACGTTAGCAAAATGTTGGGGTCAGGTGCGGCAATCCGACACAAATTCATCTTTTAAGCGGCCGAGGCCGTGTACAAATGCCGGACCTGACACGGTGCCTTTCTACCTGGCAAGCTGCAGCACCGCCTCCATCTCCTCGTCACGCCCCTGCGCCTGCACTGAAAAATAACGCTGGACGGTAACATCAGGATGAATGCTGGCGTCGGGCGTACCTGAGCCATAGCTGCTTGCCAGTAACGGAAAATCGACAGCCACGCCCGAGTGCGGCAGCGTGACCCAGGCCAGCTGGCCGCCGTTCAAGCCGCGCAGATTGCCGCCGGTGGGCTGGCCAACTAATGTGGCCACGCCCGACTGCTGTGCCAGACGGGCCAGGGTGAATGTCGCGGAGCTGTTTTCCGGTCCGATCAGCAGCCAGGTCTTGCCGGTATAGCGTGTCAAGCGCGGGGTGATGGTACGCAGTTGCCGCGCCTTTGGGCGAAAGCGCCAGCGGCCAGCCTGCGGACCGTCGCTGATACTGTCCACTGCGCCCGTGCGATCAAAAAAGTCGAAGTCCCAAGTATCGAGATAACGAGCAAGCTTATACGGTACGCGCTCGTACATCGTCACGGACTGATCCGAGATATCGGTGATTGGAGCAGCGGCCAGCCAGCCCAGCAACTCCATGCCGATACTGTCGTCACCGCCCTCGTTGTTGCGGATATCGATCACCAGGCGGCTCACTTGCCGGCGCCGCAGTTCTGCGAAACTGTCGGCAAAAAACTGGCGCCAGTCGAACGCGTCGCGATACAGTGCAAAGCTTGGCAAGGTCATGACGGCGATACCGCCTTCTATGCGCAGTTTCCACTTTTCATCAGGAGCTTGGATGCCCTGGACTTTCAAATCGGCGCTGCGGGCAGCCAGGGTAATAGCCGGTGCATCAATGTTGTGGATCGCGCCCTGGCCAGTCCTGACGGCAAGCCGGTAGACGCCTTTCGCTGGTGGCGATAACAGCGGCCAGACGATATCCATCATGCTGTAATCCATCCTGTCATGGTTTAGCTGCCGCAAACGCTTGCCATCGCTGCTGCCGTCGGCACGCAGATAAGGCATCATCATCGCCACCACCTCGCCGCTGCTTTTTCCATCAATGGTGAGCAGTTCGTCGCCGGTTGCGATGCCCGCCACCGCACTGCCGAGCACCAGCCAGCGCCCTTCGACCAGGCGCATGGTCAGCGGCAACTTGTCCTGCGCACCTAGCAGACGCTGGCTGAGCGCGGGCTGCTGGTTGAGGATATTTGTCCAGGTATGGCCGCAACGTATCGATGCTGTCAATTCGGTCGCCGCCAGATACATGGCTGCTGCGCTGCGCGCCGTGCCGACACGCTCCCGGAAACGGGCAAACGATGCATCGACCTCGGCCTGGCTCCGGTATTTGTCCAGCGCCGGATGCAGGGCGCGCAAGGTGCTGACAAGGACGACCGCATCGCGGCTGGCCTCCTCGGGCGTCAGCGTATCGGCCGCTGTGGCGCAAACTGAAGAGAAGAGCACGATCAAGCCGAGCAGGAAAGGGAAAATGCGAGAAAACATAAGGCGCCTGGGCAAAGTGGACATGGTGGACAACTCTAGCCCCTTCTTTTGCCTGTGGCGTCGCAAAATCCATTGCACGCCCACAAATACCTTATATGAGACTAGCCGGAAGTTGAGACCTGCGCCGACAGCAGTGCCAGACGGCGGTATTCGGTTGGCGTATTGCCGGTGTAGAGCTTGAAAGCGCGATTGAAGCTTGCCTTCGAGTTAAAACCTTCCGCGATCGCGATGTCGAGCACGGGCGTGTCCGGCTGCCTTGTCAGTGCGACCAACACCGCATCGACCCGCATGCGATTGATCATTTCGTTGAAGCTGACGCCCAGGCCGTCATTGAGCGCGCGCGACAACGTGCTGGCATTGGTACCGAGCAACCGTGCAAGGGTCGCCAGGTCAAGTTCGGGATCGCGCCACCAAAGTTTCTCGATTATGGTGGCGCGCCAGTCATCGGCCAATTGCGCAAGCGTGACAGTCCGGGAGCCACCAACCTTGTTAGATATTTTGTCGCTACCCTGCGCGGCAACGGGCTTGACAGGAAATGCAGGCGCTACTTCCGCTATGGCAACACCATGACGATAGCCTTCCGTGCCGAGGTAGCACAGCAGCATCGCCATCCAGAGATAGAACGGAAAGCGCTGGAAATAACTCAGTTCCGAGAAAGCAAATTCACAGACGATCATGATCAGCCATAAACTGACCGTCAACCCCAAAGCAACCAGAATATTGCGCATCCACTCTCGTGCCATGGCGCGAGGCTGCGCGAAACAGCGCCAGGCCAGCAAAAAATAGACGACAAGCGACACCATCAGAAGCAGCGTTTCCACCGGCTCCACATAAAGCCGATGGACGTCGCGATCCCAGCTAGTCTTGAAAGCAAGCGACTGCGCGAAAACGCAGCTGTAGTACAGCAGCTGCACCAGCGCCGGCAGCAGATGCAGCGGCCAGTGGCGCCGTCCCTTCCAGCTTGCTGCGCAAACAGCATGCACATATAAATAAATCAGCGGCCCTACCGCCAGGCTGAGGTTATATGGTGCAAAAGATAACCAGGGATAGGCGTCGTAATAGCCCGCAAAACCGATAGCATACGGCGCCGTATATAACGCCACTACAGCGATCAGCAGCGCCAGCGCTGCGTTGCCAAACCGGTTGGTGGGCACCGATACCAGCATCGCAGCGCGCATGATGCCGTAGAAAATGCAGCACAGCAGGACGATGCTCATGGGACCGAAACGTATCATCAGGGCGTATGCGGGCAGGTGGACAGGTGGGCAAGGCTCGATTTTACCCCTTATTTACCCCTTATTTACCACTTGACAAGCTGACGGCCTGAACATCTGGCGCCATCAAGTACAAAATCAAGCTGTGCAGCATGGGTGCAGATGGGTGCCTCACCATCAACCAATGTCAGGGTCAACGTCAGAACGTCAGGGTCAGCAGAACGTCAGGGTCAGGTCCGGCAATCCGACACGAACTCATCTCTTAAGCGGCTGAGGGTGTGTACAAATGCAGGACCTGACCCTGATGCCCGTATCATCAGGGCGAATGCGGGCAGGTGGGCAAGCTTGGATTCTAACCCTTATTTAGCCCATTAATACGCTCACGGCCTGACATCTCGCTTCATCAAGTACAAAATCAAGCTGTTACAGCACGGGGTGCAGATGGCGCCCCACCATCAACCAACGTCAGCAACGTCAGGGGCAGGTCGGGCAATCCGGCACGAACTCATCTTTTAAGCGGCTGAGGCCGTTTACAAATTTCGGACCTGCCCTCGATGCCGCATGCTCCATGCCCCACAATTAATTCTTAAAATAAAAAACTCTCACTTACACCTTCCCCTCATCATGAATTTTAAATATTGAATCTGCCAATCTAGATCCTGTCGAAACCAGCTTTGATAGTACCCTTAGCTGTTCAATATTTGCCAACTTATCAGTCTTTACTGGGTAGTTTATGGAGTGATCTATTTCCCCCCACACCTCCTCAAATAACGTCCTAACTTGAACCTCACAACAAGTTCCGTCCAGCCTATTAGCGGGGGCAATTAAAAAATGGACACTAGTATAATAAGATGACTTCAAAGATGTTTTAATTTTATATTTCTTGAAATACTCAACCGACTCTGGATCCCACGTGTAAGCAACAGGCTTCTCTAACAACCTCCAATTTTTTGTCTTAATTTTATCATCAATAAATTCGTAGATTGAAGAGAATTGATTTTGGTGCAAGTGAAGAATACGCAACCCTGCAAAATCTGTGATTTCACTGAGAATATTATCCTCATTAAGCAATCTTCCCTCAGAAATTTTCCTCACAATTTTCTCATACATGTGTGACTCATCTTTGATCCTACTCCGGACAGAGTGGATAACCGATGGCACACCCGTATTCAACTCAGGACTTGATAGAAAATCATTTTCAACAGATTGGCTGAACAACTCAAATAATCTTCTTTTCTTTTTGAAAATGTCTACCAACTTATTGACATCCACAGTCACTGAAGCTGGACTCGCCATATTTTTCACCATTAAATTATCCAAGGAGTTTAATACGTTCAATCAGTGAATTGGAAAAATTAGTGTATTTCTCCATGGTGCCAAAAATATCTGGCTTCTGACCATTAATAGTATTTTGGTGCTCTTTATCTATTCTGTTAACATCTGGAATTTTCCACATCGGGACGCGATAGTGTTGAGCTAACGTAGGGAAAGTATTATGACTATGCATTATTGATTCACCACCGATAGGCTCAGCTAACAACTCATCTGATATATTAGCACGCAAATCTTTCCCTATATAATCATGAATAATACCTGGAATTGCTAGTGCATACTTTAAGTGGGCCTGAGCTAAATTCCACTTAGCACCCGGCTTAGTATATTTTCTAGCATTATAAATTGTATAACCCAAGAATTGAACAAATTCTTTTGGGAAAAGCTTTCTTTTATCACTTGATATTAATTTATATATAATTTCAAACTCATCATGCCACTTTCTCAAACTACTCCCAATATTTCTAATTCCATATAATGAAAACATATCTGGCGCAGCTGGAACAAAAAAACCATCAACCGTCGAGATGATTGTTTTATTTAAAGCACCAAGGCTGGGAGAAGTATCGATAATCACATAGTCGTATTTCAACCTTTTCCCATACTCTTCAGCGATTGACCTAATCCGAGTTATTGTCCTTATTGCAAGTGCATCACCGCGATATGCATCACTCCATCTAGACGATATTTTTTCTTCGAACTCATGCAAAGAAAGCCGTCCAGGTATCATGTCTAAATTTTTCGTTATTTTTAACGGAGGTGAGAGGGCATCATACTCTCCTGTACCATCACTTGTTGGCATTAATAAATAATGCAATGATCGAGGCTTAGCGTGAAGGGCTTGCACCTTTTTCTGTGTAGATTTTTTTCTAAACTCTTCTATCCCCATTTCTATACATTCATCCTCGTCCTCCCATATCTTATGAATTTCTTCGACTTTCATAGAATAAATTGTTAGATTGCATTGAGGATCAGCATCGATAATCAATACTTTATTCCCCAATTCACTTAAAGAGTGAGCCAGATGATATGTGAGCGTCGTTTTTCCTACGCCACCCTTATTATTAAAAACGGATAGAATTTTCATTGATTTTAGACCCACGGAATTTATTGTTGCTAGAAATAACACTTTACAGAAAAATCAAAAAATATCAAGTATTAATGTCTTATGAGCATCCAGATTTTATATATTTTTCGAAAGAGTCTTAGCTCCTCAAAACCACTATTGCAATAAAAAGCCGATGTCTGATGGCATCGGCTTCAATAAAAACATATGGGTAGAACTTACCCCACAAACTTCCGCGCATTCCTGAACATCCTCATCCAGGGCGAATCCTCGCCCCAGCTTTCAGGATGATAAGACTGTTGAACGCTCCGGAACACCCGCTCCGCATGCGGCATCAGCACCGTAAAGCGGCCGTCCGGCGTGGTCACCGAAGTGATGCCTTCCGGGGAGCCGTTCGGGTTGTACGGGTAGGCTTCGGTGGCTGCGCCACGGTTGTCGACAAAGCGCATGGCCTTGTGGACCTGGGTGATGTCGCCGGTTTGCGAGAAGTCGGCGTAGCCTTCGCCGTGGGCAATCGCGATACCTGCTTGCGTGCCGGTCATGCCGTTGAAGAAGATCGATGGGGAGTCCATCACTTCGACCATCGCGAAGCGGCCTTCGAATTTCTCCGACTTGTTGCGCGTAAACTTCGGCCAGGCGTGGGCGCCGGGGATGATGGACTTCAGGTTGCTCATCATCTGGCAGCCGTTGCAGATGCCGAGGCCAAAGCTGTCGGTGCGGGCGAAGAAGCGCGCGAACTGGTCGGCCAGGCTGGCGTTGAACAGGATGGTTTTTGCCCAGCCTTCGCCGGCGCCCAGTACGTCGCCGTACGAGAAGCCACCGACGGCGATCACGCCCTGGAAGTCGTCCAGTTTTACGCGGCCGGCGATCAGGTCGCTCATGTGCACGTCGATGGCTGTAAAGCCGGCCTGGTGCATCACGTACGCCGTTTCGATATGCGAGTTGACGCCCTGCTCGCGCAGGATGGCCACGCGCGGGCGCACGCCGGTGGCGATAAACGGTGCGGCAATATTCTCGTTCTGGTCGAAGGTAACAATCGGCGTCATGCCCGGGTCTTGCAGGTCCAGCAGGCGGTCGTATTCGGCGTCGGCGCAGGCCGGGTTGTCGCGCAGGCGGGCGATGCGCCAGCTGGTTTCGCTCCACAGGCGGTGCAGTTCGGCACGTGGCTGAGTGTAGATCAGCTTGGCGTCACGCGTGAATTCGATCACGTCGCGGTCGTTGAGCTTGCCGATAATATGGCTGCAGGCGCCCAGGTTGAAGGTGCGCAGCACATCCATGACGATCGATTTTTCTTCGGCACGCACCTGGATCACGGCGCCCAGCTCTTCGCTGAACAGGGCGCGCAAGGTCAGTTCGTTGCGGCGCTCGGCCACCTGGCCGGTCCAGTTCTTGGCGTCGCCCCAGTCGCTGGCGTGTTCGCCTTCCATGGTCAGCATGTCGAGGTTGACCGACATGCCGGTGTGGCCCGCAAACGCCATTTCCGTCAGCGTGGCGTACAGGCCGCCGTCCGAGCGGTCATGGTAGGCCAGCAGACGGCCAGAGCTGTTCAATTGCTGGATGGCGGCGAAGAAGCCTTTCAGGTCTTGCGCGCTGTCGACGTCCGGCGTGGCATTGCCCAGTTGCCCCATGACTTGCGCCAGCGCCGAGGCGCCCATGCGGTTCTTGCCACGGCCCAGGTCAATCAGGATCAGCGAGGTGTCGCCGGCGTCGGTTTTCAACTGAGGCGTGAGCGACTTGCGCACATCCGTCACTGGCGCGAACGACGAGACGATCAACGATACTGGCGACGTGACGGACTTGGCCGCGCCGTTGCTTTCGTCTTTCCAGGTGGTGCGCATCGACAGCGAATCCTTGCCGACCGGGATGCTGATACCCAACGCCGGGCACAGTTCCATGCCGACCGCTTTTACCGTGTCGTACAGGGCCGCGTCCTGGCCAGGCTGGCCGCAGGCGGCCATCCAGTTGGCGGACAATTTGATGTCGGAGATGTCGCTAATCGCAGCGGCGGCGATATTGGTGACAGCCTCGCCGACGGCCATGCGGCCGGAAGCTGCGGCGTCGATCACGGCCAGCGGCGTGCGTTCACCCATCGCCATCGCTTCGCCCAGATAGCCTTCGAAGCTCATGGTGGTGACGGCGCAGTCGGCCACCGGCACCTGCCAGGGGCCTGCCATCTGGTCGCGCACGGTCATGCCGCCCACGCTGCGGTCGCCAATCGTGATCAGGAAGGATTTGTCGGCCACGGTCGGCAGCAGCAGCACTTTTTGTGCCACGTCGACCAGGTCCATGCCGGTCAGGTCGATCGCCGGGAAGTCGTTGGCCACGTGGACCACGTCGCGCTGCATCTTTGGCGGTTTACCGAGCAACACATCCATCGGCATGTCGACCGGCTCATTGCCCAGTTCCGTGTCGATCAGTTTCAACTGGCGCTCTTCGGTGGCCACGCCGACGGCGGCGAACAGGCAGCGTTCGCGTTCGCACATGGCTTTGAACAGTGGCAGGCTTTCAGGGGCGATCGCCAGCACATAGCGTTCCTGCGATTCATTGCTCCAGATTTCTTTCGGCGCCATGCCCGATTCTTCCAGCGGCACTTTGCGCAGGTCGAAAATCGCACCGCGTTTGGCGTCGTTGGTGATCTCCGGGAAGGCGTTCGACAAGCCGCCCGCGCCCACGTCATGGATCGAGATGATCGGATTGTCGGGGCCCATCTGCCAGCACGCGTTGATCACTTCCTGGGCGCGGCGTTCCATTTCCGGGTTGCCGCGCTGGACCGAGTCAAAATCGAGGTCGGCCGTGTTGCTGCCGGTGGTCATCGACGACGCGGCGCTGCCGCCCATGCCGATACGCATGCCGGGGCCACCCAGCTGCACCAGCAGGCTGCCGACCGGGATATCGTTTTTATGCGTGTGCTGCGCCGAGATATTGCCGATGCCGCCGGCAATCATGATCGGCTTGTGATAGCCGAACACGGCGTCCTTGTCGGCGCCCACGTTCTGCTCATAGGTGCGGAAGTAGCCGCCCAGTACCGGACGGCCAAATTCGTTCGAGAACGCGGCGCCGCCCAGCGGACCTTCAATCATGATCTGCAGCGGCGAAGCGATGCGTTCAGGCTTGCCGTATTGTGGCGCTTCGGTGCGGCCGGCCAGCGGCGCGGTTACCGAGGCGGCGGTTTCCCAGCTGCGCACGGCGCCCGGCAGCGACAGATTCGACACGGTGAAACCGGTCAGGCCAGCCTTCGGCTTGGCGCCACGGCCGGTTGCGCCCTCGTCGCGGATCTCGCCGCCGGCGCCGGTCGAGGCGCCAGGGAATGGCGATATGGCGGTCGGGTGGTTATGCGTTTCCACCTTCATCAGCGTGTGGGTCAGTTCCTGCGAGGCGGCGTATTCATGGCCTTCGCCGCGTGGGTAGAAGCGCGAGACGGTGGCGCCTTCCATGATCGACGAATTGTCGCTGTAGGCGACCACGGTGCCTTTCGGCTGCAGTTCGTGGGTGTTCTTGATCATGCCGAACAAGGACTTTGGCTGCGCCACGCCGTCGATGGTCCAGTCGGCGTTGAATATCTTGTGGCGGCAATGCTCGCTGTTTGCCTGCGCGAACATCATCAGTTCCACGTCGGTCGGGTTGCGGCCGGCTTTGGTAAATGCCGCGTCCAGGTAGTCGATCTCGTCTTCCGACATCGCCAGGCCCAGTTCGACGTTTGCCGTTACCAGTGCAGCCTTGCCCTGCCCCAGCAAATCAATCGATTCCAACGGGCGCGCTTCCAGGGTGCGGAACAGGTCTTGCGCCTGGTCGGCGCTGCGCAGCACCGATTCGGTCATGCGATCGTGCAGCAGGTCGGCCACGGCCTGTACCTGTTCAACAGCGAGCTTGCCGGCGCCCAGCGCGCTGCCCAGGATGCCCGCTTTCAGGTTGATGCGGAAAGCGATGCCGCGCTCGACGCGCTTGATGTGCGCCATGCCGCAGTTGTGGGCGATGTCGGTGGCTTTCGAGGCCCACGGCGAGATGGTGCCGAAACGCGGAATGACGAAGAACTCTTCGAACGCGCCATCGGTATTGTCAGGCTGCGCCGGCTCGCCGTAAGTGAGCAAGGCGCCCAGGCGCGTGCTGTCGTCGTCGGACAAGGCCGCACTGGCATCGATGAAATGAACGTACCGCGCCTGCACCGCAACGATGGCGGGCGAAACAGCTTGCAGTTGAGTCAGCAGACGGTGGCTACGGAAGGCGGACAGGGCATTGGAACCCGGCAGTATCAACATGGTTGGAAGGTGGTTGATGCAGCGTGGCTGCGGGTTAAAGGTAGGTATGACAAGACAGGATCACAGTGTGGCAAATTTCCTTTGCGCGCATTATACCCGTTTTTAACCCCTCTTTTTAGCCGAAGTTGGCCTGCATAGGCCACTTGCGCACATCGCCGCCCGGCTTTGCAGTATGCTGATAAAACCCGGTGGCCACGACCACCTGCCTGCCGCGTGGCGCCTGACGGCCAAACGGACCAACGAGAGCTGAACGATGCCAGAAAATAGCGACTTATCTGTCCTGATTGTCGACCCCAACCCCAGCATGCGCAGCAATTTGCACAATATGCTGAACCAGGCCGCCATCAACAAGGTGGAATATGCCGTCAGTTCGGGCACCGCCATCCGCCTGCTGAACAAGAAAGCCTTCGACATCATCCTGTGCGAATACGATCTTGGTAGTGGCGCAGACGCCCAGGACGGGCAGCAATTGCTGGAAGACCTGCGCCACCATCAGTTGATCAAGCCGTGGACCATTTTTATCATGCTGACCTCCGAGGCCATCCACGGCAAGGTCGTGAGCGCAGCCGAGCTGACGCCATCGGACTATATATTGAAACCGTTTACGGTCGATGTGCTGAGCGGGCGCATCGCGCGCGCCATCGAACGGCGTGCGATTTTCCTGCCCACCTACCAGCTGATCGACAAGGGAGATTTGCGCGCGGCCGTTGCCAGCTGCGAGGCGGCCGAATTGCGCCACCCTCGCCTGGCCGCAGATTTTGCGCGCCTGCGCGCCGAGCTGCAGCTGTCGCTGGGCGAATGGAAGGAGGCGGAACAGATCTATGCCGACATGCTGGCCACGCGGCCGATGGCCTGGGTGCGCCTGGGCCTGGCGCGCACCCTGTTCGCGCAGCAGCGCCACGCGGAAGTGGAAGCGGCGCTGCTGGAACTGATCGAACAGAATCCCCGCTTCATGGCCGCCTACGATCTGCTGGCGCAAAACCACGAGGCGCTGGGCCAGCCGCTGCTGGCCAAGAAAATCCTCGAAGACGCGGTGACGATTTCACCGCACGTAGTGCGCCGCCTGCGCCACCTGGGCGGCATGGCGTTCGAATCGGGCGATATCGGCGCGGCCGAACGGGCTTACAAGCAGGTGGTGACGAAGGCAAAATATTCGGAATTTCGCGACCCGGAAGACCATGTCAACCTGGTCAGAACGCTGGTTAAAAAGGGCGATGCACCGCAGGCCAGCGGCGTGCTGCGCGACATGGAGCGCTCGCTGCGCAGCGGCGCGAACGTGGAGGCCTGCCGCGCCATCTCAGCCGCCATGCTGCATGAACTGGCCGGCAACGACCTGGCCGCCGCCAGCGAACTGCGGCAGGCCGCCACTGCCGCCAATATGGCGCAAGGCCTGTCGACCCGGCTGAAGGTGGGCCTGGTGCAAAGTTGCCTGAAAAACAACCTCGACGACGCCGCCGCGGAAGTCATGATGAAAATGGTCAATGAAGCCGACAGCGAAGTGAACATGGAACAGGCGGTGGGCGTGTTCGAGCAGGCCGGCCGCCACGACCTGGCCAGGGACCTGGGCCAGCAGATCAACCACCAGGTACAGGAACTGCTGCAAGACGCCGCCGGCAAAACCGACAGCGGCGAATTCAAGGACGCCGTCTTCATGCTGCGCCAGGCCCTGCGCCGCACGCCGGGCAACCTGCCGGTGCTGTTCGCTTCGGTCGAAGCGATTTTGCGCCAGTTGAATATGCTGGGCTGGGAGCCAGTGCTGGCCGAACAGCTGGTCGATCACTTGCAGCTGATCCGCAAGATAGACCCTGCGCATCCGAAGCTGGAATCGCTGAAGCAGCAGTACCGGGCCACGCAGCACAAATATGGTATTGCAACGTAAGCCCGGCAGCTTGCAGCTCGCTTACTGCGCCAGCGAGGCCATGTCGATCACGAAGCGATAACGCACATCGCTTTTCACCACGCGCTCGAACGCTTCATTGATATCCTGGATGCGGATCAATTCGATATCGGAGACGATATTGTGCTTGCCGCAGAAGTCCAGCATTTCCTGGGTTTCCTTGATCGAACCGATCATCGAGCCCGACAGGCTGCGGCGCGCGCCGACCAGGCCGAAAGCGCTGACCGGTGGCACGGCGCCGTCGGGAATGCCGACGATGACCATGCTGCCATCGACCTTCAGCAGGTTGATGTACTGGTTCCAGTCGATGGATGCGCCCACGGTGCAGATAATCAGGTCAAAGGTGCCGGCCAGTTTCTCGAACGTGGTGGCGTCGTTGGTGGCGTAGTAATGCGCGGCGCCCAGGCGCAGGCCGTCTTCCTGCTTCGACAGGGTCTGGCTCAGCACCGTCACTTCGGCGCCCATCGCATGTGCAATCTTGACGCCCATGTGACCGAGGCCGCCCATGCCCAAAATCGCCACCTGCTTGCCAGGGCCGGCTTTCCAGTGGTTCAGTGGCGAATACAGCGTGATGCCGGCGCACAGCAGCGGCGCGGCCGCGTCCAGAGGCAGGTTGTCGGGTATCGACAGCACATAGCCTTCCTTGACGACGATGCTGTCCGAATAGCCGCCCTGGGTGGCCGTTTTTCCGTCTGCTTCGACGCTGTTATAAGTCTGCACCAGACCGGGCATATACTGTTCCAGGTCCACATTGCGCGTCTTGCAGGTGGTGCAGGAATCGACGAAGCAGCCCACGCCCACATGGTCGCCCACTTTGAACTTGGTGACATTGGCGCCAACCGCAGTGACGACGCCGGCGATCTCGTGGCCAGGCACCATCGGGAAGGCCGCATTGCCCCATTCGTCGCGCGCCTGGTGGATATCGGAATGGCATACGCCACAGTATTTGATCGAGATGGCAACGTCGTCTTCGCGCGGGGTGCGGCGCTCGAAGCTGAATGGCTGCAGTTTGCTGGTCGGGCCGAGTGCGGCGTAGCCTTTGGCAGTAGTGGTCATGAAAACTCCTGTGGTCTGGTTGCGGGGATCACGCATGGCGTGCATGCGACAAGCCACAGTGTGCACCAGCGCGGCAGCGCACGTTACCGCGATCCTGCAAAAACTTTGCACGATAGTCCGAATGTGGCCGGGAACACGCTGTGCTTGCATCGCCGCCCTGCTACACTGGCGCTACCATGACACCTACAATGTTACCGCAAGATGAAATCGCCGCCCTGATCAGCCGCCATGCCCCTGGCAGCGGTGATTACGGCACGTTGATCGAGAGCCTTTCCTTCCACCGCCGCGACGCGCCTACCGATTCGCTATGTCATGCGGCGCGCCCCAGCGTGGCGATCATCGCCCAGGGTGCGAAAGAAGTGACACTGGGTAGCGAGGTCTTTCACTACAGCCGCATGCAGTACCTGCTGACGTCGGTCGACCTGCCGGTGCAGGCGCGCGTGGTGGAAGCGAGCGCGCAGTCGCCGCATCTGTGCGTGGTGCTGGCTATCGATATCGCCGACGTGGCTGCGCTGACTGCCAGCGACGACGCGGGCTTTTCGCGCCAGGTCCCGGTCGCACGCGGCATATCCGTCAGCGAGGTGCCTGGCGACCTGCTCGACGCCATGCTGCGTCTGGTACGCCTGCTCGATCAGCCTGCCGATATCGCCGCGCTGGCACCCCTGATCCAGCGCGAGCTGACCTACCGCCTGCTCAAGGGACCGGTCGGCGCGCGGCTGCGCCATATGTCCCTGGCCAGCAGCCAGTCGCACCAGGTCGGGCAGGCCATCCAATGGATACAGCACAATTACTGCGAGCCGCTGCGCATCGAGCAGCTCGCTGGCGTGGCCAACATGAGCGTGTCGTCGCTGCACCACCATTTCAAGGCAATTACCGCCATGACGCCGATGCAGTATCAGAAAACCTTGCGCCTGCAGGAAGCGCGCCGCTTGCTGCTGGTCGAGAAAATCGACGCCGGTACGGCCGGCTACCGCGTCGGCTACGCCAGCGAATCGCAGTTCAGCCGCGAATACAGCCGGCAGTTCGGCAAAGCGCCGATGCGTGACGTGGGCCAGGTGCGCGCACAACTGGCGGGCGCACCGGCAATCTATTCCAGCCCGCCATAGCTGCGCCGGGGGCACGTGTGCGCCTTGCATTGCGCGGCCATCGGCCTTATGTTGTCTGCATCGACATTAAGGAAGCCGCCCATGACCCTGCCTGCCACCGCCACCCCGCTCTACAGCATCGCCGAGATCCGCGCCATCGAAGCGGCCGCCACGCAGTCATTGCCGCAAGGCACGCTGATGGCGCGCGCCGGCCAGGCCGCCGCCAGCGCCGCCCTGAAAATACTGCACCATCTGGCAGACGCTGATGCCGCGCACATGCGCGTGCTGGTGCTGGCCGGCCCCGGCAACAACGGCGGCGACGCGCTGGAAGCGGCGTTTCACCTGGCCGGCAGCGGCATCGAAGTGCTGGTGTGGCTGGCGCCCGAAGCTGCGGCCACCTCGCCCGAACGCGAGCAGGCGGCCTCGCGCGCACGCAACAGCAGCGCCCGCTTTATCGACGGCGCCACCACCATGGCCAGCGCCGCCATCCATGCCGCACCGTGGAATCTGATCGTCGACGGTCTGTTCGGCATCGGTTCTGCGCGCTCCCTCTCTGGCGTATGCCGCGACATGGCGCAGCTGGTGAACCAGCAAAGCTGCCCGGTGCTGGCGCTGGACGTTCCGAGCGGCCTGCATGCCGATACCGGCGTGGTGGACGGCGTGGCGATACGCGCCAGCCACACCATCACTTTTATCGGCGACAAGCCGGGCCTGCACACGGCAGATGGCCGCGACCATGCGGGCGAGGTGGAAGTGGCGGCGCTGGCAATCGAGCCGGCACTGCTGCCACAGGCTGGCGCGCAACTGAACGGCCTGCACCTGTTCGCGCGCCATTTGCAGCCGCGCCGGCAAAACACGCACAAGGGCAGCTATGGCAGCGTGGCCGTGATCGGCGGCGCCACCGGCATGGCGGGCGCGCCCATCCTGGCGGCGCGCACCGCCCTGCATGCAGGCGCGGGCCGTGTCTACATCGGCTTTCCCGGCACGCCGCTGGCGTATGACAACGGCCAGCCGGAACTGATGTGCCGGCGCGCTCAGGAGATGGATTTCACGGGCCTGCAGTTTGGCGCACTGGTGGCCGGCCCGGGCCTGGGCAGCGACAGCGTGGAACTGCTGCAGCGGGCCATCGACAGCGACAGCCCGCTGCTGTTTGACGCCGATGCGCTGAACCTGATGGCGGCCGAGCCCGAACTGCAATCGGCGCTGGCCACGCGCGCCGGCGCCACCATCCTGACGCCGCATCCGCTGGAAGCGGCGCGCCTGCTCGACCTGACGGTGGCCGAAGTACAGGCCGACCGCCTCGCTTGCGCACGCCAGCTGGCGGCGCAACTGGGCGTGATCGTGGTATTGAAAGGGTCGGGTACGGTGATTGCGGCCCAGGATGGCAGCGTGGTGATCAACAATACCGGCAGCCCTGCGCTGGCAACGGCCGGCACCGGTGACGTGCTGGCGGGCCTGTGCGGCAGCCTGCTGGCGCAAGGCTGGCCGGAGTGGGAAGCCGCACTGGGCGCCGTGTGGCTGCATGGCGCGGCGGCCGATGCGCTGGTAGCCTCGGGCGCCGGACCGATCGGCCTGACGGCCGGCGAGCTGATACCGGCGATCAGGAAATTGATCAACACCCTGTCGGCCTGAGGAAACTAGACCAGCCGCCCGGCCGCAATCGTGATGGTGCGTCCGCAGCGCGCAGCGATCGAGGTGTCGTGCGTGACCAGTACCAACGTGGAGCCGCGTTCACGATTGAGTTCGAACATCAGCTGTATCACCGCTTCGCCGGTGGCCGCGTCCAGGCTGCCGGTGGGCTCGTCGGCAAACAGCAGCGGCGGCTGTGTCACAAAGGCGCGCGCCAGGGCCACCCTCTGCTGCTCGCCGCCGGACAGGTATTTCGGATAGTGCTTCAGGCGGCTGCCCAGGTTGACCCGGCCCAGCATCGCCTGGGCTTTTTCCTTTGCGTCCGGGTCGCCGCGCAGTTCCAGCGGCAGCATGACGTTTTCCAGCGCCGTCAGGTGGGCCAGCAGTTGAAACGACTGGAACACGAAACCGAGTTTTTCCTTGCGAAAGCCGGCCCGGCCGTCTTCGTCGAGGGCAAAAATATCGGTGCCATCGAGGATCACCTTGCCGGCGCTGGGCGTATCGAGGCCGGCCAGCAAACCGAGCAAGGTGGACTTGCCGGAACCGGAGGCGCCGACGATGGCCAGCGTCTCTGCCGTTTGCACGGTAAAATCAAGCTGATGCAGGATGGTGAGCTCGCCATCGGCATCGGGTACACGCTTGGCCAGCCCCACCACTTCGATGGCTTGCTGGCCGCTCTGGTTCGCTGTGAAAGCCGCCGGCCGCTGGCCGGATGCCGCATGGGGAATGAAATTGGTGGAAGTCGCTTTAGGGAATTCGGGCATGCTGATCTATCTTAAAAAATTTCGTGAACAAATAAGTACGGGAAAAACCAGCCAGTCGCGGCGGCGCTCCCTGTCCTTGCTTCCTGCGGCAGCCCTGCTGCTGGTATCGAGCATGACGAACGCCTATTCTGCACCAAAAACGCTGCTGGTGCTGGGTGACAGCCTGTCGGCCGAGTATGGCCTGGCGCGCGGCACCGGCTGGGTGGCGCTGCTGGAACAGCGCCTGAAAGCGCAAAAGAACGACACGCGCATCATCAACGCCAGCATCAGCGGCGAGACCACCAGCGGCGGGCGCGCGCGCCTGCCTGCCCTGCTGGCCAAACACAAGCCTGACGTGGTGCTGATCGAGCTGGGCGCCAATGACGGCCTGCGCGGCCTGCCGGTGGCGGCTGCCGAAGCAAACCTGCGCGCCATGGGCGACGCGGCCAGAAAAAGCGGCGCGCAAGTGGTGCTGGTGGGCATGCGCATGCCGCCCAACTACGGCCGCGACTATGCCGACCAGTTCTATGGCGTGTACGGCAAGCTGGCCAGGGAATGGAAGGCGCCGCTGGTGCCCTTCATGTTCGAAGGCATCGCCGACCAGCCGCAATTGTTCCAGGCCGACCGCATGCATCCGAACGCCCAGGCGCATCCGACCATTCTGAAGAATATCTGGCCGCAGTTGTCGCCATTGCTGGGCGCGAAATAATCTTGCTGTTGACTTGTTCGTAGTACGCAGCGGAAATCCGGGGTCAGACACTTCCGGTCTGACCCCAGCTTTACGCTGACAGCATTAATACCTTTACCAAGCACCTCGACATCTCCAAAAAAAATAGCCGCTCAAGAGCGGCTATTTTTTTGAGCAGCGAAGCTTACGGCGCTTCGGCTACCGGGGCGGCGGCGGTGACCGGTTTGACGATCTTCACTTTGGCCTTGCTCTTCAGGTACTCGACATAGTCGAACATTTCCTGTTGCGCCAGGATGCCGCCGATCTGGTCTTTCTCTTGCTGGCGGCGCGCGGCGTCCACTTCGGTCGGCTGCTGCACCTTGCCGACGCGGTAGATGCCATAGCCCAGGGCCGGCAATTCGACGCCCACATAGGCTGGCAGCTTGCTGGTGTCGACCTTCATCACCTGCGCGATGGCGGCGCGGTTCACGCCGTCAAGCTTGCTGCGCGAGACCCACTGGGCGGCGCCGAAACCGGTGGCGTCACCCGAGGTTTTCAGTGCTGCCAGCTTGCTTTCGCCAGCCTTCTTCGCCAGTTTGGCCGCTTCTTCCAGCGTCACGCGCTGGCGTATCATGGCGTCGACTTCGGCCAATGGGCGTTTCGATGCTGGCTTGAATTCCACCACGCGACCGGCGATCAGGGTATTGGCGCCAACGGATACGGCTTCCGTATTGCGCTTGTCCTTCAGGGAATCGTTCGAGAAGATGGCGGCCAGGAACTTGGCGTTATTGTATGGCGCCGTGCCCAGCGCCGGCGACGGCGTACGCGACAGATTGGCGACGGTTTCCACTTTCAGTTTCAACTTGTCGGCCACCGGCTTCAGGCTGTCTGACTGATCGTAGACGGTATCGGTAAAGACGGTTGCCATTTCCGAGTATTTTTTCGCCGCGAATTGCTTGCGCAGGTCGGCCGTGATCTGACCCTTCACTTCGTCCAGCGTCTGGATATGCGACGGCTTGATGCTGGTAACGGTCAGCACATGGTAGCCGTAGTCAGAGGTGATGACATCGCTGATCTCGCCTTGCTTGAGCTTGTAGGCGGCCTCTTCCAGCGGTTTTGGCAGTGCATCCTTGACGACAGGACCCAGGTCGCCGCCCAGTTCGGCCGAGGCCGGATCTTCCGACTTGGCCTTGGCCACGGCAGCAAAAGTAGCCGGCGCCTTGCGCACCTCGGCCAGGATGGCTTCAGCCTTGGCCTTGGCGGCAGCCTTGTCGGCGGCGGACGCGTCTTTCTTGACCGTGATCAGGATATGGCTGGCGTTGCGCGCTTCGGCAGTGGTGTAGGCCTTCTGGTTCTTGTCGTAGTAGCTTTTCACGTCGGCATCGCTGACGTCGACCTGGTCGCCCACTGCGGCGGCGTCGAGCACCACGTATTCGATTTTGGCTTGCTCGGGGATCTGGAAGAACTTGCCGTTCTTGTCGTAGAAATCCTTGACCATGGCGTCAGTCACTTTGACTTGTGACGTGAACTGGGCTACTGGCAACAGCAGTTCCTGCACTTCGCGCTCTTGCGAGGTGATGTCCGACAAATGCTTCGATACGGTATTCGGCGCAAACGCGGTGTTCTGCACGGCGCCGGCCAGTTGCTGCAAGGCCAGGTCGCTGCGGCGGCGCGCATCGTACATCTGCGGCGTCATGCCTTGGGCGGCCAGCATGGCCTTGTATTTTTCCAGGTCAAACTTGCCGTCGGCCATGGTCAGGCCAGGAATCTCCAGCACTTCCTTCTGCAGCACGGCGTCGCTGATGACCAGCTTGCTGCGACCGACTTCGGCGGCCACGGCGCGCTCGGCGATCAGGTTGTCAAGGATGCTCTGGCGTGCTTCCGGCGTATCGAACATTTTCTGGTCGAACTGCTCGCCCATCATCTGGCGGTAGCGGTCGATCTGCTGGCGTTGCGCTTCTTCATATTGCTGCTGCGTCACGACCTGGTCGCCGACCTTGGCGATGGTGTTCGCGCTGTCGCCGAAACTTTGGTAGCCACTGATACCGACCAGTGCAAATGACGGGACGATGACCAGCATCAGCAGAAACTGCATCAAGCGTCGATGGGTACGAATAAATTCAAACATGGGCAGCCAATTCGGATGAGTGGATCACTATAAAAAAAGGCGAACATGCGTTCGCCTTGATTTCTTCGGCGGAATGGACGGGACACAAGCCCACTTCCCCTTTACTTCCCGATTCTACAATGCCCCTAGCGCTATAGCAAGGGCAAATCAGGGCGCGCGCCCCGCAGGACAGCAGCGTTTTGCACCGGCGAATCGAGGCCTGTTCCATCAATAAAAAAGGCGCCGGGAATTACACCGGAGACTGGCAATATAATCGCGTGCACAAACAAAAAACCCGCGCGGCATATTCATGCAGCGCGGGTCTTGATATTCTGGCGGAGCGGACGGGACTCGAACCCGCGACCCCCGACGTGACAGGCCGGTATTCTAACCAACTGAACTACCACTCCTTGAGAGCGTATTTTTTTGGCGGAGCGGACGGGACTCGAACCCGCGACCTCCGACGTGACAGGCCGGCATTCTAACCAACTGAACTACCACTCCGAAAAATACACAGTACTACGTGCATCTGTTTTTCAGCCGGTTTCCCGTCCTGAAAATTACGGCACCCGAAAGCGCCGCCAGATGTTTCCGGTGATTGTCACCTCACCGAAGTCCGTTAGTTTACAGCATCCTTCAAAGCTTTACCAGCTTTAAATTTTGGCACTTTTGCCGCTTCGATGGTGATCGCTTCCTTGGTACGTGGATTGCGGCCGGTGCGTTCTGCACGCTCGCTTACCGAGAAAGTGCCGAAACCAACGAGTGTCACGCTGTCGTTGTTTTTCAGGGTTTCCGTCACGCCGCCGATAACAGCGTCGAGTGCGCGCGCAGCGGCCGCTTTGGAAATGTCAGCTGTTTCAGCAATGTGGTCGATCAATTCAGTCTTGTTCACTAGCATCCCCAATTACAAAGGTATAAAACGTTTACCGCGCTGTTGCAGTGCTTTTGGCGCTACAGCGGCGCGGCGAAAAAAATGTGCAGCCGTATTAAACAAGCCGCACTGTATATGTGTCAAGCGCTTTGGCGCCGCAATTCACGTTTCAATATGAAACAAGCGCCCTAAAAGCGCTTGTTTGGATAAAACGGCCGCAAAGAGTTAGTGTTTTACTACCTCGCCAGCAGCGTCAGGCTTGGCCGCAGCGGCCGCGACAGGCTCCACCGCAGGCACTTCCGGCAACGCTTCGGGCATGCGTTCAAGGGCAATTTCCAGCACTTTGTCGATCCAGCGCACCGGCACGATCTCGAGCTTGTTCTTGACGTTGTCCGGAATATCGGCCAGGTCTTTCACGTTCTGCTCGGGAATCAGGACCGTCTTGATGCCGCCGCGATGGGCCGCCAGCAGCTTCTCTTTCAGGCCGCCGATCGGCAATACTTCGCCGCGCAAGGTGATCTCGCCCGTCATCGCCACATCGGCGCGCACCGGAATGCCGGTAAATACCGACACCATTGCCACCGTCATCGCGGCACCGGCAGACGGACCGTCCTTCGGCGTGGCGCCTTCCGGCACGTGGATATGAATATCGCTCTTCTCGAATGCTTCCGGCTTGATGCCCAGGCGTGCCGAGCGGCTGCGCACGACGGTACGGGCCGCTTCGATCGATTCTTTCATCACGTCGCCCAAAGTCCCGGTGCGTATGATGGCGCCCTTGCCCGGCATCGACACGGCCTCGATAGTCAGCAGATCGCCGCCCACTTCGGTCCATGCCAGCCCGACCACCTGGCCGACCTGGTTTTCTTTCTCGGCCACGCCAAAATCATAGCGGCGCACACCGAGGAATTTATCGAGGTTTTTCGAGTTGACGATGACCTTTTTGTCCGACTTTTTCAGCAGCAGCATCTTGACTACCTTGCGGCAGATCTTCGACACTTCGCGTTCCAGCGAACGCACGCCGGCTTCGCGCGTGTAGTAGCGGATGATGTCGCGCAATGCCGACTCGGCCACCGAAATCTCTTCCTCTTTCAGACCGTTGTTCTTGATCTGTTTCGGCAGCAGGTAACGCTGGGCGATGCTGGTTTTCTCGTCTTCCGTGTAACCGGACAAACGGATCACTTCCATGCGGTCAAGCAGGGCCGGCGGAATATTGTACGAGTTCGAGGTGGCCACGAACATCACGTCCGACAGGTCGAAATCGACTTCGATGTAATGGTCGGAGAACGTGTGGTTCTGTTCCGGATCCAGCACTTCGAGCAGGGCCGACGACGGATCGCCACGGAAATCGGCACCCATCTTGTCGACTTCATCGAGCAGGAACAGAGGATTGCGCACGCCGACTTTCGACAGCGATTGCAAGATCTTGCCCGGCATCGAACCGATGTAGGTACGGCGATGGCCGCGGATCTCGGCCTCGTCGCGCACGCCGCCCAGCGCCATGCGCACGAACTTGCGGTTGGTGGCGCGCGCAATCGACTGCCCCAGCGACGTCTTGCCGACGCCAGGAGGACCGACGAAGCACAGGATAGGCGCTTTCAGCTTGTCGACGCGTTGTTGCACCGCGAGGTATTCCAGAATGCGTTCCTTGACCTTGTCCAGGCCATAGTGATCGCCCTCGAGCACTTTTTCGGCGTTCGACAGGTCGTTGTTGACCTTGGATTTTTTCTTCCAAGGCAAGTTGACCAGGGTATCGATATAGTTGCGCACGACTGTCGCTTCGGCCGACATCGGCGACATCAGCTTGAGCTTTTTCAGCTCGTTGGTGGCCTTGTCGAGCGCTTCCTTCGGCATCTTCGCGGCAGCGACTTTTTTCTCCAGCTCGTCGAGGTCGGCACCATCTTCGCCTTCGCCCAGTTCTTTCTGGATCGCCTTGACCTGTTCGTTCAGGTAATACTCGCGCTGCGATTTTTCCATCTGGCGCTTGACGCGGCCACGGATGCGTTTTTCCACTTGCAGGATGTCAAGCTCGCCTTCGAGCTGGCCCAGCAGGTGTTCGAGGCGCTTGGCCACGCTGAAAATTTCCAGGATGACCTGTTTTTGCTCCAGCTTGAGCGGCAGGTGCGCGGCGACCGTGTCGGCAAGGCGGCCGGCATCGTCAATGCCCGACAGCGAGGCGAGGATCTCAGGCGGAATCTTCTTGTTCAGTTTGACGTACTGGTCGAACTGCTGGACGATCGCGCGGCGCATGGCTTCGACTTCCGACTCGTCGCCCGGCTCGGATTCGAGCGGCGTCAGGTCGGCGATGAAGTGCGTGGGCGCATCGCTGATGTGGTTGATACGGGCACGCTGTGCGCCTTCGACCAGCACCTTGACGGTGCCATCGGGCAGCTTGAGCATTTGCAGGATATTGGCAACACAGCCAATTTCATAGATGTCCGAAGGCGATGGCTCGTCCTTCGCAGCTGCTTTTTGAGCGGCAAGCATAATGCTCTTGCCCTGCTCCATCGCAGCTTCCAGCGCCTTGATCGACTTTGGACGGCCAACGAACAGCGGTATCACCATATGCGGGAAAACGACGACATCCCGCAACGGCAATAACGGCAGTTGAGTTTGCTCAGTTAATTTGGAAGTTGTCATGGCGTACCTTATAGAAAGCGTGTTTACGATGTTGGCGCTCGCTGCCAAAACACAAGACCGGCGAGAATAAATAATTCTGGGAAACAAACTTTCTTTTGTTTATTTCGCAAAACACACCCGCATGACTCTAATAAATGCAGCATTCATAATAAAAAAGCCACGCGCAGCAGGTCTGCCGCGAGTGGCTTTCCGATTGAAGCCTGCAATATTATTGATTTAAATTGTACTGCCATGCATTAAGGAATCAAAACCCTTTTCATGCAAATACCTCGGCAGTGATCAGTTTTCTCCGGAGGCCTTGGCAGTCTCTTGATAAATCAATAAAGGTTTGGCGCCGCTGGTGATGGTGTTTTCGTCGATAACAACTTTCACCACGTTTTGCTGGCTCGGCAGTTCGTACATCACGTCCAGCAAGGCATGCTCGAGGATCGAGCGCAGACCACGCGCACCGGTCTTGCGTGCCAGCGCCTTCTTGGCGATCGCATGCAAGGCAGCCGGACGAATTTCCAGTTCCGCGCCTTCCATGTCGAGCAGCTTCGAGTATTGCTTGATCAGCGCATTCTTCGGCTCGACCAGGATCTGGATCAGCGCCTCTTCCGTCAGTTCCGCCAGGGTGGCGATGACGGGCAGGCGGCCGACCAGTTCCGGAATCAGGCCGAATTTCACCAGGTCTTCCGGCTCCGCTTCCAGCAGCAAATCGCTGGCCGAGCGCTGCGACTTGCTCTTCACGCTGGCCGAGAAGCCGATGCCGCTCTTGTCGGAACGGTTCGAAATGACTTTCGACAGACCGTCGAACGCACCGCCGCAGATGAACATGATGTTGGTGGTGTCGATCTGCACGAAGTCCTGGTTGGGATGCTTGCGCCCGCCTTGTGGCGGCACCGAAGCCATGGTGCCTTCGATCAGTTTCAGCAGCGCTTGCTGCACGCCCTCGCCCGACACGTCGCGCGTGATGGACGGGTTGTCGGACTTGCGTGAAATCTTGTCGATCTCATCGATATAGACGATGCCGCGCTGGGCTTTCTCGACATCATAGTTGCAGCTTTGCAGCAGCTTCTGGATGATGTTTTCCACGTCTTCGCCCACATAACCGGCTTCGGTCAGGGTGGTCGCATCGGCGATCACGAACGGCACGTTGAGCATGCGCGCCAGGGTCTGGGCCAGCAGGGTCTTGCCCGAACCGGTAGGACCGACCAGCAAGATATTGCTCTTGGCCAGTTCGATGTCGTCTTTCTTGCCCAGGTGCTTGAGGCGCTTGTAGTGGTTGTACACCGCCACCGACAGGATGCGCTTGGCCGTCTGCTGGCCGATCACGTACTGATCGAGCATGGCGGCAATTTCTTGCGGAGTCGGCAGGTCCGACTTGGTGCCGGTCACCGTCTCGATGCTCGACGTTTCATCACGGATGATGTCGTTGCACAAGTCGATGCACTCGTCGCAAATGAAGACGGACGGACCGGCGATGAGTTTCTTTACCTCGTGCTGGCTTTTGCCGCAGAACGAGCAATACAGTAATTTTTCGCCGCTAGAGGATTTTTTGTCTGACATAAGGCATTTTGGTTGGAACTACATTAACAATATTGCAAAATCGCTGGCCGGCAAAACGGCAGCAAGCCATCAAGGCTGCCACCCATGGCGCGAGTCGGATCAGCATGCACAAGCACCATGCTACCCGAAATAAAAGCGAAACGCCCGAACGTTTGAGCGCCCGGGCGTTTACTTAAATACTTAGCAATACCGGTAGGGGCACATCAAGCGCGGGTGGTCAACACTTTGTCGATCAATCCGTACTCCACAGCCTCGTCGGCAGACATGAAACGATCGCGGTCGGTATCTTTGGCGATCTGTTCGATCGACTGGCCCGTGCGCTCGGCCATGATGCCGTTCAAACGCGTACGCAAGTAAAGGATTTCCTTGGCCTGGATCTCGATATCGGACGCCATGCCTTGCGAACCACCGGAAGGCTGGTGAATCATGATGCGCGAGTTCGGCAGCGAGAAACGCTTGCCCTTGGCGCCTGCAGCCAGCAAGAAGGCGCCCATCGAGGCGGCCATGCCGGTACACAGGGTCGAGACGTCAGGCTTGATGAACTGCATCGTGTCGTAGATGGCCATGCCGGCTGACACCGAACCACCTGGCGAGTTGATGTACAGCGAGATTTCCTTTTCCGGATTTTCGCTTTCCAGGAACAGCAGCTGGGCGACCACCAGGTTGGCCATCTGGTCATTGACCGGACCGACCATGAAAATCAAGCGTTCCTTGAGCAGGCGCGAGTAAATATCATACGAGCGCTCGCCGCGGCCGCTTTGTTCCACCACCATCGGCACCAGGCCGAGCATTTCAGTGTCCAGCGCCGGATTACGGTACATACCTGTCATTTTATTTCCTTGTGAAGCAGTTAGAGGGCGCCGCCCAGGCCGCAAGGCCGGGAGCGGCACCCGGATGCCAACTGGTTTACGCTTGTGCGTTGCTTCCCATCAGTTCATCGAAAGCAACTGCTTTCGATGTCACTTTCGACAGGCCCAACACGTAAGTGACGACGTTTTCTTCCAATACAAGGGCTTCGATCTCACCGAGGCGACGACGGTCGCTGTAGTAGTACTTCAGCACTTCGCGTGGATCTTCGTAGCTTTGAGCGAAATCTTCGATTTGCGCCTTGACTTGCTCAGGCGTCGCTTGCAGATTGTTGTCGCCGACCAGTTGCGACAGGATCAGGCCCAGGCGTACGCGACGCTCGGCTTTTTCTGCGAACAGTTCTGGTGGGAAAGGCACGTCCTTGACGTTCATGCCGCGCTGCGCCATGTCCTGGCGGGTCATTTCAGCCAGGCGGTCGGAATCCAGGGTGATCAGCGTTTTTGGCACGTCCAGCTCGGCGACCTTGACCAGCGCGTCCATGACGGCTTCCTTGTTGCGTGCTTTCACGCGGCCAGCGACTTCGCGCTGCAGGTTGACTTTGATGTCTTCGCGCATTTTGGCCAGGTCACCATCGGCAACGCCCAAGGACTTGGCGAATTCGGCATCGACTTCCGGCAGGTGCGCCCACTCCAGCTTTTGCAGGGTGATGGTGAACGAGGCGCTCTTGCCGGCCACGTCCTTGCCATGGTAGTCCTCAGGGAAGGACAATGGGAAAGTCTTGGACTCGCCCACTTTCAGGCCCAGCGTCGCTGCTTCGAATTCTGGCAGCATGCGGCCTTCGCCCAGCACGAAAGCATAGCCATCAGCTTTGCCGCCAGGAAATTCCACATCGTCGATCGAGCCGACGAAGTCTACCGTCACGCGGTCGCCGTTAGCTGCGACTGGCTCGCCGCCGTCACCGTGTTCGCCGGCTTCGCCCTTGGTGTGGAAATGCACGCGCTGCTTGCGCAGGATGTCGATGGTCTTGTCGATTTCGGCTTCCGACACTTCGGCTTGCACGGTTTCGATTTCAACGGCGGCCAGGTCGCCGATGGTGACTTCCGGATACACTTCGAAAGTTGCGTCAAATGCCAGCTGGCCTTCCGCGGCTTCTTCTTTCGGCACGATGTTCGGGAAACCGGCCACGCGCAGATTGTTTTCGTTGGCGGCGTCGTTGAACGCGCGGCCGACTTTGTCATTCAGCACTTCGGATTCAATTTGATAGCCGTATTGTGCCGCGACCATTTTCAACGGCACTTTACCCGGACGGAAGCCCGGTGCCTTGGCCGTACGGGCTTGCACTTTCAGGCGCTTCTCGACTTCCGTGCGGACGTCCGTCAGCGGGAAGGAGATGGTGATACGACGTTCGAGTTTGCCCAAGGTTTCGACTGCAGTTGCCATGTAAAAAATCGTCCAAAAAATAAACACTGTTGGTGCGAGAAAAGAAGACCCGACCCCTTGCGCCATCACTGGCGGCAAGACATGGGTCCAGCTTCACTCGCTCGCATATTCATCTGCGCAGCCGGACAACAGGCTGGTGGACCCGGTCTGCCCGGCGAACTTCACCAGGCACCAGACAATCCGCTGTGTTCCATACTGCAACAGGGCTCCGACCGTCCGGCACTGCTTCGGTTCAAGCGCAGGGCCGGCCATCATTCGGTAAAGCGTGGCATTATAACAAAGCACCTGGAAAAGTGGCTGTCTCCAGTAATGCCCGTTATCGCCTGAAATCAGGCTTTCCAGCCTGCTTCGTCTACTAGTATATGCGATCTGCCGCCACGTCCCAAACAAAGAAATGCCGAAAACGGGAAGTTTTCATGCAAAAACCGCCTGTTTTACGCCGAATCGGCTAAAAACGGCATCGATTGCATTGCAAACCGGGAATGATGGAGAGTAAAACCGGGGAGATGGCGCTATAGCTGGTGGGGTCCCAGCTTGCCGAAAGAAAAACCTGATTGCACCACCAGATAAAATCCACCTGGTTTGGTGCGGATGGGGAGACTCGAACTCCCAAGCCGAAGCACTGGCTTCTAAGACCAGCGTGTCTACCAATTCCACCACATCCGCTTGTTTCAACTGCCTGATCCAGGCACTCCCGATTCTAACAACTCGGAAGCATTCTGGATACCTCGCTCTTGCCTGCCGAAGCTGGCTGCCAGAGCAAAGGCGGCATTCTACTGGATTTCCCAGAGGAATGCCGCCTTTTTTACTATCAGCCGCGCTGAAGTGCTACTTGTCCGGCGCCACCGGCTTCTTCACTCGGAACCACGCCGCATACAGGGCCGGCAGGAACAGCAGCGTCAATGCGGTGGCCAGTATCAGGCCGCCCATGATGGCGACCGCCATCGGCCCCCAGAACACCGAGCGCGACAGCGGAATCATGGCCAGCGCAGCAGCGGCGGCCGTCAGCACGATGGGCCGGCAGCGGCGCACGGCCGAGTCGATAATCGCATCCCACGGCGCGGAACCATCCTTGATATCCTGCTCGATCTGATCGACAAGAATCACCGAGTTGCGGATGATCATGCCGAACAGCGCGATCACGCCCAGGTTGGCGACAAAGCCGAGCGGACGGTGCAAGGCCAGCAGGGCAAACGCCGCGCCCGCCACGCCCAGCGGCCCCGTCAGGAACACCAGCAGCGCGCGCGAGAAGCTGTGCAGCTGCAGCATCAGCAAGGTAAAGATCAAAAAGATCGCCAGCGGCAGATTGGCCGCGATCGACGCCTCGGCCTTGCCGCTGTTGGCCGCCACGCCCTTGAGCGTGATGCGATAGCCCGGCGGCAATTTTGCCCGCAAGGCATCGAGTTGCGGCTGCAACTGGGTCGAGACGGTGGCGCCCTGGATAGTGTCGCCCACGTCGGACTGCACGGTAATCGCCCATTCACGCTTGTCGCGCCAGACCACGCCCGGCTCCCACACGAAATGGATGCGGGCGATCTGCGAAATCGTGACCGACTTGCCATTCGCGGCCGGGATATTCGTGTCGTTCAGCACGGAAATGGTGTTGCGCTCTTCCAGTGGCTGGCGTACCTGGATATCGATCAGCTTGTTGTCTTCGCGGAACTGGCCGATCACCGTACCCGACAGAATGGTATTGGCTGCCTGCATCACCGTCTTCGAGGTAATGCCCAGCGCCCGCATCTTGTCCTGGTCCAGGTCCAGGCGCATCACCTTGACCGACTCATTCCAGTTGTCGTTGACGCCGACCGTATTCGGGTTGGCGCGCAGGATATCCTTGACCTGGTCAGCGATATTGCGCACCGTGGCCACTTCCGTGCCGGTCACGCGAAACTGCACCGGATACGGCACCGGCGGGCCATTCGGCAACAGTTTCACCCTGCCCCGCACTTCCGGGAAATCGTGCTTGAAAACTTCGACAATCTTCTTGCGCAGCAATTCGCGGTCGGCCAGGCTTTTCGGCAGGACGACGATCTGCGAGACGTTGGTCTGCGGGAAAATCTGATCGAGCGGCAAGTAGAAACGCGGGCTGCCCGTGCCGACGTAGCTGGTCACGCTGTCCACGCCATCGAGTTTGCTGACGAAAGCTTCGAATTTCTTTACCTGCTTTTCATTGGCCGCAAACGTCGTGCCTTCGGGCGACCACATCTCCACCATCAGTTCCGGACGGCTGGAATCGGGGAAGAATTGCTTCTCGATAAAATTGAAGCCGTAGATGCCCAGCGCAAAAACGGCCAGGGTGGCGGCAATCGTCGTCTTGCGCCATTCCACGCACCAGGTGACGGCGCGGCGAAAACGGCGAAAGTTCGGCGTATCGAACAGCTCATGGTCATTATTGGCGTGCGGCTTGACCTTCAGCAGCAAGTAGCCAATGTATGGCGTAAACACCACCGCCACCACCCAGGAAATGATCAGCGCCAGCGCATTGACGGAAAACAGCGAAAAGGTATATTCGCCGGCAGTCGACTTGGCCAGGCCGATCGGCAAAAAGCCCGCCACGGTAATCAAAGTGCCAGTCAGCATCGGCATGGCGGTCGAGGTATAGGCAAAGGTGGCGGCGTCAAAGCGCGACATGCCCTCCTCCATCTTGCGCACCATCATCTCGACTGCAATAATGGCGTCATCGACCAGCAGGCCCAGCGCAATGATCAGGGCGCCCAGCGAGATTTTGTGCAGGTCGATGTCGAGCATGCGCATGAACAGAAAGGTGACGGCCAGCACCAGCGGGATGGTCAGCGCCACCACCAGTCCCGGGCGTACGTCGATGCGCAGCGGCTTGGTGTGCAAGCCCAGCGCGACAAAGCTGACCGCCAGCACGATCAAAATCGCTTCGATCAGGGTATGCACGAATTCACCTACCGAGGCCGAGACAGATGCGGGCTGGTTCGACACGCGCTGCAACTGTATGCCGACTGGCAAGCCTTTTTCCATGCGCGACACGGTTGCCTGCAAGGCCTTGCCCATCTCGATGATATTGCCGCCCTTTTCCATCGATACGCCCAGGCCGATCACTTCCTTGCCGTTGAAACGCATCTTGTCCTTGGGCGGATCGATGAATTCACGTTTCACGGTAGCAAAGTCACCGAGGCGGAAGGTGGTGCCATTGGCGCGCAGCTCCAGGTTTTCCAGGTCTTTCACCTTGACCATGGCGCCCGTGACCCGCACCTGCAGATTGTCGGTCGGCGTGACCAGCACGCCGGTGGCGTTGATGGTGTTCTGTTCCGATAACTGATTGACGATGGCTTCGAACGGGATGCCCAGCTGGGCGAATTTCTTGTGCGAAAAAACGATATTGATCTTTTCATCCTGCACACCGAACAGTTCCACCTTGGCTACCTGCGACACGCCCAACAATTGCTGGCGCACGTCGTCGGCGTAATCTTTCATTTCGGCATAGGTAAAACCATCGCCGGACAGGGCGAAAATGGAGCCATAGGTATCGCCGAACTCGTCGTTGAAAAACGGCCCGACCACGCCGGCCGGCAAGGTATTCTTGATATCGCCGATCTTTTTGCGCACCTGGTACCAGGCGGCCGAGGTTTCCTTCGGTGGCGTCGATTCGCGCAGTTCCAGCAGGATCAGGGTCTCGCCCGGCTTGGAATAGCTGGTGATCTCGTCGATGTACGGGGTTTCCTGCAGCTTGCGTTCCAGCTTGTCGGTTACCTGTTCGGCCATCTGCAGGGCGGTCGCGCCGGGCCAGTACGCTTGCAGCACCATGGCGCGGAAGGTAAACGGCGGATCTTCGTCCTGCCCAAGATTGGCATAGCTGAGCATGCCGCCGATCAGCAGCACCGCCATCAGGTAGCGCGTCAGCGGTATATGTTCAAGCGCCCAGCGTGACAGATTGAAACCGCCCTTCATTTGGCCGCCCCGCCAGCATTCAGGGCGGCTGTGGCCGGCGTCGCCAGATCGGCGCCGAGGATCGTCACCTTCTGGCCCGGTTTGAGCAGATTGACGCCGGCCGTGACCACCGTCTGGCCTTCTTTCACGCCCGAACTCAGCAACAAATCATTGCCGGCCACGCCGCCGACGGTGACATTGACCAGTTTCACGGCGCCGCTCTCCACTACCCACACCGAACTTTGCGATTTCTCATTGAACAGCGCCGTCAGCGGCACCTTGATTTGCGGCGTCGCCGTGGTGGAGGCAAATTGCACCACCGCCGTCATGCCCAGCCGGGCCTCGGGCGCGTTGGGAATGGTCACCTTGGCCAGGTAGGTGCGGGTGGCAGGGTCGGCCACCGGCGACACTTCACGGATCTTGCCCGGCAGCGCCTGTTTCGGGTCGGCCCACAGGCGCACCACGACGTTCTTCACGCCGCGCATGGTCTCGACCTTGTCCTCGGGAATGCCGATCACCACTTCCCGGTCGCCATTGCGTGCCAGCACGGCCACCGGCGTGCCGGCCGACACCACCTGCCCCACTTCCCCGTCGAGGCGGGTAATCACGCCATCGCCATCGGCCAGCAGGCTGGCATAGCCGGACTGGTTGCTTTGACCGCGGTAGACGGCCTGCGCCACTTCAACCTGCGCCTGGGCTGCCTTGTAGGTGGCATCCTTGCCATCGAGCACGGCCTGGCTGACGAAATTCTTTTCGCGCAAATCCTGGTAACGTTTCAGTTCGGCGCGCGCCAGGTCGCGGCTGGTTTCAGCGCTGTTAAGGCTGGCCTTGGCCTGCGCCTGTGACAATTGCAAGTCCTGCGGATCGAGCTGCATCAGCACTTGGCCCCGCTTGACGACGGCGCCCACGTCAACCTTGCGCTCGACGATCTTGCCGCCAACGCGAAAGCCCAGCTGCGAGGTGACCCGCGCCACCACTTCGCCGGCGAACTCGGCATTCACATCGACATTGCTGCTGGCCAGCACGATGGCGCGCACCGGGCGCACGTCTTCGACCTTGGGCGCGGGTTTGGAACACGCGGCCAAGGTTGTTGCAAGGACAGTGGCCAAGGCAGCCGCCGCCAGCAGGCGCAGGGCGGGAAGAGCTGGGGCGCCGGTCTCGCGGCGCAGGGTTTTCAGGGCAAACAAGGTATTTTCCTTTACTATGCGGGCTGTTAGATTTTATATGAGGAAACTTTTTGCCTGCCGACTGGGTAGCGCCAAACTTTTTCTCACGCAATATCCTTAAATTTGTGACAATCGCAGACGGTCTGGAGAGGAAGCGTTTTCCTTACTGACTTTCTGGTTAGTAATTATAATCGTGGCGGTATTTTTTTAGTGACTTTTGCGTCATTAATTAATATTTTGTTGCGTCGATAACTATTTACTGTGTCGCCTTTGCACCGGCCGTTGGTGGCCGTGCATGATGAGAGAAGTGTTTCATGCCTGTAGACCATTACGAAAATTTTCCCGTAGCCTCCGTTTTATTGCCGCGCCGACTGGTGCCGGCCGTTGAAGCCATTTATGCCTTTGCCCGCAGCGCCGACGACCTGGCCGATGAAGGCGACGCCCTGCCTGCCGAACGGCTGGCAGCCCTGCAGTTGTACGAGTCGGCACTGGACCGGATTGCGCGCCACGAAGCGCATGCCGCGCCAGGCCTTGATCCGATGTTTGCGCGCCTGGCTGCCACCATTGCCCAGTTCGACCTGCCGATGCAGCCGTTCTACGACCTGCTGTCGGCCTTCAAGCAAGATGTCAGGACCACGCGCTACGCCACCTATGCCGACCTGCTCGATTACTGCGCGCGGTCCGCCAACCCGGTCGGCCTGTTGATGCTGAGCTTGTACAAGGCGGCCGATGAAGACAATGTACGCGATTCCAATGCCATATGTTCTGCTTTGCAACTAATTAATTTTTTGCAAGATGTCGCGATTGACCGGCAAAAAGAGCGCATCTATCTGCCGATGGAAGACCTGACCCGCTTTGCCGTCTCGCCGGCCGCCTTCGAGCAGCCGGAAGCGCATGGCAAATGGAGCGCACTGATGCGTTTCGAGGTGATGCGTGCGCGCGCGCTGATGCTGTCCGGCGCGCCGCTGGCATTGCGCCTGCGCGGGCGTATCGGCTGGGAATTGCGGCTGGTGGTGCAAGGCGGCTTGCGCATCCTGGAAATGATCGAGGCCGTCAATTACGATGTGTTCCGGCGCCGGCCCAAACTGTCGAAGCGGGACTGGCTGATCATTTTCTGGCGCGCCCTGCGCATGTCGCGCAAAAGCGTGGCGGCAGCTGCTCAAGAAAACCCGCTATTTCCACCGTCGCCCACGCGCTAAGACGATAGAATAGCGGCTTCGATCTGTAACCCTTGCACTTTTGACTATGTCTCCCGACGAATATTGCCAACAAAAGGCCGCCCAGAGCGGCTCCAGCTTTTACTACAGTTTCCTGTTCCTGCCCGCCGAGCGCCGCAAGGCAATCACGGCCTTGTATGCATTCTGCCGCGAGGTAGACGATACGGTAGATGACTGCACGGACGAGAACGTGGCACGTACCAAGCTGGTCTGGTGGCGCAAGGAAGTCAAGTCCATGTATGAGGGCAACCCCAGCCATCCCGTGATGCGCGCGCTGGAACCACACCTGGCCGTCTACAAGCTGGAAGAAAAACACTTGCAGGCAATTATCGACGGCATGGAGATGGACCTGAACCAGACCCGCTACCTCGATTACCAGGCCATGAGCCGCTATTGCTGGCATGTGGCCAGCGTGGTCGGCATTTTGTCGGCCAGCATTTTTGGTGCGACCCGCCCGGAAACCTTGCTGTACGCCGAGAAACTGGGCCATGCCTTCCAGCTGACCAATATCATCCGCGACGTGGGCGAAGATGCGCGCAAGGGGCGCATTTACCTGCCGATCAGCGAACTGCAGCAATTTAATGTCACGGCGGCCGACCTGCTGAACGCGCGCCATACCGAAAACTTTGAAAACCTGATGCGCTTCCAGGTGGCGCGCGCGCAAAAGACCTATGACGAGGCGTTCGCCCTGCTGCCGGCGCAGGACCGCCGCGCCCAGCGCCCTGGCCTGATCATGGCCGCCATCTACCGCACCGTGCTCAATGAAGTCGAGCGCGACGGCTACCACGTGCTCACGCAGCGCATTTCGCTCACGCCTATCCGCAAACTGTGGCTGGCCTGGACCACCTGGATCCGTGGCTAAGGCAGTGCCGACGCCGCTGTCCGTCGCCGTTATCGGCGCCGGCTGGGCCGGTTGCGCCGCCGCCATGGAACTGGCGCGCGCCGGCCATGCCGTGACTGTGTATGAAGCAGCGCGCACCGTCGGTGGCCGCGCGCGCAAGGTCGAGCGCGACGGTACGGTGTTGGACAACGGCCAGCATATCCTGCTCGGCGCCTATACAGAAACCTTGCGCTTGCTCAAACTGGCCGGCCAGGACCCGCAAGCGCTGATCCTCGACCTGCCCTTGCAGATGCGCTATCCGATGGGGAGCGGCGGCATGGATTTTGTCGCGCCGCGCTGGCCGGCGCCGCTGCACCTGGCCTGGGCCTTGCTGCGCGCCAAGGGCCTGGCGCGTGCCGACAAGCTCTCGCTGCTGCGTTTTTCCAGCGCCATGCGCTGGATGGGATGGCAGTTGTACAACGATTGCACAGTGGCCGAGTTGCTGGAGCGCTTCGACCAGACCGAACGCCTGGTCCAGCTGATGTGGCGCCCGCTGTGCCTGGCGGCACTGAACACTCCACCAGAACGGGCTTCGGCCAAGGTCTTTGTCAATGTGCTGCGCGACAGTCTGGGCGCGCGCCGTCGCCGCGCCTCGGATATGCTGATTCCGAAAACCAATCTGAGCGCGCTGTTTCCAGAAGCCGCCGTCAGTTACGTGGAAAGCCATGGCGGGCAAGTGAATCTGGGGGCCAAGGTTGTAGCACTGCAAGCGCTGCCGGACGGACGCTGGCAGCTCAACAGTGCAGACACCCATGACCGCGTGGTGCTGGCCACCTCCGGCACCCAGGCCGCCAGCCTGCTGGCCAGCGTGGGCCACGCCGCCGTCGACGGCGTGCTCGCGCAGTTGCAGGCGTTTACCCATGAAGCGATCAGCACCTGCTACCTGCAATACGACACCGCCGTACGCCTGGACCTGCCGTTTTACGCGCTGGTCGATGCACCGGAACAGGCGCACTGGGGCCAGTTCGTGTTTGATCGCGGCCACCTCGACGGGCAGCAAGCGGGCTTGCTGGCGGTGGTGATCAGCGCCTCGGGCGAAGCCGCCGCGCAAGGCCATGAAGCGCTGGCCCAGGCGGTTGCAGCGCAACTGGCCCAGGTCTTGCGCATGCCGCAGCTGGCACAGCCCGCCTGGACGCAGGTGATTACCGAAAAACGCGCCACCTATGCCTGCACGCCGGACCTGGCGCGCCCGCCCAACGCCAGTGGCTTGCCGGGCCTGGTGCTGGCCGGTGACTATACGGCCGGTGACTATCCGGCCACCATTGAAGCGGCCGTGCGCAGCGGCGTACAGGCGGCCGCTCTCGTGTGCCAGATCAACACGTTCGCCGCGAAAGCGTGACCGCGCATCGCCCTGTAGTGTCGCTGACCCCTTGATTTGTGCAGCCTGTCGCACCGCGCTGGTGAGTACCTGGCCGTTTCGATACAGTCACATCATCGGCTACCAGGCCAGCAATGCAATTAACCCGGAAAACACCATGAAAACCACACCCTTCAAAACCACTTGCAAAACCGTGCTGCTGCTGGGCTTCGTGGCGCTGGCGATGGCGATCGTGGCCGGCACCCATCAAGGCCAGGCAGCCCGGCACGCACCGTTGATGCTGAGCCAGGCAAGCATGCTTCTGCCGACCCTGAGCTAGGCAATCGGTGAAAACGGAAAGCACAGGAAACATCATGCACCAACAAGACTATCTCGACGCGCTGCGGCGCGCGCTGGCCGGCCTGCCGCCAGACTTGATCGCCAAGACCATCAGCTATTATGAGCAGAGCTTCAACGATGGCCTGGCCGCCGGGCGCAGTACCGAGGAAATAGCGCACGACCTGGGCGACCCGAAAAAAATCGCCCTCACCCTGCGCGCCAACACCCAGCGCCGGGCCTTCGACCAGAAAAAGACGCCGGTCAACCTGCTGCGCCTGCTGGTCTCGCTGGCCGGTCTCGCCATCTTCAATCTGTTCATGGTGATTCCGGCCGCCGTCTACGCCGCGCTGCTGGCTACCTTGTATGCAGTCGGCCTGAGCTTTTACCTGGCCGGCATCGCCATTACGGCCAGCGGCCTGTCGGGCGCCAACGAACTGCTGCTTGATGGCCCGCTGCGCTACATGCTGATCCACGACGATGATGGCGGTGAAGGCGACGACCAGCGGCAGACCCGCATTACCATCGGCGACACAGGCATCGAGATCGACCATCTGCCCGGCCCGGTTGGCACGGCCCCGGACAACCCGCCGTCGCCGCCCTCACCATCCTCGCGCGTGATCGAACAAGCCGAGGCGCTGGCCGGCAGCGGCATCCATATTTACACCGACCCTGACCATGATGCGCGCACCACGCAAACTGTGTTCGGCATGGGCATGGTGCTGGGCGGCATTGCGTTATTCCTGCTCAGCCTGGTCGTCTCCCGCTACACCCTGATCGGCCTGCGGCGTTATATCGCCATGAATATTTCCCTGCTCAAAGGTCATTAAGGAGACTCGCCATGAAACGCCTGTTCAAAGTCGGCCTGTCCATGTTCCTGCTGGCCCTGGCACTGATCGCCCTGTCCTACACGGCCTTGCGCGCCAAGGGCATCAGCAACCCCAGCAGTTCAGCCGGCCGCGCCGTGCGCGCCGAAACGCGCCCGATTTCCGACGCCGTGACCCATGTGGACCTGAACGGCCCGATCGACCTGACGCTGCGCCGCGGCGCCACGGCGTCCTTGAAAGTGAGCGGCGAACAGCGCCTGCTGGCCAATGTCGATACCACCGTCGATGGTTCCACCATCCATATCGGCCCGAAAGGCATGTTGTTCCACCACCGTCAGCCCTTGCAGGTGGAGCTGGTGCTGCCAACACTGACAGGCGTCGAAGTGCGCGGTTCGGGCGATAGCCGTATTACCGGGTTCAGCGGCGACAAGTTCACCCTGGAACTGGCCGGCTCGGGCGACATCAGTTTTACGGGCCGCTACAAGCAGCTTGAAGCCAATGTCAACGGCAGTGGCAACCTCGACATCAACGGTGGTAACAGCGACAAGGTGACGCTGGACATGATCGGCTCGGGCCGCATCAGCGCCAGCGGCAATACCAGGGTGCTCAATGCCGAATTGAGCGGCTCGGGCGATATCGACGCCGAACACCTGGCCTCGGACACCGCCACCGTCAGCCTGCAAGGCTCGGGCGAAAGCACCGTCTTCGTGCGCGACACCGTCAAACTGACCCTGCGCGGCAGCGGCGACATCCACGTCCACGGCAACCCGCGCCAGCGCGACGCCCAGCGCACAGGATCGGGCGAGATTACCTGGCATTGACCGGCTGAAGTCCTGTTCCTGCGCAAAAGTACGTGTACTGAAGTGCTCGCACTCGACTTTGGTGCACGTCTCAGGTCCTATACTGGCCCATTGCAAAAGGAGACTGCCGTGGGCTGGTTTATCGTCAGCATACTGATACCGTTGATTGCTCCCATTATCGGCATGCTGCTATTGCAGCGGCTCCCATTGCCTGTCAACAACAACGAGAAACACCTGTTAGGCCCGATAAAGGATGGTCAACTGTGCTGGGCTTCTGTCGCCTTTTGCGCGCTGGCGATGTATGAGATCGCGGTGCCAGGTACGGAGGGTCCGCTTGTGTCGGGAAACGCCGTTCATTGGCTGAATGGTGGCTTTGTTCTTTTATTGGTGACCTCGGCGGTAATTGCAGCGGTTGGCGCGGCATTTCCCACAACAATCGAAACAGTCAGACGCAACAGCTGGCACAAACATTATCAGGCGCTTGCTACCTCGCTGGCCCTGCCGTTTTTGTCGGCCCTCGCTTATAGCGTGGTACGCTACGGCGTACTTAAGTAAGGACGACAAGAGGAGAAAATCATGACAACTTGGGTGAAAAGTCATTTTATCGATCCGAAACATGCAATGACAGCAATCTGCGTGACCAGCCTTTCCATCGGCGCCATCGGTTTTTCCATGGTGCTTTTGAGCGCTATTTTTGCTCGATAATAGTTGAACTTGCAGACCTGTCGGACGACCTTCATGGCGGGACGTTCATGGCGTTCGGCATGAGTCGCCATGACCATCCCGCTTTACTCTTGAGCAAGCTGTCAGGAACCACCGGCACGCAACTGACAAATGCGTCGCGCCAAGCCACCTACCGCATAGGCCAGCATCAGCAAGCAAGTGCCCATCAGGAAGCCCACCCGTGGTTCGGCCAGTAGCGCCTGGCGCGCTGGTGGCATGGCCGCCACCACCAGTAGAGGTAAGCCAGACAGCACGGCTATCATCAGATTGCGCCGATACTTGCGCACCTTCGACGCCGTATCCGTGAAAATTTCCGGCGTCTTGCCATTGATGACCGGCTTGCGCCAGCAACACCAGCCAGCCACATCCACTACCCGTTCCCAGCCTGCGTCGACAAACAACTGCGTGTAGGCGGGGTCGGTATTGAAAGCGAGATAATCCCATCGGTAAGCCACCTCGGCGGGCTCTCCCCGCTCGAACGTCATCAGCACGCCCAAGGGATCGGTGGAACGCAGGTGCAGCCCCTGGCGTGCCTGCGTTTGCAGCCACCGTTCGTGCATGCCGTCCTGCCAGGCCCACCACCACTTGAATTTCTTCACCATTTGCCCTTGCGTCGCCGTGCTCATGCCTTCTCCCCCAAAAGTGCCAATGTGTTGTTTGCTGCGGCTGCCATGATGGACAGGCGCCGGGCCTGCCCGGCCAGCACGCGTCGTCCCAGCGCGGTCATGCCATAAACCTTGCGTCGCTCCTCTTCCCTCAGCTTGAGAATCAGCCCCTGCTTTTCCAGGGCCGCAAACACGCCATACAGGGTTCCAGGCCCGATGCTGACGCTGCCTTCGCTGAGCGCGTCTACTTTCTGCATGATTGCGTATCCATGCAGTGGCTCGTGCAGGCAGGCGAGCACATAAAAGGTTGCCTCCGACAAGGGCAAGTACTGTGACGTATCGATATCATCCATGATGCCCCTATATCGCTATTCGTTATATCGGATGTCGATATAGCGAGACACGATACTAGCGTATGGAATTTCTTATTGTCAATAAAATTATGGGGAAAGCGAGGTTTCCAGCCACGTCACCGCCTGCTCCCCCGCCGCCTTGCCGCCAGCCAGGCAGGCCGTCAGCAGATAGCCGCCGGTCGGCGCTTCCCAGTCCAGCATTTCACCAGCCACAAACACGCCGGGCATGGCGCGCAGCATGCTGCCGTCGATACCGTCAAAGGACACGCCGCCGGCGCTGCTGATGGCTTCGTCTATCGGGCGCGGGCGCTTGAGCGTCACCGGCAGCAGCTTGACGGCGCGGGCGAGTGTTTCAGGGTCGGCAAAGTCGGCCGCGCTGACGCATTCGCGCAGCAGGCCCGACTTCACGCCCTTGAGGCCGAGCCGGCTTTGCAGATGGCTGGACATCGACCGCGCGCCGCGCGGGCGCGTTACTTCATCGATGACCCGCTCAAGGCTGTGGTCGGGCGTCAGGTCGAGCCAGATGGTGGTGCTGCCGTCACGCGCGATCTGCTCGCGCAGGGCCGCCGACAGCGCATAAATCAGGCTGCCCTCGACGCCGCCAGCCGTAATCACGAACTGGCCTTGTCGCTTGACCCTCACACCATCGATGTCCATCGCAGTGATCGCCACCGTCGTCAACGGTTCGCCCGCATGGCGGCTACTGAAATGCGCGCTCCAGTCCACGTCGAAACCGCAATTGGCCGGCACCAAAGGCTGCACCGCCACGCCCTGCGCCTGCAGCAGCGGCACCCAGGCGCCGTCGGAGCCGAGCCTGGCCCAGCTGCCGCCACCGAGCGCCAGGATCACGGCGTCAAACGCCAGCAGGCGCACGCCTTCTGGGGTGTCGAAGACCAGCTGGCCGTCCTGCCAGCCCCTCCAGCGGTGGCGCATATGAAATTGCACGCCGCCTTCCCGCAGCCGGTGCAGCCAGGCGCGCAGCAAGGGCGCGGCTTTCATGTCGGTCGGGAAGACGCGGCTCGAGGAACCGACAAAGGTCTCCACACCCAGGCCATGCACCCAGTCGCGTACCTGCTGCGGCCCGAACTGGTCGAGTGCGGGGCGCAGCCGGTGCGACTGCCGGCCGTAGCGCGTGACAAAGCTCTGGTAATTTTCCGCATGCGTGATATTCATGCCGCCACGACCGGCCAGCAGGAATTTGCGGCCGACGGACGGCATCGCGTCGAACAGGGCGACCTGCGCGCCGCGGTCGGCCGCCGCCTGGGCCGCCATCAGGCCGGCGGGACCGCCGCCGATCACGGCAATGCGTAAAGTAGGTGTGCTGGACATAAAAAAGCCGCGAAAGAAAACCCCGGCATTTTAGTCGACTTGAGGCCATACAGTGGTTGTTAGGCACTGAATTGATGCATACTGCGACAATCATAGCGTCATTGATCACGGTTAAGACACACAGGAGAAGACGATGGGCGCAGGTTTCTGGATTTCCCGCTATTTGCTGGCCAGCGGTATCTTGTTCATTATTCTGGTGGTCGTCGAGTTTAGTAAAGGCACCACCAGCCAGGCCGACATTCTGAGCGCGCTGGCCTGGTCGCTGGTCGCCTCGGCCATCTTTATCGGCTCGAAATACTGGCGCTATCGCAAGGCGGTGCAGTGTGCAATGTGTGGGGATGAGGGCAAGCCGAAAGCATAGGTATGCGCAGCATCACGGATGATGCGCATCAAAATAACGCGTCGCGCATCTTCAGTTATGGTCATAAGATCTGACTCACGAAGATGGCAACGCGTTCCGCAGCTTACTTTACTTCAGATTCACCGCTGCGTTTTTTTGCGGGGCAACGATGTACAGCACACCGCGCTGGGATATGGCCAGCGTCCCGCCAAGCGGATAAGACCAGACCACCTGACGCGTGCTCAAATCGACAGCCACGGTATTGCTGGCGTTGCTGACGAAAGCAAGGTTGTCGGTGACGACGACTTGATTGTAGGTTCCTCCCAAGCTGGCGACCCACTGCACCGCGCCGTAACCCGGCTCACGGGCTTCCAGCACAGTGCCGCTGGCGTGCAACAGATATAGCGTTTTGGCGCTCAGTGCCGGTTGACCGGTCGCCCCATTGCCCTGCACATACCAGCTGATGGCGCGTGTAGCCAGATTCAAAGCCGTCAGGCGACCACCCTGCGTGGCATACAGCATGCCGTTGCCCAGCACAACGGAGCTGCCGGTGCTCCAACCGCGCCAGTTGAAACCCGGGTCCGTTACGCTGTATTCAATCTTGCCGGTAGCGCTGTTGACGGCAGAGAAGACGCCACCGACATAGGTGTAAGCGTACTGGCTGTCCACGGCTGGCGTCCAGCCGTCGTACTGCGCCAGTGAAACAGTCCACTGTTGGGAGCCGGAGGTAGCGTCGTATTTGACCATGCCGCCGAAGTAGCCATAGTTGGAGTAGACGCTGCCGTTATAGATGGTCGGCGCCATGTAGCTTGACCACTGCGACGACATTGCCTGTTTAGCCAACAGCCCGCCGGTAGCCTGGTCAAATATCCATAGATAGGAATCGCCGTGTCCAGTGGAAGTGATATACACTTTGCCGTTAGCCGCCGCCGGCGGGTTGACGTTATACAGGCTACCCAGATCGACGTGCCACAGTTCCGTGCCGCTGTTTTCGCTGATGGCCTGCAGCGTCCAGATGGCAGAACTGGTTCTGCTCCTGCGCACCAGATAGATGACATTGCCGTCAGCAGCAATGGTGCTCGCGTACTGATCCGTTGTTGGCACATTGAAGCGGCGCGTAAAGGCGGATGGATCGACGGTGGCGGCGATGGCGCCGGTGTGGCCGGCGTTACCTTGATGAGTGCTCCACGCTGGCACACCCGGCAGCAAAGTCAGCGCCTTCAGGTTGATGGCTGAGGTGACGTTCACGCTTGGCCTCGGGCGGTGCATCCTCGAAGACAAACGGGCGCACGGCGTCGATGCATTCGACTAGCCGCCGGTGACGGGCGGGAAAAACGCCACTTCATCGCCATCCGCCACCGGCGTATCGGCCTGGCACATCAGCTGGTTGTGCGCCATGCGCAGCAGCTTGCCTTCGCCCAATGCTTCGGCCCAGTTGCCTCCGCGCGCCACCAGCAAGGCGCGCAGCTCACCGACGGTGGTGGTTGCTTGCGGCAGTTCCAGCACTTCCTGGCCAGCGCCGACAAGCTCGCGCACGCTGGCAAAAAAACGCAACTGTATCTTCACGCCCTGCTCCTTCAATACAACAATTCGTTAAACGGGATAAAGCGCAGCAGGTCGCCATGCGCGATCGACAAGCCCGGCGGACAGTCGATCAGGCCGTCGCCCCACACGGTGGAGGTCAGCACGCCCGAACTCTGGTTGGCAAACAGTTCCAGCGCGCCGTCGCTGTTGATTTTCGCGCGCAGGAACTCGTTGCGCCGGTCGGCCTTGATGCGCTCGAAAGCGGCCGCCAGTTGGTAGCTGCGCGGCGCCACACCGCCACTGACGCCCTGCAAGCGCAGGATAAACGGCCGCACGAACAGCAAAAAGGTGACAAAGCTCGACACCGGATTTCCGGGCAGGCCGGCAAAAAACGCTTGCCCGACTTCGCCAAACGCCAGCGGCTTGCCCGGCTTGACGGCGATCTGCCACATGTTCAGGCGCCCTTCCGCTTCCACCGCCGGCTTGATATGGTCTTCCTCGCCGACCGACACGCCGCCCGAGGTCAGGATCAGGTCGTTACCTTCTGCCGCCTGGCGCAGCACGGCGCGCGTAGCGTCCAGCGTGTCCGGCACGATGCCCAGGTCGTCGATCTCGCAGCCGAGGTTTTCCAGCAGGCCGCGCAGGGTAAAACGGTTCGAGTTGTAGACTGCGCCGGGCGGCAAAGGCTGGCCCGGCATGGCCAGCTCGTCGCCGGTGGAAAACAGCGCCACGCGCAGGCGGCGCAGCACCGGCAGCTGCGCCAGGCCGACCGAAGCGGCCAGGCCCATTTCCTGGCTGCGCAGGCGCCGGCCCGCTTCCAGTATCACGCTGCCCGTGCGGATATCCTCGCCCTGGCGGCGCACCCATTCGCCTGCCTGCGGCGCATGGTTGATGGTGACCACGCCATCGGCCAGCACGCACTGCTCCTGCATCACCACGCAGTCGGCGCCCTGCGGAATCAGGGCGCCCGTAAAGATGCGCGCCGCCGTCCCCGGCTGCAAGGGCTGGCCCACATGGCCGGCCGCAATGCGCTGCGATACGGGCAGGCCGGCAGCACCGCTGGCGCAGTCGGCAGCGCGTACTGCGTAGCCGTCCATCTGCGTGTTGTCCTGCTGTGGCACGTTCAGGGTCGAGGTTTGCGCCACGGCCAGCACCCGGCCGTTGGCATGCATGGTATCGACCAGTTCAACCCCGGTCACCGGCCTGGCGGCGTCAGCCATCAAGGCCAGCGCCTCGGCCACCGACAGCATCGGCTTGCGTTCAGTTGCGTCCGCCATCACAGTCCCGTATGGGCAGCGATATACGCCTGCATTTTGGCCACATCGGTGTCCATCACAACGAATTTTTGCGGCAGGTCTTCGATGTTTTCGAAGCCGGCCGGGCGCTCCGCGTCCACGCCCAGCGCATCGAGGATGGTTTCGTTGAACTTGGCCGCCAGGGCAGTTTCCAGCACGATCATCGGTACGTTCACCTCCAGATGCTCGCGCGCCACCTTGATGCCGTCGGCCGTATGGGTGTCGATGGTGATGCCGTAGTCGTCAGCCACGTCACGGATGGTATCGAGGCGGTCCTTGTGGGTCGACTTGCCCGACTTGAAGCCGTACTTGGCCACCAGCTTGAATTCGTCGCCATCGCTGCCCGGCTTGCCGGACAGGTCAAAACCGCCATGCGTATCGACTTTGGCGAACAGGGCTTTGACACGCGCGCTGTCGCGCCCGACCAGGTCGTAGACGAAGCGCTCGAAGTTCGAGGCCTTCGAGATATCCATCGACGGGCTGCTGGTGTGGTAGGTCTCGGACGCCTTGCGCACGCGGTAGACGCCGGTGCGGAAGAACTCGTCGAGCACATCGTTCTCGTTGGTGGCGGCCACCAGTTTCGAGATCGGCAAGCCCATCATGCGCGCAATATGGCCGGCACAGATATTGCCAAAGTTACCCGACGGCACCGTAAATGACACCTTCTGGTCGTGGCTGGACGTCGCCGCCAGATAGCCGCGGAAGTAATACACGACTTGCGCCACCACGCGCGCCCAGTTGATCGAATTGACGGTGCCGATCTTCTGCCTGGCCTTGTAGGGCAGGTCGTTCGAGACCGCCTTGACCATGTCCTGGCAGTCGTCGAACACCCCTTCGACGGCGATATTGTGGATATTCGGGTCCTGCAGGCTGAACATTTGCGCGCTCTGGAATGCGCTCATCTTCTTGTGTGGCGACAGCATGAACACGCGGATGCCCTGCTTGCCGCGCATCGCATATTCGGCTGCGCTGCCGGTGTCGCCGGAGGTGGCGCCAAAGATATTGAGTTCGGCGCCCGTCTTGGCCAGCGTGTATTCGAACAGATTGCCCAGCAGCTGCATCGCCATATCCTTGAAAGCGAGCGTCGGCCCGTTCGACAGCGCTTGCAGGATCAGGGTGGTCGATCCGCCCTTGACGAGGTTTTCTTCGAGCACGCGCAGCGGCGTGATGTCGGCGGCGTTTTCGCCGGCGCGGGCATTGCGGTAAACCGCTTTGGTATAGGTTTTCGCAGTCAGCGCCTTCAAGTCCGCCGCCGGGATATCGGTGGCGAACTTTTTCAGGATTTCGAATGCCAGGTCGGCATACGACAATGTGCGCCAGGCATCAAGCTCGGCACCGCTCACTTGCGGATAGTGTTCAGGGAGATACAGTCCGCCATCGGGGGCGAGGCCGCCCAGCAGGATGTCGGAAAATTGTTGTGGCTGTTGCGATTGCGCTGGCGCTTGGTCAGCGCGGGTAGACACATAGTGCATGAGATTAGGGTCCAGTTGAGCTGAGAGCGTGAAAAAGAATGGCAAACGAGCCGTTATTATAACCACCCCCGGCGCACCCGCCAGCCCGCCGCAGCCGCAGGCCAGGACCATATCGCCCCCGATATCAAAAAAACAGGCTCCTGTGCTGGCGCGCACGTGCAATTTGCGCCACACTCTGCGCCATAGTCGATGAGAAAAATTGCCCAGGAGACACAATGCCCATCAACAAGAAGCCCTACCTGCAAAGCGCCGCGCTGCGGCCGGATACGGTGATCGATCTTGAGCACTACCCGTTCACCATTCCGGCCATCCGCGACTTCACGCAGATGGATTTCCATCGCGACGTCACGTTTTTCGTCGGCGAGAACGGCAGCGGCAAGTCGACCATGCTGGAAGCACTGGCCGTGGCGCTGGGTTTCGGCAAGGATGGCGGCACGCGCAATGTGCGCATCACAGCGGTGTCGGACCAGGTTTCGGGTTTGCACGAACACCTGCGCCTGAGCAAAAGCTACAAGAAACCGAACGACAGCTATTTTTTACGGGCCGAAAGCTTCTTCAACGTCGCCAGCTATATGGATGAAATGCCGATTGCGTATCTGGACAGCTATGGCGGCAAGTCGCTGCACGCGCAGTCGCACGGCGAAGCCTTTATGGCCACCCTGATCAACAAGCTGCGGGGAAAGGGCCTGTATCTGCTCGACGAACCGGAGGCGGCGCTGTCACCGAGCCGCCAGCTGGCCGCGCTGTCGGTGATCCACCAGCTGGTGGAAGACGACTCGCAACTGATTATCGCCACCCACTCGCCAATCCTGCTGGCCTACCCGAACGCGAAAATCTTCATGTTTACGGGCGGCGGCATCCATGAGGTGGCGTATGAGGATACCGAACACTATGCCGTGACGCGCGATTTCCTGAACAATTATCCGCGCCGGCTCGAACAGTTGTTCGAGGAGGAGTGAGGTGGCTACAAGACGCAGCGGAAATCCGGGGTCAGACGGGGTCGCCGAGACCCGACGGGTCTGACCCCGGCTCTTAACAGGCAGCGTGATTGACAGTAATGACATGCACGGCCAAGCCACCCAGCGAGGTCTCCTTATACTTGTCCTGCATGTCCGCGCCGGTCTGGCGCATCGTCTCGATCACTTCGTCGAGGCTGACGAAATGGGTGCCATCGCCGTTCAGGGCCAGCGAGGCGGCGGTGATGGCCTTGACGGCGCCCATGCCGTTGCGCTCGATGCAAGGAATCTGCACCAGGCCGCCGATCGGGTCACAGGTCATGCCCAGATGGTGCTCGATGCCGATTTCGGCTGCGTTTTCGATCTGCTCGTTGCTGCCGCCCAACGCCGCCACCAGGCCGGCCGCTGCCATCGCGCAGGCCACGCCGACTTCGCCCTGGCAGCCCACTTCGGCGCCCGAGATCGAGGCATTGCGCTTGCACAGCATGCCGATCGCAGCCGCCGTCAGCATAAAGCGGCGCACGCCACCGACTGGATCGCTGGGACGGCAATCCTCGGCGTAGTAGCGCAGCACGGCGGGAATAATGCCGGCCGCGCCGTTGGTCGGCGCCGTCACTACCCTGCCGCCGGCCGCGTTTTCCTCGTTGACGGCCATCGCATACAGGCTGACCAGATGCACGGCGTCATGCGGCAGGTCGTTGGCACGGTTGCTTGATGCTTTCACGTCCTGCGCCTGGCGCCACAGCTTGGCGGCGCGGCGTTTTACATCAAGGCCACCGGGCAGCTTGCCGGTGGTTTCCAGGCCATGCGCGATACAGTCGCGCATCACGTGCCAGATGCGGTCCAGGCCCTGATTCAATTCGTCTTCGCTGCGCCGCACGCATTCGTTCGCGCGCAGCATCTCGGGAATCGACAAACCGCTGGCCACGCCATGGGCCAGCAACTGCTCCATGGTGTCAAACGGGAATACCGGTTGCGCGCCAGGCGCCGCCGGCACCGGCACTTCGCCCGCCTCGCGGATAAAGCCGCCGCCTATCGAGTAATACACCTTGTCGATGCGCGTGCCGTCCAACAGCTTCAAGGTCAAGCGCATGCCGTTCGGATGCTCGGGCAAGGACTCGCTCTTGTGCCACAAGAGGCCGGTGGCCGCCGTGAACGGCACACAGTGAGTCCCCAGCAAATGGATTTCGCCGGCTGCTTCAATCGCTGCCAGCCTGGCGTCGACTGTTTCGGGCGCCACGTCCTGCGGCGTTTCACCCATCAGCCCCAGGATCACCGCCTTGTCGGTGGCGTGGCCGATGCCGGTCAGCGCCAGCGAGCCATACAGGGCCGCTTCCACACCGACGACCTTATCCAGTGAGCCGTATTCGACCTGAAAATCGACCAGAAAACGCCGCGCCGCCACCATCGGCCCCACCGTGTGGGAACTCGACGGCCCGATGCCGATCTTGAACAGGTCAAATACGCTCATATCCATTGCTTGTCTCTTTGCTTTTATATTGTTAGTGGCGGCTGACTCTTCGTTCAGGCCGCTTTTTCGGAGTGGCCAGCGTCCACATTGGCCAGCATGTCGGCCACCATTTGCTCGACGCCGATGCGCGCCTTCCAGCCCCAGTGCGCCTGGGCCGTGCTGTCGTCCAGGCTTTGCGGCCAGCTGTCGGCAATCGCCTGGCGGCTGTCGGGCACGTAGGCGATTTTGAAGTCGGCGACTTTGGCGGCAATCGCCGCAGCCAGCTGTTCCGGGTTGAACGAGACGCCGGCCACGTTGTACGAGGAACGGATCTTGATTTGCCCGGCTGGCGCGTCCATCAGCTCGATGGTGGCGCGGATCGCGTCGGGCATGTAAATCATCGGCAAGGTGGTGGCTGCATTCAGGAAGCAGTCATAGCGCTCGCCACGCAGGGCAGCATGGAAAATGGCGATCGCGTAATCGGTGGTGCCGCCGCCAGGAGGCGACTTGTAGCTGATGATGCCCGGGTAGCGGATGCTGCGCACGTCGACGCCATATTTCGCATGGTAATACTCGCACAGGCGCTCACCAGCCAGCTTGCTGATACCGTACATCGAAGTCGGGTCCATCACCGTCATCTGCGGCGTATTGACTTGCGGCGTGTTCGGGCCGAAGGCGGCAATCGACGAAGGCCAGAAGATGCGCAGCGGCTTGCCCGCCTCGCCGCGCTCGCGCGCCAGCTCCAGGATATTGAGCAGGCCATCCATGTTCAGGCTCCAGGCCTTCAGGGGTGCCGCTTCGCCGGTGGCCGACAGCATCGCCGCCAGCTGGTAGACCTGGGTAATCTCTTCGTCGGCGATGATCTTCGCCAGGCCGTCCTTGTCGAGCACGTTCAGCTGCGCATAGCGCTTGGCGTCGTACACGTTCCTGGTGCCGATATCGCTGGCGATGACGTTGTCCGCGCCGTGCTGCTGCGCCAGCGCGCCGACCAGTTCACTGCCGATCTGGCCGTTTGCGCCGATGACTAAAATGCGTTCCATGCTGTATTCCTCGTCTTCTTGTTATTAATTGGTAGTAGTCTGGGTAGTCTTCAGAAGACCGAGTTCCTTGCCGGCCTGCTCGAAAGCAGCCAGCACCGTCACCAGTTGTTCGCGGGTATGGGCGGCCGACAATTGCACCCGCACGCGCGCCTGGCCCATCGGTACGACCGGATAGAAAAAGCCCGTCACCAGCACGCCCAGTTCATACAGGCGCGCGGCAAACTTCTGTGCCACCGGCGCGTCGAACAGCATCACCGGCACCACCGGATGGGTGCCCGGCTTGATGGTGAAGCCAATGCGCTCGATCTCGCTGCGGAAGAACGCCGTGTTCTCGTGCAGGCGGTCGCGCAGTTCGGTCGACTTGGCCAGGCGCTCCAGTACCGACAGCGAGGCGCCGGCTATCGATGGCGCCAGGGTGTTCGAAAACAGATAAGGGCGCGACTTCTGGCGCAGGGTGTCGATCACTTCCTTGCGCGCCGAGGTAAAGCCGCCCATGGCGCCGCCCAGGGCCTTGCCCAGGGTGCCGGTAATGATGTCTATGCGGCCCATCACGTTGTGGTGTTCATGCGTGCCGCGGCCAGTGGCGCCCATAAAGCCGGAGGCGTGGCATTCGTCGATCATCACCAGTGCGCCGTACTGGTCGGCCAGGTCACAGATCTTGTCGAGCTGGGCGATCGTGCCGTCCATCGAGAACACGCCGTCGGTAACGATCACCTTGTGGCGCTTGCCGGCGGCAGTGGCGGCCTGCAGCTGCACTTCCAGGTCGGCCATGTCATTGTGGGCATAGCGGTAGCGGCCGGCCTTGCACAGGCGGATGCCGTCGATAATGGAAGCGTGGTTCAGCGCGTCGGAGATAATCGCGTCGTTTTCGTCGAACAACGGCTCGAACACGCCGCCGTTGGCGTCAAACGCGGCTGCATACAAAATCGTGTCTTCGGTGCCCAGGAACGACGAGATGGCCTGTTCCAGTTCCTTGTGCACGGTTTGCGTGCCGCAAATGAAGCGCACCGACGACAGGCCGTAGCCGTATTTTTCGGTGGCGGCAATCGACGCCTGCTGCGTCTGCAGGTCGCCCGACAGGCCCAAGTAGTTGTTGGCACACATATTGATCAGGGTGCGGCCATCGTCACACACCACTTCAGCGCCCTGGCGCGAGGCGATCACGCGCTCGGGCTTGTACAAACCCTGCTGGCGCAGTTGATCGAGGTTCTGTTGCAGACCGCTGAAAAAGGTGTTCTTCGCTTGCTCGCTCATGATGATCCTTGTGTCCGTGTTGGGTTGTCGCCATAGGGGAAAAGCCGCCGCTTGACCGGTGTGCGCCGCATGCTGTACCGTGGGGCGCTGTTCAGAGCTTACACGGTTTTCCTGAAGCCACTCTGAAATCCACTATGTCGAACTAAAATTCAATATAGTGGATATTACCCAAGCCGATTGAACTTTGCAAGCCAACTGCCGATGAAAACCAGTGTTACAACCAATTCTCCGCCCGAAGTCGGCGCCACATTGCAACGGTTGCGCCTGGCGCGCGGCCTGACACTGGAGGATTTGTCGCGCGTCGCGGGTGTCTCGAAGTCGATGCTGTCGCAGATCGAACGCGAAAAGGCCAATCCGACCATCGCCATTACCTGGCGCCTGGCCAATGCCCTGGGCGTGCAGATCGGTGAACTGTTGTCGAGCGCGGAAAAACCGGTGGAAACCATCCGCGTCACGGACGCCCATGAAACCCCCACCCTGCCAGGCGACCATGCCGGCTATGTGCTGCGCATCCTGGGGCCGATGGAGCTGGCCGGCAAATATGAATGGTATGAAGTGACGCTGGCGCCGGGCGGCGAACTCGCTTCGCAGCCGCACGACCCGGGCACCACCGAGCATCTGACTGTTATCCACGGCAACCTGGAACTGGAAGTTGGGGCGGCAAAGAAAAAGGTCAAGAATGGCGGCACCGCGCGCTATCCGGCCGACCTGCCCCATACCATCCGCAACCTGGGCAAGACCGAAGGCAAGGCGCTGTTGGTGGTGATCCACAGATAGTTGCTGGCCAGCAGTGTGCAATATGCTGTTACGTCCATGCTAAGCTTTTGGAACAGACAATATTGTCACTGCCTTTCATGGAGCCTCAGCAATGACCATTTCCGACAGCACTACCACCTTCCACGGTAAAAAAGTTGTGCAGTACGACCCCGAGATCGCTTTCGATGCATCGCCGGACGTGGTCTACCGCCTGTCGCTCGAATACGACGACAAGCGCAAGATGCCGGACCTGATTGCCGGCTTCCTGGAAAAGGCCGACAAGAATACCCTGGAGGCGCTGATCATCGGCATGTGGGGCGACCCGTACGAGGCGGGCGCCGACGAGGTGATTGCCGCGCTGGCCAGCCATGCACCACAGCTGCCGAATCTGCGCGCGCTGTTTATCGGTGACATGACGTACGAGGAATGCGAGATTTCGTGGATCGTGCAAGGCAGCTACAAGCCGCTGCTGGACGCCTTTCCGCTGCTGGAAGAACTGCGCATCCGTGGCGGCAACGAACTGAAACTTGCCCCGTTCGCCCACCAGAACCTGCGCAAGTTCACCATCGAATCGGGTGGCCTGGACCAGGAGATCGGCCAGGCCCTGGTCGAGTCGAGCATGCCAAAGCTGGAACACCTGGAACTGTGGCTGGGCACCGACGACTATGGCTTCTCGGGCGACGTAGCGCTGTACCAGAAAGTGCTGGCGCAACTGGCCACGCCAGGCTTGCGCTACCTGGGTCTGCGCGATGCGCAAATCGCCGACGAACTGGCCGTCTGGCTGGCCAACGAGCCGCTGCTGGCTACCATCACCACGCTGGACCTGTCGCTCGGCACCATCGGCGACGTGGGCGCCGAAGCGCTGCTGCACGGCACGCAGTTGGGCAATCTGACGCGCCTGGACCTGTCGCACCACTACATCTCGGAAGCAAATCAGGAAAAACTCAAGGCCCTGCCGTTCGAGGTGGTGCTGGACGATCCGCAGGAAGACGACGAGGACGATGGCGAGGTGTATCGCTACGTGGCCGTCGGCGAGTAAACCCTGATGATGTTGCTGGCCACCAAAGGCAGCAAGCGCGTGCGCCTGCTGCAGCTGGCGCGCGCGCAGCTTGCGCTCGCGCCGGCCCAGGTGCTTGAATGGCGCGACTGGCTGGCCGAGCCATCCCTGCTCGACGCTGCCCTGGCCCGGCCCTGCCGGTTCAAGATCGAGCCGCCAGGCGACGATGCTGAGGTGCATCTGCAACTGCTGCAACACGGTTGCCGCCTGCTGGACCGCGCACCCGTGCGTGCGCCCGAACGCGGCGAACTGCTGGCGCAGCACGCCTGGTTTGCCGGCTTCTCGAACGCCATGGACCGCCTGTCACGCCAGTTGGCCGCCCTGCCCGGTGCGCATATTGTCAATGCGCCGGGCGAGATTGCCCTGATGACCGACAAGCTGGCCTGCCAGCGCCATCTGGCCGAACATGGCGTGGCGATCCCCGCGCTGCTTGGACGTATCGACGGCTACGAGCATCTGCAATCGCTGCTGCATCAATACGGCCTGGACCGGGTTTATCTGAAACCGCGCTATGGCTCGTCCGCCTCGGGCGTGGTGGCCTACCGGCGCAACCGCACCGGCCGCCAGCAGGCCACCACCTCGGCCAGCATCACGAAGGTGGGCGGCGAAACCCGGCTGTTCAATGTCAAGCGCATCACGCGCCATGACAACGCGGCAGATATCGCCACGTTGATCAACACGTTGGCGGCACAGCAATTGTATGCGGAGGCCTGGCTCGACAAGCCGCGCTGCGGCGACAGCCATTACGACCTGCGCGTGGTGGCGATTGCCGGCCAGCCCATGCACCGCGTAGCGCGCATGGGCACGCAGATGATGACCAATCTGCATCTGGACAATCAGCGCGGCGAGGTATCCACGCTGCTGGATGCGGCCGATATCGCGGCCATGGAAGCGGCGACCCGCCAGGCCGCGCTGGCCTTTCCCGCCAGCCATGTCACCGGCTACGACCTGGTGGTGCGCCGTGGCCAGGCCCATGTGCTGGAGGCGAATGCCTTTGGCGACCTGCTGCCCGGGCTGTTGTGGCAGGGGCTGGATACCTACGGAATGCAGATGCGCGATGTTTGAATTCACCATCCCCGACATGCATGCCATCGTCGGCAGCCACGATATCGTCTTCATTACCCTCGACACCCTGCGCCACGACGTGGCGCAGGCGCTGTTCGAGGCGGGCGAACTGCCGGTGCTGGCGCGCTTTCTGCCTGCCACCGGCTGGGACCAGCGCCATTCGCCCGCCACGTTTACCTACGCCGCGCACCAGGCCTTTTTTGCCGGCTTTTTGCCCACGCCGTCCAGGCCTGGCCGCCATCCGCGCCTGTTTGCCAGTGCCTTTGCCGGCAGCGAAACCACCTCGCCACGCACCTTCGCCTTCGAGGAAGCCAGCATCCCCGAGGCCTTGGCCGCGCGTGGCTACCGCACCATCTGCATCGGCGGCGTCGGTTTTTTCAACCAGCAGACGGCCTTGGGCCGTGTGCTGCCGTCCCTGTTCCAGGAAAGCCACTGGAGCCCGGGCATGGGCGTGGCCGGGCGTCATTCGACCGAAAAACAGGTGGCGCTGGCGTGTCGGCTGCTGGCGGAGAACGCACGACGCACCTTCCTGTTCATCAATGTCAGCGCGCTGCATACGCCCAACCGCGCCTACCTGCCCGGCTGCCGCGTCGACAATCTTGACAGCCATGCGGCAGCGCTGCGCTATGTGGACGGCGCACTGGCGCCACTGTTCGCCGCCTGCGCCGCACGCGCACCGACGTTTGCCATCGTTTGCTCGGACCACGGCAGCGCGTATGGCGAAGACGGTTATCGCGGCCACCGCGTGGCGCACGACAGCGTGTGGAACGTGCCCTATGCGCATTTTTTTATTGAATCTTCACCACCGCATTCCCAGGGAGCCGCACCGTGAATCCATCCGAACAGCCAGGCACCCTGGCGCAGCGCATGCGCCACACGCCCTACCAGGCCTATTCCTATTCCTACCCGCACAAGGCGGCCTATCGCACGCTGGCCCAGGCCACGCCACTTGCGCCAGTATGGGCGCCGCAAGACCGCTCTGCCCTGTTTGCCTACATTCATATTCCGTTCTGCGAGATGCGCTGCGGCTTTTGCAATCTGTTCGCCATGGCGCGGCCCAGCGCCGAGATGGTCGAGCGCTATGTGCAGCAGGTGCTGGTGCAGATGCGCGCGATGGATGGCGCCCTGGGCGAGCGGCGCTTTGCCCGCTTCGCGCTCGGCGGCGGCACGCCGACCTATCTGTCGGCGGCGCAGCTCGACACTTTGCTGTGCGGCGCCCGCGACATCCTCGGCATCGACCTGCAGCAAACACCGTCGGGCATCGAGGCCTCGCCCGAAACCATTACGGCCGAACGCCTGGCTGTCTGCCGCGCACATGGCATAGATCGGGTCAGCCTGGGCATCCAGAGCTTTGCCGCTGGCGAGATGCGCGCGCTGGCGCGCCCGCAGCAGAATGCCACCGTGCGCCAGGCGATAGCGCTGATACGCGAGGCGGGTTTTCCAACGTTGAACCTGGACCTGATCTACGGTATCGCCGGCCAGACGGTGGCCAGCCTGCTGGCCTCGATCGACAGCGCGCTGGCGTTCAAGCCGGAAGAAATCTATCTGTATCCGCTGTATGTACGCGAGCAAACCGGCCTGGGCAAGATCGCCCGCCGCAACGGCGCCGACACCTTGAACCCCATCATGCTGGCGCGCGAGGGCGACAGCCGCCTGGCCTTGTACGCGGCCGCGCGCGACCATCTGCGCGCGCAAGGCTATGTGCAGGTGTCAATGCGCATGTTCCGCGCGCCGCATGCGCCGAGCGACGCCGGCCCATCCTACTGCTGCCAGAACGACGGCATGGTGGGTCTGGGCGCGGGCGCCCGCTCGTACACCTCGCAACTGCATTATTCCAGCGAGTATGCGGTAGCGCGTACCGAGACCATCGGCATTATCGAGAACTACCTTGCGCTGGACGAAGCACGCTTCGCGCAGGCCGAACATGGCTATCTGCTGGGGATTGAGGATCAGCAGCGCCGCTATGTGATCCAGTCGCTGCTGACGGAACCGGGCCTGGACTGCGCCGCGTACACGGCACGTTTCGGCAGCGACTGCCTGGCCGACCTGCCGCAACTGGCCGAGCTGTTTGCTTTGGCGCTGGCAACGCAGGACGGCCCGCTGCTGCGCCTGAATGATCGCGGCTACTCCTACGCCGACACCATCGGCCCCTGGCTGGCATCAAACACCGTGCGTGCGCTGATGGCGGAAAGCGGCCAGGCGTGCTGACGGCGTCACCGGGCAGCTTGTCCTTCCTGTACAGGGGCACGCTAGCGAGCTGCAACTACGCCTGCGGCTACTGCCCGTTTGCCAAGAAGCAGGACAGCCGCACCGTGCTGGGGCGCGATGCACGCGAAGTAGCCCGTTTTACGGGCTGGGTGACGCAACAGACGCGCCCCATCAGCGTGCTGTTTACACCGTGGGGAGAAGCGCTGGTGCGGCGCCATTACCGTGTCGCCATGCACACCCTGGCGGCGCTGCCCCATGTCACGCAAGTAGCGCTGCAGACCAACCTGGCCGGCCCGTTAGCCTGGCTCAGCGAGATGGACGCGAACAGCCGGGCCAAAATCGGCCTGTGGTGCACCTTTCACCCGGGCCAGACGACAATCGCGCGCTTTCTCGAACGCTGTGCGCGTCTCGACGCCATCGGCGTGCGGTATTCGGTCGGTGTGGTCGCGCTGCATGAGCACTACGAGGCCATCCGAGCACTACGCGCGGCACTGCCCGCGCAGGTCTATCTGTGGCTGAACGCGTATGACCGGCGCGGCCCTGGCTATTACAGCGCCGACGACCTGGCCTGGCTCGACGAGATCGACCCGTGGTTCCTGCAGAACCGCCGCCCGGCACCATCGCGCGGCAAGGGCTGCTTCGCAGGAGAAACAGCGCTGTCGGTCGACGGCGACGGCGAACTGACGCGCTGCCATTTCCTGCCCGAACGGCTGGGCAACCTGTACGAAGATAAGCTGGCGGACATGCTGCAAGAGCGCAACTGTCCGCGTTTCAAGTGCGACTGCTATATCGGCTACGCGCAACGCAAGGACCTGCCGTTCCAGCAGCTGTTTGGCAACGGCGTCCTGGCGCGCCTGGGCCCCGCCTGAGGCTCAGGCAAAGGCTCAGGCACAAAGTCGGCCAGATTGCCAAATGCAGCAAACTCGTTATATTCTTCCGGCTGGCAATCCACGATCTTTTCCAGATGAATTTACCGCAAATACTCAGGCTGCTCCAATACAAACAATGGGCCGACAAGCGTACGCTCGAAGCCGTGGCACTAATTGATAAGGAGCTATTTCCCTCGGAAATGGCTTTCGCCTGTCAGCAACTGAACCACATGGTACGCGTGGAAGAAGTTTTCCGCGCCAGGCTGCTGGGCAGCACGGAGCCGCATGCAACGTCAAACTCGGAAGTCGTGCCCTCGCTTGACCAGCTAGGCAAGCGGCTGCTGGTCTCGAACGGCTGGCTGCTCGAGTACACCGCATCAATACCCGCTGAAAAACTGGCCGAAGAAATCCACTTCCGCTTTCTTGACGCCCAAGGCGGCACCATGACGCGCGAAGAGATACTTTTCCACCTCGTCAACCATGGCACCTACCACAGGGGCGCCATAGGCCGCGCCCTCGACCTCGCGGGAGGCTTGCGCCCGGCCGATACCTATACGGTTTTTATTCATGCCGTGGAGCCGGGGCGGAGGGCGGGGAGTTGCCTGTAGGCTGGCGTTGGCAAATTGGCGGCTTGCGAACAATAGCGACCAGTCTCCTTGAAACCAAGCACCAAACCTGGGGAGGAAAACATGGCTGTGCATCGTTTTACTATTTTTGCGGACTATTTTCAGTTCATAGTCCAAGACGAAGATTCAAAAGACGATTTCGGTGCGCTTTGGAATGACGCAGCAGTTGCCATGATGGTAGCAAATGGCGAAACAGCTCTTTCCTTGGGAACGCTCAGAAATGTCGATGTGACAGTTGACCTTCATGTTATTGATGGGCCGCCTGACATCCGGACGGACGACTTCGACCACGTAGTAGAAGGCGCATTTATATCGCCGACTGGAAGTATCGCCGTGATGGGTTGCACAGACTTCTTTCCAGATGCGTCGCGATTGAAAATACTACCCGGTTCCTATCGTTACATTTACCTGATCAGCGGAGTTCGTACAATTCAAACCGAATGGGAGCCTGCCGATGACCTGTATTCGCTGTACATCTGGCCTGCTGAGCGACGCGAACTACACCTTGTAAAGCAGTGGAAACCGGCGCGACTGGAAAGTGACTCTTGACAGTATCAGAAGAGCGTACCGATATTTTCGATTTTAAGGCGCCACTGCGCAGCGAGGCCTGGCGTCAAATGACTGGCTGCGCGCGTACGCAAGTACGGCCAGAAGCTGCAACGCCGCCACCGGCTTTTTCTCGGGTCCGAGTCTCTGGCCCGCCGTGATCAGTCTTTAAAAACCCAGGAAGCGCGGGAAAAGCCCACCCCGCGCTTCTCAAAACAAAGCTTACTGCGCCGCCACCTTGGCCGGCTCTGCTACAGGCGCTGGTGCCATCTTCAGCGCACGGCTAAGGAAACCCCAGCGATCTGCCACTTCCTCGATCTGCTTGGCGGTCGGCTTGCCGGCGCCATGGCCTGCCTTGCTGTCGATGCGGATCAGCACCGGGGCTGCACCGCCTTGCGCAGCCTGGGCGGCGGCGGCGAATTTGAAGCTGTGGGCGGGCACGACGCGGTCGTCATGGTCGGCGGTGGTGATCATGGTGGCCGGATAGCAGCCGCCCTGCTTCAGGTTGTGCAGCGGCGAATACTTGACCAGCGCCTTGAACTGTTCGGCATCGTCCGACGAGCCGTAGTCCGGCACCCAGCCCCAGCCCACGGTGAACTTGTGGAAGCGCAGCATGTCGAGCACGCCCACTTGCGGGATCGCAGCGGCGAACAGGTCCGGACGCTGCGTCATGGCCGCGCCGACCAGCAGGCCGCCATTGCTGCCGCCGCCGATGGCCAGTTTCGATGGCGAGGTGACTTTGTTGGCCACCAGCCATTCGGCCGCGCCGATAAAGTCGTCGAACACGTTTTGCTTGTTCAGCTTGGTGCCGGCCTGGTGCCAGGCTTCGCCGTATTCGCCGCCGCCGCGCAGGTTGGCCATCACGTAGACGCCGCCCATTTCCACCCAGGCCAGGTTGGCTACCGAGAACGATGGCGTGAGCGAAATATTGAAACCGCCATAGCCATACAGATAGGTTGGGTTGGAGCCGTCCAGTTTCATGCCTTTTTTCGAGACGATAAACATCGGTACCCGGGTGCCATCGCGGCTGGTGAAGAACTGCTGGCGCACGTCAAACGCGTTCGGATCGAAATCGACCTTCGGCTGGCGATATACCGTGCTCTTGCCGGTCTTCATGTCATAGCGATAGATGGTGGCTGGCGTGGTGAAGCTGGTGTACGAATAAAACGTTTCCGTATCGTTGCGCTTGCCGCTGAAGCCGCCGGCCGAGCCGATGCCCGGCAATGCCACTTCGCGCACCAGTTTGCCGTTCAGGTCGGTGATGGTGATCTGCGTCTGCGCATCCTTCAGGTAGTCGAGCACCAGCTGATTGTTCAGGATATTGGCCGACACCAGCGTCTGCTCGCTTTGCGGCACGATCTCTTTCCAGCCGGCAGGCAGCGGTTTGCGTGTATCGATGGCGATCACGCGCGACTTTGGCGCATTGTTGTCGGTGGCAAAGTAGAACACCGGGCCGACATTGTCGATAAACGAATACGAAGCGTCGAACTCTTCCAGCAGGCCAACGACCTTGGCGTTTTTCTGGCGCAGGTTCTTGTAGAAAATGCGGTTCTTGCGCTCGGTGCCCTGGGTGGCCGTGATGATCAGGTAATTGCCGTCGTCGGTGACACGGCTGCCGCCAAACGCCCATTCTTTCTGATCAGGACGGTCGAACACCAGTACGTCGGCGCTTTGCGGCGTGCCCAGCTTGTGGAAGTACAGTTTCTGGAAGTAATTGATATCGGCCAGCTTCGTCGCTTCCTTCGGCGCGTCGTAGCGGCTGTAGAAGAAGCCGGTGTTGTCGCGGGTCCACGAGGCGCCCGAGAATTTGGCCCATTTGATCTCGTCCGCCAGATCCTTGCCGGTATCGATATCGCGCACCTTCCACTCGTTCCAGTCGGAACCGGAGGCGGCCGTTGCATAGGCCAGGAACTTGCCGTTCGGGCTGATCGAGGTGCCGGCCAGCGCTACCGTGCCGTCTGCCGACAGGGTGTTCGGGTCCAGCAACAGACGCGGCTCGTCCGTCAGTTTTTTCACCGTGTACAGCACGGCCTGGTTTTGCAAGCCGTCGTTGCGCGTGTAGAAGTAGCGGCCGCCTTCCTTGGTTGGCGTGCTGAAGCGCTCGTAGTTCCACAGTTTCGTCAAACGCTGCTTGATCGCTTCGCGCTCGGGTATCGTGCCCAGGTAGGATTGGGTCAGCTTGTTCTGTGCCACCACCCAGTCATGCGTCTCGGCGCTGTTGGCGTCTTCGAGCCAGCGGTACGGGTCGGCGATCGTGGTGCCGAAATAGTTGTCCTGCTGCTCGACTTTCTTGGTGACCGGATAGGTCACGGCTTCGCTAGTGCCTGCCGGGCAGGTCTGCGCCAGGGCATTGCCACCGAAGGCGGCCAGCAAACTCAATACGAGGGTTGCACTACGTAATTGCATGGGTGATGTCTCATTGTTGGATGTCTGTAAAAGCGAGCCCGCAATACGGCCCTGCGGCTGCCCATGTTGACTTTCGCCAACGTAAATCATAGCGTGTATCCCAGCTTTTAATACACAGTTATGCCGGCCTTTCTCCGTCTTTTATTTGGGCATTTCATCAAGCGGTCATAAAACATATTTACCATATGCAAGATGATCATGGACCTTCCAGTGCCATGCCAACCCTGCCACACCTCTGCCATGCACACACTCGCTCTCTCTTCGGCCACGTCCCGCCCGGACCCAGCACTTGCCGCGACCGTAGCGTACCTGAAGTCTGCTCCACCCACCACGCCGCCCATGCCAGTTGAATCCGCCGATGTACTGCACGACATCCTCGCCGGACGCAAACTCTGCGCGCTGTTCCAACCCATCATCCAGATGGCCAGCGGCGACATCATCGGCTACGAAGGTCTGATACGGGGGCCGTCCGACAGCCCGCTGCATGCGCCGATGAACCTGTTCAAGGTGGCGCGCGCCTGCGGCCTGACGCTGGAGGTCGAGCATCTGTGCCGGCAGGTGGTGCTGGAACGTTTTGCGGAATTGAATCTGCCCGGCAAGCTGTTTCTCAATGTCAGCCCGGAATGCCTGTTGCTGCGCAATGCCCGCCATGGCGAAACGCTGGAATACATAGCGCAGATCGGCATCAACCCGGAACGGGTGATCATCGAGCTGACGGAAAACCAGCCCACCTATGACTACGAGCTGATGCGCGAAGCGGTGCTGCACTACCGTAACATGGGCTTCCAGATCGCCATCGACGACCTGGGCGAAGGTTTTTCCAGCCTGCGCCTGTGGTCGGAGTTGCGACCGGAATACGTCAAGATCGACATGCATTTTATCCAGGGCATCAATAACGACCCCGTGAAACTGCAGTTCGTGCGCTCAATCCAGGAGATCGCGGAGAAGTCAGGCACGCTGGTGATCGCCGAAGGCATCGAAGCGCAGGCGGAATTGCTGGTCTTGCGCGATCTTGGCGTCACGTTTGGCCAGGGCTATCACCTGGGGCGGCCCAACGCCATGCCGGCGCGCACGCTGCCGGCCGAAGTGGTGCAGGCGCTGGGGCGCAACGGCGTGGCCGTGTATCCACAGCGCAGCAGCCTGGAAAAGAATGGCGCCAGCATCCGCAAGCTGCTGCACCGCGTGTCATCGATCTCGACGGCGAAGAACAATAACGAGGTCTACGAGATTTTCATGAGAGAACCGAAGCTCATGATCATCCCGGTGGTGGACGATGGCGTGCCGCTGGGGCTGATCAGCCGCTTCGACATGATCGACCATTTTGCCCGCCCGTATCAGCGCGAACTGTATGGCAAGAAATCCTGCAGCGTGTTCATGGACGCCAAGCCGCTGATCGCCGACCATGAAACGAGCTTGCAGGAACTGAGCTACATCATGGCGCAGTCCGATGCCCACCATCTGTACAACGGTTTCATTATCACCGAGCATGGCCGCTATATGGGTATGGGCACCGGCCACGACCTGATGCGCGAAATCACGCAGATGCAGATCAATGCGGCCCGCTACGCCAATCCGCTCACGCAATTGCCCGGCAATGTGCCGATCAACGAGCATATCGACCGCCTGCTGCACAGTGGCAGCCGCTTCTGGGTCTGCTATTGCGACCTCGACCATTTCAAGCCATTCAACGACGTGTATGGCTACCGCAAGGGCGACGACGTGATACAGCTGACCGGCGAAATCCTCAGCAGCCATTGCGATGCCAACCGCGACTTTATCGGCCATATCGGCGGCGATGATTTCATGATCCTGTTCCAGAGCGAAGACTGGGAGACGCGCTGCCAGGCCATGCTGGACGATTTCGCGGCCGCCATCCTGGCCTTCTACAGCGTGGACGATTGCGAACGCGGTGGCTATATCAGTGAAGACCGGCAGGGCAAGAAAGTGTTTTATTCACTGATCAGCCTGTCGCTGGGCGTGATCAAGGTGTCGGCGCACCAGTATTACACCCACCACCAGATCGCCACGCAGGCGGCCGAAGCCAAGCGGCAGGCCAAGAAGATCCACGGCAACAGCCTGTTCCTGGACCGGCGCCAGGCGGCGATGCCATGCCCTGATCCGGTCTAGATCCGCAGCAGGTCGGCAAAGCTGTTGTCGTCCGTATCACCAGGCAACAAAGCCAGCGTAATATGCGCATCGTTGCGTCGCGCCAGCAGGCGATACTTGCCCGGTGCCAGCTGTACGAACATGCCGCCAAACACCGCTTCCGGTTCCAGGCCATCGGCCGTCACTTCCTCGGCTGCACCGATGAATACGCGCCCCGATCCGACGGCGAGATTGACTGTGACCTGAGGGTTGGCAAGCTCATCGACCAGCTCGACGGCATAGGCGCCATCGCTGCCCAGGTTCAGGAACGCCACATGGCCGGCGTTCACTTCCGCCAGTTCGGCGCTGGGAATGCTCCACCAGTCGACGTCGTCTTCCAGCCGGTGGCACAGGCCGGCCACGTCGAACACGCACATGGTGGCAGTGTCGGTAACGAAAGTGCAGGTTTGTGCAGCTTGAATGCCGGTTTCGCTGACCATGGCGGCCTCCTTCCCTGTTTTTTTGCAGTCCGCAGTATGGCATGGCCAAGGCAAAACATGCCGCTCAGTCCGGCGCCGCTGCGCGCGAACACTTCCACTGCCGGGTCATCGCGCGCGCCTTGCCCAGGTCGCCGGTGGACAGCTTGCGGGCATAGCCGGCAACAACGCCGCCAGCCGTGGCGTCGCCGCTCTCGGCCGCCAGCGCCACCCACATGTAGGAACGCACCGGATCTTTCGGCACGCCTCGCCCGCTGTTGTACATGCCGCCCAGGTTGTACTGGGCCAGTGCATGGCCCTGCTCGGCTGCGCGCGTATACCACTGCACCGCCATGTCGTCGTCCTGCTGCACGCCATGGCCATTCGCATACATCATGCCCAAGTTGTTTTGCGCGCTGGCGTCGCCCTGATCGGCGGCCTTGCGATACCAGCGCACCGCGCGCGCCGGATCGTGCTGCACGCCCTGACCGTTGGCGTACAGCACGCCAAGATTGAACTGGGCATTCGCGGCGCCCTGCGCGGCCGCCTTGCCATACCATTCAACGGCCTCGCGCGCATTACGCGCCACGCCACGCCCGCCAGCGAGCATGCCGCCCAGGTTGTATTGCGCCGAGCAATGGCCTTGCCGGGCGGCACGGCGGTACCAGGCCACGGCCCGCGCCTCGTCCCGTTCGACGCCCTGCCCTCGCGCCAGCATCAGGCCCAGGTTGAACTGGGCGTCGGCATCGTCCTGCTCGGCGGCGCGCAGCAGCCAGGCACAGGCGCGCAACTGGTCCAGCGCCACGCCCGTGCCTTCGGCATAGGCCACGCCCAGCTGGCGCTGCGCCACCGCGAGGCCTTGCACGGCCGCCTGGCGGAACCAGGCCACGGCCCGGGTATCGCTTTGCATCACGCCCTGGCCCCGCTTGTAGAGCAGGCCCATGTTCAGCTGGGCCAGGGCGTCGCCCTGCAGCGCGGCCTTGCGGAACCAGGCCAGTGCCAGCGCATCGTTGCGTTTTGCGCCCAGGCCCCGCGCATAAGCTTCACCCAGCAGCGACTGGGCGCTGGCCACGCCCTGCTCCGAGGCCCGGTAGAACCAGGCCAGCGCCAGCTCGTCGTTTTGCGGCACGCCACGCCCCTTGCGGTACATCTGCCCCAGGTTCTGCTGGGCCGAAGCGTCGCCTTGGGCGGCCGCGCGGCGGAACCACAGCACGGCCTCCTCGTCGCTCTGCGCGACGCCACGGCCGTGGTAGTACAACGCACCAAGATGATTTTGCGCGAACGCCAGCCCCTGCAGCGCGGCCAGGCGCAGCCAGATAAAGGCGCGCCCGTCGTCCTGCCGCACACCCTCGCCTTTCTTGTACAGGAGCCCGAGATTGAATTGGGCGTAGGCGTTGCCTTGCTCGGCCGCAGTGCGTAGCCACAGATAGATCTGGCGGCTCTCCCTGGCAGTATGGTGCTTGTCCATGTGCGCGCTCCCGTTGCCTGAATTGTAAATTCGGGGAGGCGGTCACGTTTGAGCGAACTCAAACGCCATAATATAAGTGCATCGTTTTGATGCGTCCGCTACGGGACGGCTGGCCGGCGCTCAGCGCTTGCGCGGATGTTTCTGCAGGAATTGCGGCACCTTGGCGGCCGCCAGCTTGTTGAGCGACACCAGCAGGTCGGCGTCGACGCCATCGATGCCGTAATTACTGCGCAAATGGCGGCCGATATGGATCAGCACCTGGGCGGCAACTTCCGCATCGGATTCGGCCCGGTGGGCCGCGCTTTTGAAGGCAATGCCCAACTGGCCGGACAACAGGCCCAGCTTGTAGCTCGACAGGCCAGGAAACACGCGGCGCGACAGTTTCAATGAGCATACCAGCGAGCGGTGCGCCGGTGCCAGGTCCAGCCGGGCGCTCTCGGCGCGCAGAAATTTTTCATCGAAGCTGGCATTATGGGCCGACAAGGTGTCGCTGCCGATAAAGTCCAGCAAGCGTGGCACTACTTCGGCTACCGGTGGCGCGTTATCCACCATCTTCTGCGTGATGCCTGTCAGGCCCGTGATAAACGAAGGAATGCGTGCATTGCAGTTAATCAGGCTGACGTAGCGCTCGGTCACCTGCCCGCCTTCGATGCGCAGCGCCGCCACTTCCGTGATGCGGTCGCCCATATCGGGCGACAGACCGGTGGTTTCAAAGTCGATCATGACGATCGGTTGCTCAAACACGTTCATGTAGCGGGCTTTCTCAGGTGCGGCGGTGGACCAGCTTAGCCGAATTTGCGCACTGCGTCGAGCGCCAGGCCGGCGCCGATGCTGCCAAACAGGTCACCTTCCACCTTGCGCGCCGACGGCACCAGGGCGGCGATTTTTTCGCGCAGCAGGCGCACGCCGCTCGAACCACCGGTAAAGAACACGGTATCGACCGCTTCCGGCGCCACGCCTGCATCGCGCAGCAGACGCAGCACGGTCTCTTCCACGCTGCCGCACAGGTGGCCGATGGCGTCGTCGAACTGGGCACGCTTGAGCAGCAGGCTTTGCGCCGGCGACAAGCGGTCCAGCTCCAGCTGCACTTCCTGCGCATCGGACAAGGCGATCTTGCCTTCTTCGACCTTCATCGCCAGCCAATGGCCGGCGCGTTCGTCGATCAGCTTTTGCAAGCGCTTCACTTTGTCTTGCTCGCGCGCATCGCGGCACACATCGGCCAGTTGCACCCAGATCTTCTTGGTGTAGGCCAGATTGATGGTATGCCAGGTGGCCAGGTTGAAATAGTAGCTTGACGGCACTTCGCTATTGTTATTCAGGCGGCTGCCATAGCCAAGCAACGGCATCACCGACGACAGGCTCAGGTATTTATCGAAGTCGGTGCCGCCGATATGCACGCCGCCGGTGGCCAGGATATCGTCGCGGCGCTCGGCCTTGCCGGCGCGTTCGGGCGACAGACGCACCAGCGAGAAGTCCGAAGTGCCGCCGCCGATGTCGGCAATCAGCACCAGCTCCTCGCGGTCGATTTGCGACTCGTAGTCGAAGGCGGCGGCAATCGGTTCGAACTGGAAGGCCACGTCCTTGAAACCGACAGCGCGCGCCACGTCCGCCAGGGTGTCCTGGGCCAGCTGGTCGGCCTGGGCGTTGTCATCGATAAAGAAAACGGGGCGGCCAAACACCGCCGAGGTAAATTCGCGGCCGGCCGACTGCTCGGCGCGCTTTTTCACTTCGCCAATAAATTGCGACAACAGCAGGCGAAACGGAATCGCGCGGCCGCCCACTTCCGTCTGGCCGTCGATCAGGCTGGTACCGAGCAGGCTTTTCAGCGAGCGCATCAGGCGGCCTTCGTAGCCGGCCAGGTAGCCGGCCAGGGCAGCGCGGCCAAAGCTCACTTCTTCGTCTTCCGCATTGAAGAACACCACCGACGGCAGGGTAGTCTTGCCGTCTTCCAGGCTGAGCATGGTGCTCTGCCCTGGACGCGCCCAGCCTACCGTGGAATTTGACGTGCCGAAATCGACACCGCAAGCATTGGCCATGTCGACCCTTCCCTGAATAAAGGGGCGTTATGCTACCAGAAAGCACGCTCCTGCACCAGAAGAATCGGCGCATGATGGCCTGCGGCGCCACCGGGGACAATCTCAGCCGAAAAACTTGCCCTTCAGTAAATTAAGCCCCTGCGCCATCAGGTCATTGCCTTCCGGTACCTGGCCGTTCGGCGTCAGGTGGTCGACCAGTTGTGGCAACAGCGCTGCCAGGCCGCCTGACGCCGCATCGGCTGGCAGGCCCAGTTTTGCAGCGATCTGGCTGATGGTATCGGCGCCCAGCGCACCCTGTACCTGCTCGCCCGACACCGCAGCATTCGCGCCAGTGCCGATCCAGCTTGCAACCTGGTCCTGCAAACCGCTTTCCTGGAATTTCTGCAGCAAGCCCGGCAAGCCGCCGTGCTGGTTGATCAGGTCCATCACGCTGGCCAGCAAGCCGGACTGGGCCGACGCTGCGCCACCCGCCACTTCGCCCTTGCTGCCCAGCATATCAATGGCCTGCCCTGCAAGTTGATCAAACAGTCCCATGAGTTTCTCCTGTGTTGTGCTGCAGGGAAAGCCCCCTGCCCCGCATGATTGTACTGTCTCCGGCGGCACCGCTGTTTTGCTGCCTGTACCATGTGCAACAGGCGGGTCGTGAAAATAATAAGATGCTTATTTAACCGTGCTTACACTGAAGGATGCGAATCGCGATGCAACTATTGACCTTGCCCGGCATCTGCTGGCCCCTGCAGGCAAGCGTGGGCCATATTGCCGTCACCAAGCCTGACATTACGGGCCACTTCAAGGCTGGCGCGGGGTTGGACGCGATTGCAGAATGCGAACTGGTTGATGCCGGAAAATTTCGCAATGGCGCGCCGCGCCAGTGGTGCCGCACCCATCAGTGCTACTGGGGCGTCAGGGCCGACCTGGCGCTGCTGGAAGCGTCGGGCAGGCGGCAATGCAAGCTGCATCACAGCCCCATGGGCTATCTGCTGCACCCGGAAGTGTTCGACCCGATGCGCCATCACGCCAGCAGCCTGGCCTTGGGTGAAGACGGCCTGCTGCATTTGCACGCAAAGGCCGACGCTGACGGCGCCTTGCTGGTGCGCACAGCCATGGCCATCGCCATCGACTGCAGCGCACTGCCCGGCGTGTTTCATCCTTCCGTGTTGCAGCTCAATATCACGCCGCCGGCCGCGCGGGCTTATGTGCAGGCGCTGCGCGCAGGCGTGTTACTGGGCTGCAGCGACTGCAGCCGCTGCGGCCATCCGCACCTGGACCTTGGCGACTTTGCCGTGAGGGCGCATCGCCGCCACTACTGCGGCAACTGCGGCCACGATGGCACGCACAGTGCGCAAGCGATGGTCTCGAATCCCTTGCAGAGGCTGCGCGAAGTGGCCTTGCGCACGCCCGAGCGCTGGCTGCAGTGGTTCTGAAGGTGCGCCTGCCAACAGTCCATTTTTCCGATCTGGAATAGACTGGCGTTTTACTGAAACGACTTGACGGCAACATGGTAAATAATATCAATCCCGAGCGGGACCAGAAAGAACAGCAGGACGCCAGCGACAGCGGCGACCTGTCCGACCTGCTCAGCGAGCTGCGCATCCTGCTGCCCGGCGCGCAGATGCTGACCGCGTTTTTGATCATCCTGCCCTTCAACGGCGGCTTTGCAAAAATCGTGCAGGCAGAAAAAATCGTCTTCCTGGCGACCTTCTTCCTGTCCATGACCAGCCTGGTGCTGCTCAGTGCGCCCGCCATCCAGCACCGCATCATGCGCCCTTTGAGCGACCGCGAACGCTTCAAGCGCGTGGCCGACCGCATCATGATGGCCGGCGCCCTGTCGCTGGCGTTCGCGTTTACCCTCGGCACCAACCTGGTGATCTCGGAAGTGTTCGGCCACGTGGCCGGCATCGTCGCCTGCGCCATCATCGCCGTGCTGATCATGGCCATGTGGTGGTGGATGCCCTTGTATCTGCGGCACCGCACGACCATCTGACCGAGGACTGCAACAGCGCCAGAGCAATAATTCCGCAATGGTCGATGCTTCCCGGCCTGCCTTGCAAGCAAGGACACCCGGCAGTAGGATATCGCCATCGGAATTTATACAGAAATTAACGCTACCAATGAAACCAGCAATCCTCGCCATATCAGCAATCCTGTCACTGATTCAAAGCTCACCGTCCGTCGCGGATAATCTCAACGGGAAAAATCTTTACACACAGCGATGTGCCATGTGCCACGGCGCCGATATCAAGGGAACAGGCCCTCTGGCGAACAAAAGCAATCCCCGTACACCCGACCTGACGACATCGGCTTTCAAAAAACGGCTGCAGGATTATCCGGGCGTGATCGTCTCATCGGTCATCCTGCGTCCGAATGGCGACCTGATACCACGCACCCTGAAAGAGAATGGCGTCAGGATTGCGCCCTACGCCTGGAAGGTGAAGGATTTTCGCGATCTGAATGATTATATGACCGGTGTGATTTCAAAAAGTCGCTGATGCCGGTGAGCAGGCCATCTATTTTTGCAGGATGGTAATTTTTCCGTCCGCTTCCAGGAACGCGCACTTCATGTCCGCCAGCGGGCAGTCCGCTTCGCGCAGCGCCTGCTCCACATCGCCTGCCGCCACGCGGCATTTCCTGACCACTTCTTCAAAAATCTTGCCGTCACGCCCCAGCAGCACGGGCGTGCCGTCGATCAGCTCGGCGATCTTGCGGCTGCGCGACGTCAGCAAGGCGATCAGCATGTTCAATCCCAGCAGGGTCAGGGCCAGCAGCAACCCGCCCGGGATCGAATCGTCGCCGCCCGATAGCGAATTCGACACCGCTTCACTGAGCAGCATCACCACCAGCAAGTCGAACGGCGTAAATTGCCCCACCGTCCGCTTGCCCGTCATGCGCATCAGCAACAGCAGCGCGATATACACCAGCGCGGCGCGCGACATCAATTCCCACCACGGTACATCGAGTTCGAACATGGCCAGCCTCCCAAGATAAGATTGCCATATTTATACGCCTTTTCAGGCCTCGACCGTCGCACCGTTGACGCCGGCTTGCGCCAGCAAGGTTACGCGAAAGATCCCCACCAGCGGGCGCAGGTTGACCTTGTGCCAGGCGGCCCATAGCGGCGTGCGGTAAGCGAACCACGGCAAGGCGCGCAGCACCACGCCGGCCGGCGCATGCTGGCGCAGGCTGTGCTGGATCATGGCCATGCCCAGTCCCGCCGCCACCAGCCCCAGGGCCGTCAGGGGTTCTGTCGCTTCCATGCGGATATCGGGCGTAAAACCGGCGCGGGCGCAGGCGGCCACAAAGTTATCGTGTTTCAGCGCGCTTTCCTTGTGCAGCACCGCAATCCATTCCTGGCCCGCCAGGTCTTCCGGCGTCAGGGTTTCCCTGCTTGCCAAGGGATGGCTTTCCGGCATGGCCAGCAGCATTGGGTCGCTCAGTACTTGCGCGCAGTCGAGATCGGGGTCGCCCGGCAGCGGCGGCTCGCACAGCAGCGCGATATCGAGGCTGCGCTGGCGCAGGCCTTCCACCTGTTCGGCCGAATGCATATTGTAAAGCGCGACATGGACTGCGGGCCGGGTCAGGCGCAGCGCCCGCAGGCCGTCCGGCAACACGCCCGAATGCATGGCGTTCTCGATATAGCCGATGCACAGGCCACCTTCATCACCCCTTCCCAGCCGCCTGGCCAGCGCTTCGAGCCGGTTGCCGTGCGTCAGGAACGCCTGGGTTTCGGCCAGAAACGTGCGGCCGTCGCGCGTCAGGCGGATGCGCTGGGCGTTACGTTCGAACAGGGTCAGGCCCAGTTTGTCTTCCAGTTGCGCGATCTGCCGGCTCAGCGGAGACTGCGAAATATGCAAACGCTCGGCGGCGCGTCCCACGTGTTCTTCCTCGGCCACGGCGACGAAGTATTGCAACTGGCGAATATCGAGCATGTCAGACCTTCAGAGACTTAAGTTGCGCAAATTATGTCTTGGACAGGCTTAACTTGTCCAGCTATTCTGATCGCACTACCCAACACCTTGAAGGAAAACATCATGAGCATCAAACACCTGCTGACTGGCAAACTGGGCTTTGGCACCGCACCGCTGGGCAATATGTTCCGCAATATCCCGCAAGAAGAAGCGCTGGCAACGGTCGACGCGGCCTGGGACAGCGGCATCCGCTACTTCGACACGGCCCCCTTCTACGGCGCCGGCCTGGCCGAATTGCGCCTGGGCACGGCCCTGAAAAAACAGCGCCGCGACGACTACGTGCTGAGCACCAAGGTCGGCCGCCTGATCCTTGACGAAGTGGAAGACCCGGCCAGCCGCGAGCTGGGCGAAAAAGGCGGCCTGTTCGAATTCGGCCGCCCCAACAAGATGGTCGACGACTATTCGCTTGATGCCACCCTGCGCTCGATCGAAGACAGCCTGAAACGCTTGAACACCGACCGCCTCGACATCGTCTGGGTCCACGATATCGCCCAGGATTTTCATGGCGACAATTGGCTGGCGCAGTTTGAAATCGCCCGTACCGGTGCCTTCCGCGCGCTGACCCGCTTGCGCGAAGAAGGCGTGATCAAGGCCTGGGGCATCGGCGTGAACAAGGTCGAACCGCTGGAACTGACCCTGGGCTTGGCCGAAGCACAGCCGGACGGCTTCCTGCTGGCCGGCCGCTACACCCTGCTCGACCATGAGCGCGCGCTGCAGCGTTTGATGCCGGAGGCGGCGCGGCAGAATGTCGATATCGTCGTCGGCGGCCCCTACAGCTCGGGCATCCTGGCCGGCGGCAGCCATTTCGAATACCAGCAGGCCTCGCCCGAAATCATCGCCAAGGTCGAGCGCATCAAGGCGATTGCCGCGCGCCATGGCGTCAGCGTGAAGGTGGCCGCCCTGCAATTTTCGCTGGCCAACCCGGCCGTGGCCGCCGTGATTCCCGGCGCCAGCCGTCCGGAACGGCTGGCCGAAGACATGGCCGCCCTGAACAGCGTGATTCCCGCCGCCTTCTGGCAGGAAATGCGCGCCGAACAACTGGTGGCCGCCAACGCGCCACTGCCTGGCTGACACAAGTGAACGGTCTGCTTGCACTGCAGCAGACTTTATGACAACAAACTTGTCAAACAACTTAATACGGCGCCTGCCTGCTTCAGGCGCGGGCCGGATTGATACCCGCCAGCTGTGGTGTGCGGCGCAGCATTTTTACCGTGCCTCCTGCAGAGCCGGCCGGTATCCAATACAATAACGCTTGTGGCAACCCGCATCCGGGCGCGCTTCCCCACCCCGTCTCCACCCCTTACCGAACCTTAGAACATGCACGCTTCAGCAGACTCATTCATCCCGCGCGTTAATGCGCCTTTTGGCGCTGGCTATGCCGACCTGGCACTGGCCATCGGCGGCCTGGCGATCGGCACCGGCGAATTCGCCTCCATGAGCATCCTGCCCGTGGTGGCCAACGACCTGGGCACCACCCTGCCGGAAATGAGTCATATGATCAGCGCCTATGCGCTGGGCGTGGTAGTTGGCGCACCGCTGATCACGATCTTCCTGGCACGCATGCCGCGCCGGCTGATGCTGATCTGTCTGATGCTGATGTTCGCTGGTGGCAATCTGCTCAGCGCGATTGCCCCGAATTACGCCTTGCTGGTGATCGCCCGCTTCATCGCCGGCATCCCGCACGGCGCGTTTTTTGGTGTGGCGGCGCTGGTGGCGGCCGCGATGGCCGAACCGGACCGGCGCGGCCAGGCCGTGGCGCGGGTACTGATGGGCCTCACAGTGGCGAATATCTTCGGCGTGCCGCTGGCTACGTATATCGGCCAGACCATGGGCTGGCGCCCGGCCTTTTTGCTGGTCGCCGCGCTGGGCCTGTTGACCATGCTGATGATGCGCATTTTCGTGCCGAAAGTCGCGGCCGGCGATTCCAGCCCGCGCCGTGAACTGGGCGTCTTCCGCCGCCTGCAAGTGTGGCTGACCCTGCTGATGGTGGCGATCGGTTTCGGCGGCATGTTCGCCGTGTACACTTTCATTACCCCCACCCTGACGGAAATCACCAAGGTGTCGCCACTGGTGATCTCGATCCTGCTGGCCGTGATCGGCATCGGCATGACGGTCGGCAACATGGTCGGCGGCTGGCTGGCCGACCGCTCGCGCCTGTGGACCATCTTCGGCGTGCTGGTGTGGAACGTGGTGGCGCTGATCGCCTTCAGCTACACCACCACCAATGTCTGGCTGACGGCGATCAACCTGTTCGCCATCGGCGCCGGCATCGCGGTCGCGCCAGCCGTGCAAACCCGCTTGATGGACGTGGCGGGCGACGCGCAGACCGTGGCCGCCGCCCTGAACCACTCGGCCTTCAATATCGCCAACGCCTTGGGCGCTTATGCTGGCGGCATCGCGATCGCCATGGGCGCGGGCCTGCAGTCGACCGGCTGGGTCGGCGCCCTGCTGGCCTGCGGCGGTATTGTGGTGCTGGGCATTTCGGTGATGGTGGAAAACCGCAGCCGCAACCTGGCGGGCGTGCAGGCGGCTTGATCAATATCGGGACGTCGGATTACGCCTTCGGGGGATCCGGCGTCATGCCTGCCGGCGTCTCAGCTCTTCCGCAACCAGCAGCAACTCCCGATCGTCAAGTTGCCCCAGGTAAGGTTTCACTCTGAAATGATTGCGCGGCTGGCGCGCGATTTTCTCGGGCGAGTCGTCCAGTATCGTGATGTCCTCCACCGCATACCCCTGGCCCTGTACCTTCCGCAAGTCCTTGAGATACACATAGCCATTTGAGCGCACGTCGACGCGCTGCACGCAGTGCTCGACCGACCAGGCAAATTTCAACTCGAACTCACTGCCGAAGACCTGCGCCACCACCGCATCGACATAGGCGCGCGAAGAAGACGACCACACCGCCATATCATACAAGGGCTGCATGGTCATCAATAGTGCGTGCAGATATGGGCGCTGGTAGACAAAGTACGGGCCGCAAATGAAGTCCGCGGCCTGCGCAAGTCGCACCGGGCTGGCATGTACCAGCGTTTCGTCGAGATCAAAAATCAGCAGTTTGCGCGTCATTCAGGCATTGCCTGCAAAGCACCGTGCCAGGCCTATCCCCACCAGCAATCCCAGGCATGGGCCGCCAGCCCAGACCAGCGCCATCCATGGCGTCAGCGTGGCAGGAAGTTGCTCGAAGAAAGTAGTTGCCAGGCTCAGGCCAAGCAGTGCCAGGGCCAGTGCCAGGGGCCTGCCCTTGGCGATCCTGGCGGCGATCACCCCGGCAAGCAACGAGCCAAGAAAGATCGCGGCCTGCTGCGCGTACCAGACGGAAGGACCTCCATCGCCGACACCCACCGCCGCCAGCACGCCCAAGGGCAGTATTGTTTTCAGCACCAGTTGCACCAGCCAGCCGAGCGCCGCGGCCGGCCAGATGGAGGGTTTGAGGGCGGGCATATCTGCGGATTGTTGCGTCATGTGGCTCCTGATTGATCAACGGACACCGCTCATGGTGCGACAGCGTCCATCGCCTGCACCAATTGCCGGTTGAACTGCGCCGGCTCTTCCATCTGCGGCGCATGCCCCATGCCCGGGAACACGATCAGGCGGCTGCCCGGTATCAAGGCGGCGGCCTGCTTGCCCAATACCGCATACTTGCCCAGCCTGGCTTTCACCTCGGGCGGCGCGATATCGCTGCCGATCGCGGTGGTGTCGGCGTCGCCGATCATCAACACGGTAGGCACCGCCAGTTTTGGAAACTCGTAGATGACCGGCTGGGTAAAGATCATGTCGTAGATCAACGCCGAATTCCAGGCCACCAGCTGCTTGCCCGGCCCCGCGTTCAGGCCGGCCAGCATGTCGACCCAGCGCTCGTATTCCGGTTTCCAGCGCCCGCCGTAATAGGTCGCTTTTTCATAGCTGCGCACGCTGTCGGCCGTCAGTTTGAGTTCGCGCTCGTGCCACTGGTTAACCGTACGGTACGGCACGCCCAGCGCTTTCCAGTCTTCCAGCCCGATCGGGTTGACCATCACCAGCTGCGACACCGCTTGTGGATACATCAACGCGTAGCGCGTGGCCAGCATGCCGCCAGTCGAATGGGCCACCAGCACGGCACGCTTCACGCCCGCCTGCTGCAACAGGCCGGCGGTATTCGCGGCCAGTTGCTGGAAGGTGTATTGATAGTGCGCCGGTTTGCTTGAAGCGCAAAAGCCGATCTGGTCGGGCGCGATCACGCGATAGCCGGCGCCGCGCAGGGCCGTGATCTGGCTGTCCCAGGTCGCGCCGCAGAAGTTTTTCCCGTGCATCAGCACGGCTGTCTTGCCATTGGCTGCTGCCGTAGGCGCCACGTCCATATACGCCATCTGCAGCTGCTCGCCCTGCGAAGTGAAGTTGTAATGCCGTATCGGGTGCGGATAGCTGAAGCCTTGCAGCTCCGCCCCGTAAGTGGTGGCGGCCTGGACCGGCGAGAAGGTGGCGGCCAGCAACAGGCCGGCAAGCGTGGAAAGACGAGGCGTCATCGTTGAGTGCTCCCGGAAAATGGCGAACAGCCAGTCTAACCGATGCCAAACGCTGTGTCGCCGCGCAAGGCAAACGGCACAGCCCTGGCCCAGCGGTTGGACGACAGCGAAAACGCGAGCGACCGGACCTGGTGGTACCAGCCGGCCGGCACATACAGCATGTCACCCGCTTCGACCAGGACTACGATCATGGTGGCCTGGCGCGCCAGCGGAAAGCGCTCGTAGTCGGGCGCTTCGGGGTCAAACGGCGAGCCGAACAGAATCGCGTTCGCTTCGCGCGGATACAGGAATTCTTCGTGGTGCGGTGGCGACAGGATGATGCGCTTGCTGCCCCATAGTTGCGCGAACAGATTGTCGTCGTAGTCGCAGTGCAGCGGCGTGACCGTGCCGGCCGGCCCCAGCCAGTAGCGCGGCGGGCCGATCTTGTCGAAATACGCGGGCCAGTGGCACAGGCTGTTCAGTTCGCGCAGCTCCAGGTTGCCCAGATACGGCGGCAAGTCATGCAAGTCGTGCACCTTCTGCGCCACCAGGTCAAGGTATTCCAGCATCGACATATCCTGCATCGCCCGGTCGGGCGCGAACGCGGTATTGATATAGTCGCCCACACGCGCGCGCACCGGCAAATGGCTGTAGCGTTCGCGCAAGGTTTGCGGAGTCAGCTGGCACAAAGGCCAGCGTTTCGCCGCGCCCGCCATCAGGAACGGCAGGCCTTGCGCGGCAAGCGTGCGGAAACGGGCAGCGTCTAGCAACCCCACGCGCGGCACTTCAGTGATGGCTGGCAAGCTGCGCGCGGCGCGCTTGATGGCCTCGCGCATGGCGTCGATTGACGGCACGCCGCGTACCTGTGCGTCTTTCTGTGCGCGCGCCTGTTTTTTGGCGAGCGCCTCTTCTGGCGTCAGGGGAAGCGCAATGCGGGGAGGCAAGCGTTGTTGCAATATGGTTTTTTCTCTCGGCATAGGATAGCAAGGTGGTCGCGCTACGGTGCGGCGTCAGAGATGCAGGCTATCGAGAAAGGCGCGGATCGGCGCATGGCAGGCTTGCGGCGTGCTCATGTGCGGGCAATGGCCCAGGTTGTCGATGACCTGCAAGCTGCTGTGCGGCATCTGCGCGCACAGATAGTCGCCGACCGGCACCGGTGCGATAAAGTCGTCATCGCATTGCACGACCAGCACCGGCGTGGTGTTGCGCGGCAAATCGGCGCGATGGTCTGACAGGAAAGTGGTGCGCGCAAAATGCAGGGCGATGGTTGGGTCGGTGCGGCAAAAGCTGTGCACCAGCTCCTGGCCCAGCGCGGGCTGCCCCGGTGCACCCATGATGGCCGGAGCCATGGCACTGGCCCAGCCCACGTAATTGCTTTCCATGGCGCCCAGCAGCTCGTCGATATCGGCGCGCGAAAAGCCGCCATGGTAGCCATCCACAGGGTCGTCGATATAGCAGGCGGAAGGCGCCAGCATGATTTGTGCGGCAAAGCGCTGCGGTTCGGCAATCGAGGCCAGCAACGCTATCATCGAGCTGACCGAGTGGCCGATGCAGATGACGGGGCCATCACCCACAGCTTTGATCACTGCCAGCAAATCATCAGCGTGCGCATGCAGGCTGGTATAGCGCTCGAAGTCATAGGCGGACAAATCGGAACTGCCGCATCCTGTCAGGTCGAACAGCACGGTGCGATAGCGATCGCGGAACATCGGCTCCAGGTAGCGCCACATGCTCTGGTCGCAGCCAAAGCCATGCGCGAACACGATCGTTGCCACTGCCTCGGTGGCCGGCTCATTGATGCGGATATTATTGCGCTGTTCAATACGCATGCCGGTCTCGCCTTCCATTGACTGTCAAGAATGCCTGTTACTTGACGGGATCTTAACATGGGGCCGCCCGTGAATGGCAATGAGAATCGGCGCGCCGAGCTGCTTGCCAAACCGCATCATGCAGCGGATAATGAGAACGATTCCCATTATTGCAAATCCATCACATCTTACTTTCGCGCGCTGTCACGGACACGCCCGTGTTTCTGAAGACTGCTACCGCATGCGCGCTTTCTGGACCGTTGTACACCGCTGGGCCGGCCTTGCCATCGCCCTGTTCCTGATCATTGCCGGCCTGACCGGCGCCGTCACCTCGTGGGACCACGAGCTTGACGAATGGCTCAACGCCGACATCATGGAAACGCCCGGGCGCGGCGCGCTGCAGCAGCCCTTTGTGCTGGCCGAAAAAGTGGCGGCTGCCGATCCGCGCGTGGAAGTCAATTACATCACCCTGGGCCTCGAAGAAGGCCATGCGGCGCAGTTCATGGTGCGCCCCTTGAACGATACGGCTACCGGCAAGCCTTTCGTGCTCGACTACAACACCGTCTACGTCGACCCCGTCACCGCGCAGATCACCGGCACGCGCGACTCGACCGCCATTTCCCTGTCGCGCCGCAGCCTGATGCCGTTCCTGCGCCATTTGCACTACAGCCTGCACGTGCCGGCCTTCTGGGGCACGGACCGCTGGGGCTACTGGCTGATGGGCACCGTTGCGCTGGTCTGGCTGCTCGACAGCATGGTGGCGTTATACCTGACCACGCCGCGCCGGCTGCGCGCCCGCGCGCCCGATGACAGCGCGCCCCATCGCAGCCCCGCAACCTGGTGGCAGCGCTGGAAACCGTCCTGGCTGCTGCGCTGGGCGGCCGGCGGCTACAAGCTCAATTTCGACCTGCACCGTGCGGGCGGACTGTGGGTCTGGGCCATCATCATCGTGGTGGCGTTCACCTCGTTCTCGCTGAACCTGTACCGCGAAGTGTTTTACCCGGTCATGTCGCTGGTCTCGACAACCACGCCAGGGCCGTATGAAACCCAAACCCCGGCACCGTTCGGCACCTATCTCAAACCGGTGATCGGCTTCGAGCAGGCGGTCGCGATTGCAAAAAAGGCAGCGGTACAGCGCGGCATCACCGCACCGATCGGCGGCATCTATTATGGCGGCGACTATTCCTTCTATAACGTGTCCTTCTTCGACCCGGCCGACGAATTTGGCAGCGCCGGCATGGGCCTGTCGAACCTGTATGTCGACGGCATGAACGGCAGCATCATCGGCCAGCACAAGCCATGGGAAGGCACGGCCGCCGACGTCTTCGTGCAACTGCAATTCCCGCTGCACTCGGGCCGCATCCTCGGCCTGCCGGGACGTATCCTGATGTCGTTTATGGGCGTGATGGTGGCCATGCTGTCGGTGACCGGCATCGTCATCTGGGAGCGCAAGCGGCGCGCGCGCCGGCTGCAGGCGCACAAGCTGAAGGCGACGCGAGCCTAGCTACTACGGTGCAAGTCGGCCGTTGGATACCGCGCTTTGCCGCTGTCAGGCGCCAGCGTGCTCCCTGCTGACCAGCGCAAGCAAGCTCTCTATGCGGTTGCCATCGCAGCACACCGCCACGCCATCGCCAAACTCCGGCACCGTCAAACGCGTCAGCACGCTGCCAGGTGGCATTTCCAGCGCCAGCCGCGCACCGCGCTCCCAGGCCAGGCGTACCGTATCGGCCCAGTGCACGCGCCGCGCCATATTCAGGGCCAGGCTGTCGCAGATGCGAGCCGGGTCGAACAAGGTGCGCGCTGCGCTGCTGCTCAGATAAACCAGTTGCGGCCGGCGCAGCGTCACTTTGTCGAAATCGGCGCGCAGTTGCTGCGCGGCGGCGTCGAACAAAGGGCTGTGCGAGGGCACGCTGACGGCCAGCCGTTCGGCCTTGCTGGCGCCATGCGACAAGGCCAGCGCCATCACGGCCTGCAAACCGGCGTCGCTGCCGGCGATCGCGATCTGGCGCCGTGCGTTCAGATTGGCGACATATACCGGCGTGGCCGCCGTATGGACGCGGGCCACCAGCGCTTCGAGCTGCGCGGTGCCCAGGCCGATAATCGCCGCCATGCCATGGCCGCTCGGGTAGGCTTCCTCCATCAACTGCCCGCGGCGCGCCACCAACTGCACGGCGTCGGCAAAATCGAGGGCGCCAGCGACCACCGCCGCCGGATACTCGCCAATCGAAAATCCGGCCACCATGTCCGGCAGCGCGCCCTGCAACGCCAGCGAACGCGCCATTGCCACGCCGGCGATCAGCAGGCACAGTTGCACTGCCCGTGTCGAAGCCAGCGCCACTGCCGTGTCGAGCAGCAAGGGATCCTGTTTCAGCACCTCGGCCGCTTCCGCCACGGTGGCGGCCACCGCCGCATCGCCGGGCAGCGCACGCAGCATGCCGGCTCGCTGGGCGCCCTGCCCTGGAAAGGTAAACAACACGCTCATGACATCACGCTCATACAAGCTCCCAAGGCGTGGCCGTCAACACCGGCCCCTGGTCGGTTTTCAACAGGATCTTGCTGCGCCCCGCCGCCCATTCCGCATACGCAAGCCCGCCATGGCCGGTATCGATCTGCAGATCGAGCCGGCAGGCGGTCACGGCGGCGGCGATGACGGCCAGCGCTTGCGTTTGCGCCGCGTCGGGTGGCGCATCGATGCGCAGCACCAGGTCCAGGTCACTGTCGGCGCGCAGCACCGGCAGGCTGCTGGCCAGCGCAAAACCGACGCCACCGGTCGGCCCCCAGGCCCAGCCGGTGGCGTCGAGCAGCGGCGCCACGATGCGCAAAGCTGCCAGTGCGGCGCAGTCGTTGCCGTCAACCGGCAAGGCAGACAGCATTTCTGGCGTCACGCAACGCAACACGCTGGAGGCTTCGATCTCGCAGGCATGGCGCTCGCTGCGTACTGTGCCACGCAGTCCCACCGGTATGCGTCCTGGCGCGACCACGGCACGGCGCACTACCACTGGTGCCTGCCGCAGCCAGTCCTGGGTGGCCCACGATGGCGCAGAAGGCACGCTATCGAGCCAAAGCAAATCATGTGCCCGGTAGCCGTGCATCAGGCGACCACCGCCTTGACGGCAAAGAACAGCAGCGATGGTCCCAGCAAACAGCCCAGGCCCGTATGAAACGTCGCCACCAGCGCACCATACGGCACCAGCCGGCGGTCGGTGGCGGCCAGGCCGGCCGACACGCCGGAAACAGTGCCGGCCAGGCCGCCGAACACCATCGCCGAGCGTGGTGTTTTCAGGCGCAGGAACCGCGCCGCGGCGGGCGTGCCGACCATCACCAGGATGGCCTTGATCAGGCCTGCAGCGATGCTGAGCGCCATCACGTCGGAAGTCGCGCCGATGGCCGCACCCGTGACGGGGCCAACGATATAGGTGACGGCGCCGGCGCCGATGGTGGTCATGCTGACGGCGTCCGAGTAACCAAACGCATAGGCGATGCAGGCGCCGACCAGGAACGGCAGCACCACTCCCAGCATCAGCGCCACCACCCCGATCAGGCCCGCCTTGCGCGCCTCGGTGGCCTGCACTTCGAAGGCCGTGGCGACGATGGCGAAGTCGCGCAGCATGGCGCCGCCCATCAGGCCGATACCGCCAAACAGCGACAAATCGGCCAGGCCCTTGTGGCCGCCACTGTGAATGCCGCCCCAGTAGGCCAGCCCCAGGCCGATCACGATGGCGATCGCCGAGCCGTGCACGCGGCCCATGGTCAGGTATTTGGACAGCGCCACCGATAGCAGCATGATCAGGCCGACGAAAGCGAAGGCAGTCACCAGGCCGTTATGGATGGCGGCTTTTTCAAAGATCTCAAGCATGACGGTGCTCCTTTGCCAGCGTTGAGTCGGTTTTCAAACCATCAACTTCGGCGGCGGCAACTGCGGCCGGGCTTTCCATGCGGTTGATCAGCGAGATCACGCCGCCACAGACAATCACGGAACCGACAGCGGCCAGCAGGGCGACCGGCCCACCGCGCAGCGCCGCCACCACATCCTGCTGGGCCGCCATGGCGACCACCACCGGGATATACATGGCGCCCCAGTATTCGACGCCGCGCTCGGTCATTTGCGGCAGCCAGCCGCGCCGCTGCATGTAGAGCCGCGCGCAGATCAGCAGCAGCATGGCAATGCCGACCCCGCCGACATTGGTTTTCACGCCCATCAGCTGCCCGAGCAGGTCGCCCAGGAAGATGCCGAGCAAATGGCACAAGGCCAGTAGTGCGGTTCCGTAAATGATCATGGTATGTCTCCGTTATAGGATAGGAATGACTTGCTTGTCTTCTCTTTTGCTACCAATACGCTTACCACTGCTGCCGTAACACCTCCCTGACTCTGGCCGATGCCTGCCGGTGCGGCGCGCCCAGCCGGCTGGCCAGACCCCGTTCGGGGTCAAGACGGATATCGGCCAGCGCCGCCTGCAGGCTGGCTGCCACCTGCGCCACATCCTCCGGTGATGGCGCATCAGGCTGCGCCACCTTCAAGCTGCGCCACAGCAGGCCCAGGGTCGCGTAATTGCCGATGTCATACGCCATCGGCGGTATCGTCGCCGCCAGCGCTTCAAGCGCTTCCACCGTGCGCAAGGTAATGCGCGCGGCCGAGGCCTTGCCCATGGCATGCACCATCACCTGCGGGTCGTCGAGGGCGATCAGGCGGTTGGCCTGGTAGCCATGCGCCAGGAAAGCGCCCGACATGGCCTTGCCGACGATCAGGCCAATCACCGGATGGCCGGCCAGCCGCGCTTCGGCATACGCCCCGGCCGCGCCGGCCAGCGCCTGGTGGATGCCATAGGCTTCCTCGCGCCGGCCATAGGCCTGGCTGGCGACGTCGATCACGGCGACGATCGGCCGTTTGACCGGCAGCGCGCGGTCCGCCAGCACCACCTGTTGCACCGCACGCGCCAGTTGCCAGCCTTCGACCAGGCCGATTTCACCGGTGCGCGCGCGCGTAAAACGGTTCTCCGGATCGGGCAGCACGGCGATATGGCGCGCCATTTCGCCGCCCAGTGGCGCATCGACGACACGTACCGACGGCGGATAGTCGGGCAGCGCCTGGGCGTGATCCGTCAGGGCCGCCAGCCAGATGGCGCCGCGGCTGGTTTCTGTAGTACTGTTCATGAGGCATCTCCTTTGCTGTAAATGGTGCGTACGGCGTCGGGCGTGGCCTGCACGGTAGCGTCGACTGCAGACAGGCGAGCCAGGAACAGGTCGGCCTGCCCGCTGCGGTGCTGCTGCGGCAAGCCGCGGGCAAACAGCTCCGCTACCGTGGCGCGGATCTGCGCCGTGTCGTCCTCGACATAGGCGTCGGCCAGGCCGGTATCAAAACGCTGCTCGCCGCCCGTCAGGCTCCAGATGAATGGTTTGTTGCGCGAGTCGAATTCCTCCACGCCGGCCTCCTGCTCGATCACGGCCGGGCCATTCAGGCCCAGCCGCGCTTCGCGTGTCACCACCAGGTAGCTGCACAAGCCCGCAGCAACTGACATGCCGCCGTAGCAGCCCACGGTGCCGGCGGTAATGCCGATCACCGGCTGGTAGCGCCGCAGGTCAACGATCGCCGCCTGGATCTCGGCAATCGCGGCCAGGCCCAGGTTGGCCTCCTGCAGGCGCACACCGCCCGTCTCGAACAGAATCACGGCGCGCGTCGGCACGCCCTGGCGGTTGTCGTGCGCCGCCAGTTCCAGCGCGCCGGCGATCTTTGCGCCACCGACTTCGCCCATGCTGCCGCCCTGGTAGCCGCCTTCAATCGCCAGCACCACCGCCGGTTGGCCGTCGAACAGGCCCTTGGCCACCACCACGCCATCGTCCGCCTGGGCAGTAACACCCTGCTGTGGCAGCCACGGCGAAGCTAGGCCGCAGAACGGGTCGAGCAGTTCGCGCATGCTACCGGCGTCCAGCAGGGCCCTGGCCCGGCTGCGCGCGCCGCGTTCGATAAAGCTGTCGCGCTGCAAAAGTTGTTGGATGGTGCTCATGGCTGGCCCTCCGGCTTGATTTCTTCATAGGCCTGCTCGATGCGCATGCGCACCACGCCAGGCGTGGCGCCGCAGTCGTTGATGACGATACTGGCCGCCGGCAGCAGTTCACCGGTAAATACCCGTGCCAGCAGCGCATCCCACACGGTGCCCTTGCCGTCGACCGAGGTGTTGACCACGATGCGGGTCACGCCATCGCTGGCCGGCTGCAGCAGCACTTCCAGGTCGCCCGAGCCGACCACGCCAGCCAGGGCGCGCCCGGCAGCCGGCGGCCCGGCAGGAAAGGTATAGTCACGCTTTTCCATGCTGTTCTCCCATTTCAAGGCTATCGAGGAACAAGGCCGCCGCCAGCAGGTCCGCCGCGCCGCCCGGCGAGACATTCAGATCCAGCATCGCCGCTTCCAGCGCCAGCAGCGCCCGTGTACCCGGCCGTGTGCCAGCGCCACCGTTGGCCAGCACCGCTGCCGCGCCAGCTTGCACTGCCAGCAAGGCGGCCACGCCACCGCGCGACAGTACGCAGGTGTCGTCCAGACTGGCGACAATCGCCAGCAAGGCATTCAGGCGCGCCGTGGTGTCGTTGTCGCCGCGCGCACGCGCAGCACGCAAGGCCGGCAAACCCACATCCAGAACATGCGGAAAACCGGCCAGCGCCTGGCCGCGTGCGCCGCCCACCTGGTACTGGCGGCAGGCCAGCTGGCCCTTGTTGCCGGTATCAAGCGGTGCACTGCGATCCGTCAGCCGCGCCAGGGCGCCGGCCCGCGCCGCCACCGCCGTTGGTACCAAAGAGTCGCCGCGCTCTTGCAACTGTGCCGCCGCCGTCACCAGCAGGCCCAACGCCCAGATCGCGCCGCGGTGGGTATTGACGCCGCCGGTGGCCGCCATCATCACCGCCTCGCCTTGGCGGCCGATGGCGCCGATACGCTGGCGCAGCGCGTCGTCATCGTCGGCTGCTGCCCCGGCCCCGGCCTCGGCCATGGCCTGGAATACCGGCTGCAGCGCGCAGGCCGAATGACACATCAGGGCCCAGTTCAGGTCCTGGTGGGCGCCACGGCTGCGCAAATCGACCAGGCCCGGTTTCGGGGTCAAGGTCACTTCGTCGAGCAGCGCCTGCAGCACCTGGCGCGCCAGCGTCGCGGTTTTATTCCTTATCATCATGGTGTTCATTACCAGCTCCTGAATTTGGCGGGTGGTTGATACAGGCCGTCGGACCATTCGACCAAGTCGGCAATGCTTTTCGCCGCCAACAAGGAACGGCTTGCCTCGCCGCGCTGCACGCCAATATCCTCGGGCAGCGCGATCAGGCCGTCGCTGCGCAGTTTTGCCGTGGTCTTCGGATCGTGGCGCAGGCCGATCGGTGTCACGCCGGCTACCGCCGCCAGCATGGCCTTGCGTTCGTCGAGCGAGCGCGCCTTGTACAGATAGGCGATGCCCTCCTCGGTCAGCACGTGGGTCACGTCGTCGCCATAGATCATCACTGGCGCCAGCGGCATGCCGCTGGCCTTGCCGACCGCGACCGCATCGAGCGACTCGACTATCGTCGGGTGGCCGCCATCCTGGAAGGTTTCCACCATCTGCACCACCAGCTTCTTGCCGCGCGCCAGGGGGTCGTCGGTCTCGATCAGATCCAGCCAGGCGGGGGTCGGGTGGCGCCGGCCGTGCGGGTCGTGGCCCATGTTGGGCGCGCCGCCAAAGCCGGCCAGCCGGCCATTGGTGACGGTGGACGAATTACCCACGCCATCCATCTGCAGGGTGGCGCCGATAAACAGGTCGACCGCATACTGGCCGGCCAGCTGGCACAGCGCGCGGTTCGAGCGCATCGAGCCATCGCGGCCCGTAAAAAACACATCGGGCCGGGCCGCCGCATAGCCTTCCATGCCCAGTTCCGCGCCGAAGCAGTGCACGCTCTCGACCCAGCCCGTCTCGATGGCCGGAATCAGGGTCGGATGCGGGTTCAGCACCCAGTTGCGGCAGATCTTGCCCTTCAGCCCAAGCTTCTCGCCATAGGTCGGCAGTATCAGTTCGATGGCGGCGGTATTGAAGCCGATGCCATGATTGAGCGACTGCACCTGGTGTTTTTCATACACGCCACGGATCGCCATCATCGCCATCAGCACATGTACCGGCTTGATCACGCGCGGGTCGCGGGTAAACAAGGGCTCGATAAAAAACGGTTTGTCCGCTTCGACCACGAAGTCGATCCACGAGCCGGGCACGTCAACCCGCGGCAAATCGCTGACATCGTCAACGATCTGGTTGACCTGGGCGATCACGATGCCGTCGCGAAAAGCCGCCGATTCGACCAGGGTCGGCGTATCTTCCGTGCTCGGCCCCGTGTACAGATTGCCCTGGCGGTCGGCCATATAGCCGGCCACCATGACCACGTTGGGCGTCAGGTCGACGAACAAGCGCGCATACAGTTCGATATAGGTGTGGATGGCGCCCACTTCCAGCAAACCGTCCTGCAGGAACTGGGCGATGCGCAGGCTTTGCGTGCCGGCGAACGAGAAATCGAGCTTGCGGGCGATGCCGCGTTCAAACAGGTCCAGGTGCTCGGGCAGGCTGACGCTCGGCATAATCAGGTGCAAGTGATTGATCTTGTCCGGATTGACGCGGGTCAGCATGCGCGCCAGAAAATCCGCCTGCTTCTGGTTATTGCCTTCCAAAACCACGCGGTCGCCGGGCGCCAGCAGCGCTTCCAGCACGGCCACCATATCGCCCTGTTGCAGCACCGGTCCGTTTGCATACTGGCGTACGGCTTCCAGGCGACGCCGCTTCTCGGTGCGGCGCGTATCCCAGCTTTTGCGTTCCGCTTTGGGCTGCACTGGCGCCCGTGTGGCGGTTGACATATTGCCTCCGTTTTTAGCTATCGAACCTGCACGATAGTGAAAAGGCGGCTTCGCTACAATCAAGCTGCTACCATGTTCATTACTCTCACGTTAATGAACTAACGACAATCACGGTGATCCATGGCCATCAACGAAGAAATCACGCTGAAAAAGCTCGAAGTATTTTTGAGTTTTATGGAATTGAACAACCTGGCGCGGGTAGCCGACGCGCTGGGCCAGAGCGCCGTCAGCGTGCACCGCGCCCTGCATTCGCTTGAAGAGGGCCTGCGCTGCCCCCTGTTCAAGCGCGAGGGCCGCAGCCTGATCCCGCTGCATGCGGCCTACACCTTTGCCGAATCGGCACGCCGCGCGCTGGCCGAATGCGAGGAAGGCGTGCGCAAGGTGCGTGAAATATCGGGCATCAACCCGGTGCGCCTGAAAATCGGCTCGCTCTATTCATTGACCCTGCACTGCATTCCGCAGCTGGTCATCGCCCTGAAACTGCGCCGCCCCGGCCTCGATATCGACCTGACCCTGGGCTCGAACCGTGAACTGCTGCAAAACCTGGCTGATGGCCGGCTGGACGCCATTATTATCGGTGTACAGGAAGACGAACACCATGCCGGGCTGGTATCGGTGCCGCTGTTCCAGGATGACGTCTACCTGGCCGCGCCATTGAACTCACCATATACAGGCAGGGCCTCGATCGATTTGCAGGCACTGCGCGACGAAAAGTTCGTCACATTGAATGAAGGCTTTGTCACCTCGCAAAGCTTCAACCATGCGTTCGAGCTGGCTGGCTTCGCGCCGGACACCGCGATGCGCGTCGGCGATATCTTTTCGCTGATTAACCTCGTCAGCGGCGGTATCGGCTACAGCCTGCTGCCGGGACGCGTGCGCGCCTTCAGCTCACGCATCGAATTGATACCGCTCGACGCACCTTACGGCTCGCACCAGCAAATTACGCTGCTGATGCTGAGTAGCCGCGAGCGCGATGCTAATTTGCTGGCGTTGGCGGCGGAGTGCCGCCTATACGGCAAACGCGGCAGTTTTGCCAGCAATTAATGCAATCGAACATTACTACACGGTAATAATGAGTTCAAGTAGGAAATATTTATTCTGTGTATAATCGGCCCCTTTGGTCATATCTGATCGGCAAGCTAGTTGCCTACCTGTATAGCTGAACCAGCTCTTCTGCGCCCCAGCCTTGCGCCGCCTCACCCTATTCCCGATGCTGCCGCCCTGGTGCCTGCCCGCTTTTTCCGTGCGTCGCCCGCCCTGACTAACCGCATTACCTTTCTGCTCATTTTTGTCAATGACGCGCCAGCGCGAACGATCCCGATTGCCGCGCAGCCGTTGCACGCAAAAGAAAAATATTTGAAGAAGCTTAACGATGAACACGACCCTCAAGTTCCGCATCGCCGCCATTATCGGCGTCATATCCATCATCACGCTCATCATTGGCCTTATCGGCCTGTACGGCATGAGCGCCTCCAACCAGGGATTGAAAACGGTCTATGAAGACCGCACAGTCGCCTTGGAACAGCTATCGAGAGTCGATCGCCTGCTGCTCAGAAACCGCTACACCATCGCCGAATTGCTGGCAACGCCGCGCGACCAGGACATCAAGCCCGCTGCCGACCGCCTGAGCCATGACCTCGACGAGGTCGATCGTGTCTGGAAGCTGTATGCCGCCACCTATCTGACACCGACGGAAACGCAACTGGCCGCCACCTTCGTCGCTGACTTCCAGAAGTATAAAAACGACATTGACTTGCCGATAGCCGCCAGGCTGGCAGCGAACGATATCGAAGGCCTGCGGCCGCTGTTCGCCATGTCGCTGACGCGCAGCGCGCCGATCAGGGATACCATCACCAGCCTGCGCCAGCTGCAGGTCGACGTGGCGAAGCAGGAGTACGACAAGGCGACTGCGACCTATCGGCAAGTCAAGCTGCTCGCCCTCGCACTGATCGTCGGCGGCCTGCTGGCGTCCATCCTGATGGGCTACCGGCTGATACGCCAGGTGTACGCCCAGCTTGGCGGCGAACCGGCTTATACCGTGCAGATCGTGCAGCGCATCGCGGCCGGTGACCTTGGTGGTGATCTGGCACTGCGCGCCGGTGACACCAGCAGCGTGCTGGCAGCAATGAGCAGGATGCGCGGCAATCTGGTCAGTACGGTCGGCGATATCCGCCAGGCCTCCGAAACCATCGCCACCGCCTCGGGCCAGATCGCCGCCGGCAACGCCGACCTGTCTGCACGCACGGAAAGCCAGGCAGGCTCCCTGGAAGAAACGGCATCTTCAATGGAAGAGCTGACCGCCACCGTCAGGCACAACCGCGACAATTCCCTGCACGCCAATCAGCTGGCGCAATCGGCTTCCGCCGTGGCCCGCAAAGGCGGCCAGGAAGTCGCCCAGGTTGTCGATACCATGGCCGCGATCAATCAGTCGGCGAAAAAGATTGTCGACATCATCAGCGTCATCGATGGCATCGCTTTCCAGACCAATATCCTGGCCCTGAACGCGGCCGTCGAAGCGGCGCGCGCCGGGGAACAAGGACGTGGTTTCGCCGTGGTAGCGAGCGAGGTGAGGAATCTGGCGCAACGCTCGGCCAGCGCCGCCAAGGAGATCAAGGTATTGATCGGGGCCTCGGTAGCACAGGTCGAAGCCGGCAGCAAGATTGTCGACCAGGCCGGCGTGACGATCGCCGAAGTGGTCACCAGCATCGCGCGCATGACCGAACTGATGGGTGAAATCAATGTCGCCGCAGGCGAGCAGGACGCCGGCATCAGCCAGATCAATGAAGCCATTACCGATATGGATGGCGTTACACAGCAAAATGCCGCGCTGGTCGAGGAAGCAGCAGCAGCCGCCGGCTCGCTCGAACAGCAGACGGTGCAGCTGACGAAACTGGTCAGCGTGTTTACACTACCGGCCAGGTAACGCAACTGCGCGCGTTCGCAGTAGCCGCTCTCGCACTGGTCGGCGGCGCGGCGCGCTTCGGCGACGATTTTATCCCGCAGGGCCGCATCGGGCTTTTTAGGCTGCGTGGGAAGCAAGTTTCAGGATGGGAGGGAGAAGCCGCCATTTCAGCCTGTATAAAACCACTTCGGTTTGGCGGAGCGGGCAAACGTCATGCCGGCCAACGAAGCAGCCCTGTATTAACTCAAGTTGGAAATGTTCCGCGCAGATAGGTTTTCCAGAGATTATCGATGAAATCGCTCTCGATCTGATGGTCACACGCTTGGGCAATCAAGCCCATATCGTCCGACACGTATGCGGCGAGGTCGGCATTCTGCGCGGCTCGATACACCTTCTTGAACGTGAGCTCCCTGATCTGCTTCACCAGTGCACCCTCGGGTGGGCAGGATGCAGTTACTTTCCCGTAGCTGGCGCACCATGCGCCATCAAACTCTGGCAGGTGCCTGGCGTCCAGCTGAGCATCCCAGTCAGTATCGCTACTGAAAATAATCTCAAGAAAAAGGCCTTGATGTATGGCCTCCAAAATGTCGCTTGCGCTCATCATCTCGCTATCTTGCATTAAGTATTATGGACGCCGTCCGACATCATTGTCGGCCTGGCGCCAAATCCGGCGCAAGCAGGTCAACGCTATCCTTGCAAGGACAGGCATTGCCTGCTCAACGATCATGGTGCGCTGCGATCAAATCGCACTATCCCACGGCGCCGACAACCTGACGGCGCAATTGATCAGCCCCACCATCGAGTAAGTCTGCGGGAAATTGCCCCACATTTCGCCTGTCACCGGATGCGTGTCTTCGGACAGCAGGCCCAGGTGATTGCGCGCCTTCAGCATGGTTTCAAAGATCTGGCGTGCTTCGTCTTTCCTGCCGATGCGGGCCAGGGCGTCGATGCGCCAGAAGGTGCAGATATTGAAGGCCGTTTCAGGCTTGCCGAAGTCGTCCGGTGCTTCGTAGCGGCGCATGTAGGGACCGTCGCACAGCGATGCTTCCAGCGCGTCGACGGTAGCAATAAAGCGCGGGTCCATCGGGTCGATGAAGTTCACTTCCGCCATCAGCAGCACCGACGCGTCAAGGTCGCGCCCGCCCAGGCTTTCGGCGAAGGCCTGGCGCTCTTCGCTCCAGGCTTCGCGCAGCAGGCGTTCTCGGATCAGGGTGGCGCGGCTTTGCCAGTACGCTGCACGCTCGGGCAGTTCCAGCTTGTGGGCGACTTTCGACAGGCGGTCGCAGGCTGCCCAGCTCATCAGCATCGATGAGGTATGGACGCGGGCGCGCGTGCGCAACTCCCACATGCCGGCGTCAGGTTCTGCGTGCAATTTGAACGCTTGCTCGCCCACCGCTTCCAGGGCGGCGAACTCAGCCTTGCCGGCGCGCTGGAACAAACGGTGGTCAAGGAAAGCTTGCGCGGCGCCCAGCACGATATTGCCGTAGACGTCGTGCTGGAAGTGTTCCTGCGCCTGGTTGCCCACGCGCACGGGGCCATTGCCTCGGTAGCCGGGCAGGTGCTCGACCAAGGATTCCGGCAGCATTTCTTCCAGGCCGATGCCGTACAGGGGCTGGATATGGCCGCCCTTGGAGCGGGCGACGATATTGGTCAGCCAGCGCAGGTATTCTTCCATCGTGCCCACTTCGGACAGGCTGTTGAGTGCGCGCACGACAAAAAAGGCGTCGCGCAGCCAGCAATAGCGGTAGTCCCAGTTGCGGCTGCTGCCCGGTGCTTCGGGGATGCTGGTGGTCATGGCGGCGATAATTGCGCCGGTATCCTCGTACAGCGACAGTTTCAGGGTAATCGCGGCGCGTATCACCACGTCCTGCCATTCCAGCGGCACGGCCAGGCGGCGCGTGTAGGTGCGCCAGTAGTTGATGGTGTCTTTTTCAAAGATGCGGGCCGTCTCGTCGATGCCACCGGCCAGGGTTTCGTCCGGACCCAGCAGGAAGTTTGCGGTCTTGTCGAGCACGAAATACGATTCGCTCAGTACATAGTTCAGCGATACATCAGTGTTCAGGCGCAAGGTTTGCGCCGGGCCTACATAGCGGATATGGTGGCTGCCCTGGGTGACCTGCGGTGCCAGCTTGCCCCAGTCGAAACGGGGACGCAAGCGCACGCGGATGCGCACGGCGCGGTCCAGGGGACGCACGCGGCGTATCAGCATCAATGGACGGAACATGCGGTCACGGCTGAGGAAGCGCGGGGCGAAATCGGTGATTTCCACGCCACGGCCTTCCGTGTCGTACAGGCGCGTGCGCAACACGGCCGTGTTCGGCTCATAAAACTGCTCGGTGCGCGCATAGTTTTCAATGTCAATACCCCACACGCTGCCGTTTTCGCTGGCGTCGAGCAAGGTATTGAAGACCGGGTCGCCATCGAAACGCGGCAGGCAGGACCAGACCACTTGGCCGGTCTGGTCGATCAGGGCACTGAAGGCGCAATTGCCCACCACGCCGCAGTTGAGGCTGGCCTGGGCCGGGGTCTGGCCGGCAATTGGCGCGGGCGCAGGGGCGCCACTGGGTGTTTCATAGGCTGTGGTCATCGGCTACTCCTTGAGTTGGGGGGATGCGGCAAGCACGGCCGCGTGCAGCAGCACGACGCGCAAGGCGGCCGGGCTGGCCAGCCTCAGCGACGCCACGCTGGCGCCGCTGCCGACCTTGACTCCTTGCCCGCCTGTCTGTTCGACATAGGCAAAGCCGGCTTCGTCGGTCGTGTCGTCGCCGGCAAATACGGCACGCCGGCCTGCAAACGGTGCTTCCTGCATGAAGGCGGCAATCGCACCTCCTTTATCGGTGGCGGCTGGCTTGGCTTCAAGCACCATTTTGCCATGCAACAGCAAAATACCGGGGCACGCTTGCACAGCGGCACTCATTTCCCGCATACACAACTCTTGCAACTCGGGCGCCAGACGGTAATGCAGGGCCACGGCGCCGCGCTTTTGTTCCACCAGCAAGCCGGGATACAAAGCAGCCAGTGCCTGTGCCCTGGCCAATACCGGCGCCACATCGGGCGTGGCCGCCAGCCGCAATTGGCCATCAGCGCCGCGCCGCTCCACGCCATGCACGCCTGCCACCGGCAACACCAGCGGCGCCAGCATGGCGTCGATCTGCGCCACCGGCCGGCCGGAAATAATCGCCAGCGCGCCATTGTGGCGTTTGGACAGCAGCGCCAGCGCCTCGGCCACGCCCGCTTCCAGGCGCACGCCATCGGGCGTGGGGGCCAGGTCGACCAGGGTACCGTCAAAGTCCAGGAAAATCGCGCAGCCGGAGGTATCAAGCAAGCCTGCCAGCAGCGCGCTGTCGTCGGTCAATCGATCTGTCGTTACCGCCATCAAACCCCCTTGCGCCGGCTCAGGCGGCGGTGAGCGTCGATCTTGGTCATGACTTTGTCACGCTGGCGCAGGCGCGAAGCGTCCAGCAGCATGCGGCCGGCCCAGCGGTACACATTGAAGTGTTTTACGCGCGCGCGCATGCTCTTCATGCGTTCGCGCTGTTCCACCGGCGGCATTACCAAGCCACGGTACAGGGCTTCCGCGCCCTGCTCGATATGGTAAGGATTGATGATCAGCGCTTCATGCAGTTCGCGCGCGGCGCCCGTGAATTGCGACAGCACCAGCACGCCCATCTCGTCTTCGCGTGCGGCGATGAATTCCTTGGCCACCAGGTTCATGCCGTCATGCAGACTGGTCACCATGCAGACCTCGGAGGCGCGGAAGTAACGCTGCAGCGCGTCCTGGCCATGGTGCTCGGCTTTCAGCAGGATAGGCACGTAGTCGCCGCTGCCGAAGCGGCGGTTGATGCGTTCGACCATTTTGCGCACGCGGGTGTCGAAGCTCTGGTATTCGTCCAGCGAAGCGCGGCTCGGTGCGGCAATCTGGATAAAGGTAAAGTGCCCCACCATGCCTGGCTGCTGCTCCAGCATGCGCTCGACCGCCTGGAAGCGCTCGACAATACCCTTGGTGTAATCAAGACGGTCAACGCCGATGCCCAGCAAATGGTCGGCCGGCACGCCCAGGGCGGCACGGATCTCGGCGCGGCAGGTGGCCACGTCGGGCAAGTTCGGGTCTTCGTCGGGCCAGGCGATCGAAATCGGATAATCCTCGACCTGCGTCATCTCGCCACCATAGGAAATGGTCGACGCTTCCGGCTCGATACGGGTTTCCAGGTAGCGGTCGACGGTTTCCAGGAAATTCTTTCGGTGGAATGGCGTATGGAAGCCCAGGATGGTGCTGCCCAGCAGGCCATCGAGAATTTCCTCGCGCCATGGGCAAATACCGAAGGACTCCGAGTTTGGCCAGGGGATATGCCAGAAAGTAATAATAGTGGCTTTCGGCAGCGCTTCACGCACCATGCGCGGCAGCAGTGCAAAGTGATAATCCTGCACCAGTACCACCGGGTTGTCGGTTTTCGCTTCCGCGATCACGGCGTCGGCAAAACGGCGGTTTACTTTCACATACTGATCCCAGTCCGACGAGCGGAACACCGGGCGCACGTGGGCGATATGGCACAGTGGCCACATGCCTTCGTTGGCGAAGCCATAGTAATAGCCCTGCTCTTCTTCTTCCGTCAGCCAGACGCGGCGCAAGGTATAGCTTGGATTGTCCGGCGGTACCGGAACATGGTCGAGCTTGTCCACGGTTTCGCGGTCGGCCGAGCCGGCGCCATGCGCGATCCAGGTACCCGAGCAGGCGCGCATCACCGCTTCCACGGCGGTGACCAGGCCACTGGCCGGGCGCTGCACCTTGATGCTGCCGTCGTCGGTTTTGGTATGAATATATGGCTCGCGATTCGACACCACCAGCACCTGGTCGCCGGCCAAATCCGCTTCGAGCAGGCCGCGCAGTTTTTCAGGGGTCCACTCGGAGGTCCAGCCGCTGTTTTCACCCTGGCGTTCCAAGTGGTATTCCTGCAGCAGTTCGCGCAGGTCGCCGATCAGCGGCTGCATCTCGGCCGGCGGGGGCGCGATGATGGCCGCTGGCGTGGCGTCGGTAGGTGCGGCCACGTTCTTCTTGGACAGCAACTCGCCGCGCAGCACGTCTTTCACGGCGGCCAGCCAGCCACGCCAGCTCAGGTGGGCGACAAACACGGTCATCAGCGAAATAACCACTGCCAGCACGGCCAGGAAGGCAAAAATAAACCGTTTGGTATCGTTATTGCGACGCTCGACAAAGCTCATGTCCTGTACCAGCACCAGGCGGCCCAGTTGCTGGGCATCACTCATCACAGGCGTTTCACTCAGGTGAACCTGGCCTTGTGGCAACTGCGCCAGCGACTTGTACAAGCCCCCGGAGGCAGGCGTGGTCCAGCAGCCGATCGAGGCCGGGTACTGGGCCGTCTTGTACAGCAACTTGCCGGCATTGTCACAAAAACCCAGCGCGACCAGGCGTTCGTCGCGCGTCGCGCCCTGGAACAGTTCATCGATACGGGCGGTGTCATTGGCCGGCAGGTATTCCGTCAGGGAGGGTCGCAAGGTCCCGGCGAGCAATTCGGCGCGGCTGTCGAGGTCGCGCACATACCAGCGCAAGGTAATGTTGTCGAGCAAGGGAACCACGATATACGCGAACAGTCCCAGTACAAGAGCGAGAGGCAGAATGAAACGCAAGGACATTCTGAGCGATCTTAAAATCATCATTTTCCTTTGCAAAAACTAAAAGCATGGCAAGTATGCCAATATTTTCCATGCCGCGTCGTTCTGTTGGTCTTCTTGCAGAGGCAACAATTGCCCGCAGTACGCACGACACGAGATACTTTTAGTATCACCCATGGCAAACGTCTTGTCCGTTAGGCTACGCACGCCCGGCTGCGCCAGCAGGCTTTAAAATATACATTTGCTGCAATTTACTTTACTTGTCATTAGGAGCTTTAGCCCATGGATCTCACCACCTACCATTCCTTGATGGGAGGACGGCTCGCTTCCGCAGTCACCGTTTTACTGAGCGCCATCATCGCCACCCTGATCGCCATGGCCGTGCACAGCGCCAGCATCAGCGTACTCAAACGGCTGGCCAACGGCCGCCCGTACACCACCAATATGTCGCGGTTGGCATTTCGCACCAGCCAGCTTTGCCTGATCATGTTCGGCCTGCGCATCGTGCTGGCCGGCGCCCCCGCAGACACTCCGGGCCTGGTGGGCCTGTCGCACCTGGCCAACGTGGCGCTGATCGTGGCGCTGACAGCGCTGGCCATGAAATGCATCGAATCGCTGAGCCTGACCATCGCCCAGCTGAACCCGGTCGACGTGGCGGACAACCTGCGCGCGCGCCGCCTGATCACGCAAGCGCGCGTGCTCACGCGCAGTGCGCAGGCCATCGTCATTATCCTGGGCTTGTCCTTCATCTTGCTGACCCTGCCCGGGGCGCGCCAGATCGGCGCCAGTTTGCTGGCCTCGGCTGGCGTGGCGGGCCTGGTGGCCGGTATTGCGGCCCGGCCGGTGCTGGGCAACTTTATCGCCGGCCTGCAGATTGCGTTTTCGCAGCCGATCCGCATCGATGACGTACTGATCGTCAATGGCGAATGGGGCCGCGTCGAGGAAATCAAGGGCACTTATGTGGTGGTACGCATCTGGGACGAACGCCGCATGATTGTGCCGCTGACCTGGTTTATCGAAAACCCGTTCGAAAACTGGACCCATACTTCGTCCACTATCCTCGGCACCGTGTTCCTGTGGCTGGACTTCAGCGTGCCGGTCGAGCCGCTGCGCGCCGAACTGGACCGCATCTGCCAGGCTTCCCGGCTGTGGGACCAGCGCGTGTGCAAGGTGCAAGTGACGGATGCCACCGACCGCGCCATGCAGCTGCGCTTTTTGGTCAGCGCCAACAATTCGGGCGACGCCTTCGAACTGCGCTGCGATATCCGCGAAGGCATTCTGGCCTATGTGGCACGGCATTACCCGGAAGGTTTGCCACGGCTGCGCTCTTCGATCGACTCGGTCGAGCTCAATACCACTGCAGCCAAGGTCATCAACCGCCCCGATGCGCTCGATACGATCATCGACGGCGCGCCGACGGCCAAGGTGTAAGCTGTCTTTCAACCATCGCCTGAACGAGAACCGACATGAGCACCACTACCTGGTTTATCCTGATCGGCTGTCTGATGCTGGCGCGCGGCCTGGCCGCCACCAGCATTGCCCGCCTGCCTTTCACCTCCTCGATGGTCTACCTGGGCGTGGGCCTGGTGGTCGGCCCCATGGTGCTGGGCCTGTTTTCGCTCGACCTGGTCAAGCAGGCGCCGTTGCTGGAAACCCTGACCGAAATCGCCGTCCTGATTTCCCTGTTCTCGGCTGGCGTCAAGATGCCGGTGCCTTTCACGCTGGCACGCTGGATGCCCTCGCTGCGCCTGGCCTGGCTGTCGATGGCGCTGTCGGTGGCGCTGGTAACGGCGTTTGCCTGCCTGGTGCTCGACCTGCCGCTGGGCGCGGGGATCCTGATCGGCGCCATCCTGGCCCCGACCGACCCGGTGCTGGCTACCGACGTGCAGGTACGCCACCCCGGCGACAGCGACCATCTGCGTTTTACCCTCACCTGCGAAGCGGGCATGAACGATGGCAGCGGCTTTCCCTTCGTGATGCTGGGCCTGGGCCTGCTCGGTTATCACGAGCTTGGAAACACCGGCTGGACCTGGCTGTGGCACGATCTGTTATGGGCCAGCGCAGCGGCGATTGCGCTGGGTGCAGCAGGTGGCGCCCTGCTGGCCTGGCTGGGCTGGCAGTTGCGCGGCAAGGATCCGAAACATGAAGTGCTGGACGACCTGGTCGGGCTGGGCCTGATCGCCGTCGTGTACGGCGTGACCACCTGGCTGCATGCCTGGGGGTTCCTGGCCGTCTTTTTTGCGGGCGTGGCCTTGCGCCAGACCGAACTGCGGCTGGCCGGCGCCCCCGAAGACAAGCATGGCCTGCTGCAAGCCGAGCAGGTGCATGAGGATTCGGCTGTCAAGCCGGTCAATTCGCCAGCGCCGCTGACGGTGAGTGCCGAATCGCTGGTATTCAAGGAACACCTCGAACACTTGTCGGAACTGACGCTGGTGCTGCTGCTCGGCGGCGCTGTCAGCGCGGCGGCATGGAACTGGCGAACGTTCGGCATGGCGCTGTTCCTGATACTGGTGGCGCGCCCTGTCAGTGTCATGCTGGGCCTGCTGGGTTCGGATACCGGCATGCGCCTGCGCGGCATGGCCGCCTGGTTCGGCGTGCGCGGCATCGGTTCCGTGTTTTATCTGTGCTACGCGATCAATCATGGCCTGCCGGAAGGCCTGGCGCGCGAGCTCAGCAATATGACCATCGTGGTGGTGATGGTCTCCATCGTTGTCCATGGCATCAGCGTTACTCCGCTGCTGAACCGGTATTGGGGCAAATAGGTCGCAGGGCACAATTGCTAGAAAACAATGTTTTGCCAATCGGCACCGCTGTTCCGGAAAATATTGCTAAGATAATCAAAATGCCAGAATGCCGCAAGGCGACATCATCGAAGAAAGAGAACCACATGAAACGACGAAGCGTACTGGGACTGGGTGTTGCATTGGCCCTGCTGCAAACCGGTTGCGCCACCAACCCCGCCGACACAGCCTGGGAAACCGCCTTTGACGCCTTTATGCGCGACGGGCTGGCACGCACCGAAACACCGGCCATGAGCGTGGCCATCGTGCGCGGTGACAAAACCATCTTTGCCCGCGGCTATGGGCTGGCCAATATCGACGAGGCACAGCAGGCGGACGCCGACACTGCGTTTCATATTGCCTCCGTCAGCAAGGTGGTCACCGCCACCGCCATCATGATGCTGCATGAGCAAGGCGTGTTCCAGCTCGACGACAAGGTCGCGCCCCATCTCGATTTTCCACTGATACACCCGAAGTATCCCGATGTGCCGATCACTTTCCGTCACCTGCTGACGCATACCTCGGGCATTTCGGACGCCGTGTACGAGAAAACGCCGGCGTTTTCCGTCGAAGGTGACCCGCGCCTGCCACTGCGCGACTTTTTGAAGGGCTATCTGTCGCGCGGCGGCGGCTGGTATGACGCCGACCTGTCGTTCGCGGGGCGGCCCGGCACCGAATGGCGCTACAGCAATGTCGGCTACGCCCTGCTCGGCTATCTGGTGGGGCGCCTGAACCCGGAAGGACTCGATCTCTATACTCAGGAGCAGTTGTTCGAGCCTTTGGGCATGGATGACACGGCCTGGAAACTGGCCGGCCTGCCCCGCAGCACAGTAGTGGCCCAGCCTTACAAGGACAAGGATCCCGGCGTACAGGTGCTGCCACCGGCCGGCTACCCGGACTGGCCAGCTGGCCTGCTGCGCAGCTCGGCGCACGATTTTGCCCGTTTCCTGGCCATCTTCAGCAATGGCGGCATGGTCAAGGGCCACCGCTACCTGAAGGAAGAGACCGTCAAGGCTTTCCTGGAACCCCAGCCGGTCAGCATGGCGGCCAGCGACCCGCAGGCGCGCCAGGCGCTGGGTTGGGTACTGCGCGACCTTGACGGCATGCCGCTGGTGACTCATAGCGGCGGCGACCCGGGCGCCGCATCGGTGGTCTGCATCGATACGGCCAGCAAGACGGCCGTGCTGGCGTTTTCCAACATCAGCGCCGACCGCGAGTTCCGCAGCTTCCAGAAGGAAGTCGTGCAGCGCCTGCTGGCGCGCGCCAACGAGACGGCCAGGAACTGAGGAGCTTGACGCCATTGTGTGGGCGGCCGCACGGTGGCGGTGCACCAGGCAGGTATGCTTGACGCGTTACATCAGCCCACTTCAGGAGACCAGCATGACCAACCGTATTGGCAACAAAGACATCGCCCAGCAACGCAGCAAAAGCGAAAAAGCCCGCATCAGGGCATCCAATATTGCCAACGAGGCAGTGAAAAAAGCAATCGCGAAAGAAAAATATCGCAATGCCGTCAAAGGGCAGTCCGCTACCCCGGCTTAAACTCAGGCGCCAAACCAGCCTTGCAGCTTTTCCGCAGCGCGCAGTTTGACGTCGGCCGTGATGTAAGTCGCCACCGTTGCGACGGCGGCGGCCAGCACGGCCAGGTCATCCGCGTATCCCACCACCGGCGTGATATCGGGAATCGCATCGATCGGTGAAATGAAATAGCCGAGCGCGCCGTAGATGGCCGTGCTGGCCCACACAGGCGTGTTCGGCTGCTGGGCAGCATAATAGAGCCACAAGGCTTTTTCGATCACTTCGCGCCCGGCGGTTTTGGCGAAGCTGAGCACTTTGTCCCAGAAGCTGTCATCCGTATATTTCTTTTCGTAGGCCTTGGCCCCGGCAGAACGATCCTGATCGTGAGTTTTTCTTTTGCCAAACATCTGCTGCTCCTCCTTGCCGCGCGGCCTTGCTGGTTGAACGCGCACATTATCATAATTAGCCAATCGAGATACCTGGAGTACCGTGCATGAAATCGGAAACACCCGTGGAAACACTCGCCCCAGACCCCACTGCCGCAGATCCCGCGCCCGCGATTGCCAGGGCTGCCGGCCTGCGCTATGTCGGCGACCACCAGGCCGGCATCGCCCGTCGTGGCAAACCTGGCAAGTTTCATTACATGGACGCCGACGGCCAGCGCCTGCGCGACGACGACACATTGAACCGCATCAAGGCGCTGGCGATACCGCCAGCCTGGACCGACGTCTGGATCTGCACGCGCGCCAACGGCCATCTGCAGGCCACCGGACGCGACGCAAAGGGCCGCAAGCAATACCGCTACCACGCGCGCTGGCGCCAGGTGCGCGACGAAGCCAAGTACGAGCGCATGCTGAGCTTTGGCCGCGCCCTGCCCGCCATCAGAAAAGCCGTCGAGGCGGGCATGAAGCTGCCCGGCATGCCGCGCGAAAAAGTACTGGCCACCATCGTCCACCTGCTGGAACTGACGATGATGCGCATCGGTAATGAAGAATATGCGCGCACCAACAAGTCATTCGGCCTGACCACCCTGCGCACGCGCCATGTCAAAGTGGTCGGCAGCGGCGTGGAATTTCATTTCCGGGGCAAGAGTGGCGTGCATCACGACATCAAGCTCAGCGACCGGCGCCTGGCGCGCGTGTTGCAAACGATCCGCGATTTGCCAGGCCAGGAACTGTTCCAGTATCTCGATGAGGACGGCCAGCGCCATGGCGTCGATTCGGGCGATGTCAATGATTACTTGCGCGAAATCACGGGCGAGGACTACACGGCCAAAGATTTCCGTACCTGGTCAGGCACCTTGCTGGCAGCGCTGGCACTGGAAGAGTTTGAAAAAGTCGATTCCGAGGCGCAGGCCAAGAAAAATATCGTGCAGGCCATCGAATCGGTGGCGAAGAAGCTGGGCAATACGCCATCGATCTGCCGCAAATGCTATGTGCACCCGGCGGTACTCGATTCCTACCTGGACGGCAGCTTGCTGGAGGGGTTGAAGGCACGCGCGCAGCAGGAACTGCAGGAAGACCTGCATGCGCTGGCGCCGGAGGAGGCGGCCGTGCTGGCTCTGCTGCAGCGGCGCCTGCAAAGCGAAGAACCGATCAAGCGTCGCCGCTAGGCTGGCACTGGGCCGACAGGCTCAGTTCGCGCATACCGCACAAGGGCAGCGTGCTGCTCTGTTCGCCCGTCATGCGACCTGGCGATGCAGCCGTGGCCACGACTGCTGCGGGTTCTGCGTTCACTTCACCGTTCCACAGTGTGGCGGCCAGCGTCGACACAGTAAACAGGCAAATCAGCAGGAAAGGCTTGTTCACACCGGAGGTTTTGTGCATCGCTGGCTTGTTCATGGCAGTTCTCGTTGATTGATTGCAGAATGGAATCATCTTCTCGTGTTTCCACAATGCATACAATCAGACAGCAACCGCAAGCAAGGTAGGACTATGCTGACAAAATTCGCGCCAGGCTGTCGGCGCGCTGGCCGCTGCTCAGGCCGGCAGGTCGCCCAGTTCCAGCTCGGTGAAACCGGCGCGGCGCCGCGCTTCCAGGTTGAACGGCCCGCGCAGGCTCGGCGCTTCATAGCGCGCCGCCAGCTCGGCATAGGTGGCGCGCAGTTCCAGGCCGCGCTGCTCGCACAGGTAGCCATACCAGCGGTTGCCGATCTCCACATGGCCGACTTCGTCGCGCAGGATAATGTCGAGGATGGCGGCCGCCGCCATATCGCCCGCTTGCGCCAGCTTGGCGCGCAGCGGCGGTATCGCATCCAGGCCGCGCGCTTCCAGGGTGCGCGGCACCAGCGCCATGCGCGCCAGCACGTCGCCGCGCGTTTTGTCGACCATTTCCCACAGGCTGTCGTGGGCCGGAAAGTCGCCGTAGGCATGGCCCAGTACGGCAAGGTGGGCCACCAGCAGCGAATAATGCGTGGCCTCCTCGGCCGCCACACGCAGCCAGTCCGTATAGTATTCACACGGCAGATCCGGAAAGCGCCACAGCGCGTCCAGCGCCAGGTTCATGGCGTTAAATTCGATATGCGCCAGCGCATGGACCAGCATGGCGCGGCCTTCCTGCGTAATCATCGAGCGACGGCCGACCAGGCGCGGTGGCACCAGTTCCGGGCGTTCGGGGCGGCCGGGGATGGCGCCTACAGGCTGCAATGCCGCGGAGGGATCGGGCGCGGGGCATGCCTGGGCCATGGCGGCGACCATCACCACCTTCACCGCCGGGTCGGGTTCGAGCAGGCAGGCCAGCGCGCAGGTGCGCAGTTCCTGAGGCGTTTGTTGAGTCGGGGTCGAATTCATACTGCTTTCTTGGTACGCGATTTTCTTGAGGGCGCAGTCTATCAAATTATGAATGCCGATACGCTGATTGAACCCTACGACAAAGAGCTGGGGTCAGACCCGACGGGTCTGACCCCGGATTTCAGGCACGGGTCAATGTAACCATACTACTCACTCGCCATCAAGCCTTGCCCGCGCGATACATACCCATCCATTTCGGCCTCGGGCACCATGCTGCCACCCGTGCCCCACACCAGATGCGTGGCGTTGCCCAGATTCGGCGCGTACGCGGACTGCTCCAGCACCGGCACTATCCCCGCAAACCCCGCCACGGCCGATGGCTCCAGCCGCCAGCCCTCGGTTTGTTCCAGCAAGGCCAGCAGCCGGAACAGTTCCTCGTCGCTGACGGTGGCGTAGCCGTCGATCAGCCGGCGCATGGCGCGTCCGACAAAGCCGGAAGGCCGGCCCACGGCCAGGCCGTCGGCGGCGGTGATGTTGTCGATGCCGATGTCCTGCACGCTGATCAACTCATGCAAGCCCGTATGCACGCCCAGCAGCATGCACGGCGAATGCGTCGGTTCGACGAAGACGCAGTGCACACGGTCGCCAAAGGCCAGCTTCAGGCCGAAGGCGACGCCACCGGGGCCGCCACCCACGCCGCACGGCAGGTAGACAAACAGCGGATGATCCGCGTCGACCAGCACGCCCTGCGCCTCGAACTGCTGTTTCAGGCGCTCGCCCGCTACCGCATAGCCGAGAAACAGGTCGTGCGAATTTTCATCGTCGACAAAGTGACAGGTGGGGTCATCCTCGGCCTGGCGGCGACCCTGCTCTACCGCCACGCTGTAGTCGGATGCGTATTCGATCACGCTCACGCCGTGTGCGCGCAGCTTGTCCTTCTTCCACTGACGCGCGTCCGCTGACATATGGACCGTGGTGCGAAAGCCCAGGCGCGCGCCCATGATGCCGATCGACAGGCCCAGATTGCCGGTCGAGCCCACCGCGATCGCGTATTGACCGAAAAAGCCGCGCACCGCCTCGCTGGCCAGCAAGGCGTAATCGTCGTGTTCACTGAGCAGGCCGGCGTCCAGCGCCAGCCCTTCCGCATGCTTCACCACCTCGTAGATGCCGCCGCGCGCCTTGATCGAGCCGGAAATCGGCAGGTGGCTGTCCAGCTTGAGCCACAGCCTGCCGGGAATTTCGCGGCACAGGCGCGCCGACAGCGCCGCCTGCATGGCGGGCAAAGGCAACAGCGGCGACTCGATCACGCCGCCGGTGGCCTGCGTTTCGGGAAAGGCGCGCGCCAGAAAAGGCGCAAAACGGGCCAGGCGAGCGCTGGCGGCGGCCACGTCGTCCTTATCCAGCCCGACATCGGCCAGCGCTTCGGCCGCAGGTGCGATGGCGGGATTGAACCAGCTCAGTGGCTGCAAGGCCGTCAGACGCTCAATCAGGGGGAATCGGGCGCGCAGGGCGGCGAGCGATGAGGCTGGCAACATGGGAACTCCTTGGTAAACAATCTAAACAATCCATGATTAAACCGCATCGCGCCGCCGATGGCAAAAATGCACGCGCGCCTGATTAAAACTTCAGCTGCAAGCCCACATCAAACGACCTGCCCTCGGCCGGCAAGGGCTGCAGCGCGCCGCCATTCGCCTCCAAGCCTGACAGATACACTCCTCCGAGCGGATCGGCATAGGCGCGATTGAAGGCATTCGACACGCCAAAATTCAAGCTGGCCATCTTGTTAAGCGCCACCTGGCTGCGCAGGTTGACGATGGCATAGCCGCCTGTTTCCGGCTCCAGCCGGCGCGCATCGACCTTGTCCTTGCGGGCAACCAGCTTGGCTTCGAGGCGGCTGCTCCAGGCGCCGATCGCGTGTTCCACGCCCAGCAATGCGTTGAACGGCATCATGCGGTACAGGTTGCCGCCGCCGTCACTTTCACTGCGCTTGCCGCGCGTGTAGGCCGCATTGCCGGTGGCGATGAATTTTCCCCAGCGCTTGCTGGCCGCCAGCGGCGCCTGCCACGACAGGTTGACGCCATACAGTGTCGCGTCATGATTGGCAAAGCGCAGCAAATTGCCGTTCGCGCCCATCTGCATATAGGGGTTGAACGGCGCCAGCACATCGGCGTCGATATAGTCGCTGACGCGGCTGTAATACGGGTTGAGGCGCACGAACCAGGCGTCGTCGCCCTCACCCCCACCATGCCAGTCGGCAGTGAAAGCTGCCGTGTAGGCGGTTTCCGGTTTCAGGTCGATATTGCCGACATAGCCGTTGCCGTCGCCAAACCAGTTGACCATGGTCATCGCCATCGTTCCCCTGCCCCACGAGTAGCGCTCGTACAGATTCGGCGAGCGCACCTTGCGCGCCAAAGCAAATTCATAGCTGCTGGCCGCGTCGGGCACAAAGCGCGCCAGTGCGCTGGCGTCGATATTGGTGTCGCTTTGGTACCGCGAGCGGGCATTGAAAGCGTTCGCGGCCATGGAGTCGGCCATATTCATCATGCCGCTGCCATACGATTGCACCGCGCCCGTATTCATGCGCACCGATTCGCCGCGCAGGCCCAGCACGCTGCTCCAGCGTGCATCAACCTGGCTTTCCAGTTCGCCGAACAGCACCGCGCGGTCACGCTTGCCGTCATTGATATTGAGGTAGGTGCGCGGCCCCATCATCATCGAGCCGGGCACCGCCGGCCAATAATCGTCAAGGCGAAAAGCGTGGAATTCATGGCCCAGGCGCAGCTCGCCGATGCCGGTCGGCAGGCTGGCGGCAAGCGCGTAGCCGGTGTTTTTGCCATGCGTGATCATCGGCATGGTGCCCGGGCGCTCGCTGCTGAAAAAGCCCATTTCATGGTCGGTCTGCTGCCAGTACAGGCGCGCGTCCAGCAGGCCCCAGCCAAAGCGGCCCTGGTAAGCCAGGTTGGCGAACTGGCCATGGTTGTCCGTCATGTCCATATACTGGTTGGGAAAACCCTGGTAAGGAATATGCTGGAGGCCGGCGCGCAGGGTCAGCTGCTGGCCATCGCCTTTGGCTGCCAGCACGATGGACTGGTTGATGCTCTCGACCATGCTGCCCAGGACTTTGTCGCCGTGGCCGTCGTCATAACTGCGGCTGCGCGTGTAGGCGCCGCTGTAGCCGATGGACAGCGTCTCACTGGCAGCGCTGGCCGTTACATTGGTGGCCACGCTGTTGTTGACGCTGCGGCCAAGCAAGCCGATGCCGACCTGCGTCAGCAGCCCTGCACCCGGTGCGGCGAAGACCGGTGCGTTCGAACTGACTTCGATGGTGCCGCCGATGCTGTCGCCGCCCGCGCTGACTGGCGTTACGCCCGCGATCAGCTTGATGCGCTGCACCTGCGACGGATCGATGGTCGACAGCGGCGCGTTCATGTGGTTGGCGCAGGCCGAGGTGATTTCCATGCCGTCGATACGGATTTTCAGGCGGTCGTCGGCAAAGCCATTGACCACCGGCAGGCCGGACACGCCGCCGCCGGCCGCCACGTTGTAGCCGGGCAGATTGCCCAGCATTTGCGCCGTGTCGCCCGATGCGAGATAGTGCCTGGCCAGCGCACTGACGATGACTTTCTGTTCCGGCAGGACGATATCGCCGTTGTCGGCGTGGGCAAATGCGGGCATGGCCAGCGCAAGGGAAATCAAAAAGGGAGTGTGGTTCATGATGCTGCTTTCTGTTCAATGGTCGTGACGAACGGCCGCCTGCGCACACACTGGGCACGGCAGGCAACAGTTCAGATTGAGCGAGGAATCAGAAAGCGGCAGGCGGGCCGCGCGGCTGGACGGGCGTCCAGGCAAACAGCGGCGTGGGGGAAAGATAAAACAGCTGGGGCAGCAAGCCGGCGATCAGTGCGCCGGTCGCTGGCGCCAGCGCTACTGGCGGCAAGTCCAGCGTGGCCGCGTGCATGCTGCAGCACGGGCAGTCGCCCATCTGCATGGCGTTCTTCGCTGGTGCGGAATCGTCGAGCGACACCTTGAGCGGCACCATGTTCATGCCGCCCGCCACCGAGCAGATTTCCAGGCTGGGCACGGCGCCGCCCTGTACGACGGTCAGCGCGCGCGATAGCGTCGGGGCGAGCGCCGCCAGCAAGATGGCGCAGCACGCGATCCACAGTACGAAACTTGCCCTGGCTTTGCTGATGAACATGGCGCCATTATAGCTGCCGCCATGGTACTTTTACCATCTCCCGGGTCAGGCGCTTCGGCTGTACTGGCCTGATTACAGATCGACCTTCATGCTGAGCTTGACCGCGCGCGGCGCACCGGATGCCAGCCGTGTGCCGGCGCCGGCCCAGTAGCGTTTGTCGGCAGCATTGTCGACATTGAGCTGCCATACCACCGCCTTGTTCATCACCGTGCCCGCATAACGTGCACCGGCGCTGAACAAGGTCACGCCGCCGAGGAAGGCCTGGTTCAGGTCATTGACCGGACGCGCGCTGTAGTAATACGCGCCACCGTTCACCGACAGGCCGGGCATGCCGTCGACGGCATACGAGACAAACGCGCTGCCCGTGCGTTTCGAGGCATTTTCAGGCGCCTTGCCGTTGTACAGCGCATTGATATGCTCGAAGCTAGGGTCGAGAAACTGCGCCGAAGTCTGCCACGACAACTGGCGAGTCAGCTTGCCCTGCGTGGCCAGTTCCAGGCCACGGTAGTGCTGCTCGCCATCGGACGTGAACAGATTGCCGGTGTTGGTGTAATAGCCGGGGCGCACGATATCGAACAGCGCGGCCGAGAGCAAGGTACCGCTTGGTGTCATCCAGCGCGCGCCCAGTTCCTGTTGTTTGCTCACGCCGGGCGCCAGCTTGACGCCCTGGTTGGCGCTGCCGGTCGGCGCGGTCTCGCCCTCTTCCAGGCCGCGCGCCAGCGACGCATAGAACGACACAGCAGGGGTCAGCTTGTAGATCAGCGAGGCCATCGGCGTGGTCTTGCTGACGTCATAGTGGCTGGCGCCCTGGTCGCTGCGGTAGCTGCTGCGGCGCACGCCGACCACGCTTTGCCACTGCGGGCTGAAGACCATGCGGTCGAGCGCGTACAAGCCCGTGTCGCGCGTCTCCAGCGCCGCCGTGGTCGGCGACAATGGTGCCGCGCCGAACACCACATTCGTTATCGGTACCGGGGCATACAGGTTTTGCGAGGCGATCGTGTAATTGCGCTGGTAGATGGCGTCTTGCGACTTGTCGGTGCGCGAAGCACCCAGCGTCAGTTCATGGGCAATAAATCCGGTGTTGAACTGGCCAGCCAGTTCCGCGCGCAGCAGGTCCGAGGTATTCACGCCATGCTGGATATTGCCCGTGATGCGGCCGGCACCGGTGGCCAGTGCGGCCGCATTATTCAGGCGGAAAATCGGCAGGCTGCGGTCGCGCTCGGTCTCCGAGCGGCCCGCTTCCAGCGTCAGCGCCCAGCGGTCACTGAGCGCATAGTCGGCGCGCAGTTGGGCGTTTTTCGTCTGCGCTTCGAACTTGGCCCAGTCCGGGCCAATCAGCTTCGATGGATCGACCGCGCGCGGCAAGCTGATCACGCCATTGACGGCGGTCGGCAGGTTGACGCCCGCCTGTTCGGTGACCTTGCGGCGATCGTATTCCAAGTCGGCTTTGAGCAGCAGTTTGTTCGTCACGCGCCAGTCCAGCGCGGCCGACACAAAGCTGCGATTGCCGTTGCCGACATGGTCCAGATACGAACCCAGAGTGCCGCCGGCCGCATTGATGCGCATGCCGAACTGCTGCTGTTCGCCAAAGCGCCGGCCCACATCGATATTGGCCACCGCGCTGCCACGGTCATCCAGCGACAGGCCCACGCTGGTGACGGGCGTGCTGCCAGCGCGCTTGGTCACGAAATTGACCACGCCGGCCGGCGAAGTAAAGCCATAGTACAGGGCCGACGCGCCCTTCAGCACCTCCACCCGCTCCTTGTTTTCGATTGCCACCTGCGAGAAATTCATGATCGGCATCGAGCCGTTGAGGCGGTAGTTGGTGCGGTTTTCCACCGCGATGCCACGTATCACCAGCTGGTCCCAGGTCTCGCCGCCATTTTGCTGGCGCGTCACGCCGGCCGTATTGCGCACCGCGTCGTACAAGCCGGCGGCGCCTTGCAGCTCCAGCAACTCGCGCGTGATCACGTTCACCGTCGATGGCACGTCCATAATGTTCGAACCGCGAAAACTGCCCGCTTCAGTGCTCAAGGGCACCAGGCCCTGGGCACGGGCGCCGGTGACTTGCACAGCCTGCATCCTCTGATCATCGGCGGCCTGAACCTGTGCATGAACGGGGGTAGCGAAAGCCAGCGACAAGGCGCTGGCCAGCGGAAGCAATCGGAGGGAAAATACGGCGGGCATGGATGGTGTAACCTTCAATGTAACAGTCAGTCGAAACTTGCAGTGACGGGCATGATACTCGTAACGAGAATCATTCGCAAGAAATGCGTTTGAAATGCCGCGGCCGGTTATCGGGCCTTTTCCAGAGCGACGTCAGGACGGCCAGACCACCGCCGGAAAGCTCATGATCCCCATGCAACGCCATCAACGATTTTTGCAATTTCATCATTGCAGTATCAACCATACGACAGGTCACCAGAAGCTGCAAAAAGGCAGCAAAAATTCTCTCGGCGATACTTGTTCTGTGTCAATATATCTTCAGTGCATCTATTGCAATTGAAAATTTATTAAGGGCGACGTCGTGAAAATTCCTTTGAAAAGGCTACTGGCCATTTCGTTCAGCATTCTGGTGCTTCTGGTAGTGCTGGTGTCCGTATTGTCGCTGGCAGCGCTTCGAAGCACGAATCAACGGTTCGGCTCCTACGTGGACGATATCGCTTACCGGCAAGCACTGATGAGCCGCCTTGTCGGCGCGGTGAAAGACACCTCGATCAACACCTACGGCCTGGTGTTGGTGAGCGAACCGCAAGACATCGAGACAGGTAAATCACGCGTGGTTGCCTCGCGCGAAAACACCCAGCAAACTTTGAAGCTGCTCAGGCAGGCGATGGAACTCAGCCCGGAAGTGACGGCCGAAGATCGCGCCGTGGTGGACCGGGTCAATGAACAAGTGCTGGCCTTCGAGAAAGCTGCATGGAGCGTAGTGGGCTTTGCCCTGGAGGACAAAAAAGCCCAGGCCATCGTCTCGATGAACCAGGAGGTCAAGCCCAGGCTGCAGGAAGTGTTCACCTCTGCCCAGGCTTATCTCGACAGCAGTGGCAAGCGCGCCTCCTCCAGCGTTGAGGCGGCAAGATCCCTGTATGGCACATCGCTTGTCATGCTGATTGCCGCCGGCGTCCTGGCCGTGGTCGGCGCTGGTGCACTAGGCTGGTTCATCACCCGATCCGTCTTCACCTCTTTGGGGGCTGAGCCGGCTGATCTCGGCGAAGCAGTGGCACGCGTTGCGGCCGGTGATCTGCGCCGGGTGGCAGGTGCGCACAGCGCGCCGCCAGGCAGCGTGCTGTCGAACATCGGCAAGATGCAAGAGCAACTGCACGGCCTGATCGTCACGGTCGAGCAGTCGGCCGAGTCGATTGTGACGGCAACCTCGGAAATCGCCTCCGGCAACCTCGACCTGAGCGGCCGTACCGAGACGCAGGCGGCGTCGCTGGAGGAAACCGCAGCCACCATGGACGAATTGACAACTGCCGTTCGCAGCAATGCCGAGAATGCGCAGCTGGGGATGCGCCTGTCGGCAGAAGCCAGTGACGTGGCCAAACGCAGCGGTGATACGGTAGAGCGCGTCGTTGAGACCATGCGCCAGATCAGCCGTAGCTCCGACCAGGTCGGACAGATCATTTCGGTGATTGAAAGCATTGCATTCCAGACCAATATTCTGGCCCTTAACGCGGCGGTTGAATCGGCACGGGCTGGCGAGCAAGGCAGGGGTTTTGCCGTCGTGGCCAACGAGGTCAGGAACCTGGCACATCGCAGCGACACAGCGGCCAAGGAGATCAAACAACTGATCAGCTTGTCGATTGAAACCGTGGGTGCAGGAACCACACTGGTGGATGAAGCCGGCCATACGATGAGCGAGGTTGTCACCGTCGTGCGCCGGGTTTCAGACCTGATGACTGAAATTGCCAATGCAGCGGACGAGCAGCGCCGTGGCATTGCCCAGGTAAATGAAGCGGTGACCCACATGGATGGCGCCACGCAGCAAAACGCCGCCCTGGTAGAACAAGGTGCAGCCGCCGCCGAAAGCCTCAAACACCAGGCTCAGTCGCTGCAGAAGGCTGTTGCGGTTTTTGATACCGGCCGGTCAGACGTCAGGAGGCTCTCCCGATGAGACCTCACAAAACACGCATGGCCGCTTGCCTGATGGCAGGCGCCCTGCTGTCTCCATACGTTACGGCAGCACCGATTACCATCGGGCTGATCATCAAAAATGAAACCAATCCGTTTTTCCAGAAGATGAAGGAAGGCGCCGTCCTCGGCGCCACCGTTCACGGCGCCAGGCTGATCACCTCCGCTGGCAAGGCAGATGACGACACTCAAAGCCAGATCGATGCCATCTCCGACATGGTGGCTCAGGGCGTCAAGACTATTTTGATCACCCCCACCGGCGCTGCAGTTTCCCCTGCCATACGCGATGCACGCGCCAAGGGAGTTCAGGTCATCGCGCTCGACTCACCGACTCAACCGCCAGATGCGGCCAATTCCCTGTTCGGCACGAACAACTACCAGGCAGGCATTCTGATTGGCCAGTATGCCAAGCAGGCCATGCAGAAGCGATACCCCGGACAGCCTCTGAAGGTCGCCACGCTGGATCTGCTTCCCGGCAACCCCACTGGCGCCCAGCGGCATAACGGCTTCATGTCCGGGCTGGGCTTGAAAGCCGATGGGGCGGAATCGACCGCGCTGTCGACAGCGCCCGAGATCGTCTGCATGGGAGACAGCTACGGTGACAGGTCCAAAGGACATGACGAGATGGTGAAATGCCTGCAGTCAAACGGCGGCATCAACCTGGTGTACACCATCAACGAGCCGGCGGCGGCAGGTGCCTTTGAAGCGCTGAAAGCGGCGGGCAAGGAGCGCAACGTGCTGATCGTCTCGGTGGACGGCGGCTGTCCCGGCATACGGCTGGTGGAATCGGGGGCAATTGGCGCGACGGCACAGCAATACCCCCTGACCATGGCGGCAATGGGTGTCGATGCCGGCGTGGCATACGCAAAACGCGGTGTCATGACGGCCGGCTATGTCGACACGGGCGTGTCGCTGATCAGCGCAAAAGCCTTGCCTGGCGTGCCCAGCAGGTCTGTGCAAGCAGGCCTGGAGGCTTGTTTCGGACCAAAATAATAATAGACCACTACCCTGCTGACAGTGCCTGCCATTTTAGTTCATGGATGGTTGTGATTATCATAAATAAATGATGAAGTATGGTTCAAAAAATAAAACCTGCCATATTCGGCGCAGGGGGAATTCTGGCGGTAGCTACTGCAATCGGCCAGAAAATCGGACGCTCGCTAGTGCCCCTGCGGCAGCAAGGATGACAAGAGCGTCACAACATGACTATTACAACCACTATGCGCAAAACCTTCCGATATCCGATTTTCGTCTTGCTCTGTACTGCGGCATTGTCTGGCTGCGGTGATGATGTCAAGGCCGGATACTTCCACAAAGATAGAGATGAAGCACTCGCAGGCGTTGAAAAATTCCGTGCTCTCTCGAAAAATCAGGACTACCCAAGCCTGTATAACTTGGGTTCAGCCGCAATGAAGGCGTCAATATCGAAAGACCAGTTCATTTCCGCAGCCCAGGCCTCAAGGGCTCAATATGGAGAATATGAATCTTCTGTTCTCGTCGGGTCGTCTTGCTTTCCGAACGAGGTCCGGTTGGTCTACGACGCAAAATACCAAAAGGCAAACGTGAGAGAACATATGATCTGGTCGGTGCCTGGCATCCAAGTTGAGTTGACCATGTACCAAATCGGAGCCGGGCAAGATCAATTTGACAAGACATCTCAAGTCGGCTGTCCGGTTCTATAGTCAGAAATTCCGCTCTGAGCAGAAAGACCTGTCTCGACAGACCCACAATGGGGCGGGTCCTGTCTTCCGTGGCCGTTCGTGAGTTTTGCAGCCGAACAAGCTGCCTTACCGTGATCATGCTGTGCCGGAAGGCCGGGTTCGGCAAGAAGCGGCGTTTAGACTTTTACATAAAAGGATTCCATGAGCGATTCAACCGAAAAAAGACATGGCAAATTCGTAGGCGTTGGAATTTGTCTTGGAGTTGCGATTGGATGTGGAATTGGCGTCGCGATCGGCAACCTTGCTTTAGGCATTGGCCCGGGAATCGCAATTGGAGTTGTTATAGGCGCCTTGATGTCGAAGTCTCGGCGCTAATTTTTTTTTGCACTTGACCGTCGAAACAAGTTTCTTGTTCAGATCAGGGCTGAAAGGCTGCTTTGGGGCCACAACGGCGTGTCGCCGCGGCCGTAATATTTTTGCAACGGCCACATGCTATGCCGGCCCGACCAGCCGAGAACGGCCAAAAGTGGCCGCATTGATATATCTTGATTTATGCGTTTTCGACAGCTACCGATAACTCCCGTCCAATGACTCCAGATTTCCACTTTACACTTGAACCTGACTGGCGAACGGTACCGTTAGCATTCTGGGTTCATGTACCAGTAGCTGGGTCAGTTACGGAATTTGTCCCATCTGCTCCTGTGGAAGTCTTGCATAAAGGCTACATGGTTCTGCATATTGAAGCTGCCGACGTAGATCTGCAGTTCAGCTCCCTGGCACAGTTGGACCATTTCATTGAAGTGATGGTGGCAAGACCGCTTCCGACCAGTCGCCAGCTATCCAGGAAACGTGAGTTGCCAGTCGGGCCGAATAGTCACTGGTTAAGCCGTTTTCCAGCGAAGTTGAAGGCTCCCAAGGAACGGGCAAAGCTGGTCCGCAAACTGCAGGCTGTGCGGGAGCACTTGTCGCCGTTGGGCGACGCATGGCACAGGCTCCCCGGGCTCACTCCGGCCCGCCATTCCTGATCTTTAAAGCGGCACCGCATTGCGCGGTGCCGCCAGCAAGTCCTATTTGGCTTTTTCAGCCGCTGCCGCCCCTTCCGGCAGCGCAAAGGCAATCAAGGTATCGCCCATCTTGGTCCCCAGCGAACCGTGACCACCGGCCATCACCACCACATACTGCTTGCCGGTCTTGTCGGACACATAGCTCATCGGCGTAGCCTGGCCGCCGAATGGCAGGCGGGCTTTCCACACCACTTTGCCGTTGCGCACATCATAGCCTCGGATATAGTAGTCGAGCGTGCTGCTGAGGAAAGCCACGCCGCCGCCGGTGGTGCTCATGCCGCCCAGGCTGGGTACGCCCAAGGGCAGCGGGATCGGCACGGGGGCGCTGTCCATGGTGGTGCCGTTTTTATGCATCCACACTTTTTTCATGGTGCGCAGGTCGACAGCGGCCACATAACCCCAGGGCGGCGCCTGGCAAGGGAAGCCCAGCGGCGACAAAAACGGCTTGATTTCAACGGCGAACGGCGTGCCGGTCTGCGGCTGCAGGCCCATTTCGGTACCGCTGCCGCCCTTGGCGGTGGCCTGGGCGCGCGGCACCAGACGTTCCAGGAAGCCCATGTAGTCGGGGTTCAGCAGCAGCAACTGGCGTCCCGGATCGACGGCAGCACCACCCCACTCGAAAATGCCCAGCGGGCCAGGCGAGATAATCGCGCCCTTGATCCTGCCCGATGCGACGGTTTGCGGCGTGAATGGCCCTTCGTAGCGGTGCTGGCGGAAAATGATGCGGCAGGCCAGCTGGTCGAACGGCGTGGTGCCCCACATATCGGTTTCGCTGATGTTTTTCTCGGGCAGGAAGGTCAAGGCCGAGAATGGCTGGGTTGGCGAGACGCGGTCGCCGGCGGCCACGTTGCCTGTCGGTACCGGCTTCTCGGGCGCGGGCACCACCAGGCTGCCGTCGCGACGGTCGATCACGTAAATATCGCCGCGCTTGGTGGTGGCGACCAGCGACGGTACCTTGCCCTTGAGCGTGTCGATATCGACCAGGGTGGGCTGGCCGCCGATATCCATGTCCCAGATATCGTGGTGCACGGTCTGGTAGACCCAGCGTACTTTGCCGGTGGCGAGGTCGAGCGCGACGATGGCGCTATTGTATTTTTCGCCGTTCACGTTGCGGTTGCCGCCCCAGGTGTCCGGCGTTTCATTGCCCATCGGCACATACACCATGCCCAGTTTTTCATCGACGCTGGACACGCCCCACGAATTGGGCGAGTTGTTGGTATAGGTCTGGCCGGCCACGATGGGTTCGGTGGCGTCCGGTTTCGACGCATCCCAGTTCCACATCAATTTGCCCGTGACAGGGTCGTAGCCACGGATCACGCCGGATGGCTCTTCGGTCGAATCGTTGTCCGTCACGCTGGCAGCCATCACGATCATCTTTTGCGACAGGGCCGGCGGCGACGTCGGCATCAGGAAACCGCGCTTTTTCATCGCCATGCCGTGGTACAGGCCGATCACACCGTTTTCGCCAAAGCTCTTGCAGGCGGCACCTGTATCGGCGTTGACCGCGATCAGGGTCGCGTCCATGGTAGGCGCAAAGATGCGGCGCGGGCATTCCATGGTGGCCGCTTCCGGCGCGGGATTGTTCTTTGCCCGGCCCGCGTTGACGTCCCAGTAAGACACGCCACGGCAGATCATATGCTGGTAGCTGGCCGCATCGCGGTTGATTTTCGGATCGTGGCGCCAGATTTCCTTGCCCGTATCCGGGTCGAGCGCGATCACGATATTGTGCGGTGTGCACAGGTACAGCATGCCGTTTACTTTCAAGGGCGTGACCTCGTTGGCGATTTCCACCGGATCGGTCGGCCCCTTGAAGTCGCCGGTATGGAATACCCAGGCCTGCTTCAGTTGCGACGCGTTGGCCGGCGTGATCTGCGCGGCCGGCGCATAACGGTCGCCATAGCCGGAACGGCCATAGGCCGACCAGTCGTTGGGGGCGACGCCAGGCGCAAAGTCGCCCTGCGGCGTGGCTGCCATGCTCTCGCTGGACACTTCCCCATGCAGGTTATGGTAATCCTGGAACAGCGCAAATATGCCCACGGCTGCGGTCGCCAGCACCGCCGTCAACAAGGCCTTTTTGCCTGTATCCCGGGGCGCGGCAGCGCCATCGGTGCGTTCCAGGCGGCGGCTAACGAAGGGCAGCAGCAGCCAGACGGCGGCGGCAAACCAGATATCGAGGCGCGGCAGCAGTTGCCACCAGTCAAACCTGACCTCGAAAATCGACCAGATCAGGGTAGCGGCCAGCAAAAAGGACAGGAAGGAGCGTGCCGTGCGGCGGCCTTTGCACACCAGCGCGCCGGCAACCACCATGCCGAGGCCGGCCAGTATGTAATACCAGGAGCCTTTCAGGGTCAGCAGCCAGATGCCGCCGCCGGCCAGTACCAGCCCCAATAATATAAAAATAACACCGGTCACCAGCAATAGTGGGCCGGGCCGCGCGGAGGCAGAAGCAGAGTCGTTCATGACGGTCCTGGTCAGGAATGGATAAGAATATCCATACTATCGCGATAATGATTTTGCCGTCGGAAGTCTGTTTTAGCGTGCGCCAGCCCTACCCTTCACGGCCGTCGACCCTGGGCTGCCACAAGTAGGGCGCGTATGTCACGGCATACAAGATAAACGCAGCAGACCAGCATATGCCTGCCAGCAGCAGGGCTGGCAGCGCCAGCGAGGCCGGACCCACGGCCGCCGCCAGTCGCGCAACCGCGCCCAGCTGCACCATCCAGTACATCAGCGTTTCAGCCCTGCCCGCCTTCAGCGGCCGGCCAGTATGGCCCAGGGTGGTACGCGTCATCATGCCGATGACCAGCCCCGCCATCGACCCCACCGTCAGCGCATGAAACGCCGCGCTGGCCGGCAGCCACTGCAGGCTGGCTGCGGCCAGCAACGCAAAGCCGATGGCAATCCAGCCATATGACAGATGCAGTATCCACAGCAGCGGCACGCGCAAGGTGCGCTGCGGCTGCCAGGCCAGCAGATTGGCCAGCGACATGGCGCCGGCGGCAAGGCACACAGGCGCCGTGACGACACCCGGCGCGCCAGCGATCCACGCGACGCTGGCCGCCGCCATCAGGCCAACGGCCACCAGCGCCCGTTTCGGGCTGGCCACCGGCGTGCTGCCGGGCGCCCCATTGCGGGTAAACATGGGTATCACGCGCGCACCGATCACCGTTTCGATCAGCACGATAACGAAAATCGCCGCCTGCACCGGAATAAAATACGACAACGCCAGCATGCCCATCACCGACGCGTGATACAGGCCATTGGCAAGCGTCAGCAAGGCCAGCAGGCCGACCAGGAACAGGTTGCGGTGATTGCCCGAGCGCTGCAACACCATAAACAAGGGCCATGCCGACAAAGGCAGGAACAGCATGTCGATCACAGCTGCCACGGACGCAGTTGCCGCCAGCATCGCTACCCTGCCCGCCAGCCACACAGCCGCCAGCGCCATCAGATGCCAGCCTTGCGGCGTCGGCAGCCCGGTCCAGTTGCGCCCCGCCGTAAACAGAAAGCCGACCACCACCGCCACCGCAAAACCGAACACCATCTCATGCATATGCCAGCCCATGCTGACCTGCAGCATGCCGGTGTTGACGCCCATATAAGTGGCCAGCCACAGCGGAATACTGACGGCCGCAAACAGCGCCGCCAGCAGGTAGAACGGGCGAAAGCCCAATTGCCAGACAGGGTGGCCAGGCTGCCAGGGCAAGGCACTGCGAACAGGGGCAGGAAGGGAGGGTTCACTGATCGGTGTAATGGCCATAACGCGCTCGCAATTAAAGATATATTTCACATGCTACTTTAAAAGCGCACTTGTCGGTATCGGCAAGAATGACTAGGGCTATAATCCCAGCCTCACCATCATTATTACTTTTATCATGCTGCAGATTGCCTTCGAATCTCCCGACCAGCCCGAGATCATCTCTCTGATCGCCGACCTCGATGCCTATCAGCTGAGTCTGTATCCGCCAGAATCCGTGTATGCGCTCGATTTGCAGACGCTGCTGCAGCCGCATGTAAAGTTTGCGGTGGCGCGCGATGCCGCCAACGCCATCGTCGGCTGCGCGGCTCTGGTGCTGACACCTGCCTACGGCGAAGTCAAACGCATGTATGTAAAGCCCGAAGTGCGCGGCCTGGGCGCCGCAAAGAAACTGATGGCGTTGCTGGAACAGGCAGCTCGCGATGAGGGCTGTCCTTTGATGACACTGGAAACGGGACCGTCGCAGCCGGAGGCGATCGCGCTGTACCAGCGCCAGGGGTTTGAGCGCTGCGGGCCGTTTGGTGATTACCGCGACGATCCGCTCAGCGTGTTCATGCAAAAGTCTCTGCGCTAACGCGAAACTTTATGGGTTTTGCCCATCATAGGCCTCGACGGCAACAGGAACAGCGGCTATTACCACCGCGCCAGCGGCAGGCAAACCCAGCAGGACCGCACTCAGCACCTCCTGCCTTGATGCACCATGCGATTTGGCCGACAGCACATGAAATGGAATGCCCGAGGTATTGCCAGTAGAGGCCAACACGGCGATATAAGCCAGCTCTTCGGTCTTTTTATCGAGCGCGCTGGCGGCATCGAGTGATTTGGCCACTTGCAGCCACGCCGCCGCATGCGCCGGCGCTTCTTGCATGAAACAGGAAAATGCGCTTGAGACGCTCATGATGTCATTCCTTTCCAGAACGGATTGTCATGTGATGTGAAAAGTCCGAACAGCGGCTCATAACGCTGGCCGTCTTCAGCGACTACGTTGCAGTCGCCGGCGTGCACACAGTCATGCAGCAGGCTGACCGGGTCGGCCAGCACAGGAATGGCAAGCTCCCGCATGAGGCGTTGCGTGGCGGCCAGCAATTGTTCGTCGTCGGGGCCGTCCTGTTCCAGCAGGCGGGCGGTCCTGCGCATTTCTTTCAGATTGCCATTGCTCGAAAATTTGAGCACATCCTGCCAGCCTGGCAGCGCCATCATCATGGCAAGCAGCGCTGTCAGGTTCGGTGCAAGAGAGCCGGCCTGGCCTTCCGAACTGGCGTAAAGAATGGGGCGCTGTTCGATCTCGCCGTCTCCATAAGCGAGGAAAACACCACCGCTGCTGTCACCGGCAAGCACGGTAAATGCCTGTTGCGGCGCCAGTTTGATCCAGGAATTGTCGCTGGCAGCGCGGCCCGTATCGAAGTCGAAGTGTCGGGCCAGATCGTGCGAAACCGATACTGAGCTCTGCAGATCGTCCAGAGTAATCATGCCTTTCCCCTTTACAGATGACGCACTTGCGCCGGTGGCGTTTCCCAGTTGTCGTTTTTTCCGTCCATATACGTGATGGGAGCAGCTGACAGTTCTTCCGCCGTCACGTCATCAAGACAGGCAAGGTTGACCGCGTAGAATTTCCCCCAGCGCGGCGACTGGCCGATGCCGAAAGGACGCACGCCGCAATGCCGGCAAAACAGATGCTGCTCGGTCTTGCCCAGGAACTGATACAGACTCAGTTCCGCTTCGCCGGCCAGCAGCCGGAACGCCTCCGGTTGCACGATGGCCGACCATAACCTGAGCTTGGCGCAGATCGAGCAATTGCAGCGGATGGTGAGGGCACTGAGGTCGATATCCGCTGCAAAGCGCACCTGCCCGCAATGGCAACTGCCGTGACTGGTTTTCATCCACCCTCCTTTACCGTTCAATGCACTGACTGTAACAGGCAAGGCAGCTCAACGGCTGGTCAATTGCCGGCTAATGTCCCGTAATAGAAAATATCGGTGTGTGGTGGGGCGCCTTGCGCATGGCTGGATGCAAAGCGCAACACCGCTCCCGTACTGGAAAGCACCAGCACCCAACCACCTTTGACGACGATCTGATCGAAAGGATTGGAGTTATCGGAGACGAAAATCCAGACCGGCTGGCGCTCCTTCACCGACTCCAAGACAACAACGCCTGCCGAACCATGCTCCATCGCCTCGCCACACTTGACAAGGTATTTTCCGCCATGCAGTTCAACTTGCGCCAGGATGGCGACGTTGAGCCAGTTTGTGCCGTCCCAGTGGCCACCGCTCCCACCCAGCCCCTTGTCGCCAATCGTGAACAACGCGCCGTCCACATCAATGAGTCCATTGACGTCTGGAACTTCCTGCTGCTGCCATTTTGCAATGATCACCGGGATGCCTGCGTCGAAGTCAAGAAAGGTGCATGGTAGCGAGAACTGTGGCCGCCGGGACGCAGGTTAGCGGACATCGCACCCTCACTTCCCCTGCCGATGCTCGACCGCATACACGGCCGCCTGCACCCGGCTATTCAGGTTCAATTTTTTCAGCACGTTCTGTACATGGATCTTGACCGTGCTTTCGGCCAGGTCCAGCGTGCGGGCGATGCCCTTGTTGCTCTCGCCGCGCGACAGGCAGTCGATGATTTCCTTTTCGCGCGGGGTCAGCTTGTCCAGTTCCGAGGCCGGTTCCTCGCGCCGCGTGCCGGCCTGCAGCTGGGCCACCAGCTTGCCCGTCATGGCTTCGGCAATCACCACTTCGCCGGCGGCGGCGCGGCGTATCGCGCGCACCAGGTAGTCGGCGTCGATATTCTTGATCAGGTAGCCGCAGGCACCGGCGCGCAGGGCGGTGGCCAGGTCGTCGGCGTCCTCCGAAACGGTCAGCATGACGATGGCGGTTTCCGGGCAATCGTGCTGCATCAGTTGCAGCGCTTCCACGCCCGACATGCCGGCCATGTTCAGGTCCAGCAGCACCACATCGGGCTGCAGGCGGATCGCCAGCTTGATGCCTTCGACGCCGTCGGCCGCCTCGCCCACCACGGAAAAATCGTCGTGGCGCTGCAGCAGCGAGCGTATGCCGCTGCGAAACAGGGCGTGGTCGTCGATCAGCATGACGCTAATGGGTTTGTCGGCGGTAGTCATGGCGTCCTTCTTTTGGTGTTCAGGCGGCCCGGCGCTGTTCGCGCGCCAGGTGCAATTCAATGGTGGTGCCGTGTCCCGGCGCGGCATGCACGTCGAAGGTGGCGTTGATACGCTCCGCCCGTTCGCGCATGATGTGCAGGCCAACGTGGCTTTCACCTTTTTCCAGCACGGCGCAAGCGTCGAAACCGATACCGTTGTCGCTGACGGTCAGAGTGAAGTCCTGGTCGTCGGCCAGCCGCACTTCGACATGGCTGGCCTGCGCGTGCTTGCGGATATTCGACAGCGCTTCCTGCACGATGAATAGTAACTGCAATTGCTGCTCGCGCGGGAATGGCGCGCCATCGACGTCGGCCAGCAGGTCGGCGGCGATGCCGGTCTGGCGGCGAAATTTGTCGAGCGCGGCGCGCAGGGAGCCGATCAGGTCGTCCTCCATCAGGCGGCTGCGAAAGTTCAGCAGCAACTCGCGCACGTCCTCATAGCTCTCCTTGATGCCGGCCTGCAGCGCTGGCACGATGTCTTCCACCTGGTCGTAGCGGGCCTTGCGCACCGAGTCGTCCAGCATCTGCACCTGCAAATTCAAAAAATTCAGGCTTTGCGCGATGCTGTCGTGCAGGCCTTGTGCCACCAGGTTGCGCTCTTCCGACACGGCCATCTCTCGCTCGCGCGCGGCCAGGCGCAGGTTTTCCAGCGCAATGCCCAGCAACTGGCCCAGGGTTTCCAGCAGCGCCAGCTCGCGTTCGGAAAACACGCGCGCATGGCGGAAATGCAGGTTGAAGAAACCCATGTGCTGTTCATGCGCGTGAATCTGAAACACGGAGACAGTGGCAAAGCCTTCGCGGTGGCATTTCAGTTCGTGCGCGCGGTCGATGCGGCGCATGTCGTGGACCCTGGCGACGTTTTCCCGCACGGCGGTGCCGCACAGGCAGTCGCCCACCTTCAGGCAGTGTTCGGACGCCACCAGCTCTTCCGACAAGCCTGTATGCACTACCATGTGCAGGTTGCCCCGCTCTGCGTCCAGCACGCGCACGGTGGAGCCGTCGGCCTCGAAGTACGACACGATGCGCTCCATAAAGCCGCCGCACAGCGCTTCGAGCGGCTGCGGGCGCTGCAAAAAGGCGGCGCTTTCGTACAGCAAGGCCAGTTCGCGGTTGCGGTACTCGAGGGTGGCGGTCTTGCTGCGCACGCCCTCTTCCAGGTTGCCGTACAGGGCCTGCAGGCGGTCAGCCATCTGGTTGAAGCCACTGGCCAGCTGGCCGAATTCGTCGTTGCTGTCGACCGCCAGGCGCACGCTGAAATCGCGCTCCTTCATGCGCTGCATGCCCAGGCGCAGCCGCGTGACGGGCTCGATAATGAGCATGAACATCAGGTAGATCATGCTGACCGTGCCGATGATCGCCATGCCGACCAGGATCAGTTGCGAGCCGCGCAGCCAGAAGGTGCGCTGTTCGCTGTCGCGTTCGATCAGCCGCACCAGCTGGTCGACCTGGCTGGCAAAGCCCTGCGCCTGTTGCTCGAACAGGCGCGCCTGCGCGGCGGAGCCGACTGTCAGCGCGGCCGGGCGCAACTCGCCCTGCCAGGCCTGGACGATGCGTTCAAATTCGGTCTTGATGGCGGCGGATGGCGGCAGGAACAATGGCCGTTGCGGATCGCCCTGGCCAATCTTGGCCAGCATCTCGTCGACCAGCAGCACCTGTGGCTGCACGCCGGCACGATTCTGGCCGCTCACCAGCAGGGTCAGGCGATAGGTCTGCATGCGCAGCCGGCCCGTTTCATTGATGGCGGCCGAACTGCCTTCGAGCTGCCAGGACAGGAACAAGGTGCAGCCAATCGCCGTCAACGCCAGCACCAGCATGCCCAGCAGTGCGCCAACGATCTTGGTCGATAGTTTTTGCCAGGAGGAGATCATTTGATTGAGGCTCATGCTGTTCCCGCTGTTCCTGTTAAGTGCCGGTTTGTTCCTCGATTGCCATCAAGTCAATGAGATTGCTCTAGCTATCAGCAGAAATCCGGGGTCAGACCCGGCGGGTCTGACCCCGGTCGTTTGCTCAGCCGCCGGTTTGCGCCATGAAGCGGATGATCTTGTCCGGCCGCGTATTGAAATCATGCTGCTGCGGCTTGCGTTCGATGGCCAGGCGGATGGCCGCTTCCAGTTCCGCGTCGCTGGCCCCTCCGCGCAGCATGGGGCCGAAGGCGAATTTTTCTTCCTGTCCCAGGCACAGGTACAAGGTGCCGTCAACGGACAGGCGCACCCGGTTGCAGGTTGCGCAGAAGTGCTGCGACATCGGCGTGATAAAGCCGATGCTGGCCTGCCCGTCTGCGGTCGACAGGTAGCGTGCCGGCCCGCCACCGAGTTCTTGCGCCTGCGGCACCAGGCCGAATTTCTCGGCCAGGCGCTCGCGCACGTCACCGAGTGGCATGTACTGCGTGTTGCGGCCGGTGCTGCCCATCGGCATCGCCTCGATCAGGCGCAGCATGAAATGCTGCTCGATGCAAAAAGCCGCCATGGCCTCGATCTGGTCGTCGTTGACACCGCGCATAGCCACCATATTGATCTTGATCGGATCAAAACCTGCCGCCTTGCCCGCCACCAGGCCGTCCAGTATCGGCTGCAGGCTGTCCCGGCCGGTGATTTTCTCCATGCAGGCGCGGTCCAGCGAGTCCAGGCTGACGTTGATGCGACTGACCCCCGCCGCGCGCAACGCCACCGCATGGCGGCCCAGTTGCGTGGCATTGGTCGACAGCGACAGGTCCTGCAGCCCGGGCAGCGCCGACAGGCGCGCCGCCAGTTGCGGCAGGTTGCGCCGCAACAGCGGCTCGCCGCCCGTCAGGCGCACCCGGCGCGTACCGAGGCGCACGAAGACGCCCATCAGGCGCTCGATCTCGTCGAAATTGAGCCAGTCCTTCGGCTCTTCGAAACCGCGAAAGCCCTTGGGCATGCAATAACTGCAGCGCAAGTCGCAGCGGTCGGTCACCGACAACCGTATATAGTCGATGGACCTGCCAAACCTGTCGAGCAACATGGAACTCCCCATCGCCTGCTCCTGTTTCACCATCTGATTGTAAAGCCTGGGGCCGCGCCTGGCTGTACACCAGACGCGCCGCCAGACTAGTTACTCTGGCCTATTGCACCAGAGGACTGTCCGTGCCTTCGAGCTCCACGCCGGCAATTTCGGCGCGCCCCACCAGCAGATGCAGATACTGGTGGACGGCGCGTTGCCAGGCCGCGCGCGACAGCCGGTCGGCGATCTGCGCCTGCACCGCTTCATAGGCTATCGCCTTGCCCTCGATACGGCGCAGCACCTGCACGATGTGATAGCCGAAGCGCGTTTCCAGCAAGCGCCCCGCCAGTTCGCCCTCGTCCAGCCGGAACACCAGCGCGTCGAATTCCGGCACGCTTTGCCCTGGCGACAACTGGCCCAGATTGCCACCGAGGGCACCCGAGGGGCAGTTCGAATACTGGCCCGCCAGTTCGGCAAAGCGCCCGGGCGCAGCCTTCAGGGCTTCCAACACCGCCTGCGCCGTGGTGCGCAGCAGCTCCAAAGGCGCCTCCGGCGTCACCTGGAACAGGATGTGGCGTACTTCCACCAACGCGCCGCTGCGAAACAGCTGTGGGCGCTGCGCGTAAAAAGTGCGGCAGGCGGCGTCGTCGGCCACCGGCACTTTCACTTCCTGGGCAAACAGCGCTTCGACCAGCTCGTCGTCGCTGCCGGCGCGCAAGCCCAGGCGCCGCGCTTCATCGAGCAGCAGCCGGCGCAGCACCAGTTCGTGCACCGCCTGTTTCAAGGGATTGCCTGCGCCCTGGTGATGCGGCAGTTCCTGCTCCACTTCCGTGTCGTCGATTTCGACGCCATTGACCGAAATACCCATGATGACTCTCCTTTGTTAGCGCCGGCGTACCAGCTGCCAGGTGCGACCCAGGTAGGCCACGGCACCAAAGCCGCTCCACACATGTACCAGGCGGGTGAACGGGAAGATGACGAACAGCGACATTCCCATGAACAGGTGCAGCTTGAAGATCCACGGCGCGTCGACGATAAAGCCGGCGGCGTCGCCACGCAAGGTGACCACGTGCTGGGCCCAGGTCATCAACAGCACCATCATGTGCCCATCCATGTGCGAGGCCGAGACAAAGATCGACGACAGGCCCAGCAGCAAGGTCAGCAGTATCCACAGCAGCACCAGCTTGTCCTTGAAGGTGGTGCGGGCGGCCACGCGCTCATTGCTGAAACGGCGCGCCAGCAGCATCAGGATGCCAACCAGGCACAAGGCGCCCATCACGCCGCCGGCAGCCATCGCCACCGCCTGCTTGACGCCATGGGTGACGCCCAGGGTGTCCCAGACCCAGACCGGAGTGAGCAGGCCGGCAGCATGGCCAAAGAACAGGCCCAGTATGCCGACGTGGAACAGCGGGCTGCCCAGGCGCAGCATGCCCGTGTTGAGGACCTGGCTCGATTCCGACTTCCAGGTGTACTGCTCGCGGTCAAAGCGCACCAGGCTGCCGAGCAGGAAGATCGCCAGCGCGATATAGGGATAAATCCCGAAGACAAATTGATGCAGGTAGTTCATGACCTTCTCCTTCAGTGATGCGGTGCTGCCGCCTTGGGATAGAAATTGACCGGTTGGACGCCACCCGCAACGACTCCAGGTTTGAGCAGCGGTTCGATGCCGTCCGCGCCGGGCCCGAAGGTTTCCAGCGCTTCGTCCATGTCGCGCACTGGCGGCTCGGCGAGTTCCTCGGCCTGTACCGGCGTCAATGTCTGCAGCAACTCGAATACGCAGGCGTAGCTGCTGCGATTGGCGCGCAGCTTGCGGCCTATGTACGCCAATACATGGATGGCATCGCCCAGCAATCGCTCGGCCTCGCTTGGGTCCTGCTGCGACAAAAACTCCAGGAACAGCGGCACGTAGTCGGGCAGGTCGTCACCGACCATCTGCAGGCCGTGGCGACTGTATTCGGCCAGCAGGTCGACCATGGCCTGGCCACGGTCGCGCGATTCGCCGTGAATATGCTCGAACAGGTGCAGCGACTGCGACGGATTACGGTCGAACGTCATCACATACTGCTGCTGCAGGTCGATCAGCGCGGTCGCTTGCAGGTGCGCCAGCAGCGGCTGCAAGCTTGCATGCCAGCTTGGCAGCGTCTCGATCAGCAGGCCGTCAAGCGCAGGCAACTCCTGCTGCAATTCCGGCTCCGGGTACAGCAGCAAGGCCGACAGCACCTGGTAACCCTGCATGGTATTCAGTGGATCAGACATCGAGGCTCTCCTTTTTTTTGCGCGACTTCGGCATCGCCATGAAAATCTCCGAACCGTGCTTGCGCTTGCCGAACAGGCTGGCGTCGCTGGTCCCGTCCGAGCAGCCATTGCCAAACGTGAAACCGCAGCTGCCCTTGTCGTTGAAGCTGTCCTCGGCCATTTCCTTGTGGCTGCTGGGAATCACGAAACGGTCTTCGTAGTTGGCGATCGCCATGATGTGGTACATGTCTTCGACGGTGGCTACATCCAGCCCCACCTGCTTCAACACTTCCAGGTCAGGCACGGGCGCCACATGCTTGCTGCGCATATAGGCGCGCATGGCCAGCATGCGGTCCAGTGCGCGTATCACCGGTGGCTGGTCGCCGGCCGTCAGCAGGTTGGCCAGGTATTGCACCGGAATGCGCAGGCTGGCGGTGTCCGGCAGGATGCCGTTCTTGCCCAGCTTGCCCGATTCGGCAGCGGCCTGGATCGGCGACAGCGGCGGGATGTACCACACCATCGGCAAGGTGCGGTATTCCGGGTGCAGCGGGAAAGCCACCTTCCACTCGACGGCCATCTTGTAGACGGGCGAGCGCTTGGCCGATTCCAGCCACGAATCGGGAATGCCCTGGCGGCGCGCCTCGTCGATCACGGCCGGGTCGTGCGGGTCGAGGAACAGGCCCAGTTGCGACGGATACAGGTCGCGCGGGTCGGCTACCGAGGCCGCCGCTTCGATCTTGTCGGCGTCATACAGCAGCACGCCAAGATAGCGGATGCGGCCGACGCAGGTTTCCGAGCACACGGTAGGCTGGCCTGCTTCGATGCGCGGGAAGCAGAACGTGCATTTTTCGGCCTTGCCGGACGACCAGTTGTAGTAAATCTTCTTGTACGGGCAACCGGAGATGCACATGCGCCAGCCACGGCACTTGTCCTGGTCGATCAGCACGATGCCGTCATCCTCGCGCTTGTAGACCGAACCCGATGGGCACGACGCCACGCACGTCGGGTTGAGGCAATGCTCGCACAGGCGCGGCAAATACATCATGAAGGTGTTTTCAAACGTGCCGTACATCTCTTTTTGCATATTGTCGAACAGCGCGTCCTGGCTGCGCTGGGCAAATTCGCCGCCCAGGTCATCCTCCCAGTTCGGGCCCCATTCGATCTTGTCCATCTTCTTGCCGGTCAACACCGAGATGGGCCGCGCCGTCGGCGGCGTTTCCGACAGCGGCGCGTTCTGCAGCCGCTCGTAGTCATAGGTGAACGGCTCGTAGTACTCGTCGATCTGCGGCAGGTTCGGGTTGGCGAAGATGTTGGCGAGGATTTTCAAACGGCTGCCCTGGCGCGGCTCGATCTTGCCCGCTTGCGTGCGGCGCCAGCCGCCGTTCCACTTGTCCTGGTTTTCCCACTGCTTCGGGTAGCCGATGCCGGGCTTGGTTTCCACGTTGTTGAACCATGCGTATTCCACGCCATCGCGGCTGGTCCATACGTTCTTGCAGGTGACCGAACAAGTGTGGCAGCCGATGCACTTGTCCAGGTTCAGCACCATGCCGATTTGCGCTCTGATTTTCATGCCATGCTCCCTTGTTCTTCTTTCAACGGGCCTTCGAGCCAGTCGATCTTGTTCATCTTGCGCACCAACACGAATTCATCACGGTTCGAGCCCACCGTGCCGTAGTAATTGAAGCCCCACGACAGCTGGGCATAACCACCGATCATGTGGGTCGGCTTGGTGACGGCGCGCGTGACCGAGTTGTGGATGCCGCCGCGCTTGCCCGACTGTTCAGAACCCGGCACATTGATGATCTTTTCCTGTGCGTGGTACATCATGGTCATGCCTTCGGGTACGCGCTGGCTGACAACGGCGCGTGCGGTCAACGTGCCGTTGACGTTGAATACTTCGATCCAGTCGTTGTCGACGATGCCGGCATTCCTGGCGTCGATCTCGGACAGCCACACATGCGGGCCGCCGCGCGACAGGGTCAGCATGCGCAGATTGTCCGAATACGTCGAATGGATGCCCCATTTCTGGTGCGGCGTAATGAAGTTCAGCGCCAGTTCCTTGTTGCCGTTCGGACTGGCACCCAGCATTTGCGTGGTCGTCCTGGTATTGATGGCCGGCTTGTAGACGCACAGGCCCTCGCCAAAATCGCGCATCCAGCGGTGATCTTGGTAAAACTGCTGGCGGCCCGTCAGTGTGCGCCAGGGGATCAGTTCATGCACATTCGTGTAGCAAGCGTTGTAGCTGACTTCTTCGGATTCGAGGCCCGACCAGGTCGGCGACGAGATGATCTTGCGCGGCTGCGCCTGCACGTCGCGGAAGCGGATCGTGTCGTGCTCGCGCGGCAGCGCCAGGTGGGTATGGTCGCGCCCGGTGATTTTCGACAGCGCGGCCCAGGCTTTCACGGCCACGTGGCCATTTGTTTCCGGCGCCAGCGACAAAATCATCTCGGCCGCATCGATGGCGGTGTCCAGCCTTGGCTGGCCGTGCGCTACACCCTCGGCCAGCACGGTGCGGTTAATGCCGCGCAACACGTCCACTTCATGGCCGGTCTTCCAGCTGATGCCCTTGCCACCATTGCCTATGTTTTCCAGCAGCGGGCCGATCGAGGTGAACTTCTGCCAGATCTTGGTGTAATCGCGCTCGATGACGGTAAAGTTGGGCATGGTCTTGCCGGGTATCGGCTCGCACTCGCCGGCGCGCCAATCTTTCGGGTCGAAAGGCTGGCCCAGCTCACCGGGGGTGTCGTGCATCAGCGGCGTCAACACGATATCGTGCTGCGTGCCCAGATATGCCCCGCCGATTTCCTCGAATTTTTTTGCAATGCCCTTGTAGATTTCCCAGTCCGACTTCGACTGCCACAGCGGCTGCACGGCTTCCGACAGCGGGTGGATGAACGGATGCATGTCGGAGGTATTCAGGTCATCCTTTTCATACCAGGTGGCCGTCGGCAGCACGATGTCGCCGTACAGGCAGGTGGTCGACATGCGGAAGTCCAGCACCACCAAGAGATCGAGCTTGCCTTCGGCGGCAGTGCGCACTTTCACATCGCGCGGCTTGATGCAGTTGTTTTCGTCGCTCATCAGCGCATTCTGCGTGCCCAGCAAATACTTCAGGAAGTACTCGTGGCCCTTGCCCGAGCTGCCCAGGATATTCGAGCGCCAGACAAACATATTGCGCGGGAAGTTGGCAGGGTTGTCGGGATCGTCGCAGGAGAACTCCAGCTGCTTGTTCCTGATCTGGGCCACCGCATAGTCGACCGGATTGACACCGGCGGCCCTGGCGGCGCGCGTCACTTCCAGCGGATTGGTTTGCAGCTGCGGCGCGGACGGCAGCCAGCCCATGCGCTCGGCCTTGGCGTTGTAGTCCAGGAGGGTCATCGGCGCCACGTCGGGGCCGGCCAATGGCGAAGCGATTTCCTCGGTATGCAGCTTTTCATGGCGCCACTGGCTGGTATGGGCGTAGAAGAACGAAGTACCGTTCATCTGGCGCATCGGGCGGTTCCAGTCCTGGGCAAACGCCAGCGGGGTCCAGCCGGTTTGCGGACGCAGTTTTTCCTGGCCGACGTAATGGGCCCAGCCGCCACCCGACTGGCCCACACAGCCGCACATCATCAGCATATTGATGATGCCGCGGTAGGTCATGTCCATGTGGTACCAGTGATTCAGGGCCGCGCCGACGATAACCATGCTCTTGCCACGCGTCTGGTCGGCGTTTTCGGCGAACTGGCGCGCCACGGTGATCACGTCGGCCGCTTTCACGCCCGTATGCTTGACCTGCCAGGCCGGCGTGTACGGCATATCGTCGTCATAGCTGGTAGCGACATTGCCGCCGCCCAGGCCACGGTCGATGCCATAGTTGGCCAGCGTCAGGTCGAATACGGTAGCGACCAGCACGCTGCTGCCGTCGGCCAGTTGCAGGCGCTTGGCTGGCACATTGCGCATCAACATGTCTGTACTGTCTTTGCCGCCGAAGTAAGGAAAGCCGACAGCCACCACTTCATCGCTCTTGCCCAACAGGGACAGTTGCGGATCGACCGGCGCGCTATTGCCGCCCTCTTTCATCTCCAGGTTCCACTTGCCTGCCTCGCCCCAGCGAAAGCCGATCGAACCGGCCGGCGCCACGATGCGGCCAGACACTTCGTCGATCACCAGCGTTTTCCAGTCCGGGTTGTTGGTCTCATCGAGATTGTTGGCCAGGTGCGAGGCGCGCAAAAAGTATTCGGGCGCCAGGATGCCGTTCTGCTCTTTCAACAGCACCAGCATCGGAAAGTCGGTGTACTGCTTGGCGTAACCCTTGAAGTAGGCCGATTGATGGTCTTTATGGTATTCGTTGAGGATCACATGGCCCATGGCCATCGCCAGGGCGGCGTCGGTGCCCTGCTTTGGTGCCAGCCAGATATCGCCGAACTTGGCCATTTCGCCGAAGTCCGACGACACGGCCACGGTCTTCGTGCCTTTGTAGCGCACTTCCGTGTAAAAGTGGGCATCCGGCGTGCGCGTCATCGGCACGTTCGAGCCCCACACCATCAGGAAGGTGGAGTTGTACCAGTCGGCCGATTCCGGCACGTCGGTCTGTTCGCCCCATACTTGCGGGCTGGCTGGCGGCAAGTCGCAGTACCAGTCGTAAAAACTCAGCGCCACGCCACCGATCAGGGACAAATAGCGCGTGCCGGCCGCGTAGCTGACCATCGACATGGCGGGAATGGGCGAAAACCCGACGATGCGGTCCGGGCCATATTTCTTGATCGTCAGCGCATTGGCCGCCGCGATCATTTCATTCGATTCGTCCCAGGTGGCGCGCACGAAACCGCCCAGGCCACGAATCGATTTGTATTGCTGCGAACGCACAGGGTCCTGGCTGATGTAGTCCCAGGCGGTGACCGGGTCCATGGTCTTGCGCGCTTCGCGCCACATTTCCATCAGCCGGCCGCGCACCATCGGATACTTCACGCGCTGGGCCGAATACACATACCAGGAATAGCTGGCGCCGCGCGGGCAGCCGCGCGGCTCGTGATTGGGGAGGTCCGGGCGGGTGCGCGGATAATCGGTCTGCTGGGTTTCCCAGGTGATCAGGCCATTCTTGACATACACCTTCCAGCTGCAGGAACCGGTGCAATTGACGCCGTGCGTCGAGCGCACGATCTTGTCATGCTGCCAGCGCTGGCGATACGCGTTTTCCCAGGTACGGTCTTCATCGACCACGCTGCCATGGCCGTTCGAAAACGGCTCGGCGCTCTTGTTAAAAAACTTCAGACGGTCCAGAAAGTGACTCATGCTACCTCCACACATGCGCCGAACGGGCGGCGCCGGGTCTTAAAAAACGCTGCAGGCCAAGGCCATGGCGTCGATGTGAGGAGTCTAGCGAGCGGCCACCTTGAGCGGTATTGGCAGGAAGTCGGTTTTCTGCACCAGGAATGCATAGGCAGGTAGTCACTCATCTAGTCACTACTGCGTATGGGCTGGGAACGTGCGCTGCGGTATATCTGTCATCCTTTACCGTGCATACAGGAGTTTGCAACATGAGCATTACCGATTACGCCAGCCTCGTCGCCAGCGCGCGCCAGCAGGAACAGCCACAGCGTCTGCTGTTTACCTTCACTCGCGCCGAAGCGGAACCGGGCGGCCAGGGCAAGTCGCTCACGCCGGTGCTGTGCTCCGACAAGCTGCCCGAGGAATTGGAAAGTTTCGAACAATTGCTGGAGGAGTCAAAACAGATGCCGGCGCACTGGGACGTGGTCTTCGTGGCCGGGCTGGCGGGCAGCGCTGGCCAGGCGCCAGCGTCGCAAGAATGCGAGGCGCCGCTACGGGCGATGGTCAAGGCGATCGAGGAAGGACGAATCGACAGTTTGCTGGCGTTTGACCGCAGCGGAGAACTACTGCGTTTCAGTTGAGTCGGGCCACGGGCGCTCGTGCAGGTGTCGCGCGCGCTCTATCGGACACACCAGCGGCAAAAACTGCTGCTGACGCGCCGAATACGCCATCAGCGCGCCGCTGTCTATATCGAAATACCAGCCGTGTAGCTTCAACAGCCCCTGCTCCACCCGGCGTTTCAGCCACGGGTAGGTCAGCAGATTGTCGAGCGACTGCAGGATGCTGGCCAGTTCGCAGGCATGGCGCTGTTCGTGCGCCGAGCGGTGGCCCAGATCGCGCCGCACGCGCTGCGCCACCGGTTCGGCGATGCGCATCCACTGGCCCACGAAATCGGTTTCCTGGCCTTGCGCACGCGGCTGCGGCTCCAGCAGCGCCCGAATACCGCCGCAGCGCGCATGCCCCAATACGATCACCCGCGCCACTTCCAGCTTGCAAACAGCGAACTCGATGCCCGAGCTGACGCCCGGCGGCGCCTCCGGCGTACATGGCGGCACCAGGTTGGCGATATTACGGATCACGAACATGTCGCCCGGGTCGCTGCCCGTCAGCAGCATCGGGTCGACCCGCGAATCGCAGCAGCCGATCAGCAAGGTCGACGGCCGCTGGCCGTCGCGCAGGCTGTCATACAGGGTTTGCGGCTCGCTGAAATACTGCTGCTGGAACAGGCTGAAGCCGTTGACGAATTTTTCCAGTTCTTCCATGATGGTCTCGCTGGCCTTCAGCAGGGCATGGGCGCATTCTTGCGCGCATAGCACCACCAGGTGATTGCGATGCAACTGATGTAAAAACCGATAAAGCACCACAGCGCCGCGTCCGGACTGCCCGTCAAAGCGATCGACGTGCCATAGCTTTTCGGGATGAAGAAGGCACCATAGGCAGCCACGGCCGACGTGAAGCCCAGCACGGCCGCGCCTTCCTTGTTGGCATCGACGATGGCCTGCTCCTGCACCGCCTTCGGCTTGCCGGCAGCAGCGCGCTGGTGCTCGGTCAGAAAGATCACGGGGATCATGCGGAAGGTCGAGGCATTGCCGATGCCGGTGCCGGCAAACAGCACCATGAACATCCAGAAGAAGCCTGCAAAGTTGCCACCGGCACCGCCCTGCGGCATGAAGTACAGCACGCCCAGCACTGCGGCGATCATCAGCAAGAACGACCACAAGGTGACGCGCGCGCCGCCCAGCTTGTCGGAAATGACGCCACCGGCCACGCGCGACAAGGCGCCGACCAGGGGGCCGAGAAACGCATAATCGAGCGGATTGACGTCCGGGAACTGGATCTTGATCAGCAGCGGAAAGGCCGCCGAATAACCGATGAAGGAACCGAAGGTGCCCGTGTACAGCCAGCACATCAGCCAGTTGTGCTTGCGCCTGAAGATTACGGCCTGTTCGGAAAACGAGGCCTTGGCCGAGGCCAGGTCATTCATGCCGAACCAGGCCAGCAAGGTAGACAACGCAATGAACGGAACCCAGACAAAGCCGGCGTTTTGCAACCACATCTGTTTCGTGGCGCCGGCCTTGGCCCACGTCAGGGACTCGCCGCCCCAGGCGCCGAAGACCGCCATGGTAATCACCAGCGGCACCACGAACTGCACCACCGACACGCCAAGGTTACCCAGGCCCGCATTCATGCCCAGCGCGAAACCCTTGCTCGCCTTCGGGTAAAAGAAGCTGATATTGGCCATCGACGAAGCAAAATTGCCGCCGCCGAAGCCGCACAGCAGCGCCAGCACCAGCATGGTCGGGTAGCCGGTATTGACGTCCTGCACGGCAAAGCCGATGCCGATCGCCGGTATCAGCAGCGAACCGGTGGAAATCGCCGTCCAGCGGCGGCCACCGAAGATCGGCACCATGAACGAGTAAAAGATGCGCAAGGTGGCGCCGGACAGGCCGGGCAAGGCGGTCAGCCAGAACAGCTGGTTGTTACTGTAGGTGAAGCCGATATTGGGCAGGTTCACCACCACCACGCTCCACACCATCCACACGGCAAACGCCAGCAGCAGCGCGGGGATCGAGATCCACAAGTTGCGCCCGGCCGTGGCCTTGCCGGTCTGTTGCCAGAAGCTGGGTGTTTCAGGCTCCCAGGTATTGATCATGTATTTGCTCATGGCTTACGCTCCAGCGAGTTGATTGAGTGGTTGGGCAGGGGCCGCGCGTTGCGGCTTGAAAGAAAAATGCATCCAGACGAGGGACACGCAGACCGTGCCGTACAGCAGCATGAAGGCGCTCGAACGCACGCCGGTCAGGTCCACCAGGGCGCCGAACAGTACCGGCAGCACGAAACCACCGAGGCCACCGGCCAGGCCCACCACGCCGGAGACAGCACCGATATTGTCGGAAAAGTCGTCGCCGATGAATTTGAAGACGGACGCCTTGCCCACCGCCATGGCGATGCCAACCACGAATAGCAGCACGGTAAACAGCACCGGCGACAGGCCGACATGAAAGGCCAGCGGGCCGGTGACCGTCTCGATCACCATCTGGGTTTGCGGATACGACAGCAGGAAGAAGCACACCCAGCACACCCACATCACGGCCCACGTGACTTTCGCCGCACCGTATTTGTCCGAAACCCAGCCGCCAAGCGCGCGCAGCACGCCACCGGGCAGCGAAAAGCAGGCCGCCAGCAGCGCCGCGTGTTTCAAATCAAAACCGTATTCGGCCACGTAGTATTTGGTCATCCACAGCGCCAGCGCCACATAGCCGCCGAACACCACCGAGTAGTACTGGCAGTAGCGCCACACGCGCGGATCTTTCAGCACTTTCATTTGCGCAGCAAAACTCTCGCCGGACGGCGCCAGGTGCGACTTGTCGGTAAAGGAAAACAGCCAGAAGATGATGGCCGTAGCCAGCATGGCCACCGCATACACCTTGGGCAGCATTTGCCAGCCGAAGGCGGCGACAATGCCGGGGGCGACAAACTTGGTCAGCGCCGAGCCCGAGTTCCCCGCGCCGAAAATGCCCATCGCCAGCCCGCGCCGCTCCTTTTCGTACCAGCGCGCCACATACGGCGTGCCGACCGAGAACGAGCCGCCGGCCAGGCCGACGAACATGCCCAGCACCAGGAAATGCCAGTAGGCTGTGGCGTAGGAAATGAGCCAGATCGGCACCACGCTGGCCAGCATCAGCAGGAAAAACACGCGCCGCCCGCCGTATTTGTCGGTCCAGATCCCCAGCGGCACGCGCACCAGGGAGCCGGTCAGCACCGGCATGGCAGCGAGCAGGCCGAATTGCGTTTCGGTGAGGCCCAGGCTGGCCTTGATCGGGATGCCCAGCACGGCAAACATCATCCAGACCGCAAAGCAGATGGTGAAGGCGAAGGTACTGCTGACCAGCACGGACAGCTGCTTGCGCCGCACGCCGGGAATATTGATACTACTGTTATTGTTGGTGCCATCTAAGGTAGCCACGATGCTTCTCCATGAATGCACTGGCCGTCTGGCCAGCCGTCCCGACCAGCTTACGTGGCAGCCGCCTGCGGCACTATCGGCCACAGGGTGATTTTGGCAAGGCAATCTGAATAGACGGGTCGGCAGAAGTGACTAGGCACCCTGACAAGGCAGGCGAGCAGGAAGAAGGAAGACAGGACGGGCGCGCAGAGCGTCACGTCCCGGGGAAAACAATCAGGACGACTGCATCGGCTGCTCGAAGCTCAGTTGTATGAACTCGGCCGGATGGCTCAGCGCCACGGCCACGCTGACGCGCAGGGTGCCCTGCACGATGCCGTCGGCCGTCATGGTGCTGCCCGTGCCGACCTCGACACGGAAGGCGTCGCCCGCGCTCGCGCCCAGCAAGGCGCCGTGTTGCCACTGCACGGTAAGGAAGGCAGTGATCGTGCTGCGCAGGGCGTCGTTGGGCATGAATGCATGGGCGGCCATGGCGGCCTTGATCGTTTTTTCGAGCATGATGGCGGTGCGCCGCACCGGGACATAGCGCCAGTCGCCGCTGTTGCCGTCCAGCGTGCGCGCTCCCCATATCAGCAAGCCGCCGCCTGCAAAGGTGCGGATGGCGTTGATGGCCTTGCCGTCCGGCGGCAGGTTCAGGCCTTCATGGTCCTGCTGCGAGATCTCTTCGGCCGCGGCGACGGCGCCGACAATGCCGGTATTGGCGGGCGCCTGCCACACGCCATGCTGCGCGTCGGTACGCGCGTACACGCCAGCCATCGCGGGGCCCGGCGGCAGCTGGTTGGCCAGTGCCAGCAACAGCGCCGCCAGCCGGTAGTACAGGGGACTGGCATCGATCAGCTTGCGGTGCGTATCGATGACCTGCGCCGCCCGGTTGTCCAGGTCCGCCGGCAGGCGGTGAGCGACACTCCTGAATAACAACGCGAGGGTCTCCGTGGCCGCTGGCGCCGCTGCGGGCGATTGCCCGGCCAGCGCGTGCAGCAACGCCTCGGACAGCAGCGCCAGCGCTGCATCGTCGAGGTTATCCCAGGTAATGGTTGGTGGATCGACCAGATTGAAATGCAGCCACGGATAATAGGCGGCGCCAAAGCCCAGAAAACTGCCGTGCAGCGATGCGCGCAAGCCATGGCGGCTGCCGGAAATGATATCGTCTTGCGGGTGCCTGGTGCGCGGCTGTCCACCACCGTACACATCGACCAGCACCATCCGGTCTCTCATCGCACCGCAATGATCGAGCAGTGCCTGCCACACCGCATAACATGCGTCACTGCTGTCCATCAGCGTGGCATCCGGCGCCACGATCAGGCTGACGCCGGCGACGTTTTCCAGGGCGACGAGTTGGTCAAGAAAATCTTCTTTCCGCTTGCCGCGCGCGATCGCATCCGCATGCGTGCCCGTCGACTGCACAAAGGCCGGGCCGCCGCCATTGTCGAAGTAGGACTGCAGGCCGTGGTAGAGGAAAAAACGTGCCTGGTCGTTGTGTGTCGGCAGCAGCTCCAGCGTGCCTTGTTCGACGTGGAGCGAAAATTGCGGCGCATGCGGGCCACCGAACTGCTGCTCGAACTGCCTGATCGACCCGACCAGCACCGGACCGGCAGCCGTATGCTGGCCCGGCTTTTCCGTATAACCGAGGAACAGCGTCATGCCGGTAGCAGCGCCCAAGAGCGAATCGGGCACGGTATCGTCTGCAACAACATATGCACCCGGCGTCTTCAATTGCATCGCTGCTCCTGTGGCATTCGAAATGAAACGCCATTCTATGCCCGGCGCAGTTTTTTTTCACGATTTATTCAGCGTTTCAAACACTTCCAGCGCCCATGACATATGGCCGCCCAGGACAATTCACGCTATGCTGGCCGCTCGTTCACCACCTTGAAAAACTGCACATGGATTATCTGGGTCTCAAGCATTTCCACATGGCTTGCGCCGCCGCCAGCGGCGCCCTGTTCCTGCTGCGCGGCGCATGGATGCTGCGCGCCTCGCCCGCGCTGCAGCAGCGCTGGGTGAAAATCGCGCCGCACCTGGTCGACACGGCCCTGCTGGCGAGCGCCATTACGCTGGCCGTGTGGAGCGGCCAGTCGCCGGGCAAGCATCCCTGGCTGATGGCCAAATTGTGCGCGCTGGTGGCGTACATCGTGCTGGGCACCATCGCCCTGAAACGCGGCAAGACCCTGGCCGTGCGCGCCACTGCGTTTGTGCTTGCCCTGCTGGTGTTTGCCTACATCGTGGCGGTTGCCGTGACGCGCCAGCCCTGGCCCTGGCCCTGACCCTTCTAACGAGCGGCGTAAGCAATCCGGCAATGATACTATTTTGAACATCAACTGCCGGCCATCCCGGTCCTGCAACCACCTCTGAAAGGCCATCATGCTTTTGTCCGAACTGCTGACCCGAATGACCTGCGGCGATATGGAGGGCGAAGAACTCGACGACGCCGTCGCCGCCATCACCAATGCGCCATCGAATCCCCAGGAGGAATGGGTGGACAGCGATGCGCAGGCCTACGCGCTGGAGCTTATCAACCAGCTCGGCGGCTTTATCGCCAGCAGCGACAAGATCGACGAACTGCATGAGCAGATCCAGGAAATGTTCGACGAATTTCCCGATTTTCCGTACGCGCTGCTGGAGGACCGGGAACGTGGCGTGCTGCCCTACTATGAGTGGCTCGACGACGAACTGGCCAAGCGCGCCGTGGACGAAGGCGGCTACGACCTGATCCAGATCGAAGGCTCAGGCACCGACAACATGGATGCGCTGATCGTGTACCGCCGCGACACCGCCGACATCATCCAGGCGGCCGCCCTGATGGGCGTGACGATACAGCGGCCGCTGACGTATTTTCGCGCGGTGCTGGCACAGGTAGAGGCAAACAAGAGCCGGTGAAGCCGGGCCGTTTTTGACATGGTCGGAGGCAACAGGCATTGAAGAACTTGCTTAAGTAACATGCTTGCGCTTACACTTTAACCCGCAGCCATGGCCAATCCGTGCGCAGGCCTGCATCGACTGCCAAGGTACCCGTGCCGCCCATACTCAAGCCTCATACACGCCTGCTGGCTTGCCTGCTGCTGGCCGCGGCCGCCACCTGTGAAGCCAGCGTGCCAGCGGTCAGCGTCCTGCCCGCACTGGTCGCTGCCGGCGTGCCGCCGCAGCTCGACGGCGACTTGAATGACGACGCCTGGCGCGCTGCGCCCGTATATGACACGTTTTACGAATACCTGCCCGAAAACGGCAGGCCCGCGCCACCGCAGCTGCGCACCACGGTGCAGCTGCTGGTGGTCGACGGCGCGCTGGTGTTCGGCATCCGCGCCTGGGACGACGCACCGCACCGGCGCCAGGGCGCGCTGGCGCGGCGCGACAAGGTCGGCCTTGACCAGGACTTTATCGGCATCTGGCTCGACCCCACCGGCCACGGCCGCGCGGCGCAGTTCGTGCGCATCAATACGGCTGGCGTGATCAGCGACGGCATGTACCGCGCCGACGAAGACCTGTCCGACCTGGGGCCGGACTTTCCGATCGACGCCGCCGTCAAGCTGCTCGACGACGGCTACAGCATGGAAGTGCGCTGGCCCCTGTCCAACCTGCGCTTCCCCTACCAAGGCGGCAAGACCTGGCGCGCCATGGTCGAGCGCAGCGTGCCGCATGCAGGCGGCCTGCTGCTGACCAGTACACCGCTCACCAGCGACGCCCTGAGCCATATCGCCGCGCTGCAGGATATAGCCGGCATGGGCGCCACGGTGGCCGGCGTGCGCGACCGCGCGTTTCTGGAACTCAAGCCCGAAGTGACCCTGCGCGCCACCCGCGACGACGACGCGGATGGCCGGCGCCGCGCCAACCGCGCCAGCCTGGGCCTGGAGGTGAACGCCCGCCCGCGCGCTGACTGGGTCTTCAATGGCATGCTCAATCCCGATTACTCGCAGGTGGAAATCGACGAACCGACGTCGTCGGGCGCCAGCCGGATTGCCCTCAGCCTGCCGGAAAAACGCGGATTTTTCCTGGAAAGCGCCGACGTGCTGGGCCTGCCGCTGGCGGCCTTTTATTCGCGCACGGTGGCCGACCCGGAATGGGGCTTGCGCGCCACCTGGCGCGCCGCGCAGCAGGATGCGACGGCCATGAGCTTGCGCGACCAGCCCGGCGGCGTGGTGCTGCGCGGCGGCCCGTATGAAACAGCATCGCACGACCAGACCACGCGCACCCTGGCCAGCCTGGTGCGCGGGCGCTGGCATGGAGATGGTGTGTTGCTGGGCGCTTTCGCCTCGCAGCGCAGGTACAGTCACGATAATGGCCGCGCCGGCGCCAACACGGTGTTCGGCCTTGACGGCCAGTGGCGCGGCGACGGCCAGCAGGCGGCCTGGCTGCTGATGCAGTCGAACAGCAATGTCGCACTGGCCGATGAGGCAAGGCCCGCCCAGCGCACTACCACCCGGCGCGGCCTTTATGGCTGGGGCAAATACACGCACATCAGCGACGCCTGGTGGAACGACGCGGCCTTTGAGGCCAGCAGCGGCGGCTTTGTCAACGACAACGGCTTCGTGCCGCAAACGGGCGTGCTCAAGTTTGATATCAACCTGAACCGCCGCCTGGGGGCCATGCGCCCGGCGTGGAACGGCCTGGCACTGGACCTGTACGAGACCGAAGCCCACCTGGGCCTGCACGAGATTCGCACCGTCGGCGACAGCGTTTCCGGCCAGGCCGGTGGCCAGGTCGTCGAGCGCAAACTGCAGCCCGGCGTGTGGTTCCGTGGCCCGCGCCAGCTCAATTTCTGGGCCAACCTGGGCTTCGACCAGCAGCGCGCCAACCGCCTGGGCCAGCTGCACGATACGCCTGCCGTGCACTTCGGCTTCGAATCGTCGCCCCTGCCCTGGCTGCCCAAACTGAATGCGGAAGTGACGCTGGGCCGCCAGCTCGACGTCGACGCCGACCGGGTCGGCCGTGGCGGCAACGTCACGCTGGATCTGGGCTGGCGCCGCGCCTTGCCCAACGGCTGGGCGCTGGAACTGGACCAGCGCTGGAACCGCGCCTGGGTACAAGGCACGCTGGGCCAGCCCGCTTTTACCGACACCGGCTGGCGCGTGCTGGCCATGCTGCACTTCACCCCGGCCGATTCGCTGCGCCTGCTGGCGCAAAACACGGCCGGCGAGCGGCGCGACGATGGCGTGAGCACACTGGAACCGTGGGCCGAAAAGCAGCTGCACCGCTCGCTGCTGTACCGCCACCTGTGGCGCCACGGGCGCTCGATGTCGGTCGGCTACTCGCGCGACCGGACCCGCGCGCCACAAGTTACCAACCAGGCGCTGACTGTCAAATTTCAATGGGAAGTATGATAGCGCGTTGCACTTTGATTCCAGCGCGAGGCAGAACCGATGACAACTGAGCATTTCCCTTGCAAGCCCTGGGTGTCGTTTTCCATCGTTTTCGCAACGCTGGGCGCGCTACTCATGCTGATTATCATGACTTACTACAAAGAACAACTGCCCTCGGATATCCGGCTGTTCAACGAAACCGGCGTGGAGCTGCAGGATATTGAAGTCAACGGCAAGAACTATGGCACGCTGGCGGCAGGCGCGTTCACCATGTATCAAAGCCATGCAATGGCCTATCGATACGCCAACGTGAAACTGCAAATGCTCGGCAAGGAGGTTCACATGGACCCCGACTGCTATAGCGGAGAAACCCTGCTGGGCAAAGGACGATTTACCTACAAAATTCAAAAAATGGCGGGTCCTGAAATGGCGGTTGATGTCCAGGCGGTAAAAGATCCGGATTGAACCGTCGCGAGCCTGGCCTGTGAAAGAACAGCGACAGCGAGCCCAAACAGCTATCCGGGGACCAGCCGGTCCCTGTCAGTTCTATCGCAGTTCCGGTATCATGCGGGGATGAACCAGATCCCTTTCCATCCGTTTGTTATTGGTGTCGCTGGCGGAAGCGGCAGCGGCAAATCCACCGTATCCCAGCAAGTGCTGGCCTCTTTCGGCGCCGACATGGTGTCGGTCGTGATGCAGGACGATTACTACTGCGACCAGACCCACCTGGCCCCCGAAGTACGCACCCAGCAAAATTACGACCATCCGCAGGCCTTTGAATGGCCCTTGCTGGTACAGCACGTGCAGGCCTTGCGCAATGGCGAAGTGATCGAAATGCCCGAGTACGACTTCACCCAGCACAACCGCTCCGACAAGACCATTACCGTCAGGCCCGCCCCGGTGATCGTGATCGAAGGCCTGTTTGCCCTGTACGACGAAGATTTGCGCAACATGATGTCGCTGAAGATCTTTGTCGACACCGCCTCCGACGTGCGCTTTATCCGCCGCATGCAACGCGATATCATCGAACGCGGCCGCTCGGTGGAAAGCGTGGTCGAGCAGTACCTGAACACCGTGCGCCCGATGCACAAGCAGTTCATCGAGCCGACCAAGCGCAACGCCGACATCATTTTGCCGCATGGCGCCAACGGCCCTGCCGTCGACATGATTACCACCAAGGTGGCAAGCGTGATCGGCAAGTCGAAACGCCAGTAACGCCACTTCAAGGAAACGCATGAACTTTGCTGCCCGTACCGTATTCGGCCTGGCCCTGCTTGCCGCCAGCCCGGCCTTTGCTGCTGCAAGCGCTGCAGCGACCACAGTCACTACCGCGCCCGATCCTGCACACCTTAAAGCCGTACAGGATTTGCTGGCCGCGATGCAGATTGAAAAAGTCGTCAATGGCGTAGCGGCGCGCAGTCGCTACGCCAACGAAAGCCAGAAACAGGCGGTACTGGCCAAAATCGCAAAAGTTGCACCGGCAGAAATGGCCCAGCGCCTGGCGCCAGCGCTGTCGCGCGTGATTTCCGCCGATACGGCAAGCGAAATGACCCGCTACTACAACACGCCCTACGGCAAACAGGTCATCTACAAAAAATACAACTCCGGCGCCCAGCTGATCATGCCCGGCGCCACCAAGACAGTGCCACCGGAAGAAAAAAAGGAACGCAAGCGCGCCGCCTATGTCAAGGCAAGCAAGGAACTTGACGAGGCAGAACCGGTGATCGAGCATGAGGCGTTCAAGCTGATGCAGCAGATCAGCAAGGAAAAGCAGTAATTCGACGCGCCCTGGAAACTGAGCACCGCGAGAACGAGGGTGCGCAGGCAGGAGCTGCTATTGACACACGAGCGGACACATCAGCGAACGATCCATCGCTATAATCAACAGAATTTAAATCAATAGGGGAACTGAAATGGGTGCATGGTCTCACGAGTCGTTAGGAAACGATGATGCATGCGATTGGGTACTGCAGCTGGAACAAAGTAATGACTTTGATCTAGTCGAATCAACACTCGACGCATTGCTCAGTGTCGGCGGCGAGTATCTGGAAGCACCTGAGGCAAGCGAAGCCATTGCTGCCGCCGAGGTCGTGGCGCGCGCGCAAGGAAACTTTGGCATTGAAAACGGCATTTCAAAAGACGTAGACGCATGGGTGGAACGAGTCAAGATAAACCCGTCAGCAGCTCTGATTGATAAAGCATGCCGTGCCTTGGATCGCATCTTGACCGAACCTTCCGAATTAATGGAGTTATGGGAAGAGTCCGAAGACTCAGAGGCCTGGCAGCATCAGGTGAAAGAACTTAGAGCTCGCGTTAAAGGCCAAGCGTCATAGCGTACTGACGTGCCTGTGCTTCGGCAAACAAACACAGGCTGGCCTGCGCAAGCGCGGATAAATGACAAGTCTGGTGACGACATTGAACCGATTTTTCGCACTGCGTCACGGAAAGAAGATCAGGCTGTCTTCGGCCAGTAGCGGAGCTGGATTTTCGCGACGAGGGTATGCAGTACACCAGGATAAATTGCTGCGAACAACTACAAAACATGCGCATTCGTCCTTTCCCCTGGAAGTCGATTTTGCTGGCGCCGTTCGCCAGCGTTCCCGCATTGACGCTTACCGGATTAGGAAGTTCAGCCGCTGGCATGGGATCTGATTTTGGTTGGGGAATTTTTTTCGGGCTCTTGCTTGCGGTTCCGATTTGCTTTTTATTCGTGCTGCTGGTGGGCGTGCCGGTGTTCCTGATTTTCCGGTCTTATATATATTTATTGCTGGTGACGACATGCGCACTGGGCTTCGCCGTGCCGTTCCTGATGTTGTTTGGCGACGCGCCATTGCGCACAACGCTCGGAGCGGCCTGCTCTGGCGTCTCGGTGGCGATTGCCGCATATTTGCTGCGACCTGAAGATAAAGTTGCGGCTAGCTGAACATGTGAGTGCTATCTTGGGCATTACTGCCAGGCTTAGCCAAAATCGCTATAAAGAGGCAAAACCACAACGGTTCAAGATACTTGGGCGTTGGAAGGACCGGACTATAAAGGAACTGCATGCAAGTCACATTAGAACCGGTCACAGCCGAAAACTTCGAAACGCTGATGGAAATGGAACTGCCTCCAGAACAAGCGCACTTCCTCGCCAGTAACGCCTATTCAATTGCACAATCACATTACTACACCGACTGGCGACCACGCGCGATCTATTGTGACGGCGCTCCCGCAGGTTTCGCGCTGTATGACGTGAAAAGCAACGACGAGCTTGGGCACTATGCAATCTATCGACTCATGGTTGATTATCCGCACCAGGGCCAGGGAATTGGTCGTCGCGCAATGGAACTGCTGCTGTCCCAGATTCGCGCTTACCCGGACGCTCGCCGAATCACGATCTGTTACAAGCCGAGTAACACGACAGCCGCCAGGTTTTACGCTTCGCTCGGCTTTGTTGAGACCAATATTGATGAAGCGGGAGAAATGATCGCGGAAATATTGCTGTGAATTTCGTGAACTGTGTATTCGACGGATTGGAAGATATCTCCGCTGACTGGAACAGTTCAATCTCTACGCTGTGAATGATCGCCAAGTTGACAGCACGCCTGGAAGGCACGCTTTGGGGTCAGTTCATTCGGCCCGCTGTGTTTTAACACTGCACACCATACACAGATTCCCTTCAACAACCCCCTCCCCTGCGCTAGAATCTGCCTTCGCCCGGTCGTCCAAAGGTCAGCCGCGCCAACAAAACCACTATAAAAACACCAGGGAGTGACAGTGAGCTTAACAAGAACCAAAAACCTGGACGACATGATCGCCCACAGCAAAAAACCGGGTGGCCTGGCCAAGGTACTGGGGCCGTTCGACCTGGTGCTGATGGGCATCGGCGCCATCGTCGGCACAGGGATCTTCGTGCTGACCGGTACCGGCGCGCTGACGGCCGGGCCGGCTTTGTCGCTGTCGTTCGTGATTGCCGCCGTGGCCTGCTGCTTTGCCGCCCTGTGCTATGCGGAATTCGCTTCCACCGTGCCGGTAGCCGGTTCCATCTACACCTACACCTACGCCACCATGGGCGAGCTGGCGGCCTGGATGATAGGCTGGGATCTGCTGCTCGAATACGGGCTGGCGGCCGCTGCCGTGTGTGTCGGCTGGTCCGGTTATTTCCAGTCGCTGATCGCCGGCCTCGGCATTGTGCTGCCAGTGGAACTGACGGCTGCGCCCGGCGCGCTGCCCGGGGTCGCTACCTGGATCAACCTGCCGGCGCTGGTCATCATGCTGCTGCTCACCGCCATGCTGGGCTGGGGCGTGCGCGAATCGGCGCGCCTGAACAACTTCATGGTGGCCATCAAGATCGGCGTGGTGCTGCTGTTTATTATTTTTGGCGCGCGCCATGTGCAGCCGGCCAACTGGCAACCCTATATGCCGTTCGGCATGAATGGCGTGATGAGTGCGGCGGCGCTGGTGTTCTTTGCCTTTATCGGCTTTGACGCCGTCACTTCGGCCGCAGAAGAAGTCAAGAAGCCCTCGCGCGACCTGCCGATCGGCATTATCGGTTCGCTGGCCGTGTGCGCCGTGCTGTATGTAGTGGTGTCGGCGATTATGACCGGCATCGTGCCGTATCAAAAATTCTTGGGCGTTGACCACCCGGTCTCGCTGGCGCTGCAATATGCGGGCGAAAACTGGATCGCGGGCTTTGTCGATCTGGGCGCGATCCTGGGCATGACCACCGTGATTCTGGTAATGGCGTTTGGCCAGACCCGCATTATCTTCGCCATGTCGCGCGACGGCCTGCTGCCGGCCCGCCTGTCGAGCGTGCATCCGCGCTTCCAGACGCCGTTTTTTGCCACTTGGCTGGTGGGCATCGTGTTTGGCCTGATCGCTGCCGTGATTCCGCTCAATATCCTGGCGGAACTGATCAATATCGGTACCCTGGCCGCGTTCACGCTGGTGGCGATTGCCGTGGTCGTGCTGCGCAAGAAGCGCCCTGACCTGCCGCGCGCCTTCCGCTGCCCGGCCGTACCGCTGGTGCCGGCGCTGGCCGTGATCTTCTGCGTGGCCCTGATGAGTTATCTGAGCCTGGTAACCTGGATCGCCTTCGGCATCTGGCTGGCAATCGGCCTGGTGGTTTATTTCGGCTATGCCCGCAAACGTTCGCTGCTGCACCCAAAAGCCTGATTTCCTGGCGCACTGCGGCGTGCGCGACAGCCCTTGTTGCCCGCCGCAGTTATGATGGCATTCTCCACATCAAGACGAGTTTCGCCATGCCCCCAGCTCCCGCCCTGCTCGAAGCACACCAGACCGAACAGTTGAAACGCGACCGCCTGCGCACCATGCAGTGGGTGGCCGTCGGCTTGCTGGTGGCTGCCGCCCTGCTGTTTGCGCTGGCGCGCTCGCAACGCGCAAGCCACCCTGCCTGGGGTTATCTGGAAGCGTTTGCCGAAGCATCGATGGTTGGTGCGATTGCAGACTGGTTTGCCGTGGTCGCCCTGTTTCGCCACCCGCTGGGTATACCGATCTGGCACACGGCGATTATTCCGAACAGCAAGGACAGCATAGGCCAGAGCCTGGGCTCCTTCGTGGAAAACCATTTTATTACCGAGCAAGGCATTGCCGAACGCATTGCACAGGCCGACCCGGCCGAACTGCTGGGCGCTTGGCTGCGCAATCCCCTGCACGCGCAGCAACTGGGCCAGTCGAGCGCCGGGATCGCAAAACAGCTGCTGTCCATGCTGAACCACGAGCAACTGCGCGAGCTGGTGCGCAGCAAGGCCACCGATTACCTGGGCCAGCTGAACCTCTCCAGCGTGGCCGCCGACAGCATCGATGCACTGATTGCCGACGGCAAGCCGCAGGAACTGCTCGACTTCGTGCTCGACAAGGGCGCCGACTACCTGGCTGACGAAAGCCACCACGCCGCCATCGGCGACTTTGCACTCAATGCCTTCCATATCGAAAACAGGCTGGTCAAGGCAGGCCTGGTGCTGTACGAAGCACGCATGATCAGGTCGCTGCAGGAATTCGTCGTCGCTGTGCGCGCCGACCCGCAGCATCCGGTGCGCGCGCGCCTGTCGGGCTGGATCGCCGACAGCGCACTGCACCTGAAAAACGATGCTGACTGGCAGGACACCGTCCGGCAATACCAGCGCCAGGCACTGGCCAGCGACAAGGTGCAGGCCATGCTGGGCGAGGCCTGGGATACGCTGGTAGAACGCCTGCAGGCAGACCTGGACAGCGAACAGCCGGTGCTGGCGCGCACGATTGCCAGCATCGCGGCCAATACCGGCAAGGTACTGGGCAGCGACGCAACAGCGAAGGCCTGGCTGAACGACACCATCGTTGCCGGCAGTAGCTCGCTGGTGCGCCGCTACCGGGGCGAAGTGGGCGCCTTTATCGAAAGCCGCCTGGCGCTGTGGAGCAAGGACGAGATGAGCGACCGTATCGAACTGGCCATCGGCCGCGATCTGCAGTTTATCCGCATCAACGGCACCGTGGTGGGCGGCCTGGCCGGGCTGCTGATTTACGCCGTCAGCCACGCCTGGTAGGCCAGCGTTACCAGTTCACGGCGATTTTTGATGGAATACGAGAGCACGTTGGTGGGCGCCATTGCGGCGATGCGCTGGGCGGAATGAACGCGCAAGCAGTCTGGCGCGCGGCAAGCCTGGATACGATGCTTTGATTGAATGACGGCAGGCCATCGCCAGCAACACTGAACCTTGCCGATTTGTAATGATAGAGTGGTTGACGCCACCGCAGCGCCTGCCTAGCATGGATTGCAAATGCGGCAACCCGCCCGCATGTAAACGGAGTTTTCCATGCGCCACTTCCATCTCCCTTGCCTGTTCACCCGGATCGCCGCAGCCGGCCTGTTCATCACGCTTGCCGCCACGACAGCCACCACTGCCAACGCCCAAGCCCAAGTGGGCGTGCAAACGCCAGCCGGCTGGCGGATGATGCCCTTGCTGTCCATCAGGGGGCATATCCAGAATGCCGATAGCGACGATAACGTCCAGTTGATGTACAACGATGAGCAGCAGCTGGTGGGCGTGGTGATGGTCACCTTTACGCCTGGCGGTGGTTACTCCGGCCTGCTGAAATCATTCAAGTACAACGAGGGCGATGCCAATCCGCCGGTCTTGTCGATGATAGCGCCTGGCGACTACCGGCCTGCTTGCCATCCAGGCAGTTCATGCGAGGCGGTACATATCGCCAACCAGGCAATCGGACTGTGCTTCGGTGAAGCATCGTGCCGGATTCTGTATTACGACGGCAAAGAGCTGCGCGACATCGTCATGACGGACTGATGACCGGGCGGCGGCAAAATAAGCCACAAGCCAGGAAGATTTACAGCCACCCTTCCCGCTTCAGCCGCCGGTGCAGAACAAAGCAGCCGGCCACGATCACCGCCATCACCGCCGGATAGCCGCCGCGCCAATTGAGTTCGGGCATGAATTTGAAGTTCATGCCATACAGGCTGAACACCATGGTTGGCACGGCAAGGATGCCGGCCCAGGCGGCCAGGCGCTTGACGACCTCGTTCTGGCGGATCGATATCTGGCCCAGTGCCACCTGCATGGCGGCATTGACCATTTCGCGCATCTGGTTGGCCGTGTGCGTCACGCGTTTGACGTGATCGAGAATGTCGCGATAGTAAATGCGGTTTTCCTTGGGCACGATATCGCCGTGAAAACGGATCAGCTGGGTGCAGATTTCATGCAGCGGGTTCACCGCTGCGTCGAGTTTGAGCAATTCGGTTTTCAACTGGTAGAAATCCTGCAGCTTGTCTTCGTTCAGGCTGGGCTTGAACAGCTGCGCTTCATATTGCTGGAACTTGGACTGCAGCATGTCGATGCAGGGCTGGTACTGGTCGACGATAAAATCGATGATGGAATACAGTACATAGCCGGGGCCGCTGGCCAGTTTTTCGGGCACGGTTTCCTTGCGCTCGCGCAGCTTGGCGTAGCCGGCAGACGGGCCATGGCGCACGGTGATAATGAAGCGGCAGCCGAGAAACACGTGAGTTTCGCCGTAGACGATGGCCTGGCCGTCAAGGCTGGCCGTGTGCATCACCATGAACAGGGTGTCGCCGTACTCTTCCAGCTTGGGCCGCTCGTGCGCGCCTTCGGCGTCTTCCACCGCCAGCTCGTGCAGGCCGAAGGCCGATTGCAGCGCCTGCATGGCGGCACTGTCGGGGCCGGCCAGTCCGATCCACACAAAACAATCAGGATCGCCGAGAAAATCGCCGACCTTGTCGATGTCGAAGTGGGCAAGTTTCTTGCCGTGGCGATAGGCTTCGCAATTGACGACGGTGGCGTGCTGACTCAAGTCCATGGTGTACATACTGGCTGCTGGGGAGGACGGCCAGTATAGCGGAAAAGCAAGCTCTTTCTGTTAATCGTTTCACAAGCCCTGCGCCGGTACACGAGCCATGCGCCGCCAGCACACAATGACGGCGGCAAGGATGGCCGATGGTATCCATATCCACTGGATTTCGGACAGCAATACCCGCACCCCGGCGCCACTGAAAAACCGCCGTATGCTCAAGGGGCTGACCTCGATAACACGCAATGGGAAGAACAGTCGCTCATCTGATATCGGCCAGAACAAGGCGACGCCGAGTCCGCCGTTGGTCAGCATGTCCAGCAGCGGGTGCGAGGCGGTGGCAAACAATATAAAGAAAAATGCATGCTGGCGCGAGGCCCGCAACTGCCGGGCGAATGTCCAGGCCAGCACGCCGAGCAGCAGCGCAAACAGCAGGCTATGCGTAATACCCCGGTGGCCCAGGTAGTGGGCATAGGGCACGCCAAGGTGAAAGCCCAGCACGTCGGCGTCAGGCAGCATGGCCACGGCCATACCCAGCAACAACAGCTGTGGTGGAATGGTTTTGCTGCCCAGGGCAAGCCCGGCGGCCAGGGGAACGACGGCATGCGAAATAATCGATGGCATAAGATGTCCACAGGAGATGGCAATGTCAAAGCTTCCCGGGAGAATGAGCTGTCTCGTCAGCGCTGTCAAATGATCGTATCGATCACCGTAAAAAATAGGCTGAAAACGACCATGGCAATAATGCCAATCAAGCAAAACTAATTTCTTTGATGTAATCATTGCGTCACACTCGGCTGCTACGCTGGCGTCCGTCAGCAATCCGTCCGCAGCCACCTTAAAGTACCCCACACCATGAAATTCACCCAATTGAAAACCGGACCCCGGGTCCTGATCTCGTTCGCCATGGTTCTGTTCGTCATGGCCTGCATTACCGGCATCGCCCTGTGGCGTTTGCATGCCGCCAATGACAACACCGACTACCTGGTCAAGGACAAGTTGGCCAAGCAGCAGCTCGCTTCCGAACTGCTGGGCACGGCCAAACTCAATGGCAATAGCGCACTGTCGATCGCCAAGAGCGACAGCCTGGAAACGGGCGAATACTTCCAGGCGCAACTGAACCTGGGCGACAAGACCGTCGAGCAGTTGATGGCGCAAATGAAAGCCTTGCCAAAAAATAGCACCGAGGCGGCACTGGCAGATGAGGTCGCCAAGAACCAGAAAGCCTATCTTGCCGTACGCAAGGAGGTACTGACCTTCAAGGACCAGGGCCGCACCCAGGAAGTGGAGCAACTGACCGGCACCACCATGAAAACCACCTTCGGCGCATATGCCGCAGCGCTGACCAAGCTGTTGGACTACCAGACCAAAGAAGCCAACGCCCTGGCCGCCGCTTCGGCCAGCCAGTACCAGAGCAGCGTTGCCACCCTGCTTGCCTTTGGCGCACTGGCCCTGATCACGGGCGCCGCGCTGGCATGGGCGATTACCCGCAGCATCGTCGTGCCGCTGCGCCATGCGGTCGATATTGCCGAGCGCGTCGCCAGGGGCGATTTGCGCCATGTTGATGTTCAACCACGCAGCGATGAGGTGGGCCAGTTGCTCAATGCCCTGCACAATATGACGGTACGCCTGGGCGAAACCGTCAAGCTGGTGCACGATGGCGCCATTACCATCGACACCGCCTCGCGCGAACTGTCGACCGGCAACCTGGACCTGTCGCGCCGCACCGAGCACCAGGCGGGCGCGCTGCAGGAAACGGCCTCGTCGATGGAAGAGCTGACGGCGGCTGTCAAAGGCAATACCAGCAATGCGCGCCAGGCCAATGAACTGGTGTTGTCCGCATCGCAGGTGGCAAAAAAGGGCGGCAGCGTGGTCGATGACGTGGTCGACACCATGGATGCGATCAGCGCGGCGGCGAAAAAGATTGTCGATATTATCGGCGTGATCGATGGCATCGCGTTCCAGACCAATATCCTGGCGCTGAACGCCGCCGTCGAAGCGGCGCGTGCCGGCGAGCAAGGGCGCGGCTTTGCGGTGGTGGCCGGTGAAGTGCGCAATCTTGCGCAGCGTTCGGCCACGGCCGCGCGCGAGATCAAGCAGCTGATCAATGCCTCGGTCGACAAGATTGAAACGGGCAGCGTGCTGGCCCATGCGGCCGGCGACACCATGACCGAGATCGTGGCCAGCGTGGAGCGCGTGACGGCCATCATGGCCCAGATCGCCTCGGCCAGCACTGAGCAGGAGTCGGGCATTGCTGAAATCAACGGCGCGATTACCGCCATCGACAATGTCACCCAGCAAAATGCCGCGCTGGTCGAAGAAGCGGCCGCCTCCGCAGAATCAGTCCATAGCGAAGCGACCACCCTGCTGCGCGTGGTGGGCTTCTTTACGGTCGACGATGCGGTGGTGATGGCGCCCGAAGTGGTGCAAGCGGCCGCCAGCGTCGTGCGCCAGCCTCGCCGCAGGCCGGAAACCTTGAGCCTGCCGGCCGGTGGCACACCGGCGCTGGGCTAGGCTACCACCGGGAATTTATTGGGCGGCTGGCCTGGCGTGGCCGAATGCGCGCGCCGTGCAAGCAGCCGGGCCGGATTGCCGCCCCATATTTCGCCGGCGCCGATGTGCACGCCCTTGGTCACCACCGAGTTGGCGGCCACCATGGCGCCGTTGCCTATCGTCACGCCAGGTAACAGAACGACGTGCGCGCCGACAGTGACGCCGTCACCGATGACGATGGGGAAATGCGCCAGCTGGCGCCCTTCGATCTGGTGCGGCACCAGCAGCGAGCCCTCGCCCATGATGCAGTTGGCGCCGATGCGCACGAAGGTGGGGTCGCAGATGAGGCCGGCGCTCCAGGTATTCGCCCCCAGTTGCGCGCCCAGCGCCAGGTAGACCAGGCGCAACAGCGGTATCGGCAGCCAGCCGCCGCGCAGCACGGTGTTGAACAGGATCAGGTAAAACAGCACATACACCTGGTAAATGGCTTCGTGGCGCGAACCCGCCGCGATGACGCCCGGTCGCAGCGGCAGCGCGGCCAGCGCCAGCCGGTGCACCAGCAGCGCATAGAGTTGTATCAGCAGCAATGCCGCCAGCCAGGCGACGACGCCATCGGCCGCCGGGTGCAGCGCGAACAGCGCCAGCACGCGGGTGCCGAGCTGCAGCGTGGCGCCGACCAGCGCGAATACCAGGCACAACAACAGCAGGAAGACCGCGACCGGCACCGCACGCATGCTGCGCATGGCGTGTCAGCCCCGCTCGCCGGCCGGTTCGGCCAGCTCAACCGGATCGGCGTCGCTGGCCTCGATGGCGGCCAGGGTTACGCTGGAAACATTTGCCTCGGCCAAGCCCTGTGGCATGCTGCGCAGGCCCATGTGCGCCAGCACGCCGTCCGTCATGCGTTCGACACTGAAACGGGCCGCCACGGTCTGCGCGTTACCGGCCAGTTCCTCGTACAGCGTGCTGTCGTCGAGCATGCGGCCCAGCTGGCGCGCCAGGTCGCCGCTGTCCCAGGTGCGAAAACGCAGGCCACCTGACAGGCCCTGGTCATGGATGACTTCGGCCACGCCGCCATAATCGGGCACCAGTACCGGCGTGCCGTGGCTCATCGCCTCGGCCACCACCAGCCCGAACGGCTCGCGGTTGATCGACGGGTAAACCACGATATGGCTGTGCGCATACAGCGCGGCGCGCATCTGCGGCGTCACGGTGCCGGCGTGGTGGATCGCCAGGCCCAGGTGTTGGCCCATGTCGTTCAGCACCTGCCGGTACGACTGGCCCTTGGCGGTGGCGCCGCAGACCACCAGTTGCAGCGGCGCCGGTGCGCCCTGCTCGCGCCCGGCCAGCAGGCGCACCGCGTACAACAGCAGGTCGATGCCTTTTTCAGTATCTTGCCGGCCCAGGTACAAGACGATGGGGATACCCTCACGCAACTTGGGAAACAGTACCTTGAGCACGGAAAACGGCGGCCTGGCGCCGCGTTCGGGCAGCTCGACACCGTTATACACCACCTGCAGCCGGCTCGGCGAGACGCCGATGTCGTCGACGATGCGATGTACATAATCTTCGCTGACGGCGATCGCGCGCCATGGCGACTGCAGCAGGGCTGTATTGAGCCGTTCGCCAAAACGCTCACGCAGGCCGATGCGCGCGGCATGCGCGGCGAATTCCTCGTCGCCCTGGAACGTCAGCAGGTAGTCAAAGGCGGCATGGCTTTTCTTTGCCTGCTGCGCCAGCGGCCCCAGGGTGCCGAAGCTGACCAGCAAATGGCTCACGCCGTCGTCCCTGATCATGCCGGCCAGCCGGCGCGCCAGCCTGGCGTCGGCCGTGGCGGAGGCGTACAGCGATCGCACCAGGTTGGCCAGCAAGCGGTCGACATAACCGGCCTTTTTCTGTACCGACGCCACGCGCAACCGCTTGGGCAGCAGGAACAGCAGCTTGCCAAGCACGCGGTCGAGGAACTCGGACGGGCGCTGGAAATGGTAGCGCGTGCCATGGCACAGCATGCGGTGTTCGATGCCGGGATCGGCCAGTTCCTGATTGGTCTCCATCATCCAGTAAATCACCACCTTGAAGCCGCGCCGGTGCAGGGCGTTGGCCAGTGTCAGGTCGCGCACCGTCGAGCCGAGATAGTCGCCGCTGCCCATCGTCAGGATGGCGAAGCCGGGAGCATTGTGCATGGTTGTTTCTCCAGTGTCAGAAAGTATAGGAAGCGCCAAAGAACACGGCGCGCTTGGGCAAGGTGCCGAACTCGCTGCCGGCGCGCCCGCGCGACACGGTCGGTGTCAGGTACAGCTGCCAGTGTTCGCCCAGCTCGTATTCGAGATTGAAGCTGGCCTGCCAGGACTGGTCGTCAAGGTTGCGTATCGCCCGCGCCAGCAGATTGATATTGCCCCTGAGCTTGGTATCGACGTATTGCAGCATGGCGTAGCGGCGCCGCAGCAGCGGCAGTCGCGGCTGCGCCAGCGCAGTGTTGGCGCACTGAATCACCGGCGTCAGCCGGCAGCCGGCCCGGTTGTGGAAATATTCGCCGCTGAGCGTGCCACCGCCTTCCAGCGTGTACGCGGCGCCGGCCAGCAAGCGCGTGTCGCGCGGCGGCCGGCGCAAGCCCGACCCAGGCTGCGGCTGCGCCCACGCCACGCTGCCCTCGCCATACAGCAGCCAGGCGTCGGATGCATTCCAGCCGAAGAAGCCGCCGAAGCGGCTCACACCCTGCTCGCGATGCGACATGATCACCGATGCATAGTGGCCATCGCCCGTGTAATCGAGCTTGGCCGCGTAGGTTTTATGGAACTCGCCGCCTGCCGGCACGCCAGGCCGGGTGGCGGCCGTCGATGCGGCGTCCTTGCCGTAGCGGCCTGCGCCGGTATTGGCGATCAGCGACAGCGTCCAGACCGGCCCGATGACCGCCACCAGCCGCACATAGTCGAGCCCCGGCAACTCGATATTCGGATTGCTCTTGCCATTGTCTGGATTGAAGGGATTCGATGCCGACAGCAACGCCGCCGGCCCCCATTGCAGATTTTCGCGCGCATACATGGCGGTCAGCCGGTCGCTCAGGCGAAAGCGCAGATAGGCTTCATTGATATAGCCCTGGTGCCCGCTGTCACGGCGCAGGCCGCCAGCGGTGTCGGTCTCGCGCCGGCCAAAGCTGAGGCGCGGCTTGAGGCTCAGCTCGATATCTGGCAGGGTCAGGCTGAAATCGGGACGAAATTCAAACTGATACTGCGAGCGGGGTAGGCCGAGCACGTTCTGCTCGCGTTGCGCCCGGCTCAAATCCTGCTGGACGCCATAGCCAAACAGATTGATGCGCGAGTACCAGACCGGCCCCGCTTCCTCGTCGGCGGCCACCACCGACTCCGGCCCGCCAGGCTGCGCCTGGGCGATGGCAGTGCAGCAGCCCAGGGCGAGTGCGGCCAGCCGGCCAGCTGCGGTACGGCCTTGCGATATGTGTGCAGTCATCGGGTTCACCGCATGAACAGATTAAGGTCGAACACATGGTCGGGCAAGGGCGCGATGCGCGGCTGGCGCAGGTTCAGGTAGGTCACCGTGCCGTTCATCAATTCCCCCTGCATCACGATGCGCGACAGGAACGGGCGCTTGTGCCCTTCCAGCTGCACCACGTTGTCGTAATCCATGGTGGCCGACTTGAATTTCTTGCCAGATACCGTGAAGTACTCGGCCCTGATGCCGACCTGGCGCTTTTTCGAGACCCAGTAGCGGATGCTGTCATAGGTCTGCTTGTCGCTGCGTGCCTTCAGGTCGAACACGCGGCACTCCTCGCCGCCGACGAGCTCGTCGGGCAACTCGCTGGCGTCGTAATTGTCGGCATAGTTGGTCGAGGCGATATCGCCATACGACGCGTCGCCCATCAGCTTCTGGCGCTGCGACACCGGCACCGGCTTGCTCAGGCCCTGCTTGTAGAACCACATGCTGGTGTTAAGCATCAACAGCTTGTTGCCCTTGTACTTGGCAGGCGCCTGGCTGATGCCGGCGATATTGAAGCCGCGCGCCTTGATGTCGTACACCAGCGTGTCGGTGACGCGTTGCTGGTCGACCGTCTCGATCGTCACGTTCCACGCGATGCCTTCGACATTGCCGCGCGCCTCGTCGGCCGCGCGCAGCAGGTCCTGGACCGACGCGGCGTTGCGCGTCGCTTCGACGGCAACGTCACCTGCGCCGGCCAGCGGTGCGGCCAGCGCCAGCGCGGTGACAACGGCCAGGGTCCTGACTCGCAAGCGGTAACGGTGCAACATGATTTTCATGGTTTTCTCCTGGCGGCGCTCAGGCAAAGCCGAGCGCATGGGTGATGTCGAGGCGCGCAGCTCTGCGCGCGGGGAAAATGGCGGCAACCAGCGACAGCAGCAGCAGCAGCGCCACGCTGTACAGCCAGTACAGCCAGACCAGGTAAATATGCAGCGGCACCTCGCGCGCAATCTGCGGCGGCACCCAGGTCGGATGCAGCACGCGCACCAGATACAGCAGCAACAGCATCAGCAGCACGCCCAGCAGCGAACCGCAGGCGCCCAGCAGCATGCTTTCCAGCGCAAACAGGGCGACGATGCCGCGCCGCTTGACGCCCAGCGCGCGCAAGGTGCCAATTTCGCGCGTACGCTCCATCACCGCCATGCCGACCGTGTTGACCACGCTCATGACGACGATCAGGAAGACGATCAGGAAGGTCACCAGGAAAATCACGCTGAACATCTTTTTCACTTTGGTATAGAACGGCGCCATCTCCTTCCAGTCCTGCACCTCGACCTTCAGGCCGGCCGCCTTGAAGGCGCGGGCCAGCCGCGCCCTGGCCGCCTGCGTGTCGGCGCCATTGTCGAGCAGCAAGGTGACCCGGTCGACGCCAGCGGTGTCATACAGGCTTTGCGCGAATTCCAGCTGCACTGCAGCGAGCTTGTCTTCCAGCGCTTCCACCGGCGCATCGACCAGCTGCTGCAGTTGCGCGTCGAGCGCGTTGATCTGACCGCCGACGGTGGGCGCCATCGCCACCGCCGTTTGCCCCAGCTGCAAATTGAGCTGCTGCGCCAGGCCACGGCTGACGCCTATGCCGAACGGCAGCGCTGACGACAGGGGCTGGCCGTCGAAGCGCCGCACGCGCGTGTCTTCGTTGGGCGCGCGCTCGCCGATGGCGCGCATGTCGGCCGGCACCCGTCCGGCGGCGACAAAGATGGTCGATACCTGGCCGTTACTGAGCAAACCCGAGATGTACAGCGCCGGCGTGGCCAGCAGCACTTGCCGGTCGGCCGCCGCCACCTTGCGGATGGTCGCCAGTTCGGCCGGCGCCAGCAGGAAGTTCAAGGGCTCGAGCTTGCCTTTGCCGAGAAAACCCGCTTTGAACACCGTCAGGTGGCCATTGCCCTCGCCATAGATATAGCTGTCTTCCAGGCTGCCGAAGATGTAGGCGGTAAAGCCGCCCAGCGTATTGACCGCCAAAAAGCCCAGGCCGATGGCGATGATGGTCACCAGCGAGCGACGCGCGTTGCGAAACAGATTGCGCATCGCCAGCTTGAACCAGGTCATCATGAGTACACCCGCATGCGATAGTCGGCGCGCTCCTGCCGCACATCGTCGGCGATGCAGCCGTCGCGCAGCATCACCTTGCGGTCGACCCGCGCCAGCAGCCGGTCGTCATGGGTGGAAAAGACAAAAGTAGTGCCCTCGCGGCGGCTGATCTCGCGCATCAGGTCGATGATCAGCACGGCGTTGGCCGTATCGAGGTTGGCGGTCGGCTCGTCGGCCACCACCAGCACCGGGCCCGCCACCAGCGCACGGGCGATCGCCACGCGCTGCTGCTGACCGCCGGACAGCTTGGCCGGGCGCTGCGCCATCTGGCCGCCCAGGCCGACTTGCTCCAGACGCAGCCGCGCCGCCGCCTTCGCCGCCTGCGCAGAGGCGCCGCCGATCTGCAGCGGCAGCATGACGTTTTCCAGCGCCGACAGGACCGGTACCAGGTTAAAGCCCTGGAACACGAAGCCGATGCTGCGGTTGCGCATGGTGCTGCGCTGGTCGTCCGACATCAGCGCCGCATCGGCGCCGCGAAAACTGACGCTGCCGGCGCTCGGTGAGTCGATCAGGCCGATCAGGTTGCACAGGGTCGATTTGCCGGAACCCGATGGCCCCCACACGGCGACGAATTCGCCGGCGTCGATGCGTAGGCCGACGTTGTCCAACGCCAGGATACCGGCGCCGCCCAATTGATACTGCTTGGTGGCGCCAGACAATTCGACGAGCGCTTGTTGAACTGGTTGCGGCATGGGTCGCGTCCTTTCAGATGAAGTAATGGCATCAGGGCGCCAGGCACAGCGCACAAATGAACGGGCCGTCGCGCAGCGTCGTCACGCGCGCCAGTGCGCCACCGGGGAGGTGGCGCATCAGCAGGATGGCGCCGTCCGCCTCGCAGGCTTCAAGCACGAAATCGTGAGGCGACGGCCGCACCCCGCTGCCCAGCATTTTCCCCAGGGCCTCCTTGGCGCACCACAGGCGCGTCAGCGACTCCTGCCGCTGCACGTGCGGTCCGGTGGCAGCTTGCGCGGCGTCGCTCCAGCCCGCCAGCAGGGCGCGCTCGGCGGCGCTGCTGAAAGCTGTCACGCAGGGCGCCTCGCGCGGCTCGACCTGTTCGATATCGATGCCGGCCGGCGCGCCGTGCGCGACCGCCAGTGCGCGGCCGGCGCGGTGGCTGATGCTGATGCAGGGCGCGTCTGTAGGTAGTGGCCAGACGGCGAGGAACGGCTGGCCCAGCGCGTCATGGCCGATGGCCATGCTGGCCGGATGCAGCATGTCGGGCCCGCCGTCATCGCCAGCACCATCGTTTGGCGAAGCTGGCGGCCGGGCCCAGGCGCGCGCCGCGTCCTTGGCTGTGATACGCCCCAGCAGCCATTCGAGCTGGCGCGCCGGCTGCGCGGCGCTGGCCTCGAACAACGCCATTTCCTGCTGGTGCAGGTAGTGGCGCGCCAGCAGCGTGCGATCGAAATCGGCGATCAGCGCCGCGTCCATCACACGACACACGACCACGCCGGACAAGGCGTGCGGCTCGCTCAGCAGGTAGCGCGAGGGGAAGCGGCGGAAATCGATCAGACGCGCGTGCCAACGAAACTGCCACGACTTCCAGCCGGCGATGCGCAGCCAGACGCCGCCGGCGCCATCGTCGATTTCCACGTCGGTGCGCAGGAACTTGCCATTGACGGCGGTGTGGATGCGGATGCCGACCACACTGCCCGGCGCCGGCGTGGCAGCGTAATACTCGAGCTTGTCGATACCGATCGGGAAGGTCACGCGCTGCTGGCTCTGCATGGCCCAAATGCCGATCAGTTGCCCGACGCCATCCATCAGCGCCGGATCGGTCAGCAATTGCGGCGTACGCGTCGAGGCGAACAGCGTGTCGGGCGGGCGCACCAGCAAACTGCCGCTGGCGCCCTGCCCTGCCACCACCACGGCGCCTTGCAGGCAGTGCAGCGCCGGCCCATGGAACAATTGCCGGCGCGCGTAGATTTGCTCGGCATCGAGCAGCGCCGTCACTCGTGCCACCGGCGCCACCAACCCTTCCACCACGAGGGTGCCATGGTAGGCGCGGCCGAACACCAGCACCGCGCTGATGGCCGGCTGGGCCTGGCCGGCGACCTCGATCGTGGCCGCGATACGGCAGCTGTCGGTGTTGCCGCCGGCCAGTTGCGCGCTGATTACCAGAGCCAGCTCGGCACTGTCGGCCAGTGCGATCCAGCGGCCGGCGCCCACCTGCTCGATACCGGTCAAGCCCATGTCGGGCGCCAGGCAGGCCGCCACCTCGGCCATGGCCTCCAGGCTGAAGGTCATCGGCAGCACCGGAAAGCAGGCCGACAGCGGCTTGTGCGGTCGCGCCGGCACGAAATGATGGTGCGCCAGATGCAGGTCCTGTTCCAGCGCCAGCACCCGTTCGACGCGTATGCTGTGACCGGGCAGGTAGTCGACGATGGCGCCGATAAACGGCATCGCCGGTTCGGGAGCCGGTTCGGTGGTAGCGTCAATAACGGCTTCCGGCGCCGCCTGCAGCAGTGCGGCGACCTCGTGCCGGCGCGCCACCAGCGGCGCGGCACCGGGTGCGAGCAGCCGGTGCGGATCGGCGGCGCTGCCGGCAGATTCCAGCGGCATGGTCGCGCGCATCAGGTTTTCTCCAGCACCAGGCCGGTCACCGTCAGGCCCGGCCCGAATCCCAGTGCCACGATGCGGGTGCCGGCGGCGATGCCCTTCTCTTCGAGGATGCCTTTCAAAATGTGCGGTACCGTGGCCGACGACATATTGCCGTTCTCGCGGAACACCGTCTTGCTGATCGCCACCTGGTCGTCGCGCAGCGCCAGCTCGGCCTGGATATGCTCGACGATCTTCGGCCCGCCGGGGTGGATCGCGAACATCAGCGTGTGCTTGTCACGTTCGAAGTCGAGGCCGGCGCGGCCCAGCAGCTTGTCGACGAAGCTGCGCACATGGCGCTTGATCACCACCGGCACCATCACCGACAGCGTCATCTGGAACTGATGCGCGGCCGGCACCCAGGTCATGTCGTCGGCCGAATCGGGCAGCAGGTGTTCGTGGAAGGCCAGTACCCGCAAGCCGCGCAAGCCGTGCTGGCGCGCATACTGCGGCGAGGCCATCGAATACTTGATGAAGCCGTCCGCGAACAGGCTCATGGTGATGATGTTCTCGATCCCCGAATCCTCGATATTGTGGTGGCCCGACAGCAGCTCGGTATGCACGATATCGACCCGCTCGCGCGGCGCCACCAGTTCCGACAGTTGCGACGAGGCCAGAAAGCCGTGCGCCATCTTGATCGCCGGGAAGGCGCCGTAGCAGCCCATGTGGTAGCTGTGGGTGACGGTGGTGTCGTACCATTGCTTGCGCGCCACCATGCGCTCGACCGGGCTCGGCGCCAGGTAGCCGGAACAGGTGACGTGGATCAGGTCGTCGGGCGGCGTGCTTTCTTCGGGAAACAGGTCCTCCAGGCAGTCGCCGACGATCTTGCCATAGCTGGCATGGCGCTGCTTCAGGTCGATGCCCTTGGTATCGTCGGCGTCGACGAACATGCGCAGGTGCGCATGCTCGGGTTCCTGCACGATCAGCTCGCCACCGGTAAAACGCACGTCGCGCACGCGCGGAAACAGGACCAGCTGGCGCCGGTTGATCTGATCGGTCGAGACGGCGTAGCGGGCAATCTTTTCACGCATGTGGTCCAGTACAATGCGCATGTCCTGCTTGTTTTCCAGCTGGTGCACCTTGCAATGGCCCTTGGCCAGGCCAAAGGCAGAGATTTCCAGCGCGATGCGCTGGCCTACCGGCTTGACCACCTGGACCGGCTTGAAGTCGAACAAAACGGGATACGCGGCACGCATGGTGTGCTCCTTGATGGTGGATGAAAGTAAAACGGTGGCGTACTGTCAGTGCACCAGCCGCAGTGCGGCGATCTGCTGCATGCTCGAGGTGATCACCAGCTCGGGCTCGCCGCCAGCGCCACGCTCGACTTCCTGCAAAAAGTGGCGCCGGCCGTCGGCCACGGGGATCGGCACGATATCGCGCAGCGCATACAGCTTGCGCAAGCCGTCGTCGACCATGCCGGCGTCCCACGGTCCCCAGTTGATGGACAGCGCATGCACCTTCGGCCAGCGCTGGCCCAGGCTGTCGGCCAGCTTGTTCAACACTTCGTTGGCGGCGCTGTAGTCGCACTGCCCGACGTTGCCGAATCGCCCGGCCACCGACGAGAAGAAGGCGATGAATTTCAGGCTCTCCGGACGCAGCTTGCGCGCCAGCACCAGCGCCGGCAGCACCTTGGTGTCGAACACGGCATCGAACGACTCGAGCGTCTTGTCGGCGATCAGCTTGTCGCCGATCACGCCGGCGCCATGCAGCACGCCATCGATGCGGCCGTGGCGCTGGTAGAGATCGTCCACCAGTGCGCCCAGCCCGGCACCGTCGCGCACGTCCAGGCAGTGGTATTCGACCGTCGCACCGCTGGCGCGCATGGCCGCCAGGTTGGTGCGGATGGCGCGTTCGCGCACGATCCGTTTCAGCGCGGCGTTGACCCGCGCCGGCGTGATGCCGGCGTCACCGGCGCACAACTGGGCGATCAACACCTGCTGCAACGCGAGGCCATCGATGCCGCGCGTTCTGTCATCTTCGTCGCCCGGCAGCGCGCTGCGCCCGACCAGCACCAGCGTGGGGCGGTATTTGGCCGCCAGCGCGCTGGCGATATCGGCGGTGATGCCATACGCGCCGCCGGTCACCAGCAGTACCGCGCCCGGTGCCAGCGCCAGTCCGGCCAGCGCCTGGCGCGGCGGACCATCGGCGCGCAGCGAAATGTTCCAGCGCCCCTGCCCGGTCAGGCCGATCTCGGTGGCCGTATCGGCGTGACCGATTTCGCCCAGGATGCGCAGCGCCAGCGGTGCTGCCTCCAGGCCAGGCTCGGCGTCGACGCACTTGATTTTCACCGTCGGCCATTCGCGCGCCGCCGACTTGGCCACCCCCAGCGTGCCGGCGCTGCCGACCGCCAGCTCGCGTGTATGGCTGAGGCCAAACTGTCCGTCGAGCCGGGTCAGGTTCAGCAGCCAGCCGGCACCGGCGGCCGCGCTGGCCTTCAAATCGGCCTCGAACAGCTTCAACATCAGGAACATCGCGCGAGCGTCGCCCAGATGCGCGTCGTCCGGGCTCTCGTCGGCGCCCATCAGGTTGAGCAGCATGCCGATCGGCGCGCGGCCATGGCCGGCCAGCGCGCGCCAGTCGGCCAGCGCCTGCAGCGACGACAGGTCGATTTCGCAGCGCTGCGCGTCGAGCCGGCGCGTGACGGCGGCCGGTATCAGTTGCAGCACCGTATAGCCAAGCCGTTCCAGCTCCTGCCGCAGCGCTTGTGCCAGTGCCGACTGCGCGCCGGCCAGCAGCACCGGAAAGATACGCGGCAAATCAGGCGGTACGGCCGCGCCAGCGGTGCCGGCGAAGCTGGCATGGACCACGTAACGGCGCACGGGATCGGCGGCATCGGCCGCCACAGGCTCCACTGCCTCAAGCTGCAGAGGCAATGGAGCCGGCGCTTTTTTTGGCGCGATGTCTCCGGGCGCACCGCCTTCCGCCACTGGCGTTTCAAGGGAGCGGGCATACCAGTTGGCGATTTCGTTCAGCGTCTTGTAGCCGGACAGCTCGGCGATGACGGCTTCCTCGTCGCGGCTGCCGATCATGTCGTAGCGGTTGGTCAGACCACTGAGGATTTCAATGCGCTTGATGGAGTCGATGCCCAGGTCGGCTTCCATGTGGGCGTCGAGATCGAGCATCTCGACCGGATAACCGGTGCGCTCCGACACCGCCTTTACCAGTTCGGTCTTGAATTCGGCGGCGCTGGCCACCGCCAGTACCGGCCGGCCCGCTGCCGCCGGCGCAAGCACGGGCGGCGGCGGGGGCGGCGGCGCGGGCACAGGTGCTGGCGCGGGCGCCATCGCCGACAGCTGTTTCGGCAATACCGGAGGCCGCGGTGCGGCGGCGACAGTCTCGGGCTTGCGCTTAGGTTCAGGCATGGGCACGGACGCTGCGGGTGCAGGCGCGGACGGTTCGGCGTATGCCGGCGCGGACGGCGGTTCATGGCCGACGCCCGCCATGCGGGCCTGGAAATCGAGAAAATGGCGCAGGCTCAATTGCTGCTCGCATTGCAGGTCCAGCAAACGCGCCAGTCCGTGCTGGATCAGGCTGAACTCGGAAAGCGGCAACGCCGCGCCCGCGCTGCTGGCGCCAGGCTGCGGTTCGGGCGGATAGTGCGGACGAAATTCTTCAGCGTTCATGTGGCTTCTCCTGTGAAGGGCGGTTGGCAAGGCGTGATGATGGCGGGAAGCAATAGCGCTGCCGGCGTCAGGCAAAGCGGCGGGCAGCAAAACCGGTGACGGCGCGGATGTGGGCACGGCCACGGTTGGCGCCGGGGCAGCTTTGGCAGGCGCCGCTGCATGCCATGGCTGGGCGCGCCCGCCATTGACGCGCCAGGCCAACGGCGCCGGCCGGGTCCTGGCTGCGGCGACGGCAGCCAATTGATCCAGCGTGGCGTGTTCCAGGCCGCGCCCGGCGTACCAGGCGTTCAGGTTGACCGGCAGGCCGAGCGACACGGCCTGCGCCAGCAATTGCCCCAGTTGCAGCCACCCCGGCCGGCCGGGTGCGTCCAGCGCCAGCGTGTCGTGTGGGCGCGGCCCCAGGATGGCACCGACCAGGCCTGCGAGCACCAGCCCCGGTCCGCATTCGATGAAGGTGCGCGCGCCGGCCTGGTACAGCGCTTCGATCTGCTCGACAAAGCGCACCGGTTCAGCGATATGGCGCGCCAGCAGCCGGCGCAGCTCGTCCGCGTCGGCCGCATGCGGCGAAGCCGTGGTATTCGAATACACGGGCAGCGCCGGCGCGCGAAAGCGCACCGCCGCCAGTTCCTGCGCCAGTTCCTGGCTGGCGTGGTCCATATTGCTGCAGTGGAAAGCGGCGCTGACCGGCAGCTTGCGCACCCGCATGCCGTCGGCCGACAACGCAGCGATCGCCGCGTCGATCGCTGCGGCGCCACCGGCGATAATGGTCTGCACCGGCGAATTGAGGTTGGCGATGGCCACTTGCAAACCGTGCCTGCCGATGGCGGCCGCCACCTGTTCGCCATCGCCATCGAGCACCGCCATCGCGCCCGGCGGAGCCGCTTGCGCCAGCCTGCCGCGCACCAGCGACAAGTGCAGCAGCTCGGCGCGGCTGATCGCGCCGGCGGCGCACAGGGCCACGTATTCGCCATAACTGTGGCCGGCCACCATGTCGGGCGCCAGGCCATACGTGGCCAGCAGGTCAAAGCCGGCCATGCCCGCCATGCCCAGCGCCGGCTGCGCCACCTCGGTCGCGTTCAGCGCATGCTGCTGCGCCTCGCGCTGCGCTTCGCCGAACACCGGCGGCGGATAGATCAAGCCGGCGATCCGCTCATCGTTGAAGCAGCCATGCAGCGCCGGCATGCCGAGCACCAGGTCACGCAGCATGTTGACGCGCTGCGATCCCTGGCCCGGAAACAGGAAGCAGACCGCACCCGCCCCGCCGCCAGCACCAGCGTCATCGCGGTAGTACAAGCCTGGCGGCTGGCGTATCTCGGCGTGCCGCGGCATCAGTTCCAGCGCGTGCGCCAGCCGGGCGCGCAATTCGTCGACCGAGCCGGCCAGCAGCGCCAGGCGGCAACTCCGGCCCCCTTCGGCTGGCGCCGCCGCCTGCTGTTCGCGGTACAGCGCCCAGGCCAGCGGCGCCAGGTCGGCCTGCCGTGCATGCTCCAGCAAACCCAGCAACCGGCGCACGTGCAGCGCCACCTGCTCGCCGCTGGCGCCGGCGATGGCAAACAGCTCCACCTCGCGCGGCGCCAGGCCGGGCACGCCGCCAGCGCGGTAGCCATCCTGATATTCGGCCAGCACGGCATGGAAATTGGTGCCACCGAAGCCGAAGGCGCTGACGCCACAATGGCGCTGTGATGGGCCAGCCGCCAGCCATGGCCGCGCTTCAGTGTTCAGGTAGAACGGCGAACTGCTGAAATCGATGGCGTCGGTCGGCTGCTCGATGCCGATGGTGGGCGGCAACACGCGCTGCTCCAGCGCCAGCGCCGCCTTGATCAGCCCGGCCATGCCGGCGGCCACCTTGGCATGGCCGATCATCGACTTCACCGAGCCGAGTGCGCAACTGTGCGGCGCCAGGCCGGCCTCGCCAAACGCCGCTGCCAGCGCGCGCAGTTCCGACTTGTCGCCTAGCGCCGTGCCGGTGCCGTGCGCCTCGATCAGGCCCAGTTGCGACGGCGCCACGCCGGCGTCCTGATACGCGCGCTTGAGCGCCAGCACCTGCCCGGCCGGATGCGGCGCCGTCAGGCTGCGGTTGCGGCCGTCGCTGGAACTGCCGGTGCCCTTGATCAGCGCATAGATGCGGTCGCCATCGCGTTCGGCGTCCGCCAGGCGCTTGAGCACCACCGCGCCGACGCCCTCGCTGATGGCGATGCCATCGGCGCTGCGGTCGAACGGACGGGATCGCCCGCGCGGCGACAGGGCGTGGGTTTGCGAAAAACACATGAAACCGATCGGGCCGTTGGTGCAGTCGGCACCGCCGACCAGCGCTACATCGGCTTGGCCAGCGCGCAATTGCCTGATACCGATATCGACCGCCGCCAGCGAGGCGGCGCAGGCGGCATCGACCGTGAAATTGGTGCCGCCGAGATCGAGCCGGTTGGCGATGCGCCCGGCCACCACATTGCCCAGGATGCCGGGAAACGTATCCTCGCTCCACTGCGGCAGCGCCTCGCGATTCAGCGTGGACAGTATCTGCTCGCGCGTTTCCGGCGCCAGGCCGTCGACCTGCTGCAAGTACAGCGGCAACAAAGTGCGGAAGTTGTACTGGCAACTGAGGTCGGCCATGCCGCCGACGGCAAACACGCAGGAGGTGCGTTCGCGGGCAAACGGCAGCGTATCGAGGCTGGCGTCGGCCATCGCCTGGCGTGCCACCTCCAGCGCCAGCAGCTGCATCGGCTCGATCGACGCCAGGCTGGCCGGCGCGATGCCGTAGCGCTGTGGATCGAAGGCGATATCGTCCAGGAAGCCACCCCACTTGGCATACACCTTGTCCGGCGTGCCGCGCTTCGGATCGAACATCTGCAGCGCGCTCCAGCGCTCGGCATCAACCTCGCGCACCGAGTCGACGCCGCGCACGATGTTTTCCCAATACTCGCGCAAGCTCTGCGCGCCGGGGAACAGGCATGCCATGCCGACGATGGCGATATCTTGCTGTTCGCGTCGCGGTTCAGGCACCGGCTCACTGGCGCGGGCCGATTGCAGCACGCGCACGGCACCCGCCGCCACGTCCTCATGCAGCGCGGCGATGGTGCAGGTATGCGCGCGCAAACGCGCCACGTCACCGAGCATGTACACACCTTCGCGGCGCTGGGTCTCGCTGTCGAGCGCGACATAACGCTGCTGGCCGGCCGTGTGCGGGTCGGTATTGCGGGTCACGCCCTTGGCCGCGATGCGCAGCCGGCCGATATTCATGGTTTCCAGCGCCAGCAAGGTTTCTTCCTCGGAACCGGACGACAACATCATCTGCTGGCGCACCTTGTCGAATTCGGCGCAGAACGGCGTGCGGGCGCAGCGCGTGTACACCCCCACGCCCGACTGCAACAGCGCCGTCTCGCTGCATTCGATTGCCTGGCGCTGGAATTCGGCCACGATGGCGCCGCTGCTGACGATCTCCTCGGTAAATAGATACGCGGTGCCCATCCAGATGCCGATCTGGGCGCCGCGCGCCACCAGCGGCGCGGCCAGTGCGGCCACCATCGCCGCCGACAGGGCGTCGTGGATGCCGCCGGCAAACATGATGCGCAGTGTTTGCGGATCGCTGATATCGGCCGCCATCAGCGTCTCAAGCATCTGCTCCCACAAGGCGAAGCTGCTGCGCGGCCCGGTATGGCCGCCGCACTCGCTGCCTTCGAAGACGAAATGGCGCGCGCCTTCAGTGACGAAATTGTGCAGCAAGCCGGGCGACGGCACGTGCAGGTAGGTGACGATGCCCAGCGCTTCGAGCTCGCGCGCCTGGCTCGGCCGCCCGCCGGCGATCACCGCGAACGGCGGGCGCAGCTCGCGGATCGCCGTCATCTGCTCCTGGCGCATTTCCAGCGGCAGGAAACCGAGCACGCCGACGCCCCATGGCCGCGCGCCAAGCAGGTCGCTGGTCTGGCGCAGCATCGCCTGCACTTGCGGGCCGCGCATCACCGCCAGCGCCAGGAACGGCAAGGCGCCGCCATCGGCCACCGCGCGCGCGAACGCACCGAGGTCGCTGACACGCGTCATCGGCCCCTGTGCGATCGGATAAACAGTGCCGTGCGTGCGCGCCAGTGGCCCGTCGGGCGCCAGCGCCGCCTGCACCTGCGCCAGCGCCAGGCACCCGGACAGCGACGCGCCAACCGCAGCGACCATGCGCCCCACCGTGCCATAGCGCCCGGCCCAGGGCGCCGCCAGGGCAATATCCTGGCCGATCGCCAGCAAGCCGTCAGCATCGCCGGCCGCGCCCGCGATCAAGCCCGCTTCCAGCAGTGGCCGCAGCGGCAAGCCAGCGGCCTGGGCCAGTTCGATGCGCCGCAGCAGCGCGCGGCCGGCACGGCTGAACAAGCGCGTTTGATGGTCGCCACTGCCGGCCAGCATGGTTTCGCTGCCGTCGAGACGGCTCATCGCCTGGCGCTCGGGCTGCGCGCCGTACGGCCCCTCGGCGGCCAGCCACAACTGCTCGCACAGCACGACCCCGGCCGCGCCCGACAGCATGGCGGCGGCCCCGGTATGCAGGCCGATGCCACCCTGTATCCAGTACGGGATGGCAAGCTGGCCGGCCAGTTCCTGCAGCAAGATGAACGAGGTGCGCGGGCTGACCCGCCCACCGGCCTCATGGCCCTTGACGATCAGGCCGTCATAGCCCGCCGCTTCGGCTGCCTGCCCGGCTTCCAGGTCGCGCACTTCGAGCAACACCATGCCGGCCACGGCGCGCGCCTGGCCAAGTACGCCGGCAAGTTGGTCAGCCTCCACGCCGGCCAGCAGCAGCACCGGCAACAGCGGCACGCCGCCGGCCGTGCCATCGGGCGCTTCGGCCAGCAGCGCCACCAGTACGTCCAGCCTCTGTGCCTCGTCCTCCGGGTCGGTGGATACCTCCCAGCGCACGCCCCAGGCTGGCTTGCCGGCGCAAGCGTGCGCCAGGCTGGCCAGCGCGAGGGCCGCACCGGCACGGCGCTGCTGCAGGTTTTCCGAGCCGTCCTGCAAGCCCGGCCCCAAGTCCAGCAGGCCGATGGCGCCGGCGCGCTGTGCGGCGATGGCGATCTCGGGCACCAGGCGGTGCGATGGCGTGACGGCGATGACGGTGGCAGGCGTGGATGTGAAGGACATGAAATCGATCTCCGTAAGATGTCAGTCGTGCAGGGGGATGGCGCAAAACAGGGTGCGCAGCGAATCGAGGTCGGCGTGATCCGGTTCGCGCTCGAGCAGTGCGCGCAGGGCCGGCACAGCATGCATGGCCGCGATGTGTTCGCGCCGTATCAACTGGCGCAGGCAGTTCGGGTCTTCAGTCTCGCCAGGCGCCGCGATCAGCAGCCTGGCGCCATGCGACAGCGCCCAGAGGGCGTCCAGCGGAAAGGCATCCGGTGACGCCGCCGCGCTTTGCAGCACGCAATCGCCTTGCCGGATCGGGCTCAGCTCCTGGATCGCCTGCAACTGGCAGAGGACCGAACGATGGCTGCCAAAGCGCAGCGATACGCCATCTTGCGCATCATGGCAGGCGTAGGCCGGCGACAAACCGTCGAGCGGATACTCGTGCGGCCACGCAAACGGCAATCCGGCGCCGTCTTCTCTGCAACGCAATTGCAGCGTCGCCATGGCCGGCAGCGGCGCGGCATCGGCCGCCGTCAGGAGCACTGCGGCACTCCACGCCGCCAGCGCCGCGCTCAATTGCGCCACAGTCTGCACGGGATCGAGCACCAGGCAGGCGCCGCCAGCCTTGAGCACCGCCAGCACCGCGCGCGCCATGGCCAGCGAAGGGGCCATGCGGATAGCCACCACGCTGCCGGCGCCAATCCCATGCTGCTGCAGCAGCACGGCCAAGCCGTCGGCCTGGTCATCGAGCTCGCCATAAGTGAGCCGGCAAGCGCCGCACTGCACCGCCACCGCACCCGGATTGATTTGCGCCAGTACTTCGAAGCGACGCTGCAAGGCAAGTGCCGCCAGCGCCATATCGTCAGCCGCGCTGCGCGGCGCCCGGCAGCGCGCCTTGCCGACGGCCATGCGGCATACCACGGTATGGGCATCGAGCCAGATACTGTCGCTGCAGTCCTCTGCGCTGGAGGCTTCAAGGTCGATCCGCATAAGCACCTCTCGTACATTCTTAGTTACACATTTATTGGTAATGGGAAACTTAAACAATCAAAAAATATTAGTACCTTTAAAAAACATTAGTATTTTCATGATCTAAAATGGTGCGCCGCATAGCATTATTTGCACGGTTTTGTGCGGTTATTTAATTAAGGAAATTAAATCACCCTTACCATTTTTAATCCGAAGAAAAATATCCATATAGTCTTTTAATAAAATATAAAACCATTTACTTTCTCTTCCACTGCATAATAAATATGCGTTTATGATGCGTCGCACAATTTAATCTAGATCAAACTTCTGACGCGAGTATCAATTGAGCAACGGAAAAAAATAAAAGTGATAAGACACGGTAAATCGTGATTGATATTCAAACTGGAAGTAGTGAAATGTTTTTTTAAAGAAATAATATTTTATTATTAAAAACAAATTTCAAAAAAGACTGTTTCACTGGTGTATGGAATATGTTTTAGTGGCTACAGTGTCGCCATGGACGCACCTTTTCCGCCAGGAACTGGCCGTTGCTGCCAAAGATGGGGGGGATGCGCACGGCATTGCTTGCGTTGCCGCGCGCTTATTGATGGAGAAATAGCGGTATGTCAGTACTGCCACCATGAGGCCATGGCGGCATCAGGGGGATATCGAAGTAGCAACAGCATACAGGAATCGTCCCTGCCATTTGCGCTAGCAAGTGGCAAGGGCGACACTGACAATATCATGCCACGGCCGGCAATTTGTCGAGTAGCTTGTCGAGGGTGATCGGATACTCGCGCACCCTGGCTCCGGTGGCGTTGTAAATGGCGTTGGCAATCGCCGCCGCCACGCCGCAAATACCGAGTTCACCCACACCCTTGGCTTTCATCGGTGACGACATCGGGTCGGTTTCTTCCAGGAAGATCACCTGCTGGTGCGGAATGTCGGCGTGCACCGGTACTTCATAGCCGGCCAGGTCGTGGTTGACAAAAAAACCGCCGCGCTGGTCAACCACCAGTTCTTCCATCAGGGCCGCGCCGGCGCCCATGGTCATGGCGCCGATCACCTGGCTGCGGGCCGATTTCGGATTCAGGATGCGGCCGGCAGCGCAGACGGCCAGCATGCGGCGGATGCGCACTTCGCCCGTGTAGCTGTCCACTCCCACTTCCACAAAATGCGCGCCGAAGGTCGACTGCTGGAATTTCTTGTCGAGGTCGCCGTATTCCATGAAGTCTTCGGCCACCAGCTCGCCATCTTTTGCCGCCTGGCCCAGCGGCACATTGCGCTCGCCCAGGCTGACCTGGCCGTCCGAAAAACGCACTTCATTCATGTCCATCTGCAGCTTGGTGGCCACGGCCTGGCGCAATTTCACACACGCCGCATACACGCCGGCGGTAGAACTGTTGCCGCCCCACTGGCCGCCGGAACCGGCCGACACGGGGAAATCGGAATCGCCGAGCTTGACAACAACCTTGTCGAGTTCGACGCCAAGCATTTCAGCAGCCGTCTGCGCGATGATGGTGTAGCTGCCGGTGCCGATATCGGTCATGTCGGTTTCCACCGTCACCACGCCCTGGGCGTTCAGGCGCACGCGGGCACCGGACTTCATCACCATATTGTTGCGGAAGGCGGCCGCCACGCCCATGCCGACCAGCCAGCGGCCGTCGCGTTTGGCGCCGGGCGTGGCACTGCGATCCTTCCAGCCGAACTCCACTGCACCGGTACGCATGCAGTCGATCAGGCGGCGCTGAGAAAACGGCCGGCTGGGCTTTTCCGGATCAACCTTGGTGTCGTTCAAAATACGCAAGGCAATCGGGTCCATCTTGAGTTTCTCGGCCAGCTCATCCATGGCAATTTCCAGCGCCATCAGGCCCGGCGCTTCGCCAGGTGCGCGCATGGCGTTGCCTTCAGGCAGGTCCAGCACGGCCAGGCGCATGGCCGTCATGCGGTTGGCGCCCGCGTACAGCAGGCGCGTCTGCATCACGGCCGTTTCCGGCTTGCCGCCCTTCAGGTCGCCCGACCAGGATTCGTGTCCGATGGATGTGATCTTGCCGGCGCGCGTCGCACCAATACGCAGGCGCTGGATGGTGGCAGGACGGTGGGTGGTGTTGTTCATGATCTGCGGCCGTGCCAGCGCCACTTTTACCGGGCGCTGCGCAGCACGCGCGCCCAATGCGGCCAGCACGGCTTCCGAACGCACGAACAGCTTGCCGCCAAAGCCACCGCCGATATACGGCGAGATAATGCGTACCTTGTCTTTCCCAATGCCCAGGTTCAAGGCCACGTCGCTACGACCCCAGTCCACCATCTGGTTCGAAGTCCAGACGGTCAGCTGATCACCCTTCCAGCTGGCAATCGAGGCATGCGGCTCCATCATGGCATGCGACTGGTCAGGCGTGGTATAGACGGCATCGACGCGCACGGGGGCGGCGGCAAACGCGCCGGCAAAGTCGCCCACCTTGGTATCGGGCTTGTCGTCCTTGGGCTTGGTAGCCGAACTTTTGGCCGCCGCCAGGTCGAACTTGCCCTTGCTCTCGGTATATTTCACGGCGATCAGCTGCGTGGCGGCGCGTGCCTGTTCGAACGTTTCGGCCACCACCAGCGCAATCGCCTGGTGGTAATGCTCGATTTCGGGGCCGCCCAGCAGCCTGGCGGTATTCATTTTTCCCTTGCCCAGCTTGCCGGCGTTCTCGGCCGTGACGACGGCCAGCACACCCGGTGCGCGCAGCGCGGCGCTGGTATCCATCGAAACGATGCGGCCCTTGGCAATTGCCGCGCCCAGCACCACGCCGTAGGCGGCGTTCGGTGCTGCCTCGTTCTGTTCATAGGCATACGGCGCCGTGCCCGTGGTTTTCAAGGGACCATCGATGCGGTCGGTGGCGCGGCCTACATAGCGCAGCTTGTCGATGGGATTGGTGGTGGCAGGCGTGGTGAATTTCATGATGTCACTTTCTGCGCATTATCGCGCGCTTGCACCAGCACACCAGCCAGGGTGCGCTGTACCAGGGTGGTCTTGAAGGCATTGTCTTCAGTCGGCTTGGCGCCGGCCAGCAACAGTTTGCTGACGGCCGCCGCGCCCTGCCGCATCGCCTGCTCGGCTTGCGGCACGCGCCATGGCTGCGGCGCCACGCCGCCCAATGCCACGCGGCCCGAGCCGTCCTGCATCACCACGGCGGCTACCGATACCAGTGCAAACGCATAGGAAGCGCGGTCGCGCACCTTGGCGTACACATGCGTGCCACCCAGCGGTTTGGGGAGGGTAACGGCGGTGATCAGTTCGCCCGGCTGCAAGGCCGTTTCGATCTGCGGCGTATTGCCCGGCAAGCGGTAAAAATCGGCGATCGGAATGGTGCGCGCGGCGCCGTCCGGGCGCACGGTTTCAATACCGGCGTCGAGCAGGCGCATCGCCACCGCCATGTCGGAAGGATGGGTGGCGATGCAGGCACTGCTGCCGCCGACGATGGCCAGCTGGCGGCTGAAGCCGGCAATCGCCGCACAGCCACTGCCGGGTTTGCGCTTGTTGCAGGCCTGGTTGGTGTCATAGAAATACGGGCAGCGCGTGCGCTGCAGCAGGTTGCCGGCCGTGGTGGCCTTGTTGCGCAACTGCGCCGAAGCACCGGCCAGCAAGGCGCGCGACAGCACGCCGTAGTGGCGCCGCACTCTTTCGTCGGCAGCCAGCGCCGTATTGCGCACCAGCGCACCGATGCGCAGGCCGCCATCTTGCGTCGCGGTAATCTGGTCCAGGCCCAGGCCATTAACGTCGATCAGGTGCGGCGGGGTCTCGATCTCGAGTTTCATCAGGTCAAGCAGATTGGTACCACCGGCAATGAACCTGGCGCCCGGCGTGCGCAGCGCAGCAGCAGCCGCTTCGGCCGGGGTGGTGGCGCGCTGGTAGGTAAAAACCTTCATGCTGGCCTCCCTGCAACATCGCTAATCGCGTCGACAATATTCGAGTACGCGCCGCAGCGGCAGATATTGCCGCTCATGCGTTCGCGCAGTTCTTCGGGCGTCACTTGCGGTTTCGCGTTCAGGTCCGCGCTGACATGGCTGGGTATGCCACGGCGAATTTCACCGAGCGCCGCCACCGCCGAACAGATCTGACCCGGAGTACAGTAGCCGCACTGATAGCCATCATGCGCCACAAACGCCGCCTGCATCGGATGCAGTTTTTCCGGCGTGCCCAGTCCTTCGATGGTGGTAATGCTCGAGCCTTCGTGCATCACGGCCAGGCTCAGACAGGAATTGATGCGCTGGCCGTCAACGATCACGGTGCAGGCGCCGCACTGTCCATGGTCGCAACCCTTCTTGGTGCCCGTCAGGTGCAGGTGCTCGCGCAAGGCGTCAAGCAAGGTGGTGCGCGTGTCGAGTTCGAGCGCATGGGCCTTGCCGTTGATTTCGAACTGCACGCCAGCCATGACCGGCGGTGGCGCTGGCGTGCCGGCCGGCGCAGTGGAAGCCTGGGCCGCAGCCATGCCGGGGATGGTCGCCGCAGTGGCTGACAAGGCGCCTGCTATCAGGACCTCGCGCCGGCCTGTATTAATATCATTCATCTTCTTGTTGACCTTGTCCATCCTTGCGTCCTCTTGGCTGATTGTGTCGCTCGCTGCTGTTGGCTGGGTGGGCACGTGTCGTCCCGTGAATCACTATAGGTGACGTGTGAAAAAAGGTCTGTACGCGAACGTACGTTTTACGAACAGAACATTATTTCGGCTACACTGAGGCACCTTCTTTTGCAGCGTCATCCATGATCGAAAAGAATCTCCCGGAACTGGTCATGCTCAAGCGCCTGATCGATGAAGGCAGCCGCCACCTGGAAGTGGCCGCGCCGTGCAGCATCCCCATCGATGGCCGTGATTTTCCCGTGTATACAATTGCGCTCGGCAATCCCAGCCCCGATGTACCGGTGCTGGGCTTTTTCGGCGGCATCCACGGACTGGAACGCATCGGCACGCAAGTGATCCTCGCCTTTTTGCAGAGCATCCTGGCGCGCCTGCAATGGGACAGCACCCTGCACCAGCAGCTCGAATCGATGCGCCTGGTGTTCATGCCGCTGGTGAATCCCGGTGGCATGTGGCAAGGCACACGCTGCAATCCGCAGGGGGTGGACCTGATGCGCAATGCGCCCTTGTCGGCCAGCGAACCAGTGCCTTTCCTGCTGGGCGGCCAGCGCTACAGCAACAAGCTGCCCTGGTACCGGGGCCACGATGGCGCGCCGATGCAGGTGGAAAGCCAGGCCGTGTGCGAGCTGGTCGAACGCGAATTGCTGTCGCGCCAGTTCAGCATCGCCCTCGATTGCCATTCCGGCTTCGGCCTGCGCGACCGTATCTGGTTTCCGCACGCCCATACGGCCACGCCGATCGCCCACCTGGCCGATATCGGCGCGCTGGAAGAGCTGTACAGCCGCACCTATCCCAACCACAACTATGTATTCGAGCCGCAAAGCCGGCAATATCGCACCCATGGCGACCTGTGGGACTATCTGTACCTGCAAGGGACCAGCGACAGCGAGCGCGTGTTCCTGCCGCTGACGCTGGAAATGGGTTCGTGGCTGTGGGTCAAGAAAAACCCGCGCCAGCTGTTCAACCGCGCCGGCATCTTCAACCCGACCGCCGCGCACCGGCTGCAGCGCGTGCTGCGCCGCCACCTGGTGTGGTTCGACTTCCTGATGCGCGCCGCCAACAGCCATGGCCGCTGGATGCCGGAAGGGCTGGCGCGCAAGGCGCACCGCCGCCGCGCGCTGGCGCAATGGTACGAGTCGTGAGGTGTTGCGTTGAGTAATACCTGGGTTCTGCTGCGCGGGCTGATGCGCGAACAGCGGCACTGGGGCGACTTTCCCGCCACGCTGGGTGCCGCCATGCCCCGCGCCACCATTATTACGCCAGACCTGCCCGGCAATGGCCAGCGCCATGCACTGGACAGCGCTACCCGCGTGAGCGAGATGGTGGCATTCTGCCGCCAGGATTTATTGTCGCGCGGCTTGAAACCACCGTACCGCCTGCTGGCCCTGTCGCTGGGCGGCATGGTGGCCGTCGAATGGGCCAGCAAGCATCCACAGGAAATCGCTTCCTGCGTGCTGATCAATACCAGCATGCGGCCCTACAGTCCGTTCTACCGCCGCCTGCGCTGGCAGAATTATCCGGCCCTGCTGCGCCAGTTGCTGGTGGGCGACCAGGCCAGCCAGGAAGCGCTGATATTGCGGCTGACCAGCTTTAAATACAGCGCGGGCAATGCGGCGCTGGTCGGGCAGTGGCTGGCGTATCAGCGCCAATATCCGGTCAGCCGGCGCAATGCGCTGCGCCAGCTATTGTCTGCGGCCCGCTTTCGCGCACCGGCCAGCCGCCCCTGCATGCCGCTGCTGGTGTTGGCGGGCCGCTGCGATGCCCTGGTCGACCCGGCTTGTTCACGCCAGCTGGCGCAAGCATGGCAAACGGCTTATGCCAGCCACCCCGAGGCAGGCCACGATTTGCCGCTCGACCAGCCGGACTGGGTAGCGCAAACGGTGGCGCGCTGGGTGGCCGCGCTGGCATGACTGTGAATTGAGCCTGAAACGTCTTGTGACATTTCTTACGGGAAAGCCTTATCTGTCAAGACGGAAGCACGGTGTAATGGATTCATCAGATAACTCACCGTGTGGAGAATAACAATGACATCAAAATTACTCGTATCAGCCGTGATTGCAATCAGCATCGCCACCAGCGGCAGCGCCTTTGCCCAGCGTGGCAACGATGGCCATGACCGCAATGATCACAATGACCGCGACGACCATGGCCAGCAATACCAGCAGCACGACAATGACGGTCGCCACGACGATGCGCGCAAGTTCAGGCGCGATGACACGCGCGGCGGCGGCCCAAGGCACGACCTGCGCCGTGGCCAGCGCCTGAGCAAGGAATACCGCGACCAGCGCTACGTGGTGACCGACTGGCGCGCACGCCACCTGAACGCGCCGCCACGTGGCCATCAATGGGTACGCGCCGGCAATGATTATGTGCTGGCGGCGATTGCCACCGGTGTGATTGCGCAGGTACTGCTGTCGAACTGATCTGTTCGCATCAGCGGCAGATGGACAGATGGCCAGATACGCTGCAGTTGAGCCCGGAAGCCCGGCGTGATCTGGAAACGCAGCGATTCCACTCGCTGCGGTAAAACCTCAGCCAAACAGCTGATACGCCTTGTCCTGTAAGGCGATTGCCACATCTTCCAGACGCTGTGCCTGGCTTGCAGTCACGGCACCATCGCCCGGAACGAAGCCAGCGTAGATATCAACAAACGCGGCCGCCAGCGTCCTGGGCACGCTATCGCTATCGCGGTAATGCACGATCAGAAAATCTACCGCCGCCAGCAGTTCGTCAATCTCCGCATCCGTGACCTCGGTCCTTGTCCTGATCTTGACGGGAATTGCCTGCTCGCCGAGCAGGCGCGCCGCGACGATGTCAAGCGCCCTTTCGGGCGTCAATGCGCCCCGATTCATGGCAGGCGGTGGCGAAAAGTCGGCTCGATATTACGGGCATGCAGCCATTGCACGATATCTTCCAGTGTCGCATCCTGCAGCAGCAGGCCACCGCTTGCCGACGCAGCCCTGACAGCCGGAACGGTGGAAGCGACAGCTGCAGCAGCGCTCTCTACACCCGCATGCTGTTGCAGCGCGGCCAGCGCCTTGGCGAACTGCGTCGTCGTCAGGCTGCGCAGGCTTTCCAAGAAACCCAGTTGCGCGTGCAATGGTGGCGGCATGTCAAGGCCTGGCTCGTAGACAAACGAGGCGCCCATGCCCGGGTGGATAAAAGCTGCCCATTTGCCCGAGGGCTGCAGGCATGGCGGCAGTTCGACCGACTCCAGGAAGGCAGCCGGTGCGGCGCTCAGTATGTCGGTGCTGGCAGGCAGGAATACGCTGCGCAGCAATTGCAGGAACTGGCGCGCCTGTGCCAGCGGCACCGGGGTTTCCAGCGACAGCCACAGGTAAAACGAGCTACGACCCGAGATGCTGACGGCGGGCGCCGGCAAGTCGAGTTCATGCTGCAAGGCATTGGCGATCGCACACAAGTCGCTCCAGTGCTTTTCGCCGCCACCCTTGCCGCCAAACTCCAGTACCAGGGTGCGCGTGCGGCCGGCGTCATCGACCAGCCGCGCGCTGATGGCAGGACCGCCCGCCACCTGGCGCGCCAGCATATCGGGCGTGACAGGCTGGCCATCGCTGTCCTGCTGGCCATCGGCCAGGTACAGCCTGGCCAGTTCGGTAATCAATTTGTGCATGCGCGCTTCCATCGTCCATATGCCCCGCCATCGTTGGCAACGCAGGCGCGATTATAGACCAGCACGGTTGCGTTCAGGGCGCACCAGCAGCGCCAGCCTGCTGCGCCCGCCATTCTTCCGGCGTGTACACATAGTTATTCATCCGCATCGAAGACGCGATACCGATGTCATACCCGGACACCAGCGTTACGATCAGTTGATCCTGACTGGCGGCGTCAAGGTAATGTTCCAGCGCGGCCAGCGCAATGCGCCGAGCCAGCACTTGTGGCTCAGGCGTGGCGGCATCGACCACCGCGCTGAGGATCAGGCGATGCGTTTCCTTGTCATCTGACTTGACGGTTTGAAGGCTGACGCCAACCCGGTCGACGCCATGCATCTTGCCGATTGTCTGCTGCAGCGATAACAAGCCGGCCAGCGTGTCGCCGAGCGGGGAGTATTTGAAAAACATCGTGGTGCCAACGCAGACGCACAGTACCGCTGCGCCTATCACCGCCCCATGACCGCGCCAGATTTGCTTGCTGGCTGGCAGTATTTTGCCCGGCCCGGCACTCACCACATAAGCGCCAACAGCCAGGTCATGCAGCGACTGGCCCGTGCGCCGGTTAAACAGCAGCAAATAATAGATGGCGATAGTCAGAGAGGCGACCAGCATGAACATGGCCGTATAAACCCAAGCTTGGCCCGAATCGATGACGGCGCCGTTCAAAAAATAAGCCAGGCAAAAAATGCCTGCACGGATGAACGCTGCCGATAAACCGAGCGGCTCGCCTGTGCGTGTCACCACGCGCACACCCAGCAAGTGCATGCCGATCGACTGGCCGCCGCGCAGATGGCTCTGCAGCAAGCCAAAATACAGCAAGGTGACGACAAATCCCACCAACCGCCCCCACGGGCCCATCGCGGCGAACTGTGCATGCAGCAAAGCGCCGGCTATCGCGCCGCTCACACCCAGCAGTATCATGTCGACGATGAACGCCAGTATCCTGCGCCCCAGAATGGCAGTTGCCGTGGGCTGCGCCTTGCTCACCGCCGGGGTCGCCTCTGCCGCTGGCGCAGAATCGGGCGCTGCAGCCAGTTCCGCCAGCCGAGCTTCGATCTCGGTTACGCGTTCGGGAAAGCGATCTGCGTCGATACGGCCCAATATCTGCCGCAATTGCTCGGCGCTGTACTTGCTGTAATCCGGTGTGTCCATTACTGTCCCGTCTGCGTGCGATATTCGTCAATGTTGCAATATAACAATTAACTGCCAGACGGGGAAGTGCTGGCATTGCCGCTATTGAGCAGTACCGGGCATTGACTGCGTACCAAACACGATCAGCTTGCGATTGCTTTTTTGTTGAGGCACGACCAGCACGCGAGCCTGTTCGACAGCCACGCAGGTTTGCATGGCAAAACCTGCAGGCACTGCTGCTGCATCGCGCGCGAGCGTTGCAGGATCGTTGATGACATAGGCATTTTTCACGTGCTTGAATATCAGGTGCTCGATACCGGCGTCGCCCGCAGGCGCCGGTTTGACAACAATCAGCGACCAATGGCCTTCATCACCGAGAAACTTTTTTCTCGCCAGGAATGCGTTGACGCTCTCGGCGGGCGACTCGGTAGCGCCCAGTTCACTTTGGTACGCTGACATCGGGCACAGCAAGGTTCCCGCTGGCCATCCCAGATCGGGCAGCGCTGTCACTGTATCGGGGCGCAACTGGTCCAGGTAAGTCTCAAGCGGGTGACGTTGCTCGGCACAGGCACAGAGCGCGGCCAGGGTGATAATGCAAAAGGCGTGAAACAGGCGTGTCATTGGCAGGTTCTTTCTTTCGGATGATGGCAGCGGTGTCAATGCGTCGGCCGGCGATCATAGCAAAGCGGGGCCCGACTAGACTCTCCAAAACTCACGCACAGGGTTTCATTCAATCATGTGCTGGCTGCGGCAGAGTCCTCGCTTGCGGCTGGGGGATGCCTTCCGGGCCGTGCGCTGTCATACGACACGGCTGGCAAAATTGACTCATAATAGGCCCATCTTTTTCAAGCAATCATCCTCTCGAGCACAACATCCATGCAAGCCGATACCCTCAGCAGCCTGTCACGTCTCCTCGCCCGCGCCCACAGCGAGACGCTCGCCTTCCCTACCAACGTCAATACGGCCCTGCGCTTGCAACAGGAACTGGGCAAGCCCAACTGCCATGCGGCCGATATCCACCGCCTGCTGCTGTCCGAGCCGGGACTGTCGGCGCGCGCCGTGTCGCTGGCCAACTCGGTGATGTTTGCCCATGGCCACACGCCCACCGTGACCAGCGTGCGTGCCGCCGTCGAACGCCTGGGCTACCGCAACCTGCTGTCGCTGGCCACCGCCGCCGTGCTCCGCCAGATGAACACCGGCATCAAGGACCCTGCACTGCGTGCCATGGCTGCCCAGCTGTGGGCGCACAGCGTGCACGTGGCGGTGCTGGCACAGGAAATCGCCCGCAACATCACCCATGTCGACCCCGACACCGCGCTGTTCGCCGGCATCGTGCACGAAGTGGGTGGCCTGTACCTGCTGGCCGAAGCCGACAAGACACCGGGCCTGTACCAGCAGCTGGAAACGCAGATGGCGCCGGTGCTGGAAATCGTCGGCCGTGCACTGATGCGCCAGTTGATCGTGCCAAACCAGGTGGCCGATGCGGTCGTCAGCCTGCCCGGCACTACCGTGCTGCTGCCACCCGCAGGCTTGCGCGATACCCTGCTGCTGGCCAAGGCCATCGCACCGGTCGCCTCGCCGCTGCCGCAAATGCCGCCGACCGTCAACGAACGGCTGCAGCAGTACCTGGAGCAAGACCCGGTGTTGCAGGAAATACGCAACAATCCGTCAAACGAGGTAAAAGAGCTGATCGCGGTTTTGCTGGCCTGATGTGATCTGCTATGATGGGAAAGTTGCCGGGGACACACCCGGCCAGCCCCCGATTGCCTCACCAGCACTGGATACTGCCTTGACTATTTCACTTCGCATGCTCGGCCTGGCCGCGGCACTGACCGTGGCCTGCAACGCCCACGCCGACAGCTTTGCCTCTTCGGCGTCCAGCGCTGGCTCCGCCTCGAGCGGCAGCGTGTCCGACTCGCTCAGCGGTTCGAGCAACAGCTCGAAAACCGACAAGCGCGTCGACAATGGCCCGTATCGCATCATCGATATTGCCGCCACGCCAGGCCACGCCGGCATGACGCGCTTGACCATGCAGGCAGATGCGGGCCAGCAACCGCTGGTGCTCGACCTCCCGCAAGCGACTTTCGACCAGCAGCAACTGGCACAAGGCGACATGGTGCATGCGCAAAACCGTGCCTATGGCATTGAATTTTCCCGCAACGACACGCGCGCCGCCTTCTTCCTGGTGCTGGCCGACGAGTGGTACGGCGAACTGGGTACGCGTCCGGTCAGCATGTGAAGCTGCGCCGCTTCCTGGCGCCAGCCCTGCTGTTGATTGCCGCAGGTAGCGCCCATGCCGGCGGCTCTTTCTCATCTTCGCGTTTTTGCGACCGCTCGCAGGAGCTGACCGCTTCCGAACAGGATAAACTGCTGCGCTTTGCCGCCGTGGTACGCGAGGAACTGGCCGCCACCGAAGGCAGCGTGGCGCTGATCAGCCGCTCGGGCCTGGACCTGTCGCGCTTCGGCATCCGCTACTCCCACGCCGCACTGGCCTGGCGCCATGAGAGCGACGCCGGCTGGTCCGCGCGCCAGCTGTACTACGCCTGCGACGAAGGCCGCCCGCGCATCTTCGACCAAGGCACGGCCGGCTTTGCGATGGGCACCGACAATCCCCGGCTCGGCTATATCTCCATCGTGCGCCTGCCAGCCGAGACTGTGCCACCGCTGCGCCGCGCCCTGCTCGACCCGGCCCGCGTCCAGCACCTGCTGGCCGGCAGCTACAGCGCCAACGCCTACGCCTACGGCCTGCAATTCCAGAACTGCAATCAATGGGTGGTCGAACTCTTGGGCGCCGCGTGGGGCGAACTGCCGGACGGCGCCGACCTGCGCGAACGCGCCCAGGCCTGGCTGCGCACCGCCCCCTACAGTCCCGAACCGGTAGCCATTCCCTCGCGCTGGCTGATGCTCGGTTCGATTTTCGTGCCACTGGTGCATTTGTCCGACCATCCGCAGGAAGCCGTCAACGCGATGCAGCTGCAAGTGAGCCTGCCGTCCACCCTGGAAACCCTGGTGCGCCAGCGCCTGCCCGCCAGCGAACGCGTGGAAATCTGCCATGACGGCAGGCAGGTGGTGGTGCACAAGGGGTGGGAGCCGGTGGCCGAGGGCTGTGTGGCGGGCGAAAATGACCGTGTGATTGTGCTGGATTGAAAGGCAACTGGCGCTATAAACGCCAGAACCGCGAAACTGCCGGGGTCGGAACCTCAGGGTCCGCCCCGGAGCCTGTTTCCGGGTCTACAAGGCTTGACTTGGTCGCATGCCAGTCAATCAAGCCCGGACTAGCCCTGCCACCCTGCCCCGCGCCACATGCAGCTTTTTGAGGCTGTCGATCAGCCGCTGATGCCGCTCCAGTCCTTCCAGTTTCATGCTGGTCGGCGTCAGGCCATGGAAACGCACGCTGCCATCCATGGAGCCGAGCACCGTATCCATGCGCGCGTCGCCAAACATGCGGCGGAAATTGACCACGTAATCGTCCAGTTCCAGCTCGTCGTCCAGCTCCACTTCCAGCACCACGTTCAGCGCCTGGTAGAACAGGCGGCGCTCGACGGTGTTGTCGTTGTATTGCAGGAAGGCTTCGACCAGTTCCTGCGCTTCGTCGAAGTTCTGCAAGGCCAAGTGGATCAGCAATTTCAGTTCCAGCGTCGTCAGCTGGCCCCAGACCGTGTTTTCATCGAATTCGACGCCGATCAGGGTGGCGATGTCGCCGTATTCGTCCAGCTCGCTGTTTTCCAGGCGCTCGAGCAGCGCTTCCAGGCTGGCGTTGTCGAGGCGGTGCAGGTTCAGGATGTCCTCGCGGAACAGCAGCGCCTTGTTGGTGTTGTCCCAGACCAGGTCTTCCACCGGATACACTTCCGAATAACCGGGCACCAGAATGCGGCAGGCGGCGGCGCCCAGGTTGTCGTAGACGGCCATATAGGCTTCCTTGCCCATGTCGGCCAGGATGCCGAACAGGGTGGCCGCTTCTTCGGCGTTGGAATTTTCACCGTGGCCGGAAAAATCCCATTCGACGAAATCGTAATCGGCCTTGGCGCTGAAGAAGCGCCAGGAAACGATGCCGCTCGAATCGATAAAGTGCTCGACAAAGTTGTTCGGCTCGGTCACGGCATTGCTGGCGAAGGTCGGGCGCGGCAGGTCGTTCAGGCCTTCGAAGCTGCGGCCCTGCAGCAATTCCGTCAAGCTGCGCTCGAGCGCCACTTCCAGGCTCGGGTGCGCGCCGAAGGACGCAAACACGCCGCCGGTGCGCGGGTTCATCAAGGTCACGCACATCACCGGATACACGCCACCGAGCGAGGCATCCTTGACCAGCACCGGAAAGCCCTGCTCTTCCAGGCCACGGATGCCAGCCACGATGCCCGGGTATTTCGCCAGCACTTCTTGCGGCACGTCGGGCAAGGCCATTTCGCCTTCGAGGATTTCACGCTTGACGGCGCGCTCGAAAATCTCGGACAGGCATTGCACCTGCGCCTCGGCCAGCGTATTGCCGGCACTCATGCCATTGCTGACGTACAGGTTTTCGATCAGGTTGGACGGGAAATACACCACCTTGCCATCGGACTGGCGCACATACGGCAGCGAGCAGATGCCGCGCTCGGCATTGCCGGAATTGGTGTCGACCAGGTGCGAGGCGCGCAATTCGCCATCAGGGTTGTAGATGGCGAGGCTGTACTTGTCGAGTATCTCTTTCGGCAGCTTGTCGTTACGGCCGGGCTTGAACCAGCGCTCGTCCGGATAATGGACGAAGGGCGCGTTGGCGATCTCTTCGCCCCAATAAGCGCCGCCATAGAAATGGTTGAAATTCATGCGTTCGATAAACTCACCAAGGGCCGACGCCAGCGCGCTTTCCTTGGTGGCGCCCTTGCCGTTGGTAAAACACATCGGCGAATGCGCGTCGCGGATATGCAGCGACCACACATTGGGCACGATATTGCGCCACGAGGCGATCTCGATCTTCATGCCCAGGCCGGCCAGGATGGACGACATATTGGCGATGGTCTGCTCCAGCGGCAGGTCCTTGCCGGCGATATAGGTGCTTGCCTGCGCATCCGCATTGAGCATCAGCAACCCTTGCGCATCGGCGTCCAGGTTCTCCACTTCCTCGATCACGAACTCGGGGCCGGTCTGCACCACTTTCTTGACCGTGCAGCGATCGATCGAGCGCAGGATGCCCTGGCGGTCCTTGGCCGAGATATCGGCCGGCAGCTCGACCTGAATCTTGAATATCTGCTGGTAGCGGTTTTCCGGATCGACGATATTATTTTGCGACAGGCGAATGTTTTCAGTCGGAATATTGCGCGTATCGCAGTACAACTTAACGAAGTAAGCTGCGCACAAGGCCGACGAAGCGAGAAAATAGTCGAACGGACCAGGCGCCGAACCATCGCCCTTGTAGCGGATGGGCTGGTCGGCGATGACCGTGAAATCATCGAACTTGGCTTCGAGACGCAGCTTGTCGAGAAAGTTGACTTTAATTTCCATGAGGTATTCCAATATTTGCTTGAAAAGAGTTAGGCGCTATTATCCTTTCTTTCCCGGAATACCGCATGGGTGATTGACTTTTGGCGCACTTACACCGTCAGCGACTCGCCGATCGCATAAAACTGGCCACCGGCAATATAGTGCAGGCTGCGCAGCGACGGATCGGCATCCTGGAAGTGCCAGTGTCCGTCGCGAAACACGCGCGTATCGGCCCAGGCACCCACCACTTCGCCGATAAACAGGTCATAGGTATGCTGGTTGTGCGGTTCGGGCACCAGCCGGCAGGCCAGCCACGCGGCGCAGCCGGCAACGAACGGCAAGTCATGGCCGTCGACATCGAACAGTTCAACACCAGCGCGCGCCAGCTTGTCGGGCATGTCGGCCAGGCTGTGCGTGCCGACCAAGTGGGTCAACTGCAACTGCGCTGCGGTAGGCACCTGGATCAGAAAGATGCCGCTGCCTTCGACCAGCGGCCGCGTGCGCGTGGCCTTGTCCAGCACCACGGTCAGCTTGGGCGGTGCAAAATCGAGGGCACAGGCCCAGGATGCGGCCATGACATCGTCGACGCCATCATGGCGTGCAGAGACCAGCACGGCCGGGCCGTGGTTGATCAGGCGGTAGGCTTTTTCCAGCGGGACTTCCTTGATATGGCTTTGCATGGTGTTCCTGTTTTCAAGATAAATGGTCGGAGGTCACGACGTGTACGCCGGGCGCAGCGGCGATTGCCGCCTCCAGCAGCGCCTGCGCGATGCGCTGCGCCGGATTAATGCGCCAGCGCCTGGGCAGTACGGGCGCCAGCGTGCCCAGCACCAGGGCCAGCGCCGCCTCGCCGGCGCGCACCGTCTCGCGCTCGCCACCGATCAGGCCGGGGCGCACATGCGTGAGCGAGGCAAAACCCAGCGTTGCCAGTTCGCGTTCCAGTTCGCCCTTGACCCGGTTGTAGAAAAAGCGCGAAGCCGGATTGGCGCCGGCCGCCGAATTGAGCACGTACGCTGGCGTGCCGGCCGCCCGGGCCAGGCGGGCCAGCACCAGCGGATAGTCACAATCGACCTTGCGAAACGCTGCTTGTGAACCGGCCACCTTCATGGTCGTGCCCAGCGCACAGATGACAGCGTCGCTGCGCCACCAGGTCGCATCGGGCGCCAGCGCGTCAAAGTCGATAAATGGTGCGATCAGTTTCGGGTGCGCCGGCAAGGGTTTGCGCGCCAGCGCCACCACGGTACTCACGCGCGCATCTTCCAGCGCCAGGCGCAGCACGTGCCCACCCACCAGGCCGGTAACACCAGCGAGCAGCAATTTCATGGCAATCCCTTTTCATATGGAAGCCATACGATACAGCATCGCCACGCGCTGCTACAAGCGATGGCCGTGCGGCTATTTTATGGCGATCGCCAGGTCGCTCAAGCCAAGCTGCCCGTTACCGACCAGTGAAGTGGCCGGCGTGGCGGCGCCGCCAGCCAGGATCGCCGCGCCCGTCGCCAGGTCGACGCGGTACAGGGAGCTGGGGCCAGTTGGCGTGGTACGCAGCGCCGCCAGCGCCAGGCCATTGGCGCCACCGGCGATGTCGAAGCCCGCGTCGCCGGCCGGCAGCACGCCCAGCAAACCCACATTGACCAGGGTGCCGTCGTTCGGCGGATTTTGCAGCGCCAGGCTGGCGCTGGCCGTATCGATATCGTACAAGGCGGTGGTGGTGGCGCCGGCATAGCTGTTGCTATAGGCGCCGGCCGTGATGACCGGCAGCGCGCCGGCGCGGTTAATGGCGCCATCGGTGGTGGTGGCGCCCGTGTCGACATTGATGCGCAGGCTCTGGCCCGTATTGCCAATCACGCGCAGGCGATCGGCCACCGGATTGAAATCGACGCCGAAGGCGCTGCCGGCGATTGCCGTGTACGGCGCGCTGGCGTCTGCCGCATCGGCCGACAGGGTTGCCTTGACAGTCGCCACGCCAGTGGCAGGATCGATGGTCACGATGCGCGCGTTCGACGAAATGCCATACAGCAGGCCATCCTTGGGCCGCACGTCAAAACCCAGCAAGCGCTCGCCCGCAGCCAGGCCGCTGACGGCCACGTTGACATCGAGGGTGTTCGGCGTGGCCGTCTTGAAGGTGACGATGCGGCTGTCGTCCGTCAAGCCGTAGGCAACCGGTGCGGCAGGCGTCCTGAGGGCGATGCCGCGCAGCTCTTCGCCGCCGGCCACGGGCACGACAAAAGTGGCGGGCATGGTGGTGGCTGACAGGTTGAGTGCGTACAGATTGCGCACGCCGCCCACCGTCATGATGGCGTAGCCCGTATTGGTGCGCGCATCGATATCGAAGCCCGTCACGGCGGTGGCGGTGACGCCCAGCGGCACCGGGCTGGCCAGGGTACCGTTGTTCGGTGGATTTTGCGTGTACAGGGTGCTGTTCGCCGCGTCGATCACGAACAGCGTGGTGCTGGCCGTGCCGGCAAAGCTGTTGGTATAGGCCGCCGCCGTGATGGCGGTATTGGCCGCGCCGCCGTTGATATTGCCATCGGTGGTGGTGGCGCCCGTGTCGACATTGATGCGCAGGCTCTGACCGGTGTTGCTGACGATGCGCAGGCGGTCGGCGACCGGGTTGAAATCCACGCCAAACCCGGTGCCGGCGAGCGCCGTGAACGGCGCGGTGGCATCGGTGCTGTCCGCCGCCAGGGTAGATTTCAGGATGGCCGCGCCAGTGCCGCCGTCGATCACATAAATTCGACCGCTGCTGCTGACAGCATACAACTGGCCGTCGGCCGGACGAAAATCGATGCCGAGCAGGTTTTCGCCCGGTTGCAGGCCGGTGACTTGCGCGGTGGTGCGTACTGCGCCAGGCGAGGCGCGGTCGAACGACATCAGCTTGTTGCTGCCGGTGAGCACGAACACCTCGCCCGCCGTCAGCACCGGCAGCGTGGTCGGCGGCGGCGTGATGACACCGACCTCATCGTTGTCACCGCCGCCGCAAGCGGCGAGGGACATGGCAATCGAAGAAACAAGCAGCAGCTTGGCAAACGGCAGTTGGGGCATGGTCATGGCTCCTGTTATGAGTTGTAGAGGTGCCGCCCGCCTGCGAAAACAGGGGGCGCACCCTTCGACTACCCACAAGATGCGGTTTTGGATGCAGGCCATGCAAAATATATTCACGGCGCGCGCCGTCATGGTGCGCATCAGGACGGATCGCCAAAGGCAGGAGGCTTCAGCCCTGCCCATCGATGAGAAAGCCGCCGCATTCTTTCTGTATTCTTTGCGTGTTCATGGCGCGCAGTTCGCGCACCACTTCCGCCAGCTCCTTTCGAAAGCCCGGATCGGCATCGAGCTGCGCGTAGGCCTGCGGATATTCGGCCACGACACGGGCCGGGATGGACTGATACAGCGCGGCGCGCACGGGGTCGCGTTCGGAGCACACCTGCGACATGCCGGCCACCAGCGAATAAAACGGATTCGGCCCACATTCCCGCATTTCGGGCGGGCATGGCCGGGTCGCAAAGGCGATTTGCGCCACCAGCACGGCAGTCACCCCCAAGATGGTTTTCAGTTTCATCGTTGCCCCCCTTTGTCGCCATGCTAACGGATCAGGCCAGCGCGGCGCGCCCGATCTGCAGGTATCAATTTTAATCAGGGTCTTTCAACTTTACGATATGTGTCCAACAGTCCTTCTTTTCGCATCGTTCTGATCGCATGGTCAAATTTCTCCACCAATTTCGGCGTGGCCACAGCCTTGTTGAACATCAGATAGCTTTGCGTGGTCTCGATCGGCGGACCGCTGATTTTCACGCGCCAGCTTGCCTGCAGTTGCCTCAGTATTTCCACCCCGACGGCGCGGCTGCAGACCACCGCATCCATGCGCCCGGCCAGCAGTTTCCTGAAATTGGCGTCATGGCTGCCAGCGCTTTCCAGTTTCTTGAAGGTGCCCTGGCGGGCGGCCGCGTCGAAAATGGCACCGTAGGAAGTGCCGGCCACCACGCCGATGGACGACATGGCCAGCGCATTGAGGTCGCCACGAAAGGCCAGCGTGGAATCGCTGGCAACGAAAATCACATAATCCTGCACCAGCACCGGCTCGCTGGAAAACAGGTATTTCGCTACACGCTCGGGCGTCTTCTTGACGGTAAACATGGCAGCAGCCTCGCCCGTTTCCACTTGCAGCAGCGCGCGCGCCAGCGGTAGCAATTCGATGCTTGCGGGCTGGCCCACGCGCCGGAAGGCCTCACTCACCAATTCGACCATCGGCCCGGCAGGCTTGCTGCGCTCGTCGATCAGCATAAAGGGCGGATACGGAAAGCTCACCACGCGCAGCGGCGAGGCAACTCGCTCGTCTGCCCAGACATGCGTGGACAGCAGCGCGAGGCTGAGGAGCAAGATACGCAACAGCGTTCGGACAGGCATGGCCACTCCCCTATCTGGCGATGAAAGACTTCGCATTGCTGCCATTGTGCATCTTCTGCCAGGTTTCGTGGTGTCGCCCACGGTTGACTAGACAGCTATTTTGGCCCGTTCACTTGAAATACCTGAATACGCTATCATTTCTAGCCTGAACTATTTACTTGAAAAGGATTCCTGATGAGCGATTTGCTGCAAGACTTGCACTGGCGTTACGCCACCAAAAAGATGGACCCATCGAAAGCGGTGCCGCAAGAGAAAGTCGACCGCATCGTGGAAGCCGTGCGCCTGACGGCCAGCTCCAGCGGCCTGCAGCCATATGAAGTGTTTGTCGTCACCAACCCCGAACTGCGCGCGCAGATCAAGCCACACGCCTGGAACCAGGCGCAAGTGACCGACTGCTCGCACCTGCTGGTGTTTGCCGCCTGGGACAACTACACAGTGGAACGCATCAACTATATGTTTGATCTGGTCAATACCGTGCGTGGCTTCAAGAACGAAGGCTGGGAAGCGTATCGCCAGCAACTGCTCAATACCTACCCGCAGCGCGACGCGGAAACCAACTACCAGCACGCTGCACGCCAGGCGTATATCGGCGTGGGCACGGCCCTGATCGCTGCGGCGCAGGAAAAAGTCGATTCGGTGCCGATGGAAGGTTTTGACCCGGCCAAGGTCGACGAAATCCTGGGCTTGACCGCGCGCGGCCTGCGCTCGGTAGTGATACTGCCGCTGGGCTACCGCGCCAGCGAAGGCGACTGGCTGCAAAACCTGGAAAAAGTACGCCGTCCACAAGCAGAGTTCGTCACCGAAGTGGCGTAAGTTCTTGTAGCACGATGCGCAAAGCGGAGCTTGCCTATGGGCAGCCTCCGCTTTTTTCATGCTCGACGCTTCAGCTCAAGGCCTGGTCGTGCCGCGCGCCGCCACCCTATCGCAAGCCCACAGCCTGGGTTAAGATAAGGCTGCCATAGACCAACAGTAACTCACTGTTCCGGCACTGGCGCTAATCCGGTCACTCATGGCATCACAAACCTATATCCTGTTTTCGCTGGCGGCAGACACCATTTTGATCGTCATCCTGCTGTTCCTGTGGGCCAGGCAACGCAGTGAATGGCATGCGCTGCTGTGGGCTGTTGGCCAGCTGGCGCTCAGCCTTGGTTCAGCCAGCTGGACTGTCGAAGAACGCTCATCGATACACTATCTGGTTGCGGCACTGAGCTTGTGCGGCGCGGTGGCTGGCTTCGTCGGTGGCACCGAGTATTTTCTGGGCAATCTGCGCCGGCGCCATCTGCAGCCGCTACTGCTGGGATGCTTCCTGGGCGTCATCGGGCTGTACGGCCTGTGGGAGGGCCATCCGCTGCGCGCGCAATGGATCACGGCCGCCGTGCTGGGATCGGCGATGACGTGGTCGGGTCTGAGATTGGGCTTGCATCGCAACCGCTACCGTTTCCTGGGCATGGTGTTGATCGTGCGCGGCATGTTCAACCTGGCCAACTCGGTGGGCTGGATACCACACGACTACCAATCCTGGTTCATGTACTCAATCGCCATCAAGACCGTCTCCATGCTGTGCCTGATTCATGCGGTGCAGGAAAAAATCCGCCATCGTTATGTGCACACCATCGACAGCCTCAGCAACGGTTTCCTGATCCAGGACCGCAGCGGCCATGTCCAGGTGGCCAATGAGCGCTGCGCCCGGCTGCTTGGCCATGTGCACGCCGACGCCCTGATCGGCACGCACGTGGCCGACCATCGGCTGTTCGCCTCGCGCCAGGACGCGGCCGCGTATTTCCGCCGTTTCGAGGCGGCGCAAGGTGCCTATCCGTTTATCGAAACGGCCACCATCACGCTGGCCGGCGGCGATCAGGTGCCACTGGAAATGATCGCCTCGCCGTATATCGAGAGCGGCCAGCTGTATTGCATGGTGCAGCTGTTCGACATCAGCGAGCGGCAAAAAAAAGATGCGCTGCTGCACCGCGCGGCCCACCATGACCCGGTGACAGGCCTGTTCAACCGCCACGGCCTGCTGCAGGAGCTGAAACGCTGCGTGCAACTAGCGCGGCAGGCCGGTGGCGACTGCGCGCTGTTTTTCATCGACCTGGACCGTTTCAAGCGCATCAACGATACCTTCGGCCATGAAACGGGCGACCAGCTGCTGTGCCAGTTCGCACAGCGCCTGCAGGGCGTGCTGCCGGTGCAGGCCATCGTGGCGCGCTTCGGCAGCGATGAATTCATTATCGTGCTGCCCTGCACCGCCGTCGCCATGGCGCGCGTGGTCGGCCAGCGCATCCTCGACGCCCTGGCCGCGCCGTTCACCTTGCCGTTGCAGGCGCTGTCGGTCTCGGCCAGCATCGGCGTGGCCTGCCATCCCCAGCATGGCGCCAGTGCCGACGCCCTGCTGCGCAATGCCGATATCGCCATGTACGAGGCCAAGAAGGCGGGCCGCGGCCACCTGCGCTTTTTTGACGACAGCATGACGGCGCACGCCAGGGAAGCCTTGACGATCGATGCCGCACTGCGTTCGGCCATCGCGGCAAACGAACTGCAACTGGTCTACCAGCCCATCGTCACGTCCGATGGCCGGCAGTTGCGCAAGGTCGAAGCATTGCTGCGCTGGCACAGCGCGCAATTGGGCACGGTGCCGCCCGACCGCTTCATCCCGGTGGCGGAAGACAGCGAGCTGATCGTGGAGTTGGGCCACTGGGTACTGCATGCAGCGTGCCGCCAGCTGGCGCAGTGGCAGGGCGAAATGGGCGAGCTGATCGTCAGCATCAATGTCTCGGCGAAGCAACTGCTCGACCCCGGCTTTGCCGACCAGGTACGGCACGCGCTCGATGCGCACGGCCTGCCGGCCCGGCGGCTGGAGCTGGAGCTGACCGAGCGCGTGCTGCTCGACGATACCGACCGGGTGCAAGTGGCGCTGTCGCGCCTGAGCGCGCTGGGCGTGAGCCTGTCGCTGGACGACTTCGGCACCGGCTTTTCCTCGCTGTCCTACCTGGCCCGCTTCCGCCTCGATACGCTGAAGATAGACCGTTCCTTCGTGCTGCAGATCGAACATAACCAGCGCGGCCGCAGCCTGGCCGCCACCATCGTCGCCATGGGCGCCAGCCTGGGCATGGAGGTGGTGGCCGAAGGCGTGGAAAACACCGCACAGGCCGCCATTTTGCAGGCGATGGGCTGCCATTATCTGCAGGGCTACCACATCGCCCGGCCGATGGCGGCACACGCACTGCCGCAAGCCCTCGGTTTTCCTGAGGTGACGGCTCCGGATTGACGATTTGCCCGCCAGCGGGTGGCGGCGTAAGGTGGGCCATCTTTTCAGATGGATACCGCATGCAAACTTCTACCGTGACACCAGCCGCGCGCGGCGCACTGGCCGCCTTGTCGCTGGCCACGCTGCTGCCGGCGCTGGGCGCGAGCATCGCCAATATCGGCGTGCCAGCGATCGCCGCCAGCCTGCAGGCGCCATTCAAGCAGGTGCAGTGGGTGGTGCTGGCCTACCTGCTGGCCGTCACCGCCCTGTCCGTCAACGCCGGCCGCCTGGGCGACCGGCTGGGCAGGCGCCGTTTGCTGCTGGCCGGCATCGCTCTGTTTGCCGTGGCGTCCCTGCTGTGCGCTCTGGCCACCAGCTTGCCGCTGCTGGTGGCCGCGCGCATCGTGCAGGGGGCCGGCGCTGCCGTGATGCTGGCGCTGGCCATGGCGATGGCGGCCGGCGCCGTCAGCCGGCAGCGCGCGGGCAGCGCCATGGGACTGCTGGGCAGCATGTCGGCCCTGGGCACCACCCTGGGACCGGCGCTGGGCGGCCTGCTGCTGGCCCGTTACGGCTGGCCGTCGCTGTTCCTCGTCAACCTGCCGCTGGCAGCCCTGGCGCTGCTGCTGGCGTGGCGCTACCTGCCCGAGGACCGGCAAGCGCCAAGCGTGCAGCCGGCGCACCTGGCCCTGCGGATCGAATCCGCGCTGGCGGCAGGACTGCTCGCCAGCGCGCTGGTATCGACCGTCATGATGACCACGCTGGTGGTCGGGCCATTCTATTTGGCGCGTGGCTTGCAACTTGGCAGCACCACAAGCGGGCTGGTGCTGGCGCTGGGACCGCTGGCTGCCGCCCTGTGCGGCGTGCCGGCCGGGCGCCTGGTGGACCGCCATGGCGCGCAGCGCATGCTCAAGGCCGGCCTGCTGTGCGCGGTGCTGGCCTGCCTGGCGCTGGCCTTGCTGCCAGCGAGCCTGAGCGTGGCCGCGTATGCCTTGCCGCTGGTGCTGCTGACGGCCGGCTACGCCCTGTTCCAGGCAGCCAACAACACGGCCATGATGATGGGCGTGGCGGCAGGGCGGCGCGGCAGCGTGGCAGGCGCGATGAGCCTGTCGCGCAACCTGGGCCTGGTGGCGGGCGCTTCCGTGATGGCCGGCTTGTTCGCGCTGGCGGCGGGCGGCGACGTGACGACCGCGCCAGGAGAGGCCGTCGCGCGCGGCATGCACGCTGCGTTTGCCGTGGCGGCCGTCGTGCTCTTGGCCGCGCTGGCGATTGCAAGGCGCGGCGGCCAGCCGCACAAAATGACGCTACCATAGATGCATGGACATCCTGCACCTGAAAACTTTTGCCTGCGTGGCGCGTACCGGCAGCATTACGCGTGCCGCTGAATGCCTGTTCCTGAGCCAGCCCGCCGTCAGCGCCCACATCAAGGGCATCGAGCAAGAACTGGGGCTGGCCCTGTTCGAACGCACGGCGCGCGGCATGCGCCTGACCAGCCATGGCCAGCGCATCCTCGCCATGGCCGAGCACACCATCGCCAGCCACCGCGCGCTGATCGATGAAGCGGCCCTGCTGAAAGGCCGGCTGGCAGGCCGGCTGCGCATCGGCGTCGGCGGACAATCGGATACAGCGCTGATCGGCAGATTGCTGCGGCGCTTTGCCGAACACCATCCGGAGGTGGAAATATCACTGGAATACGGCAGTTCCAGCGCCACCCTGGCCGCCATCCGCAGCGGTGTGCTGGACGCCGGCTTCTACAACGAAGCGAATACGCCCGGCCAGGACCTGGCCACGCGCGAAATGGCCCGCTTTCCCATCTACCTGGCCGCGCCAGCCAGCATGGTTGACCCCGGTGCGCCGCTGGACTGGGCCGCGCTGGGCCAGTTGCCGTGGATCTTCGCGCCAGCCAGCCTGTGCTGCGGCGGCGCTGCCGAGCAGTTGTTCCAGGCCCACCAGTTCCGCCCGCGCCGCATCATCAGCATCGACCGCGACAGCGTGATGCGCCCGATGCTGGCGCAGCGCCTGGGCATCGGCCTGCTGCATGGCGACACCGCGCTTGAAGCGCAGCGGCAAGGCGAAGTCGACCTGCTGTGCGTGGTCCATCCGGCCGTCAGCCAGCTGTTCGCCCACCTGGCCAGCCGCGCGCAAGAGCCGCTGTTCGGCGCCATCCATGAGGCCCTTGGCGCGGCGAGCCCATAATTCGCCGGGCCTCAGGATCGCACGTGATGCGACAGCGGCGCAAACCACACCGTCACGCACAGCCCCCTGCCCTCGCCGCTCTCGGCCAGTTCGATGCTGGCCTGGTGATGGTCGGCGATATTGCGCACGATGGACAAGCCCAGGCCGCAGCCCCAGGCGTCGTGGCCGTCGGGACGATAGAAGCGGTCGAACAGGCGCGCCCGATGTTCTTCCGACACGCCGGGGCCATTGTCGCGCACGCGCAGCATGGCGCGCCCGCCGATGCGCGCCGCTTCGAGGTCCACCGTGCCGCCAGGCTGCGTGTAGCGCAGCGCATTGTCGACCAGGTTGTTGAGCAGCACCTGCAGGCCGTCAGGGTCGGCCTCGACCAGCACTTGCGCCGGCGCCACCACGCCCAGGTCGATCTCGCGGCTGTCGGCCAGCGCGCCATGGTCGGCCACGGCGCCGGCCAGCAGCTGGCCCAGGTCGACCGTGCGCAACTGGCCCGGCGCCAGCGCCGCTTCGTGGCGCGCCAGGCTCAGCAACTGGCGCACCAGATGCGTGCTGCGGTCCAGCCGGTCGTGCAGTTTTTTCAATGCCACACTGCGCGCTGCGTCGCTGGTAGCGCGTTCGGCCACCTGCAACTGCAGTTTCAATGCCGTCAGCGGCGAGCGCAGTTCGTGCGCCGCGTCCGCGACAAAAGTGCGCTGCGCCGTGATCGCCTCGTCGAATTTGCGCATCAGGCCATTCAGGGCCAGCACCACAGGCCGCAGTTCGGGCGGCATCTGCTGCATCGGCAACGGTGTCAGGGCATCGGGCGAGCGCCCCGCGACGCTGTCGGCCAGGCGGTCCAGCGGCTGCAGCGCGCGTCTTACCACCACCACGATCACCAGCGCCAGCATCAGGGCGAATGCCAGTAGCGGCGAGCCGGCGCGCCAGGCCATGCTGAGCGCCAGGTGGCGCCGCACATTCATCGTCTGCGCCACCTGCACATAGCGGCCGCGCCGCGTTTCGCCATACAGGCGCCAGCGCAAGCCGTTTACCTTGACCCGCGTATAGCCATCGAGCGCATAGCGCGGCAATTGCGGCTGGCCGGCGGTCGCATACACCAGCGCGCCGCGCACATCCCAGGACTGCAGCACGAACGCTTCCTCCGGGTCCTGTGGCGAGGGGCGGCCAGTATCGGGCGAGAATTCACCGGGCACGGCGACGGCCAGCTGGCGCAGCTGCAGGTCACCGATTTCATTGGTTTCTTCCAGCAGCGAAAAGTACAGCGAGGCGCCGGCCCCCAGCACGCACAACAGGGTCGCGCCCAAGAGGCCCAGCAACAGGCGGTGACGGATACTGGTCATGGCGCCACGCGTATCTTGTAGCCGACGCCGCGCACGGTCTGGATCAGGTCGGCGCCGAATTTCTTGCGCAACTGGTAGATATACACGTCGACGGTATTGCTTTCCACTTCGCTGTCCCAGCCGTACAGTTTTTCCTCGAACTGGCTCTTGGTGATCACCTTGCCCGGATTGTCGAGCAAGGCGCGCAGCACGGAAAACTCGCGCCGCGCCAGCTTCACCGGTACGCCATGAAAACTGGCTTCATGGCTGGCCAGGTCCAGGGTCACGCCGCCATGCTCGATCACCGAGCGCTTGTGGCCGCTGCGGCGGCGCAGCAAGGCGCGCAAACGGGCCAGCAATTCGTCGAGATCGAAGGGCTTGACCAGGTAATCGTCGGCGCCCGCATCGAGGCCCTCGACGCGGGCCGGCGTGCCGTCGCGCGCGGTGATGATCAGCACCGGCAGGTCGGCGCCGCGCTGGCGCGCCGTGCGCAGCACGTCCATGCCCTGCAGGCCGGGCAGGCCCAGGTCGAGCAGCATCACATCGTACTCGAAGCCATCCAGCGCCAGCTGCGCCTCGCGCCCGTCGCGCACCCAGTCCACCGCATAGCTTTCGCCACGCAGGCCATCGACCAGGCTCTCGCCGATCATCGGATCATCTTCCACCAGCAGCAATCGCACGTGACCACCTCATTTTGACAATGCGCCATCTTACCGTGAAGGTGAAGCGCAGCACAGAGCCGCCGCGCAATCGCACGTACCGTGTTCTGGATAACCACAACTGCGGAGCACGCCATGAGCAAGACCAGCCACCCCGATCCCTACCCCCATCCTGCCGGCGGCTGGGGTTCCGTCAAGGAGGTGGGCGCCGCGCTGCTGACCGAAGGCGTGCTGTTCAAGGGCGCCAGCCTGATGCGGCACCAGAACAAGACCGACGGCTATGCCTGCGTCGGCTGCGCCTGGGCCAAGCCGGCCAATCCGCACCCGTTCGAATTTTGCGAAAGCGGCGCCAAGGCCACCGCCTGGGAAATCACCAGCAAAAAGATCGGCGTCGATTTCTTCCGGCAGCATACCCTGGCCGAACTGCGCACCTGGAGCGACCATGAACTGGAAAGCGTGGGCCGGCTGACGGTGCCCATGCGCCGGGATGCGGCCAGCGACTGTTATGTGGAAACGAGCTGGGATGCGGCGTTTGCGGAAATCGGTGCGCAACTGCGCGCGATGGCACCAAGCAGCGTGGTGTTCTACAGTTCCGGGCGCGCTTCGCTGGAAACCTCGTATATGTACCAGCTGGCCGCGCGCATGTACGGCAATAACAACCTGCCCGACAGTTCCAATATGTGCCACGAAAGCACCTCGGTGGCGCTGCCGAAGACCATCGGCGTACCGATTGGCACGGTGGTACTGGACGACTTCGGGCAGACGGATTGCATTTTTTTCTTCGGCCAGAACGTCGGCACCAACAGCCCGCGCATGCTGCACCAGTTGCAGGAAGCGCGCCAGCGCGGCGTGCCGGTAATCACCTTCAATCCGCTGCGCGAGACAGGCTTGCTGCACTTTGCCAATCCGCAGTCGCCGCTTGACATGCTGAGCCCGGCCGAGACGCAGATCAGCACCCAATACCTGCAAGTGAAAGCCGGCGGCGACAGCGCGGCATTGATGGGCTTGTGCAAGGCACTGATCGCAGCCGACGATGCGGCGCAAGCCGCTGGCAGCGTGCGCGTGCTCGACGTGGCTTTCATCGAAGAACACACCTCGGGCCTGGACGAGTTTGCGCAGGCAGTGCGCGCCACCTCATGGCTGGACATTGAACGCGAATCGGGCCTGCTGCGCGCCGCCCTGGAAACGGCGGCGCAAACCTATGCGCGTGCCGAACGCGTGATCGGCGTCTTCGGCATGGGCCTGACCCAGCACCGCCACGGCGTGCAGAATGTGCAGATGCTGTCGAACCTTCTTCTTTTGCGCGGCAATATCGGCAAACCGGGCGCCGGCATCTGCCCGGTGCGCGGCCATTCGAACGTGCAGGGCCAGCGCACGGTAGGCATTACGGAAAAGCCGGAACTGGCGCCGCTCGACCAATTGAAAAAACAGTATGGCTTCGAGCCGCCGCGCGAGAAAGGCCTCAATACCGTCACCGCCTGCCAAGGCATGCTCGATGGCTCGGTGCAGGCCTTTGTCAGCCTGGGCGGCAATTTCCTGCGCGCCGCGCCCGATACCGACGTGCTGGAACCGGCCTGGAACAAGCTGCGCCTGTCGGTGCAGATCGCCACCAAGCTCAATCGCAGCCACCTGGTGCCGGGAGCAGTATCGTATTTGCTGCCCTGCCTGGGCCGCATCGAGATCGACCGCCAGGCCAGCGGCGAGCAGGCCGTGTCGGTCGAGGACAGCACCGGCTGCATGCATGGCTCGCGCGGCCGTGCCGAACCGGCAGCTGCCACCCTGCGTTCCGAGCCGGCCATCGTTGCCGAGCTGGCGCGCGCCATGCTGCCGCCCGAACGCTTTGCGCTGGCGCCGTGGGACGCCTGGGTGGCCGACTACGCCACCGTGCGCGAGGCGATTGCCACGACTTACCCTGATATCTTCCATGATTTCAATGCCCGCATGTGGCAGCCCGGCGGCTTTCGCCGCCCCGTGCCTGCCGCGCAGCGCGTATGGAAAACGCCGAACGGCTTGGCCAACTTCATCACGCCGGAAACCCTGCTGGAAGACCCGGACCAGGCGCAGCCCGACGGCGACGTGCTGCGCCTGTTTACCATCCGCAGCGACAGCCAGTTCAATACCACCATCTACAACGAAGACGACCGCTTTCGCGGCATCTACGGCGGCCGGCGCGTGCTGCTGGTGAACGCCGGCGATATCGTGCGCCTGGGGTTTGCCGAAGGGGAACTGGTGGACGTGCACGGCGTCGCGCCAGACGGCCTCAAGCGCTGCGTGCGCGGGCTGCGGCTGGTGGCCTACGATGTGCCGCCCGGCTGCATCGGCGGCTACTACCCCGAGTGCAACCCCCTGCTGCCGCTGGCCCACCATGCAGTGGAAAGCATGGTGCCAGCGGGGAAATCGATTGCGGTAAGGTTGAGCGCGCGGGCTCTTTAAGCAGGTCGTTATCAGCTTTCTTGGCCAGCAGCGCAGAGCCGGGGTCAGACCCGACGGGTCTGACCCCAGATTTTGCAGCTGTTGTAAAAACTAGGCTAACGCATCGCTAGCGCAATCCTCTCATTGATCCAGGCATGCGTCCTCGCCTGCACCTGGCGCGCCAGCGCGATCGGAAAACGGATAAATCCATGCGGTGCTTCCGGCACCAGATGCGCTTCCACCGGTGCCACCTGGCGCCAGCGCTGCGCCATCAGCACGGTATCGTCACGCAGCGGGTCGCGTTCGCCGGCGAACATCAATACCGGCGGCATGCCGGCCAGCGCGCCATACAGCGGCGAGATCGGTGGCTGGCGGCGCTGCTCATTCTGCACGCCGGGCGTAAGCAGACGCATCGAGCTTGCCATGCCGGGACCGTGCAGCACCAACGTATCGGGTCCGGCAGCATGCACGCTGGGCGTGCCGGCCAGGTCGTACACGCCGTAATACAGCACAGCGCCCCTGATGCGGGCCAGCAGCTGCGGCCAGGCCTGCAAGCGCAGCAGGGTCGCTGCGGCCAGGTGGCCGCCGGCCGATTCGCCCACCACCAGCACCGGCAAACCGGAAAATTGCGTCTCCAGCAGCCAGCGCGCCGCTGCCAGGCAGTCGTGGAGCATCTGCTGCAGGGTAGCGGCTGGCGCCAGCCGGTAGTCGACCGAGACCACCGCCACATCGCAGGCCTCGATGATGGCCAGGTTCAGCGCATCGTTCATCTGCGCATTGCCGATCACCCAGCCGCCGCCATGAAAATCAAGCAGCACCGCACGCGCGGGGCGCAGGCCAGTCAAAATGCGCAGCGGGACATTGACGCCATCGTTGTGCACCACGCGCCGCTCGACGCGAATGTGGGCGCGCGCCAGCTTGTGCGCACCGGTCAGCTGCGACAAATACAGCAGAGACTGGATCAGCACCGGAATGACCCGGTTACGGATGCGAAAACGCGGCGCCCAACCGAGCTGGCGGTTGAAACGGCGCGCCTGCGCCAGCGTCACTGCATCAAATACCATGGTTGAAACCTGGTCGTCTTCTGGCAAAGGCATGCGGCCTCCCGATCAACTGTAAAACCATACTGTAGCAAGACGCTGGTTCAGCGCCCGTTCAGCAGAAAACCTCATTTCAGCGGTGACTGCACCTGCCGGTAGCGCCCGACCAGCTCGCCCTTGGCCAGCACATGCCCCTGCATCGCCTGCAGCAGCTGGTCGCGGTCGGCGCCGAATGGCAGCGACAATACCGCGTCGAGCGCAAATACCTGGAAGTGGTAATGGTGGGCAGGATCGCCCACCGGCGGGCGCGGACCGTAGTAGCCGATCGAGCCGCGCGTGGTGCGCCCCTGCAGCACGCCCTCCGGTTCGGTCAGGCGTGGCTGTTCTTGCAAGCCTTCCGGCAGGCTGGTGACAGTGGACGGAATATTCCAGGCCAGCCAGTGCACAAAGGGCTTTTGCGGCGCATCGGGGTCTTCCATGATGATGGCATAGGATTTGGCGCCCGCTACCGTCGACCAGGATAATGGTGGCGAGACGCCGTCGGCGTATTCACTGTATTTCGCGGCCAGCATGGCGTTGCCGGCGATGGCCGGGCTGTTGACCGTCAGCTTGCCGCCATTTTACGTGCGCGCCAACGCCAGCGGCACGTTGGTGCCTTTTGCCGCCTGCTGCTGCATCGTCCCGGCTGGCGCTTGCGCCAGCGTGGCGCCACGCGCCGTGTTGCCGGTGTAAGCCACGCGGTACAGCACGCCGTTGGCATCGTCCGCCATCAGCAGCGAGCCGTCGTTTGCCATTGCCAGGCCGACTGGGCGCGCAATATGCGCCTTGCCGCCATCGGTGAGAAAACCGCTGACGAAGGGCTCGATCGCGCTTGCCTGCCCATCGGCAAAACGCACGCGCACGATTTCGTAGCCCGATGGCGTGCTGCGGTTCCACGAGCCGCGCATGGTGACAAACGCGTCACCCTGGTATTCGGCCGGGAAGTTCGCGCCGCGGTAGAACAGCATTTGCATCGGCGCCGCGTGGGCCGTATAGCCAAGCACCATCGGCGTGCTGCGCGCCCGCCATTCTTCCTTGCTGATGTCGCCCACCGGCGTACTTTGCGGGTAGATGCTGCCGGTGCCATACACATGCGGCCAGCCGTACTGCTTGCCCAGTTCGATCTTGTTCATCTCTTCCTGCTGCTCGTCGTCGCCCAGGTAATCGATGCCGTGATCCATGCCCCACAATTGGCCCGTGCGCGGCTGCCAGTCAAAGCCGATCATGTTGCGCAGACCCGAGGCGAAGATACTGCGCTGCTTGCCGTCTGGCGAAGCGCGCAGCAAGGTGGCGTTTTCCGGATTGCTTTCATTGCAGGTATTGCAGGTCGAGCCGGCGCTGATATACAGCATGCCGTCCGGGCCGAAGGCCATGGTGCGGTTCGGATGCTGGCCGGCGTCGGGCAGGTCGCCGATGATCAGTTTCAGGGATGACAGGCGCCCGTCGGCCAGCATATCAGCCACGAACACTTCCTTGACAGTGGCAAGGTACAGTTTGCCGTCACGAATCGCCAGCCCGTGCGCGCCGGCGCGACTGGCCACCTTGACCGGTGCACCATCGGCACGGCCGTCGCCATCGACATCCCTGAACATCAATACATCGCCCTGGTCGCGCCGGCTGACATAGATGGTGCCGTCCGGCGCGACGGCGATGATGCGGATATTTTTCAGGCCGGTGGCAAACACCGAGACCGTAAAGCCGGGTGGCGCCTTGATGGCGGCCACGCGTGTGGGCGTAGCTTCGACCTTGTCGGGCTTGACGATGGCGGCGGCGATGCCGACATGGGTGCCATCGCCTTGCTGGGCATCGGCAGTGGCGGACAGCAGCAGCGCTGCACTGCCGAGAATGGCAGGCAGGGCAACGATAAAGGGAGTTCGCATGGTGGGCCTCTTGTGTGAACTGCAAGTGTCCGGCCGCGACTTGGGCACCTCTGTACGCCATCTAACCGAGTGCGCCGAAGCCGAGTAATCGCCGCATATGGGCCATGCGTGCGCACACGCACCGAAGAATATGTATGGAAAGCGCAACATGGCGTCATGTTCAACCTTGACGCCTTGCAACAGGAAACCAACCCTTGGAAACTGCCACGCCTTCACCACACGCCAACTCCGACAAAGACAATGGCGTGGCCAAGCGCCGGGCCATCATCTCCAGCCGCGTCGGACAGGGCGGCTGGTCGTCCTATTTTTATGCCCTGGTGCAGATGGCGCGCGCCGCCGCCGAAGCCTGGCTGTCCCGCCGCGCTTCCAGCAAGGGCGCAGCCCTGACGCTGTATGTGCTGTTTTCGCTGGCGCCGATGCTGATCCTGGTGGTGGCGCTGGCCAGCATTTTCTTTGACGAAGAGGCCGTGCGCGCCGCCCTGCTGACAGAACTTGGCGGCCTGACCGGCACCCAGGGCGGCGACGCCTTGAAAGCCATCATTTCCGGCGCCAAGCGCGCGGACGAAGGCGTGGCCGCCAGCATCATCTCCGGCGTGATCGTGCTGGTGACGGCCACCAGCGCGTTTGCGGAACTGAAGGAAAGCCTGGACGAGCTGTGGCAGATTCCGCCGTCGGAAGGCTCGGGCCTTTGGCTGTTCCTCAAGGAGCGTGTGCTGTCGTTCGGCCTGCTGCTGGTGCTGGCCCTGATGCTGATGATGACGCTGGCAGTGAATGCGGGCCTGGCCGCCATGCAGGGCAGCTGGGCTGACCCGACCGATCCGGGCAAGCTGCTGCAATATGCGTTCGCCGGCCTGTCGATGCTGATCGTCACCGTCATCTTCGCGTTTATCTACAAATACCTGCCCGCCACGCCGATCGCCTGGGGCGACGTGATCGTCGGCGCCGTCCTGACGGCCATGCTGTTCATGGGCGGCAAGGTGCTGATCGGCCTGTACCTGGGCCATGGCGACTTCGGTAGCGCCTATGGCGCGGCCGGCTCCATCGTCGCGCTGATCACCTGGATCTATTATTCGGCGCAAATCTTCTTCTTTGGCGCCCTGTTCACCCATGAGTACGCGATGACACTTGGCAGCCGAAGGCACAAAGGCGCCATCACGCCACCGCAAGCCAAGCCAGGTAATGCCAGATAAAGCCTACTTGTTGTGGCAATGCTATCGTTTTTTCTCCCAAGGACAGTGACTGGAGAGTGAAGAACAACACGGCGACGAGCTGATTCCTACGGCAGCAATCGCCTCATTGCGCACGTTGATGCGTAATTTCAGCGACTTAGTAGATAGACGCCACTTTTATCCGCCCAAACACGTGCAGCGTCTTCCAAGCCAGGACGTTTGAAGAAAAAGTGATACGTGTCGTCCCAGCTCCCATAAAGTACGCACCCATGCTCTGGGAGCACGACGTGAAAATCTCTGTGTCCCAAGACCTTACCGCCGCCTGGTCTGCAATATTCGGAAAGCGCTGCCTTCGACACGAACCGTCGGAAAAGGATGTGACGAAATTGGCGACCGCGCTGCACAAACGAAAGCACATCAGTTCCAGCGATCATTTGAGAGCAAAAGTCTGCAAGCAAGGCGTCCCGACGTGCTTGCTCGTCTACCGGAACATTTTCCAGCTTTTCACATGCTTCGTCGCGCGATAGCCAGTGGTCGAATACCGATACAGAAAGTATTTGAACGTCTGTGCGTTGCTCGTTAAGGTCGATATCCATAAGCCAATGAAACTGGCGAGCTAGATCGCGTTGACTGGTTTGGGGAACATTAACGATGCGTCGGTTTGACATAGGTTCTTAAAGGTGTATTTGCTGGTAGGACGTGCAGTTGTTCAAGGTACGCTTTAGTGTAGCGTACGGATCGACCTGCTCACTAAAATACCAGTCATGCTGTCGGCGAGCTCGGCGTCCCGGCATTGTCGAGCATGACCCGAAGGCGAAGGTCGCGGGATCAGTGCGCTTTCCAGGCTGCGGCTGATCGGCCAGAAGGCCTTTGGCAACCTGCGCGGCGGCACGCCCTCGCACTACCGGCGCACTCAGGCATTACTGACGGCATAGCGCGACATGTCGCTGCCGCCGCCCTGCCACAGCGCCAAAAACGATTCATAGACATGGCGCGAGAGCGATGGGCGGCGGCGCGACTTGCGCCAGAATTCGTAGCGGCCCTTGAAGACATAGCCGTCGTTGAAGGTCACTTCGAAATCGATGTCGACCTGGTCGCCGGCGCCATGCACCCACGATCCCAGCAGGCGGTCGGCTTCGCGAAAGGCGCCCAGCACGGCGCTTTGCTGGTTCTGCCGGCCGATGCGGATGCGGGCCACTTCGATCTTTTCATCGGTGTCGTCCATGGCTGACGATGGCGATTGCATGTTCATGGTGTCTGTCCCTTTCATGGTTCAAGCGGCATGCCGTTGAAGGCAGCCTTGTGAAAATTCCGTTGCCGCCACCGCCGGCAATGGCCTGCTGTAGTAATAACCCTGTATCTGGTCGCATTGCCAGCCGCGCAGCAGGCTGCGCTGCTCGTCCGTTTCCACCCCTTCGGCGATCACCGACAGGCCCAGGCTATGGCCCAGGCCGATGGTGGCCTGCACGATGGCGCTCTGTTCGCCGACGCTGGCCATATTGCGCACGAACGACTGATCGATCTTGAGCTTGTCGATCGGGAAGCGGGAGAGGTAAGCCAGGCTGGAATAACCGGTGCCGAAGTCGTCGATGGCCAGGCGCAGGCCCAGGGCGCGCAGGCGCTTGAGCAAGGCGATCGCGGCCTGCGCGTCTTCCATCACCACGCCTTCGGTAATTTCAAGTTCCAGCAACGCCGGATCGATGCTGCTGCTGGCCAGCAGCGTTTCCAGGTGCGCCAGGAAACCGGGGGCGGCGAACTGGCGCGGCGAGATATTGACGGCCACCGGCACCGCCAGGCCCTGCGCCTGCCAGTCACGCAGCTGGCGGCATGCTTCTTCCAGCACCCAGGCGCCGATCGGCACGATGAGCCCTGACTCTTCGGCCAAAGGAATGAACTGGTCCGGTGGTACCAGTGCGCCATCGCGGCGCCAGCGCAGCAGCGCTTCGAAACCCACCAGCGCGTCGTCGCCCAGTGCCTGCTGCGGCTGGTAATGCAGTTCCAGCTCGCCGCGTTCGACGGCATGGCGCAGGGCCGCCTCGGTGGCGATGCGCTGGGCGGCCTGGGCGTTGATCTCTTCCGAGTAGTGCACCAGGGTGTCACCGCCGGCGCGGCGCGCCAGTTGCAGCGCCGCGTCGGCATTGCGCAGCAGCGCTTCCGGTTCGCGGCCATGCAGCGGATAGCTGACGGCGCCCAGGCTCAGGCTGGTAAAGATTTCATGGCCCTGCCAGCTGTAGGGCACGCCGACTTCATCGCGCAGGGCCGACACGGCCGCCTCGAACTCGGCGCTTTCACGCGGCCACTGGTACAGGATGGCAAAATTGGCGCCGTCGAGCCGGTAAACTTCGCCGCCACTGCATTCGGCCGCCTGGCGCATGCGCCCCAACAGCCCGACGATCATGTGGTCGCCAAAACTGTGGCCCAGGCCGCCGACGATGCGCGTAAAACGGTCGATGGTACCGAGCACCACCGCATGCGGCCTGGCCGGCAGGCCGCGCAGGCGCGTTTCGAACGAGCGCCGGTGCGCCAGCCCCGTGAGCGGGTCGTGGCCGGCCTGATGCGCCAGTTGCTGCTCGACCCGGTAGCGGGCGCGCACGTGGTACAGCAGAAAGCCGCTGCTCAGCAGCGCCAGCAGGTCGAACAAATGCACCAGGCGCGTGATGCCCATGGCATTTTTCACGGCTGCCTCGCCGTCCGCATGGAGCGTCTGCGGCACTGCCTCGCCGGACTGCGTTTGTTCCAGCAAGGGGCCAATGCTGTTGCGTATGCCGCTGCTGGCGCGCTCCATTACCACCGACAGGCCGATACTGGCGGCGATCACCAGCATCAGCAGGGTATAGACCGACCAGCGCGCAAACGGCAGACGCAGCTGCCGCACGCGCTGCACGCCCCGGCGCAACAGCGCGGCCAGGCGGCGCACAATCGGATGGAAACCGGACAACGGGGACAAGGTGTCGGTATGGTGGAAAACAGTACGCATGGCGGGTTCCTGGCGTGGTGACTCGGGCTTTACAGTTCTTTGCAGGCCTGGCGGATGCAGCGCACCAGATCGTTCGATTGGAATGGCTTGCTCAGAAAGCACGAGGCGCCCGACTGCAGCACGCGCAGGCGCACGGCGGGCTCGGGAAACGCGGTGATCATGATCAACGGCATCTCGCTGCCCTGCCGGCGCAGTTGCTCCAGCAGGTCGATGCCGCTCATGCCCGGCATCTGCAGGTCGCTGACGATGCACTGGTAGCCGTCCAGCGGCGCGCCGGCCAGCAGGCTTTCGGCTGAATCGAAACAGGTGGTCAGGTAACCATACGAGCGCAGCAGGCTGGCCAGCGCGCTGCGCACGGATTCATGGTCATCGACGATGGCGATATGGACATTGTTGGTAACGGACTCGGACACTGCAAACTCCCTGGTATCGGTGGCGTCAAGCGGCCACCTGACGCATGGGAGAACTTTACAGGCTGCAAGGCAAGCGCGAAATCATACAAGGGTATAGGGGGAGATTACTTGCGGCGCGCCGTATCGATGCCCAGCGCCTCGGCCATCCGCACCAGGTCGGCAAAGGTGCGCGCCTGCATCTTGCGCATGGCATTGCCGCGGTGGATCTTGACGGTGATTTCGCTGGTACCGAGTTCGCCGGCGATCTGCTTGTTCATCAGGCCGCTGGCGGCCAGTGCCATGATTTCGCGCTCGCGCGGGGTCAGGCTGGCATAGCAGTCCTGCAAGCCTTGCGCAGCCTGTTCGCGCGCGCGCCGTTCACGGTCGGCGCCCAAGGCCAGGTTGACGGCGTCGAGCAGGTCCTGGTCGCGGAAGGGCTTGGCCAGGAAATCGAGGGCGCCCGCCTTCATCGCGCGCACCGACATGGGAATGTCGCCGTGACCGGTCATGAAGATGATCGGCAGGTGTGCGCCGTCGCGATTGAGGTCGGCCTGGAAGTCGAGGCCCGACACCCCTTGCAGGCGCACGTCGAGCAACAGGCAGCTGACCACTTCCGCGCGCGGCTGGGCCAGGAACTGCGCCACCGAGGCGTAGTCGGCCACCGCCAGGCCGCTCGAGCGCAGCAGGCTGGAAATGGCGGCGCGCAGCGGCCCGTCGTCGTCGACGATATGCACCAGGCCCGGCGATGCGTCCACCGAGCTCAAGCTGTTCATGCGGCCTCCGTGACAAAGCTGGCGGCCGATGGCAGCGACAGCGACAGGGTCGCGCCCTGCCCGGGCGTGCTGCGGGCCCAGATGCGCCCACCGTGGGTTTCGACGATCGAGCGGCAGATCGGCAAGCCCATGCCCATGCCGTCGGCCTTGGTGCTGAAAAATGCCTCGAACAGGTGCGGCAGGTGTTCGCTGGCGATGCCGGGACCGCTGTCGATGATATGACACTGCACCGCACCATCCGCGTTTTCATCCAGGGCGGTGCGCAGCAGCAGCGAGGCCTTGCCCGGCGCGCAGTCCTGCATCGCCTGCATGGCGTTCATCATCAGGTTGATCAGCACTTGCAGCAATTGGACCTTGTCGCCGCGCACTGGCGGCAAGCCAGGCGCCAGTTCCAGGCGCAGGCTGACGGCATGGCTGCCCAGTTCGCGCTGCACCAGCGCGGCAGCCTCCTCGGCCACCGTGTTGAAGTCGAGCGGCAGATGATACGGCTCGCTGCGCCGCGCCAGCGCGCGGATGCGCTGTATCACCTCGGTGGCGCGCCGGCTCGCTTCGAGCAGGCTGGCGATCGCCGCGCAGGCTTCGTTCAGGTTGGGCTGCGGCCGGTTCAGCCAGCGCAGGCTCGCTTCGCCGTTGGTGGCGATCGCCGCCAGCGGCTGGTTCACCTCATGCGCGATCGAGGCGGCCAGTTCGCCCAGCATGGTCACCCGCGTCACGTGCGCCAGCTGCACCTGCGATTCGTGCAGCGCCTGTTCGGCCAGCACCGAGGCCGTCACGTCCATCAGCGCGCCCAGGTATTCGCAGCGGCCGGCCTGGTCATAGGTCGGGTGCGCCAGCACATGCACGTATTTGATGCTCCCGTCGGGCAGTTGCAGGCGGTGGCGCACATCGAGTTCGCCCTCGCAGCGCATCACCTGGGCGATGGCCGCGCGCACCAGCGGGCGGTCGTCAGGCATGGTGCGCTCAAGCAGCATCTCGACGGTGGGCGCGCCTATGGCGGGATAGCCGTAGATGCGCGCCGCCTCGTCCGACCAGTACAGGCGGGCCTCGGGCGCCGTGAAGCTGAAACTGCCGGTCTTGCTGATGCGCTGGGTGCCGGCCAGGAAGGCTTCGCTGCGGCGCAGCGCTTCTTCGCGCGCCAGCAGCCGTTCGGTGGCGGCCTGGCCCGTCAGCGCCAGAAAGGCGGTGATGCCGATCGCCGCCAGGCTGACCATCAGCCGGCCCGAGGCGGGCCCGGAAAAGATCGACACATGGATCATGCCGTAGGCCAGCAGGGTTAGCGCCATGCACAGCACGGTCGTCAGGATCACGCCGCGGCGCGCCCAGACGCTGGCCGACAGCAGCACCACCACCACGTACATGACGGCGATGGCGACGTCAAGATCGGTAAATGCATCGACCGCAAAAATCAGCAGGGTGACGCCGACCAACAGGACGGAGAGTAAGGGACTGCCGGGAACACGTGCCATGCCTGACCTTTCGTATCTTCTTCACCAGCATTGTAATATGGCAAGAAAGATAAGTGGGCTATACAAAAGTATAGTTTTACACGGCCGGCATGCAATAAAAACGGCTCTGTCACCGAAAGCGGTGGGAACGCTCTGCCGTTGCTGCGGTCTGACTGATCAAGTATTTCCTTCCAGAAGCCGATCATGGACACAGCCCAGTGGCAGGCATTCCCCAGGCAAATCCCGCAACTGTCGCATCGCCAGCGTATTACCAGCAGCAACTTGTTGCGCAGCAGCGCACCGCAGGATGCCGCCGTTGCCCTGATTGAGCAGACAGTGCAAGCGCAGCTGCATTGCCCGGCCTGCCAGTCGACACACTCCGCCGGCACGGCCAGGCCCATGGCCTGCAACGCTATCGCTGCGTACCCTGTCGTAAAACTTTCAATGCCTTGACCAGTACACCGCTGGCGCATCTGCACCACAAGCAGCGATGGCTGGCTGCGCGCCTTTCCCGGCGTGGCGGCCCGCTACCTGCCCAACTACCTCGGTTGGCGCTGCATACTTGACGCCCGCAGAATATTGTCCCCCGAAAGCTTGCTCAGGGCCACCTTGGGTACGTTCCCACATTTGACGGTGACATAGCCAATAACCCCCCCTCAGCGCCCTCCCCCTTCCGGCATGCGGCCAGCAAGCAACAGCACCGGGATCGATTTCGAGGTGGGCGTGCCGGCGCCGTCGGCCACGCTGGCCAAAGGCACCAGCGCATTCGTCTCGGGATAATACGCCGCCACGCAGCCGCGCGGAATGTCGTAGGCCACCAGCATGAAGCCGTCGGCGCGGCGCTCCACGCCATCGTCCCAGACGCTTTTCACGTCGACCCAGTCGCCCGCCCGCATGCCCAGCATGGCGATATCTTTGGGGTGGATGAAAATCACGCGGCGCATGCCGAACACGCCCCGGTAACGGTCGTCGAGCGCATAGACGGTGGTGTTGTACTGGTCGTGCGAGCGGGTGGTCATCATCACCAGCAGGCGTTCGCCGTGCTGCTGACGCGCGCGCGAAATCGGCGTATCGCGCGGCACCGCGTGCACGGCGAATTGCGCCTTGCCGCTGGCCGTATGCCAGGTGCGGTGGCGCGGCGCCACCGTCAGGTGAAAGCCGCCCGGCACGGCGATGCGCTGGTTGTAGTCATGGAAGTCGTCGAACACTTTTTCGATCTCGTCGCGGATCAAGGCGTAATCGTCGCGCCAGGCCGGCCAGCGCAAGCCATCGCGGCCCTGCCCTTCGCCGCTACCCAAGGTCGCCTCGGCCATGCGCGAGACGATCGCCACTTCCGACAGCAGCTCTGGCGAAGCCGGCGCATTGCGCCCGTACGACACATGCACCATGCTCATGGAGTCTTCTACGGTCACACCCTGCGCCACGCCCCGCCGCAGGTCGATCTCGGTGCGGCCCAGGGTCGGCAGGATCAGCGCGGCACGGCCGTGCACCAGCGCGCTGCGATTGAGCTTGGTGATGATCTGCACCGTCAAGGCGCACGAACGCAGGGCGGCGAAGGTGCGCGGCGTGTCGGGCGTGGCGACGGCAAAATTGCCGCCCAGGCCGATAAACACTTTTACTTTGCCCTGCTCCATGGCGGCGATCGTCGCCACCACGTCGTGGCCGTGGTGGCGCGGCGGCTCGAAGCCATATACCTGGCGCAGCCGGTCCAGGAAAGCGGCGCTGGGCTGCTCCTCGATGCCGACGGTACGGTCGCCCTGCACGTTCGAGTGGCCGCGCACGGGGCACAGGCCGGCGCCGGGCCGGCCAATATTGCCGCGCATCAGCATCAGATTGCTCAGCATCTGGATGGTGGCCACCGCGTGCTTGTGCTGGGTGATGCCCATGCCCCAGGTGGCGATCACCCGTTCGCTGCGCGCGTAGATGTCGGCCAGCTGCGCGATCTGCGCCTGCGGCACGCCCGATTCCGCGACCAGCAGTTCCCACGCTTCGCCGCGCAGGTCGGCGGCAAAGGCTTCGAAAAACGCCGTGTGGGACGCGATAAAATCCAGGTCCAGCAGGCGGTGCGTGCCCTTCAATGCCGCCGCATCGTCCATTTCCAGCAGCCGCTTGGCCACGCCCTTGAGCAGCGCCAGGTCGCCACCCAGGCGCGGCTGGATGAACAGCGAGGCGATATTGGTGCTGCCGCCGGTCAGCATTTCACCGATCGCCTGTGGATCCGTAAATCGCTCCAGGCCGCGCTCGCGCAGCGGATTGATCGACACGATGGTGGCGCCGCGTTTGGCGCAGGCGCGCAGTTCGCCCAGCATGCGCGGGTGGTTGGTGGCAGGATTCTGGCCGAAGATCAAGATCGCATCGGCGTGCTCGAAATCGTCCAGGGTGACCGTGCCCTTGCCGGCGCCGACCACCGGCGGCAGGCCGCGGCTGGTCGCCTCATGGCACATGTTCGAGCAATCCGGAAAGTTATTCGTGCCGTAGGCGCGCGCAAACAGCTGGTACAAAAAGGCCGCCTCGTTGCTGGCGCGCCCCGAGGTATAGAACGCCGCCTGGTCGGGATCGTCGAGCGAGTTCAGCTCGCAGGCGACCAGATCGAAAGCGTCATCCCAGGATACCGGCACATAGCGGTCGCTGGCGGAATCATAGACCATCGGCTGCGTCAAACGGCCATGGTGTTCCAGTTCATGGTCGGACTGGCGCAGCAGCTCGGTGACAGTTTGGCCGGCAAAGAAATCGGCGCTCACGCGCCGCGAAGTCGCTTCGGCCGCCACCGCCTTGGCGCCGTTTTCGCAAAATTCAAAGGTCGACGAGTGCGCGCGGTCGGGCCAGGCGCAGCCGGGGCAGTCAAAGCCGTCGGGCTGGTTTTGCGCCAGCAAGGCGCCGATACCGGCCGGCGGCACGCGCTCGCGCAGCATGCCCTGAGCCACATGGCGCAGCGCGTCCCAGCCGGCGGCGGCATGGGTGTAAGGGGCGATCTTTCCGACCGGTTTGTTGCTCATGGCAGTACCTCTTCGGGTGGGCTGATGAATGGTAACGCAATTGGCGCTGCCGGGTGGTTGAACAGCTCTTGCACGGGCACGGCGCGGCCGAACAGATAACCTTGCAGGCCGGCGCAGCCGATCTGGCGCAGGCTGTCCCACTGCTCGGTGTTTTCCACGCCTTCGGCCACCACCTGCAGGCCCATGCTGTGGGCCAGGGTGACGATGCTGCGCACGATGGTCGACGCATGCGGCGTGTGCAGCATGTCGTGCACGAAAGAGCGGTCGATCTTCAGCTGGTCGATCGGCAGGCGTTTCAGGTAGCTGAGCGAAGAATAGCCGGTGCCGAAGTCGTCCAGCGAAAAGCCGACACCGCGCGACTTCAATAACGTCATCTTGGCGATCACGTCCTCGACGTCGGTCAGCAGCATGCTTTCGGTCAGTTCCAGCTTGAGCAGATGCGGATCGGCGCCGCTGCGCGCGATAATCTGCAGCACCCGTTCGGCAAACGCGCCCTGGCGGAACTGGCGTGCGCTGACGTTGACGGCGATCGTCAGTTCGCGCGTTTCGGGCGCGCCGGCCCAGCTGACCAGCTGCTGGCATGCCGTGTCCAGCACCCAGTCGCCGATCTCGCCGATCAGGCCGGCTTTTTCCGCCTGTGCGATAAAGTCGCCCGGCGCCACCATGCCGCGCCGCGGATGGCGCCAGCGCAGCAGCGCCTCGGCGCCGGTCATGCGGCCGTCGGCGTCGACCACCGGCTGGTAGTACAGCAGCAGTTCGCGCCGCGCCAGCGCCGAGCGCAAGTCCGCCTCCAGCGAGGCCGAGGCGTCGAGCGCCGCCTGCATGCGCGGGTCGAAAAAACGGTAGGTATTGCGCCCGGCCGCCTTGGCTTCGTACATGGCCATGTCGGCCTGGCGCAGCAGGTCGTTGATGGTGTGATGGCCTTCGCCGAACAGCACGATGCCGATGCTCGGCGTGCTGAGCAGGTCGTTGCCGTCGAGCGGATACGGCAGGCCCAGCGCCTGCAGGATTTTATTGGCGACGATATCGGCATGCGCCGCCGCCTGCGCCGCGCTGCCGCCCAGGTCGTCGAGCAGGATCACGAATTCATCGCCGCCGAGGCGCGCCACCGTGTCGCTGTCGCGCATCACCTGCTGCAGGCGGAACGCGACCATTTCCAGCAGCCGGTCGCCCTTGTCGTGGCCCATGGTGTCGTTGAGCTGCTTGAAGTTGTCTAGGTCGACGAACAGCACCGCGCCGTGACAGCCGCCGCGCTCGCAGCGGACAATCGCGTGACCGAGGCGGTCGAGCAGCAAGCGCCGGTTCGGCAGCCCTGTCAGCCCGTCATAAAACGCCAGGTGGGCGATTTCCGCCTCGGCCAGTTTGCGCGCGCTGATATCCATGCGCGTGCCGACCATGCGCAGCGCCGTACCGTCCCGGGCGCGCTCGACCACCTTGCCACGGCTTTGCAACCAGACCCAGTGGCCGTTGCGGTGGCGCATGCGGTACTCGGCCTCGTAGGGCCGGCTGCGCTCAAGCAGGTGCTGCGCCAGTGCCTGGTCCAGCACGGCCAGGTCGTCGGGATGCATCAGCGCCTGCCACTCGGCGCGGTCGAGCACCAGCCCGTCGGGCGCATGGCCGAGCATGGCGGCGGCGCGCGCGTCAAAGGTGCGCAGGTCGCTTGGCATGTCCCACTCCCACAGTCCCAGGTTGGCGCCATTGAGCGCCAGCTCGACCCGCTCGGCGCCCGCCGCCCTCTCCTCGCTGCGGGCCTGCTCCAGCTGTTCGAGCGCAAGCCGGCGGCGCTGGGCCAGCAACAGCCCCACCGCGCCGATCACGCCGGTCAGCAGCCAGGCCAGCGCGCTGGTCCAGGCCAGGCTGTGCCAGCCCGCTTCGATGCGGGCCGTCGAGCGCGACAGGCTGATCACCAGGGTCTTGTCCAGGCCCAGGCTGTGCAGGCGCATGGTGCGCTGGACCACCAGCCGCCGCTCGCCGCCGTTCGCATCGCCCTCCAGCACGGTCAGCATGCGGCCGCTTTGCTGGTGGCGCAGGAACAACGGATCGGGTGCGCCGCCTGCCCGCATGGCGGCAGGGTCGGCCGGCACATACAGGATGCGCCGGCCGGCGTCTTCGGTGATCGCGCTGTTCATGTCCGGCGCATACAGGGCCGAACGCATCACGGCGTCGAAATACTCGGGATTGAGGATGGCGCTGGCGGCGCCATCGGCCTTGCCGTCGTCGTCCATCCTCGCCAGCGACAGCTTGAGATTGAACACGCCCGGCGTGTTCTCGTACGGCTGCGACAAATATAAAGTGTCGGGCGAGCGCATGCTGGCCACCTGGCGCGTGTACTGGCGGTCGTCGAGGCGCGCATCGCGCAAGTCATCGTCGGACAATACGATATGGCCGCGCCGGTCGACCACCACCAGCGCCCGCACGCCGGGCATGGCGCGCTTGAGTGACTGCAGCAGCACCTGCCGGCATTGCGCCGTGCAGCCGCTGCCTGGATGAAAAGCGCGCCGCGCGCTGTCGAGCGCATTGCGCACGCCTTCGAACTGGTGCTGCAGGTTTTCATCGATGATCAGGGTCTGCATGCGCATACGCTCGATGTCGGAAGCGATCAGCAAGCGCCGCTCGCTCCAGATAAAGTAACCCACCATCAGCGCGCTCATCAGGAGCACCCCGGCCAGCACCAGCCATTCGGCGCCCCGGCGGCGCGGACCCGGCAGGCGCTGCAACAGATCAATCGGCATCATTTCTTCCTCACGGTAGTGGTCGCGGCAAGGAGTTCACCTGCCGATGCCAGCCACTATAGGCAAGTTGCCGATCCAGGAAAATCACACTTAGGTATGTCACCCCATACCAAGGTTTAAGACAAGCTTGGTCCTATACCCACGTATGACTAGGCAAGCGCTCGGCCATTTCGCACAATGGCCATATCGAAAACCCGGGCGGACTCCATCATGCACACCGAACTGACCACCAGCTTGACCACCATCGTGATCGCCGACGACCATCCATTGATACGCGCCGGCATGGCCTCCTTGCTGCAGTCGACAAGCGGCTTCGCCCTGCTGGGGCAGGCCAGCGACGGCGAACAGGCCGTCGACCTGTATCAGCGCCTGCGCCCCGCCGTGCTGCTGATGGACATGAGCATGCCGGGCTGCGACGGCGTCGAGGCGACGCGGCGCATCCGCCAGCAGCATCCGCAAGCGCGCATCATCATCCTCAGCGCCCACCAGGGCGACGAGGTGGTGCACCGCGCCATGCAGGCCGGCGCCAGCGGCTACCTGCTGAAGAACGCGCCGTTCGCCGAGTTGCTCGACTGCATCGCCTGCGTGCTGGCAGGCAGAAAATACCTGGCGCCGGACCTGTCGGCCAAGCTGGCCGGGCGCGTGCACGGCAGCGACCTGTCGACGCGGGAACACGAGATCCTGGCGCACCTGGCGACCGGCATGAGCAACAAGCTGATCGCCAGGGTGGCCGGCATCGGCGTGGGCACAGTGAAATTCCATATCAATAATATCCTCGCCAAGCTGGACGCGGCCAGCCGCACCGAAGCCGTGATGCTGGCCAGCCGGCGCGGCATGCTGCAACTGGCCTGACTGGTCTTCCGATAGTCGTATTCGACCGGACCAACCGCTAGCATGGTTCCCAACTTCGACAGCTTTGAAAGACTCGCATGAAACGCACCCCCTCAATATTACTGGCCAGCGCCCTGCTGCTGCCACTGGCCTTGCCTGCCACCACGGCCTGGGCCGCTGCGCCGCAGCAGCACACACAGGCGCCGGGCTGGTACCGCATGATGCTGGGCGAGTTTGAAATCACGGCCCTGTCCGATGGCACGCACGCGTTCCCGATCGACACGGTGATGCGCGGCATCACGCCAGGCCAGATACAACACGACCTGCTTGACGCCGACCTGTCGGCGCCGGTGCAGGGCTCGATCAACGCCTTTCTGGTCAACACGGGCAAGAAGCTGGTGCTGATCGACGCCGGCGCCGGCGTGCTGTACGGGAACTGCTGCGGCCGCTTGCTGGACAATCTGCGCGCCGCCGGCTACCAGCCCGAGCAGGTCGACGAAGTGCTGCTGACGCATTTGCACAAGGACCATGCGGGCGGGATTGTTGCCAACGGCAAGATGGCGTTTCCGAACGCCACCGTGCGCCTGTCGCAGCAAGAAGCCGATTACTGGCTGGCCCCGGCCAGCAAGGCCAGTGGGCCGGCATTTCTTTCCACCTTCTATGACGCCGCCGTGGCCAGCACGGCGCCCTATATCAGCGCGAAGCATTTCAGCCCCTACGCCAGCTATGGCGAGGTAACGCCCGGCATCACCGCCATGCCCGCACCCGGCCATACGCCGGGCCACGCCATGTATATGGTGCAAAGCGGCAGGCAGCAGTTGTTGGTCTGGGGCGACATCATCCATATGGCGGCGCTGCAACTGCCGCACCCGGAAGCCACCGTGCAGTACGACAGCGAGCAGGACCACGCCCGCAGCACGCGCGCGGCGCTGTTAAGCAAGCTCGGCAAGGACCACGTGATGGTCGGCGCCGCGCATATCGCCTTTCCCGGCCTTGGTCATCTGCGCAAACAAGGCCGGCAATACGAATGGCTGCCGGTCAACTACGACGGCTTGCCGCCAGCACCCTGATTTTTTTGGCACGGGCCATCGCGGCCCGTATTTTCACTCACTTTGAAAGCACATCATGAGCAACTCTCCTGACATCCTGCAAGACTTCGGTTCCCTGGCCAACGTACGCATCGGCCTGTCGGCCGAAGTGCGCGCGCAAGGCGTGCACGCACTGAACCGCCTGCTGGCCCATACCATGGCCATCCGCGACGCCTACAAGAAAGCCCACTGGCAGACTTCCGGCGCCACCTTCCACCAGCTGCACCTGCTGTTTGACAAGCACTACGGCGAACAAGTGCTGATCATGGACGCCATCGCCGAGCGCGTGCAGACCCTGGGCGGCGTGACGTTCGCGCTGGCGCAGGACGTGGTCGACGAATCGTCGATCGCGCGCGCCCCGCGCGGCCGCGAATCGGCGCTGGCGCAGCTGTCGCGCCTGCTGGACGCACATGAAACGATTTTGCTCGAAGCGCGTCCGCTGGCGCGCGCCGCCGCCGATGCCGGCGACGACGGCAGCAACGACCTGATCGTCAGCCAGGTGGTGCGCAGCAACGAGCTGCAAAGCTGGTTTATCGGCGAACACCTGGCAGCGCAAAGCGGCAAGGCACAGTAAGCGCCAGAGGGCAGATGGCGGTGCAGGCTGCGATCCGCCGCATGATCTTTCCTTGTGTTATCCTTTTTGCACATTAATCAGGAGAACAACATGGTCAGCATCGCGTCGGCGGCAAGCAGCTTGCGTCAGGTGAACGTCAGCAAAGCGGAAACCCCGGACGCCGGGCCACAGAAAACCGTGGCCGGCGCGGCAGTCGGCGCGGTCGCCGAAGGTGTTTCCATCTCGACCCTGGCCGGACGCCTGTCGGCGGCCGCCGAGCATACCAGCGAGCGCCTGAAGGGACTCGGCCACCAGGCGCTGCAGGACCAGCTGATTCTTGACGATAGAAAAGTATTCTACGAGCTCGACGCGGCGCACAAGACCGCGGCCGCGGCACAACTGCCGCAGCCGGACGACAAGGCATCGGCCAAATCGGCCACGGCGGCCAACGAGTTTGTCAACGGCAAAGGCAGCAACCCGTTTGCCGGCCTGTCGCGCGAGCAGCTGTCGACCATTTCGCATGACGAAAGCGGCACCTTTACCCTCAACGAGCGGCGCGCCGCCGCCACCCAGGCGTATCGGGAAGAAGAAGCCTGGCGCCAGCAGGTGGTCAACCAGGCCATGCAGGAATATAACAACACCGGCAAGATGACCAAGTTCTTCGGCTCGGTACTCGACCATTTCAATACCTTGCCACCGCTGGAACAGGCGACCTACCCTGAAAATTACGCCAGCGACCTGCAGGCCAAGATCAAGCTCGACTTCAATTATTTCAACCACTCGGCCGGCGACGCGGGGCCGACGCCAGGTTCGATCGCCGATATCACCAACAATAACAAGTTTCCCGCCAAGTTCGACCTGTTCGACATGCTGGGCGTCAAATTGAAGGACTGGACCAGCCAGGCCAATCAGATCGGATCGTAGAACAATTCGTCGACATAGCACCAGCCCCAGGTTTCGCCCGGCTCCTTCGAGCGGATGATCGGGTGCTTTGTCGCATGAAAATGCCTGGTAGCGTGCTTGTTCTTCGAATCATCGCAGCAGCCGACATGGCCGCACACCATGCACACGCGCAGGTGGACCCACTCGTCCCCCATTTTCAGGCATTCCTCGCAGCCGTCCGAATTGGCGCCGCGCGTATGGATATCGTGCAAATGCTGGCAAGACTGGGTCATGCTGTTCTCCTTGAAAAACTGTTCATTGCGGGGCTTCCTTCCGGCGCTGCGGTATCAGCCACAAAATCGCCACGGCCACGTAGATGACGGCGCCCGCCGGCGCGTACCACAGCGACAAGGCGATCGCCGCCAGGTAAAGCGCGATCGACAATTCCTTCTTGCGGCTATGGCCCAGCGCCTGCGCCAGCGGTGAATCCGGGCCCTCATTGGCCACCAGCGAGCGTACCAGCATGCGAAAAGCAACCGCGCACATCAGCAGCACCATGCCATACAGGGCCATCGGCGCCGGGGTCAACGGATAATTGCCGGCCCAGGCCGTCACCAGCGGCACCAGCGACAGCCAGAACAGCAGGTGCAGATTGGTCCACAGTATGCGCCCGTTGACCTGGCGCGCCAGCTGCAGCACGTGATGGTGGTTGACCCAATAGATACCGACATACACAAAGCTGAGCAGGTAGGCGCACAGCACCGGCGCCATCTCCAGCACCTCGCTCCAGTGCGGCCCGCTGGGCACCTTCAGCGCCAGCACCATGATGGTGATCGCGATGGCGACCACGCCATCGGTAAACGCTTCCAGGCGGCTTTTGTTCATGATGTAGTGAAAAATGAACCATGCTAGCGCACAAATGCGCGCTTGCCGCCTGCCGGAAGACCAGTACCATGATCAGCCTGACCCAAAGACAGGGACAAAAAGCCGCAATTGCCGCTACACTGAGGCATCGCCACCCATGGAGCCACGCATGCCACCTCTCGACAACGACCTGGCCGAACGCGCCCGCCTGATCGCCCTGGCGCGCACCCTGCGCGACCTGCACAAACACCTGATCAACATTGAAACGCAATACTTCGGCGCCGTCGGCAGCCCGCTGGAACTGCTGCAACTGGTCACCAACCATCCGCATTTCGCCTGGCTGCAAAAGCTGTCCGGCCTGATGGCGCAGATGGACGAGCGCCTGGACGAACCGGAACCGGTCACCCCTGCGGTCGCCCTGACCTACCGCCGCGCGCTCGAAGCGCTGATCGGCCCGTCGGAAGACGGCGACAAACAATTTCAGGCCAAATACAACGCGCTGCTGCACGACGCGCCGGAGATCGTCATGGCGCATGGCGCGGTCAGGAAACTGCTGAGTTCGATTTCGGCGACCCCCAAGGCTTGACCAGTCATGGATGCAGCGCCGCGCCCGCGCTCGCACCAGCCTGAGCGGCGGGCACCCTGACGCGCAGCGCGATTAGCAGCGCCGCCAGCAGCATCAAGGCGCCAGCGGCCATGAAGACGCCGGCGATGCCGCTGACGCCGAACATCACGCCGCCAGCGGCCGCGCCTGCCGCAATGGCCGACTGCACCGATGCCACTACCATTCCGCCGGCACTTTCAGCCTGGTCCGGCAGGGCCCGCGCCACCCAGTTCGACCAGGCCACCGGCACGCCGCCAAACGCCAGGCCCCAGATTGCCGTCAGCAAGGCCTGCCCGGCCAGCGAGGCCGGCAACAGCACCAGCGCCAGCGCGGCAATCCCCACCAGCGCCGGCATCAGCACCAGGGTCAGGCGCAGGCTGCGTTGCATCAGTTGCCCGGCCAGCAAGGTTCCAGCAAAATTCGCCAGGCCAAAACCCAGCAGCATCAGCGCCAGCGTGTCCGGTGCGACATGTGCCGTCGTTTCCAGAAACGGCCGGATATACGTAAACAAGGCGAAATGTCCGGTGTGCGCCAGCACGCAGCCCAGCATGCCCACCGCAATCCCGGGACGGCGCAGCAGCGCCATGACCGTGCCAGGCCGGGCCGTGAGGCGAGCCGGCAGTTGCGGCAAGGTCAGCCACTGGACTACCAGCGTGACCACGCCGATCGCGCTGGCGGCAAGGAAAGCGCTGCGCCAGCCGTACAGGCCGCCAAGGTAGCTGCCGAGCGGCACCGCCACCACGGTTCCCACGGCGATGCCGCTGAAAATGATAGCTAGCGCGCGCGGCAGCAGCGCGGCGGGTACCAGCCGCATCGCCACCGCGGCCGCCATGCTCCAGAAACCGCCCAGCGCAACACCGAGCAACATGCGCATCAGCAGCAGCACGCCCAGGCTGGACGACAACGCCACCAGCAGGTTCGACGCGATCATCAGCGTGGAAAAAACCAGCAGCACCAGGCGCCGGTCAAAGCGCCGCGTCAGGCGCGGCACCAGCAAGCCGGCAAACAGCGCCACCACCGCCGTCATCGTCACGGCCTGCCCGGCCATCGCTTCCGACACCCGCATGTCTGCGGCCATCGGCGTGAGCAGGCTGGCCGGCAGGTATTCCGCCGTCAGCAGGCCAAATACGCCCATCGTCAGCGAAAACACCGCCATCCAGGACGGCGCCGCCGGTTCGGTGTCGGCGGCAGCGTTACGGACGCTGGCGCCGGGTGGCTCATCACAAATACAATCGCTCATCGCATGCTTCCTCAAGGTTTCAACAAGACCCTCACTGTAGACGCGGTAATTCGGATGGTCTATGATGGCAACCCTGCCTTTTTTGACTGAAACCCCGGAAATGACACAAGCCGATGTGTTCGCCCTGTCCTCCGACCTGATCAGCGCGCTGCTGACCGACATGCGCCTGCGCGGCGTGCAGTACCGCCGGGTCCAGGCCGGCGCCCGGTTTGGCCTGAACTTCGAGGCCAGGCCGGGACATGCATATTTTCACTTCCTTGCGGTCGGCTCGGCCGTGCTGCGCACCAGTGACGGCACCCTGCATGCGCTGGCGGCAGGCAATGCCGTGCTGATGCCGCATGGCGGCGCGCATCAGCTTTTATCGAGCGACGACATGCCGGCCATCGACATCGACAGCTATCACGCCTCGCCGCTGGGCGACAAGGTGGACGCCGTCGATGCCTGCCCCAGCCTCGGCATGACACCGGGAACCATCCTGTTCTACGGCTGCATGGAATTCGATCTCGGCGGCATGCAGGGCCTGGGGCCCCTGATGTCCGGGGTGATGGTGGCCGAAGTAATGGGGCAACGCTACCCTGGCCTGGCGGCGATTCTCGGCGCCATGAAAAACGAAGTCTGTTCAGGACGCGTCGGCTTTGCCGGCATCCTGGCGCGCCTGGCCGAGGTGGCGGCCGCCATGATCGTGCGCGGCTGGGTCGAATGTGGATGCGATAACGCTTCCGGCCTGGTGGCGGCGCTGCGCGACCCGCGCCTGGCGCGCGCCATCCTGGCGCTGCACCGGCAACCAGGCCGCAACTGGACAGTGGAAGAGCTGGCATTTGAATGCCACAGCTCGCGCTCCGTGTTCGCCGAACGCTTCCAGGCGACCAACGGTACGCCGCCGCTGCGCTATGCCACCGAGCTGCGCATGCACCTGGCCAGCCAATGGCTGGGCCAGGGCCGGCTGCCGGTCGAGACCGTGGCGCAGCGCCTGGGCTACGTCTCCCAGGCGGCCTTCAGCCGCGCCTACAAACGCATCACCGGCCAGACGCCTGGCGTGCGCCGGCGCAGGCAGGCGGCCAACGGCGACTGAACCGCGCAGCCATGCGGCCGCTTCGGCAATTTACGCCGCTGGCGATTTACTGCGGCGTCGCGGTGCGATTACAATAAAGCAAATGGCATTGCGCATACCGCCGCAAGCTGGCCAACCATGGAAAGGTGCAAATGAGTGTTCCTTCAAGCGTGGCAGAAACCCGCGTCGCCGTGCTGGTCGACTGCGACAACACCAGCCCCGCCATTCTCGCTTATGCGCTCAGGATGGTGGCGCAATTCGGGCGCGTAGTATTGCGGCGCGGCTATGGCAACCATACGACCCTGAGCGCCAAATGGCAGGCAGCCCTGGTAGAACAAGCGTTTACGCCCTGCCTGCAATTCCAGTATGCCAGCGGCAAGAATACCGCCGACATCGCCCTCGCGCTCGACGCCCTGGAAGCCATGTTCGACCAGCGCGCCGACGTGTTCTGCCTGATCACCAGCGATTCCGATTTTGCCTACCTGTGCCGCAAGCTGCGCGAGCGCGGCGCGTCGGTCTGCATCGTCGGCGAAGCCAAGACCCCGTCGGCGCTGCGCAACGCCAGCGATCAGTTCTTCGAGTGGACACCGGAGCCTGCCGCCAGCCCGGCGCACGCCGCGCCCATCATCCTCGCGCCGGCGCAGCCCGAACCTGCGCCAGCCAAGCCCCGGGAAGGCGTCAAGCTGCAGCCGCTGCTGGTGGTGGACGCGGTCAGGCTGCTGGTCGGCGATGCGGCCGAGGGAAAAGTGGGACTGGGCGCGCTAGGACAATACCTGAAGCGCACCGATTCCGGCTTTTCGCCAACGAATTTTGGCCACTCCGGTCTGTTGAACATGGTCAAGACGTATGACCTGCTGACCGTTACCGTGGAGCCGGGCGGCCATCACACGGTGGGGCTATCGGATATGCGCGAGGTGAAAATGCACAAGCTTCCTTAGTCCACGCGGAGGCGAAAACCGCAAGAAAAGAGACTATTCTGATGGTGTTCGCCGACGCATGCCGGCGAACACCGCGGCCTGATTACTGCACCTGGTACTTGACCGAACGCGGACCGTACAGCAAGCCGTTGGTCATGTCTGCCGACAGCAGGCGCGCATTGGCCACGCCGGCCACCGGATGCGCCGCATCGGTGGTGCTGTTGATGATCTGCTTGATAGCGGCCGCCACCAGAGCGCCGATCAGGCCGCCGCCACCGTTGTTGCCGCCCTCGTTGTTGGAGGCGCTGGCCTTGCCTTCCCACAGCAAAGTGCCGGTTTTCAGGTCAACCAGCCTGGCGCTGACCGCTACCACGGCCACGCTGTTGATCACGTTATAGGTCGAACCGTATTTGTCGATGGTGATATACAAGCCGGCGTCGGCGCCGAAAATCTCGTTGAGCTTTTTGACGTCGACACCGTGGATGTCGGCCGCATTGGTTAGGCCATTTTGCTTGAAGGTCTCGCCGACCACCGCTACCGGCAGCACATAGTAGCCGGCCTCGGCCAGCGGATACGACACTTGCGCGTAGACGCTGTTGCCGGCGTTGACTTCCGGCGAATTGTTCAGCGGCGGCAAGACCACGATCGAGCGCGGCTTGGCGGCCTTGAATGCCGTGTAGTCGTACGATGGTGGCTTGGTGGCACAACCGACCATCAGTACGGCCGGCGCCAGCAGCAAGGCCATCTTTTTCAAGCGCGACATCATAATTTCTCACCTTTTTTCAGTTTGCCCAGCAGGAAGTCCATATAGGCGCCCGACTCGGGAAACAGTTTTTTCTCGTCTTCGAACTGCGTGGCCACCTGGTCGGACTTGCCGGCGATCGAGTACAACATGCCCAGATGGGCATGGAAGCCCGGTGGCACGCTGTTGCCCTTGGCGCTGATCAGCGCCAGGGCTTTTTCCATTTCGGCGATTTGCTGCTCCGGGCTTTCACCCTTCAGGTACAGGTACACTTGCGGCTGGTAGCCGTCCCATTGATACAAGGTCTTCGGCGCGGTGGCGCAGCCAGTCAATGCGACGCACGCAGCCAGCGCCAGCATGCCGCCGGCTTTTTTCATGAGGTTTTTCATCATTGCTGTTTGCGCAGTGCGCCCGCTTCCACGCCGGCCACCAGGCGCTCGACCGCTTCGCGCATGGCCAGGTCCAGCACTTTGCCGTTCAGGGTGGCGTCATAGCTGGCGGTGCCGCCAAAGCCCAGCACTTCGCGGTTCGACAAGCTGTATTCGCCCGCGCCCTGGGCCGAGTACACCACTTCGGAAGTGGCGATATTGACGACGTTCAGCGATACCTTGGCGTATGCCACTTGCGTCTTGCCACGGCCCATAATGCCGAACAATTGCTGGTCGCCCACTTCCTTGCGGCCAAATTCGGTCACATCGCCGGTGATCACGAAATCGGCGCCCTTGATATTCTGTGCCTGCTTCTTGTATTCCGACTCCTGCTTGATTTCCGCCATGTTGTCGCGGTCAAGCACATTGAAACGGTTGGTGCCTTGCAGGTGCGAGATGAGGATGGTCTTCGACTGGCTGCCGAGACGGTCGACGCCATCGGAGAAAATGCCGCGCATGAAGCTGGAGCGGTTATCGAACTTGCCGACGGCGATCAGCGTGCGCTGGCCGACATAAGGACGGGCGGCACTGGCGACCGCTGGAACGGCAATGGCTTGCGATGTCTCGGTGGCGCAACCGGCCAGCGATCCACCGATCAGCGCGGCAATCAGCAGCGCGCCGGAAGTATTTTTATTCATGATGCCCTTAAGAAGTGAGAGATCAAGGACGCACTTGCATCTGATTTTCTGCAAGTTAATTTCCTTATCGCAATTATAATTTATTACTTACATTACAATTCTCACCAAATGTCACCCTGGGGGGGCGACATTTTCAGCACCATTTTTTCGGTCAAGCCAGCAACTGCTTGTACAGCCTGGTGGCCATCAGCCCCGCAGCGCTATGGTGATAGGCCGGCGACATCAGCGGTATCAGGATGTCCATCGCCGAGCCTTTGCTGCCCTGCTCCGCCACGGCTTGTTCCAGCGCACGCAGCTCCATGTCAATGTGTTGCTCTTGCGCCTGCGGCAGGCCCATATGGCGGCGGAAGACGCCACGCGCGCCACTGTGCGATGGGCGTGGCTGGGCTTGGGCCAAGGTGTCGAGCGACCGCATGGCGGCGCGGTGCGACATGATGCGCGGGGCAGCGATGCCCGTGTCATCGAGCGGCGACTCGATCCAGTCACGCAGCACCTGCTGCTCGTAGGGGCTGAAGACCCCAAACATTTCCGCCCGTTCGCTCTGTATCAAGCGCCAGAAACGGCTGTTTTCAACCGGCGCGCCGCGCTGTATCCAGCCGGTCGCTGTCAATTGCTCCAGCAGCGCCGGCACCTGGTTTTTGTCGGCCAGCCAGTCGTTGATGCTCTTGCCGCCGATGCGGCAGTAGTCGGAATGCATGTTCTTGCCGGCCACGCTTTTCTCGCACAGGATGCGTATCAGTTCCTGCCGCAGGTCGAAGCCGGCGATGATGTCGGTTGTCCCCGCTCCGAGATCATTCAGGCGAAAACCGTTGCGCACGCGCCGGTAAAAAGCCTGCGCATCGCCAAAGCGCGGCATTAGTTGCAACACTGCATCAGTGGCCTTGCGCGCATGGCCGGTCGAACCATTATCGACCGTCACGTGCAAGGTGAAATAATACGGGTCGATCCCCAGCTCGTTCAGTTCATACGTAGTGATCAACAGGTGTAGCGGCAATTGTTCGTAGCCCAGATTAAAGCCTATGATTTCAGGCAAGGAGTTGCCATTGTCGTGGGCCAGCGACAGCTGGATGGCGCCCTGCACGAAATAGCGCTCATCGAGGTCCTGCCAGTCATCGCAGCCATGACTGGCGAGCAGCTTCTGGTACAGCACCACATGGTTTTTTTCTTCCACGCCATCGCCCAGTTCTTCCAGGTAGATCTGGATCAGTGCACGGAAACGCTGGTGCTGCCATTGCTGCAACGCGCTGTAAAGCCAGGAGCCGTCGACCAGCTTGGTCGGCGCCGCTGCACGCAAAAAATACAGGGCGTGCGATTTACTGGTGAAATAGCGGCGCGGCGCGCCATGCTTGCGCTCGGCCAGATAGGCCTGATATTGCACACCGACCTGCTCGGCGCTGCTGCGCGCCCAGTTCAGCAAGTCCTCGGGCCGTTCGGGCAAGCCATCGGGCAGTTCTTCGGCGGCCAGCAGTTGCTGCTGCAGATAATGGCGGGCGGTGGCACGCGCCATGGGCGCATTGGCCGGTGCGCCCAGGGTATCGTAGATGTCGCGGGCGTGGGGCAGGCTTGACGTCTGTTCGCGCCGGGCGCTCTGTGGTGGAGTCGAAAGTAAGCTGTGCATGGACGTGCTTTCAAGAAGATGAGGCCTAGCGGAAGGAATGAAGTTCGGCAACGACCGGTATGCACGCATTATCAGGATGAAATATGCCTGCGCACATCAGTACGCTTCGCTCATGGGCGTGGGACAAGGCTTACAGCGTTCTGTTACCTGCCGAACGGGGCTCATCAACACGAAGTGCGACAATCACGGCGGAATCTGCCATCTGGTCAACCATTCAAGTTCAGGAGAAAAACATGAAAATCTTGTTCACAGCCACTTTGCTGCTGGGCGCGCAACTGGCGCACGCGCAAACCGTGGAGTTATCATTCGTCGGGCCCAAAGGCGTGGAACAGGCTGCCGGCACCGTCAGCATTTCCGATACAAAATACGGCGCCTTGCTGACGCCAGACCTGAAGGGCTTGCCAGCCGGCACCCACGGCTTCCATTTGCACGAAAAGCCATCGTGCGATTCAAGCATGACGGACGGCAAGCCGACCCCGGCCGGCGCCGCAGGCGGCCACTGGGACCCGGCCAAGACCGCTGCGCACAAGGGCCCTTATGACGATTCCGGCCATCAGGGCGACTTGCCTGCCATCTATGTTGCAGCCGATGGTACGGCCACCTATCCGGTGCTGGCGCCGCGCCTGAAAGCCGCCGACTTCAAGGGTCACGCGCTGATGGTGCACGCGGGCGGTGACAACCACAGCGACCACCCTGAAAAACTCGGTGGCGGCGGCGCGCGCATGGCGTGCGGCGTGGTGAAATAAGTGGCATGACAGCAGCGCAGGCAACTGCCCTGCGCTGCTGTCGCCCCCATCGCACACTGCGCGCATTGAACTTTGCTGAAAGAAAACATGAATACCGACACACCAACCAAACCCGCGATGGATGCGGAAACGCTGGCATTCATCCGCGGCCTGTTCGCCCTGGTGCGCGAAGGCGATACGGCGCAACTGGGCGCGCTGGTCGCAAAGGGCGTGCCGGTCAACTTCCGCAATGAAAAAGGCGACAGCCTGATCATGCTGGCCACCTACCATGGCCACCTGGAAACGTCACGTCTGTTGCTTGAAGCGGGCGCCGACGCCAATGTGCCGAACGACCAGGGCCAGACGCCGCTGGCCGGCGTGGCCTACAAAGGCTATCTGGAGATCGCCGAATTGCTGCTGCAACACGGCGCCAGTGTCGAAGGCGCCAGCCCGGACGGCAAGACGCCGCTGATGATGGCCGCCATGTTCAACCGGCTGGCCATTCTTGAGTTGCTGCTGAAGCACGGCGCCCGCATCGATGCCGTCGACAGCCGTGGCATGACGGCCGTCTCGCTGGCCAGTACCATGAACGCGGCCGACACGCTGGCCCACTTGAGCGCACTGGGCCAGAGCGCCTAGGCAGTGTGGCGAGATTGTGTCAGTTTGACGGCGCAGGCCGCTGAGCTTCGGTGCCGTCAAACCAAAGCACGCAGCCACGCGCGCTGATTCGCTACACTGGGTGGCATGAGCACACCCTCTCCCACCATCGCGCATCCGCCAGCCGTCGCGCTGGCCCTGTCGTTGGGCGCCGCGGTGGCACTGGGCCTGTCGCGTTTTTCCTATGGCCTGCTGTTGCCGCCCATGCGCGACGACCTGGGCTGGTCCTACCTGCTGGCCGGCGCCATGAACACCTGCAATGCGCTGGGGTATTTCCTCGGCGCCCTGGTCACGCCCGCCCTGCTGCGCCGCATGGGCACCTGGCGCTTGCTGATCGCCGGCAGCGTGCTGGCCAGCATCTTCATGCTGCTGTCCGGTGTTGTGAGCGACACCACCGCCCTGTTTCTGCAGCAGGTGTGCGCCGGCGCGGCCAGCGCCTTTGTGTTTATCGCCGGCGGCGTGCTGGCCGCGCGGCTCGGCTCGCTGCAAGGCGAACGGGCCGGCTTTATTATCGGCGTGTACTACGGTGGCACGGGTGTGGGCATCGCGCTCTCTGCCTTGCTGGTGCCGGCCGCGCTATGGTCGGCCCGGCAACATGGCGCGCCGCATGGCTGGCAAGCGGCCTGGCTGGCGCTGGGCATCGCCTGCCTGCTGGCCACTGCCCTGATGGCCCTGCCGGCAAAAAGCATCGGCGAGCCGCGCCTGATGCAGGGCCAGGCGCAGCGCTTTTCCAGCAAGGAATTTGCCTTTGGCATGGCCGCCTACTTCATGTTCGGCGCCGGCTATATCGGCTATATGACGTTTGTCGTCGCCCTGCTCAGGCAGCAAGGCATGTCGCCGCAACTGATCACCGTGTTCTACACCTTGCTGGGCCTGGCAGTGGTGGCCTCCTCGCGCATCTGGGCCCGCATGCTGGACCGCAACAAGGGCGGCCAGTCGCTGGCCATCCTCAATGCGCTGCTGGGCCTGGCCACCCTGATACCGGCACTGACCAGCGCCACGCCGTTGATCTTCCTCTCCGGCCTGCTGTTCGGCGCCGTATTTCTGTCGGTGGTGGCCTCCACCACCGCGCTGGTACGGCACAACCTGCCGCCCGACTCGTGGCCGGCCGGCATCAGCGCCTTCACCGCCGTGTTCGCTTTCGGCCAGATCGCTGGCCCGATACTGGTCGGCTGGATCGCCGATGGCCCGGCGGGACTGGAGCGGGGCCTGGTCGCTTCAAGCGTGCTGCTGTTGATCGGCGCGGCGCTGGCGATGCGGCAAAAAACGCTGGTATAGCATACTTAATGCAGGCAGTCCCAACAGCGTCCCCCCCCTATTTTCGGTGACATAGCCTTAATATACGCACTCCCGTAGCCCCAGAAGGAATGACGATGTCCAAGCTATCGTGCACCACCGCACGGATTGATGTGGAAGGCGCTTTTACCGCATCGATCGATGCCATGGTCGCACCGTTTTACCACCCCGAAGGGCCAGGCGCCGCAGTCATCGTCACGCTGGATGGCAAGACCGTCTTTCGTCACGCGTATGGCATGGCCAGCGTGGCGGAGCACCAGCCGGCGACGCCGGAAACCACGTTTCGCCTGGGCTCGATCAGCAAGCAATTTACGGCCGTGTCCATTCTGATGCTGGCCGAGGAAGGCAAGCTGAACGTCTCCGACGAGATCACGCGCCACCTGCCCGACTACCCTGCCTTGGGCAGGCAGATCACCATTGAACACCTGTTGACCCACAGTTCGGGCATTGCCTGCTTTACTGGCAAGGACGATTTTGACGCCAACATCACCAGCAATGTGACGGTGACCGAGATGATCGACCGCTTCAAGGACGAGCCGCTGGAATTTGCGCCGGGCACCGCCTTCAGCTACAGCAATTCCGGCTACTACCTGCTGGGGGCGATCATCGAGAAGGTCTCGGGATTATCTTATGCGAGCTTTGTTGAACAGCGCATCTTCGTACCACTGGGCATGCACGACACTTGCCATGAGGGTCATGAACGCAGTGCGCATCAAATGGCCGCCGGACATACCCTGCGCGATGGCCGCATCGCTCCAGGCGACCCAATGAGCACGAGCCAGGCCTACGCGGCCGGCGCCCTGGTGTCGAACGTGGACGACCTGGCGCGCTGGGAGCAGGCCATCGCCTGTGGCAAACTTATCAATGCAGCGAGCTGGAGCAAGGCCTTTACGCCTTGGCGGATGGCCGACGGCAGCGCGTGCGACTACGGTTATGGCTGGGAAATCGGCAGCTTGCAGCAGCGGCTTATGCTCGCCCACGGTGGCGGCATCAACGGCTTCATGACATTCGCGCTGCGCCTGCCGCAAGAAAATTTGTTCGTCGCAGTCCTCTGCAATGCCGACGATGGGATCGTTGACCCCGAATATATCGCCCATAAAATCGGCGCGATGGCGCTCGGCGAGCCCTTCGCCGATTTCGAAGAAATCCAGCTCGACACCGCCGCCCTCGACGCCTACGCCGGCGTGTACTCCATCAATGCCACGGAGCAACGCACTTTCTGGCGCGAGGCCGGCCAGTTGCTGATGCAGCGCAGCGGCGGCGAGATCACGCCCGTGCTTGCGCATTCCAGCACCGGATTTTTTATCAGGAACACATTGGTGCACATGGCCTTCATGCGCGATGCAGATGGTGCAGTGTGCAAGGTGGTTGTCCACCAGTCAGGTGTGGCAGATGACAATGTTCGCCTGACGGACTGAGGTTGAGCGTGGAATTGGGCACGGCCATGCGCGATGAGCACGCAACATTTTGCGACTACCTCTTGAGCAACAGCCCGCGCAGCAGCAAATCCAACGCAGCGATGCCCTCGTTCAATCGCAACTTGCCGTCGTCACCGTCCGCGATCCAGAACGCCGCTTCTGCCAGACTGCCGTAGATCAGCGACGCCATTGCCTGTGGGCTGGCATCGGCCACGATGCCCTGCTCAATCAGATTCCGGATAATCGTTTGCATCGACTCCACGCATTGGCGCTGCGAGTCCGGTGAGGCCGGTGGGCAGGCCGTGGACAAACTGGGCCTGTCCGCCAATCTCTGGCTCGCCGCAGGATGCGCCGCCGCTGCCTTGCTGCTGTCATTGCGCGTCTGCCTTGTTGAATTCAGGAAGAAAGCGGCCGGCAAGCAGCCTGATCCTGCTACGCACTGAACGAAAAAAACCCGGCAAGCCGTTGCCAGCTTGCCGGGTCAGTTCAGGCCGGCAGTGTTACGCCGGAACCTGCACCGTATCTGCCACCGAACGGAATTCTTCGATCTTGTCGAAGTTCATGTAGCGGTAGATGTCGTCTGCATTCTCGGCAATCACGCCGATATGCGACATGTATTCCTCTTTGGTTGGAATGCGGCCCAGCAAGGAGCACACGGCGGCCAGTTCGGCCGAGCCCAGGTAGACATTGGTCTCGATGCCGAGGCGGTTCGGGAAGTTGCGGGTCGAGGTCGACATCACCGTGGCGCCCTTGCGGATCTGTGCCTGGTTGCCCATGCACAGCGAACAGCCCGGCATTTCCATGCGCGCACCGGTGCGGCCCAGGGTGCCGTAATGGCCTTCGCTGGTCAGTACCTGCTGGTCCATCTTGGTCGGTGGCGCGATCCACAGGCGTACCGGAATGTCGGTCTTGTTTTCCAACACCTTCGAGGCCGCGCGGAAGTGGCCGATATTGGTCATGCAGGAGCCGACAAACACGTCATCGATCTTCGCACCGGCCACTTCGGCCAGGGTTTTCACATCGTCCGGGTCGTTCGGGCAGGCCACGATAGGCTCGTGGATATCGGCAAGGTCGATCTCGATCACGGCGGCGTACTCGGCATCGGCGTCCGGCGCCAGCAGCTGCGGGTCGGCCAGCCAGGCTTCCATTGCCTTGATGCGGCGCTGCAGGGTGCGCTGGTCGAGGTAGCCGTTGGCGATCATCCACTTCATCAGCGTGATGTTCGAGGTCATGTACTCGATGATAGGCGCTTTGTCCAGGTGCACGGTGCAGCCGGCGGCCGAGCGTTCGGCCGAGGCGTCGGACAGCTCGAACGCTTGCTCGACCTTCAGGTCCGGCAGCCCTTCGATTTCCAAGATGCGGCCGGAGAAGATGTTCTTCTTGCCCTTTTTATCGACCGTCAGCATGCCCTGGCGAATCGCGTACAGCGGAATCGCATTGACCAGGTCGCGCAAGGTCACGCCAGGCTGCATGGTGCCCTTGAAGCGCACCAGTACCGATTCAGGCATATCGAGCGGCATCACGCCGGTGGCGGCGGCAAACGCCACCAGGCCGGAACCGGCCGGGAACGAGATGCCGATCGGGAAACGGGTGTGCGAGTCGCCACCGGTGCCGACGGTGTCCGGCATCAAGAGGCGGTTCAGCCACGAGTGGATCACGCCGTCGCCCGGACGCAGGGCCACGCCGCCACGGTTTTCAATAAAGGTTGGCAGTTCGCGGTGCATCTTGACGTCCACCACTTTCGGGTAGGCAGCGGTATGGCAGAACGACTGCATGACTAGGTCGGCCGAGAAGCCCAGGCAGGCCAGGTCTTTCAGTTCGTCGCGGGTCATCGGGCCGGTGGTGTCCTGCGAGCCGACGGTGGTCATCTTCGGTTCGCAATAGGTGCCCGGACGCACGCCGGTGCCTTCCGGCAGGCCGCAGGCACGGCCGACCATTTTTTGCGCCAGCGAATAGCCACGGCCGCTGTCGACCGGGTTTTGCGGCAGGCGGAACAATGACGATGGCCCCAGGCCCAGCGATTCACGCGCCTTGGAGGTCAGGCCACGGCCGATGATCAGGGGAATTCGGCCGCCGGCGCGCACTTCGTCGAACAGCACGTCGGACTTGACCGTGAATTCGGCGATTACCTGGCCGTTTTTCAGTGCCTTGCCTTCGTATGGACGCAGTTCGACCACATCGCCCATGTCCATTTGCGTGACATCGAGTTCGATCGGCAGTGCGCCAGCGTCTTCCATGGTGTTGTAGAAGATCGGGGCAATCTTGGTGCCCAGGCAGACGCCGCCGAAACGCTTGTTCGGAATAAAAGGAATGTCTTCACCGGTAAACCACAGCACCGAGTTGGTGGCCGATTTGCGCGAGGAACCGGTACCGACCACGTCGCCGACGTAGGCGACCAGGTGGCCCTTGGCTTTCAGTGCTTCCAGCTGTTTCAGGGGGCCGATCTTGCCCGGCTCTTCCGGGTTGATGCCGGGACGCGGGTTTTTCAGCATGGCCAGCGCGTGCAGCGGAATGTCCGGGCGCGTGGTGGCGTCTGGCGCCGGCGACAGGTCATCGGTGTTGGTTTCGCCGGTGACCTTGAAGACGGTGATGGTCAGGCTTTGCGGCACTTCCGGACGCGAGGTGAACCACTCGGCGTCGGCCCACGATTGCACCACTTCGGTGGCGCGCGCACTGCCCTTGTCGGCCAGTTCCTTGACGTCGTGGAAATAGTCGAACATCAGCAGGGTTTTTTTCAGGCCTTCGGCCGCTACCGCGCCCACTACCGGGTCGTCGAGCAGGTCGATCATCGGCTTGATATTGAAGCCGCCCAGCATGGTACCGAGCAAACGGGTTGCCAGTTCGCGCGACACCAGCGGCGACGTCTCCGTGCCCTTGGCAACGCTGGCCAGGAAAGCACATTTGACCTTGGCCGCATCATCGACGCCAGCCGGCACGCGGTGGGTGAGCAGGTCGACCAGGAACTGCTCTTCACCGGCTGGCGGGTTCAACAGCAGTTCGATCAGGTCCGTGGTCTGTGCTGCCGACAGCGGCAACGGAGGAATGCCAAGGGCGGCGCGTTCGGCGACGTGATTGCGATAAGCAGTTAGCATGGAATACTCTCGGTCAGGGTTGGTTGCAGGGGCGGCGGCCGCGTGGCCACCTGTCTCGACCGGGATTATACCTCAATCAGTCTTATATAAGACATATAATAGGAGAGCAAAGTTGGTGATGGCTATTGCGCCACACTTTGGCTAAGCCTCGCCCGTTGCCGCTTCGGCGCGCCTGGTCCACGTTGCCCACCAGCACAGGATGGCGCCGCCGCACACCATCGCAGCACCTTGCCAGAAAGCAGTGGAGAGCGGCGTGCGCAGCAGCAGGGTCGAGAAGGCAGCCGACAGTACCGGAATAAAATACGAGGCGCCTGCCAGCACAGTGACGTTGCCGTGCAAAATGCCCACATTCCAGGCGCCGTAGCCCAGGCCCATCGCTGCGGCAGCGAGCACCAGGCAGGCGATCGCCTCGCCACTGAATGCCAGCTGGCCGCCACCACCGGCCAGGTACTGTATCCACAAGCAGGCCGATGTGAGGATAAAGAACAGGGTCACGCCATTCTTGCCCTTCGCAGCGCGCGCCGTGAGGGTGCAATACGCGGCCCAGATCAGCGCGCCGGCAAACGCCAGGCCATAGCTGAACGGATTGCTGCGTACGTTAGCGAGCATGCCGGCCGCAGAAACACCCTGCCCTCCGCCCAGCACCAGGCCTATGCCGGCCAGCGACAGCAAAAAGCCGGGCACGATCAGAAGACTGGTTTTTTGCCGGTTGAACACGATGGCAGCGACGATGGTTAAGCTGGGCCACAAATAATTAACCATGCTCACTTCGATGGCCTGGCGGGCCGTGTGGGCATAGCCGATCGACAGCGCCAGGCACAGCTCATAGCTGACAAACAGCACGCTGCCCCACACCAGGTAGCGGCGAGGAAAGTCGGCCAGCCGGACCCAGCCAACCGTCAACAGCAGGAACACCGACGCCACGCTGTAGAGCATGGCAGCGCCGCCGGTCGGCCCCAGCAGTTCGCTGACGCTGCGCATCAAGCCGACCAGCGAGCTCCACAGCACGATGGCGACCAGCCCGGTCAGGGTCGCCCGCCTGGTGTTTTTCATGCTGCCCCCCGGTCAGCGCTTCGCTGCCACGGTTTTTTCCGGCTTCACGAAGGCCAGCCCTTCCTCGAACGAGCGCAGCACGATATCGACCGATTGCTCCACCGCAGCCTGGTGCGCCAGCGACACATCGCTGCGATGGCGTATGGTCACCATGGTGGCGTCGGGCAGGTGCTCGCGCAGCTCGGCGGCCAGGGTGCGCCATTCATCGAGCGCGGTTTCGTCCGGATACATCAGGAAGGCGGTGCCGACCAGGCCGCCCTTGTCCGATACCGGTTCCGGCTGCGGCTGGCCAAGCACGACGCTGCGCACATCGCTACACACTTCGCGCAGCGCCAGCACCAGCAGCTCGGTGCGAAACTCGTCGCGATCGTTGGCAGCGCTTGCGCACAGGATCACCGAGTGCAGCGGCACGTCGAGCGAGCCCTGGTAGGCGCCCAGGCGCGCCTCGCGCGCGTGGCGAAGGTGGGCGCCGATATTGGCTTCGGCCAGCGACACCTTGCGCCGGCGCCATGAGCCGTAGCGGCTGCCGTTAGCGTCCTGCGCCAGCGTATCTGCCAACGCGATGATGGTGTTGCGGATGCTGTCTTGCTGCGACTGGTCGATCAGGCCCAGCGCGCGGTCTTTCAGTGCCATGTCCAGGCCCGGCAACAATACGTGATCGCAATAGCGGGCAAAGCTGTTGCGGCGCAGGTAGGCATGCGCATGCTCGATGATGGCGGTGGAACTGCCGGCCAGCGCCCGGTGATAGAAACGCTCGGCATCGTTCACGCTGGGCGTATCGGCAAACAGGATGGTAATCGCCTCGAGCGCGCGCAGATGGCGGCCCGCCACCACCAGGCACAGCGTCAGCGGGGTTGAAATCAGCAGCCCGGCCGGACCCCACATGGTGCCCCAGAACAGTGCCGACACAATCACGGCCAGCGGCGAGAGACCCGAACTGTGTCCATATACCTTCGGTTCGACGATATTGGCGACGACGATTTCCAGCACCGCGAACAGCGCCATGCACGACAGCGCCAGCGTCCAGCCCGGATCGATCGCTGCGACAAACAGGGTGATGGCCGCACCGGCCACCAGCGCGCCCACGTAGGGAACAAAGCGCAGCAGGCCGCTGAGCGAACCCCACAGCAGCGCATGCGGCACCTGCAACAGCCACAGTCCCAGCGACACCGTCAGCGCAAAGATGATATTGACGACCAGCTGTGAAAAGAAAAACCGCGATACGCCTTCAGCTGCGTGCACCAGCGTGCGCATGGTGCGGCTCACATCGCCCTGCCCGGCCAGGCGCACGGCACGCTCGCGCAGCGACTCGTGCTCGATCAAAATGAACACCAACAATACAAACACCAGGCCCGCTTCGCCGACCGGGCCGGAGATCACGGAAATGAAGCGCGCCACCGTGTCGCGCGCGGCCGGCACGGGCGTACGGATTTCCACCGGTATAGGCTGCATGGCATTGCGCGGCAAGCCTGCTGCTGGCGCATGGGCACCGTTCTTGGCAAGCGGCGACACCGCGTTCAGTTCGGCGGCCAGGCGGGCAAACGGGCGTTCGGTCAGTTCCTGTATGCGTTCGATCTTGGTGTGGATTGCAGAGCGGTAGTGCGGCAGCTCTTTGGTGACCGACACCAGTTGCAGCGTCAGCACGGCGCCTACCGCCGCCACCGAAGCCCCCACCAGCAGCAGCGACACCACGGTCGAGGCCAGCAAACCCAGGCCCCAGCGATGGAAAACGCGTATCAGCGGCGCGATCACCAGGCTCAGGATCAATGCCAGCACCAGCGGTTCGAGCACCGGCCGGCCAAAATACAACAGGCCCAGCGCGCACGTGATAGTGACGGCCGAACTCATCGCCGGCCGCGACAGCACGGAGTTTTTCAATGCCATGTTCTTATTCCAATCTATGCCCGCGCGCAAAACAGCAGGGCACGGCCCCGGGCGCCAGTCAGGTAACAGGCGACGCACGCATGGTAGCAGGCCTGCCGCCTTGACGGTAGCCAAACATGGCCGGCAAGGCACTTGCAGTGCCTGCTTCATGAAGACAGGGAAAAATAGCAACACTGACGCGCTGCGTCAGGGCAACTCGTGCTGGCATGGCCGCATTATTCGAAACCTTCAAACGTGACCTTCAGCATGTGGCGCACGATATCGTCGCTCGCCATCTTGCTGTACTTCTGCAGGTATTCGACGGCCGGATCGCAGGTGCGCGCATAGTAGCTGTACAAGATGACATCGGTCGGCAGCTCGCGGCTCAGCAGTCCTTCTTGCTGCGCCTGCTTCACCATCGCTTCCAGTTGCCGGTTCAGCTTCATGATGCGCAGCATGTACTTCACATTGCGTATCAACATCTCGCGCACGTGCGGACTGGTCGACGGCAGGAACGGCAAGCCGCCGTCGAGGCGCACCCGCAACGCCCATTCCAGCAGGGACGACAGTTTCTGCACCGGGCCGTGCGATGGATCGAGCGCCGCCACATACTCAAGCGCACCGTCGAGCAGGCGTATCAGTGCCTCGCCCACCAGCTCCTCCTTGGATTTGAAGTGCTTGTAGAGGCTGGGCTTGGAAATGCCGACCGCTCCAGCGACATCGTCCATGGTCATCAGGTCGTAACCCTTCTGGCTAAGCACGGCCGTGGCCGCATCGAGGATTGCGCTTTCACGCAATTTGAAGGCCTGATTCTTGAAGCTTAGTCTGGGAAGAATACTCATTGGTAAATTTCCGCTACTAATCAGTAGCTTTTGTTGTTGGTCGGTAGTAATATTATCACGCCGGTAGAGCTCCGGCCATGATACCAAAGAAAATCTTATGACTCTCACACGCAAACGTATCGCCGTCATTGGCTCCGGCATCTCCGGCCTGGCCAGCGCTTATTTCCTCCGGCACCAGCATGACGTGGTGCTCTTCGAGGCGAGCGATTACCTGGGTGGCCACACCCATACCGTCGATGTGACGCTGGACGGCCGCACCCACGGCGTCGACACCGGCTTCCTGGTCTATAACGACCATACCTATCCCAACCTGGTGGCGCTGTTCGGCGAACTGGGCGTGGCCAGCATCGCCAGCGACATGTCGTTTGGCGTGTCGATGGATGATGGCGCGCTGGAATGGGCAGGCACCAATCTCGATACCGTCTTCGCCCAGCGCGGCAACGCCGTCTCGCCATCGTTCCTGGGCATGCTGCGCGACATCCTGCATTTTAACCGCCATGCACAGCGTTTTCTTGATCTGGCCGGCGCGACCGGACTGACGCTGGGCCAATTACTGCAGCGCGAGCGCTACGGCAAGCAGTTTCGCGACGCCTATCTGCTGCCGATGGCTGCCGCTATCTGGTCCAGTTCGCCGAATGACATCCTGCGTTTTCCGGCCGCCACCTTTTTGCGTTTCTGCCTCAATCACCGCTTGCTGCAAGTGAGTGACCGGCCGCAATGGCGCACGGTGGCCGGCGGCGCGCGCCAGTATGTTGAAAAAATCGCCGCCACCCTGCCCGACTGCCGGCTCAACAGCGCAGTGCGCTCGGTGCGGCGCGAGGGCGGCGCGGTGCTCATTACCAGCGCGGCCGGCACGGAAACCTTTGACGCCGCAGTGCTGGCCACGCACGCACCGACCACGCTGGCCATGCTGGCGGACGCCAGTGAAACCGAGCGCGCCATCCTGGGCGGCGTGCGCTACCAGCCGAATGCCGCCTGGCTGCACACGGACACCAGGCTGATGCCGCGCCGGCGCAAGGTATGGTCGGCCTGGAACTATCTGGCGGGCGCCGCTTCGGCCGGCCAGCGCCCGGTCTGCGTGAGCTACTGGCTCAACCAGCTGCAGGCGCTGCCGTTTGACACGCCGGTGATGGTGACGCTCAATCCGCACGTGCTGCCTGCCGCCGGCACGGTGCTGGACAAGTTCGACTATGCCCACCCCATCATGGACCAGTCGACGATCCGCTCGCAACAGCAGTTGGCGCAGATCCAGGGCAACGGCGGCCTGTGGTACGCAGGCGCCTGGACCGGCTACGGCTTCCACGAGGACGGACTGAAATCGGCGTTACGCGTGGCCACGGCGTTCGATGCGGCGCCGGCATGGGCGACGCTGGCATGAACCGGCAATTCGCCCAGCTGGTGCACGGCCAGGTCGTGCATGTGCGGCTGCGCCCGGTGATACACCGCTTCGTCTACCCGGTGTTTTACGTGCGCGTCAACCTGGCCCGTCTCGACCTATGCAGCTCGCGCTGGTTCGGCGTGGATCGCTGGCGGCCGCTGTCGATCCGCCGCCGCGACTACGGTCCGCGCGACGGCTCCAGCCTGGAGCTGTGGATGCGCGCCTTGCTGCGCGAGCATGAGATCGACGCCGATGGCGAGATCTGGCTGCAGACCTTCCCGCGCGTGGCCGGTTATATATTCAATCCCGTCAGCTTCTGGCATTGCCATGACGCCGGTGGCAGGCTGCGCGCCGTGCTGGCAGAGGTCAACAACACGTTTGGCGAATCGCACAGCTACCTGCTGCGCATGAGCGGCGAGGCCGGTCAGGAGCGCGCCACCTGCGTCAAGCAGTTGCATGTATCGCCGTTCTGCCGGGTAGAGGGCGACTACCGCTTCCGCTTCCGGCTTGGCGGCGCCAGCCATTGCACCGGACTCGATTATCACGACCAGCAGGGCTTGCTGCTCAAAACTTCGCTCAGCGGACGTCCCGTGCCGCTGAGCGATCGCAGCGTGCTTGGTGCACTGCTGCGCTATCCGCTGCTGGGCATCGGCATCGTGCTGCGCATCCACTGGCAAGCCCTGAAACTGTGGCTCAGGCAGGTACCTTTTTACAGCAAGCCGCCGGCCCCCATCCATCCCATCACCATGCACCAGGAGCATGAGCAATGACTCGCACTTTGTCGACCACCCCCTTGTCGGCGCCCGCCGGCGCCCGTATCTTCATCGCGCTGCTGGAAAACATTCGCCATGGGCATCTGGAACTGACTACGCCTTGCGGCACTCGCATGGTGTTTGGCGACGCTCATGCAGCCTCGGGCGCTACCCTGCAGTTGCATGACTGGCGCGCCTGCCAGCGCATCCTGCGCGCCGGCGACATCGGCTTTGCCGAAGCCTACGCGGCCGGCATGGTCGACACTCCGGACCTGACGGCGCTGCTGCGCCTGGCGCTCGCCAACGAAGCAGCGCTGAACAAGATGCTGTTCGGCGGCGCGCTGGCACGCTGCTGGTACCGCCTGCGGCACTGGCTGCGGCCCAATACCCGCAAGGGCAGCGAGCGCAACATCCATGCCCACTACGACATCGGCAACGATTTCTATCGTCTGTGGCTCGATCCCAGCTGGACTTATTCGAGCGCGCTGTTCGATGGCGACTACAGCCTGTCGCTGCATACGGCGCAGCAGCGCAAATACCAGCGCATTATCGATACGCTGCAGTTGAAGCCGGGCCAGCGCGTGCTCGAGATCGGCTGCGGCTGGGGCGGTTTTGCCGAACAGGCAGCGCGACAGGGCATCGCCGTGCATGGCGTGACGATCTCGCCGTCGCAGCTCGAGATCGCCCGGCACCGCGTCGAGCAACTGGGGCTGCAGGACCTCGCCAGGCTGGAACTGTGCGACTACCGCGACCTCGATGGCGAGTATGACGCCGTCGTCTCGATCGAGATGTTCGAAGCGGTCGGCGAGCAGTACTGGCCGCAGTATTTCAGCACCGTGGCAGCGCGCCTGAAGCCGGGCGGCCAGGCGCTGGTGCAAACCATCACCATCGGCGAGCAGTACTTCGCCCGCTATCGCAGCAGTACCGACTTTATCCAGCAGTATATTTTCCCCGGTGGCATGCTGCCGAGCATCGAGCGCTTCGAGCGCCAGGCTGGCCTCGGCGGCCTGCGCCCGCTGCAGCGCCATGCGTTCGGCCGCGACTATGCGGAAACGCTGCGCCGCTGGGATGCAGGCTGCCGCGCCGCGCAGCAGGAGATCACCGAGCAGGGCTTCGACCAGCACTTCATGCGCATCTGGCAGATGTACTTCGCCTATTGCGAGGCGGCATTCGACGAGGGAAGAACCGATGTCGTCCAGTTCCTGCTTGAAGAAGCCTGACGCGGACATGCAGCAGCCATGGCGGCTGGCCGCCTATGGCCTGCTCGGCATGCCGCTGGCCATGGCCGCACTGCCCGTGTATGTGCAGGTGGCGTCCTATTACAGCACCGTGCGCGGGGTCGGCCTGGCGCAGCTCGGCTGGATCCTGTTCGCTGCGCGCCTGTTCGACACGCTGCAGGACCCGCTGCTGGGACACGTCATCGATCGCCTGCGTGGCGGCATGGTGCGCTGGCTGGCGCTGTCCGGCCTGCTGCTGGCGCTGGCCTTTGCCGGCCTGTGGCAACCGCCTGCGTCGGCCCTGGCGGCAAGCTGGTGGCTGGCAGCGATGCTGGCGCTGGCCTACGGCGCCCACAGCATGCTCAATATCGCCTACCTCGCCTGGGGAGCGCGCCTGCCGGCTGGCGCCGCCCTGTTGCCGGCGGCGGCCTGGCGCGAGGGCGCGGGGCTGGCGGGCATGATACTGGCCAGCGTGATTCCGGCCGCCGTGATGAGCGGACCGGCCGCAGACATCGCCAGCGGCATGGGACTGTACAGCATGGCGTTCGCGGCGCTGTTGCTGCTGGCCCTGCTGGCCCTGCTGATATTGGCGCCGCCGTGGCAGATGACGCCGCTGCCGGCGCAGCACTGGCGCACTGCTCTGCGGCGGGTGGCCGCCAACCGCGGCTTCCGCCGACTGCTGGCGCCGTATTTCCTCAATGCCTGTTCGGTATCGCTGCCGGCCACGCTGGCGCTGTTTTTCATCAACGACCAGTTGCAGTCGGCGCCGCTGGCCGGCGCTTTCCTGGGCTGCTATTTTGTCGCTGCCGCCTGCGGCCTGCCGCTATGGAGTGCGCTGGCGCGGCGCATCGGCGTGCTGGCCTGCTGGCGCCTGGGCATGATTCTGGCGATTGCCAGCTTTGCCGGCGCCGCACTGCTGGGCCCGGGCGATGTGCTGCCTTACTTCGCAGTCTGCCTGGCCGCCGGCGCGGCGCTCGGCGCCGACCTGGCGATGCCGCCGGTGCTGCTGGCCGGGATCATCCCGGCCGACGAACCTGCCGGCGCCTACTACGGTGTGCTGACGCTGGCCGGCAAGCTGGCGCTGGCCCTGTCCGGCCTGGCCTTGCCCTTGCTGGCCGTGCTGGGCTACCGCCCCGGCATGCCCGGTGGCGCGGCGCTGGCGCTGGTGTATGCAGCGCTGCCTTGCGCCCTGAAACTGCTGGCCATGGCCACCCTGTGGCGCGGCCTGCCTGCCACTTCCCCCGTACTGCCTTACCGGAGCTCACCATGAAAAACCTGTTGGCCGGCCTGCTGCTGGCCTTGATCGCCGGCTGCGCCGGCCCCGACGTCCAGCAATACAAGGCGCAGCAGCCGGCGCTGGACCTGGCCGCCTACTTCAGCGGCACCACCGACGCCTGGGGCATGTTCCAGCGCCGTGGCGGCGACGTCGTCAAGCGCTTCCACGTGGTCATTACCGGCACGCCGGGCGATGGCACGCTCGTGCTCGATGAACAATTCCGCTATGACGACGGCAGCACATCGCGCCGCGTGTGGCGCCTGGCGCGTGGCCAGGATGGCATGTGGCGCGGTCGCGCGGACGACGTCAAGGGCGAGGCGGTGGGCGAAGTGGCGGGCAATGCGCTGCGCTGGCAATATACGCTGCTGCTGCCGGTCGACGGCACCACCTATGAAATGCGCTTCGACGACTGGATGTTCCTGATCGACGACTGCACCATGATCAACCGCGCCAGCATGGGCAAGCTCGGCATCGAGCTGGGCCAGGTCACGCTGATGTTCCGGAGGCGCGCATGCGGCCCCTGAACCAGCCGATCACATCGTGGGCCGGACGGCGCGTCTGGCTGGTCGGCGCTTCCAGCGGCATCGGCGCCGCGCTGGCGCAGGAACTGCTGCAGGCCGGCGCCACGGTGGCGCTGTCGGCGCGGCGCGCGCAACAGCTGCACGAAGTAGCCGCCGGCCATGCGCAGGCCATAGTCGCGCCGTTCGACATCCTCGAGGAGACGGCCTGGGGCGAGCGCTACCGCGACATCTGCGCCAAAACCGGCGGCATCGACCTGGTCGTTTTCTGCGCCGCAGCGTATCGCCCCGAACGCAGCTGGGACGTCACTGCCGAGGGCGCAGCGCACACCCTGGCGGTCAACCTGGGCAGCGTTTACACCGGCCTGGCCACGGTGCTGCCCGACATGCTGGCGCGCGGCAGCGGCGGCGTGGCCATCGTCGCCAGCGTGGCCGGCTATGTCGGCCTGCCCAACGCCAGCGTGTACGGCCCGACCAAGGCGGCCCTGATCAACCTGGCCGAAGTGCTGTATGCGGATCTGCAGCAGCGCGGCCTGGACGTCTACCTGATCAATCCGGGCTTCGTGCAAACGCCGCTGACGGACAAGAATGCGTTTGCCATGCCGGCCCTGCAAACGCCACAGGCGGCCGCGAAGGCGATCCGCAGCGGCCTGGCCAGTGGCAAGTTTGAAATCCATTTCCCGAAACGCTTCACGATCTGGGTCAAGCTGCTTGGCACCCTGCCGTACCGCCTGCGCTTTGCCCTTATCAGCCGCTTGCTGGTACCAAAATGAGCGATCCCGAACCGCTGCTGGCATGGTATGCCACGCTGACACCCGACAGCATCAAGCAGGCCGGCCAGTTTTATGCGCCCGACGCGCAGTTTCGCGACCCGTTCAACGATGTGCACGGCGTGGCGGCGATCGAAGCGATCTTCAGCCATATGTTCGTTACCACGCAAGAGCCGCGCTTCATTATCGGCGAGTGCATCGTGCAGGGCGATCAGGCCTTCGTTACCTGGCGCTTCGTGTTCAGGCTGGGCGGCACATCCTACGAAGTGTGCGGCGGCAGCCACCTGCGCTTCAACCAGGCTGGCCTGGTGGTGCTGCACCGCGACTACTGGGACGCGGCCGAGGAGCTGCTGCAGAAACTGCCGCTGGTGGGCGCGCCGATCCGCTGGCTGCGCAGGCGCTTTCGGGTCGTGCTGCCGGGCGATACCGCCATGCCCGCCAAAGGCCCTGGAACATAAAATCTGCAGCAGCAGCGCCGGCATCCGGCTATGTATCAGGGCAATCGTGCGGGGATACAAATCGATAAATGGTATTTTGTTAAACATAAAAAAGCACACGCGTTCTTTTATTGTTAACATTTCTCCCTATCGAGGACTATTTGAATCCCCTTTCCTACCTGCCCTATACCCCTGAGGTCGAAGTCGTCGCCGCCGATGAAGCCCTCCTGACCACCGAAATCGTCGAGACCATGGCCGCCTCGTCGCGCTGCGCGTTCGAGCGCCACCGCCATGCGATCCGCGATGCGCACGCCAAGTCGAACGGCCTGCTCAAAGGCGAACTGACCATCCATGCCGGCCTGCCTGCCGAATTGCGCCAGGGCGTCTTCGCCGAGCCGCGCGTCTATCAGGTGGTCGCGCGCCTGTCATCCGCGCCCAGCGACATCCATTCCGACAAGATCCCGGCCGCGCGCGGTTTTGCGCTCAAACTGATGGCCGTGGACGGCGAACGCCTGTCGCCCGACATCGAGGGGCACAATCAGGATTTCCTGATGGTGAATTTTCCCGCCCTCGCCTTTGGCACCATCGCCAAATACAAGCGCATGCTGGCCCTGCTTGAAGCGAATTCGCACGCGCCCGACACCTTCCAGCGCCTGCTGGCCGGCACCGCCCATGGCGCCAGGCACTTGCTGGAAAGCCTGGGCGGCACGCCCGGCGCGACGCTCGATGGCCTGGCGCGCGACAACCATCATCCACTCGGTGAAACCTACCATACCCAGGCGGCTCTGCGCTTCGGCAACTACATCGCCAAGCTGTCGCTGCACCCGGCCTCGGACAGCGTGGCCAGCCTGGCCGGCCGGGCAATCGACGATGTACAGTATGCGAGCCTGCGCGATGTCGTCAGTACGCATTTTGCCGAACACGGCGCCGAGTACACCTTGTGCGCGCAGCTGTGCACGGACCTGGAACAGATGCCGGTGGAAGACGCGGCCATCGCCTGGCCCGAGGCACTGTCGCCGCATCAGCCGATTGCCACCCTGCGCTTCGCGCCGCAGGCCACGGCCAACCCGGCACGCCAGGTGTATGGCGACGACGTGCTGTCGTTCAATCCGTGGAACGGCGTGGCGGCGCACCGGCCGCTGGGCGGCATCATGCGCATCCGCCGCAGCGCCTATGAGCGCTCGACCACTTTCCGCCACGCCATGAACGCGCAGCCGCGCGTCGAACCTGCGCAAGCTGCAGATATCCCCGATTAAAGGACACACCATGACCGACCACAGTCCAGACCCGCGCCTGGCCGATGAAACCATGCTGGAAAAAATCCGCCGCCAGGTCGACGCCGTCGCCCACGACGCGCCCCACCTGGCGAAGATCGCCCTGGAGGCAATGGTGCGCAAGCATAATCCCGACCTGAAAGGCACGGCCAACTTGGCCGGCAGGGTCGGCAAGCAGTCCGGCAACGTGTCGGAACTGACGGCGATTGCGCCCCTGAAGCCGGGCGGTGCCGAACGCCTGCGCCGCATTTTCGATCTGACCAATGGCAATATGGATGGCGCGCAGCGCGTGTCCACCATGCACGACATGCGCTTCGTTTTTTTTCGACGATGACACGCGCATCCTGTTTGCCACCACCTATGACGGCGACTGGGACAGCTATATCAACGATTTCGCCACCAAGATCCCCGAACTGATGGACCTGCTGTTTGCGAATATCGAAGGCTGGCCCGGCATCGACAGTCCAGCCGTAAAAGACTTTATCGCCGGCCACCAGATCGACGCGGCCGGCTGGTTTGTCGCCAATCCGCAAGTGACCGTGGTCGATACGCGCCGCTTCCAGCGCATGGACAAGGCGCTGACCATTTTTCTCGACCAGATGGCCGCCCACCCGCCGCAGGACGAGGCCACCCGCAAGGCGCTCGACACCCTGAGCCAGTCCCTGGCGCAACCGGAAGGAGTCGATTACTGATGGCCTTTCTGACCGACCTGAAAGCGCGCTTCACGCGCGAACATGTGACGCTGGCGCTGGACGATATCCAGGCATTGATATTGCGCTCGCGCCCGGAACCGTACGTGGGCATCCACGCCATGCTGCATATCGATGATGCCGAGGGCGGCCGCGACTTGCTGCTGCGCATGGCCGCGCATGTGCCGTCGGCCGCCGGCTGGACCGACGACCGCGACGCCTGGATGGGCGTGGCGCTCAGTTTCGAAGGTCTCAAGGCGCTGGGCGTGCCCGACAGCTCGCTGGCCAGTTTTCCACTGCCCTTCCAGCAAGGCATGGCCGGCCGCGCCGAGCATTTGCGCGACGTGGGCAGCAACGCGCCAGAGCACTGGGACGAGGCTTTCCAGCCCGGCACCTGCCATGTTGCGCTGACCATTTACGCCCGCGACGAAGCGGCGCTGGCCGTGGCGCTGGCGCAGGCGATGGGCGAGCTGGAACGCGCCAAAGGCGTGACACTGGTGGGCAAGCACGCGTTTGGTGCCGATGCCGACGCGAAAAATCCGTTCGGCTTTCGCGACTCGATTTCGCAGCCCTTCGTTGCCGGCAGCGGTGTGGCTCCCCTGCCCGGCCAGGAACGTCCGATCGCTGCCGGCGAATTCATCCTCGGCGAAAACAGCGAAACGGGCAAACCGGTGGCGATGCCCGAGCCACCAGAACTGGGCCGCAATGGTTCCTTCGTCGTGCTGCGCAAATATGAGAGCAAGGTCGGCGCCTTCAACGATTTCATCCGCAGCCATGCGCAGGACGAGGCCGCCGAAGAACTCCTCGGCGCCAAGATGGTGGGCCGCTGGCGCAGCGGCGCCCCATTGCCGCTGGCGCCCGAGCGCGACGATCCGGCGCTGGGAGCAGATCCGGCGCGCAACAACGGCTTCGATTTTTCAAACGATGCGCGTGGCCTGATGTGCCCGCACGCTGCCCATATGCGCCGATTGAACCCACGCGACAGCCAGCTGACCATCATGACCGACGTCAATATCCACCGCATTATCCGCCGCTCGTCCACCTTCGGCCCGAAATGGCGGCGTGAACTGACGGCAAGCGACGACAAGGGCGAGCGCGGCATCTTTTTTATCTTTATCAGCGCGCGCGCCTACGACACCATCGAATTTTTCCAGCAGGAATGGATCAACCGCGGCAACTTCATCGACCTGGCGGAAGAACGCGATCCGGTGGTGGGCCTGCAGGAGCGGCCGGGCACCTTCACCATGCCGCAAGTACCGGTGCGCAAACGCGTCGATGGCGTGGGCACCTTCAACCAGTTGCGCGGTGGGGAGTATCTGTTCATGCCGTCGCTGGGGGCGTTGCGGTGGATAGGTGCTGCCGCATGGTCTGCGCCAGCGCAGTCATGATTCAGCCAAGCCGCGCCGCCACTTGCGCCACGCGCTGGCCATAGGCCTTGGCCGTATCGAGGTCGCCCTGTGGGATTTCTTCGACGCTGGCGTCCGATGGCGACTGCACCAGGAGACCAACCGAGCCGCCCAGGTTGTTCAGGTCGGTGCGTTGCGCGGCCTTGCTGTTCGATGGCAACTGGCCCAGGCTGACCCAGATGCCGCCATGCTGCGAAGCCAGGGTCTGCAGGGCAATCAGGGAGACGGCCTTGTCGCCATTGAAGCTGGCGCTGTTGCTGAAGCCGCCAAACACCTTGTCCTGCCAGGCGCGTGCAAGCCAGGCCTTTGAGCTGGCTTCGGCAAATTTCTTGAACTGCCAGCTCGGGCTGCCCATGTAGGTCGGCGTGCCGAAAATGATAGCGTCGGCCGCCTGGAGTTTTTCCCAGCCACCCTCGGGCAGATTGCCTTCGGCATCGATGGCCAGCAGTTCGCCTGCCGCGCCTTCGCTGACGTATTCTGCAACGCGCTTGGTATGGCCATAGCCGGAATGATAAACAACCACGGTTTTTGTCATGAGATTCTCGTTGTAAGGAAGAATCTTCAGTGTAAATGAGGCAGGGCCAGCTTGAAAGTACGTACCAAAAGGTAAGTGTCGGCCCAGCCTGTCGCCTCAGTCAAGCAACGTCACCACCGTCTTGCCAAGCTTCGACTCGGTACGATGGCGTTCGATCGCCGCCGGCAACTCCTCAAAGCGCACTACCGCAACGACCTTCGATTGCAAGCGGCCCTGTGCCACCTCCTCGGCGATCGCTTGCAGGCGTGCCGTATCGAGGGCGTTGACGAACCACAGGCCGCGCTGCCCGGCCGGGGTGTTTGCGGCGATATCGGGCGCAGCGGCGCTGACGATGGCGCCGCCGGCGGCCAGCACCGGCCACGAGCGCTGCACGGCGTCGCCACCGGCGTAGTCCAGCACCAGGTCGATATTGCTGGCGACGTCCTCGAAGCGCTCCTGGTCGCAGGCGATGACATGATCGGCACCCAGGCTGCGCAGGTAGTCCAGGTGGCTGCTGCGCGCGGTGGCAAACACCACGGCGCCGGCCTGGCGCGCATATTGCACCGCAAAGCCGCCCAGGCCGCCGGCCGCTCCATGGATTAATATGCGCTGGCCGGCGTGAAGCGGGCCGGCAAAGTGCAGGCTGCTCCAGGCGGCGCCTGATGCCAGCGGCAAGGCCGCCGCCTGCACGAAGTCCAGCGCATCGGGCACCAGGGCCAGGTTGGCTTGATTGACGGCGACCAGTTCGGCATATGCGCCCAGGCCACCGAGCGGCCCTAGCACCCGGTCACCCTGGCGCAAACGGGTCACACCCTCGCCCACCGCCTCCACCACGCCGGCCAGTTCCTAAAATGGAGACATACCTTGTCGCGCCGTGTCGCCGAGCTTGAAGAGGCCATCGGACTGCGCCTGATCGAGCGCGGCGCGCGGCGCCTGGAGCTGACCGAAGCGGGCCAGTTGCTGCTGCGGCGCACGCAAGGCCCGATGCACGAGGTGGCCGAAGCGGTGGCGGCAGCGCGCGACGGCCTGGCGACGCCGCGCGGCCGGCTGCGGCTCGCCGCAACGCTGCTGTTTTCGCAGGTGGCGCTGGGCGCGATTGCCGCGCGCTTCCTGGCGCGTTATCCGGCAGTGGAGCTCGACGTCGTGGCGGAAGGCCGTGTCGTCGATCTGGTCGACGAGCATTTCGATGTCTCGATCCGCATCAACCCGCCCAACAGTGCGCTGGTCGGCCGGTGTTTTGCGCGGGACAGGATGGTGCTGGCGGCCGCGCCATCAGTCCTCAAACCAACGACCGAGGGCAACACGCAGGCCCTGGTGCCGGCGGTTGTAATGCCCAGCTACCGCGACGGCGACATGTGGCCGGTAGACAGGGGAAACTTTACGGTTGTGCCACGGCCGGTGCTACGCGCGTCGTCGCTGCTGATGGCGCGCGAAGCAATTGCCGCCGGCGCGGGGGCGGCGCTGCTGCCGCGATCGATCATCGGCGCGCTGCTCGATGCCGGTACGCTGGTGTCGTGGGGCGAAGCAGACGAGGAAGTCGAACTGTGGGTGCTGCACACCTCGCGCCGGCTGCAAAGCCCGAAAGTGCGCGCGTTTGTCGACTTCATGTGCGAGCAGTATCCCGCTGGCGCGTTCCAGGCGCCGCTGCGCTAGAAACCGCTAGCCCGGCTCGCCCTCCAGGCGCTGCTTGATAAATTCGATGAAGCGCTGCGTTTTGGCCGGCAGCAGGCGCGTTTCGGTGACGGCGTACACCGGCACCGGCTTGCCATGCCATCCCGGCAGTACCTGGCGCAGCCGGCCCGCCGCCAGGTCGTCGGCGACGATGGCCGGCGGCGTGAGGATAATGCCCTGGTCGAGGGTCGCCAGGCGCCGCAGCATGCCCATGCTGTTGAGCGTGTAGCGGCAACCCACCGTCACCTGCGCTACCTCCGCGCTGTTGTGCAATATCCACTGGCCATTCTTGCTCATGTTGAAGCACTGGTGGCGCACCAGGTCCGCAGGCAAGACAGGCTCGCCTTCGCGCTCCAGATACGTGGGCGAGGCGTACAGGAACGGTGCCAGCGATGCCAGGTGGCGTGCCACCAACTGTGAATCGTCCAGCGCACCTATGCGTATCGCCACATCGAACGGTTCGCTCACCAGGTTGATCTGGCGCGGCGTCAGATCGAAATCGAACGCAATGCCCGGGTACATCTGCGCAAATTCGGCGATCAGCGGCGCCATGTAGGTTACCGCGAAATCGACTGGCAGCGAGGCGCGCAAGGTGCCGCTGGGCTGGGCCAGCATGTCGCCCAACTGCTCATGCGCCAGCCTGGCCTCGTCGACGATGCGCTTGCAGCGCTCGAAATAAATCTGCCCCGCCTCGGTCAGCTCGACCTTGCGCGTGGTGCGATGCAAGAGCCGCAGCCCGATGGCCTTTTCCAGCAGGCTGATCCTGCGTGAAATGGTGGAATTGGGCATGTGCAGCGCTTCGGCAGCACCGCGAAAACCCTTGGCCTTGACCACCTCGACGAACAGTGCCATGTCATTCAAGAACGCCATCATTGCTCCATTTTTGGATCAGTGTATTGCAAATATGCGTATTTATCCTGCTGGATAAGCAGTGCATGATAGCGCAATCGAACAACACGAGATAAGCAAAATGAAGCGAAATACACAACTGTCGTGGGTACCGGCCCAACCGACCTCGGCGGCAGGAAAGCAGGTAGTGATAGTCGGCGGCACCGGCGGCATCGGCCGGGCCCTGGGCAGGCAACTGGCCGCCCAGGGCGCCAAGGTCACCGTGGTCGGCCAGACTTTTCGCGACGCCGACGTGGCCGGCATCAGCTTTATCCAGGCCGATCTGGGCCTGATGAGCGAAGCGCGGCGCGTTGCCGCGCTGCTGCCGGCGCACGCACTGGACTTGCTGATTTTCACCACCGGAATTTTCGCAGCGCCGCAGCGCCAGCAAACGGCTGAAGGGCTGGAGCGCGACATGGCGGTCAGTTTCCTGAACCGCCGGCTGATGCTGGCCACCCTGGCGCCGGCCATGGCGCAGCGCGGCGGCAAGCGCGCCACGCGTCCGCGCATCTTCATGATGGGATACCCCGGCACCGGCGCCGCCGGCAACCTGGACGATCTCAATGCGCAGCGTTCGTACAAGGCCATGCAGGTGCACATGAACACGGTGGCCGGCAATGAAATGCTGGTGCTCGACACGGCACGTCACTACCCGCAACTCGCCAGCTTCGGCCTCAATCCCGGCCTGATCAAGACGAATATCCGCGATAACTTCCTGGGCCAGGGTTCGTGGAAATCGCGCCTGGCGGAGTTCCTGATCGGCGTGCTGTCGCCAAGCGCCGAAACCTACGCGCGCCGCATCGTGCCACTGCTGCTCAGTCCTGGCCTCGATGTGCACAGTGGCGCCATGTTCAACAACAAGGGCCAGTCCATCCTGCCCTCGCCTGCCCTGACACCCGCCCACATCGACAGCTTCATGCAAGCATCGGACACCCTGATCGCCCGCGCCATCACTACCAACCCAACCAGGAAAGAGCATCCCATGACCACCTTATTCGACTCCGTCCGCATCGGCCGCCACGAACTGCCCAACCGTGTGGCCATGGCTCCGATGACGCGCTCGCGCGCCCGATACGACGGCACGCCAGGCGAACTGGCAGCGCTCTACTATGGCCAGCGCGCCAGCGTCGGCCTGGTGATCAGCGAAGGCACCCAGCCATCCGAAGACGGCCAGGGTTACCTGGTCACGCCTGGCATCTATACCGACGCCCATGTCGCCGGCTGGAAGAACGTGGCCGACGCCGTGCACGCCCGGGGCAGCCGCCTGTTCATCCAGCTGATGCACGCTGGGCGCATGTCGCATCCCGACAATACGCCGCACCACCGAGCCCCGGTCGCACCATCGGCCGTCGCCCCCGGCGTGCCGATGTTTACCGCCAGCGGCATGCAGGACATCCCGACGCCGCGCGCCCTGAGCACGCAAGAAGTCCCAGCCACCGTGGCTGACTTCCGCCTGGCCGCGCGGCGCGCCATCGAAGCCGGCGCCGACGGCGTCGAGATCCACGGCGCCAATGGCTACCTGGTGCACCAGTTCTTCGCACCCAATGCCAACACCCGCGGCGACCAGTATGGCGGCGAGATCGCCAACCGCGTCCGCTTCGCGCTGGAAGTGGTGGCGGCGGTGGCCGATGAAATCGGTGCGGACCGCACCGCCATCCGCCTCTCGCCAGGCAGCACGGCCGGCGGTATCGCCGAAGGCAAGCAAGGTCCCGACCTGTACCGCTATCTGGTGGCGGAACTCGACAAGCTGGGCCTGGCCTATCTGCACCTGATGGACCAGGGCGACGAAGATTTGCTGCGCCAGCTGCGCGCCGCCTGGCACGGCACCCTGGTGCTGAACCGCCCGGGACGAGCGCGCGAACAAATAGGCTTTGACGTGGCCAGCGGCCTGGCCGACGTGGAAGCGATAGGCCAGCTGGTACTGGCCAACCCCGACTTCATCGCCCGCCTGCAGGCTGACGCACCGATGAACTCGCCACGGCACGAAACCTATTACGGCGGCACGGAGGTGGGGTATACCGATTATCCGACGCTGCAGGAAAATTCTGGCACCGCAGACGGCAAGGTTCACGCCGCAAATTAAGCGCCGCGCATTTCCAGGCCGCCGCAGCAGGGACTTCGTGTGGCAACCGATGCGCTGGCGATGGCATCATTGCCGCATACCATATGAACAAGGATTATTGGGTCAGTATCGTGTTAGATGGTTCAGTGCCGGCCGACTTGATCTGGAAACTGCTCGATGCCAGTTTCAAGCTGACAAAATAACCAATCAGCAAGGATTCGATCAGCGCATCAGGGGCAGGCTGCACGATTGCATTTTGTGCATTTCGTCAGCCAGTTTGTTATTATAAAGAAATGAAAAAACTCCTCCTCCTGATCTGCCTGCCACTGCTGCTGGCTGCCTGCGGCGCGTTTTCCGGCGCCTTGAGCGACGCTGATGTGGCCCGCTACATCAAGGCCTACGACAACTTTGCCGCTGCGGCGCCTGAACTGAACAAGCTCAAGAGCGAGGACCAGGCCATGTCGCTGCTGACATGCGGGCCGTGCCTGGTGCGGCTGGAAAAAGCGGTGCAGGATGCCGGCTACAAAGACATGAAGACCTTCATCGCGTTTGATATCCGTATGCATGTCACGCTCAGGGCCTGGGCTTACGTGGCCATTACCAAACTGGCCGGGGAGTCCGGCCAGGCGGTGGCGGCGGAGGATTTCTGCAAGATCAAGGAAAATATCGCACGATCAAAAGATGCCGCGGAAATGAAGGTGCATTGCACACGCCTCAAATCCTATACCAGCTTCCTCGACAAGGCCGGCGCGTTTGCGGTGAAACTGGCGGAAAAGCTGCTCAAGGACGGCGATATCGATGTGGTTGCCAGGCATATCGATGCCATCAGCGCCGCCCTCTCTAACGAAAAGCTACCGGCGGACTTGCGTCACAGTGGTGGCGGCTTCGACGACTGATATGTATTGACCTGTCAAATGCTTCGATAAAAATTCCTGTTTTTGTACAGCGCGTTGGTAGCAGAACGGGCGGCATGCCGACGGTTGATCAGTCTGATATGCGCGGGTTGGTTACCGCATGACAACCGATTCGTCGGGGAGCTGCCTTGCTCTAGGATCGAGGATCATTCCATCGCTGGATGCCTCATAGTCGTACCGAGGGTTCTCCCACCGTTGCCCATTCTGCTACCGACGCGCTGTGTGTTCATGCTGCTCTTCTTTATTGATTGACGGCTGGCTGAGGCAGCGCCTGACCGATGGCCCAAATAAAGCCAGCTAGTTCGCGGGACACGGCTGTACATGCCTGTACCTTCAATTTCCCTTTGCCTTCCATCAGCCGATAGCGGGCGCACAGACGCTTTTGTGCTTTCCAGGCAATCTCCTGAACCGCATCGGATGTGCGCTCGGCACGGCGCTCCAGGTGCTTGGTCTTGCGAGCCGGGTGACGGTAGCTCCACGCAGCTTCCACCAACACCCGGCGCACATGGCCGTTGCCGGTCTTGGTGATACCGCCGCGCGACTTGGTGGCGCCGCTTGAGTGTTCGCTCGGCACGACGCCGAGATAAGCCATCAGTTGCGGTGCACTGGCAAATCGCCGCAAATCGCCGATCTCGGCGATGATCGTCACCGCTGTCAGCAGATTGACACCGCGTAACGCCATCAAACCTTCGATCACCGGCCAGAACACCGATCCGCTTGCCGTGACTTCGAGCTGCCGGTCCAGCGCATCGACTCGTTTGCTGAGCATCTTGACCGCGTCCACATATTCTTGGAACACGATCTGCTGGACTGGTTGGAATTTCATCTGTTCAAGCCAGCGGAAATGAGCTTGGGTCCAGTTGGTCTTACCTGCGTAGCTCTTGCCATACCGTAGCAGGAAGGCTGACAGCCGCTGCTTGGCCTTCAATTGCAGACTCTTCATATCTTCGCGCGCCCGTGTCAGATCGCGCAAGCCCTCCTGCGCATCGTCGGGCACCCATACCGCCGTCAGCTCGCCGGCACGATGCAGCCGCGCCAGCATCAGGCTGTCGCGTCTGTCGGTCTTGACACGGTCTCCGGCCTTGCGTGGAATCAGCGACGGCGCCACCACCTGGCAGTCCCAGCCCAGGTCGGTAAGCTGGCGGTGCAGGCCATACCCGCATGGTCCGGCTTCGTAGCAGAAGGACAGTCGCGCGTCGCTCTTGCGCAACTGCCGCACCAGCTTGGCAACCGCTTCTGGCGTATTCTCGATTTCTCCGTGCTAGCGCAACTCGCCTCCGTTTGCCTCAGCTACCGAAACCGCAATCGTCGCCTTGTGCACATCCATGCCCACGTATTTGCTAAACTGTTCCATGACCTGCCCTCCTCAATTGCGGCTCTGCGCCTGGGGTTCCTCGGACCTCAAGCTTAACCCGCGTCGCTTGAGGTCCGGCAGGTCAAATACATTATGTCTAGCGCTTTACTCCCGCTCCCCTTTGGCCATTTGCCCAAACACCTCATCACGCCGCACCCAGGCATGAAACAGGGCCGCGCCGAGGTGGGCAAGAATGGTGGCGAACAGGACATACGCCAGCACGCCGTGCAAGGGACGCAGCATGCCATACACCTCGGGGCTGTGCGGCATGATCGCCGGCAGGGTCACCACGCCGAACATCGGGATCGGATAGCCGCCGGCCGACAGCATGGCCCAGCCGATCAGTGGCATCGCCAGCATCAGGCCATACAGCAGCCAGTGCGAAACATGTGCGGCAAACTTCTGGATGGCAGGCAGGTCGCCCGGCAGCGCCGGCGTCGGCCGGCTCAGGCGGTTGAGCAGGCGCACGATGGCTAGCAGCAAAATGGCGATGCCGAGCGGGCGATGCAGGTCCAGCAAGGGGGCGCGGTATTGCAGTGAGACGACCATGCCGGCGCCGACGAACAGCATGGCGAGTATGGCGGCGGCCATCGACCAGTGCAGCGCGCGGGCCAGCAGATTGAAGTGGCGTGGGCGATTCATCGGGCAGCTCCGTTCTGGTTGACAGGATACGCGGATTTGCCGGTGCTGATTTCGCGTTCGCGGCGGTTGAACGACACCGAATATGCGGCCGAGCGGGCACGCAGGATGGGATCGTCGCTGCCGGCTATGCCGACTGGCAATATCATGGGATCGAAATTGAGGTCGCGGCAAGGGCCGGTCGCTTGCGGCTCAGCATGCGCCAGGGTCAACGTGCCGATGGTGGCCTCCTTGCGTGAATCGGGCCAGGCCTTCGAGGGATCATTGACCGGGTCATCGGCTTCGGCAAATTGCAGCACCATGTCCCACACCAGCGGACCGGCGGCCAGGCGCTGGTCCAGGTCGGTCATCAGGAAATTCGGATCGGCCGCTTTCAGCTGTTCAGGGCTCATGGCGACGAATGGCGTGCGCGGACGCATCGACCAGCGCACCATGCGGTCCACTCCCTTCGGGTCCGTCAGGCGAAACGCGTTGACACCATTGAAACGGGTATTGCCCAGGCTGTCGGAGCGCGGTGCGGTTTTCGCCCAGGCCTGGAAGGCGGCGATCTCGGGATGCGCGGCCAGCACCGCCTTCATCTTCTCCGGGTCGGACTTGCCGGTGGCGGGATCGGGCTTGCCGGCCTCGTTCATCGCCTGGAATGCCTGCGGCGTGGCGGCGGCAAAAAACGGGAAGCTGTTCATGGCGATGCGCCATTCCTGGCCGTCGTCGGTTTTCAGCTGCACCGCCATGCCACGCACCGGAGAAGCACCGTCCGGCGCATAGGGATTATTGGACGACGCAGAGAAGCGTCCGATGACGGCAATCGACGGCTGCGAGAATGCGCGCGCCTTCGACAGGCTGGCAGCGTCAAGCGTGGGGGCAAAGGTGCCGGCAAAGCAGACGCCCTTGCTGTGCGCACGCCGGAAGCCAGGCGCCTGCGTACCCGATCCCTGGGCCAAGTCCATCATTTTTTGCGGGGTCAGCCTGGCGTTGCCGAACCAGCCGCCGACCCACGCGAACAGCGCGGCCAGGACCAGCAGGATCAAGGCAATTGGTAACAGCAGCAGCAAGGAGCCGCGGCGCGGCGGAGAACTGGGGGTGGACATGTCGGTCTGGCTTTCGTTGATATGATGGCTGGCGACAAAGAATAGTCGTTTTGCCGGCGATGATAACGCGTCCGGCACAGCTGCGTGCGCCAACCAATAAACGCCGCACCGCGCGCACGATAGCGAGGCATTCTCCTACAGCGGCTTCGCGGCACCGCATTTGCTGGTAAATTGCGAACTTACCAGATACACGACTCCCAACTTCTTTTCCCGGCACCCCATGAAAACGTTTCATTGCAACAAGTGTTCACAGCAGGTTTTTTTCGAAAACACCCACTGTTCCAACTGCAACAGCATGTTGGGCTTCGAGCCCACGCTGCGCACCATCAACAGCTATGAACCAGCCGGGGATGGCTTGTGGAGTAGCCTGAACAGCAAAGACGCAGGCAAGCTGTACAAGCAATGCAGCAATTATGTGCAGTACAACGTCTGCAATTGGATGATTCCTGCCGACGATCCGCATGAGCTGTGCCAGTCTTGCCAGTTCAACGATGTCATACCGGAGCTGTCCACGGAAAAGAATCTGGTGTTGTGGTCGCGCCTGGAAACGGCCAAACGCCGCCTGCTGTTTTCCCTGGCCGCCCTGAACCTGACCCCGGACTCGAAAGACGATCAGCCTGAAACCGGCCTGGCCTTCAATTTCCTCGAAGACGGCGTGACGGATGAGTGCGTGATGACAGGCCATGACAACGGACTGATCACGCTCAATATCGCCGAAGCCGATCCTGCCGAGCGTGAGCGCACGCGCGAACAGATGCATGAGCGCTACCGCACTTTGCTGGGGCATTTCCGCCATGAAAGCGGACACTATTATTTCGACCGGCTGGTTGCTGACACCCCATGGATAGACGGTTTCCGTGCCCTCTACGGTGACGAACGCGCCGACTATGGCGAAGCCCTGCAGCGCCATTACAGCGCAGGCCCGGTTGCCAACTGGGAAGAGCGCTTCGTCAGCAGCTATGCCAGCTCGCACCCCTGGGAAGACTGGGCCGAAACCTGGGCACACTACCTGCACATGCTCGACACGCTGGAAACAGCGCACGCCTGCGGCCTGTCGCTCAAGCCTGCCAGGCCTGACGAGCCCTCCATGGAAGGCGTGACCCTGCCGGCGCGGCTCGACACCTTCGACGATACGATAGCCGACTGGTTTGCCCTGACGTATGTGCTCAACAGCCTCAATCGCAGCATCGGCATGCCGGACTCCTATCCGTTCAAGCTCAGCACGCCGGTGCTGGAAAAACTGACCTTCGTGCACAAGGTAGTGGCGTCGTACAAGCAGACCGGCATCAAAAACCTGGTCAAACCGGCGGCTCCAGCAGCTGCACCGTTACCTGCATCCGATGCGGTGGCACCGCCGGTCCAAACTGGTTGAAAATGGCCACGTCGGCCGCGTCGCGCCCGTAGGCAAGGGTGACGCGGCCGCCGCGCGCAGCTTCTTGCGTGGGGTCGAAGGTATACCAGCGCCCCCCTGCCCAGGCCTCGAACCAGGCATGCAGATCCATCGGCGCCAGGTCGTGCAGATAGCCCACCACGATACGGGCCGGAATACACAGGCTGCGGCACAGCGCAATGCCCAGATGGGCCAGATCGCGGCACACGCCTTCGCGCCGCAGGTTGACCTCGGCGGCCGTCATTTGGCCGTAGGCCGTGGCCGGATCGAAGCGCACCTCGCGCCGTATCCAGTCGCACAGTGCGGCTACCTGGTCGTAGCCCGGCGCCACGCCGGCGACAATCTCGCCGGCCATGGTTGAAAATTGCTCGGATTCACAATAGCGGCTCGGCAGCAGGAAGGCCAGCACGGCGTCGGGCAGATCTTGCACGGCATCGAACGGCGCACCGGGCGCCACATCGATGTCGTGCGAGGTCATCACGTCGGCATTCGTGTCGATGGAAAATTCGCCGGCCGGCGCCACCAGACGCTGGCACAGGTTGCCGTACATATCGGTGAACTCGATCACCGGCACGCTGGGCGTGAGCAGGTAGGCTTCGCGCGCCACCCATTGTTGGGCGCCGCTGCGGGGACGCAACATCAGGATGAACGGGGTCGCACTGTCAAGTGTGAAGTCCAGCTTGCAGGCAGTACGCAGCCACATGGCGTTAATCGCTTTCAATTTTTGTGTGATTTGCACCATCATGGTGCGTCGCGCGAGACACAGATCGTCGCTGCGGTGCATTGCTGGCGTGCAGAAGGCAGGAAGTATCTTAGCACTACAGTATTATCAAGAACTGTGCCTGCGGTACGCGGCGTGTTACGCTGATACTTATGGTATGAATTATGCTTACCCAAGCTTATCGCGATGATACAAATCGCGTCCACATGAAAAGGCATTCCGCATGGCTATCCGTATCGCGCTGCACCACAAGACCAGTTACCGCTATGACCGCCTGGTCAATCTGTCGCCGCATGAAGTACGTCTGCGTCCGGCACCACACGCGCGCACACCGATCCTGTCGTACTCGCTGACGGTGCAGCCCCAGGATCACTTCATCAACTGGCAGCAAGACCCCTACGGCAACTACATCGGCCGGTTTGTCTTCCAGGAAAAAACTGACGTACTCGACTTTACGGTTGACCTGGTGGCCGACATGACGGTCATCAATCCCTTCGATTTCTTCGTTGAAAAATACGCCGAAAAATTTCCATTTTCCTACCCGGAACAGCTGGCAGCGGAACTGAGCCCCTACCTGATGACGGAAACGGCCGGGCCGCTGCAAACCGAATGGGTGGCGTCGGCCCGCGCTGAGCTGCTGGCGCAGCCCATGCTGACCAACGACTTCCTGGTGGCCATCAACCAGCGCCTGCAGCGCGATATTGCCTACCTGCTGCGTATGGAACCAGGCGTGCAGGCGCCCGAGGATACCCTGGAAAAACGCTCGGGCTCGTGCCGCGACACAGGCTGGCTGCTGGTGCAGATCCTGCGCGAAATGGGGCTGGCGGCGCGTTTTGTGTCCGGCTACCTGATCCAGCTGCGCCCCGACCAGGAGTCGCTTGACGGCCCCAGTGGCGCGGCCGAAGACTTTACCGACCTGCATGCATGGACCGAAGTCTATATTCCCGGCGCCGGCTGGATCGGGCTGGACCCGACCTCCGGCATGCTGGCCAGCGAGGGCCATATTCCGCTCGCCTGCACCGCCATGCCCTCGTCGGCCGCACCGGTCAGCGGCTACACAGACCAGGCCGAAGTGACGTTCTACCATGAAATGACGGTCACCCGCATCCACGAAGACCCGCGCGTGACGAAACCATATTCGGAAGCGGACTGGCAAAAAATCGACCAGCTGGGCCAGCAGGTCGATGCCGACCTGAAACGCCAGGACGTGCGCCTGACGCAGGGCGGCGAGCCGACCTTCGTGTCGATCGATGACATGGATGGCGCGCAGTGGAACACCCTCGCCCACGGTGACGAAAAACGCGAACTGGCCGGCAATCTGATGCACCGCCTGAAAAACCACTTTGCGCCGGGCGGCATGCTGCATTACGGCCAGGGCAAATGGTATCCGGGCGAGCCGCTGCCGCGCTGGGCGCTCAATATCTTCTGGCGCGTCGACGGCCAGCCGATGTGGCTCGACGCCACCCTGTTTTCCGACGAACATGTGGACGACGGCTATGGCAGCGAGCAGGCAGCCAGCTTTGCCGCCGAACTGACCCGTACATTGCGCCTGCCGGCCGGCAGCGCCATCGCCGCCTATGAAGACGTGCTGCTGCAGGCCCAGCGCGAACAGGCGTTGCCGCGCAACCTCGACCCGCTGCAAGCCGACCTGAAGGCGCCCGAAGAGCGCCGCCGCCTGGCGCGGCTGCTCGAACGCGGCCTGGGCCAGGTGGCAGGCTACGTGCTGCCGCTGAAGGCCGCCGACTACGATCCATCCGTCATGCTGGGTACCAACTGGCGTACCTCGGCCTGGCCGCTGCGGCGCGAACACCTGTACCTGATCGAAGGCGATTCGCCGATGGGCCTGCGCCTGCCGCTGGCCAACTTGCCATGGGTCCTGCCGGAAGAGCGTGAAGCCGATCTTGAGTTCGACGTCGATCCGTTTGCGCCGCGCGGCGCGCTGCCAGCCGCGAAAAAAGACAAGCGCCCGGTGCTGGGCGTGGCTGCCGGCAAGGCCGACAACAGCGCGAAAGCGCGCACGCCGCAAGACCCGGCTGCCCGCGAGGTGATCCACACGGCGCTGTGCATCGAAGCGCGGGCCGGCCGCCTGTACATCTTCATGCCGCCGCTCAAGCGCATCGAAGACTACCTGGCGCTGGTGACGGCAGTGGAAAATACTGCCTCCAAATTGAAACTGAAACTGCGCATGGAAGGCTATCCGCCGCCGCGCGACCCGCGCATCAAGCTGCTCAGCGTGACGCCCGACCCTGGCGTCATCGAAGTCAACATCCATCCGGCGGCCAGCTGGAACGAGCTGGTGTATAACATGTCGACCCTGTACCAGGAAGCGCGCCTGACACGCCTGGGCACCGAAAAATTCATGCTCGACGGCCGCCATACCGGCACCGGCGGCGGCAACCACGCCACACTTGGTGGCGCCACCGCCGAAGACAGCCCGATGCTGCGCCGGCCCGACCTGCTGAAAAGCCTGATCACCTACTGGCAAGTGCATCCGGCGCTCTCCTACCTGTTCTCGGGTACCTTTATCGGGCCGACCAGCCAGGCGCCGCGCGTCGATGAGGCGCGTGACGACAATCTGTACGAACTGGCCATCGCCTTCCAGCAGATGGACCAGGTGCTGCCAAACATGCACCCGGGCGACAAGCCGTGGATGGTCGACCGCCTGCTGCGCAATATGCTGGTCGACCTGACCGGCAATACGCACCGCTCGGAATTCTCGATCGACAAGCTGTATTCGCCGGACGGCCCGACCGGCCGCCTGGGCCTGGTGGAATTCCGTGCCTTCGAGATGCCGCCGCACGAGCGCATGAGCCTGCTGCAAATGCTGCTGCTGCGCGCTTTGGTGGCGCGCTTCTGGCGCCAGCCGTTCCAGGCCAGGCTGGTGCACTGGGGTACGGCGCTGCATGATCGCTGGATGCTGCCGCATTTCGTCGCCCAGGATATCCGCGATGTGGCGCGTGACCTGCGTTCGGCCGGCTACCAGTTCGAGGATCACTGGTTCGAGCCTTTCATCGAATTCCGCTTCCCCCGTTTCGGCACGGTGGTCTACGAGGGCGTGGAAATGGAACTGCGCCAGGCCATCGAGCCATGGAACGTGCTGGGTGAGGAAGTTTCCGCCGGCGGCACGGCGCGCTATGTCGATTCGTCGGTCGAGCGCATGCAGTTGCTGGTGCGCGGCCTGACGGACGGGCGCCATATCGTGGCCTGCAACGGCCGCATGCTGCCGCTGCATCCGACCGGCGTGCCGGGTGAATACGTGGCCGGCGTGCGCTTCCGTGCGTGGAGTCCATGGTCGGCCCTGCATCCGAGCATCGGGGTACAGGCGCCGCTCACCTTCGACCTGGTCGACACCTGGAGCGGACGCGCGATCGGCGGCTGCACCTACCATGTGGTGCATCCGGGCGGACGCAGCGAGGCCGGCTCGCCGGTCAATGCCAACGCCGCCGAAGCACGCCGGTTTGCGCGCTTCTGGCCACATGGCCACACGCCAGGCCCGATGACTGTGATGAAAGAGGCACATAATCCGAGCTTCCCGATGACCCTGGACTTGCGCTGGCAGCCGTATTGACCTATTGTTGCGATCCTGCAATAGAATCGCAACGCGTGCCCATGTCCTCTCCCCTCCTTGCCCACTACCTGGCCGCGCCCGACAGCTACGATGAAATGCTGGACGCGGCCAAGGTACCGCGCGCCCACTGGCGCGCGATGCTGGCCAACCTGGAGCTCGAAGCGCCGGGCATGATGCGCCAGCGCAACGAGATGGTGCAGCGCCAGGTGCGCGAAAACGGCGTCACCTACAATGTGCCTGCAGACCGGGACGGGCGCCAGCGGCCCTGGGACCTCAACGCCCTGCCGCTGATACTGCCGCCCGACGAATGGAGCGTGATCGAAGCGGCGGTGATACAGCGCGCCACCCTGCTCAACAATATCCTCGGCGATGTGTATGGCGAGCAGCGCATGCTGCGCGAAGGCCTGCTGCCGCCGGCACTGATACACGGCCATGCAGGCTTCCTGCGCCCCTGCCACGATATTGCGCATCATGACAACGTGGCCCTGCATTTTTACGCGGTGGACCTGGCGCGCGCGCCCGATGGCAAATGGTGGGTGGTAGCCGACCGCACGCAGGCGCCTTCGGGCGCCGGCTATGCACTGGAAAACCGCGCCATCATTTCGCCCACCTTCCCCGACCTGCTGCGCGAACTGAAAGTGCAGCCGCTGTCGCAATTTTTCCGCACCATGCACGACAGCCTGGTGCACTGGGGCAGGCAGTGCGCGGCAAGCGGCGACACACCGGCGCCGCTGCGCGACGGCGACAACCCGCTGATCGTGCTGCTGACGGCCGGCCCGCGCACCGCCAGCTATTACGAGCAGGCCTACCTGGCGCGCCATCTGGGCCTGCCGCTGGTCGAAGGCGGCGACCTGACCGTGCGCGACGGCGTGGTCTACCTGAAAACCCTGGCCGGCCTGCAGCGGGTTCATGTGATCATGCGCCGGGTCGACGACGAGGCCTGCGATCCGCTGGAACTGGACAGCTCGATGCTGGGCGTGGCGGGCCTGACCCAGGCGGCGCGGCGCGGCAATGTACTGCTCGCCAACAGCCTCGGCTCCAGCCTGCTTGAATCGGGCGCCCTGCTGGGCTTTTTGCCGGCACTGTCGCGCCGCCTGCTGGGCGAGCCATTGAAGATGCCGTCGGTCGCCACCTGGTGGTGCGGCGAACCGGCTGCCCTGGAGGCAGTGATCGGCAAGCTTGACCGGCTGGTCATCAAGCCAAGTTTCTCTCAGCGTCCCCAGTCTGCCGTGTTCGGCAAGGATCTCGATGGCACGGCACGCGAGGCGTTTATCGCCGCACTGCGCGCCAACCCCGGCAATTTCATCGCCCAGGAAGTGGTGCGGCTGTCGCAGGCGCCGGTGTGGAAAGGCGGCGCCACGCCAGGCTTGCAGGCGCGCGCCATCGGCCTGCGCGTGTTCGCCTGTGCCACCCCAACCGGCTATGTGGTGATGCCGGGCGGCCTGACCCGCGTGGCCACCGGCCCGGATGCACGCGTACTGACCATGCACATGGGCGGCGCCAGCAAGGACACCTGGGTGCAGGCGCGCGCAAAAGTGGAGGTGCAACGCCCGCAGCACCGCAGCATCACCAGCGAGAACCTGGTACGCGAAGACACCAACCTGTCGAGCCGGGTGGCGGAAAACCTGCTGTGGTTCGGACGCCACGCGGAACGCTGCGACAATACCGGCCGCCTGCTGCGCGTGGCGCTGCATTTCCTGTTCAATGTGCGCTTCGACCAGCGCGGTGCGGAGTGGCCCACGGTGGAAGCCTTGTGCATCCATTTCCAGCTGCTCGACGCTGCCAGGAAGCCGGCGCCGCTGGCTGCTGTCCAGTCCCAGTCTCAGTCCCAGTCGCAGTCACAAAGCCAGGGCGCGCAAGTCATGGCGCAGAGCCAGGCCGGTGTCGCGCCGGCCACCATTTTCAGCGACGCCGAGATCGAATCGGCGCTGCTGCTGGCCGTGGTATCACCGGACGTGCCCGGGCTGGCGCGCCAGCAGCACCAGTTGCACCGCGTCGCCGGCCAGTTGCACGAGCGCTTTTCGGTCGATAACTGGCGCGCCCTGAACCGCATGGTGCAGCCGGCGGTGTACGCCGGCGAGCGGCCGTCGCAGTCGGCGGCCATGACCATTCTGGACGATGCCGCCGCCTCGCTGATGATGCTGGCCGGCTTTGCGCTCGACGGCATGACGCGCGACCTGGGCTGGCGTTTCATGTCGATAGGCCGGCGTCTCGAACGGCTGCAATTCCAGTGCGAGGTGCTGCAGCGCGCCCTGGCAATGGATCGCAACGCCAACCTGGAATGGCTGCTGGAGCTGTCCGACAGCATCGTTACCTACCGCGCCCGCTACCGCGCCCAGCCCGAGTGGCTGCCGGTGCTGGACCTGCTGCTGTGCGACGAGAGCAATCCGCGCTCCGTGCTGTTCCAGATCGACGGCATCCTGGGCACGCTGCAAAGGGTCGAGCAGACCCACGGTGCCTGCGGCGCCCACCTGCTGGCGCCCTTGAGGGATGAATTGAACGCGCTGGCGCCGGGCACCGACCTCAACTACGGCAACGCCACCCTGAGCGCCCTGCTGAACCGGATCCAGCTGGCCAGTGCGGCCCTGTCCGAGCAGATCAGCGTGCAATTTTTCAGCTATACCGACAATGGCCAGCAAAGGAAGCGCACATCATGAGTGACTGGCCCGCCGGCACGGCAGCCTGCGCCCGCTACCGCGTGGTGCACGAAACGCGCTACCGCTATCAAAGCACGGTGACCCTGTCGCAGCAATACCTGCACATGACGCCGCGCCCGTTTGCCTGGCAGCAGACCGAATCGCATCTGATCTGGCTCGATCCGGTAGTGAACGAAAGCAGAGAGGGACTGGACTACTTCGGCAACCTCATCCGCCACGTGGCGCTCACTGCGCAGCACGACAGCCTGCTGGTGCATGCCGAGTCGACGGTAGTGCTGCGCGCACGCCCCGGCCTGGCGGCGATCGCCGCAGCCTTGCCGTGGGAAAGCGTGCGCGACATGATGGGCAAGGAGAAAAGCGCTGCCACACTCGAAGCATGCCGCTATCTGTACGCCTCGCCGCACGTCAAGTGGTTCCCGGAACTGGAAGACTACGCACGCGTCAGCTTTACGGCAGGCCGCCCGCAGCTCGACGCGGCACTGGAGCTGACCCAGCGCATTTTCGACGACTTTGAATTCGACAGCAAGGCGACCGAGATTTCTACCCCGCTCGAACAGGTGATGCGCGGCCGGCGTGGCGTGTGCCAGGATTTTGCCCAGCTGATGATAGGCTGCTTGCGCAGCATCGGCCTGCCGGCGCGCTACATCAGCGGCTACCTGCTGACTCACCCGCCCGCCGGCAAGCCGCGTCTGGTCGGCGCCGACGCCTCGCACGCCTGGGTATCGGTATATTGCCCCGCGCTGGGCTGGATCGATTTCGACCCGACCAACCGCTGCCTGGTGCAGCACGAACACATCACGCTGGGCTGGGGCCGCGACTTCAGCGACGTCACGCCGATGCGTGGCGTGGTGCTGGGCGGCGGGCGGCAGGATCTTGATGTGCAGGTGACGGTGACGCCGTTGCCGGTGCTGCAGGGGGCCTGACCGGCCTTGCAGACTCCGATTTCGTTCGCTGGGCGGTTTTGCTGAACTGACAACCTCGCGCCATTCCAGGAAAACTTGGGCGATAATGCTGCACTGCGGCAGCAGCGCTTGCCGAACGGTTGCGTTGCCAACGCTGACGCCACTTACATACTGGATAGCTGCGCACTATAGTGCTGTTGCTTTGGAAACATTTCCATATTGGCGCTATGATGCAGTGCAGCAGCCACTATCCATGCTCCCATATCAATTTTACAGGCGCATTATCATGGCACCTTCATTCCTGTTACACCTGCCACGCTCATCTGTGTGCCACATCTGTCAGACACGTCGATCATGAGAGACTCGCCTGACCATGCCCCGCCCGACGCGGCCGCCCGCCCTGGCCTGGCGCACCTGTTCGCACCTTACTGGGGTACGCGCCAGCGCTGGCGCGCCTGGCTGCTGGTGTTGCTGTGGCTGGCAATCACGCTCGGCTCCGCATGGCTGTATGTCCGGGCCAATGAACTGACCGGCGAACTGACCGACGCACTGCTGGGCCGCAAATGGGATGTGCTGAAAAAGGTGGTCTGGCTGACCATCAGCGTCGGTTTGCTGGTCGGTGCGCTCGGCGTGGTGCGGACCGCCATCATCGACCTGATCGACCTTGACTGGCGCACCTGGCTGAGCAACCACTACCTGGAACAGTGGTTCAGCTCGCACGCTTACTACAATATGGAGTCCGATGGCGCGCTCTCGAATGCCGACCAGCACATCGCCGAAGACGTCAGGCTGTTTGCCAACAGCAGCGTCGTCAACATTTCCAACATGATCAATGTCGTGGTCAACATTGTGGCCTTCACAGCCGTCTTGTGGGAACTGTCCGGCACCCTGACCATTCCGCTCGGCAACTGGAGTCTGCACATCCCCGGCTACATGGTCTACGTTGCCCTGATTTACAACCTGGCGTATTTGCTGCTGGTCCATTGGGTCGGCAAGCGCCTGATCGTGCTGGGCATGAAAAGACAGACTGTCGAGGCGGACTACCGTTACGGCGCCATGCAAGTGCGCGAAAACGCCGTGCAGATCGCGTTTTATGATGGTGCCGCAAACGAGCTGCAGCGCCTGCGCCGCCGCTTCGAGAAAATCCGCGACAACGTATTGGCCACCCTGGTGCGCAACGCCAAGCTGGAAATGACCAGGACGGTCTACGGCCATCTGTTCGCCGTGTTGCCGACGCTGACGGCCCTGCCGCGCTATTTTGCCGGCGAGATCACGATGGGCGGCGTGACGCAGGCAGTCGGCGCATTCGGCCAGCTCAGCGCGTCGCTGGGCTATTTCCAGGAATCGTACAAGAGTTTTGCGATGTGGCTGGCCCTGGCGAACCGGCTGCGCGATTTTTCCTGGGCCATCAACAAGGCGCATGCGCGGCCGAACGGTTTTACCGTGGCGCGCGTCACCCAGGACGGCATCCACAGCAGCGTGCTGGCGCTGCGCACTCCTGACGGCGACCCGCTGGCCGATGTAGCGCCACTGCAACTGGCGGCCGGCAGCCGCACGCTGGTGCGCGGTCCTTCGGGCACCGGCAAAAGCACCTTGCTGCGTACCCTGGCCGGTTTATGGCTGCATGGGGCCGGCACCGTCACCCTGCCTGCCGACGCCCGCATCATGTTTTTGCCCCAGCGTAGCTACCTGCCGAGCGGCACCTTCAAGGCCGCCATGTGCTATCCCCTGGCACCCGATCAATTCGACGACGCCACGTGCCGGCGCGTGCTGGAAGTCTGCGGCCTGGGTAGCCGGATCACCTCGCTGCAAACCCGCGACAACTGGCAGCAATTGCTGTCCGGCGGCGAACAGCAGCGCGTCGCATTCGCCAGGGTGCTGTTGCAGCGGCCCGACTTCGTGTTTCTCGATGAAGCGACCAGCGCGCTCGACCCGGCCACCGAGGCGAGCCTGTACCAGACCTTGATCAAGGAACTGCCCGACAGCGCCATCATCAGCGTTGCGCACCGCACTGCCGTAGCCGACTACCACGACGACATCATCGAACTGGTGCCCAGCACTGCGCAGACAGCGCAAACTTGCTGACCGCCGCCTTTCTTGAATGGAGAGCCGGACTGTTGCTCTACTTCGATTGGCGCGTGGCTTCGCCCGGGCTTGTGAAAATGAATTGGGAATCAAGCGATCTTGTAGCGCGGGGCCGGCGTTCCCGCCTGGGTACTTGCGAACAGTTCGGTGCGGGCGGCCTCGTATTTTTCCCACAGGCTTGCATCGACGACCGATGGACAGGTGATCGTTTCGCCCTGGTCCAGGCCCGCAAGCGCCGCGTCGACCATGTTTTCGGTCGTCATCAGGGCGCTCTTGTTGAGGGCCGCCAGCGGAATGCCTGACAGATCCCACAGTTCAGTCGCAGTCGATGCAGGCAAGACCAGTTGCACCTTTACCCCGGTTTCGGCCAGTTCCTGCTGCAGGCCCCTGCTGTATTGCAATACAAAGGCTTTGGTACCGCTGTAGATGGCGCTGATGGGCAGCGAGTGGATAGCCAGGACGGAAGCGATATTGATGATCAAACCCTGCTTCCTGGCCACGAAGGCCGGCACCGCAGCTTGCGTCAGGCGCGCGACCCCGGCGTTGTTGATCAGCACCTGCACATTGTCACGGGTGGCCAGCAACATTTCGATACGCGCCACATCCTCGTTTTTGGTCAGATCGGCCGCGATGGCTTCGGCTTTTACGCCATGCGCCCTGGCGAGCTGCGCGCAGAGTGTGTCGAGCCGGTCAGCGCGCCGGGCGACCAGGATCAGATCGTATCCGCGCGCAGCGAGGCGGTCTGCATAGACAGCGCCGATGCCGGAGGATGCCCCGGTAATGAGGGCACTTTTTTGGGAAGCCGGAGTTTGTCATGAATTGCTTTCTGCTTGAATTGAGCGATGGACTTCTGGCATGCTGGCAACGGGCTTTGATTCGCGGCGGGCATTGCATCTGTAGCGCCAGCCGCCGCTGGCAAAATGCTGGCAACTATTACGAGCCCCACCAGAGCGGACTTCAGAAACTTTGTACTGCCCCGGTTTTCATGGTGTGGCTCCTATCATTGCTCAGTTGGCTTGAGGCAGGTAGACCGGGCGAGCTGCTGTCAGCCCTTGCCTTACCTGCTGCGTCAGCTCGTCGGCCAACACTTCGTCCGCGCCCGCTTCCAGGCCGTCGAGCGCGCGCTTGACAATGTCCTCGGCACTGGTCTTCTGAACATCAAAGCCACGGGTCAGATCCGTGTCCACGTAGGCCATATGCAGACCCAGCACCTGTGTTTTCTGCGCGGCCAGTTCGTGGCGCAGTGCGTTCGTCAGCGACCAGGCGGCCGATTTGCTTGCCGAATAGGCGGCCAGGTAGCCGTCGTTGACCCACGACGCGACCGACAAGACGTTGAGCAAGCCACCGCCACCATTGCCCTTGAGCACCGGTGCAAAGGCTTTGCTCATGTTGAGCACGCCAAACACATTGGTCTCGAAAATGCGCCGTGCGACGGCGTCACTGTCGGCATCCAGGAAACCGCCCGGTTGTGCAATACCTGCGTTATTGATAACCAGGGTTACGTCCGAGGCCTGCTTGACGGCGGCAGCGACCTCTTCAGGTTTGGTGACGTCAAGCTGCAGGGCTACGACACCGGGCAAAGTCACCGTTGCGGGGTCGCGCGCCGCTGCATAAACCTTGCGCGCGCCACGAGCAAGCAAGGCTTGTGCGAAGGCAAGACCGATGCCACGGTTGGCGCCGGTGACAAGAACAACAGAATTTTCGATTTTCATTTGGATACTCCTGGGTTTGAAAGAACAACATATATGACAAACGTCATAAAAAAGAACCGGCCATCGCCACAAGCGATGGCGATGGTTCAGCGAACCTTGATCACAACCTTGCCTTTGGCACGCCTACTTTCGACGTAAGCAAGGGCCTCGTTGCTTGCTTCAAACGGAAATACTTTGTCAACCACGGGCCGCATGGCACCCGATTCGATGAGCGAGGTGATTTGTTGCAACTCGCTGCCATTAGCTTGCATGAACAGAAATGAATAGCCAAGCTGCAGGCGTTCGGCCTTTCTGCGGGTGCCGAAGCTCAGCGCACGCATCACTTGTCTGACCAGCCACGGTGCCTTGATTGCTTCGGCAAACACCGCGTCCGGCGGGCCGGAGATGGAGATCAGTTTTCCACCGGGCTTGAGCACATTGAGCGACTTCGCCAGTGTTTTCCCATCCTGGCTGTTCAGCACGACGTCGTAGTCGCCCAGCACGCTTTCAAAATCGTCTTTTTTATAGTCGACAACTATGTCGGCGCCCAGGCTTTTCACCCAGGCCAGATTGCTGGTGCCGGCAGTGGTGGCGACGGTCGCGCCCAGATGCCTGGCCAGCTGAATCGCCACTGTGCCCACGCCACCGGAGCCAGCCTGGATAAAGACCTTCTGCCCCTTCTTCAGATCCGCTCTGCCAACCAGTGCCTGCCAGGCGGTCAGGGCCACCAGGGGAACTGAGGCGGCTTCTTCCATGGTGAGATTGCCGGGCTTGAGTGCGACAGAGCTTTCCTTGACGGCGACGAACTGCGCGAAGGTACCTATGCGCAAGTCGTCAGGCCTGGAATAGACTTCATCGCCTACCTTGAACTGCCGTACCCGGGGGCCGATCCTGGTCACTACCCCGGCCACGTCGTGCCCGAGGATAAAAGGCGTGGTGTAAGGCAGGATGAGCTTGAATTCTCCGCTGCGGATCTTGGCGTCCAGCAGGTTCACACCGGCCGCATGCACCTCGATCAGGACCTCGTCGTCGCGCAGTTCCGGCATCGGCACCTCTGCCTGCTGCAAGGCGTTCTTTTTTCCATAACGCTCGACAATAAATGCTTGCATGGCTATTCCTGTTCTCAAAAAATGGTGTGGTGATCACCTGCTTCAGGCTATCGCAAAACTTCGCATGATGGTCATCATATTCCTGGGTAAAAAAAAATCAGTCGCTGGTTTTCGCGCTGGCACCAGCCAGGCTCTTCATGGTAGCTGCGCACCACGCGTTTGACAAAACCGGGTCATCGACAGCGCGCGCCAGCATCAAGGTGCCGACCATGGTGGCGATCGTCACCAGCGCGCGCTCGTGTGCACTGGGCTGGCCCCAGTCTGGACACTGGCGAGCGACGAGATCAACCATCTCCTTGATGCGACGCGTGGCAGCAAGACGCACCTCGGGCGATTGACGTGGCATCTCGGAACCCAGCGCTGAATTGGGGCAGCCTGTTTCAATGTTTTTCAAATGTTGTTCAGAAAGATAAGCCTGCACCAGAGCCTGCAACGCCTGCCCTGGCGGAACCGCGGCGACTATGCTCGCGGCGGCAGCATTCGACTCGGCGCCGGCACGGTCTGCCGCTTCGGCCAGCATCGCATCGCGTGATGCGAAGTGGGCATAGAAAGCACCATGCGTCAGACCTGCTTCTTTCATGATGTCGGCCACGCCAGTGCCGTCGTAGCCGGTACGACGGATGGCACGTGCAGCGGCATCGACGATACGCTCGTGTGATGCTTCTTTTGCACTCGGTCGCGTGATGGCTTTTTCTTTTCGCATGATGATCATCATACGCCATATTTTTTAACTTCGCAAAAGTTCTTTCAAGGCGTGACGGCGCTGAAGGTAGTTTTTGGTCGTATGCATTTTCGTGCATACCAGGCCAAGCCCATGGGCACGCTGGAAAACCGGACGGCACGAAGCGCGGCGTACCACGGGCCTTTGAACGGCGTTTGCTCATCCACGCGTTCAAGCGTGAACCTGGCGCGCTTCAGTGCGGCAGCCAGTGCCGCGAGGCCTGTCGCCAGCGGCTTTGCCATCACTGCGGCGACTGCATCGGCGTAGCTGAGCATATGCCGGATCAGCAGCCGCTGACATGCGCTGGCCGGAAGACATGCCGTGAAGTCTTGTGCATCGGCGCCGACATCCGGGGGCAAGCCGGCCCAGCAACTGCAACGTCTGCAGCATGGATCAACGATGTTCAGGCCAACTTGCGCCACGCAGTGTATGCGCTGGTGGCCTGGCTGGTCGTGGCCTGCGGCCACAAACAGCTCTGGACGCACCAAACAGGGGGCCGGCCCTGAAGCGCTTCCACCTTTTCCGGGACCTGGTCGAGCAGCACGTCGAGATGGCGGTTCAGGCTGGCGCGGCTCATGCCACTGGCTTCACACAGTGCCTCGATGCGCAAGCGGGTGTTGTGACTGTCCCTGATCCAGCAGGTCGCTCGCCGGATGCGCGCCAGCGCGCCTTCGGGCTGGCGCGCATCCGGCGCAACAAACGACCTTGCGGGCCTCGCAGAAGGCGATGGAGCAATTCGCGCTCCGCCATCGAGGTGAGGAAGGGAATATCGGCCGGCGTGTCAAGCAAGCTCAGCAGCCGCAGCAAAGGGTCGCGCACCCGGCGGCATGGTGGAAGAGACTAGAGGAACTCAAGGCAGCGCAGCGCTGCATGCAGGCCACCCGCTCGCTCGTGCCAGGCAGCGCGGCTGGGTCCAGCGGTGCCGTACCGATTTTCGAGGGCCTGCCAAGCGTGCTGGCGTGGCGCGCGGTGCCGGTCGCATCACTGAGTGTCGTTGCCGCTGTTCACGCAAACGAATTATGCTCGGCGCAGCAAATTTCGCCGCCATAGTGACAGCGAAGCACAAATAGCTGGCATAACAATAAAGCTGGCTTTGCTTCCGCTGTAGAACAGCGTCGCAAAGTAGATCGCAGCGGCTGCGCAAGCCAGGTAGTACGCGGAAAAACCGCTGAAGCGTCCTCCACGATCGCCTGGGCTGGCTGCCAAATTTAATAACAGCGGGCGACGTTTGAAAAAGTAAGTGCGGAAAGCTGTCCACAAAAATAACGACCCCGCAAAAACCATCAGCAACGCAGCAATCTTCATCCATGTCCCCCATGTTTATCATGGTCCGGTTGTGGCCGGGACCCATGCGCACATCATTTTTATTTCAAGCCGTGCGCTGCATTCAATGCCTTGTGCGGCCAAATAATCGACCCTGCTCGCCATCCAGACTGGCCGAGCATCGAAGATTAGTGTACGGTGTTGTTCCGCCCATGACAAGCGGCCAGTTTTGGGCACTTCATGTTAGCGCCAGCCCTCGGTCGCCAGCTTCTGGCAAGCTCTGCGGTTGAACCTCGGTAAGCGCAATTGTAATCTCGACGCCGTCCTAATGACGTATGGCCATGCACCCCAAAATGAAAAAACCCCTGAAAAATCAGGGGTTTGTCTTGAGCGTCCTACCCGGCGCTGCCAACGGCTGCCGGATGGCAGATTATTCCCACTCGATCGTCGCCGGCGGCTTGCCCGAGATATCGTAGACCACGCGGTTGATGCCACGCACTTCGTTAATGATGCGGTTCGACACCTTGCCCAGCAGCGCGTGCGGCAGGTGTGCCCAGTGCGCCGTCATGAAATCCTGGGTTTGCACGGCGCGCAGCGCCACGACCCATTCGTAGGTGCGGCCGTCGCCCATCACGCCCACCGATTTGACCGGCAGGAACACTGCGAAGGCCTGGCTGGTGGCTTCGTACCAGTTGGTCGGCACGCTGTCCTGGTCGAAGCCTGGCACCACCGCCGGCTCATATGGTGTATTGCGCAGCTCTTCTATAAAGATGGCGTCGGCGCGGCGCAGCAGGTCGGCGTAGTCTTTCTTGACTTCGCCCAGAATGCGCACGCCCAGGCCAGGGCCAGGGAACGGGTGGCGGTAGACCATGTCATGCGGCAGGCCCAGGGCAACGCCGAGCTTGCGCACTTCGTCCTTGAACAGTTCGCGCAAAGGCTCCAGCAGTTTGAGTTTCATCGTGTCCGGCAGGCCGCCCACGTTGTGGTGGCTCTTGATGGTCTGGCCTTTCTTGCCCTTGCCGGCCGACTCGATCACGTCCGGGTAGATGGTGCCTTGCGCCAGCCATTTGGCGTTGACCAGCTTGCCTGACTCAACCTGAAACACTTCAACGAATTCGCGGCCGATGATCTTGCGCTTCTGCTCGGGATCGGAAACGCCGGCCAGGTGGCCCATGAACTGGTCTTCCGCATCGACGCGGATGACTTTCACGCCCAGGTTCCTGGCGAACATGTCCATCACCATCTTGCCTTCGTCCAGGCGCAACAGACCATGGTCGACGAATACGCAGGTCAGTTGGTCGCCGATGGCGCGGTGGATCAGGGCCGCCGCCACGGACGAATCGACGCCGCCGGACAGGCCCAGGATCACCTCATCGGTACCGACTTGCGCGCGGATTTTTTCCACCGCTTCGCTGATGTAGTCGGGCATGTTCCAGTCCGATTTGCAGCCGCAGATTTCATGCACGAAACGGCCGATCATGGCCTTGCCCTGCACCGTGTGCGTCACTTCCGGGTGGAACTGCACGCCGTAGAACTGACGCTCTTCGTCGGCCATGGCGGCAATCGGGCAGCTTGGGGTGTTGCCCATCAGCTTGAAGCCTGGCGGCATTTCCAGCACCTTGTCGCCGTGGCTCATCCACACTTTCAGCATGCCGTGGCCTTCGTCGGTAACGAAGTCGGCAATGCCGTTCAACAATTTGGTATGACTGCGGGCGCGCACTTCGGCGTAGCCAAATTCACGCACCAAGCCGTTTTCAACCTTGCCGCCCAGCTGAGCAGCCATGGTCTGCATGCCGTAGCAGATGCCCAGCACGGGCACGCCCAGCTCGAACACGGCTTGCGGCGCGCGCGGCGAATCGCCTTCCAATGTGGAATTGTGGCTGCCAGACAGGATCACGCCCGCGGCGCCATAGTTGCGCACGAATTCCTCGCTGACGTCGTACGGGAAGACTTCGGAGAACACGCCGGAATCGCGCACGCGGCGCGCAATCAGCTGGGTGACTTGGGAGCCGAAATCGAGAATAAGGATTTTAGAGTGCATGGTAGAGGACTTTATCTGGGTTCAATTGCAAGACCGGCGCACTAGGCGCCGGTCTGATTGTCGCTAATTACTCGGAACGGTAATTTGGCGCTTCTTTCGTGATCTGCACATCATGGACATGCGACTCGCGCATGCCGGCCGAGGTGATTTCCACGAATTCCGCCTTTTCGCGCAACTCGTCGATGGTGGCGCAACCGCAGTAGCCCATCGATTGACGCACGCCACCGACCAGCTGGAAGATTATCGCCAGCACGCTGCCCTTGTAGGCTACACGGCCTTCGATACCTTCAGGCACGAATTTGTCGGCCTTCATGGTGGCATCCTGGAAGTAGCGGTCAGCCGAACCGTCGGACATCGCGCCCAGCGAACCCATGCCGCGGTACGACTTGTACGAACGGCCCTGATACAGGATCACTTCGCCCGGTGCTTCTTCGGTACCGGCAAACATCGAACCCATCATGACGGTCGAGGCGCCTGCTGCCAGTGCTTTCGAGATATCACCCGAGAAACGGATGCCGCCGTCGGCGATACATGGCACGCCCGTGCCCGCCAGCGCTTCGGCCACATTCGAAATGGCGGTAATTTGCGGCACGCCAACACCGGCGACGATACGCGTCGTGCAGATCGAGCCAGGGCCGATACCGACCTTGACGGCGTCAGCGCCGTATTCAACCAGCGCCTTGGCGGCCGCAGCGGTGGCGATATTGCCGCCAATAACTTCCACTTGTGGGTACTTGGTCTTGATCCAGCGTACGCGGTCGAGAATGCCTTGCGAGTGGCCGTGAGCGGTATCAACTACCAGCACGTCGACACCGGCGGCGACCAGCAGGTCGATGCGCTCTTCATCCTTGGCGCCAACGCCAACGGCAGCGCCGACCAGCAGCTTGCCCTGGCTGTCTTTCGACGCGAACGGGTGCGAGGTCGACTTCTGGATATCCTTGACGGTGATCAGGCCGCGCAGTTCAAATGCGTCGTTGACGACCAGCACGCGCTCAAGGCGGTGCTTGTTCATCAGGCGCTTGGCTTCGTCGCGGTCGGCGTCTTCGGTCACGTACACCAGCTTGTCGCGCGGGGTCATCTTGGCGCGTGCTTCGGCGTCCAGTTCCTGTTCAAAGCGCAAGTCGCGGTTGGTAATGATACCAACGACGACCTTGCCTTCGACCACAGGGAAACCGCTGATGCCATATTGTTCTGTCAGGGCGATCACATCGCGGATCTTCATTTCCGGCGGAATCGTGATCGGATCGCGCAATACACCAGCTTCAAAACGCTTGACGCGGGCTACTTCACGGGCCTGATCTTTCGGGTTCAAGTTCTTGTGAATAATACCGATGCCACCTTCCTGCGCCATCGCAATCGCCAGGCGTGCTTCCGTCACCGTATCCATGGCTGCGGACAGCAAGGGAATATTCAGGGTGATATTGCGGGTCAGGCGAGTTTTGAGGGACGTATCGGCGGGCAGAACGTTGGAGTAGGCGGGGACGAGCAGCACATCATCGAATGTGAGTGCTTTTTGAAGTAGACGCATAGTATTTCCTATTGGCGCAAAAGCAGATTATACGGAAATTCCTGCTTCTTGTCCCGAACCTTTGCGATAACTCCAACTACTCTGGCTAAATTTGCCTGAACTGCTTGATTTTTTGTATCCCAAAAAATACACTAATCATGAAAAGTATCCTGACCACGGCTACCTTAGATCACCGGTTCAGCAAGCTCAAGGACCTGCAGGCTTTTTCCGCATCCAGGCCTCCCCCCTACCTGCAAAAGACATCAGGGCAGCGCTGCGGCTGGCGCAAGAACTTTAAGAGACAGAGGTCGTCATGACACAAAAACTGAGCAAATGGGATAGCGCGCAATACCTGAAAAGCAAGGAGGATATACTGGCTTACTTCGAAGCCTGCCTGCAAGAAGCCGGTGACGACTCCGCTTTTATCGCCAAGGCGCTCGGCAATATTGCCAAGGCACGCGGGATGACCCAACTGGCCAGGGATACGGGGCTGGGCCGCGAAAGCCTGTACAAGGCGCTGTCGGGCGAAGGCAACCCCAGCTTTGCGACGATTTTGAAGGTGACGCGCGCGCTGGGCCTGCAGCTGCGCGCCAGCTCGCTTGCCAGCTAAGTCTTGCTGGCCTTGCCGCCTGCACGGCGCCGGCGCGCTTCCTTCGGGTCCGCCTGCAGGGGGCGATACACTTCCACCCGGTCCTGGTGACGCAATACCGTATCGAGCGTTTTTTTCTTGCCGTAGATGCCAACCATATTCACGGCCAGGTCGATCTCGGGATGTTGCTGCAACACGCCGCTCTGCTCGAACGCCTGGCGCACGGTACTGCCGGCAGGCAGGTCCAGGGTACGCAGGAAGGCGGCATCGGGCAGTGCGTAGCAGACCTGCACCTCAATCGACTCAGGCGCCGCCATAGACCGTCTCGGCGCGCTTGCAGAAGGAGTCGACCATGCTGTTGGCGATCATGCCGAACACGGGGCCGATAATTTGTTCGAGCACGCGGCTGGAAAACTCGTAGCGCAGGTCCAGCTCGATTTTGCAGGCGTCTTCGCGCAATGCTTTGAAGGTCCACACGCCATCGAGGGTCTTGAAAGGACCGTCCACCAGCTTCATCTTGATCGCGCTGAACGGCACGTTCTCGTTGGACGTGGTGAAGCTTTGGCGTACGCCGTGGTACTGTATGCCCACGCTGGCAACGACGGTGTCGTCGCCGCGTTCGCGTATCTCGACCGCGCCGCACCAAGGCAAAAACTTGGGATAATCTTCCACTGCCGCCACCAGCGCGAACATTTGTTCGGCGCTGTAGCCGAGAAAAACTGATTTATGTACTACTGCCATTGAAGAACCATTTGCTATGATGTTGGATACACTTGGATTTTATCGCGCTTGCGCGAGACAGTAGTTTAACCGACCCGCGCACATTTACCATTCTCATGACCATAGCAGACAATAGAAAAGCATTCCACGACTACTTCATCGAGGATCGCTACGAAGCCGGCATCGTGCTCGAAGGCTGGGAAGTCAAGGCCATTCGCGACGCCCGCGTACAAATCAAGGAAGCCTATGTCGTCGTCCGTGGCGACGAGCTGTTTCTGTTCGGCGCGCATATCAGCGCCCTGCCGACCGCATCCACCCATATCCACCCGGAGGCGGTGCGCACGCGCAAGCTGCTGTTGCACCGCGCGGAGATGGACAAACTGATCGGCAAGGTGGAACGTTCCGGCTTTACGCTGGTGCCGCTCAACCTGCATTACAAGGGCGGCCGCGTGAAATGCGAAATTGGCCTGGCCAAGGGCAAGAAGCAGCACGACAAACGAGCCACCGAACGCGATCGCGATGGCGCGCGCGAAGTGCAGGCGGCGATGAAAACCAATCGCCGCTGATAGTCAGGCAGCTCGCTCCACAACCCGGCCATGTGCCGGGTTTTATTTTGCCTTTGCATGCGCCGTCATGCCCAACCGGCATCATCAGGATAAAAAAGACAAGGGCAAAGATAATAATCCGGTGTTATTCACGCAGAATGCCAGAATAACAAAAGAGATAAGGAACGGGAATGAGTGGCCTGGAAGACGACCGGTTACGGCAGATAAAATTCCGGATGCTTGCAAGCTGTTTGGCCAGTACGGCGAAATTAACACAGTACAAGCATCCGAATGAAAGACAATTACACCTTCAACAGGTCACGCGATTTACCCGAATCGGTCCATTCCTTGACCCATTTCGGCTGACGGCCACGGCCAGTCCATTGTTGCGATGCATCGTCAGGATTACGATAACGCACGGCTACCGTACCGGTTTTTGCACGAATACCCGTACCCACCAGATCTTTGACGGACACGCCCACGCTTTGCGCGATGGCCAGGATTTGCTCGCGCGCTTTCGACAGATCGTCATGTTCGCGTTTCTTCATCTGCTTCTTGATGTCTTCTTGCAGCGTGCGCAATTCCGACAGGGATAAACTGGACAGATCCATGATATTTCCTTTGTGTGAGTTGAAAAGAGTGCTGAATACGCAAATTCTATCCAATTGTAACGCGCTTGACGAGATTTTTTTAGAAAATTTAAAGTTTTTTCAATAATTTTCTTACGGCAGCGTCATTATCATGGCATCTGTGGCAAACACAAAACACTCCAACCGGTATTGAACATCATAAAAAAAACAATTTATCCAAAAACATGTTTAATTCATGATATGCCGCAAATACCAGACTAACCGCACAATTCTGGTGCATCGCCATTGACTGCGATGACGCACACTCTAATCGAAAAAACCAATAGACGGTGCACGCTACGCATCACATCAAAAACAGAGAAACAGCTGCCTTGATTCAAATAAAACATGATGATAACGCAAAAACGCCCGCAAAAGCGGGCGACGGTACTATTGAATAAGTGGTGATTACTCAGGGAAGCGCCACTCCGCCTTTCGGCTTTTGCGTTTTCACCACTTGCATGGCGGTAGCGATCAAACTGCTCATCTCGCCCAGATTGGCCGGCACGATAATCGAGTTATTGGTTTTGGCCAATTGCGCAAAGGCCCCCACATACTGTTCTGCCACTTTCAGGTTGACAGCGTCCTCGCCGCCGGGCTCCCTGATGGCGGCGCCCACCTGGCGCAGCGCTTCGGCGTTGGCCTGCGCCAACGCGACGATGGCGGTGGCCTGCCCTTCGGCGCGGTTGATCGAGGCCTGCTTTTCACCTTCGGAGCGGGCAATCGCCGCTTCGCGCTCGCCTGTGGCGATATTGATCTGCTCCTGTTTGCGACCTTCCGAGGCAGCGATCAGCGCGCGCTTTTCACGTTCTGCGGTAATCTGCGCCTGCATGGCATGCAAGATTTCCTTCGGTGGCGTCAGATCCTTGATTTCATAACGCAATACCTTGACGCCCCAATTGGCCGCCGATTCGTCTATGGCGTTGACGATGGCGGTATTGATATGATCACGTTCCTCAAAGGTCTTATCGAGTTCCATTTTGCCGATCACGGAACGCAAGGTGGTTTGCGCCAACTGCGTAATGGCCGCGATGTAATTGGATGAGCCATAAGACGCGCGCATGGCATCGGTAATCTGAAAATATAAAATACCGTCGACTTGCAACTGCGTATTGTCACGCGTGATGCATACCTGCGGTGGCACATCGAGCGGAATCTCCTTGAGCACATGCTTGTAGGCGATGCGGTCGACAAACGGCACCACGATATTAAGGCCAGGACCCAGCACGGCGTGAAATTTGCCCAGACGCTCCACTACCCAGGCATGCTGTTGCGGCACCACATTGACGGTCTTGAAGACAAATACCAGCGCCAGCAATAACAAGACCAGCGATACGCTTCCGATGCTAATTTCCATAACTTACTCTCCAGTGTTATCCAACAATCAAACGGCTGCCGCGCACGGCACGTATGGTGTACTGCCCTGCCTGGGTATCGCTGCCAGGCATTAATTCCACATCCCATAAGGCGCCGCGATACATCACGCGCGCCACGCCATCGACCCAATGCGCCACAGCCACATGTTGACCGATATCGAGGTTCACATTCGGATCCTGGGCCGCATCGCGGCGGGCCGCCTTGCCGAAGCGGCTGCGGCGCAATAACAAGGTGGCCACCACGCCGACAATCGCGGCGCACAAGACCTGCAATGGTCCATTTGCACCTGCCAGGGCGGCCAGTGCGCCGGCACTCAAGCCGATGGCGATCATCAGCAGATAAAACGTGCCGGTGAATAATTCCAGGATCAATACGACACCGGCGGCGATAAACCAGCCTGTCCAATCGGCCATGATGTTTTCCTTTCAGTCAGCCGTTGCGAAAAATAAAAACCCCCGTGACCAATACAGGCGACGGGGGTTTTTACATATAAATATTGCCAGACATTTACTCTTGCCATACACCTATGAGTAACAGTCTAAAGCAAATTTCGCTTGCGTCAATAGCAAGCGCCATTTCGTTTTACTCTTCCAGCAGGCTGCGCAGCATCCAGGCAGTTTTTTCATGCAGGTCCAGGCGCTGCGTGATCAGGTCGGCGGTCGGCTGGTCATTGGCTTTTTCCAGCAGCGGGAACAGGGCGCGTGCCGTGCGGGCCGTCGCTTCCTGTGCCGACACCAGATGGCGCACCATTTCCAGCGCTGGGGGCACGCCTTCGATTTCCTTGATCGAGGCCAACTCGACGAACTGCTTATAGGTACCTGGCGCAGGATAGCCCAGCGCGCGGATGCGTTCGGCGATCAGGTCCAGTGCGCCCCACTGCTCAGTGTACTGCGTCATGAACATCAGGTGCAGGGTATTGAACATCGGGCCCTTGACGTTCCAATGGAAATTATGTGTCATCAGGTACAGGGTATAGCTGTCGGCCAGCAGGCCCGACAAGCCTGCAGCGATCTTCGCGCGGTCCGATTCGGAAATGCCGATATCGATTTTTGCCGAGCCACTTTTAGGATTTACCGTTGGTTTCTTGCTTGCCATTTCAACTCCTGTCGTGTGTAAGTGAAACCATTTTAGCCGATCTTGCGCTACCTCATCAGCCTCTGCCGTGCAGCCGAAAAAAAACCCGCCGCCATTACTGGCAACGGGTTTTTCACAGGAGAGAAGAACAGGCTTACGCTTTCAGCGCCGCCAATTTTTGCCAGGTATCAATCACCGAATCCGGGTTCAGCGACATCGACTCGATGCCCTGCTCCATCAGCCAGACGGCGAAGTCAGGGTGGTCCGAAGGACCCTGGCCGCAAATGCCGATGTATTTGCCGCGCGCCAGGCAGGCCTTGATCGCCAGCGACAGCAGCGCTTTCACGGCAGGGTCGCGTTCGTCAAAGTCCGCGGCCAGCAATTCCATGCCGGAATCGCGGTCCAGGCCCAGGGTCAGCTGGGTCAGATCGTTCGAGCCGATCGAGAAGCCATCGAAATGGTCGAGGAACTGGTCGGCCAGGATGGCATTCGACGGCACTTCGCACATCATGATGACGCGCAGCTCGTTTTCACCGCGCTTCAGGCCATTTTTCGCCAGCAGGTCGATGACTTTCTCGGCCTGCCCCAGGGTCCGCACGAACGGCACCATGATTTCCACGTTGGTCAGGCCCATGTCATTGCGCACGCGCTTCATCGCTTCGCATTCCATGTTGAATGCTTCCGAGAAGTCGGCCGACAGGTAGCGCGCCGCGCCACGGAAGCCCAGCATCGGGTTTTCTTCGTCCGGCTCGTAGCGCGAACCGCCGATCAGCTTCTTGTACTCGTTCGACTTGAAGTCGGACAGGCGCACGATGACTTTTTTCGGCCAGAACGCAGCGGCGATGGTGGCAATGCCTTCGGCCAGCTTGTCGATATAAAACGCTTTCGGCGAAGCATGGCCACGCGCCACCGATTCGACTGCCTTTTTCAGGTCGGCATCGATATTCGGATACTCCAGGATCGCGCGCGGGTGTACGCCAATATTGTTATTGATGATGAATTCCAGGCGCGCCAGGCCCACGCCGGCGTTCGGCACGGACTGGAAGTCGAACGCCAGCTGCGGATTGCCGACGTTGAGCATGATCTTGGTATCGAGTTTCGGCAGTTCGCCGCGCGATACTTCCGATACTTCCGTTTCCAGCAAACCATCGTAGATCTTGCCTTCGTCGCCTTCCGAACACACCACGGTCACAAAAGTGCCGTCTTTCAGCACGTCTGTGGCGTCGCCGCAACCGACCACGGCCGGCACGCCCAGCTCACGCGCGATGATCGCCGCGTGGCAGGTACGCCCGCCTCGGTTGGTGACGATGGCGGCAGCACGCTTCATGACCGGTTCCCAGTTCGGGTCGGTCATGTCGGCCACCAGCACGTCGCCGGGCTGCACGCGCTCCATGTCGGCCGGGTCGTGGATCACGCGCACGGGACCGGCGCCGATCTTCTGGCCGATGGCGCGGCCGGACGTCAGCACTGTGCCGGTGCTTTTCAGTTTGAAGCGTTCCTGCACGTCGGTCGCTTTCTGCTGCGACTTGACGGTTTCAGGACGCGCCTGCAGGATGTACAGCTTGCCGTCGCGGCCGTCCTTGCCCCACTCGATGTCCATCGGACGGCCATAGTGGTTTTCGATGATGACGGCGTATTTGGCCAGCTCCACCACTTCGCTGTCATTAAGCGAGTAGCGGTTGCGCATTTCCACCGGCACGTCGACGGTTTTCACGGAACGGCCAGCTTTCGCTTCGCTGGTGAATTCCATTTTGAGCAGCTTGGAGCCGATGTTGCGGCGGATCACAGGCGACTTGCCTTTTTCCAGCATCGGCTTGTGCACATAGAATTCGTCCGGGTTGACGGCACCCTGCACCACGGTCTCGCCCAGGCCATAGCTGGAGGTGACGAAGACCACGTCCTTGAAGCCCGACTCGGTATCGATGGTAAACATCACGCCGGCCGCGCCCAGGTCCGAGCGCACCATGCGCTGCACGCCGGCCGACAGGGCCACTTCGGCGTGGGTAAAACCCTTGTGCACGCGATACGAGATGGCGCGGTCGTTGTACAGCGACGCGAACACCTGCTTCATGGCATCCAACACATTGTCGATGCCGACCACGTTCAGGAAAGTTTCCTGTTGCCCAGCAAACGATGCGTCCGGCAAGTCTTCTGCGGTGGCGGACGAGCGTACGGCAAACGACATTTCGGTATCGGAGTCGGCCACCAGCCTGGCGTAGAAAGCATCGATTTCGGCAGCCAGGCGTGGCTGGAACGGAGTTTCGACGATCCACTGGCGAATTTCGGCGCCGGCTTGCGCCAGGGAGCGCACATCGTCGATGTCCAGGCCTTCCAGGCGGTCGGCGATGCGCTGCGCCAGCGGCAAGTCACCATTGGCGCTGTACGCCAGGAAGTCGCGGAACGCTTGCGCGGTGGTGGCGAAGCCGCCAGGCACGCGCACGCCGGCTTCGGCCAGCTGGCTGATCATCTCCCCCAGCGAGGCGTTCTTGCCGCCGACGGATTCGACATCCGTCATGCGCAAATGTTCGAACGAGGCGACGTACACCGCGTCCCGATCTGCTCCCTGAACGTGCTGTTGCTGCTCCTGCAATGATGCGTTGGTCATAATGACACCCTTACTGATTAGAAACCTTTAGGCGCGGCGCACAGACAGTCTTCTTGTTATTCTTGGCGTCGTGCAGCACAATCAATACCATTCCGGCCATTTTACCTTGTGCGGCGCAAATTGACGACGCACAATCTTGAACTCAAAACCATGACAACCGAACCACGCCTTCCCTTGCCCTCGGCCGCGCGCACCGTCTTCTTCGTCTCTGACGGCACCGGCATCACTGCCGAGACTTTCGGCCATTCTGTGCTGTCGCAGTTCGAATTGCGCTTTCGCCAGGTGCGCCTGCCCTTTATCGACACCATGGACAAGGCCTACGAGGCGGCGCGCAAGATCAACGAAGCCTTCGCCACGGACGGCCAGCGCCCGATCATCTTTTCGACGCTGGTCAAGGCCGACCTGTCGGCCGTGATCCGCAAGTCCAGCGGCATGCACATGGACCTGATCCAGACGTTCGTGGCGCCGCTGGAGCAGGAACTGGGCGTCATGTCGACCCATACCATCGGCCGCTCGCACAATATCGTCGACAGCGAGGAATACAAAAACCGCATCGAGGCGATCAATTATTCGCTGGCGCACGACGATGGCCAGTCGCATAAAAACCTGTCCTCGGCCGACGTCATTCTGGTCGGCGTATCGCGTTCGGGCAAGACCCCAACCAGCCTGTACCTGGCGATGCAGTACGGCATCAAAGCCGCCAACTACCCGCTGATTCCCGACGATTTCGAGCGCGACAAGCTGCCCTCGGCCTTGTACGAATTCAAGAATAAAATTTTTGGATTAAGCATTACGCCCGAACGTTTGTCGGAAATACGCAACGAAAGAAGGGCTGGCAGCAAGTATGCGGCGATTGAGAACTGCCGCTACGAGGTCAACGAGGCAGAAAAAATGATGAAACGCGAGGGCATACGCTGGCTGTCATCGACCACCAAGTCGATCGAAGAGATTTCCACCACGATCCTGCAGGAGATCAAGCCGAACCGGCGCGAGTACTGATGTAAAAACAGACCATTGCGCCAGGGCCGTTTAGTTAACGCCCTTACGCCACCAGTAAACCTGCAAAACGGATTAAAGCCCCTGTCGCCCGCACAGGCCCTCCGGGCCAAGCGGGCCCGAAAAATGTCGAGGGCAAGGCGCAGCGACGACGACAGTACGCATGTACGGCTATGGAGCTGCAACGCCGCCATCGGCATTTTCTCGGGCTCGCGTTTCCGCCCGCCATTTTTAAGTTTTTACGCCTTGCGCCTTACGCCTTTAAATACGTCAGGCACCTTAACTTACTTCTGACTCTGGCGCAGCTGCTCAAAAAAACACACGGCAGCGCAAGCGGCAACATTGAGCGACTCAATCTGTCCCAGATGCGGTATCACCACCTGGTGCGTGGCCATCGACAGTAAATCGTCGGCCACGCCCTGCCCTTCATGGCCAAACAGCCAGGCCACCGGCTGGCACAGGTCGACGTCGTACAACTGTTTGGTGGCATAGCCGCTGGTGGCCAGGGTCGCCACCTGCGCGTTCGACACCAGCGCGGCCAGGTCGACGTTTTCAAAGATATCGAGCACAAAGTGGGCGCCCATCGCCGCGCGCAGTACCTTGGGCGACCAGCAAAAAGCCGTACCGGCGCTGCAATACACCTGCGTGATCCCGGCTGCTGCCGCGCTGCGCAAAATTGAGCCGACATTGCCTGGATCCTGCAGGTTATCGAGCAGCACCGCCGATACCGTCATCGGGGCCGTTACCGCCCGCTCGGGCGTCTCGATCAAAAACATCACGCCAACGCCATGCTCGACCTGGCTGACAGCGTTGTAAAGCGCATCAGGCAGGCCCAGCACATGGGCGCGTTGGCTTTCCAGTTGGCCGACAATCTCCATCACTTCAGGATTGCGCACGGCGCTTTCGCTGACGATGCACTGCCCGGGCAGGCCGCGCAACTGCAAATAGGACTGGCACAGATGGACGCCGTCGAGCAGCGTACGGCCCGACTTTCGGCGCGCCTGCGAACTGCCGGCCAGTTTCAGCAAGTCCTTGTACTGCGCGTTGTCGCGCGAGGTGATGGTCTTCATGCGGCCTCCTCCTGCGCGCCAAACAGTGCAATCACATTGCGCACCGGTGCGAACGAGCGGCGGTGTACGGGCGAGGCGCCATGCAGGTGCAAGCGCTCGATATGCAATTTGGTGCCATAGCCTTTGTGCTGGTCGAAGCAGTATTCGGGATACTGCGCGTGCAAGCGCACCAGCGCGGCGTCGCGCGCCGTCTTGGCCAGGATAGAGGCGGCCGAGATTGCATCGACCTTGTCGTCGCCACCGATAATGGCCATGCCGCGCACAGCCATCACGGGGCAGCGGTTGCCATCGATCAGGGCCAGGGTCGGCACAGTGGCCAGTGCTTCGACTGCGCGGCGCATGGCCAGCATCGATGCCTGCAAGATGTTCAGGCGGTCGATCTCTTCTTCCGACGCTTCGGCGATCGCCCAGGCCAGCGCCTTGGCACGGATCTGCGGCGCCAGCAAATCACGCTTGGCTTCGCTCAGCTTTTTCGAGTCGCGCAGGCCGTCGATGGGTTGATTCGAGTCGAGGATCACGGCGGCGGCAAACACGGGGCCGGCCAACGGACCGCGCCCTGCCTCGTCGACGCCGCAAATGATGTCATCAGGCGAGAATGGCAAGTCGTCAAACAGGCCGGGATAGCTATTTTTCACGTTAAATCTTTTTCAGTTACTGTCAGTTACTTCGTGTTGGCGGCGATCACCTGCATTACCGCGTTGGCGCTGTCGCGCGCACTGTCACGCAGCAGGCTGTGGTGCATATCGGTAAAGCGCTGCACCAGGCGCAAGCGGCCGGGAATGTCGCTCAGCTGCTGCCATACAGCGTCGGCCAGCGCTTCGGGACTGGCGGCGTTCTGCAACAGCTCAGGCACCAGATAGTCGCGCGCCAGGATATTGGGCAGGCCTATCCACGGCTGGTAGCCCATGTGGCGCATGATTTCCCACGAGGCGCGCATCATCTTGTAGGCGATCACCATCGGCTTTTTATATAGCGCCACTTCCAGCGAGGCCGTGCCGGAGGCGACCAGCACCGCGTCGGCAGCGCAGATTGCAGTATGCGAGCCGCCGTCCGTCAGCATGATCTCGATATCCTGCAGGCCGGCCTCTTTCACCAGTTGCAGGAAATACTGGCGCTGCTTTTCGCCCGCCATCGGCGCCAAAAAGCGCAACGAACGGTCGCGCGCCAGCAGCAGCTTGCAGGCGGAAACAAACGCCACCGTATTGTATTTGAGTTCGCCCATGCGGCTGCCCGGCATCAGGGTCACCACATTGGCGTCTTCAGGCAAACCTAGCGTGCGGCGCGCGGCCGCTTCGTCGGGCTGCAAGGGAATCATCTCGGCCAGCGGATGGCCGACATAGGTCACCGGCACGCCGGCCTTGCGGTAGATCGCTTCCTCGAACGGGAAGATCACCAGCATGTGCGAGACGGCCTTGATGATCTTCTTGATGCGCCCGCCGCGCCAGGCCCAGATCTGCGGTCCGATATAGTGCACGGTCGGGATGCCGGCCGCTTTCAGCTGCTGTTCCAGGCCCAGGTTGAAGCCTGGATAGTCGGCGCCGATAAACACGGCCGGGCGCTCGGCGATCAACTGGTCGCGCAGCTTGTTCTGGATGCCCTTGATTTCGCGGTAGCGGGGAATGATCTCGAACAGCCCGCGCACGGTCAGTTTTTCCAGCGGCCAGTCCGAGACAAAGCCCTGGGCCGCCATATGCTCGCCGCCGATGCCGTGAAAGCGCGCGCCGGGCAGCTGTGGCGCGAGGCCGGACAGCAGCCGGCTGGCCAGCAGGTCGCCCGACACCTCGCCGGCCACCATGGCGACAGCAAGCTTATCGGACGATGCCACGCGAGGCCACGCCGAGGAATTCGCGCATGGCGCGGATATGTTCTGCCACGTCAGGCGCGCTGTCCTGCTCTTCTTCGAACAGCGCCGCCTTTGATTCTTCCAGGGTCAGGCCCGAACGGTAGATCAGTTTGTAAGCAGTGCGTATGCCGTTGATCTGCTCGCGCGTAAAGCCGCGGCGCTTCAAGCCTTCGATATTGACGCCGTGCGCGGCCGCCGGATTGCCGTTTAACAGCACGAACGGCGGCACATCCTGCGTCAGGCTGGTGCTCATACCGACAAAGGCGTGCGCGCCGATCTTGCAGAACTGGTGGACGTTGGCAAAACCGCTCATGATGACCCAGTCGCCGATCTCCACGTGGCCCGCCAGTTGGGCATTGTTGGAGAAAATCGTGTGGCTGCCCACCTGGCAGTCGTGCGCCAGATGCACATAGGCCGAGATCCAGTTGTCATTGCCCAGGCGCGTCACGCCGCCGCCCTGTACCGTACCGGTGTTGAAGGTACAGAATTCGCGGATGGTGTTGCGGTCGCCAATTTCCAGGCGGGTCGCCTCGCCCGCCCATTTTTTATCCTGCGGCTGCGCGCCGATCGAGGAAAACTGGAACAGATGATTGTCCGCACCGATGGTGGTATGGCCGTCGATCACCACATGCGGGCCGACCTTGGTGCCGGCGGCGATGCGCACGTGCGGCCCGATGATGGTGTACGGACCCACCTCGACCGAGCTGTCGAGCTCGGCCTTCGGGTCGATCACCGCGGTGGGGTGGATGGCCGCCATCTTACTGCCCCGCAGGCTGGCTTGCGTCCTGCGAACTGCGGATGGTGCACATCAGTTCCGCTTCCAGTGCCACTTTACCGTCGACCGTGCCGACTGCCTTGTATTTCCAGATACCGCGCGACACGCGCAGGATTTCGACGTCCATCTTCAGCTGGTCGCCCGGCTCCACCGGACGCTTGAAGCGCGCGTTGTCGATGCCGACGAAATACACCACCGAATTTTCGTCAGGCTTGACGCCCATCGACAGGAACGACAGCAAGGCGGCCGTCTGCGCCAGCGCTTCGATCATCAGCACGCCCGGCATTACCGGCTTGTGCGGGAAGTGGCCCTGGAAGAACTCTTCGTTGACCGTCACGTTCTTGATGGCGGTGATAGTTTTGTTGGCCTCCCAGTTCAGCACGCGGTCCACCAACAGCAGCGGATAGCGGTGTGGCAGCAGCGATTTGATGGCCAGGATGTCGAGGGTCTTGTTTTCGGTAGTCGTCATTTTTCGTCTTGCTTGGTCAGTGTTTTAATGGTTTTTTCCAGCGCGCGTATCTTCTCGCGCATGCTGCTGAGATTGCGCACGATGGCGGCGCTTTTTTCCCAGTCGGCGTTTTTCGCCAGCGGGTAAAAGCCGGTGTACTGGCCCGGCTCCAGGATAGAGCGCGAGACCATGCTGCCCGAGCCCACATGGACCCGGTCGGCGATCGTCAGGTGGCCCAGCACCATGGCGGCGCCGCCAAAGGTGCAGTATTTGCCAATCACGGCGCTGCCGGCCACGCCAACGCAGCCGGCCATGGCGGTGTGCGCGCCGATATGGCAGTTGTGGCCGATCTGGATCTGGTTGTCGAGCTTGACGCCGTCTTCGATAATGGTGTCGGCCAGCGCGCCACGGTCGATGGTGGTGTTGGCGCCGATATCAACATCGTCGCCGATTACCACCCTGCCCGTTTGCGGAATCTTGATATACACGCCGCCTTCGTTGGCAAAGCCGAAACCGTCGGTGCCGATCACGGCGCCCGAATGGATGATGCCGCGTGCGCCGATCACGCAACGCGCGTGAAAGGTGACGTTGGCCAGCAGTTGCGTACCTTCGCCAATCACCGCGTCGCGGCCGATCACGCAGCCGGGCCCGATCATGCAGCCGGCAGCGACCACGGCGCCCGCTTCGATCACGGCACGCGCGCCGATGGAAGCAGTCGGATCGATCTGTGCGGAAGAGTCGACGATGGCGCTGGCGTGTATGCCTGCCGGTGCCTTGATCTCGGTCAGGGCGGCGAAAAACTGCGCCGCGCGGGCAAAATACACGTAAGGATTCGGTGTCACGATGCGCGCGCCGGCATACTCGCCGTTAATCAGCGCGTCGTCGGCCGGTGTCAGTATCAGTGCGGCAGCGCCACTGCTGGCAGCCTGCGCGCGAAATTTGCTATTGCTGAGAAAGCTGATGTGCGAAGCGCCGGCGTCGGCCAGCGGTGCGATGCCTGTTACTTCCAGGTTGGCATCGCCTGCCAGTTGTCCGCCGAAGCGTTCGACCAATTCACCTAGTCGAGTGCCCATCTATGAAACCCCTATAAAAACGCCTGCCAGTGCCTACTGCGCGGCGCGATTTGCGGTTTCCGATGCTCACTGTGCCTACGCACAGCTCCGCGTCTCAACCACAGCTCACATCCGCTCGCTACGGCACTGTCAGGCGTAAAACCGTTCTATTACTTGTCCAGCGCCTTCAATACCTTGTCGGTAATGTCGATGCGCGGGCTGGCCCACAGGGCTTCCTGCAGCACGATGTCATAGCCTTCGACATGCGCGATTTGCTGGATGATGCTATTGGCTTTTTCCGCGATGGCGCTGCGCTCTTCGTTGGTGCGCTGGTTCACGTCTTCGCGGAACTCGCGCTGGCGGCGCTGCAGTTCCTTGTCCAGTTCGAAAAATTCGCGCTGGCGCTTGGCGCGGTCGGCCTCGCTCAAGGTCGGCATGTCGCGTTCGAGCGCTTCATTGGCCACCTTGAAGCGGGCGCCGAGCTCCTGCACCGCTTTTTCGCGCGAGCGGAACTCTTCGGCCAGCTTGGCGCTGGCCAGTTTCGCCAGTTTCGACTCGTTATAAATACGTTCGCTGCTGATCCAGGCGATCTTCGATTCCTGGGCCAGTGCGTGCACCGGCAACAGCGAACTCCAGCACAATGCGATTGCAGCAAGAGACTTGGGCAGGGTGGCGGATGCGGTATTCATGATACTCCATGGTCAAAATGTGTAAGCTGGCGCCCCATGCGGATGCCGGTCAGAAACCGGTACCCATCTGGAACTGGAAACGTTCCAGGCGGTCGGTCGGCTTGGCGTTCAACGGCTTGGCGTAGCTCAGCTTGAGCGGGCCCACCGGTGAAATCCAGCTGATCCCCAGACCAGCAGAATAACGCATTTGCGAGATGCGCATCTTTTCGCCTTCCTGATAAACCTGGCCGCCGTCAAGGAACCCGAACCAGCGCAAGCTGCGGTCATTGCCCGAGCCGGGGAATGGCATCTGCAACTCGGCGTTGGCGATCATGCGCGAGGCACCGCCCAGCGCATCGTTAGTGGTCGGTTCGACCGCACCGAGCGACGAGCTCAGGTAGCCGCGCACCGAACCGATGCCGCCGCCGTAGAAGTTCTTGAAGACCGGGTAGACGTGGTTGCCGATGCCGTGGCCGTAATCGAGCTCGCCCTTCAGTGCCAGCGTGACCTTGCTGAACAGGGGACGGAAATACTGGTGCTCATAAATGGCGCGGAAGTATTTCTGGTCGCCGATCAGGTCGGCCTCGAGGTTGACGCGCTGGTAGCGGCCGATCGATGGCGTCAAGGCGCTGTCGCGGCTGTCGCGCTGCCAGGCCGCCGTCAGCGGGATGGAATTGGTGGTAGCCGAACCGATGCCGTCCGATGGACCGCCGTTGTCGGTCACATACTGGCGGAAGCGCAGCGGACTGGTCGAGTCTGTTTCGATCTGCGAGCGCTCGGCGCCGATACCGAAGAAGATGGTGTCGACTTCCGAGAACGGCACGCCGTAGCTGACGCGGCCACCGGTCTGCTTGATCTTGTAGCTGCCGATGTTCAGCGCCGGCGGTTCGGTGGTGCGCAAGTAAATTTCGAAGCTGCGCGAAATGCCGTCATCCGTGTAGTACGGATTGGTCTGCGAAAAAGCGATGGTGCGGCTGTAATGGCTGGTGTTGAGCTCGATGCCTACCGTGTTGCCGCTACCGGCAAAGTTGGCCTGCGAAATCGATGCCGACAAGGTGAATTTTTCCGATTGCGAGAACGCGCCGCCGATCAGGAAGTTACCGGTTGGCTTTTCCACCACCGTCACGTTGACGTCGACCTGGTCGGACGTGCCCTGCGCTTCCGGCGTATCGATGGTCACATCCTTGAAGTAGCCGAGGCGGTCGACACGGTCGCGCGACAGCTTGATCTTGTTGCTGTCGTACCAGGATGATTCGAACTGGCGGAATTCGCGGCGTATCACTTCATCGCGGGTGGTGGTATTGCCGGCGATATTCATGTGGCGCACGTAGACGCGCTTGCCCGGATCGATGAAGAAAGTGAAGCCCACTTCATGCTTTTCGCGGTTGATTTCCGGGTTGGCGTTGACGTTGGCAAACGCGTAGCCGAAGGTGGCCAGGCGATCCTGGATGCGCTTGTTGGTGGCCGTCAGGCGCGCACCCGAATAGATATCGCCTTCGCGCATCAGGTTCAGCGCCTTGATCTCTTCTTCGCGGCCGAACATCTCGCCTTCGAACTTGCTGCCGGTGACCTTGTATTTCTCGCCTTCGGTGATATTGATGGTCAGGTAGATGTCTTTTTTATCGGGCGTGATCGACACTTGCGTCGAGTCGACCTGCATCTCGATATAGCCGCGGTCCAGGTAGTAGGACTTGAGCGACTCGATGTCGCCGGTCAGCTTGGTCTTCGAATACTGGTCGGCCTTGGTGTACCAGCTGAACCAGCCGCCCGTGTTCAGGGCCAACTGGTCGCGCAACTCCTTGTCGGTAAATGCCTTGTTGCCGACGATATTGATCTGCTTGATGCGTGCCACGTCGCCCTCGTCGACGGCGAACACCACGTTGACGCGGTTGCGCTCGATCGGCGTGACGGTAGTGGTGATCTTCACGCCATACAGGCCATGCGACAGATACTGGCGCTTGAGTTCCTGTTCGGCGCGGTCGACCGAGGCCTTGTCGAAAATCTTCGCCTCGCCGACGCCGATTTCCTTCAACGCCTTGACCAGCACGTCTTTTTCAAATTCCTTGGTGCCGGTGAATTCCACCGTCGCAATCGCCGGACGTTCCTCGACCAGCACCACCAGCACGTCGCCGTCGGCTTCCAGGCGCACATCCTTGAACATGCCGGTCGCATACAGCGCCTTGATGGCGGCGATACTCTTCTCGTCGGAGAAGGTCTCGCCGACCTTTACCGGCAGGTAGGCAAAGACGGTGCCCGCTTCGGTACGCTGGATCCCTTCGACCCGGATGTCCTTGACAGTGAACGGAGCGACAGCAAGCGCATGGCCGGAGCAGAAGGCCAGGACGGCGGCGCCGATCAGGCTGCGGCGAAAGGAAGGCAAGGCAATACGAGCAGAATGTAATTTCATTGGATAATCAATGGATAAATCAGTGGACAACATACACAAAAGATTGCTTGTGCGACTCACGCAATGGCAGGAACAGTGGCATTAGTTGAGCAGCCGCAGCACATCATTAAAGACGGCAAGCACCATCAAGGTCAGCAACAGACCGAGCCCCAGGCGCTGGGCAATCTCGCCTACGCGTTCCGGCAAGGGGCGTCCGGTCAAAACTTCCAGCGAATAATACAGCAAATGCCCGCCATCCAGAACAGGAATGGGTAGCAAATTCATCACGCCCAGACTGATACTGATGAAGGCGATGAAGCTCAGGTAGCTAACCAGGCCGATGCGCGCCGTCTGGCCCGCATAGTCGGCGATGGTGATCGGCCCCGTCACGTTCTTCAGCGAGACCTCGCCGGTGAACATCTTGCCGAGCATTTTCAGGCTCATGATACTGGTATCCCAGACCTTTTCGGCGCCCTTGCCGACCGCTTGCAACGGCCCGGAGGCGACGACGATCATATCCGGCGTTAAAGCGATCTCTGCCTTGATCTTACCAACTGTTACAGCTGCCTTGGAGTCGCCTTGGCCACCCTTCGCCGCTTCGCCTTCCGGCGTGACCGGCACGGTGAGGTCCTGGCCATGACGGCGCAGCAATACCTGCAAGGTCTTGCCCGGCGAGGCCATCAAGGTTTCGATCACGGCAATGCCGTCCTGCATCGGCCGGTCGTCGATGGCGAGTATCAGGTCGCCCGGCTGCAGGCCGGCCTTTTCGGCGGCGCCACCGGGCATGATTTTACCCAGCACAGGCTTGGGCCGCGCCAGCACCAGGCCAAGCTTGCCCAGCACATCGCCTTCCAGATCCAGCCCCGCCAGCGTGTCGGCGCCGAAGGTAGCCTGCTGCTCCCCACGATCAGGACGATGCACGTCGATGCGCGCAGCCTGCTTGTCGAGTGCCGCTTGCATCAATTCCCAGCGCAATGCGCTCCAGCTGGCCACTTCCTTGCCGTTGACGGAGTGTACCGTATCACCGGTGCGAAGGCCCGCGAGATAGGCGGCGCTCTGCTCAGCCACGACGCCGAGCTTGCTCGACGGCTCTTCGATGCCATGCATGAACAGGCCCGCATACAGCACGATGGCAACCAGGAAATTGGCCAGGGGACCTGCGGCAATGATGGCCATGCGGCGCCACACGCTCTGGCGCGTGAATTCGCGCGCCATGTCTTCTTGTGTCAACACGCCGGTATCAGGATCGCGACTGTCGAGCATTTTCACGTAGCCGCCCAGCGGCAGCGCGGAAATCGCCCATTCGGTTTGGTCGCGACCAAACTTGCGCGAATACACTACCTTGCCCATGCCGACCGAAAAACGCAGCACTTTTACGCCGCACAGTCGCGCCACCAGGTAGTGGCCCAGCTCATGCAGGGTGACCAGCGAGCCCAGCGCGACGATAAACGCCAGCAAGGTGGTAATCAGCGTCATGCCGCCAGCCTGCCGGCGATGTATGCCTGGGCACAGTTGCGCGCCAGGCGGTCCTGCTCGAGCACCGTCTCGATGCTGGATGCCGCGCTGTGCGGCAAGGTCTCGATCACGTGCGCCACCACCTTGTCGATCTGGCGGAAACCGATGCGCAAGTCGAGGAAGGCTTGCACCGCCACTTCATTGGCGGCGTTCAGCAGGGCCGGCGCCGTGCCGCCTGCACGCAAGGCATCGTAGGCCAGTTGCAGGCACGGAAAGCGCAGCATGTCGGCGCGCTCGAACTGCAGGCTAGCCACTTGCGCCAGGTCCAGCTGCGCCACGCCTGAATCGATGCGCGCGGGCCAGGCCAGCGCATTGGCGATCGGCGTGCGCATGTCCGGATTGCCAAGCTGGGCCAGCACGGAACCATCAACATACGAAACCATCGAATGGATCACGCTTTGCGGGTGGATCAGTACCTCGATCCGGTCGGCCGGCGCGCCGAACAGCCAGTGCGCCTCGATCACTTCCAGGCCCTTGTTCATCATGGTGGCCGAGTCAACCGAAATCTTGCGCCCCATCACCCATTTCGGATGCGCGCAGGCCTGGTCCGGCGTGACATGGTCGAGCGTTTCCACCGCGCGCGTCAGGAACGGTCCGCCAGAGGCGGTCAGCACGATCTTCGCCACGCCGGCCGCCTGCGGCACGCGGCCGTAGTTATGCGGCAGGCACTGGAAAATTGCATTGTGCTCGCTGTCGATCGGCAGCAGCACCGCACCATTTTCCTGCACCGCATCCATGAACAGCTGGCCCGACATCACCAGCGCTTCCTTGTTGGCCAAGAGCACCTTCTTGCCGGCGCGGGCCGCCGCCAGGGTCGGCGCCAGGCCGGCCGCGCCAACGATGGCCGCCATCACACTGGTCACCTGCGGCGCACTGGCAATCGCGCACAGTGCGTCGACGCCGTGCTCGACTTCGGTAGCGACGTCCATCTCCACGAGCAGGCGGCGCAACTCCTGTGCCGCTTCCGGTGTGCCCACGACGGCGCGCTGCGGCCGGAACTGCTGGCATTGGCTGGCAAGTTCGGCCACCTTGCCGTGTGCGCTCAGGGCGTAGACGCTGTACTGCTCCGGGTGACGCGCGAGCACGTCCAGCGTGGAGACGCCGATCGAGCCGGTCGCTCCAAGAATGGTGATGTATTGCATTGAGAGTAATTCCTTAAAGCCAGTTGCTTATAAAGGCGGCAAACGGCAAGACGGGGATCAGCGCGTCGATGCGATCGAGCACGCCGCCGTGGCCAGGCAGCAGGTTGCTGCTGTCCTTGATGCCGGCGCGGCGCTTGAGCTGCGATTCAAACAGGTCGCCGACAATGCTGGCAGCCACCAGCACCAGCAGCACCAGCAGTGTCATCGGCCAGCCGCGGTGCAATTGCAGCTGCACCGCGAAAGTGTTCTGCAACCACGGCGCCGACGGCGCGGCAAAGATGGTGATGGCGGCAATCACCAGCACGGCAATACCGCCGCCGATTGCGCCTTCCCAGGACTTGCCGGGCGAGATGCTGGGCGCCAGCTTGCGCTTGCCAAAGGCCTTGCCGGAGAAATACGCACCGATATCGGCGATCCAGACCAGCGCCATTACCGACAGCAGATACAAAGGGCTGCGCATGAACAGCGCCACGATAGCGACAAAGCAGCCGACGATGGTTACTGCATAGACCAGGCTGAGCAAGGTATTGCCCATGCCGTCAAGCGGCGGCAGGCCGGTTGCCAGCGATGGCGCGAAACGGATCAGCCAGATGGCGACACAAATACCGAACCAGAAATTGAGCTGTGCCATGCCATTGCTGAAGAAGAAGGCGTAGGCAAAGGCGGCAGTCCAGACGGCGGCAATCAGCAGCGCCTGGCGACTTTTGAAAATGCGGAAGCTTTCCCATACGGCAGCGCCGAAGAACGCCGTGGCGATCACGGCGAAGGCAGGGAAATAATTCAGATACAGAACCGGCAGCAAGACCGCCAACAAGACCAGGGCAGTGATTATCCGTGTTTTCAGCATCAGTTTTTCTTTTCGGTTAGTTGCGCGCTGGTGCGGCCAAAGCGCCGTTCGCGCTGCTGGTAAGACGCGATTGCCGCGTCGAGACACTCGACATTGAAGTCGGGCCAGAAGGTTTCGGTGAAAAACAACTCAGTGTACGCCAGTTGCCACAGCAGGAAATTGGAAATGCGCTGCTCGCCGCCGGTGCGGATAAACAGGTCGGGTTCGGGCGCGTAGGCCATCGCCAGATATGGCGCCAGTTGCTCTTCGGTATAAACCGTTTCTTGCGGCAAGCCAGACACGGCTGCCTCAGCCGTCATTTTGTTGACCGCCTGCATGATGTCCCAACGGCCGCCGTAGTTGGCGCAGATGGTCACGGTCAGCCGGGTATTGCCGGCGGTCTTGCGCTCGGCATTCGCCACCAGGTCCTGCAACTGCGTATTGAAGCGCGACATGTCGCCCACCACTTTCAGGCGGATATCGTTGGCGTGCATGCGCACCACTTCACGTTCCAGCATGGTGACGAACAGGCGCATCAGCATCGACACTTCTTCTTCGGGACGGCGCCAGTTTTCCGAGCTGAAGGCAAACAGGGTCAGGTATTCGACGCCACGGTCCAGGCAAGCCTCGACGACGTTGCGCACGGCGTCGGCGCCCTTTACGTGGCCAGCCACGCGCGGCAGGAAGCGCTTGGTGGCCCAACGACCATTGCCATCCATAATGATTGCAAGATGGCGCGGCACGCAGCCCACGCTTGGCACCGCCGTTGTCGAACTCGAATAGATCATGAAAACAATAATACCAAATGAAAAGAACGCTATTATGCGCCAAATGGCACTGCCCGGGATAGCGCAGCCGTCCCGGGCAGTGTCGGCCTACCTGAAAAACTAAACGGTCAGCACTTCTTTTTCTTTGTCGACAACCATCTTGTCGATGTCGGCGATAAATTTGTCCGTCAGTTTCTGCACTTCGTCGGACGAACGGCGCTCGTCATCTTCGGAACAAGCCTTGTCCTTGACCAGTTTTTTCAGCGATTCATTGGCATCGCGGCGAATATTGCGTACGGCAATTTTCGCGTCTTCCGCTTCGCTCTTGACCAGCTTGACCATTTCCTTGCGGCGCTCTTCCGTCAGCGGCGGCGTCGGCACGCGGATCATGTCGCCCTGTGCCGAGGGATTGAGGCCCAGGTCGGCGTCACGAATGGCTTTTTCGATGGTGTTGGCCATCTTCTTTTCATACGGCTGCACGCCGATGGTGCGCGCGTCGACCAGCGTTACGTTGGCAACCTGGGTCAGCGCCGTCGGCGAACCGTAGTACTCGACCATTACGTGATCGAGGATACCCGTGTGGGCGCGGCCGGTACGCACCTTGGCCAGGTCGGCCCTCAGTGTATCAATCGACTTCGCCATGCGTTCCTGGGTGTTCTTTTTAACGTCAGCTAAGGACATACGCCCTCCTATATCTTGATAATAAATGAGTAGTTTTTACACGTGCACCAAGGTGCCTTCATCCTCGCCCATGATGACGCGCATCAGCGCGCCCGGCTTGGTGATGGAGAACACTTTGATCGGCAGCTTCTGGTCACGGCACAGGGCAAATGCGGTGGCGTCCATTACCTGCAGATGCTTGGAGATGGCGTCGTCGAAGCTGATCGTATGGTACAGCGTGGCGTTCGGGTCCTTCTTCGGATCGGCCGTGTACACACCGTCGACCTTGGTTGCTTTCAGGACGATTTCGGCACTGATCTCGGAACCGCGCAGAGCGGCGGCCGTGTCGGTGGTGAAGAACGGGTTGCCGGTACCGGCGGCGAACACCACGACCTTGCCTTCTTCCAGGTATTGCAGCGCTTTCGGACGTACATACGGCTCGACGACCTGCTCGATGCCGATCGCCGACATGACACGCGCGGTGATGCCGACGTGGCGCATGGCGTCGGCCAGCGCGAGCGCGTTCATCACGGTGGCCAGCATGCCCATATAGTCGGCGGTGGCACGGTCCATGCCTTGCGCACCAGGTGCGACGCCGCGGAAGATATTGCCGCCGCCAATCACGATAGCCAGTTCCACGCCCAACTTTGCCACCTCGGCCACATCGGCGACCATGCGCTCGATCGTGGCGCGATTGATGCCGTAGGGATCATCGCCCATCAGGGCTTCACCGGACAACTTCAGAAGGACACGCTTGTAGGCTGGTTTTGACATGAGCTGGGGCTCCATAAATGAGGTTATTCGAGTATGACATGGCACAGTGCCTCGCAGCGCCGGATAGGCGGGAGGTAGCTGCCCATGCCGCCGCCCGGCAGGCGTCGCTGCGGGCGGGCCAAAAAAACGGGCCTCTCGGCCCGCTTTGCTTACGCTCCCTGGGAGGCAGCCATCTGTGCTGCGACTTCTGCTGCGAAGTCGTCTTGCTTCTTCTCGATGCCCTCGCCGACCACGTACATGGCGAATGCCTTGACGCTGGTGTCAGCGGCTTTCAGCATTTGTTCAACCGACAGCTTGTCGTTTTTCACGAAAGCCTGGTTGAGCAGCGATACTTCTTTCAGGTACTTCTGTACCGAGCCTTCCAGGCGCCTGGCCAGGATTTCCGGCGACTGCGCTGGCTTGCCTTCGGCGACCGCTTTGGCTGCATCTTCTTCGGCTTTCAGTTTTGCAACCGAACGCTCTTTTTCGATCATTTCCGCAGGAACTTGTTCCGACGACAGCGATACTGGTTTCATGGCAGCGATGTGCATCGCCACGTCCTTGCCCACTTGCTCATCGGCGCCGTCGAATTCGACGATTACGCCAATGCGCGAGCCGTGCAGGTAGGAAGCCAGCTTGGCGGTCGTTTCGAAACGCTGGAAGCGGCGGATAGTCATGTTTTCGCCGATTTTGCCGATCAGGGCAGCGCGCACATCTTCCAGGGTCTTGCCGTCGAGCGGCAGGGCAAGCAAGGCAGCGACGTCAGCCGGGTTGTGCTCCGCGACCAGGCGGGCGGCATTGTTTGCCAGCGCCAGGAAGTCGTCGTTTTTCGCAACGAAGTCGGTTTCCGAGTTCACTTCGACCAGGGCACCCACGCCGTTGGCGATATAGGTTGCCACTACGCCTTCGGCGGTGATGCGTGCCGATGCTTTCGATGCCTTGCCGCCCAGTTTGACGCGCAGGATCTCTTCCGCACGTGCCATGTCGCCTTCGGCTTCGGTCAGTGCTTTTTTGCATTCCATCATTGGTGCGTCGGTCTTGCCGCGCAATTCGCCTACCATCGCTGCTGTAATCGCTGCCATGTGTTTCTCCTGATTCGGTGAGTCGATAGCCGCGGCGCAGGTTTTGCCTCGCCAGCTGACACCATCGTTTTTTGTTAAAAAAAAGGGGGAGCTGCTGCCACCCCTTTTCCATTACTGCTGAGCTTTACAAACCGCTACCCGAGGGCAGCATGGCATCAAGCCTGTTCGTTGACTTCGACGAATTCGTCGCCAGCAGCGGCTTTAACCATTTCAACCACTTCGTTACCGGCAGCTGCACGGCCTTCGATGATTGCATCAGCAACACCGCGAGCGTACAACATGATGGCTTTCGAGGAGTCATCGTTACCTGGGATAACGAAGTTCACGCCTTCTGGCGAGTGGTTGGTATCGACCACGCCGATGACCGGAATGCCCAGTTTTGCCGCTTCGGTGATCGCGCCTTTATGGTAGCCAACGTCAACGACGAAGATTGCGTCAGGAACGCCGCCCATGTCCTTGATGCCGCCGATCGATTTTTGCAGCTTGATCATTTCGCGCGAGAACATCAGCGCTTCTTTTTTCGACAGCTTTTCGATCGAACCGTCTTCAACCATGACTTCCATGTCTTTCAGACGCTTGATCGACGTTTTGATCGTCTTGAAGTTGGTCAGCATGCCGCCCAACCAGCGTTGATCAACGAAAGGCACGCCAGCGCGTTGTGCTTCAGCAGCGATGATTTCGCGAGCTTGACGCTTGGTGCCAACCATCAGAATGGTGCCACGGTTTGCAGCCAGTTGACGCACGTGCTTCATTGCGTCCTGGTACATCGCCATGGTTTTTTCCAGGTTGATGATGTGGATCTTGTTGCGATGGCCGAAGATGAACGGTGCCATTTTTGGATTCCAAAAACGGGTTTGGTGACCAAAGTGGACACCGGCTTCCAGCATTTCGCGCATTGTTACGGACATTATTAACTCCAGGGTTGGGTCTGGAATCCGATCAGTCACCATACAGGCACCCTTGTCGACCGGATTCGCTTGTTTAAATAATCAAATTCAGCCCAGCTACAGGCTGCTTGTTGCATTGCCAGAAAGGGAATTCAAGCAACCCGGGATTCTACACCGGAATGCCCGGCACATCAAGGACACTCTGGCAAATCGCGCACCCCAATTGAAAAAGCCCGCCAGGCGAACCTGGCGGGCTTTGCTCAGACCTTCAATCTCGCGCCCCTTGCGGAGCGGTCAATCAGAACGACTGGTTGTAGCGAACGTAGACGAAACGATCGATAGGCACGTCTGGATCCACCACACTGCTCGAAGCCTGGCCACGACGAACCACGCGTGGTGCCTTGTCGAACACATTGTTGGCGCCAACAGTGATCTGGCCTTTCCAAGGCGTCTTGTAGCCAACGCTCAGATCGCTATAGGTCAGCGAACCGATCTTGTTGTAGCGACCGAATGTGGCATTGCCGTTCGGGTTGCTGCAATCCTGAGTGGCGGAGTAGCAACCGTCTTTCGTGCCACTGACATAGCGCGAGGTGAAGGTTGCATTCCAGTTACCCAGAGCCCAGTCCAGCGACAGGTTCGATTTCAAGCGGTTGTACAGGTATTCACCGTTGTACTCGTCCCACTCGGCGCCTTCTTCACTCTGGATGCGGTACGACTTGACCCAGGTCGAATCGGAGCGCAGCGTGAAGTTACCGTACGACGAACGTGGGAAGCGGTAGTTGAAGCCGAAGTCGACGCCTTCAGTTTCCAGCTTGCCCAGGTTGGCGTTGCCGAGGCTCATGTTGATGATCTCGCCGCTGGCGTTACGCTGCAGTTGGTTGCAGAACGAACCAACGTTGTTCAGGTAGCACTGGCCCAGAACGTAATCGGCATCGATCGCGGTGATCTTGTTGTTCACCTGGATGTTGAACCAGTCGATCGTGGCGGTCAGGCCTGGCACGAACGAAGGGCTGTACACCAGACCAACGGTCTTGGTTTTCGCGGTTTCAGGCTGCAGTGCATTGTTGCCCGCACCTTGACGGAAAGCCACGTTGGACTGACCACCGGTAGCATCGACTGGCTGGCCCGACTGATTCACCTGGCGATAGTTAGCTGGCACACCAGCATTGGCGCAATTGGTGCGGACGGTGGCATTGGTAGCCGCCTGGCCGTTGACCGAATCGCAGATATCCATGTAGTCGACGAACGACTGCGAACCGCCACCGAAGGTATCGCCCAGCGACGGAGCGCGGAAGCCCTCTGCCCAAGTGCCGCGTACCAGCAGGTCGTCGACCGGCTTCCACATTACGCTGACCTTGCTGTTGGTGGTCGAACCGAAGTTGCTGTAGTCCGAATAGCGCGAAGCGATATCGAGCGACAGGTGCTTGGCCAGGAAAACATCCTTGAGCAGCGGGATGTTTGCTTCGAGGTAAGCCTCACGCACTGTGTAGCTGCCGTAGGTAGCGTTCGATGCCAGGTCGGTCGAATAACCGGACTGTTCGAACAGGCCTGGCTGGTCAAACCCGCGCACCGTACGGTGCTCCAGACCACCGGCCACGCCTACCGAGCCGGCTGGCAGCTTGAACAACTCGCCCGACAGGTCGGCGGTAGCGCTGTTGATGGTGCTGCCGTAGGTCGACAGGCCGGTTGCATTGACATAGGCCAGTGCTTCAGGAGTCGAAGCCGATGGACCGCCGAGAATGTTGAACGGGGTGCACGAGTTCAGCGCGATCGGGTTGGCAGCGGTACCACACTGTACCTGACCGGAAGCGTTCATGAACGATGGACCCAGCGCCTTTTTCAAGTTCAGCAGATTGAGGTTGCCGGTGCTTTTCTGGGTGCCGCTGACGCGGTTGTGATTATAGGCAACGCTCCAGTTCCATGGCAGGCCGCGCAGGTTGAAGTCGCCTTCAATTGCAGCATCGACGTGGAAGGTCTGGCTGGTGTTTTCAGTAATACGCGGCATTTCGATGGTACGGCGGTAGAAATACATGTCCTGGCCATTACCAGCGCCGGCGACCGAGTTGCCGTAAGGATTGAAGTAGCTATCCTTGTCGATATAAACAGGGTAGTCAGCCTGCGATTCGCTGTTCAGAGGGTAACCGGCGATCTGGCGGCTCGATTTACGCTCGGAGTACATTGCCGTCGACTTGAAACGCAAGTCCCAAGGCAGCGCAATCTCGCCTTTGGTGAAAGCGGTAGTCAGCTTGTTCGGCGACTGGAACATCATCTGGCTTGCCGAGTTGAAATTGTCTTCGGCACGACCATCGTAGTCGTGGTAGTTGGCAGGGTTGCGCGAATCGGCGCCAACGCCTACGCCGTTCGGGCCGCCAGTGTGATTGAGCACTTTGTCAATCTTGCCGTCCAACGAGGTGATTTCACCCCAAGGGCCAACGCCCAGGCCGGCGGTCGGGTTTTTCGGTCCGCGCGGGAACGAGGTGATGGTACGGTCGCGCGCCCATACTGGCGCGGTATTGCTGTGCGACAAACCGAACATCAGCGAGGCTTTTTCGTCGCCAGCGCCGTATGCAAAGTTGTAATCGTTAGTTTCGCCGTCGCCTTTGGCGTTCTGGCCGGTGTAAGCGCTGAAGCTGCCGCCTACCATGGTTTTCTTCAGAATAATGTTGACCACGCCTGCGATTGCGTCCGAGCCGTAGATCGAGGAAGCGCCATCTTTCAGGATTTCGATGCGCTCAACCATCGAGGTTGGCACGGTCGAGATGTCGGTGTAGCCGTCAACCGATTGGGTCCAGCGCTTGCCATCAACCAGCACCAGCAGGCGGTTCGAGCCCAGGTTGCGCATGTCGATGTACTGGCCGCCCTGCTCGGCGTTCGAGGTCAGGGTCGCGCCCTTGCTGAACGATGGGGGCGCCATGCCGGTCATCTGATTCAGCACGTCGCCGATATTGACCAAGCCGGTAGCCTGAATCTGCTGCGAAGTCATTTTGAACACTGGCTGTGCAGTTTCCAGGTCCACTTGACGAATGCGCGAACCAGTAACCTCTACGCGCTGCGGCGCTTCGGCTTCAGCCTGGGTCTGGGCGAAAGCGGTCAGCGAATTCAATGCCATTGCCACTGCGACGGCAATCTTGGTGCGTTGATGCATAATTTCTCCGGTTTGATATTTTTACCGACCGATTTGGTCAGCCTCTTGTAAACATAGGTATGTTTAATGTCTTATCGAATCAATACTGCCGGCCATGTGCCTGACCGTTGTTCGCTTTGTAAGCGAGCCAGCTGGATTGCCCTGGACATGACGACATCAAACCATTTTAAAAGTGGCACTGTCAATGTTGTGCAAAACTAAATTCAACAAAGAAACAACACTTTCGATACGCAGGAATATTTCGATTTCCATATCAAAAGAACGTTGTTATTCTTCAATGCAGAGATGCGTGCCATTCTTCGGTGCAATGGCCTCGCTGCCGCATGGCGCAATGCGCTTTTCCGGTGCATGCACCATTGAAACTGTGCAGATGCCAGCCACGCCAGTACGGGCCGCAAAAAACACGGCGGATGACACAGAAAAAAACGGTTTATTTCGTTTGCCTGTTTCTCCTGATGCACCAATCTGGCGCATTTCGCGATTACCTCCTCCCCCACTCTGAAAGCGCCGCCGCGCAGCGCTACTGCCTCGTTTATAATTTCGGCATATTTGCAGATTTTTTTTGTCCACCAGGACTGTTCTGCGCTTTTTCACCGAATATCTTGCAGATTGCGATACCCATCATGTCCACTATCCGTATCAACTCCGCCGCCGACATCGAAGGCATGCGCGTCGCCGGCAAGCTGGGCGCCGAAGTGCTCGACTACATCACGCCGTTCGTCAAGGTCGGCGTCACCACCGGCGAACTCGATCGCCTGTGTCATGAATACATGGTCAATGTGCAAGGCACCATCCCGGCCCCGCTCAATTACTGTCCGCCTGGCTACACGCCTTATCCAAAGGCCATTTGCACCTCCGTCAACGACGTGATATGCCACGGCATTCCGGGCGACAAGGTGTTGAAAAGCGGCGACTCCGTCAATCTCGACATCACCGTCATCAAGGATGGCTACCACGGCGACAACAGCCGCATGTTCCTGCTCGGCACGCCCACCATCCTCGCCAAGCGCCTAGCGGAAATTACCTATGAATGCATGTGGCTGGGCATCGACCAGATCAAGCCGGGCGCGCACCTCGGCGATATCGGCCACGCGATCCAGCAGCACGCGGAAAAAGCCGGCTACAGCGTGGTGCGCGAATTTTGCGGCCACGGCATCGGCACGGTGTTCCATGAAGAGCCACAGGTGCTGCACTACGGCAAGCCGGGCACCCTGGAACGCCTTGAAGCGGGCATGATCTTCACGGTCGAACCGATGATCAATGCGGGCCGCCGCGAGATCCGCGAAATGAACGATGGCTGGACCATCAAGACCAAAGACCGCAGCCTGTCGGCGCAATGGGAGCACACGGTACTGGTGACCGAAACCGGTTACGAGGTGCTGACAGTCTCGCCGCAAATGCCGCCACCGCCGGCCTTTATCCTGAACAAGGCCTGACCTTCCCTTTCCCGCAGCAACCCAGGGCACCGATGAAAAAGCACGTACGCGAAGAGCTCAAGCAGCAACTGAAAGCCGACCGCCAGGTCGTCATTGCCGCCTTCCAGGCCGACGGCAAGCCCGAAAAGCTGCTGCGCAGCTTGCGCCAGAGCGTCGACGGCGTGCTGGCGCAAGCGTGGGCAGAGGCGGCGCTGCCAGCGGGCACGGCGCTCGTTGGCGTGGGCGGCTATGGGCGCGGCGAACTGTTTCCATATTCCGATGTCGATCTGCTGATCCTGCTCGAACGGGCACCCGATGCGCCGACCACGGAAAAACTCGAGGCACTGGTGCAACTGCTGTGGGACCTGGGCCTGGAGATCGGCCACAGCATCCGCACCGTCGATGAATGCCTGAGCGAATCGAAGGCCGACATTACGGTGCAGACCAGCCTGCTCGAAGCGCGTCTGGTGTGCGGCAATGAGACGTTGTTTGCGCAACTGCAGCAGCGCTATGCGGCAGCGATGGACCCGCAGGCGTTTTTCCAGGCCAAGACGGCGGAAATGCGCCAGCGCCACGCCAAATATGAGGACACGGCCTTCAGCCTGGAACCGAACTGCAAGGAAAGCCCCGGCGGCCTGCGCGACTTGCAAGTGATTTTATGGGTCGCCAAGGCGGCCGGCCTGGCCACATCGTGGCGCACCCTGGCCACCGGCGGCCTGATCACGCTGACGGAGGCGCGCCAGCTGATGGAAAAGGAGCGCGCCTTCAAGGATATCCGCGTGCGCCTGCACCTGCACGCGGGGCGGCGCGAAGACCGGCTGGTGTTCGACGTGCAGACGGCAATCGCCGAATCGCTGGGCTTGCAGGCCACCGGCAGCGGCCCGCACATGCGCCGCGCCAGCGAATTTTTGATGCAGCGCTATTACTGGGCCGCCAAGACCGTCACGCAACTCAATACCATCCTGTTGCAGAACATCGAAGCGCGGCTGTTTCCGCAAGACGACGTGGCCATCGCCATCAATCCACGCTTCAATGAAGTCAACAGCCTGATCGACATCAGCGCCGACGACACCTTCGAGCGCTACCCGTCGGCGATGCTGGAAATTTTCGTCCTGATGACGGAACGCCCGGCCCTGAAAGGCATGACCTCGCGCGCCACCCGTGCGCTGTGGCATAGCCGCTTCAGGATCGACACGGCGTTCCGCCATGATCCGGGCAACCGCGCCCTGTTCCTGCGCATCATGAAGGCGCCGGTAGGCATTATCCATGCGCTGCGCCGCATGAACGAGATGAGCATTCTGGGACGCTACCTGCCGAACTTTCGCCGCATCGTCGGCCAGATGCAGCACGACCTGTTCCATGTGTACACGGTGGACCAGCATATCCTGATGGTGGTGCGCAATATGCGCCGCTTCACGATGAGCGAACATGCGCATGAGTACCCGTATTGCAGCCAGCTGATGGCCAATTTTTCGCAGCCCTGGCTGCTGTACGTGGCGGCCCTGTTCCACGATATTGCCAAGGGCCGTGGCGGCGACCATTCGAAGCTGGGCGTGGCCGACGCCACCCAGTTCTGCGAAGAGCACGGCATGTCGGCGGAAGACACGGAACTGGTGGCCTTTTTGGTCGAAAACCACCTCGCCATGTCACAAGTGGCGCAAAAGCAGGATTTGTCCGACCCCGACGTGATCGAAGCGTTTGCCAGGGTGGTCAGGGACGAGCGCCACCTGACGGCGCTGTACCTGCTGACGGTGGCCGATATCCGTGGCACCAGTCCGAAAGTATGGAATGCCTGGAAGGGCAAGCTGCTGGAAGACCTGTACAAGGTGACCTTGCGCGTGCTGGGCGGCGAACCGCATTCGGCCGACCGCGAACTGAAGAACCGCCAGCAGGAAGCGCTGTCCACCCTGCGCCTGTACGGCCTGCCGCCGGACGCGCACGTCAAATTGTGGCAACAGCTCGACGTCGCCTATTTCCTGCGCCACGACGCATCCGACATCGCCTGGCAGACGCGCTCGCTGTACGACAAACTCGACAGCAAACTGCCGGTGGTAAAATGCCGCCTCGCACCGATCGGCGAAGGCTTGCAGGTGGCCGTGTATGTGCCCGACCAGCCCGATTTGTTCGCGCGCATCTGTAGCTATTTTGACAGGAAGAATTTCAGCATTCTCGACGCCAAGATCCATACGACGCGCAACGGCTACGCGCTCGATACCTTCCTGGTGACGGAGCAAAGTTTTGCCAAGAGCTACCGCGACATCATCAGCCTGATCGAGCATGAACTGGGCGAACTGCTGCTGTCGCAGTCGCCGCTGCCGCCGCCCGGCAAGGGACGGCTGTCGCGCCTGTCGCGCACTTTCCCGTTCCAGCCAACGGTCGATCTGCGGCCCGACGAACGGGGCCAGTACTACCTGCTGTCCGTGGCCGCCAATGACCGCACGGGCTTGTTGTATTCGATCGCCAATGTGCTGACCAAATACCGCGTCAACCTGCATACGGCGAAGATCATGACCTTGGGCGAGCGGGTCGAAGATGTGTTCCTGGTCGATGGCCCTGCGCTCAACAATGCCCGCAACCAGATCTTGCTGGAAACCGATTTACTCGATGCGCTGAAAGTGTAATGAACTGACATCTCCAGCGCCTCGCTTTCCCTTTACCGAAACAAAGACCATGACCGAAGAATTATTACGCCTGTCCAAACGCATGTCCGAACTGGGCTTGTCCTCCCGCCGCGAAGCCGATGAATGGATCGCCCGCGGCTGGGTACGCGTGGACGGCAAGGTGGTGTCCGAACTGGGCAGCAAGGTGCACCCGAGCCAGCGCATCACCGTCGAGCGCCAGGCGGCCGCCGAGCAGTCCAAGCGTGTTACCGTGCTGATCAACAAACCGGTCGGCTATGTCAGCGGCCAGGCCGAAGACGGCTACACGCCGGCCGTGGCACTGATCAAGGACGAGAACCGCTGGGCTGAAGACCGCAGTCCGGAACAGTTCCACCCGACCCAGCTGCGCAGCCTGGTGGCGGCCGGCCGGCTCGACATCGACTCGGTCGGCTTGCTGGTGCTGACCCAGGACGGCCGCGTGGCCAAACAACTGATCGGCCACGATACCGATGTCGACAAGGAATACCTGGTGCGTGTGCAATATACCAAGGGCGACAAACTGCCGGACAGCGAATTGAAGCGGCTGAACCACGGCCTGTGGCTAGACGGCAAGCCTTTGCTGCCGGCCAAGGTGCGCTGGCAGAATGATGACCAACTGAGTTTTACCCTGCGCGAAGGCAAGAAACGCCAGATCCGCCGCATGTGCGAACTGGTCGGCCTGAAAGTGCTGGGCCTCAAACGGGTACGGATCGGCAAGGTCAAGTTGGGCGACCTGCCCACCGGCCAGTGGCGCTACCTGAGCGCCGACGAGCAGTTTTAAGCGAATAGACGGCGCGCATGGTGTCATGGCGACAAGTGCAATATTTACTTAGTAAATATTGCCGTAAACCTATACACTGTTGCCCAATAGAACTCAAGAGATAGCCGTTGTGAACGATCCCATTCCCAATCCCCTGCGCAAAGGTGCGCCCAGCCTGGCCGATGTCGCCGAACTGATGGCGCCAGGCACCAAGCCGCACCACATGAGCGACCCGTGGGATATCGGTGAAACACTATGCAGCCTGGCCGACAATGGCGACGCCATTTCGGTGTATGCCAATGGCAGCGAACAGGCCATCATGGCGCGCGTGCTGTCGGTCGACGATGACCTGCCGCAATTCGTGCTGGAACTCAATGAAGGGCAAAGCTTGCCGCCCGGCAGCGCCACCTTCGTGTCGTGGGTGCAAAGCGCCAAGCTGCAATTTACCATCAATGGCGAGTGGGAGGCCTATCCCGAGCGGCCCAACGTCTACCTGGTCAATTTCCCCGCACACTGCCTGGTGCTGGAACGACGCGAATCGGCGCGCCTGGAAACGCCGCTCGGTGTCTACTACCTTGCCGCCTTCGTGCTTGAAGGCCGGCCGTATGAACTGCAGCTGTATGACTTTTCGGCCGGCGGCATCGGCATGCGCGCCCACCCGCGCGACAGCATTGGCCTGTACGTGGGCCGCAAGCTGTCGCGCGTGCGCCTGGAGCTGGGACCAAACAAGGTCATGATCGCCGACCTGGAAATCCGCCTCTCGCGCACCTTCCGCTCGTTTTTGCTGGGCGAACAGGTACAGATCGGCTGCCGCTTCCTGAACCTGTCCGACACCATGCGCGACGAGCTGGTGGCCTTGCTTGACACAATGGGCAGCGGGCGCAAAGTGCGCTAGACTCACTGCTGGGGTCAGACCCCCTCGCCCGCGTGCGCAAGCCTATGAGTTAGCGGCATTGAGGGTCTGACCCCGGACTTCGACTGCTTTGCCCCTCAATCGTCGTCGTTCGGATCCATATCCGGGAACATCACCTCGGTATAGCCAAACTGCGTGAAATCAACAATCCGCATCGGATACAGGATGCCATGCAGATGGTCGACTTCATGCTGCACCACCCGTGCATGAAAACCGTCGCAGTCCCGGCTGATGGGCTTGCCGAACTGGTCAAAGCCTTCATAGTGCAGCTCGCTCCAGCGCGGCACGCTGCCACGCAGGCCAGGCACCGACAGACAGCCTTCAAAGCCCTCTTCCTTGCGCTCCGACAGGGGCGTCAGTACGGGGTTGATCAGCACCGTTTCCGGCACCTGCGGCGCGTCGGGATAGCGCAGATTCTGCTTGAAACCATAGATCACCAGCTGCAGGTTGACGCCGATCTGCGGCGCCGCCAGGCCCGCGCCATTGGCAGCGTGCATGGTGTCGAACATATCGGCGATCAGGGCGTGCAACTCGGGCGTATCGAAGTCACGCACCGGCTCGGCCATCCGCAGCAAGCGCGGATCGCCCATTTTCAGAATTGCCCTTACGGTCATTTTGCTTCCAGGTTCGCCGCTTCCAGCTTCGATTGCATTTGGTCAAGGTAGGCACGGAAAGCAGGGCCCGTTTCCGGATGCTTGAGACCCATGGCGGTCATGGCCTTCAGGTAGCCCAGCTTGGAGCCGCAGTCATAACGCTGGCCCGAATAACGATAAGCGAGCACGCGTTCTTCGCGCATCAAGGCAGCGATGCCGTCGGTCAACTGGATCTCGCCACCGGCGCCGGTGCCGATCTTTTCCAGATGATCGAAAATGTGGCTGGTCAACACATAGCGGCCCACCACGGCCAGGGTCGATGGCGCTTCTTCGGGCGCCGGCTTTTCCACGATGGCCGATACCAGTTCCAGATCTGGCTGGTAGTTGCGAGCGCTGACGATGCCATATTGTTTGGTTTCCGCACGCGGCACATCTTGCACGGCCAGCAGCGAACAGTTTTCATACTGGAACACGTCAGTCATCTGCGCCAGTACCGGACGCACGCCCTCTTCCACATCCATGAAGTCATCAGCCAGCAGCACGGCGAACGGCTCGTCACCAACCACCGGGCGGGCGCACAGCACCGCGTGGCCGAGCCCCAACGGTGCCGACTGGCGGATATAAATGCAGTTGATATGCTTCGGTATCACGTTCTGCACCATCTCGAGCAACTGACGCTTGCCGGCTGCCTCCAGTTCTGTTTCCAGTTCATAAGCCGTGTCGAAATGGTCTTCGATGGCGCGCTTGTTGCGGCCAGTAATGAAGATCATTTCCGTAATACCGGCTGCTACTGCTTCTTCGACCGCATACTGGATCAAAGGTTTGTCAACGATGGGCAACATTTCTTTTGGTTGCGCCTTGGTGGCAGGCAAAAAACGACTACCGAGGCCCGCAACGGGGAAAACTGCTTTTCTGATTTTTTTCATGGTTTTCTAAAAATATTGGATAAGTAAATTATTCTGGAATATCGCGGCAACTGTTACTGCTCCAGCATGGCCAGCAGCGCCGCTTCGTCGAGCAATGCCACCCCCAGTTCCTGTGCCTTGGCCAGCTTGCTGCCCGCATCGATGCCAGCTACCACGTAGCTGGTTTTTTTCGATACGGAACCACTGACCTTGCCGCCGGCCGCTTCGATCAGCGCCGCCGCCGCATCGCGGCTCATGGTGGGCAAGGTGCCGGTGAGGACGAAAGTCTTGCCTTCGAACTTGCCGCCGGCCGCTGGCAGTTGTGGTAATTCTGCCAGCAATTGCTCGCGCATGCCGTTCAATTGGCGCAGCAAGTCCAGATTCGCCGGCACCTGCAGCCAGGAAGCCAGCGCCTCGGCCACGCCGACCGGCAAACCGGCCTGGAAACCACTACCCTGTTCTGCCAGGGTGGCGAGGGTGGCGCCGCGCTCGACCAGTTGGCGGCTGCGCGGCTCGGTCAGTTTCGGGATACGGATGGCGGCCAGCAGTTTGACCGGGTCGAGCTGCTCGCGCAGCTTGGCGCTGGGCGCGTGTTCGCCCTGCGGCGTGACGCCGGCGTCGAGCAAGGCTTGCAAGGCTTGCTGGTTTTTCTCTTCTGCAAAAAAATCGGCAATCGACTCGGCCACTGTGCCGCCGATATCGGGCAGCACGCGCAGCAGGGGGGCCGGCGCATGGCGCACGCGCTCCAGGCTGCCCAGCCATTCGGCCAGGGTCTTGGCCGTCGATTCGCCCACGTGGCGGATACCGAGCGCAAACAAAAAGCGTTCCAGTGGCGGGCGCTTGCTGGCCTCGATGCCGGCCAGCAGGTTTTCCGCCCACTTGGTGGGCACTTTTCCCTGCTGCACGGTCTCTGGCGTGGAACCGTCGCGCTCGTCTGCGCGCACCTTCATTTCCAGCAGTTTTTCCAGGCTCAGGCCGTACAGGTCGGCCAGGCTGTGCACATAATCGAGTTCAACCAGGGTGTCGATATAACGCTCGCCCAGGCCGTCGATATCCATCATGCGCCGGCCGGCGAAATGGCGAAATGCTTCCTTGCGCTGTGCCGAGCAGAACAGCCCGCCCGAACAGCGCGCAACCGCCTCGCCCTCTTCGCGCACCACGTGCGAGCCACACACCGGGCAAGTATCGCGCATTACGAAAGCCACCGTGCCTGCCGGCCGCTTGTCGGGCACCATCGCCAGCACCTCGGGGATCACGTCGCCGGCGCGGCGCACGATAACGGTATCGCCAACGCGGATATCCTTGCGCTGCACCTCACCCTCATTGTGCAAGGTGGCGTTGGTGACCGTCACGCCGCCAACCGAGACAGGCGCCAGGCGCGCCACAGGCGTCATCGCCCCCGTGCGTCCAACCTGGATATCGATGCCCTGCACTACCGTCAGCGCTTCTTCGGCCGGGAATTTGTGCGCCAGCGCAAAGCGCGGCGCACGCGACACGAAACCCAATTCCAGCTGGTCTTCGGTGGCATCGACCTTGTACACCACGCCATCGATTTCATACGGCAGGCCGGGACGGCGTTCGCCGATGTCCTTGAAGTAGGCAAACAGGCCCTGTGCGCCGCGCACTACCTTGCGCTCTTTCGAGACCGGGATGCCCAGCGTCACATACCAGTCCAGCAGGGCCGAGTGCGAGGCGGGCATGGCGGCCCCTTCCAACGCACCGATGCCATAGGCGTAAAAGCGCAGCTTGCGCCGTGCCGTAATGCGTGCGTCAAGCTGGCGCAGGCTGCCGGCGGCTGCGTTGCGGGGGTTGGCGAATTCTTTCTGGCCTGCTTCGCGCTGGCGCTCGTTGAGGCGCGCAAAGTCGCTCTTGAACATCATCACTTCGCCACGCACGTCGAGCAAGGCGGGAATCTGGTCGCCATGCAGGCGCAGCGGGATGCCGCCGATGGTGCGGATATTGGCCGTCACGTCTTCGCCGGTGGCGCCGTCGCCGCGCGTGGCCGCTTGCACGAACAGGCCGTTGACGTAACGCAGGTTGATGGCCAGGCCATCGAATTTGACTTCGGCCGCGTAATCGACCTCGGCGCCGTCGTGGTCCAGCCCCTCGCGCACGCGGCGGTCGAAGTTGACAATGTCGTCGTCCGAAAAGCCATTATTCAAGGACAGCATCGGCACCGCATGCGTCACTTGTTCAAAGTAAGGCAGCGGTGCTGCGCCCACGCGCAAGGTCGGCGAGTCGGGCGCGCGCAGCTCAGGGTGCGCCGCTTCCAGCGCCTGCAGCTCGATAAACAGCTGGTCGTAGACGGCGTCGGGAATGGCGGGATTGTCGAGCACGTGGTAAGCGTGCAAGTGCTGGTTCAGTTCGGCAGTCAGCGCCAGCACGCGGGCGCCGGCATCGGTGGTGATATCACTCATTGCTGGCTACTTTTTCAGCTGAACAGGCGCAGCGCGCGGGTGGAACCGGCCGGAATATCGGCCGCTTCCATTTCCTGGTAAAACTCCAGCACCTGGCCGGCGATTTCGGCCAGGGCCGCATCCGACAGGGCCTGGTTGTAATCGTCGACGATGGTCGCATCGAGGCGGCCCACCAGCGAACGGGCGCAGGCGACCATGGCGCCGAAACCGTCACGCGCCGGCGCCACGCAAGGCACGTCAAGCAGCAGGGTCAGGCGCGGCGTGGTTTCTTCGGCCAGCGTGACATTGGTCGACAGCGAGAACAGATGGCCGCCCTGGCCGTCTGGCATCACGAAGCGGCCGTCGGGGCGCACATCGAAGCCCTGCTTTTCCAGCGCCACCAGCAAGGTGGAAATCGCCCATGGCGCGCCGTTGGTGTGCAGGTTCACGCCCAGCTGGGCGTCGTGACCGGCAACAAAGCGGTGCAGATTGCGCGCTTCGGCCATCACTTCCATCATGTCGGGCACTTCCGGTTCGGCACCGATATCGTCGGCCACCACGCGCAGGCGCGTGACCAGTTCCGAGTATTCCAGTTCATTCAGCGCCGTGGTGCGGCTGGCCAGCTGCACCCCGCCCTGCATTTTGGTGTACACGCCGCCGTGCGTGATCGGCTCCCAGTCGCCGTTGACGTGCAGGCCGATGAAGTGCACAGGCTTGTTGCCGACCAGGCGCAGGGTTTGCAGCACCGGCAGGATTTTTTCGCCGCGCACCGGCGCTTCGAGCGACAGTGGCAGCAGGCAGTCGATCAGCGGGTCGACCAGGCTGGTGGCCAGCTCGCTGGCGGCGCTCGGTTCCTGCGAGGGCGAGGCCACGGTTTCGGCGCCGTAGCTGGTGTCGCCCTGGCCCGCTTCGTCGGCAAACACTGCCGGCGCCGGCGCGGCGCCGAACGACGGCTCGGTCTTGGCGTGGGGTGCAGTGGCGGGCGTGGGATCGAAGCGCGGTTCCTGGCGCAGAACAGGTTCCAACGGCGCGCCAGGCACACCGGCCTGCGCCTCGCCTTCGCGCATCAGCACGTCGTCGTGGTCATTTGAAAAAGCGCGTTCGACGCTTTTCTTGGCTTTGTATTCCTGCCATTTATTGTAGGAAAATACGGCGACGATAAAGACGCCGCCGGCGCCGAACAAGGTAATTTGAAGGTCTGTCATGCTGCTTGTGCCTCGGTAGCAAAATTTGCGGCGGACTCCATGTCCACCGCCACGATGCGCGATACGCCCTGCTCCTGCATCGTCACACCGATCAATTGATGGGCCATTTCCATCGCAATCTTGTTATGCGAAATGAAAAGGAATTGGGTCTGGTCGGACATGCGCTTGACCATGCGGCAAAAGCGTTCCGTGTTCGAATCGTCCAGCGGCGCATCGACCTCGTCGAGCAGGCAGAACGGCGCCGGGTTCAGGCGGAACATGGAAAACACCAGTGCGGTCGCGGTCAGCGCTTTCTCTCCACCTGACAGCAGGTGGATGGTGGCATTTTTCTTGCCGGGAGGCTGCGCCATTACTTGTACACCGGAATCGAGAATTTCGTCGCCCGTCATGGTCAGCCTGGCTTGCCCACCACCGAACAGAATCGGGAACAGCTCCGAAAAATGGTGGTTGACCTTGTCGAACGTGTCTTGCAGCAAGTCGCGCGTTTCCTTGTCGATCTTGTGAATGGCGTCTTCCAGCGTGTTGATCGCTTCGGTCAGGTCGGCATTCTGGGCGTCTAGGAAGTTCTTGCGCTCGGACGCCTGCGCCAGCTCGTCCAGCGCTGCCAGGTTGACGGCGCCCAGCGCCGCGATGGCATTGGTCAGACGCGTCACTTCGCCTTGCAGGTAGGACGGCCGCATGTCGGGGTGCAGCTTTTCCGTCAATGCCGCTTCATCGGCGCCGGACTCCAGCAGTTGCTGGGCGAACTGTTCCTGGTTCAGGCGCGCGGCCTGTTCCTTCAGCTGCATTTCCATGATCTTGTCGCGCTGCGGCTGCAAGCTGCGCTCGGACTGGGTGCGCCCGTCTTCCAGCAGGCGCAGCTGCTGGGTAACCTGGTCCAGCTCATGGCGCGCATCGGACAATGCCTTTTCCTGACTGGTGCGCCGTTCCAGCAGATCTTGCAAGCCGTCATTGGCCGCGCCGCTTTCCAGGTTGGCCAGTTCCAGCTGGCCCGCCTCCAGGCTGGCCGTTACTTGCTGCGCCTGGGTGCTGGCGGTGGCGATATTGCGGCGCAATTCCTCGATGCGGGTGCGCTGCGATTTTTCCGCGTATTCGATATCCTTGGCGGCGCGTTCCAGGTCGCGCAAGGCATCGCGCGCCTCGGACAAAAGCTGCTCTTTACGCAGGAAGTCGGCCTGACCGTCTTCATGCTCTTGCTGCAAATCGCCCAGTTCCATGTCGAGCTGTTCGAATTTCTCTTCCGACTCCGCCTTGATCTGCTGCTGTTCGGCTTCCTGGGCAGCGATTTCCGCTAGGTCTGCGCCGATCTGCGTGCTGCGCTGGTTGAAGCGTGCCTCGACTTCGGACAGTTTCACCACATCCAGCTGCAAGGTATGCACGGAGGAAGTCAATTGCTGTATCCGCAGGCGCAGATCGGACAGGTTGCGGCTCAGGGCCGCCACCGCCGCATCGGCGCGTACCGAACGGGCGCGCGCTTCTTCGGCCAGCAGTTGCTGGGCGCGCAACTGCTTGCCGATATTGTCGATTTCCTGCTGGCGTCCCAGCATGCCTTCCTGTTCCGAGTCGGCCGCGTAGAAACGCACGCTGCCGGCGGTCACCACGTGACCGGCGCGGGTGACAAAATAGCCGCCCGGCGGCAGCTTGCTTCGTTCCGCCAACGCCTCGGCGGCGTCTTCCACCGCGTAAGCATTGTGCAGCCAGTCCTGCAGCAGGCCGCGCAAGCCGGGATCATTGAGTTTGAGCAGATTGATAAAAGGCTTCAGGCCAGGCACGCTCGCCTCTGGCTGCGGCGGCACCGTCGATGGCGCATACAGGGCCAGCTTGGCCGGCGGCGCATCGGCAAAGAAGGCCTTGGCCCAGTCGATATTCGACAGCTGCAGGGCCGACGTGCGCTCACGCAGGATGGACTCCATTGCCGCTTCCCAGCCCGCTTCGATCTGCAGCTTTTGCCACAGGCGCGGCAGGGTATCGAGTTCGTGTTTTTTCAGCCAGGGCTGGACCTTGCCCTGCGTTTGCACCCGTTCCTGCAGCTGCTTCAAGGCCGACAGGCGCGCTTCGAGCTGGGCGTTGGCGGCGGTTTCGGCATTGACCTGGGCTTGCGCTTCGCTGCGTTCCTGCTCCAGCTTGGGCTGCTGCTCCAAGGCTTCCTCCAGGTAAAAGCCCTGCTCCTCCAGCGCCTGCTGCTTTTCTTCCAGCTGTAGCTTGAGGTTTTCCAGGTGGCTGCTGTCGGGCAGGCTCAGGCTGTTTTTTTCCTGCTGCAGGCGTTCGCGCCGCGTCAGCAGGCCGTTCAGGATATTCGAGGCGTTGCGCTGGTGTGCCGATTCCAGTTCCAGCTGCTGCTGCGCCTGCATGATTTTCGCGCGCGATTCCGTGCTCTTGTGCTGGGCTGCGCGCCAGGCGGCGTCCAGCTCGGGCAACTGCTCGCCCTTCTGCTCGGCCATCATCTGCGACTGCTCGACCTTGGCCGCCAGTTCTTCGAGCTGGAATTCGGCTTCCTCGATCTGCTCCTGGTATTCACCGCCTTGGCTGCTCCACTGGTCACGCTGGGCGGTCAAGGTGGCCAGCTGCGCCTGCAGGCGCGCGCGCGATTCGATCACGAACTTGATCTGTGCTTCCAGGCTGCCGATTTCCGCATTCGTCTGGTACAGGTGGCCTTGCGCCGTATGCAGGCGGTCGCCGACGGCAAAGTGGGCCTGGCGCATCTGTTCCAGGGTCAGCTCCACGTTGCGCAGCTTGGCCGTCTGCTCTTCCAGGTCGGTCTGCGCCTGCTCGACTTCGCGGAAATAGCGCGTCTGCTCGTTTTGCGCTTCGTTCTTGCGCAGCAGCCACAGCAGCTTTTGCTTTTCTTCCTGGTCCGCCTGCAAGGCATGGAAACGGGTCGCCACGGCGGCTTGCGCTTCGAGCTTTTCCAGGTTGGCGTTCAGTTCGCGCAGGATATCTTCCACCCGCAGCAGGTTTTCGCGCGTATCCTGCAAGCGGTTTTCCGTCTCGCGCCGGCGTTCCTTGTATTTCGACACGCCGGCCGCTTCTTCGAGAAACACGCGCAGCTCCTCCGGGCGCGATTCGATAATGCGCGAAATCATGCCCTGGCCAATGATGGCGTAGGCGCGCGGCCCAAGGCCAGTGCCAAGGAAAATATCCTGAATATCGCGCCGGCGTACCGGCTGGCTGTTGATGTAGTAAGTAGAGGTGCCGTCGCGCGTCAGGGTGCGCTTGACGGCGATCTCGGCGTACTGGCCCCATTGGCCCGAGGCCTTGCCGTCGTTATTGTCGAACACCAGCTCGACCGAGGCGCGCCCGGCTGGTTTGCGGTGGGTGGAGCCGTTGAAGATCACGTCCTGCATCGATTCGCCGCGCAATTCCGACGCCTTCGATTCGCCCAGCACCCAGCGCACGGCGTCGATGATATTCGACTTGCCGCAGCCATTCGGCCCGACCACGCCCACCAGCTGGCCCGGCACCTGGAAATTGGTGGGGTCGACGAAAGACTTAAACCCCGACAACTTGATGGAAGAGAGACGCACGTGTTTTAAAGTTCCTGCCTATGCTGGCGGTTATCCGCGGCGGCCGCGCGGAGCAGCTCCGCGCAAGATCGCCGTTGTAAAAAAGTGGCCCATCATACCATTTGCCATGGTTTCTCTGGCCAAAAAACCGCAGTGTGTGCTACGGGCTCAGGGGTGGCCGGCCAGCTTCCAGTCGTTGCGTGAAAAAACCCGTTCATGACCCGACAAATGCAAGGCGATTTTCTGCAGCCAGTCTTCGGTCGGCATCGGCTCGGCCTTGAAGGTAATGAGCACCATCAGGGCCAGGCTGGCCAGCGCCAGCGCATGGCTGACGGCAAAATTGACGGCGCCGCGCGCCTGCCACATAAAGCCGAAGGCCATCGCCAACCCCAGCACGCAGCCGCTGACCGCTTCGGACACGCTGTGCGCCTGCACCACTACGCGTGAAATGGCCACCAGCACGGCATACGCCACGCCAAACAGCACGCCGGCCTGGCGCCAGGAGCGCGGCGCACGCTGCAACACCACATACATCAGTACGGGAAAGACGGCGCCAGCGCGCATGGCGTGCCCGCTGAAACCGGTAAAGTCCAGCCTGGCGCTACCGAGGCCCCAGCCGATAAAGGCCAGCTTCGACAGCACCACCAGCAACATGCCGCCGCCGTACCACAAGCTCCAGCCAAGCACCAGGCGCCACTGCCTGGACACCAGCAACCAGAGCGCGATGGCCACCCCGGCCGGCCCGAGAACCGACATGTCGGCCGTAAATGAAACTGCATTCCACCAATTCATCATCACTGCGTATATTTATGATCAGACTGCACTATGCCACGGCTGGCCGCTGCCACAACGGGCTTTTCAGGGCGTGAACCGCGACTATTACATCTGATTACATTTGATCGATATATTTCCATCAAGAAAGCAAGCCAATTCCTACACGACGTCAAGTGGTGTTCCGATGGTCGGGCTGATGCTTGCCGCGCATCATGCATCTACCGGCACACATCAGCCAAGGGGAGCCAGGCCAGCACCAACTGGCGCCTCTTTACCGATGCGCTCCGGCCGATGACTTTTTTCGTGACTCTTTCATTTCTAAAAGGAAATATTATGAACTCGAATCAAAAAGGCGATCAAGGCAACAAACAATCGGGCAGCGGCTCCTCCAGTGGCAACAAGCAGTCGAGCGGCACGCAGGGCGGCACCCATGAGCAACATGTGGAAGCGGGTCGCCAGAGCCACAAAAACGACGACAACAAACAGTCGGGCAGCGGCGGCAGCAAACAGTCGGGCGGTGGCGGCAAAAGCGGCAAATAATTAGCTAACCTGACGGCGTTTCGCCGCCGGGCACAACAAGAAACAGGGCCTGATCCGGCATGCCGGGCCAAGCCCTGTTTGCATTGTCAGATATTCGTCAGGCGCTTGCCCTTGGGAATTTCAAAATCGCGGATCGCCTCGACCAGGCCTGCTTCTCGCGCCTGCTCTGCCGTCAGGTGCAAATCGGAATAGGCGTGCACCAGCCACTGCTCTTCGTTCAACGCCACGTGGCTGCGCAGGATGCGTTCGGTGCGCTGGTCGTCGGCGCGCAAGCCCTCGACAATGATGCTGAGCGCGTCAGGCCGGGCGCCGGGCGAGGCTGTGGCATGCGACTTGTGCAACATGAAGCGCGCCGTCTCGCTGGCGTAGCGCTGCTGGCCCGCCAGAAACAGGGTGACGGCGATCGAGGCCACGGCGCCGGTGTTGTAGGTAACCAGCCTGATCGGCAACTTGCTCAGGAAGTTGTACAGACAGATGCCGTCGCTGACATAGCCGCCGTTCGATTGAATCAGGATGTGCGCGGTGGTCAGCCTGTCTTCAGTCATGTCGGCCACGGCATTGAAGATGCGGCGCACCATGTCGCTGTTGACGTCGCCGGACAGGGTAAACCAGCCGTGCTGTTCGATGCTGTTTTGGGTTTCGCTCATGGTAATCAATCTACGGCAAGGACGGTGATGGTGGAGTTGAGCATAGCAAACTTCTCTGCCCGCCGCCGGTCTTGCTGATTGTGCGCAAGAGACGATGCCATATATTCTTACAAGCAGGAAACATCAGGCCGCAAGCCCTGTTTTGGTGCACGCTGGCCGACTGTTTACAGATTGACAGAAACCCCCTGCTGGCATATATTCCCCACACTTGATCGGGAGAGGGCAAACTCGCATTGCCGCCGAAGGGGCACTACCCAAAAACTCTCAGGCAAAAGGACCGATCAGGCGAGGCGCAACGATGGCAATGGCCATGCTGCGGCTCAACTCTGGAGAGCGACCGCGGCAATGCCGGCGGTCCACCGAAGGGGCGCACGGAGCCAATTCTCCGTAATCTCTCAGGTACCAAGGACAGGGGGGTGATGTTCACGCTGGAAAGCCGTGTCGGCTGCCATGCTGTGTGCCGTTAACTGTACTGATTGTACTGCTTGTACTGTTAACCGTCCCCTTCCACCTTCGTCCCGAGGAATCAATGCCGCTCAACGCAACCCCACTCAATAACGCCCACCGTGCCAGCGGCGCCCGCATGGTCGATTTCGGCGGCTGGGACATGCCTGTCAACTATGGTTCGCAAATCGAAGAGCATAACGCCGTGCGCAGCGACGCCGGCATGTTCGACGTGTCGCACATGTGCGTGGTCGACATCGAAGGCCCGAACGTGCGCGCTTTTTTGCGCGGCCTGCTGGCCAACAACGTCGACAAGCTGCAGGTATCGGGCAAGGCGCTGTACTCGTGCATGCTGAACGCCGAAGGCACCGTCATCGATGACCTGATCGTCTACTTCTTCAACGAAAACTGGTTCCGCCTGGTGGTCAACGCCGGCACGGCCGAGAAAGACGTGGCCTGGATGCAGCAGCAGAACATCGCCACCAACAGCGGCCTGACGATCACCGAGCGCCGCAGCGCGAACAATCCGATGGCGCTGGTCGCCGTGCAGGGTCCGAACGCGCGCGCCAAGGTATGGCAGGTGTTGCCGGAAACGCAGGCTGCGTCCGAAGCGATCAAGCCGTTCAACGTCGTGATCGTCAAAGACACGCCATTTGGCGAAGTGATGCTGGCGCGTACCGGCTACACGGGCGAAGACGGTTTTGAAATCGGTGTGGCGGCAACCCAGGTCGAGGCGCTGTGGAATGCACTGGCAGCTGCCGGCGTCAAGCCGGCCGGCCTGGGCGCGCGCGACACGCTGCGCCTGGAAGCGGGCATGAATCTGTACGGCCAGGACATGGACGAAAGCGTCAATCCGCTCGACGCCGGTCTGGCCTGGACCATCGACCTGGTCAGCGAGCGCGACTTTATCGGCAAAGCGGCACTCGTGGCCAAGGGCCAGAATGCGCAATTCGTCGGCCTGATCCTGCGCGAAAAAGGCGGCGTGCTGCGCGCCCATCAAAAGGTCATCGTGGCTGGAAACGAGGCCACCGGCGAGATCACCAGCGGCACCTTCAGCCCGTCGATGCAGGAAGCCATCGCGCTGGCACGCGTGCCCAATGGCGTCAACGTGGGCGACACCGTGCACGTGGAAATCCGCGGCAAGCAGCTGGCGGCCTCGGTCGTCAAGCTGCCTTTCGTGCGCAACGGTAAAATCCTGGTTGCGTAAGCGACCGGAGCCGCCCGCAAGACCGATCAAACATCACCAACAACCGAACATTTACCCTCTGGAGCCACACATGAACATTCCTGCAGACCTGAAGTACACCGCCTCCCACGAATGGGTACGCCTGGAAGCGGACGGCACGGCCACCGTCGGCATCACCGAGTACGCACAGGATGCACTGGGCGACATCGTGTTCGTCGAACTGCCTGATGTCGGCGCCACCTTCAACGCTGGCGACGACGCCGCCGTGGTCGAATCGGTCAAGGCCGCCAGCGATATCTACGCGCCAGTCTCGGGCGAAGTTACTGCCGTCAACGACGACGTCGTCAACGCGCCGGAATCGATCAACGCCGACGCCTACGCCAACTGGCTGTTCAAGATCAAGCCAGCCGATGTGTCGTCGCTGGACGGCCTGCTGGACGCCGCCGCGTATGGCGCCGCCACCGGCGAGTAATCACGTTTGATCCACGGGCCGCGCTTGCGGCCCGTTTGCATTTTTTCTGCGCAGCGCCCGCGCGCCGCACCCCGGTTTTTTCAGTCTTTTTGGCCTCTATACCATGACCCGCACCAGCCTGACCCAACTCGAAGCACGCGATGCCTTTATCGCCCGCCATATCGGCCCCTCCTCTTCCGAACAGGAAGCCATGCTGTCCACCTTGGGCTACGCCTCGCGCGCCGCGCTGATCGATGCGCTGGTGCCGGCCAATATCCGCAACCAGGGCACACTGCCATTGGGCGCCTACTCGCAGCCGATGCCGGAACAGGAAGCGCTGTCGCGCCTGAAAGCCATCGCCGGCAAGAACCAGGTACTGAAATCACTGATCGGCCAAGGCTATTACAACACTTTCACCCCAGGCGTGGTGTTGCGCAATATCTTTGAAAACCCGGCCTGGTACACGGCGTACACGCCTTACCAGCCAGAAATTTCGCAAGGCCGCCTGGAAGCGATCCTGAACTTCCAGCAGGTGATCACCGACCTGACCGGCATGGGCATCGCCAACGCCTCGATGCTGGACGAAGGCACGGCCGCTGCCGAAGCGATGACCCTGATCCAGCGCGTCGGCAAGTCGAAATCGAACGTGCTGTACGTCGCCAGCGACGTGCTGCCGCAAACGCTGGAAGTGGTGCAAACGCGCGCCCAGCCGATCGGTGTCGACGTGCGCGTGTTTGACCCTGCAGAAATGGAAGCGCTGGGCGACTGCTTCGGCGTTCTGCTGCAATACCCGGGCGTCAACGGCGTGGTGCGCGACTACCGCGCCGGCGTCGAAAAACTGCATGCCAACGGCGCGATGGTGATCGTCGCGGCCGACCTGCTGGCCCTGACGATGCTCACGCCACCGGGCGAATGGGGCGCGGACGTGGTAGTGGGCAACAGCCAGCGCTTTGGCGTGCCGCTCGGTTTCGGCGGCCCGCACGCCGGTTATTTGTCCACCCGCGACGCCTTCAAGCGCAATATGTCGGGCCGCCTGGTCGGTGTAACCGTCGATGCGCAAGGCAACAAGGCCTACCGCCTGGCGCTGCAAACGCGCGAACAGCATATCCGCCGTGAAAAAGCCACCTCGAACATCTGCACCGCGCAAGTGCTGCTGGCCGTGATGGCCTCGATGTACGCCGTCTACCATGGCCCGGTCGGCCTGCTGCAGATCGCCAAACGCGTGCACCGCTTTACGGGCGTGCTGGCGGCCAACCTGAAAACGCTGGGCTACAAGGTGGTCAACGAGACCTATTTCGACACCCTGACGATCGAGGTCGCCGACGCCGACGCGCTGCACGCCACCGCAGTTGCCCACGGCGTCAACCTGCGCAGGATCGACGCCAGCCACGTCGGCCTGTCGCTCGATGAAACCACCACGCGCGACGATATCGCGCTGCTGTGGACCGTGTTTGCGCACGGCGTGGCCAACGCGCCTGCCGCGCCGAACCTGGACCAGGTCGAAGCAGCGGTGGAAAGCGCCCTGCCGGCCAACCTGAGCCGGACCAGCGCCTACCTGACGCATCCGGTTTTCAACAGCTACCACTCGGAACACGAAATGCTGCGCTACCTGCGCAGCCTGGCCGACAAGGACCTGGCGCTGGACCGCACCATGATTCCATTGGGTTCGTGCACCATGAAGCTGAACGCGACGTCCGAGATGATCCCGGTCACCTGGCCCGAGTTCTCGAATATCCACCCGTTCGCGCCCGATGCGCAAACCGTCGGCTACCGCGAAATGATCGCGCAGCTGGAAGAAATGCTGTGCGCGCTGACCGGCTACGCAGCAGTCTCGCTGCAGCCGAACGCCGGCTCGCAGGGTGAATACGCGGGCCTGCTGGTGATCAAGGCCTACCACGAGTCGCGCGGCGAAGGCCACCGCAATATCTGCCTGATTCCTTCGTCGGCGCACGGCACCAACCCGGCCTCGGCGAATATGGTCGGCATGCAGGTAGTCGTCACCAGCTGCGACGCAAACGGCAACGTCGACCTGGCCGACTTGAAAGCAAAAGCGGAAAAACACAGTGCCAACCTGGCCTGCGTGATGATCACCTACCCGTCCACCCACGGCGTGTTCGAAGAAGGCATCCAGGAACTGTGCGAGATCATCCACACGCACGGCGGCCAGGTGTATATCGATGGCGCCAACATGAACGCGCTGGTCGGCGTGGCCGCTCCCGGCTCGTTTGGCGGCGACGTCTCGCACCTGAATCTGCATAAAACCTTCTGCATCCCGCACGGCGGTGGCGGACCAGGCGTGGGTCCGATCGGCGTCGGCGCCCACCTGGCAAAATTCCTGCCCAACCAGCGTTCGTTCGGTTACGAGCGCAACGCCGCCGGCATCGGCGCCGTCAGTGCCGCGCCGTTCGGCTCGGCCAGCATTCTGCCGATCTCGTGGATGTATATCGCCATGATGGGCGCCGAAGGCCTGACGGCAGCAACCGAGACAGCCATTCTTGCCGCCAACTACATCGCGCGCCGCCTGTCGCCGCACTACCCGGTGCTGTACACCGGCCACGACGGGCTGGTCGCCCACGAGTGCATCCTGGACCTGCGCCCGATCACCGACGCCACCGGCATCAGCAACGAAGACGTGGCCAAGCGTTTGATGGACTTCGGTTTCCATGCGCCGACCATGAGCTTCCCGGTACCGGGCACCTTGATGATCGAGCCGACCGAAAGCGAATCGAAGGTCGAGATCGACCGCTTTATCGACGCCATGATCGCCATTCGCCACGAGATCGCCAAGGTCGCCAGCGGTGAATTCGACCATGACGACAATCCGCTGAAAAACGCACCACACACGGCGCAGGTACTGCTGGCCGACGACTGGAACCGCAAATACAGCCGCACGGTGGCGGCCTATCCGGTCGCCTCGCTGCGCGAGCGCAAGTACTGGCCGCCGGTGGGCCGCGCCGACAACGTCTACGGCGACCGCAACCTGTTCTGCGGCTGCGCACCGATCAGCTCGTACGAAGAAGAGTAAATGAGCAGCGCCCGTCTTGACGGGCCTCTCGATCCACACGAAGGCAGGCCACGCGGCCTGCCTTTTTTATTGCTGGTCCGCCGTTGTAAAACGGCCAATATAAAAAAATAAATATATTGCATGAGCGCATGATCGCTTGCATCGCGCTAATATGAAACATCGGCATACAAATCGGTGCCAACTTGTCGCACCGGCCGGTGCCGGCTTTCCAATACGTACCATCAAGGAGACTGCAATGTCCAAGTTAGCCCCTGTTGTTTGCCTGTCCTTCATCCTTGCCACCAGCGCGCTGCCGCAAGCCGTTAGCGCTGCCGAAGGCGGCGCCACGCGCGCCGATGCCGAAACCATGGTCAAGAAAGGCGTGGCGTACATCAAGAGCGCTGGCGACGCCAAGGCATACGCGGAAATCACCGCCAAGACGCCGCAATTCATCAATCAAGACTTGTATCTGGTGGTCTACAAGCTCGATGGCACCGTCGTCGCGCATGGCGCCAACCCCAAAATGGTGGGCAAGAATTTGATCGAACTGAAGGACATCGACGGCAAGGCCTTCGTCAAGGAGCGCGTTGACCTGGCAAAGAGCAAAGGCAGCTTCTGGCAAGAATACAAATTCACGAATCCCGAAAGCAAGAAGATCGAGCCGAAGGCGATGTATTGTGAAAAGCTGAGCGAAACCGTGGTCTGCGGCGGCATCTACCTGTAACCGGCCACCACGCCGCCATTGCCGGGATCACGCACCGCTCTTTTAACAATATGGGTTTCCTGTGAAAATAGCAAACAAGATGTTGATTGTCCCGGTGGTGGCGCTCGCTTGCCTGCTGGCCATGGGGGCGATGTCTTATTTCGCCATGCAGCAGAACGAGCGGCGCATGCACGAATTGAAAGGTGTCACCCTGGCGGCGGAACGACTGGCCACCCGGCAAGCCATCGCCCTGGGCCAGGTGCATGCCGGGGTGTATGCCAAGATCGCCATCGCCGCCAGTCTTTCCGAAGAACAATTCAAGCAATTCGGCACGCAAACCGATAGTCAGCTCAACACCATTGCGCACGGTTTGACCGAGCTGAAAAGCTATGCGGGCGCCGCCACCGAAGCGGCGCAAGCGCTGCCCGCAGTCGAACGTTACCGGGCCAGCATCGCGCAGGCCCTGGACCTGGCGTCGATGGACCCCAATACGGGTGTGGCGGCCATGCAGGGTGCCACCACGCACTATCAGCTGGTGAGCAAGCAACTCGATCAGGTGTTGCAGAACCTTGACCAGCGCACGGGCGATGCACTGCTGGAGACCAAGAATGCGGGCCAGCGCGCCGCCTGGTTTTCGCTGGGCACGATGGCCATCGGCTTTGCCGTGCTGGCGGCAATCGCCATCTGGGTGGCGCGCGCCGTGGTGCGCCCCATCGACGAGGCCTGCCGCGCGGCCGAGTCGCTGGCCGCTGGCGACCTGACCATGCGCATCCATGCCGGCGGCGACGACGAAGTGGGCAAGCTGTCGCGCGCACTGGCGACAGTCGTGCAAAACTGGAATACCTTGCTGAGCGACATCAAGCAGGCCGGTTCCACCATCACGGTGGAGGCGAGCGAAATCGCGCTGGGCAATGCCGATCTGTCGGCGCGCACGGAATCGCAAGCCCATTCGCTGCAGGAAACGGCATCATCGATGCATCAGCTGACCGATACCGTGCGTGAAAATGCCAGCCATGCACACCAGGCCAACCAGATGGTGCTGTCGACCTCGGGCGTGGCGCTGGAGGGCGGCCGCGTGGTCGGCCAGGTGGTCGAAACCATGGGCTCGATCAAGGCCAGTTCGGGGCGCATCGTCGACATTATCGCCGTCATCGACGGCATCGCTTTCCAGACCAATATCCTGGCCTTGAACGCAGCCGTGGAAGCAGCGCGCGCCGGTGAGCAGGGACGCGGCTTCGCCGTCGTCGCCACCGAGGTGCGCGGCCTGGCCCAGCGCTCGGCCACGGCGGCGCGCGAAATCAAGCAGCTGATCGAAGATTCCGTGGCCAGGATAGAAACTGGCAGCCAGTTGGCCGACAGCGCCGGGCGCACCATGGGCGATATCGTCGCATCGGTCAGGCAGGTGACCGAGATCATGAACGACATCACGGCTGCCAGCCAGCGCCAGAGCAAGGGCATCGAGGAAGTCAACAGTGCCATCACTGAAATGGATGGGCTGACACAGCGCAATGCCGCCCTGGTCGAGCAATCGGCCGCCGCCGCGCAAAGCATGCAGGACCAGGCGCATGAACTGCTCAGGGTGGTAGACGCCTTCCGCCTGAGTGACGGGGCGCCGCAGTTGCCGCAGCATCAGCTGCGGTGTTGAACCCTTTACCGTCCGCAGTGGATTTTGCTGCTGACATAACATCGACTGGAGTAAGCACTTGAAAGTGTCCATGAAATCCGCCCTGCTTGCCGCGCTGTTGTTGAGCGCTTTCAATGTACAGGCCGCAACAACGCAAACCGACCGCCAGCAACTGGAGCAAGTGGTGGAAACCTTCCGCCTGTCCCTGATCAACAAGGACAAGGCCAGCTTCATGAAGCTGCTATACAGTGAAAACATCCCCTGGATCGGCGTGATCAAGGACAAGAGCATGAACATGCTCGAAGACCGGGGCGACAAAGTCAACAAGATCACGCCGGGCGCCAGCGCCGTCAAGTTCATCGATTCCATCGTCAGCGACAAGGAAGCCATCGAAGAAAAATTCGATAATGTGCGCATCGACAGCGACGGTGATATCGCCCAGGTGTACTTCGACTACAACTTTAACCGTGGCGACTATCGCTCCAACTGGGGTCAGGAAGCGTGGCAACTGGTGCGCACCACGCAAGGCTGGAAGATCAATTCGGTGATCTGGTCGATGGATTTCAATCCGGAAAAGCCGCCTAAAAAGACACCATGACAGGCTCGCGCCAGCGCGTACATTACGCTTTGGTAATGTAACCGATATTTGCTTGACCTTGCCAAGCTGCACTTTTATGATCCGTGCATTATTCATTTTACGGAGTTCCACGTGGGTACTTGTTCCAGTGACAGTAGTCGATCTTGCATCGACAATTAATCCCGGCAAATACGCGTCCGCTCCCCCGCCGCGCCTTGCCGAGCAAGGTGTGGTCTGCGCCAGTGTTCACTGGCGCGCACTTCCTCCCTGACCATTGATTGTCCTGACTGACGGCTACTGAGCCCGACCGCGGTAACGGCATCTTGCCTGCGCCCGGCGACAAGTCTCGCCTGACCTCCCTGCCTCGACAGGAGAACGGTGATGATCTGCCATCAAACGCTACAACGCACTACCGCGTCCGCACGGCCTGCATATCTGTTCCTGCCGCAACCATACTTCGCCTGAAAGGAAGAGCCATGACCCTCTTCACCCGCCTGTTCGAATCGTTCCTGCGCAAGCGCCACACGGCCGGCCATTTCCGCCGCCAAACTATGCCACTGGAAAACAGCACCTCGCGCGCCGTGCCCGACCACCTGGCGCGCCAGTTGCTGGCGGCCGCCACCGAAGCCTTGCCCGATGCCATGGCACGGTTGTCCACGCGTGAAGCGGGCTTGTCCGACGACGAGGCGCAGGCCGTGCTGGCGCAGACCGGCCCGAATGAAGTCGAGCACGAAAAGCCGCTGGCCTGGTACCAGCATCTGTGGCTGTGCTACAAGAACCCGTTCAACCTGCTGCTCACCGTTCTGGCGATTGTTTCCTACCTGACCGAAGACGCCAAGGCGACCATCGTCATCGGCAGCATGGTGATACTGTCGACCCTCTTGCGCTTCGTGCAGGAAGGCCGCTCGAACCGCGCCGCCGAACGCCTGAAAGCCATGGTCGGCAATACCGCTACCGTGCTGCGCGATGGCCAGCAGCAGGAACTGGCCATCCGGCAACTGGTGCAGGGCGACATCATCGTGCTGTCGGCCGGCGACATGATACCGGCCGACTGCCGCTTGCTCACCGCCAAGGACCTGTTTGTCAGCCAGTCGGCGATGACGGGCGAATCCTTGCCGGTGGAAAAGATGGTCGAGCTGGCCGATGGCGAAAACAAAAACCCGATGGACCTGGCCAACCTGCTGTTCATGGGCACCAATGTCATTTCGGGCGCAGCCACGGCGCTGGTGCTGGCCACCGGCAACCGCACGTATTTCGGCGCAATTGCCACCCGCGTCACGGCCACCGAGCGCACGCCGACGGCGTTTGAAGCGGGTGTCAACAGCGTCAGCTGGCTGCTGATCCGCTTTGCGCTGGTAATGGCGCCGCTGGTGTTCCTGATCAATGGCTGGACCAAGGGCGACTGGATGGAAGCATTCCTGTTCGCGCTGTCGGTGGCCGTCGGCCTGACGCCGGAAATGCTGCCGATGATCGTCACCAGCACCCTGGCCAAGGGCGCAGTGAAACTGGCGAAAAAGAAAGTGGTGGTCAAGCGCCTCGATGCCATCCAGAACTTTGGCGCCATGGATGTGCTGTGCACCGACAAGACCGGCACCCTGACGCAGGACAAAATCGTGCTGGAGCGCCATACCGATGTGTTCGGCCAACCGTCCGACGAGGTGCTGCGCTTTGCCTACCTGAACAGCCACTACCAGACCGGCCTGAAAAACCTGCTCGACCGCGCCGTGCTCGACCATGTGCAACTGCAGACGGAAATGCAGCTGGCGCGCGACTATGTGAAGGTCGATGAAATCCCGTTTGATTTCGTGCGCCGCCGCATGTCGGTAGTGGTGTCCGAGCGCAATGACCACCACGAGCTGATCTGCAAGGGCGCGGTCGAGGAAATGCTGGCCGCTTGCAGCCATCTGCGCCTCGATGGTGTAGACGTGCCGCTCGACACCACCCTGCTCGACCGCGTGCTGGCCACCACCCATGGCCTGAACGCCGAAGGCTTGCGCGTGGTGGCCGTGGGCGTCAAGGAAGTGCCGCCGCATAAAACTGTGTATGGCGTGGCGGACGAAACGGCGCTGACCCTGATCGGCTATGTGGCGTTTCTCGACCCGCCGAAGGAATCGACGGCGCCGGCCCTGCGCGCACTCAAGGAACACGGCGTGACGGTCAAGGTGCTGACAGGCGACAATCACCTGGTGACGGCGAAGATCTGCCGCGAAGTGGGCCTGGCGGTGCGCGGCGTGCTGCAGGGACCGGAACTGGACGACATGGACGATGCACAAGTGGCGCAGGCGGCAGAAAGCCACACGGTGTTTGCCAAGCTCAGCCCGCTGCACAAGGAACGCCTGGTGCGCGCCCTGCGCGGCAACGGCCATATCGTCGGCTTCATGGGTGACGGCATCAACGACGCGCCAGCCCTGCGCGCAGCCGATATCGGCATCTCGGTCGATTCCGCCGTCGATATCGCCAAGGAGGCGGCCGACATCATCTTGCTGGAAAAAAGCCTGATGGTGCTGGAAGAAGGCGTGCTCGAAGGCCGCCGCACTTTCAGCAATATGCTGAAATACATCCGCATGACGGCCAGCTCGAACTTCGGCAATGTATTTTCCGTGCTGGTAGCGAGCGCCTTTTTGCCCTTCCTGCCAATGCTGCCGCTGCATCTGCTGGTGCAGAACCTGCTGTACGATGTGTCGCAGATCGCGATTCCGTTTGATAACGTCGATGCCGAACTGATACAGCAGCCCCTGAGCTGGAACCCGCGCGATATCGGCCGCTTCATGGTGTTTTTCGGCCCCTTGAGCTCGATCTTCGACATCAGCACCTTTGTGTTGATGTGGCATGTGTTCGGCGCCAATACGCCGGCCCAGCAGACTCTGTTTCAGTCGGGCTGGTTTGTCGTGGGCCTGTTGACGCAGACCCTGATCGTGCACCTGATCCGCACGCCCAAGCTGCCCTTTATCGACAGCATCGCCTCGGTGCCGCTGCTGGTGGCGACCACGGCCATCATGGCGGTGGGCGTATTCCTGCCGATGGGACCGCTGGCCAGCTACTTCAAGCTGCAGGCGCTGCCGCTGGCCTACTTCCCGTGGCTGCTGGCCATCCTGGTGGCCTACACGGTGCTGACAACCCTGATGAAACGCGTATATCTGCGCAAATTCGGCTGGCAATAGTATGATGTGCCGCTTGTAACCACCGTGAAGGCGCGCATGAGCGGCACACTCTCTTCCAAACGGCCCAAGGCCATTTTGCTGTCGACCCTGGTGTTTCCCGGCACCGGACATTTGCTGCTGGGCCGCAAGGCGCGCGGCGCGCTGTTCCTGGTGCCGTCCTTGATCGCGCTGCTGCTGGTGATCAACAACATCATGCAGCGCACCGGGCAGATCATGGACCAGATCAACAGCGGCGCCCTGCCGCTCGACGTACAGCTGATCACGGAAAAAGTGGCGGCCCTGTCCGCCAACGACGGCCCCGGCATGCAAGTGGCCGTCGGCGTGCTGGTTGCCTGCTGGATCGCGGCGCTGGTCGACCTGCTGTTCATCAAGTAATGGTATCGGAAGTCTCTGCGCGCAAGGCGCAGCTGCGGCGCGAGCAGCATGCGGCAAAGCGCCAGGATGACGGTGGGCCGCTGGCCTGGCGCGGCTGGTTCGACGGTTCGGCCCACCCGAATCCGGGCCGCCTGGGCATCGGCGCCCTGCTGCTGGGGCCAGGCGGAGAACGCATCGAAATCAGCGAAGCGGCCGGCGAAGGCGACAGCAGCGACGCCGAATATGCGGCCCTGACTGCCTTGCTGCACGCGGCCGTCAAGCTCAGGCCGGCACAGCTGCTGCTGTTTGGCGACAGCCAGGTAGTGATCAATGATGTACTGGGCACCACCGTTGTCAAAGGATTGGCCACGCAGCGCGCCGGGGTGCTGGCGCTGATGGAACAATTGCCGCAAGCAAGCTTGCGGTGGGTGCCGCGTCACCGCAATGGCGAGGCGGACCGGTTGTCGCAGATGGCAATCGCCAGCTTACCTTAGGACCAGCGCCCTGCTGCCATGCAGCTTGAATACACTGACCACCTCGGCCAGCCGCTGCGCCTGGTTCTGCATCGATTCGGCGGCCGCCGCCGCCTCTTCCACCAGCGCCGCATTTTGCTGCGTCACGGCGTCCATCTGGCCGATGGCACGGTTGATCTCGTCGATGCCCACGCTTTGCTCGCTGCTGGCGGCCGTGATTTCGGTAATGATGTCGCTCACGCGCTGCACGCTGGCAACGATATCGTTCATGGTCGAGCCGGCCTCGGCAACCAGCATGCTGCCCGCATTGACTTGCTCGACAGACGCGCCAATCAGGGTCTTGATTTCTTTCGCCGCAGATGCGGAGCGCTGCGCCAGGCTGCGCACCTCCGACGCCACCACGGCAAAGCCCCGGCCCTGCTCGCCCGCGCGCGCCGCTTCCACCGCCGCGTTGAGGGCCAGGATATTGGTCTGGAAGGCAATCCCGTCAATCACGGCAATAATGTCGACGATCTTGTTCGACGAGCTGTTGATCGATTCCATGGTACCGACCACCTGCGCCACCACTTCGCCGCCCTTGACCGCCACTTGCGCGGCCGAGGCCGCCAGCTGATTGGCCTGGCGCGCGTTGTCGGCGTTCTGCTTCACGGTCGAGGTCAGTTCCTCCATTGACGACGCAGTTTCTTCCAGCGAACCGGCCTGCTGCTCGGTGCGGCTCGACAAATCCTGGTTGCCGGCCGCAATCTGCGTCGACGAGGTGGCGATGCTGTCGGTGCCGCCGCGCACTTCGCCGACGATGCGCAGCAAGCTGGCATTCATTTCCTTCAGGGCCAGCAATAATTGCCCGGTTTCATCTTTGGCATCGGCGTCGATCTGCGCCGTCAGATCACCATCGGCCACCCTGCGCGCCACCTCCACCGCCGTGCGCAGCGGGTGGACGATGCTGGTGGTCAGCAACCAGGCGCAGACGGTGCCGAAAGCCAGCGCCAGCACGGCCAGGCCCAGCAGCAGGTTGCGGCTGGAAACAGCCATGGCGTCGATCTCATGGGCCGTGGCGTCAATGCTGGCGCGCTGGTGCAGCAGCAAGTCCTGCACCAGTTTCTGGAATTTGGCAGAGCCCGGTACAAAAGTGCCTTCAAACACCACTTTCGCCTCGTCCAGCTGGCCGTCCGCCTTCATCTTGTAAATCTGGTCGCGCGAACTGAGGTAGACCTTGCGCATCTCGCCGACCTGGCGAAAGATCTCCTTTTCTTCCGGCGACGACAGCAAGGCTTCGATTTTCTTTTGCAGCTCGCCCGAGACGACTGACGAGGCCTTCGATTCTTCCGCAAAATAGGTGCTCAGCGAGGTGTCGCTGCTGCGCGCGATCGCCGTGGTACGGCGGATGCCACTGTCAATCTTGCTGTACCAGTCGGAAATATAGCGCTCCTTGGCCAGCGGCTGTTCCATCATGGCGCGCGTGTCGGTCGCCACATTGTGCAGACGCCACACGCTGATGCCGGTGATCAGCATGGAAAACAACAAAATGCCGGCAAAGCCCAGGCCCAGGCGCATACCGATGCTGATGTTTCGTAAAAAATTCATATATTTATCCCGGAAAACGACGAAAATTGCGTCCTAGCAACACGGTATAAGAAAAACAAGAAGAGAGCAAGGCGGAATGTGACAGCGTTGCAGCGGCGCGCATGGACTGCGAGTGATGCTGGTGATCAGCATTGATAACAACAAGATGACGGCAAAAACGCCGCCCAAGGGCGCGCCGGCTTGCTGCTGGAGGAATCGGGCCTTGATGAAAAGAAGCGCACGGTTTGCATGCAAACCGTGCGCCTGTCACGCTGGAAAAACGGGGCAAAGCAAGGTAGAAGCCAGCCGATCAGGCTGCCAGTTTTTCGATCAGGCCCATGTCGGCGCTCGACATCAGCTGATCGATATCGACCAGTATCAGCATGCGCTCGTCGATGGTGCCCAGGCCGATCACGTATTCGGTATTGATCGAGCGACCCATGTCGGGCGCCGGCTTGATCTGTTCCGGCAGCAAGGTCGTCACGTCGGAGACGCGGTCGACCACCATGCCAACCACGCGGTTGCCGATATTGAGGATGATGACGACGGTAAACTGGTCATAACTGGGCGTACCCAGGTTGAACTTGATGCGCATGTCGACGATCGGCACGATGATGCCACGCAGATTGACCACGCCCTTGACGAACTCGGGCGCGTTGGCGATACGGGTCGGCGTTTCATAGCTGCGAATTTCGCTGACTTTCTGAATATCGATGCCATATTCTTCCTGGCCCAGGGTAAAAGCCAGGTATTCGGCAGCCTTGGCGACGCCGCCTGTTTCGCTGGTGGTGGTGTTCATGTTATTCCTTTGGAGAAGCGAAAGACACAACGGCTCATGGCCTGCTGTGTCGCGCGTGAAAATTATTAAATAATGCATTGTAATTGCAATGGGGCAATATTAACGCATGTAAATTCTCAATGCACTAAAAAAGAACGCCGAATGTCGTGCGATCGCCGGGTGCCACGTTTTATGCCACACTGGCACCTTTGCTTTTCACGATTTCATCACCATGCAAGTTTTGCTGACTCAATGGCAACCTCGTCTGCTGGCGCTCGCTTCGGCCAGCCTGGGCGACGACAGCGCCCACGATATCAACCATCTGCACCGCGTCTGGCGCAATGCGGCTATCCTGCTGCAAGATTACCCACAGGCAGATGCCCTGGTGGTGATGGCCGCCAGCTACCTGCACGACCTGGTCAACCTGCCGAAAAACCATGCTGAACGTCACCTGGCCTCGCGCCAGGCGGCCGCACTGGCTTGCAGTCAGCTGGCCGGAGTCGGTTTCCCGGAAGACAAGTTGCCCGCCGTTGCCCACGCCATTGAAACCCACAGTTTTTCCGCCAACCTGACGCCCACCACCATCGAAGCGCAAATCGTGCAGGATGCCGACCGTATCGATGCGCTAGGCGCGGTCGGCCTGGCGCGCATGTTTTATACGGCGGCCCGCATGGACAGCGCGCTGGCCCACGGCAGTGATCCGCTGGCGCTGCACCGCCCGCTCGACGACAAGGCGTATTCGCTCGACCATATCGTCACCAAGCTTGACAAGCTGCCCGGCAAGATGCAAACGCCAGCCGGGCGCGCGCTGGCCGGGCAACGGCTGCAGATACTGCTCGATTTTCGCGCCACTTTTGCCGAGGAATGGGCTCCGGCACAGCCCGCAACGGCATCGTAGCGAGCAATAGCCAGCGCGGTGGGCGCTGTCTATAATACAAAGCCCAGCGCGCTGCGCCGTCCCGGCACCGGCGCCACGCCAACCATGGCAGAAAGCTTGCATGACCGACCACGCCACCCCCGACTCTTCCCCTGCTACCGCGCCCGCGCGTGCCGGCAATCTCAATTTCATCCTGGTCTGCGTCTTTATCGACATGCTGGGCATAGGCCTGGTGGTGCCGGTGCTGCCGATCCTGATCGGCGATTTTGTCGATGGCAAGGACCAGCAAGCCATGTGGTACGGCATCATGGCGGCCGTGTTTGGCCTGCTGCAATTCATCTTCATGCCCATGCTGGGCGCCATCAGCGACCGCGTCGGGCGTCGCCCCGTGCTGCTGTATTCCATGGCCGGCATGTGCGTCAACTTCCTGGCCACTGGCTGGGCGCCCAACCTGGCCTGCCTGTTTATCGGCCGCATTATCGGTGGCGTCTCGTCGGCCAGCATGTCGGTCGCTTCGGCATATGCCTCCGATATTTCCACGCCGGACAACCGCGCCAAAAGTTTCGGCAAGATCGGCGCCGCTTTCGGCCTGGGCTTTATCTGCGGCCCCATGCTGGGCGGCTTGCTGGGCGATATCAATCTGCACCTGCCCTTCTTTGTTGCAGGCGCGCTGTCTGCGGCAAACTTTATCTATGGCTACTTCATGGTGCCCGAATCGCTGGCGCCCGGGCCGCGCGCACCGTTCACCCTGGCCCGCATCAATCCGTTCTCGGCTCTGGTCAAGCTGGCGCGGCGGGTGGAGATCCGCGGCCTGGTGCTGGCCTTCGGCCTGATGACGTTTGCGCAAATGATGCTCAACACCACCTGGGTGCTGTACACGCACTTTCGCTTCGACTGGACGCCGCGCCAGAATGGCATCGCGCTGTTCTGTGTGGGCCTGTGCGCAGCGGTGGTGCAGGCCGGTTTGCTGGGTATTCTGATCAGGCGTTTGGGCGAAGTACGCTTGTCGCTGCTGGGCATGGCCTCGGGCGCCATCACTTATCTGCTGTATGGCCTGGCGACCGAAGGCTGGATGATGTATGCGCTGATCCTGTGCAACCTGCTGGCGTTCGCGGCCGGACCCGCCCTGCAAGGCATTATCTCGACAGGGTCGGCGGCCGGCGAACAGGGCGAACTGATGGGTTCATTGCAGTCGATCAGCAGCCTGGGCATCATCATGCCGCTGCTGGGCAGCCTTATCCTTGGCGAGGTCAGCCATTTGCCGGCCAATGACTGGCGCATCGGCAGCACCTTTTTTGTCTGCGCCATCATGCAGACTCTGGGCATGATCGTGGCGTGGCGTTACTTCAAGGCACAAGGTGAAACAGGGCCAGCGGTTTCCGCGACAAAATAGCCCACTGGATAACATTACCATAAGGAAACATAAAAACAAAAATACGCTACAATAAGAGACAACTTCACAGATAAACGGCAAAATTGGCTGCGCCTTACCGAGGCGAGAGCCGATGGCAAGCAAGGATGGGGATGACTGATTTTTATTGCAGCGCCTGGCGCGGTACCGCGGCGGCATTGTTGCTGGCCTTGCCCCTGGCGGCATGGGCCGCTTGCTCGCGCGATATCCATGTGCCGGTATCGCAGATCGGAGCCAGCGTGGTCGGCAGCGGCGCCACGGTCAGCGGCATCTATCCGGAGATCCTGCGCACCATGGGCGCCAAAATCGGCTGCAATTTCATCTTCAGCGTGGTGCCGCGTGCCCGCCTGGAAGCCTTGTACGAAACCGGCAAGGCCGACCTGCTGATTCCGGCCAGCAGCACGCCGCGGCGCGACCAGCATGGCCTGTTCGTGCCACTGCTGGGCAACCGCCCACTGCTGATTTCCCTGCAAGGCGCGCGCCAACCGGTTGCCAGCATGCAGGAACTGGTCGAACGGCGCGAACTGCGCGTAGCGCTGGTGCGTGGCTACGACTATGGCCTGCCCTACCAGGCGCTGGCCAAGGAACTGAGCAGCCAGGGGCGGCTGTTCTACGAAGTCGACGCCCTGTCCGTGGCGCGCCTGATGCAAAGCGGCTTTATCGATGCCACCATCATGAACCCCACCATTTTGTCGGGCGCGGTACAAAACGATGCGCGCGTGCTGGGCCTGGCCGACCGGCTGCGCCTGGAAGCGCTGCCGGAACTGCCCTGGGGCCTCTCTGGTGCCTATATTTCACGCAAATCGCTCAGTCCGGGCGACCAGGCGGTATTGCGAGAACTGCTGGAGAAAGCCGCCCGCTCGGGCGCCATCATGGAAAGCTTCCAGCGCGACCACCGGCCCGAACTGCTGTCGGCCAGCATACGGCCGCGCTGACTGTTCAGTAAGGACTCGACGTCGGGCGCACGATGATTTCACTGACATCGACATCGGCCGGCTGCTCGATGGCAAATTGAATTGCCCGGGCGATCGCATCGGGATGAATTGCTCCCTGCCGGAATGTGCGCATCGCTTCGCGCGCGGCCGGATCGGAAATCGACTCGGCCAGTTCCGACTGCGTGACACCGGGCGACACCACGGTAACGCGGATATCGGCGCCCACCTCCTGCCGCAGCCCTTCCGAGATTGCCGCCACCGCAAACTTGGTGGCGCAGTAGACCGCCGCAGTCGGGCTGACGGTGTAGGCGCCGATGGATGCCAGATTGATGATCTGGCCACTGCGCTGCGCCTGCATCGCGGGCAAGGCGCAAGCAATGCCATGCAGCACGCCGCGCACATTGACGTCGAGCATGCGGTTCCATTCGTCGACCTTGCGTTCAGCCAGCATGGACAAGGGCATCACGCCGGCATTGTTGATCCAGACATCGATGCGGCCATGGTGCGCGATAGCGAAATCGGCAAACGCCTGCACATCGTCAAAGTCGGTGACATCGAGCTGCCGGTAGTGTGCCTGTCCACCCTCGGCACGGATGGCGGCGGCCAATGCCTCCAGGCATGGCGTACGGCGCGCACCCAGCACGACGCGCATGCCCCTGCACGCCAGGAGGCGCGCGGTCGCCTCGCCGATGCCGCTGCTCGCCCCCGTGATCAAGACGACTTTGCTGTCATTCATATGCTGTGCTCCCTCGGTTGGTAAATGCACAGTGTGGCGTTCCGGCATGCACACAGGCTGCCTGAAGCTCTGCAATGATTGCCTGAAACTATTCCGTATCGACTTTCCGGCACGGTTACTGGCAAAATAACTGCCTGATCCTTGAACCCGGGTAAGCTCATGCCAAATTTGCAGCACCATGCCAGCTTGCGCCAGTTGCTCGATATGCTGGTACCGCACGAGGGCTATACGGCCTCCGCGCTCGATGCCGTCAGCTTCATGCGCGCCAACAGCGCCTTGCCGCGCATGCCGGTGCTGTACCAGCCGGGCATCGTGATAGTCTGCTCGGGCCGCAAGCGCGGTTTCCTCGGTGGCCGGCAGTATGTCTATGACGCGCGCCATTATCTGGTGCTGGCACTGCCCTTGCCGTTCGAGAGCGAAACCGAGGCCAGTGCCGCTGAACCAATGCTGGCGGTGGTAGTGCGTATCGACATGGAACTGGCAGCCGAGCTGACGCTGGCGCTAGGCCAGGCAGGTGCGCCGCAAACGCAGCAAGGAGACGATACCTCGCCATCCGGCATTGCGGCGACGCCGATGGACACGGCGATGGATGACGCCGTATTGCGCCTGTGCCAAGTGCTGGCGCAGCCGCTGGAGGCAGCCATACTGGGCCCCGGGATTGTGCGCGAGATCGTGTTCCGGGTGTTGCGCGGGCCACAAGGCGGCGCGATCCGCGCGGCGCTGGCGCAGCACAGCCAGTTCGGCCGGATCGGCAAGGCGCTGCGGCGCATCCATGGTAATTACACCGAATTGCTCGACGTGGCCACGCTGGCGCTGGCAGCCGACATGAGCATGCCTGCGTTTCATGCCGGCTTCAAGGCAGTAACCGGCACCACGCCGATGCAATACCTGAAAACCACGCGCCTGCACAAAGCGCGTTTGCTGCTGGTGCAAGATGGCCTGAATGCGGCCAGCGCCGCGCACCGGGTCGGCTATGCCAGCACGACCCAGTTCAGCCGCGAATTCACGCGCCTGTTTGGCCGCAGCCCGCTGCGCGAAGCGGCGCGCATGCAGCATGCGCTGATGCTCCACGCACCATCAGATCAGGCGCAGGCCAGCCTTAGCGTGCCAGGCGAGCAGCCTCGTCGGCCGGGATAATCGGCAACTCGACCGCACTGGAGCTGCCGGCCGCGTGATATACGCGCTGGGTCGCCTTTTTGTAATCCTGCGGATGCGCCAGGAAAATGTTCGGCACGAAGGTTTGCGGATTGCGGTCGTACAGCGGGAACCAGCTCGACTGGATCTGCACAGCAATGCGGTGGCCCGGCAGGAACACGTGGTTGGCGTTCGGCAGCGCGAAGCGGTAGCGCTCGACCTTGCCTGATGGTATCGCGCTGGGGTGCTCCAGGCTGTCGCGGTAGCGGCCACGGAAAATGTCCATCGCCACGCCCAGCTGGTAGCCGCCCATGGCCGGCTGCGAGGGCACTTCGTCCGGGTAGACATCGATCAGCTTGACCACCCAGTCGCTGTCGCTGCCGCTGGTGCTGGCAAACAGATTGACCATCGGTGCGCCGGCGATGCGCACGGCCTCTTTCAACGGCGCCGACATATAGCTGAGCACGTCGGTGCGGTCAGCGTAGCCGCGCTGGTCGCTGACCAGCCATGGCTTCCACACGTCGCCATCGTTCAGGCGCACGGGGCGCGCCACGAACGGCACCGGCTTGGCCGGATCGGCCACGTATTCGTCGAAGGCGCCACTGGCTTCAGGCGCGCCGGCTGGCGCATTGAAGCCCAGCTGATTGCCGTCCTGCAGATAGATCGAGGTCAGTTTCGTGTCGCAGCTGTCGCAGGCCAGCGGCCAGCGCTGCAGCCGCTGCCATTGATTGGTGCCGCTCTGGTAAGACACGACAGGCGCCGTGTTCGCCTGCGGCGCATCGTCCTTCAGGTATTGATTCAGGAACGGCTGCATCACCTTTTCGCGGAACTGGCGCGCCGTGTCGCCGTCGAATTTCAAGGCGCCCAGGCTGGAGCCTTCATAATTGACGCCGCTATGGCGCCATGGGCCGACGGCCAGGTAATTGAGGTTGTTGAGCTTGTCCTTGCCTTCCATCGCCGCATAGGTAGCGTAGGCGCCGTAGATATCTTCCTGGTCCCACTGCCCCACCACGTGCATGGTCGGCACGGTCAACGGCCGTTTGGCCAGGATTTTGTCGAGCGCCTGCTCCTGCCAGTAGCTGTCGTAGGCCGGGTGCTCGAACAGTTTTTTGGTGTAGGTCAGCTTGTCGATGCCGAACTTTTTGGCAAAGTCGCCGGCCGAGCCGATGCGCAAGTAAGCGTCGTAATCGTCATACACACCCAGCACCGGCGACTCGCCGCCGCCGCGCGCGCTGGTCTGCCAGGCCAGGTAAGACAAGCTGGGCATGCGGAAGGCGCCGTTGTGGAACCAGTCGTCGCCGCGCCAGCCGTCGACCATGGCGCTCATCGGGATCGCTACCTTCAGTGCAGGGTGCGGGTCGACCAGCGCCATCAGTACAGTATGGCCCTCATAGGAGGAACCGAGCATGCCGACCTTGCCGTTCGATTCGGGTATGTTTTTCGACAGCCAGTCTATGGTGTCCCAGGCGTCAGTCACATTGTCGACCCTGGTGTTATTGAGTGGACCGCGCACCGGCCGCGTCATCACATAGTCGCCTTCGGAACCATGCTTGCCACGCACATCCTGGAACACGCGGATATAGCCGTTCTCGACCAGGGTGTCATCGCCTTGCGGCAGCATCGCCAGCATGCTGCCGCTGGTGGTGCGCTGGGCCCGCCTGGCCGCGTTGTAGGGCGTGCGCGTGAGCATGATCGGCGCGCGTTTTGCACCCTTCGGCACCACGATCACCGTGTACAGCTTGACGCCGTCACGCATGGGGATCATCACCACGCGCTTGACATAGTCGTTTACATCCGGCATCACCAGTTTGGCGCCGATATCGGGCGTCATCGGCGGCGTCTGCGCCAGCACGGGCGCGGCCAGGGTGGCAATCAGGGCAAGGCAGGCAAGACGGATGGGTGGTGGAACGCGCATGAGACCTCCAAATGATCAGGACAGGCAAGAATAGCCAACAAGCAATAATACCTGTAATACAAAAGGCTATGTCACCGAGAAAAGTGGGAACGATCTGAAATTGCCGACGTCTAACTGAACAGAATTCTTCTTTCAGGAGGCGATCATGCACCTGGTTCAATGGCACACGTTTATCGCACAGTTCTCCCAATTGTCGCAGCGCCAGCGCCTGGCCGGCATCGCGCTGTTGCAGGACAGCACCGGGCAGGATGCCGCCATCGCCCTGGTCGAGCAGACGGCGCTGGCACACCTGCATTGCCCGGCCTGTGGCGCCACGCGTGTCCACCGGCACGGCCATGCCCATGGCTTGCAGCGTTTTCGCTGCGTGTCCTGCCGGAAAACATTCAATGCCTTGAGCGGCACGCCGCTGGCGCATCTGCACCACAAGACACGCTGGCTGGCCTACGCCAGTTGCCTGCTCGAATCGTTTTCCGTGCGCAAGGCTGCCGACCAACTGCAGATTCACCGCAACACCAGCTTCCGCTGGCGCCACCGTTTTCTTGCGCTGGCGAAAAACGACCGGCCGCGATGCCTGCACGGCATTGCCGAAGCCGATGAGATGTATCTGCTCGAATCACAGAAAGGATCGCGGCACCTGACCCGCCCGGCACGGCAACGTGGAGGCGCAGCACGCCAGCGCGGCATCTCGAATGAACACGTCTGTATCCTGGTGGCACGCGACCGCACCGGGCAAACCGTTGATTTGGTGGCCGGCCGTGGCCAGCTCAGCAAGGCGAAACTGCATGCCTGCCTGCCCGCGGTGATCGACCGCGAGATTCTGCTGGTCAGCGATGGCCATCCGGCCTATCCCGTGTTTGCCAGAGAAATTGGCGTCATGCACGCTGCTGTGAACTTGCGGGCAAGCATCCGTGTGCGTGGCACGATCCATGTGCAAAACGTCAATGCCTATCACAGTCGCCTGCGCGGCTGGCTGAGCGCCTTTCATGGCGTGGCGACACGCTATTTGCCCAGCTACCTGGGCTGGCGGTGGATACTCGACGCCAGGAGAATTTTGTCCCCGGAAAGCTTGCTCAAAGCCACCATGGGGTCCTTCCCACACTTGATAGTGACATAGCCATACAAAAGGCTCTCGGCAGATAAATTGCCAGGCAGCTTGACATACCGCTGTCAAACTGCAACCATACCGCCATGAATTTTATCCAGTCACAACACGCTTGCACGAATTGGTGGTCCCGCTCACTCCGCGCGGCCACTGCATAGTGATGTGATTTATGATCAACGCCGCCTCGCTCGGTGGCGTAACAGGCAAATCCTGGATCATCCCGACAAGGCGGCTCGAAAGGAAACTTGATGAGCTTGCCAAATACCCCTGATACGCCAGATACTCCGGAAGCCGCTGCGCCGCTGTCGGCTGCCGCCATCGCTTCGCAATCGGTAATCCTGACGGGCGACCGCCCTACCGGCCCGCTGCACCTGGGCCATTACGTGGGCAGTCTGCGCAACCGCGTCGCCTACCAGAATGATTTCAAGCAGTTCATCATGCTGGCCGACGCGCAGGCGCTGACCGACAATATGGACGATATCGACAAGGTCCACCGCAATGTGGTGGAAGTGGCGCTCGACTACCTGGCCGTCGGTATCGATCCCAGCAAAACCACCGTCTTCATCCAATCGCAGATTCCCGAACTGGCCGAACTGACGTTTTACTACCTGAACATCGTTACCGTGGCGCGCCTGGAGCGCAACCCGACCGTCAAGGAAGAAATCCGCCTGCGCGGCTTCGAGCGCGATATTCCGGCCGGCTTCCTGACCTACCCGGCCAGCCAGGCGGCCGATATCACGGCCTTCAAGGCCGGCGTGGTGCCGGTCGGCGAAGACCAGATCCCGATGATCGAGCAGACCAACGAAATCGTGCGCCGCTTCAACCGCATGTACAACCGCGAAGTGCTGATGGAATGCAAGGCGCTGGTGCCGGAAATCGGCCGCCTGCCCGGCATCGACGGCAAGGCCAAGATGAGCAAATCGCTGGGCAACACCATCAATCTGGGCGCCACGCCGGACGAAATCACGGCCGCCGTGAAAAAGGTCTACACCGACCCGCTGCACCTGCGCGTGGCCGACCCCGGCCACCTGGAAGGCAACGTGGCCTTTATTTACCTGGACGCCTTCGACCAGGAAAAAGCGGCACTGGAAGAAATGAAAGCCCATTATGTACGCGGCGGCCTGGGCGACAGCATCGTCAAGAAACGCCTGGAAGTAGTGCTGCAGGAAATGCTGGCGCCGATCCGCGCCCGCCGCGAAGAGTTCGCCAAGGACAAGGGGCAAGTCATCCAGATGTTGAAAGAAGGCACGTTCCGCGCGCGCGAAGTGGCGGCCCGCACGGCCGACGAAGTTAAGTCGGCGCTGGGCTTGAACTACTTCTGATGCAATCCTCTCATGCAATGAGCGACACCCCTGTCGAACAGCTGCTGCAGCAGCATTTTTCCATCGATGCGCTGCAGCAGGCGCCGGCCCCCCTGCAACAGGCGCTGGCCATGCTCGGTAGCTGGCTGGAAGGCGCGCGCGAGGTGCCGTATCCGCACACACCGTTTGAGCAATTGCTGACGCAATTGTCGGACACGCAGCCGCCGGCCGCAGGCATGCCGGTGGCCGCCTTCCTGCAGGAGCTCGACAGCACGGTGCTGGCCAATACGGCACAGCTGAACCACCCCTGCTATATCGGTCATATGACGCAGGCCCTGCCCTGGGTCAGCGTGCTGGCCGAAGCGTTCACGGCCGCGCTGAACCAGAACCAGGTGAAAATCGAAACCGCCTATGTCTCGACCCTGATTGAAAAGCAGCTGCTGGGCTGGCTGCACCGCCAGGTGTACCGGCACGCGGACGCCGTCTACACGCAGGCCATGGCGGCCACCAGCGGTGCGCTGGGCAATGTCGTCAATGGCGGCACCATGGGAAATCTGACGGCGCTGGCCGTGGCGCTGGAACACCAGTTGCCCGGCACCAGGAAGCGCGGCCTGTTTGTCACCATGCAGGAGTCGGGCCACACCGGCCTGGCTGTGATCGGCTCGGCCCGCAGCCATTATTCGGTCAAGAAAGCGCTGGCCACCCTGGGCCTCGGCGAAGCGGCCTTGCACCTGGTGCCGGTCGACCGTGACAACCGCATCGATGTCAACGCGCTGGAAGCGACGATTGCTGACTTGAAGGCGCGCAGGATCAAAATCGTCGCCATCATCGGCATCGCCGGCACCACGGAAACTGGCGCCATCGACCCGCTGGCAGCGATGGCAGCCATTGCTGCGCGTGAAGCGATCTGGTTCCATGTGGACGCGGCCTGGGGCGGCGCGCTGCTGGTGGCCGAGCAGTTCCGCCCGCTGTACGCAGGCATCGAACTGGCCGACTCGGTGGTAATCGACGGCCATAAACTGCTGTGGGTGCCGATGGCGCAGAGCATGGTGCTGTTCAAGAGCAGCACCAGCCTGAACCTGCTCAAGCACAACGCCAACTACATCTTGCGCGACAATTCCGGCGACCTGGGCCAGACCTCGCTGGAAGGCTCGCGCCGCTTCGACGCGCTCAAACTTTGGACCTCGTTCAAGGTGCTGGGCGTATCCGGCTACACCACCTTGCTGCAGCAGGCCGCTACCCTGAGCCAGCAAATGCAGGACCTGCTGACGGACCAGCAGGATTTCGAGATGATCACGCGTTCCGATACCTTTATCCTCACCTACCGCTACGTGCCGGCGCCGCTGCGCCAGCGCATGGATAGTCTGCTGGCCTGTGGGGACATCGACGCCGCACTCGCGCTGAACCAGCAACTCAACAGCCTCAACGCCAGGCTGCAAAACCGGCAAAAGGCCGAAGGCCGCAGCTTTGTGTCGCGCACCGTGCTCGAATCGACACCGTACCCTGGCCCGACCAATGTGCTGCGCGTGGTGATGACCAACGTCAGGACCCGGCCGCATCACTTGCGCGCCATTCTGGCTGAACAGCGCAGCATAGGCCAGGCACTGGCAGGCGAACTGGCGCTTGAGCCAGGCAACCAGGCCGGTTTGTAGCCCCACCATGGCGGCCGTTGCCATATTTCCTGATATAATTTTCGCCAGGAGATGGCATTCCTCCTTCAACCGCCCCTCGGGCTGATGATGCCTACACGGTTTCCCTGACATGGGGAAGGTGTAGGCGCAGCTGTAAGTGCACGTGAGGCCTTCCACATGTCCGGGTTTGTGCATAACACACAAGCAATAGGGCACGCATGAAACACTACAAATTTCCCGAGCAAATCGAGCTGTTGCCGCATCTGGGCAAATGGCTTTTGTTGTCGGGCACGGTCGCCGCGCTGGCGGGCACCGCATCGGCATTTTTCCTGTTCGCGCTGGACTGGGCAACTGCCACCAGACTCACCCATCGCTGGTTGCTCTGGCTGCTGCCGGTCGCCGGCTTTGCGGTCGGCTGGCTATATCTGCGCTTTGGCCAGAGCGTCGAGGCAGGCAACAACCTGCTGATCGATGAAATCCACGATCCACGGAAAATGATACCGCTGCGCATGGCGCCGCTGGTGCTGGGTGGCACCATTGTCTCCCATCTGTTCGGTGCATCGGTCGGGCGCGAGGGAACGGCGGTGCAGATGGGCGGTGCGCTGGCCGACCAGTTCACCCGCCTGTTCAAGCTCGACAACGAGGACCGCCGCATTATCCTGATGGCCGGCATCAGCGCCGGCTTCGCTTCGGTATTCGGGACGCCGCTGGCCGGCGCGATCTTCGGCCTGGAAGTGCTGGCCATCGGCCGCATGCGCTACGAAGCGCTGCTGCCTTGTATCGTGGCGGCCGTTATTGCCGACCAGGTCGGCTTGCTGTGGGGCGTGCATCACACCCACTATGCGATTGCTGTTATACCGCCCATCGCGGCGTGGCCATTGCTGGCGATGGTGATCGCAGGCGCCTTGTTCGGCCTGACCAGCATGGCATTCGCCAATGCCACCCACGCCCTGGGCGGCTGGATGAAACGGCGCGTCTCCTACGCGCCCTTGCGGCCGTTTTTTGGCGGCATCGTGGTTGCGGCAAGCGCCTGGCTCCTCGGCGCCGACCGCTACCTTGGCCTCGGCGTGCCAACCATAGTCGAGTCCTTCCAGCAGCCACTGCCGGCCTACGATTTCCTGGCCAAGATGGCCTACACCATCGTCTCGCTGGGCAGCGGCTTCAAAGGTGGCGAAGTGACGCCGCTGTTTTATATCGGCGCCACGCTGGGCAACGCCCTCGCCCCCATCTTGCACTTGCCGATCCCCTTGTTGGCCGGCATGGGCTTTGTTGCCGTGTTTGCCGGTGCCGCCAACACGCCGATTGCCTCCACGTTGATGGCGATGGAACTGTTCGGTGCAGAGGTGGGCGTGTATGCGGCAATAGCCTGCGTGGTCAGCTATCTGTTTTCGGGGCACACCGGCATCTATCGCTCACAGCGCATCGGCCATGCCAAGCACCGCCCTACGCCCGAAGGGATGAAGCTGGGGGAAGTGGCTGCTTACCGGAAGCAGCAGGCACAGCAGGCGGCGATTGAAAGCGATGCCCCGCCATTGTGAGCGTGACGGCACGGCGGCGGCACGGACTTTTTCCTGAGTCTGCCCGCTGATTCAAGGCAGGACGTCACTTTTTCCAGAACTCCGATACACTCTCGCAAGAACAGTCCGGCTTGTTCCAGCCACGCTAACGGGAGACCAGTGCATGACCCTAGAAAGACGACGCTTCGGTGTCGCCATCAATGAGCCTCACGCGGTGGCGGCAGAAGACCACGAGGCCATGAAGCGCCGCTTCGAAGAGCGGATGCAGCAACTGCTCGCCGATGGCACCGACATGCTGGGCATGTCCATGCGCGCAGCGGCCCTGGGCGCCGGCAAGCGCCTGCGCCCACTGCTGCTGATGACCATTGCGCGCGACCTGGGCTGCAATTCGCCGGTGCTGATCGACGTGGCCTGCGCGGTGGAACTAGTGCATGCCTCGTCGCTGGTGCTCGACGACATGCCATGCATGGATGACGCCAGGCTGCGCCGCGGCGCACCGGCCATCCACGTCGCGTATGGCGAGGATGTCGCCATCCTGGCTTCGATCGCCTTGCTCAGCCGCGCGTTTCGCATCATTGCCTCGGCCACCGATCTCGACCCGCTGGTACGCACCAGCCTGGTGACCGCGCTGGCCGAAGCGATCGGCGCGCAGGGGCTGGCCAAGGGACAATTCCAGGACCTGCACGGCGGCGCCGCGCGCTCGCCCGACGATATCGCCATGACCAACCAGCTGAAAACCGGTGTGCTGCTGGGTGCCACGGTCGACATGGCCGCCATCATCGCGCAAAGCGATGCACGCGTGACCCAGTCGCTGCGTGCCTTTGCGCTCGCCGCCGGCCAGGCTTTCCAGATCCGCGACGACCTCAAGGACCTGCCCGGCAACGACAGCGCGATTACCGGCAAGGACGTCGGCCTCGATGCGGGCAAGGCCACTCTGCTCACCGCCCTGGGCGTGGACGAGGCGCAGCGCCGCCTGTCGCATCATTTGCAGGAAGCAGACCGCCACCTGCTGGACGCAGTCGGCACGCGCCAGGGTACGCGCAGCTTCCTGCACAGTTTTTTTGCCGCCCCTGCCCCCGCTCACGGCACGGCGCAGGAAATGCTGGCCGGCGCATGAGCCATTTCGGCGTGGTGGCACCAGCCTTTCCCAGCCATTTCAGCGCAATGGAGGCCTTGTCGGCGGCATTGATCGAACGCGGCCACCAGGTCACTTTTTTCCACCGCGCGGAAGCGGCCGGGTGGCTCGGTGACGCGCGCATCGGCTTTCATGTGCTGGGGCAATCCAGCCACCCGCGCGGCACCCTGGCCGCAGCGCTGCAGCGCGCCGCCAGCCCCGGCAGCCCGTGGGGCCTGCGCCGCGTGATCGCCGACATGGCAGGCACCACCGACATGTTCTGCCGCGAGCTGCCGGCGGCCGTGAAAAGCTGTGGCATCGACGTAATCCTGGGCGACCAGATGGAAGCTGCCGCCGGCATGGTGGCGCAAGCGCTGTCGCTGCCCTTCATCTCCGTGGCCTGCGCGCTGCCGATCAACCGCGAAGCGGGCGTGCCGCTGCCAGTGATGCCGTTTGCCGCAGGTCGTGACGAGCGTGCGCTGCGCATGTGCCAGGGCAGCAGCGATGTGTATGACTGGCTGATGGCGCCGCACCGGCGCAGCATCGCCGCAAACGCGCAAGCGCTGGGGCTGCCGGCGCGCGATGGCATGCACGACTGGCTGTCGCCGTTGCTGCAACTGAGCCAGACCGTGGCCGGCTTTGATTTTCCCAGGCAGCAAGCGCCAGCCCAGTTGCATCATGTGGGTCCGCTGCGCGGCGCGCCGGGCAGCGGCCGCAGAATCGACACCAGCGGCGCACCCGACCTGGCCACGGTGGACCCGCAGCGCCCTTTTATTTTTGCTTCGCTCGGCACCCTGCAAGGCCACCGCCACGCACTGCTGCTGCGCATCGCCAGGGCTTGCCGGCTGGCCGGCGCGCAACTGCTGGTGGCCCACTGCGGCGGCCTCGATGCAGGCCAGAGCGAGAAACTGAAACAGGCCGGCGCCACCTGGGTGTGTGCGTTTGCCGACCAGCAGGCCGTGCTGGCACGCGCCGATGCCGTTATCTCGCACGCCGGCCTGAACACCGTGATGGATGCGGTCGCCGCCGGCACGCCGATTCTGGCCGTGCCGATTGCGTTTGACCAGCCGGGCGTGGCGGCGCGGGTCGAGCATGCGGGCATAGGCCTGCGCGCCTCCGCACGCTGGGCCAGGCCGGCGCACATGGCCGCGCAATTGCGCCGCCTGCTCGACGAACCGGCCTTTGCCCGCCGCTGCACCGAGCTGGCCGGCGCCGTACGCACGGCTGGCGGCACGGCGCGTGCAGCAAGCCTGATCGAAGCAGCGCTGCAGCCATCTGGCCAGGGCGCGGGAGCGGCGCATGCGTGAATCCGGGCAAGCAAGCAACGCCGCACACTACGATGTGATCCTGGTGGGCGGCGGCCTGGCCAATAGCCTGATCGCCTGGCGCCTGCGCACGCAGCGCCCGGAACTGCGCATCTTGCTGATCGAGCGCGATGCCCGGCTGGGTGGTAACCATACGTGGTCCTTCCATGACGGCGACCTCAGTGCCGCCCAGCATGCATGGCTGGCGCCGCTGACAGCTGCGCGCTGGCCCCGTTACGAGGTCATCTTTCCGCAGCATGCACGCACCCTGGAAAGCGGCTACGCCAGCATTGCCTCGCAGGATTTTGCGCGCGTGATCGCGCAAGCGCTGGGCGATGCGCTGCGGCTGGACACGCCGATACAGGCCCTCACGCCCACCAGCGTGCACCTGGCCGATGGCGAAATGCTGCAGGCGCGCGCCGTGATCGACGGACGCGGTATGCGCCATAGCCCCCACCTGGCGCTCGGCTACCAGACCTTTCTGGGCCAGGAAGTGCGGCTGGCCGCGCCGCATGGTTTGACCGCCCCCATCATCATGGACGCCAGCGTCGAGCAGCAAGGCGGCTACCGCTTCGTCTACGTGCTGCCGTTCGGCCCGGACCGGGTGCTGATCGAAGACACGCATTATGTTGATACCAGCGCCTGGGAGCCCGAACGCCTGCGCGCCAATATCGCAGACTATGCCGGCGCGCGCGGCTGGCGCATCGCCGAAGTGCTGCGCGAAGAACACGGCTCGCTGCCGATCGTGCTGGCTGGCGATGTCGACCGTTTCTGGAGCGACCTGCAGGGCCAGCCCTGTTCCGGCCTGCGCGCCGGCCTGTTCCACCCGACCACCGGTTATTCGCTGCCGCACGCGGTGCGCCTGGCCGAGCGCATCGCCGCGCTGCCCATTCTGGACGCTGCCACGCTGTTCGACACCATCCGCAGCAATGCCTTGCAGGAATGGCGGGGCCAGCGTTTTTTTCGCCTGCTCAACCGCATGCTGTTCCTGGCTGGCGAGGCGGACCACCGCTGGCGCGTGATGCGCCGCTTCTACCATTTGCCATCGCCGCTGATCGCGCGCTTTTATGCGGGCCGGCTGACCCTGGCCGATCAGGTGCGCCTGGTGTCGGGCAAGCCACCGGTGCCGGTGGTGCAGGCGATCAAGGCAGCACTCCAATTCCACCCTCATCAAATCAGGAAACCTGAATGAACAATGCAAAACAAGCGGTGGTCATCGGCGCCGGCTTTGGCGGCCTGGCGCTGGCCATCCGGCTGCAGGCGGCCGGCATGCAAACGACCTTGCTGGAAAAACGCGACAAGCCGGGCGGGCGCGCCTATGTGTATGAGGACCAGGGCTTCGTGTTTGACGCCGGCCCCACGGTGATCACCGATCCGACCGCGCTCGAGGAGCTGTTCACGGTGGCCGGCAAGAAGATGTCGGACTACGTCGAGATGCTGCCGGTGGCGCCGTTCTACCGTCTGTGCTGGGAAGACGGCCACCATTTTGATTATGTCAACGATCAGGAATCGCTGGACCGCCAGATCCATGCGCGCAACCCGAAGGACGTGGCGGGCTACCAACGCTTCCTGGCCTATTCCAATGCCGTGTTCGAGGAAGGCTACCTGAAGCTGGGCGCCGTGCCCTTCCTGTCGTTTCGCGACATGATTTCCGCCGGGCCGCAGCTGGCCAAGCTGCAGGCCTGGCGCAGCGTCTACAGCATGGTCTCGCGCTTTATCGAAGACGACCATCTGCGCCAGGCGTTTTCGTTCCACTCGCTGCTGGTGGGCGGCAATCCGTTTGCCACCTCGTCGATCTACACCCTGATCCACGCGCTGGAACGACGCTGGGGCGTATGGTTCCCGCGCGGCGGCACCGGCGCGCTGATCCTGGCACTGGTGCGTTTGTTCGAAGACCTGGGCGGACGGATTGAACTCAATGCGTCAGTAGCGCGCATCGACACCAGCGGCAACCAGGCTACCGGCGTGCGCCTGGAGGACGGCCGCGTGTTTCCGGCGCAGATGGTGGCCTCGAACGCCGACGTGGTGCACACTTACGGCTCGCTGCTGGGTCACCACCCGCGCGGCGTGTCCGAAGCGGCGTCCCTGAGCAAGAAGCGCTTTTCCAATTCGCTGTTTGTGCTGTATTTCGGCCTCAACCATCACCATGAACAGCTGCGCCACCACACGGTGTGCTTCGGCCCGCGCTACGAAGGCCTGATCAAGGATATCTTCAAGGGCCAGCGACTGGCCGACGATTTTTCGCTGTACCTGCATGCGCCGTGCGTGACCGATCCGTCGCTGGCGCCACCGGGTTGCGGCAGCCACTATGTGCTGGCGCCCGTGCCGCACCTGGGCAATGCCGATATCGACTGGGCGGTGGAAGGGCCGCGTTACCGCGACCGCATCTTTGACTATCTCGAAGAACGCTATATGCCGGGCTTGCGCAGCCAGCTCGTAACCAGCCGCATCTTCACGCCGCATGACTTCCGCGATGAGCTCAACGCCCACGTGGGTTCGGCCTTTTCGCTCGAACCCATCCTCACCCAAAGCGCCTGGTTCCGGCCGCACAACCGCGACCGCGACGTCACAAATCTGTACCTGGTTGGTGCCGGCACCCATCCAGGCGCCGGCGTGCCGGGCGTGATCGGTTCGGCCAAGGCGACGGCCGGCCTGATGCTGGCGGACGCGGCACGATGAGCGAGGCGCTGCTGGCACACGCTACCAATACCATCGCGGTGGGCTCGAAAAGTTTTGCCGCTGCGGCGCGCCTGTTTGCACCCGAGGTGCGGCGCAGCGTGCTGATGCTGTATGCCTGGTGCCGCCATTGCGACGACGTGGTCGACGGCCAGGAACTGGGTTTTGCTGCGGTGGCGCATGCGCACAAGGATGCTGCCGCCACTGCCCTGGCGCAGCTGGAGGCGCAGACGCGCCAGGCGTACACGGGGGTGCCCATGCAGGAGCCGGCCTTTGCCGCCTTCCAGGAAGTGGCGCTGCGCTGCGCGATCGCGCCGCAATATGCGTTCGACCACCTGGCCGGTTTTGCGATGGACGTACAACAGGCGCACTACGAAACGCTGGACGACACCCTGCGCTACAGCTATCACGTGGCCGGCGTGGTCGGCCTGATGATGGCCACCATCATGGGGGCGAAACAGCCGGCCGTGCTGGACCGCGCTTGCGATCTGGGCATCGCCTTTCAGCTGACTAATATCGCGCGCGACATCGTCGACGATGCGCAGATCGACCGCTGCTACCTGCCGGCGCAATGGCTGCGCGAGGCCGGCATTGCCCACAATGAGCTGGCGCTGCCGCAGCACCGCGCCGCGCTGGCCAGGGTGGCGGCGCGCCTGGTCGACCAGGCGGAACCATATTATGCGTCGGCGAGCGCTGGCCTTGCCGCCCTGCCCCTGCGTTCGGCATGGGCCATCGCTACGGCGCAGCGCGTGTATCGCCAGATCGGCATCGAAGTGAAGGCGCGCGGCGCGAGCGCGTGGGACCAACGGGTGGGCACGTCGCGCGCCACCAAGCTGTGGCTGCTGGTGCGCGGCGGCGTCGACGCGCTGGCCTCGCGCTTCAGGAAGACGGCGTTGCCGCGTCCTGCTGCTTTGTGGCAGCGGCCTCACGCAACGGACCGCCATGCAGCGCCTGCAGTTGCCGTTTGAGTTGCGTGACCGGCGGCGCATACAGGAAGCCGAACGAAACGGCGCCGTCCTTGCCATGCACGGCGTGGTGCATGCGGTGCGCCTGGTACAGGCGCTTCAGGTAGCCGCTCCTGGGCACGTATTGAAACGGCCAGCGCTGGTGCACCAGGCCATCGTGGGCAATAAAGTACAGCATGCCGTAGACGGTCATGCCGGCGCCTATCCATTCGAGCGGATGGCGCCCTTCCGTGCCAAGATAGATCAGCACGACGGCGATGCCGGCAAAGACGACGGCATACAAATCGTTTTTTTCGAACCAGCCGGTACGCGGTTCGTGGTGGGAACGGTGCCAGCCCCAGCCAAAACCGTGCATCACATATTTATGCGCGACCACCGAGAACAGCTCCATGAACACCACGGTGGCCAGCACGATCAATGCATTGATTAACATTTGTTTTTAACAGGAGTGACAAAAAGATGAACAAGCCTACCATAGCAGCGCCCACACACCGCACAATCGCTTCCACCGTGGCCGCCGCAGCCCTGCTGTGCACCACCCTGCTGGCCACCGGTGCGGCGCTGGCCGGCACCATCGAAGTCCACGTGACCAACATCAGCAACACCAAGGGCCAGATCCGCGTGGCCGTCTGCGATCAGGAACGCTTCCTGAAGCAATGCGTGCATACGGCCTCGGCGCCGGCACAAGCGGGCGAGACCGTGCTGAAGGTGTCCGGCGTGCCGGCCGGTACCTGGGCCGTGCTGGCCTACCACGATGAAAACGACAACGCCGAACTCGATCGCAACATGCTGGGTATCCCCAAGGAAGACTACGGCTTCAGCCGCGACGCGGCCAGCCGCTTCGGCCCGCCGAAGTTTGCCGACGCGGCCATCACGGTGGAAGACGGCGACATGGCGGTGAAGATCAAGCTGCACTGATGCGCAAGGCTGCGATGCCGTATTTCGTTCTGGCCCTGTTTGCCTTGCTGTATCTTGCCGCCACGGTGCTGGTCCAGTTGCCGCCGCTGGTCGCTGCCGTGTATGGCGTGATGAGCCTGACCTGCTTTGCCGTCTACGCCATCGACAAGCGCGCCGCGCGTGCCAACACCTGGCGCACGCCGGAAAAAACCTTGTGGCTGCTGGGACTGTTGTGCGGCTGGCCGGGCGCCCTGCTGGCCCAACAATGGCTGCGCCACAAGAACGCCAAGCGCTCGTTCCAGGTGGTGTTCTGGATCACCGTGCTGGTCAATATGATGGGCTTTGCGTGGATGACGCTGCAGTACGCGCAGGCGGTGTAACGTCAGACTGGCGTCTTGAATATCGGGTCCACGATGAACTGCTGAGCTTTAATTCGCAAGGTACGCTCTTCGTCCAGCTCGGCGCGCGTTTCGCCCAGTTCTTCGCGTTCGGCTTCCAGTTCCAGGCGCGCGGTGGCCAGTTCGGTTTCCACGCGGGTCAGGGTTTCCAGTTTCAGCTGGGCCGCGATCAGGTCGGCGCGCGCCGTTTCGGCCGCCGCTTCCAGGCGCGGTATGCCTTCGAGCCTGAACTGCGCCTTGGCCAGGTCCATGCGTGCCTGCTCGGCCGCTTCTTCCAGGCGTGGCAAGCCTTCCAGCCGTAGCTGGGCCTTGGCCAGGTCGGTGCGGGCCTGGTTCGCTACCTGGCGCTCGCGCTCGAGTTCGGCGCGCAAGGTTTCCAGCTCGGCCGCCTGCAAGTCGAGCAGCTCTTGCTGGCGCTCGTTCTCGCTGGCCAGGTCCATCAATTCCTGTTGATTGTCATTCATCTCGGCGTCATGCGCAGTCTGGCTGGCGTTCAGTTCCTGTCCTACGAAATCAAGTATGGCCTGGCGCAGCACGGGCGACAGTTCGGCTGCGGCGGCGAGCTTGCGCTGCGCGCCGGCCTTGCGCCTTTGCCACAGCTTGCTGATGGTGCCCAGGCAGGCGCCGCCACCCAGTTTTTCGCGCAGCGCGCGCACCGTGATGGGCAGGCCCTCGGCCGCCATCGCGTCCATCGCCGCATTGATCTGTTCTGCGCTTGCTTTTGCCATGTTTGTTCTCGTCCGGGTTGCCTGCGGCTGGAAAGCCGCATTGCTCAGGGGCATCATACTATTCCAGCGGGGCACCTGGCGTAAAGTATTTCAGAAAAGAAATTCCAATTACATAACAAAGTCAGATCCAGGCACAGCCTGTGCAATTTAACGCGTAACAAAATCGTAGCGAGCGGCAGCGAGGCTCGGCGCCCCCGTTGGGCTAAAAAGCGCAGCTGTGCGAATGCACGGGGCCGCCGAGGCAGTGAGCATCGCAGGCCGCAATTCGCGACGCGCAGCAGGTTTTGTTAGACGTTAATCTTCCAGCAAGCCATTTTCGGACAAGGTATCCTGGATCAGTTCCAGGCGCAGCACGGGGTTTTCCTGGCTCAGCAGCAATTGCTTCTGCACCGGCGTCAGCGACAGCAGTTCGCACCAGCGGTTGGCGACCCAGCCGCATTCATCGAGCCGGTATGGCGGCTGGATCGGCATCTGGTCAAGCGGGATTTTTTGTTCTTGCAAGGTGCGGATCAGCGCGCCCAGAGCGTCTGCCACGTTTTGCTGTTCCTGCGGAATCGGCACCGCCATGTCTGGCGGCAGCAACGCCACTTCAGCCATCCACAAGCCTGTTTTCAGCTGTTCGCTCGACACAATCTGAAAACGCTGGGTGCCCATGCATTTGATCTGCAGCAGGCCCGACAACGGTGCGGCCCAGTCGAGCACCCTGGCCAAGGTGCCGACCTGGGCCAGGGTTTCATCCTGGCCGGGCTTGCGCACCTCCGTGCCGTCGAGCAATTGCACCACGCCAAACGGCTGCTCGCCGGTGATGCATTTGCGTATCATGTCCAGGTAGCGCACCTCGAAGATCTGCAGCGGCAGATAGCCATCGGGATACAGCACCGTATTGAGCGGAAACAAGGGTATCGAAGTCATGCCTGCATGATGGCATGAATGCGCGGGGCGTGCAGCACGACTCAGGCGCCAGGCCTACTTGTAGAAGCGGCGCTTGGCCGCGCGTTCGGCCGCCTTCGGCGCCAGCACCTTGACCGGCTTTTTCTGGATCGCGCCGCCGGCGGCCGTGCCCGGTACGCGGTGTTCGGCCTCGAAACCCGCTTCCTCGCTACGTTTCAGGGTCTGCCGCGTCAGCGCTTCAACCGCCGACAGCAGCTCCACTTCGTCTGCGCAGACCAGCGAAATCGCTTCTCCGCTGGCGCCGGCACGGCCGGTGCGGCCGATGCGGTGGATATAGTCTTCGGCCACGGTCGGCAGATCGAAATTGACCACGTGCGGCAATTGCTCGATATCGAGGCCGCGCGCGGCGACGTCGGTCGCCACCAGCACTTGCACTTCGCTGGCCTTGAAACGGGCCAGTGCACGCAGGCGGTTCGGCTGGGTCTTGTCGCCATGAATCGAATCGGCACTCACGCCCTGCTCCAGCAAGGTTTTCACCAGCACTTCGACACCCTTGCGGGTTTTCACGAACACCAGCACCTGGCCCCAACGTTTTTTCTTCAGCAAGTGCAGGAACAGTTCCGGCTTGCGCTTCTTGTCGCACACGATCACCGACTGTTTCACCGCTTTCACGGTGCTGTTGCGCGCACTCACTTCCACCGACACGGGATCTTTCAGCATGGTTTTCGCCATGGCACGGATCGCGTCCGAGAAGGTGGCCGAAAACAGCAGGGTCTGGCGCTGTTTCGGCATCGTCATCAACAGCAAATCGAGTTCGCGTTCGAAGCCCAAATCGAGCATGCGGTCGGCTTCGTCGAGTACCAGGGTTTGCACCTGTTCGAACTTGATGGCGCCCTGTGACTGCAGGTCCAGCAGGCGGCCCGGCGTGGCCACCAGCACGTCGAGACCCTTGCGCAGCCTGGCGATCTGCGGCTCGATCGGTACGCCGCCATACGCGACAAAGCTGCGCAATGGCAGGTTGCCACCATAGCTGCGAAAGCTCGCATACACCTGCTCGGCCAGCTCGCGCGTGGGCACCAGCACCAGCACGCGCACGCACTGCGGCGCCACCATGCCTTCCAGCGTCAGGCGCTGCAGCAGCGGCACGGCAAAGCCAGCGGTCTTGCCGGTACCGGTCTGGGCAGCAGCCATCAGGTCGCGCCCGGCCAGTACCGCAGGGATCGCATGTGCTTGCACGGGGGTTGGCTTGGCATAGCCGAGCTCGTCGAGTTTGCGGACCAGGGGATCGATCAGGCCGAGGGAGGAAAACGTCATGGGGAACCTTGCAGCAGTAAAGGACAGCGAATAAGAAGCCGCGATTATAAGACACTGCCCTTGCCAGCTTGCGAAATTAAAATTTCATTTCCATGGTGGCGCGCGCCTGTGGCGAGCTTGGCGATATCGCGTTGCGGGCGATGACGCCGGTCGCGTCGGTATAGATGGTGTTGCTTTCAAAATCCTGTGCCAGCAAATTCGTCACCGCCAGGCGCAGCTGGTTTTTCGGATTGAATTTCCATAGCGCATACAGGTCGAGGTCGCGCCGCGGCGTGGTATAGGCGCTTTGCTGCTGCGTAATGCGCACCGGGCCGCCATTGCGGAAATTGAAGCTGCCGCCGGCCGTCAATACGCCGTCCGCCGTCTTGTAGTCGAGGCCGAAATTGCCGCTGACCGGGGTTTGCTGGTCTAGCCGGTTGTTCGGTCCCGGCACCTGGTCGACCTGCGACCAGTTGCGGCTGATGCTGGCGCGCACATCGATTGCCGGCACCGTAGCCGGCAGCACGGCGCGCAGCGGCAACTTCGCTTCCAGTTCCACGGTTTGCGTATTGGCGCGACCGTCGTTGACGGGCGTCGAGACCCAGCGCTCCTCGATCAGCAGCAAGCCCTGCCGCGTGTAGCCGTCAATGCGGCGCGCCGAGGCACGCGCGCTGATCAAGGCGCCTTCTGCCCAGTAATGCTCATACGAAGCGTCGAGGCCCAGCGCCAGTTCCGGTTTCAGGTTTGGATTGCCTTCGCGGTCCGGGTCGGTCTGGCTGTTGTTGGTCGAGGTATTTCGGCGCGGGATCAGGCTGGCCGCCGGCTGCGCCTTGTAAGTGCGCGTCAAGGCCAGGCGGACCTGGTCGCCTTTGGTATCGGGCAGTTTCCACAGGGTTTGCAACAGCGGACTCCAGACGCTGGTACGCTGGCGCACGGCGTCAAAACTCTCGCCCGTGCTGCGCGTATCGATGCCTTCCCAGCGCACGCCGGCATACATCGACCAGCGCGGCGTGATTTCCCAGTCGTCCTGGGCAAACAGTGCCAGCCGCCGTACCAGCGCATCGAAATCCTCGTCGCTGTTGAACGGTGGGCGGCCGTTGGGCAGCAGCGCTTCTCGCTGGCGGCGCTCTTCCTCGCGCTCGGTATAGGCGCCGTCCCAGCCCATCGACAAGGCATGGCCCGGTACCAGAGGAGTCGAATATTTGCCGGTCGAGCGGACGCCGTTCTCGGTCGACTTCACGTCCACCGCGCGCTCGAGCGCCAGGCCGGCGCCACCGATATAGCCGCGCTGCAGGCTGTCCGAGGTATTGCGCGCGCCGGTCGCGCCGAGCTTGAGTTCCAGCCTGGCACCGCCGTCCAGCTTGTGCATCCACGTCAGGTCGGCGCGGCCCATGGAATTGTGATTGCTGGAGCTGCCCGTATTGGTATCGTAATCGGGGCGCGCCCCCAGTTCCGTCTCGGCGCGGCTAACGTTGCGGTGCTCGCCACGGCCCAGATTGACAAAGAACTGGGCGGTCACCGTGTCGCCGCTTTTCAGGGTCCAGTTCAGGCGCGGCGACAAATTGATGCCTTCCGGACGGCCGTCGCCGCTGCCGGTGGTCCGGCGCAGCAGGTTTTGCCGGCCGTCGGGCAGGTAGCCCAGGTCCAGCGCGGGATTGTCGTAGTGATAGTCGTAGCGGTACAGCGAACCGGCCATCGAGTAGGAAAATTTGCCGTCGCGGTCAGACAACTGCAGATTGACCGTTGGCGAGAAACTGTCGCGACTACCCGCCAGGCCCAGCTTGAGTTCGCGCTGCGCTGTCTTGACGGCCTTTTTCAGTACCACATTGATGGTGCCGGCGATCGACTGGGTGCTGTATTCGGCGCTGGCCGCATGCAGGATCTCGATGCGCTCGATCACGTCAGGCGACAGCGTATCGAGAGAAAATCCGGCCGGCGCGCGCTCGCCGTTGAGCAATATCTGTGTATAGCCGCTGCCCAGGCCACGCATGCGGATCTCGCCGCCAGTGCGGCCGGCCGCGCCCGACACGGTAATGCCGGGCAGGCGCTTGAGCACGTCGGTGACACTGGTATCGCCATACTTGAGGATCTCTTCGCTGCCCACCACCATCTTGCTGGCGGTGTCGTCACGCCGCGGATCGTAGCCGCTGCCCTTTACTTCCACCTTTTGCACGGCAGGGGCTGCATCGGCTGGCGCAGCCGGCGTGGCGGGCTTGGCATCAACCGTGGCTTGCTGGGCACTGGCATTCCAGGCAAACAGCACGGCGGCGGTACACATGGTGAGGCGAAACAGAGGCAAGGACGATGGCATGATGTATGGGCTGCGTGGCGCGATGAAATGGCTGGATGCTGAAGATGGCAGCGGCATTTTGCAGCAAAATTTTGCTCTACGGCAGCGTTTCCAGAAAATAAAGTTTTTATCAAATTAAATGCGGCCATCGACGCAACAGCCCGTCAGAATATGGTCAATTCTGCAAGGCCAACCATCAGAATTTCATTTCCATCGTAGCGCGCGCCTGTGGCGAGGTCGCAGAGATACCAGCGCGCACGATGCTGCCGCTGGCATCCCTGAAGATCGAATTGCTTTCGAAATCCTGCGCCAGCAAATTCGTCACCGCCAGGCGCAGCTGGTTTTTCGGATTGAATTTCCATAGCGCATACAGGTCGAGGTCGCGCCGCATCGAGGTGTAGGCGAACTGCTGCAGCGTGATGCGCACCGGGCCGCCGCTGGTCAGTATCAGGCTGCCGCCGGTAGTGAGCATGCCGCCGGGCGACTTGTAGTCGATGCCGAGATTGCCACTGAACGGTGTCTGCTGGTCGAGCCGGTTGTCGGGCCCCGGCACGTGCGCCACTTGCGACCAATTTCGGCTGAGGCTGGCACGCAGGTCGATCGCCGGCGCGTTAGCCGACAGCACTGCGCGCAGCGGGAACTTCGCTTCCAGTTCCACGGTTTGGGTGTCGGCGCGGCCGTCGTTGATGGGCGTGGACACCCAGCGATCGTCGTTCAAGAGCAAGCCCTGGCGCGTGTAGCCGTCGATGCGGCGCGCCGAAGCGCGCACGCCGAGCAAAGCGCCTTCGGCCCAGTAATGGTCATACGACGCATCGACGCCCAGCGCCAGTTCCGGTTTCAGGCGGGGATTGCCCTGGCGGTCAGGCTCGGCCTGGCTATTGTTGGTCGAGATGCTGCGGCGCGGTATCAGGTTCGAGGTAGACGGCGATTTATAGGTGCGCGTCAGGGCCAGGCGCAGCTGGTCCCCATGGGCAGAGGGCAATTTCCACAAGGTCTGCAGCAGCGGGCTCCAGACGCTGCTGCGCTGGCGCACGGCATCGAAGCTGTCGCCGGCGCTGCGCGTCTGGCCACCTTCCCAGCGCAGGCCCGCATACATCGACCAGCGCGGCGTGATGTCCCATTCGTCCTGCGCATACAGCGCCAGCAGCTTGACCGTGGAATTGTAGTGTTCATCGCTGTAGCGTATTGGTGCCCCCGGCACGCTTGCTTCGCGCTGGCGGCGCTCTTCCTCGCGCCGGCTGAGCGTGCCATCCCAGCCCATCGACAGCGCATGGCCCGGCATCCAGGGCGACGAATACTTGCCGCTCGACGAGATCGTATCGTAGTTGGTTTCCAGCCGTACCCGGCGGTCCAGCGCCAGCCCTGCGCCATCGATCAGGCCCAGAGTATCGTTATCGTTTGCGCTGCTGTTGGCCATGCCGCGCACGCCCAGTTCGAGTTTCGCGCCACCATCGAGCTTGCGTGTCCAGTTCAGGTCGGTGCGGCCGAATACCTGGTGGTTGCCGCCGCGGCTGTCGTTGCTGTCGTACTCCGGTCGCTCGCCCAGCACGGTATCGGTATGGTAGCTGTTGTGATTGTTGCCGCGACTGGCATTGAGGTAAAGTTGTGCCGTCAGGCTGTCGCCACCGGGATAGTTCCAGTTCAGCCGTGGCGCCAGGTTGATGCCTTCCACGCGGCCACCGCCGCCACCGGCGATGCGGCGCAACAGGTTCTGCTGGCCGTCGGGCAGGTAGCCGAGATCCAGCGCAGGGCTGTCTTGCGGGCCGCCGAAATCATAGTCGTAGCGGAACGCCGACGCGGCCAGCGACCAGGAAAATATGCCGTCCTTGTCCGATAGCTGCAAACTGCCATTGCCCGAGTGCGCGTCACGCCCGCCCCCCACGCCCAGCTTGAGCTCGCGCTGGGCCTTTTTCACCGCTTTCTTCAGCACCACGTTGATGGTGCCGGCTATCGACTGGGTGCTGTATTCGGCACTGGCCGCACGCAGGATTTCGATGCGCTCGATCATGTCCGGCGAGACGGTATCGAGCGAAAAACCGGCCGGCGCGCGCTCGCCGTTGAGCAATATCTGCGTGTAGCCGCTGCCCAGGCCACGCATGCGGATTTCGCCGCCAGTGCGGCCGGCCGCGCCCGTGACGGTAATGCCGGGCAGGCGTTTGAGCACGTCGGTAACACTGGTGTCGCCATACTTGAGGATTTCCTCACTGGACACCACCATCTTGCTGGCGGTGTCGTCGCGGCGCGGATCATAGCTGCTTTTGACTTCCACCTGCTGCAGCGCCGGCTCGGCCGGCTTCTGCACCTGCTCTGCTTCCTGCCCGGCCCCCTGCTGGGCCTGCGCCTGACAGGCAACGATCAGGGCGGTGGCGGTAATGGTCAGGTGCAAGGCAGGCAAACGGAATGGCATCATGGCTGGGCGGCAGGGTAACTGAAACAGGGACTGGAAAACAGGCGCTCGTATTTTGAGGCAATTTTGTCGTTATGACACGGCGATCAGAAAATATTTCTTATAAAAAATTAACTTCCGTGGAAACTTGCCTGTACGCCGCCGCACGCCGCCCGGTATCCCTTGCCATCCTTCGCCGCTATAATGCTTGTGCATCATTGTTTCAATCCAATCAAAGGCTCCCTATCGTGTCCCGTCTCGCCGTCCTGCCCCAATATCTGCTGCCCAAGAGCGCGTTGACCAATTTCGCCGGCCGCGTGGCCGGCGCCAAAGGCGGCGCCATGACCACGCGGCTGATCCGCTGGTTTGTCGGCCGCTACAACGTCAACATGGCCGAGGCGCTTGATCCGGACATCACGCATTACACCAGCTTCAACGATTTCTTCACGCGCGCGCTGCGCCCCGGCGTGCGCCTGATTGCGCAAGCCGACTATGTTTGCCCGGTCGACGGCCGCATCAGCCAGTTCGGCAGCATCGACAAGGACCAGATCTTCCAGGCCAAGGGTCATAATTTCACCACCACCGCGCTGGTCGGCGGCGACGCTGCACTGGCCGCCCAGTTCGAGCACGGCAGCTTTGCCAACCTGTATCTGAGCCCGCGCGACTACCACCGCATCCACATGCCGTGCGACGGCCGTCTGACGCGCATGATTTATGTGCCTGGTGAATTGTTTTCCGTGAACCCGACCACCGCGCGCGGCATCCCCGGCCTGTTTGCCCGCAACGAGCGCGTGGTGTGCGTGTTCGACACCGCCAACGGTCCTTTCGTGATGACCCTGGTGGGCGCCACCATCGTCGGCAGCATGGCCACCGTCTGGCACGGCGTAGTCAATCCGCCCCGCTCGGGCCAGGTGCGCGACTGGAGCTATGCCAACGACAATATCGTGCTGAAAAAAGGCGAGGAACTGGGCCGCTTCCTGCTGGGATCGACCGTCGTGATGCTGTTCCCGAAAGACACGGTACAGTTCAACCCGGGCTGGCAACCGGCCGGGCCGGTGCAGCTCGGTGAAGTGATGGGTAATTTACCCAAGTAATCCAGTCAGACAGGCATGTCCATCTGGTACATTTCCTCCATCAGGTCGAGAAACGCACGTGTCTTGGCCGGCATCAAGCGCCTGCCAGGAAACACGGCCCAGCCCGTAACCAGCGGAAAGCTCCATTCCGGCAGCACGCGCACCAGCTCCCCCGTTTGCAGATAAGCGTTGGCGAAGCGGTCGGTGCTGGCCGCAATCCCCACCCCGGTGCAAGCCATGCGTACCAGCAATTCCGGTGAATTGGCCAGCAGGCGCACCGGCAGGTCGCGCTCCCAGGTGGTCTTGCCGCGTATCAAGGTCCAGCGCACCATGCCGTGCAAGGCCGGTGGCAAGCTCAGCAAATCGTGCCGGAACAGATCGTCGGGATGTTCTGGCAGGCCATGCAAGCTCGTGTATCGTGGCGCAGCATACAGCGCCAGGGTGCTGAAGGCCACGCGGCGTGCCGCCAGGCTGGCGTCGTCGGGCAGCTTGCCCATGCGTATCGCCAGGTCAAAGTTTTCCTCCAGCAAATCCACGCGGCGCGCCGACAAGTCAATTTCCAACGAAATGGCCGGATAGCGGCGCACGAATTCGGCCAGCACTTGCCGCATCAGCGTATCGGCAAAATCGGCCGGCATCGAGATGCGCAGCAAGCCGCTGGGTCCGGCCTGGCGATGCTGGGCCAGCGCGCCGGCCGCCTCGGTTTCCTCCACCACCTTGCGCGCGTGTTCGAGCAGGCTGGCGCCAAATTCGGTCAGCACCAGCTTGCGCGTGGTTCGCTGCAGCAGGCGTTCGCCCAGTTTTCCTTCCAACAGCGCAATACGGCGCGACAAAGTCGATTTGGGCAGGTCGACGCGCTCTGCGGCACGCGAAAAACTGCCGCACTCCACCACGCGGGCAAACAGCAGCAAATCGCCGGGATCGATGTCCATGGTGTCCTCATTGTTCCATGAGTGGATTAATGTTATCCATTTTAACGGCTTCCGCATCAATTTTGGAATTGCTATAGTTCATTCATCGCAAGACACCTCACTCACACGGAGAAAACCAGATGAACATCCTGCAAATCAATTCCAGCGCCCGCAGCACCGGCTCCGCATCCACCCGCCTGGCCGACGCCCTGGTCGCCCGCGTTGTCGCCGCCCATCCTGGCGCTGCCGTGGTGCGCCGCGACCTGGCTGCCGAACCGCATCCGATACTTGACGAGCCGACCCTGCAGGCACTGTTCACGCCAGCGGACCAGCGCAGCGCCGAACAGGCAGCCCGCATCGCCCTCGACGACGCGCTGATTGCCCAAGTGCAGGCGGCCGACGTGATCGTGGTCGGCGCACCAATGTACAACTTCGGCATCACCGTGCAACTGAAAAGCTGGTTCGATGCAATTGCGCGCGCCAACGTCACGTTCAAATATACGGAAAAAGGCCCGGTCGGCCTGCTGACCGGCAAGAAAGTCCTGGTAGGCCTGTCGCGTGGCGGCCTGCATCGTGGCGGCGCGACCGACAGCCAGGTGCCTTACCTGAACACCATGTTCGGTTTCCTGGGCCTGAGCGACGTGCAGTACGTGTATTCGGAAGGCATGGGCATGGGTCCCGAAGCTGTGGCCAAGGCGCAAGCCCAGGCGGACGCCGAGATCAACGCTATTCTCGTATAAGCGTTTCACACTGAACACTGGAGAGCATCATGGACGATATCAATACCGCCACCACGGTCACCACCGCACGCACCGTCGAGCGCGTGATTGCCGGCCAGGCCGTGATGGATGGCGCCGGCGTGAAGATCAACCGCGTCCTGACGCAGCAATTGCAGCGTCGCCTCGATCCGTTCCTGATGCTCGACAATTTTGCCAGCGACCAGCCGAACGACTATATCGCCGGTTTTCCCGAGCACCCGCACCGCGGCTTCGAGACCGTGTCCTATATGATCACGGGCCGCATGCGCCACCGCGACAGCGCTGGCCACGAAGGCTTGCTGAGCTCGGGTGGCGTGCAATGGATGACGGCTGGCAGTGGCGTGATCCATTCGGAAATGCCGGAACAGGAAGCGGGCGTAATGGAAGGTTTTCAGTTGTGGCTGAACCTGCCCGCCAGCGACAAGATGCGCACGCCCTGGTACCGCGATTTCGACAGCAGCGCCATTCCGCGCTACACCACCAGCGCAGGGGTGGCGGTACAAGTAATCGCCGGCAGCAGCCATGGCGTGGCGGGCGCAGTGCAGCGCGAGCGCACCGAGCCGCTGTACCTCGATATCGAGCTGCCGGCCGGCAGCACCTTCGAGCAACCGTTACCGCCGGGCCATAACGCTTTTTTATATACTTTCCGGGGCGCTGTCGAGGTCGATGGCAAGGAGGTACCGGCGCTGCGCATGGCCATTTTCAAGAATACGCCCGGCAGCGACGGCGTGCGCATCACCGCACCACAAGGCGGCCGCGTCATCCTGGTGGCAGGCCAGCCCTTGAACGAGCCGATCGCGCAGTACGGCCCGTTCGTGATGAATACCCAGGCTGAAGTGTTCCAGGCGGTGCAGGACTTCCGTGAAGGCAAGTTCGGCGACAGTGTCAAAGCCTGACGGCTGATCGGCCTTTCCATTACACTGGCGGCAAGATCATTCTACAAAGCACGCCATGCACGACAAGAACGACCATGACCACGACCACGCCCACCTGCATGCTCACCTGAAAGGCGACGCCAAGCACACGCACTCGTTCACGGGGCGCAAGCAGAGCGTGCTGGCGTGGGCCTTGGGCTTGACGCTGTCGTTTGCCGGCGTCGAAGTGGCCTTTGGCGTCCTGTCCAACTCGCTGGCCCTGATTTCCGACGCCGGCCATATGGTTACCGATGCGGCGGCGCTGGGCCTGGCACTGCTGGCGCAAGTGATCGCCCGCCGCCCGCCCTCGCCGCGCCACTCGTTTGGTTTTGGCCGCGCCGAAGCGCTGGCCGCCTTTGTCAACGGTCTGGCCATGCTATGCGTGGTGGGCTGGATTTGCATTGAGGCCGCGCTGCGCTTTTCCACGCCGCAAGCCGTGCATGGCGATACGGTAGTGGTGGTGGCAGTCATCGGCCTGGCGATCAATCTGGTGGTGGCATGGGTGCTGTCGAAAGACAAGGACAGCGTCAATACGCGTGCCGCGCTGGTGCACGTGATGGGCGACCTGCTGGGGTCGGTGGCCGCCATCGTCGCCGGCGCCGTGATCTACTTCACGGGCTGGATGCAGATCGACCCGCTGCTGTCGGTGCTGGTGTCCTTGCTGATCCTGAAATCGACGTTTGGCGTATTAAAAGACTCCTACCACTTCCTGATGGAAGGCGTGCCGCAGCAGATCGATTATTTGCAAGTAGGCGCCGATGTCGAGCAGGTCGATGGCGTGCTGTCGGTGCACGACCTGCACGTATGGGATATGTCGCCTGGCCAGCCGGCGTTGATCGGCCACGTGCAGATCGAGCACCTGGACCAGTGGCCCGCCGTGCTGCGCGCCATCAAGGCCATGCTGCTGGCCAGCCATGGCATTGACCATATCACCTTGCAGCCGGAGACGACTGCGATGGCGGGATTGCATGGGGGTGACCAAACCCACAAGCAAGGGCTGGGGTCAGACCCCCGCACCCACTAGCGCAAGCTTCCGAGTTAGCGGCATTGAGGGTCTGACCCCGGCAGTTCAGCTGCGCCGCGCTTCCATCACCCCGCTGACATCCTTGATCACATTCAAAGCTTTCAGCAACTGCGCCGTCGAGCTGATCTCGGCCGTAAATGTCATGCGGGCCTGGCCCTTGGCGCTTTGCGTATTGACGCCGATCACGTTGATTTTTTCACGCGAAAAAATCTCGGAGATATCGCGCAGCAGGCCCTGGCGGTCGCCGGCCAGGATAAAGATATCGACCGGGTAGACAGTATCCTGGCCGCCGGTGCTGCCCCATTCGGTGAAGATCACACGCTCGGGCGCCTTGGCGCGCATTTCCTCGAAGTTCTTGCAGGTGGCGCGGTGAATCGAGACGCCCTTGCCGCGCGTGACAAACCCGACGATGCTGTCGGGCGGCGCCGGCTTGCAGCATTTGGCCAGCACCGTCATCAGGCCTTCCGTTCCGACCACCAGCACGCCGGACTTGGCTCCCTGCTCCACGCTGGAGGCGCGGCTTTTGCCGACCAGTACCGCGTCTTCCGGCTCCACCACTTCACCATTGTCGTGCAGCGCCTGCTCCACGTGGCGCAAGCTGAATTCGTCCTTGCCGACAGACAGGAACAGTTCATCGACCTTGCCAAAGCCCAGTTTCTGCGCCAGCGCTTCAAGATTGACGGCCGTCTTGCCTTCGCGCTGCAGCGATTTTTCCACCAGCGCGCGGCCGTGGCCTACGGTTTCCTGGATGTCGATCGCATGGAACCACGCGCGGATTTTCGAACGGGTACGGGTGCTGGCGGCGTAGCCGGCGCTGAGCCAGTCGCGCGACGGCCCGGCCGTGCCAGGTGCGCCCTTGGCGGTAATGATTTCGCAGGTCTGGCCGTTTTTCAGTTGGGTGTTCAGCGGCACCATCACGCCGTCGACCTTGGCGCCACGGCAACGGTGACCGACATCGCTGTGCAGGTGATAAGCAAAGTCGACCGGCGTGGCGCCGACCGGCAACTCCAGCACGCGCGCCTGCGGCGTCATGACGAAAATACGGTCGTCCAGGGTGGCGGACTTGAGTTTTTCCACCCATTCGCGCTGGATTTCTTCCTGGCCGACAACGGCGTCGGCCACGTCGGTTTTCCAGGCCAGCAACTGGCGCAGCCATGCAATTTTTTCGTCGTATTTTTGGCCGGCAAAGTTCGACCCGCCCTCTTCCTTGTAGCGCCAGTGCGCGGCCACGCCGTATTCGGCAAAGCTGTGCATTTCATTGGTGCGGATTTGCACTTCCAGCGGCCGGCTGTCGTCAGCCATCACCACCGTGTGCAGCGACTGGTAGCCGTTCGGTTTCGGGCGCGAGATATAGTCGTCGAATTCCTTCGGGATCGGGGTCCAGATATTGTGCACCACGCCCAGCACCGTATAACAGGTCTTCACATCTGCGACGATCACGCGAAACGCGCGCACATCGTACAGGGCCGTGAAGTCGAGTTCCTTGCCGCGCATCTTGTTCCAGATGCTGTAGATATGTTTCGGGCGGCCGAACACTTCGGCGGCAATGCCGGCCGAAGCCAGCTCGGTCTGCAGACGCAGGATCGCCGAGGACACAAAGCCCTCGCGCATCATGCGTTTTTCTTCCAGCATCTTGGCGATGCGCTTGTAGGCCTCCGGTTCGATAAAGCGGAACGACAGGTCTTCCAGCTCCCACTTCAGCTGCCAGATACCGAGCCGGTTGGCCAGCGGCGCGTACAGGTCGAGGGTTTCCCGGCCGTAATCGCGCGTCATGTCATTGAAGAGTTTTAATTCGGCAAAATAGCGCAAGGTGGTCACGCACGAGGCCAGGCGCACCAGTACCACGCGCATGTCCGATGCCATAGCCAGCAGCATTTTGCGCAGGGTTTCCACTTGCGCCACGGCCTGCTGGGCCGCATTCCTGCCGCGACCACCAGCGCCGCCCGCATACGAGGCCTGGTTCAGCGCGCGCAGCCGGATCAGCTGGCGCACGCCGGTGGCCAGGTCGCATACCTGCTTGCCGAAGCGCGGCTCGATATCGGCCGCCGTATCAGGTTCGAGCAAGGTCAGCTCGAACATCAGGCCGGCAATGCGGGTTTCCGCATCGCTGCGCAAGAACGCCAGGGTGGTGGCCACGCCGATGGCGAAGTCGAGCGCCGGGCGGCCGGCAAAGGTCAGCTTCTCACCATAGGCTGCGGTCGCATAGGCCAGCGCATCGAGCACGCGCGCGCTGTCCGGCCCACTCAGGCCCTCGACCAGTTGTTCCGTGGTGGCGCTATTGGGGGCCGAAGTGGAAACCATGGGGACCTTAGCGCTCTGCAGCGATGATGACGATTTCAACCAGGCATGCCGGATTGGCCAGTTTCGCTTCGACGGTGGCGCGTGGCGGCGTATGGCTGGAGGCCACCCAATCATCCCATACTTCGTTCATGCCGGCAAAGTGCTGCATGTCGGCGATATAAATCTGGCACGACAGGATGCAGGTCTTGTCGCTGCCCGCTTCGGCCAGCAGGCGGTCGATATGGCCCAGCACTTCGCGGGTCTGGCCAACGATATCCTGAGTAGTGTCTTCGGCGATCTGGCCGGCAAGGTAAATGGTGCCATTGTGGATGGCAACTTCGGACAGGCGTTTGCCTACGTGCAAGCGGGTAATTTCCATGCTGTTTCTTTCGTTTGTTTCAAAATCGGTAAAACTTTACTTGTTCAACAAAAACTGTCGCACGATGGCAATCTGCTCGTCGTGGATAAACGTGGGCGCATGGCCGACGCCGGCAATTTCCACCAGTTGCGCTTTTGGGCCACGCTGCAACATGGCTTGCGCCGTGTCGTGCGTCAGCAGGTCCGAATCGGTGCCGCGCACCAGCAGCGTCGGGCAGCGCACGGCATCGTAGGCGGCCCACAGCATGGCTTCGTCGCGCGCGGCCGAGTCAAGCGTGGCGGAACGGAACGGCAGCGCCAGGCCCATGTCGTAATGGCGGCGCCAGCGGCCGTCCTGGCCCTGGCGCAGCACGTCACGCGCCAGTTTGTGCCATTCGGCATCGGTGTGCGGGCCGAAACTGGCCGACACGGCGCGCACGAAATCAGCGCCCTGTTCGAACGTATCGAAGCGCAAATCCTGGCCGATATAGTCGCCGATGCGCTGCAAGGCCTCCGGCGCCAGGGTCGGGCCGATGTCGTTCAGGATTAACTTGCTGACCGGGCTGTGCGGCAAGGACGCCAGGCCCAGGCCAATCAGGCCGCCCATCGAGGTACCGAACCAGTCCACCGTCTGCCGCTCGCCATTGGCCAGCACGCGCGCCAGCAGGGTCACCATGTCGCTCACGTATTGCGGCACGCGGTAGAACTCCGGGTTGGCCAGCCAGCCGGAACGGCCGCGCCCCACCACGTCGGGGCAGATCACGCGGTAGTCGCTGGCCATCGCTTGCGCCAGGCTGTCGAAGTCGTCGGCCACGCGCGTCACGCCATGCACACACACCAGTACGTTTGGGTTGTCGGGCGCGCCCCACTCTTTATAGGACATGCGGTGCAAACCGGCCGGGGAAATACACTGGACGGACTGGATACGGGCTTCGATCATGCTAATTCCGGTGGTGGAGTCGGTGGAAAAACAGCAGCGCGCCTTGCCCGGTGACGGGTATATCGCGCTAGCCTCTGGCGAAGTGTAGCGCAGCACGGGCAATGCTCCAAGCGCACGGCTGAATCGACCCGATATTGCTGCAGCGCAGCATGTCCGGCAACGCATTTCCACTCTTAAATACCCGATATACAAAATGTGCATATCTGCGGTTATCCACAATTGAGCGGGCGATCCATTACGCGGATGATCGCATCCATCAACCCGCAAGAGGAGACTTTCCGTGAAAAAACCATTCTATAAAATCCTGTACGTACAGGTGCTGTTCGCCATCGTGGCGGGCGTGCTGCTGGGGGTGTTCTATCCAACGAACGCCGTCGACATGAAGCCGCTCGGCGACGGCTTCATCAAACTGATCAAGATGATCATCGCACCGGTGATTTTTTGCACCGTGGTATCGGGCATTGCCGGCATGCAGGACGTCAAGAAAATCGGCCGCGTTGGCGGCAAGGCCCTGATCTACTTCGAAGTCGTCTCCACATTCGCCCTGGCCATCGGCCTGGTGGTTGCCAACGTGCTCAAACCGGGTGCCGGCTTCAACGCCGATCCGGCCCACCTTGATGCCAAGTCGATCGAGCAATACACGCATGCCCAGGGCATGACGACCACCGACTTCATCATGAACATCATTCCGAAGACCTTCGTTGATGCGTTTGCCAAGGGCGATATCCTGCAAGTGCTGCTGATCGCCATCCTGTTCGGTTTCTCGCTGTCGCTGCTGGGCGAGCGCGGCCGTCCGGTCACCAAGCTGATCGACGAACTGTCGCATGCCATCTTCGGCATGGTCAACATCATCATGAAAGTCGCTCCGATCGGCGCGTTCGGCGCAATGGCCTTCACCATCGGCAAATACGGCCTGGCGTCGCTGATCCCGCTGGCCAAACTGATGGGTTCGTTCTACCTGACCTGCTTCCTGTTCGTATTCGTGGTGCTGGGCCTGATCGCCAAGTACACGGGCTTCTCGATTGGCCGCTTCCTGCTGTACATCAAGGAAGAGCTGCTGATCGTGCTGGGCACCAGCTCGTCGGAATCGGCGCTGCCGGCCCTGATGAAGAAACTCGAACGCCTGGGCTGCTCCAAACCGGTGGTTGGCCTGGTGGTTCCTACCGGCTACTCGTTCAACCTGGACGGTACCAACATCTACATGACCATGGCCGCGCTGTTCGTGGCACAAGCGACCAACACCGAGCTAACCATCTGGCAGGAACTGACCATCCTGGGCGTGGCAATGCTGACCTCGAAAGGCGCGTCTGGCATCACCGGCGCCGGCTTCATCACCCTGGCCGCGACCCTGGCCGTGGTGCCGACAATTCCAGTGGCCGGCATGGCGCTGATCCTGGGCATCGACCGTTTCATGAGCGAATGCCGCGCGCTGACCAACTTCGTCGGCAACGGCGTAGCCACCATCGTGGTGTCGAAATGGGAAAAAGAACTGGACATGGACAAGCTGCACAGCGAGCTGGCCCATCCGACCCACCCTGCCGATGACGCGATCATCCCACCCGCAGTCAGTATCGTGAAGTAATCGTTCCCCCTTCAAAAAGCCCCGCCGATCTGCGGGGTTTTTTTTCGCTCGTCAACATTGGGGAAATGATGCATCAACATCAGCACTGATGATCAACCATGAAAAAAGGAATACAGTGCAGCCATCCTTGGGCAAGCTGATGCATCGGCGCCAAGGCAACCTGACTCAACTTTTGAACGGAGTACGCCATGTCCACTTCCCCCTCGCCCGCCCTGCTCGCCGCCTGGACCCCGCGCCTGCTGGGTATCCTGCGCATCATCACCGGCTTCTTGTACCTGCAGCATGGCACGGCCAAGCTGTTCGGCACACCGCACGTGGCCATGTTCGACGGCGTGCAGCTACTCTCGCTGATGGGGGTGGCGGGCATACTGGAACTGGTGGGCGGCGCCCTGCTGTTGCTGGGCCTGTTCACGCGCCCGGTAGCCTTTATCTTGTCCGGGCAAATGGCCGTGGGCTACTTCATGATGCACGCGCCGCAAGGCTTCTTGCCGATCCTGAACGGCGGCGAGCTGGCGGTGCTGTACTGCTTTACCTTCCTGTATTTCGCAGCAGCCGGTGGCGGCGCATTCAGCCTGGATGGCTTGCGCGGCAAGGCACGCAGCTGAAAAAAAGGGCGGGCATCGCTGCCCGCCCCTGTCTTGCCTGCCTGCACAGATCAAACAGCGGAGACGTCCAGTTCCGCTCCGGTGGCGGCCTGTACCTGCTCCTTGGTCACGCCAGGGGCCAGTTCGACCAGTTTCAGGCCGTTCTCCGTCACCTCGATCACGCCAAGATCGCTGATGATGACGTCGACCACGCCCACGCCCGTCAACGGCAGGTCGCACTGCTTCAGCAGCTTGTGCGAGGTGGTGCCGTCCTTGGCGGTGGCGACGTGTTCCATCAGCACTACCACGCGCTTGACGCCGGCCACCAGGTCCATCGCACCACCCATACCCTTGACCATCTTGCCTGGAATCATCCAGTTCGCCAGGTCACCCTTTTCCGACACCTGCATCGCGCCCAGGATGGCCAGATTGATCTTGCCGCCACGGATCATGCCGAAGGAATCGGCCGAGCTGAAATAGGCAGCGCCCGGCAAGGCCGTGACGGTCTGCTTGCCGGCGTTGATCAGGTCGGCATCGACTTCGGCGTCCGTCGGGAACGGGCCGATGCCCAGCAAGCCGTTTTCCGACTGCAGGAACACTTCGATATTGTCTGGCACATAATTGGCCACCAGGGTCGGCAAACCGATGCCCAGGTTCACATAAAAACCATCCTGCAGTTCTTTTGCGGCACGCGCCGCCATTTGATCTCTCGTCCAAGCCATAATCATCTCCATTTATGTTAGTGGCTCGCCTGGTAAAACCTACTGCGCGTCGCGCTTTGCGGCCTGCGATGCTCACTGTGCATCCGCACAGCTGCGCTTCTCTGCCACAAATCACTGCCGCTCGCGACGGTTTTACCAGGCGTGAATACTGCTTATAATCAGTCGGTGCGCACGGTGCGCTGTTCGATGCGTTTTTCTGGATGCCCGTTGACCACGATGCGGTGCACGAAAATGCTCGGCGTGTGCACGTCATCCGGATCAATCTCGCCCACTTCGACCAGTTTTTCCACTTCGACGATGGTGATCTTGCCGGCCATCGCCACGTTCGGATTGAAGTTGCGCGCCGTCTTGCGGTACACCAGGTTGCCGGCGCGGTCCGCCATATAGGCCTTCACCAGCGACACATCGGCCACCAGGCTGTGTTCCATCACGTACTGTTCGCCGTCAAATTCACGCAGCTCCTTGCCGTCGGCGACGATGGTGCCGACGCCGGTCCTGGTGAAAAAAGCAGGAATGCCGGCGCCGCCGGCACGCAGTTTTTCCGCCAGGGTGCCCTGCGGCGTAAATTCCAGTTCCAGTTCGCCGGCCAGGTACTGGCGCGCGAATTCCTTGTTTTCACCGACATAAGAAGCGATCATCTTCCTGATCTGGCGCGTTGTGAGCAGCTGGCCCAGGCCGAAGCCGTCGACGCCGGCATTGTTGGAAATGGCGGTCAGGTTCGTCACGCCGGAATCGCGCAAGGCGCCAATCAGCGCTTCGGGGATGCCGCACAGGCCGAAGCCGCCGACGGCGATGGTCTGGCCGTCCTGGACGATGCCTGCCAACGCCGCAGCGGCGTCAGGATAAACTTTGTTCATGGATGTCCCTCTGGTGTGTTTGAGTTTTTTGTGAAATTCTTTGCAGCATCTTGGCATGGATTGCTGATGCCGGCAGCAACTGAGCATAAAATACGCCGGTGGAAAGTACAATACCGTAGAACTACCGGCACCGTGCCGCATGGTCCCCTGTGAGAGCGATCCCCGCCAGATGAATGCCGCACCCGCCGTCGACTACGAAAGCATCTTCCTGCACGCGCCGGTCGGCATGTGCATGTCGGAGAACCGCATCATGCGCCGCTGCAACGAAGCGCTGGCTTCCATGTTCGGCTACACGCGTGCACAGCTTGACGGCCAGTCCTTCGAAGTACTGTACCCTACCCACGACGAGTTCCTGCGCACTGGTGAGCGCATTATCCCCATCATGAACGCCAAAGGGCGCTACTCGGACGAACGCATCATGCGCCGCAGTGATGACGAATTGTTCTGGTGCCATGTGACGGGCCACGCCATGCTGCCGGGCCAGCCGCTGGGCGCAGGCATCTGGACCTTCGAGGATGTCAGCGAACAGCGCCCCGTGACGGCGCAGCTGACGCCGCGCGAGCGCGAAATCGCCGCGCTGCTGGTGGAAGGCAAGACCAGCAAGCTGATCGCACGCCAGATCGACCTCAGCCCGCGCACGGTGGAAATGCACCGCGCCAAGCTGATGCGCAAGTTTGCAGCAGCGACCTCGTCGGAGCTGGTGCACAAGCTGGTGGGCTTGCGCCAGCAACCTTAAAAAGCCGTCATGCCGCCATCGGCCGAGATGATCGCGCCATTGATGAAGTGCGAATCCTCGCCAGCGAGCAATAACAACAAGCCGTCGAGGTCTTCCGGCTTGCCCGGGCGCTTGTTCGGCAGCATCTCGATCAGCTTCTTGCCCTGCTCGGTGGCAAAATAATCCTCGTTGATCTCGGTAGAAATATAGCCCGGGCAAATGGCGTTGGTATTGATGCCATACTTGCCCCATTCAGCCGCCATGGCGCGCGTCATGTGCACCATGCCGGCCTTGCTCATGCAATACACACCGATCTGTGGCAGCACCTGCAAGCCGGCCATCGAGGCGATATTGATGATGCGGTGCTGTTTTTTCGGATCGCCCTTGGCGCGCGCGATCATCCGCTTGGCCGTCTGCTGGGCTACGAAGAAAGAACCGCGCAAATTGGTGTCCATCACAAAGGCATAATCCTCGGGCGTGACGTCGACCAGGCGCTGGGTGGTCGACACGCCGGAATTGTTGACCAGGATATCGATCGGCCCTGCCTCGGTTTCCGCGTGGGCGATGGCCGACTTGATGCTGGCAAAGTCGGTCACGTCGAGCGCCACCACGTGGGCGGCGCCGCCGTCGGCTTCGATCTCGGCGCGCAGTTCTTTCAGGCGCTCGGTGCGGCGCGAGGCCAGCACGACCTGGGCGCCGGCCTGCGCAAGCACTTTGGCAAAGCGCGCGCCGAGGCCGCTGGACGCGCCCGTAATCAGGGCGATCTTGCCCTCGAAATTGACTTCTATGCCCACGAGCTACTCCTGTTTTGTTTTGATTAACACTTTGCCCTCGACATGGCCAACAGGACATGTTCCTGACAGCAACGGCTAGGCGAAAGTAAACGCCATCATTACACAAAATGCCCGGATTTAGATTGCGGCGAGGGGCATTGTCACGCAAAATGGCGCCGAAGTTGCAATCTGCGCCAAAAACAAGCACACTCGTGCTTAAATTTTCCCGCGATTTCCGCTCACCGAATTCAGTAACCATAAAACGAGACCATGACACAGCCAAATAACTTAGTTGAACAGTACGGACCGCGCGAGGCCATGGAGTATGACGTGGTGATCGTCGGCGGCGGCCCTGCCGGCCTGGCTGCAGCCATCCGCCTGAAACAGCTGGCCGCTGAAAAAAACCAGGAGGTGTCGGTTTGCGTGCTGGAAAAAGGCGGCGAACTGGGCGCGCATATCCTGTCGGGCGCCATCATGGACCCGAAAGCGCTGACCGAGCTGATCCCGAACTGGAAGGAACTGGGCGCGCCGCTCAATACCGCCGTGACGGAAGACCGCATCCTGTTCCTGACCGAAACCAAGGCCTACAAGACGCCAAATTTCGCCGTGCCGGCCTGCTTCGAGAACCACGGCAACTACATCGTTTCGCTGGGCAATGTGGTGCGCTGGCTGGGCCAGCAGGCGGAAAACCTGGGGGTGGAAATCTTCCCGGGCTTCCCGGCCGCCGAGATCCTGTACAACGACGATGGTTCCGTGAGAGGCGTGGCAACCGGCAACATGGGCGTCAAGCGCGATGGCGAACCGGGTCCCGACTTCCAGTTGGGCATGGAGTTGCACGCAAAATACACCTTGTTCGCCGAAGGCGCGCGTGGCCACCTCGGCAAGCAGCTGATGGCCAAATACGACCTGAACGCGGGCAAGGACCCGCAATCGTACGGCATCGGCATCAAGGAACTGTGGGAAATCGACCCGGCCCAGCATCAACCCGGGCTAGTGATCCACTCGACCGGCTGGCCGCTGGACGCGAAAACCTATGGCGGCTCCTTCCTGTACCACCTGGAAAACAACCAGGTGATGGTCGGTTACGTGGTTGGCCTGGCGTATGAAAACCCCTACCTGTCGCCGTACGAAGAATTCCAGCGCTACAAGACCCACCCGGAAATCCGCAAGTTCTTCGAGGGCGGCAAGCGCATTTCGTATGGCGCGCGCGCGATCACGGCCGGCGGCCTGCAGTCGTTGCCGAAGCTGGTATTTGCCGGCGGCGCGCTGATCGGCTGCGATGCGGGCTTTTTGAACATGAGCCGCATCAAGGGCAGCCACGCCGCCATCAAGAGCGGCATGCTGGCGGCCGAAGCGGCGTTTGGCGCGCTGGGCGAGCAGCGCCAGCACGACGAACTGGCCAGCTACCCGGTCGCGTTCGAACAATCGTGGCTGCATGAAGAGCTGCACGTGGCGCGCAACGTCAAGCCATGGCTGTCAAAGGGCCTGTACCTGGGCAGCCTGATGACGGGCATCGACCAGATCATCTTCCGCGGCAAGGCGCCGTGGACCCTGCACCACACACATGGCGACCACGAATGCCTGAAACCGGCGGCACAGTCGAAAAAAATCGTCTATCCGAAGCCGGACGGCAAGCTGACCTTCGACAAGCTGTCGTCGGTGTTCATCTCGAACACCAACCACGCGGAAGACCAGCCGATCCACCTGACGTTGAAAAACGCCAGCGTGCCGGTCGATGTCAACCTGGCCACCTATGCCGGCCCGGAGGCGCGCTACTGTCCGGCCGGCGTCTATGAGTTCGTGAAAAACGACGACGGCGCCGATCGCCTGCAGATCAATGCGCAGAACTGCGTGCACTGCAAAACCTGCGACATCAAGGATCCGACGCAAAATATCGTCTGGGTCACGCCGGAAGGCGGCGGCGGGCCGAATTATCCGAATATGTAACTGCTGATTGCCTGTAAGCTGCAAATAGAATGGCGTGGACGTCGCAAGACATCCACGCTTTTTTTTCATATTGATGTTTATGACGAAGATATTTCTATAAAGCACTGACAGCCGTTACAATTGAAGACGGCAATCACTCATAATTCCATCCATGCACGCTACCAATTCCGCAGCACCGCCACCCAGTAACGGGCAGCAGCCAACTCAACAGGAAATCGATCATATCGTCGGCCTGTACGAGAGCGGTGAGCATGAGCAGATGGAACATGCCAGCCGTGCCCTGCTCGAGCGCCACCCTGATGCGGCGCTGGCATGGAGTGTGCTGGCCATGGCCTTGCAGCTGCAGGGCAAGGATGGCTTGCCGGCCCTGCAAAAAACGGTGGAGCTGGCACCCGGCGACGCCGAAGCCCATCTGCACCTGGGCAACGCTCATATGGATGGCGGCCACCCGGAACTGGCCATGCCGTGTTTCATGCGCGCACTGGAACTGGCGCCCGGCTTTGCCGAGGCCCTGAGTCGCCTCGGTGATGCACTGCAAGCGCAAGGGCACCTGAAGGAAGCGGCCGAATGCTATCGCGGCGCGCTCGACATCGATCCGGCACTGGTGATGGCGCAGGTCGGCAAGGGCGACATTCAGGTGGCGCAGCAGCAGTTTCAGCCGGCGCTGACCAGCTACCGCCAGGCGCTGGCACTGCAGCCGGGCGGTGCCGATATCCACCGCAAGCTCGGCGACGTGCACGTCGCCCTGAACCGGCCGGAAGCAGCACTAAAAAGTTATGCGGCCGCAATTGAACTTGACGCCGGCAACGCCATGGCGCACGGCGGCATGGGCAATGTGCTGTTCCGTCTCGATCGCAATGCGCAGGCGGCAGCCAGTTATCGCAGCGCCACCGCGCTGCCGGCAGCAACTGCCGCACATTACCTCGGCCTGGGGCGCTGCCTGCATGCGCTGGGAGAAACAGCCGATGCCGAAAGCGCCTACCGGCAAGCGATCGCGCTCGACGCTTCGGTGGCCGCCCCGATGCTGCATTACGCCGACCTGCTGCGCGAAACCCGCCGCAAGGAGCAGGCAATTGCCATCTACCAAGCGGTGCTGTTGCTGGAGCCCGACAATATCGATGCCCTCAACAACCTCGGCATGGCCCAGCAGGACGATGGCCAGCTCGAAGCGGCGCTGGCGTCTTTCCGAAGAGTGGAGCTGCTGGCGCCGAACAATCCGGTCACCCACAGCAATATCGCCGCCATACTGAACTCCATGGGGCGGCGCGATGAGGCGCTGGAAAGCTGCCGGCGCGCCGTCAGGCTGGACCCGAAATTCGCCCCTGCCCACGTCAACCTCGGCACTTGCCTGATGGAAATGGGCCGCCTGACTGAGGCCGTCAACAGTCTGGAGACGGCGGTCAAGTTCGATCCGCATCACCGGCGCGCGTATGTCAACCTGAGTGCCACCCTGACCCGTCTGGGCCGCGTCGACCAGGCCATCGCGCATTCGCGCAAGGCATTGAAACTCAATCCTGACTGGGACGAATTGCACAGCAACCTGCTGTTCTACCTTACCCACAGCCAGGATATCAACGCCGCCAGCCTGTTTGCCGAGCACCTGAAGTATGCCGACCATTTCGAGGCGCCGCTGCGTGCCTCGTGGCCAAAACACGCCAACACGCGCGACCCGGAGCGGCGCCTGCGCATCGGCTTCGTGTCCGCCGACCTGTACAACCATGCGGTCGCCAGTTTCATTACACCCATCCTCGAGCATCTGTCCAAATCGCCGCAGTTCGAACTTATTGCTTATGCAAACAGCTATCATGACGACAATATCAGCCGTCACCTGCATGGTCTGTTCGTGGTCTGGCGCCAGGTGGAAAAATTGACGCATGCGGAGCTGGCACATTTGATTACCCGCGACGCAATTGACATATTGATCGATCTGTCGGGGCATAGCGGCTTCAACCGCCTGCCGGCGTTCGCCCGCAAACCGGCACCGGTACAGGTCAGCTGGATTGGGTATCCGGGCACTACCGGATTGCAGGCGATGGATTATTTTTTCAGCGACAACAAAATCCTGCCTGCCGGAGAATTTGATCATCTATTCCTGGAAAAAATAGTTCGATTACCGATCAGTGCGCCTTTCATTCCTTACAGGGCAGCACCAGAAGTGGGACCATTGCCGGCTTTGAGGAATGGGCACCTGACATTCGGCAGTTTCAATCGTGCCAACAAGCTAAATCGCAAAGTCATTGCTCTTTGGTCGCAAGTATTGCGTGCCATACCGGATGCGAGCATATTGTTGGCGGGCCAAGAGAGTGATGGACAAGACCATTATCTGCGCGAGTGGTTCGCGAAAGAGGGCATCAACGGCAATCGCCTGCATCTGCACCGGCGCAGCGACATGGCTGAGTATCTGCAATTGCACCAGCAGGTAGATATTTGCCTCAATACTTTCCCATACACAGGAACCACCACCATGTGCCACGCGCTGTGGATGGGAGTACCGACACTGAGCGCCAAGGGAAAAACAATACCGTCGCGTGCATCACCAGCTTATCTTGCTCACATGGGCCTCGAAGCGTTTGTTGCGGATAATGACGCCGATTTCGTTGGCAAAGCAGTATTCTGGTCGAACGATATTGCCGCACTGGCCACCCTGCGCGCAGGCATGCGTGAGCAATTCATCCGCTCGCCCATCGCCCAGCCCGAGCTTATCAGCGCGGGCGCGGAACGCGCTCTACGTATCATGTGGCGCCAGTGGTGTCAGCAATTGCATCCGATCTCCTTTGATGCCATGCACCACGATTATCCATTGCCAACGCCGAGAGACTGACTGCAATGAACACAGATAACAGCAAACCCGCAAAAAGCTACCCGGTGCTCGACCATGACGAGTATGCAAGAAGTCGACCGGCAGATGATTTCTGGGGGCAGATCAAACGTACCATCAATGGCAAGCCAGTGACGGAAGAGCAGATCTCGCTGATCGTTACCAGTATCCGAAGCAATTTACAATTGCATCCTGAAGATGTGTTGCTTGACCTTGCTTGCGGTAATGGCGCACTGTCCACCAGGCTATTCGACAACTGCCGCGCATTTCTCGGCGTGGATTTATCAGCCTATCTGATTTCCGTAGCCAGGAAGCACCATGAAGTCCTTCCCGATTACCTCTTTCTCCAGCAGGCAGCTGACCAGTACGTATTGTCCGAGGCACAACCGCAACGTTTTTCGAAGGTACTTTGCTACGGCAGCTTTTCGTATTTTTCGGAAGACGCGGCACACACCGTATTGCAAACGCTGTTTGAGCGCTTCAGTCAGGTACAGAGCATTTACATCGGCAACCTGCCGGACCGAGACAGGCTCGACTTGTTCTACAAGGAGAATCGTCCCAGCGATGCAGAGTTGAACGACCATGCTTCACGCATCGGCATCTGGCGCAGCCAGGAGGAATTCGCCAAGCTCGCCAGCGAGGCAGGATGGCAAGCGCGATTTATTAATGCCAATGCGCAATTCTATGCGGCTCACTACCGCTATGACACGATACTGAGCCGCTAACGCAGAATGCGACAGCCCATGAAAAATACCGCAACCGACCTGGCGCTATTTGGCGGCGACAGCCTTTTTGCTACGCCGAAATCAACCTCGAATCTGGTACGCCCCGATATCGAGAATTTTCTTGCTTATTCGAAGCAATTTTATCGACAGCGCCAATACACCAACAATGGTCCTTTGGTACAACAGTTGGAAAAGCGCTTGGCCACACTGCATCAGACCGATTACTGTGTCACGTTTTGCAGCGGTTTTTGGGCTCTCGCACTAGCGATTTCGGCAATGGCGCGCAAGGGTAAGAGCGAGATTGTCATGCCCTCTCTGACCTATCGCCGCATGGCCGATATCGCGGCCTGGAATCGGCTCAGTCCGCACTTCTGCGATATCGACCCGGCAAGCTTGGCGATGAGCGCCGCCACGGCAGAAACGTGCATCAACGACAAGACTGCCCTGATGCTATGCGTCCATCCGATCGTCAACTGCTGCGATGCCGAGGAACTATGCACACTTGCGCGCCACCACGACATTCCCGTTCTGTTCGACGCGGTGGAGTCAGTGTACGAGACGGTGCCAGAAGGCAAAGTGGGACAATTTGGCGATGCAGAAATTTTTTCTTTGCATGCAAGCAAACTCATCAACGGCTTTGAAGGCGGCTATGTCACCACCAATAACCGCCAGTTGGCCGAGCATCTGTCGCTGGCGCGCGGTTTCGGTTTCAAGCAGGCGGACAATATCACCGTGCCTGGTGGAATGAATGCCAAACTTAACGAAGTGCATGCCGCAATGGCGCTGTCCAGTCTCGACGACCTGGAAGACCAGGTCATCCGCAATCGCGAGCGCTACCGGCTGTATCAGACAATGCTGCAGCCAATTTCAGGCCTGCAACTGCTGGCCTTCGATGAAAACCAGCATACCAGCTACAAAAATATCGTCGTGCGTCTCTGTACCAGCTGGCCGTTGACCCGTGCCGACACCTTGCGCATCCTGCATGCGGAAAAAATCGTGGCGCGCCCTTACTACTCTCCTGCCCTGCACCAGAAAGACATGGCCTACCCGCACATTGCCGCCGATCTGCCAGAAACCGATCAGATGGCAGAGCAGTTCCTGTTGCTGCCGTGTGGCCACCATGTGAACGACCACGACATCAGGCAGATTACCGCACTGCTGGCCATGATGCTGCAGCAAGCGCCAGCCATCAGGCGAAAACTGGAATCCTTATGAACCTGCCCTCCTTTGCCCTGTTGGGTGCAGCGCCTGCCTTTGAACGTCCGATTCCTGTCGGGCAGTTGTACTTTCCGGCATGGGATCGTTACGAGGCCGCATTTCGCGGCATCTTCGAACGCCAGTACTATACCAACCAGGGGCCGCTGGCGATCGAGCTGGAAAGCAGATTGCAAGCATTCCTGGGCGTGCGACATGTCATTTGCGTCAGCAACGCCACCATCGGACTGATGATGGTGGCTGAAGCGATGCAGTTGCGCGGCAAGGTGATACTGCCTGCATTTACCTTCGCCGCCTCGGCGCAGTCGCTGAGCTGGACCGGCCTGGAACCTGTGTTCTGCGATGTCGACAAGCATACGGGGCAGATCGCGCTCGACCAGCTGGCAGGGTTGATTGACGACGATACCAGCGCCATCATGGGGGTCAACCTGTGGGGCGGTGCCTGCGACCCGCTGGCGCTCGAAGCGTTGGCGCGCGAGCACAACGTGCAACTATACTTCGATTCCGCCCACGCTTTCGGCTGCGAAGTGCAAGGCAGGAAAATCGGCAACTTCGGCCAGGCGGAAGTGCTTTCCTTTCATGCGACCAAAGTGCTCAGCGCTGGCGAAGGCGGCTGCATCTGCACCAGTGACGACCAGCTGGCGGCCCGCCTGCGCAATATACGCAGCAGCTACGGTGCCGGCCATGCGGTGCCAGTGGTCAAGACCTCCAACGGCCGCATGTCCGAGGCACAGGCTGCCATTGCGCTGATGAGCCTTGAGGATTTTCCTGCCAATCAGGCCAATAACCAGCAACAGTACGAAGCCTATGCAAGTGGCCTGCGCAATGTTCCAGGCGTCAGCCTGACTGTTCCTGCCGGCGTCAGTTTTTCCAACTACCAATATCTGGTCTGCAACATCGATCCGGCGGCATTCGGCCTGCCGCGCGACATGGTCATGGATTTGCTGAAGGCGGAAAATGTGCTGGCACGTCGCTACTTCTACCCCGGCATCCACCGTTGCACTCCCTACGTTGACGATTTTCCACAATACCAAGACGTTCTGCCGCAAACCGACGCCTTGTGTACCAGCGTCATGCAACTACCCATCGGCGCGCTGCTGACCCTGGACGATATCGCGCGCATTTGTCAGATCCTGGCGCATGCGCAGCAACATGCCGACGCTATCGCACAGGCAATGCAGGTCTGACATGTCGAAAAAAATGACGCTCGGCATCATGCAGCCCTATTTTTTTCCTTACCTGGGCTACTTTGACCTGATCAACCGTACCGACCGCTGGATCGTTTTCGACGTGGTGCGCTATGCGCCGAAGAGCTGGATGAACCGTAACCGCATCCTGCACCCCATTGAAGGCTGGCAATATGTCAGCCTGCCGGTTGACCGGCATGCGGGCGCGGGCCTGATCCGCGACGTGCCGCTGCTGGACCCGCAGGCAGCACATGACAAGATCCAGGGCCAGATACAGCACTACCGAAGCGCCGGCGCACCTTTTTTTCACGCCGTCTCCGCCCTGATCAGCGCAACCTTCGCCGACGCCGCCAGCGGCCTGCTGCGCGATATGAATGTGGCGTCGCTGGCCGCCACCTGTGCCTATCTCGACTTGCCATTCCATCCAGAAAACCTGTCAGACCTGGACCTAGAACTGCCGGAGATTGACCACGCTGGCCAGTGGGCGCTGGAAATTTCCAACGCACTTGGCGCCCAGCGCTACCTCAATCCACCCGGTGGCAAGGATATTTTTCGTCCGCAAGACTGGGAACGGCACGGTATCGAACTGGCGTTCACCAGCATGGTCTCGTTCAGCTACGCCACCGGCCGCCATCAGTTTGTCGAACATTTATCCATCCTCGATGTGCTTATGTGGAACCCGCCCGGCCGGGTCAAGGCTTATCTGGACAGCCGCAAGCAGGTTGAAGCATAGCGTCAGAAAAAATAATTTGAAAATTTCTCAAAAGAATTTAATTTTCCTGAAGCAACGGTCGTCTTGTACTCATGAGAGCGCAAAAATGCTGCTCCACACCGCATTCAACCAACTGGAGTACTTTTCATGCTGAGCCTTCACACCAACGCCGCCGCCCTGTCCGCCCAATCGTCGATCTCGAAAACCCAACAATCGCTGTCGACCTCGATGACGCGCCTGTCCACCGGCTACCGCATCAACTCGGCAATGGATGACGCTGCCGGCCTGCAAATCGCCACCCGCCTGAAAGCACAGACCAGCGGTATGGCCATGGCCATGCGCAACACCCAGAACGCCACCTCGATGATCCAGACCGCCGACGGCGCGTTGGGCGAAAGCGTAAACATCCTGGTTCGCATGAAGGATCTGGCCACGCAAGCTGCCGATGGCTCGTCGACGGCTGATGACCGTGCTGCAATGCAAGCCGAATTCGATACGCTGACCAACGAACTGAGCAATGTTTTGGGCAACACCTCGTTTGCTGGCGCAAAGCTGATGTCAAAATCCGCAAGTCCTGAAGCCTTGGCAAATGCCCTGGTAAACAAAACCGTCGATAAGAAAGCCTTAGGTACCACAGGCACGGGCGGCGATGCAGGTACGACCCAAGATTTGTTTTTGGCGCAAGAGGACTACAATACGGCTAAAGCTGCTTATGAAGATGCTACAACTGGCGGAACGCAATTATTGGCAGATGATCTGGTAGCAAAAAGCGGTTTACTGAAAGACGCAAAAAAATTGGACGATGCAGCAATCGCTAAATCAGCCGCATCAGATGCTTTTTACGATCAAGCACTGAAAAATGGTCCAACAAGCGCAGCAGCAGGTAGCAAATTCTCGACGAAAGTGGAATTCCAAATCGGCGCGTCGACCAGCGAATCGATGACCTTTGACCTGTCTTCGCAATTGGATAGCATGCACGATGCAATCAAAAATGCGACAACAGAATACAATACCTTCGGTGCAGCTTCGTCTATCGTTGGTAAAGAACTGACTACGGACGGCAGTGCATCGGCAGCGATCGACAAGTTGCAAGCTGCCATTGACGCCGTCGGCACTACGCGTTCGGCGCTGGGTGCCGCTGGTAACCGCCTGGACCACGTTGCTACCAACCTGGCCAACGTCAGCACCAACACCGCCGGCGCAGCTGGCCGCATCATGGACACCGACTTCGCGACCGAAAGCTCGAACATGACCGCTTCGCAAATGCTGCTGCAAGCTGGTACCGCCATGCTGAAACAAAGCAACAGCATGTCGTCGATGGTTATGTCCCTGCTGCAATAGTAGTAGTATTCTCCTGACCTGGTTCAGGTCAGGCAGACCAGAGCCAACTGCGCAAGCAGTTGGCTTTTTTTTCATCCCAGGCGGGAGGAACAGCAATGGCCATAGACCGCATTTCCGCAGGCAATGCCCTGCCCCTGATTACGCAGCGCCTCGACGTCAGCCCGGCCACGCCGCTGACGCCCGGGGTGGTAATGCCGCTGGTGCCCGTCGGCCCCTTCATGGCGCCGGCGCCCGATGCCGGCAGCTTGCCGGCGCAGTTGTCGCAGGCGCAAGATGGCCTGGCGTCCCTGATCAAGCCGAATGCCGGCGACCCTGGCCTGGGCGCCACTGCGCGCGACAGCAGCGCGATGCAGGTGAATCAATTATTTTTTACGCGCCAACTGGTATGGCAGCCGCCCGATGCGGCGCAGCTGGCCGCCTCCTGGCGCGTGATGGTGAAAACCTATGGCGAGCAATACGCCGCGCTGCAGGAACACGCGCGTGGCCAGCACCTGCCAGGCAACCTGCTGATGGCCGAGCAGCAGCCGGTGGCGCGCTCTGCGCTGCCGCTCGATACCGAAGCATGGCGCTTTGCCGTCTACGGCTGGGGCGGCCAGCGCCTGCTGCTGCGCGTGCTGCCCGGCGACGAAGAGGACGCCGCGCCGCGCAAGCGCAACGGCAAGGTAGCGCTGCGGGTCGAACTGCTGATCGATGGCGTGGGGCGCGTGGTGATCCAGATGGAGCCGGCCAACGATGGCGTGCTGCTGGAACTGGCGGCCGATGACGAATTGGCCCTGGCCCACCTGCGCCGCGTGCTGCCCGAGATTGCAGAGGCGGTGCGCAGCGCCGGCCTGCGCATGCTGCGCTGCCGCCTGAACCGCGTGCTGCATGCACAGCCGGCGCACGCCGGCTATCCGATGCAGGCGGCCGCCAGCGCGCTGTCGCAGCCGCTGTTCCAGGCGATGGCAGAAGTGGCGCTGCTGCTGACGCGGCCACCGGCGGAAACGGCGCATGATCCGGCCGAACCGGAAGCGGCGCCTGCCGCACCGGAAGAACCGGTCATCGTGTCGAAGGAAGTGGCGGCACCGAAGGATTACTGGGGCGACGCCACGATGGAAGAAATCGTGCTGCCGGCCGACGCGCAGGAACCTGAACTGCTCACGCCCATCGACGAGCAGGATTGATTTACCCGACTGTGCCGATAATGCTCACTTCGCGGTTTTCGGGGATCTCGTTATACGACAGCACGTGCAGGCCCGGCGCGAACAGGCGCGCATAGCGCGCCAGCAGCGGGCGGATCTGCGGCAGCACCAGCAGCAGCGGCGGCGTGGCCTGCTGCTTCATCTGCTCGCGCGCCACCGGCATGTTGACCTGCAGCTGCGACAGCAGGTGCGGATCGATCGGATAATTATCCAGCGTGACCTTGCCGGACTGGCGCGCCTGGTTCAATGACCCCAGCAGCATGTTTTCCAGCTCGCCGCCGAGGTTGAATGCCTGCATTTCCAGCTTCTGGCCAAAAAGGCCGCTGACAATCTGGCGCCGCAAGGCACAGCGCACTTCGGCCGCCAGCAAGATGGGATCCTTGGTGGTCTCGGAACTGTCGAGCAAGGTGGTGGCAATCGGCACCAGGTCCTTCAATGAAACGTTCTCGGCCAGCAACACGCGGAACACGCGCAGCAGCTGCGTGTGCGTCAGCGCCTTGTCGAGTGCTGCGGCAAGCTTGGGCGACAGCGCCGCCAGCCGCTCCATCATGTGCGACACGTCTTCATGGCGGAACAGCTCCGGCAGGTATTCGCGGATCATTTTCGACAAATGGGTGGCGATCACGCTGGGCGCTTCGATCACCTGGTAACCCATGCCCAGCGCATGGGCTTTCGCGGCGGGTTCAATCCAGGTCACCGGCATGCCGTAGGCCGGCTCGATGCCGGGAATGCCATCCAACTGGCCATAGACGTTCGGCGAGGGTATCGCCATCAAACGGTCGGCCTGCACTTCGGCCTGGGCCACCACGGTACCTGACAGCATGATGGTGTACTGCGAGGGTTTCAGCGCCAGGTCGTCGCGCACGCCGATCTGCGGCAGCAGCAGGCCCATCGCTTCGGACAAACTCTGGCGCACGCCCTTGACGCGTTTGTTCAAAGGTTCGCCCTGGGTCTTGTCGACCATGCCCACCAGTTTGTAGCCCAGCATCACCATCAGCGGCTGTACCGCCGGCAGTTGCTGCCATTCCAGTTCAGCCGGCTTGTCGCCCAGCAGCGCCGCTTCGATGGCTGCCATGCCGGAATTGTCGGGCGCCTTGACGCGCTGCTGCGTCAGGCGCCAGGCAACAAAGCCCAGCACTGCCGCAAAGGTCATGAACATCAGCCACGGCATGCCCGGAATCAGGGCCAGCGCCACCATCATGCCCGAGGCACTGAAAAGGACCGTCGGTGAGGTCAGCACCTGGCTCGCCACTTGCTGCTCGAAGTCGCCCGAGTCGCTGATACGGGTCACCAGGATGGCGGCCGCAGCCGACAGCAGCAGTGCCGGGATCTGCGCCACCAGGCCATCGCCGATGGTCAGCAAGGCGTACTGGCGGAAAGCGTCGCCGAACGACAGGTCGTGCATCAGCGAGCCGATGGCCACGCCACCGACCATGTTGATGATCAAAATCAGGATACTGGCGACGGCATCGCCGCGCACGAATTTCGAGGCACCGTCCATGGCGCCGTAAAAGTCCGCTTCAGCCGCCACGTCCTTGCGGCGCAGCTGGGCTTTTTCCTGGTTGATCAGACCGGCGTTCAGGTCGGCGTCGATCGCCATCTGCTTGCCCGGCAAAGCGTCCAGCGTAAAGCGCGCCGACACTTCCGAAATGCGTTCCGCGCCCTTGGTGACGACGGCGAAGTTGATGATCATCAGGATCACGAAGACCACGATACCAACCACGAAGTTGCCGCCGATCACCACATTACCGAACGCTTCGATCACTTTGCCGGCCGCGTCCGCGCCCGTGTGGCCATGCAACAGCACTACCCGTGTCGAGGCCACGTTCAAGGTCAGCCTCAGCATGGTGGTGGCCAGGATCACCGTCGGGAAGACCGAGAAGTCGAGCGGCCTCTTGGCCGAGACGCTGACCAGGATGACGATCAGGGCCAGCACGATATTGAAGGTGAACAGGATATCGAGCAGCACCGGCGGCAGCGGCAAGATGATCATTGCCAGTATCACCAACAGGAACATTGGCGTGACGAACTTGTGGCGGCGCATCTCGGCAACCAGTCGGTTCAGGAAATTCATGACGGTACAACCTCGCTCAGGTGAGATGGCACGACCACCTCGGTGGGTAAGATGGGCTGGGCAGCACGCTGCCCGGACCGGAATGCTTTCAGCTGCAGGATGTAATTGAGCACCTGCGACACGGCCTGGTACAACTGCACGGGAATTTGCTGCTGCACCTGGCTGGTGTTATAGATGGCGCGTGCCAGCGGCGGCAATTCGAGCGTCTCGATATTGTGCTCCCTGGCCACCTGGCGGATATACAGCGCCATCTCGTCGACGCCCTTGGCGACCACGAACGGCGCTTCAGCGCGGTCCTGGTCATACTTGAGCGCGACGGCGTAATGCTCGGGATTGACGATGACCACGTCGGCATCGGGCACCGTCTTGCGCACGCTGCGCCGGCCCAACTGCTGCTGCAACTGGCGGATGCGCTGGCGCACTTCGGGCCGCCCTTCGCTGCTCTTGTGCTCTTCCTTCACGTCTTGCTTGCTCATGCGCTGATTCTTGGCAAAGAAGAAAGCCTGTGCCGGCACGTCGATGATGGCAAACAGGATGAATACCGAAATAAGCGCCATCAACCCATCTATCATCAATGCCGAACCATCGAGCATGGCCTGCTGCAATGGCCGGTGCTGCAAAGCCACGTACTGCGCCAGGCTGGAGCGGCTGACATGCACCAGCACCATGCCCAGCACCACTGCCTTGGCGATCGAGATGCCGAACTCAAACCCATGCTTCGGACTGACCAGCCGGCCCAGGTTCTTGGCTGGGCTGAGGCGCTCCATCTTCGGTGCCCAGTTCTTGGTGCTGATTACCCAGCCACCCGGAATCAGGGAGCCGAGCACGACAAAAAAAGGCACGCAGAACAGCGGCAGTATCATTTTAATCAGCAGGCCCACGGAGGTGGCAAATGCCGTCGACATGGCATTGTCGAGGGCACCGGTGCTGTCGAGGGGCATGAAGGACAGGGCAAACAGCTGGCGGAACGACTCCAGGTAGCTGGGCAGCAAGTACACGAACAGCTTCATGCTGATCAAAATGCCGAGCGCCGTCGACAGGTCGCGCGAACGCACTACCTGCCCTTCCTGGCGCGATTTTTTCAGCTTCTGCTGTGACGCCTTTTCGGTCTTGTCGCCACTGCTGTTATCCGCCATGGGCCACCCGCATCTGTTCGGCTATCATGTCGAGCACCCGGTTGGTCATGGCGATATAGTGCTCGGGAATGAACTTGACGATCTGCACCAGCATCAGCAAGCCAAATACCGTGATCATTGAAAAGCCCAGTGAAAACAGGTTCAGCGACGGCGCCACGCGGTTCAGGAAGCCAAAGCCCATCTGCACCACCATGGTGGAAAACACGATCGGCAGGGCCAGCAGCATGGCAGCGGCAAAAATCCACGCAACATTGTAGGCCACCGTTTGCAGCAACAGTGGCCCGTAACCCTGCCCGACCGGCCAGGCATTGAAACTGGCACCGACCACCCCCGCCAGTACCAGATGGCCGTCGATGGTGAAAAACACAATCATGCACAAGATCGTCAGCAGGCCCGAGATCACGTCCGACGAGGTGCCGTTCAGTGGGTCGTTCATGACGGCCATCGAAAAGCCCACCTGGCTTGACACCAGGAAACCCAGCACCGACATGACCGACATGGCAAAGTGAAACGCCAGCCCCAGCACGAAACCAATCACGGCCTGCTCGAGGGTTGCCACGATGGCGTGCAGCGACAGCGGATCGATGGCAAGCAGTTCGCGCGAAGCGCCCGAGGCCTGCATCACCGGCAACATCAGGATCGCCAGGATCAACGCCAGCAAAATGCGCACCGTGACCGGCACGGTGACGTCGCCTATCACGGGCGAGGCGCTGAGCATGGCCAGGATACGGCAGAACGGCCACCATACGGCCAGCATGAACGGCAGGACCTGGTTGAACATCTCGATCATGGCTGGGCCCTGCTAGCCAACCAGGGTAGCGGCGCGCTGGAAAATCGACACGCAATAATCCATCAGGTAACCCGACATCCAGCGTCCGGCCAGGATCAGCGCCAGCAAGGTGACCAGGAGGCGCGGCAGGAAGCTCAGCGTCTGTTCATTGATCTGGGTGGCGGCCTGCACCAGGGCGACCACCAGGCCCATCAACAAACCGGGCACGACCAATATCACTACCAGCAGCATGACGATGTGCAAGGCTTCGATGACCAGGTCAACGGCGACTTCCGGCGTTAACATTCAATACGCCTGTATGCTGGTGACTAGCGTGTTGACAGTCAGGGTCCAGCCATCGACCAGCACGAACAGCAGCAGCTTGAAAGGCAGCGAGATGACCAGCGGCGAGAGCATCATCATGCCCATCGCCATCAAGACGGAGGCCACCACAAGGTCGATGATCAGGAACGGGATGAACAGCATGCAGCCTATCTGGAACGCCGTCTTCAGCTCGGACAGCACGAAGGCGGCCAGCTTGACGGTAAAACTGTGATCCTGCGGACGCATGGTAGAAGGCTCGCCGGCCAGGTGGGCGATCTGCGCCAGCGCTGCCTTGCTCGTTTGCGCCAGCATGAAGCGGGTGATCGGCACTTCAGCCGTTTTCAGCGCCTGCTGCAGGCCGATCTGGTCGCGGTCGTACGGCACGAACGCCTCTTTCCACACCTGTTCGCCGATCGGCCGCATCACCAGCAAGGTCAGGATCAGGGCGATACCGGTAACGATGCGGTTAGGCAAGCCCTGTTGCAGGCCCAACGCCTGGCGCAGCAGCGACAAGACGATCACGAAACGGGTAAAGCTGGTCATCATCATGACCATCACCGGGAGCAAGCCCAGCAAGGTCATGATGACCAGGATCTGCATCTTGACCGACAGGTCGGTCTTCGCGCCCGGCACCACGCCGGCCAGCAGGTCCTGCGCACCGGCACTGGCGCACGCCATCATCATCAATGGCAACACCACGGCAGCAGCGAGCTTGCCGCGGTGGCCTCGCCAGCCCGCTACCGCCAGCTTCATGCTGTCATCAGGTCAAGATTGAGGCCATCGAGATCGATTACCTTCAGGCCGTAGTTCTCGCCGGCCACCACCACTTCGGCGCGGCCGATCGGCGTGCCGTTGACCTTGATGACGAGTGGCTCGCCGGCCAGCATGTCGAGTTCGAGCACGCTGTCCGGGCCGATGGCCATCAGCTCTTCGAGCGAGATGCGGGCCGAACCCACTTCCAGGGTCAGGGTCACGGGGATCTTGCGCATCATCTGGGGAATGTCTCGCCGCGTGCGGGTGCTGGCCACATCGCTGATATCACCTTGGTCGATGATCATATCGTCGCCCAGCTCTTCCAGCAAGGTTTCGCTCTGATTGGTATCGGTCATATTCATATTATTCAACGTCTTCAAATGAGGTTAGGCAGAGCTTGCCCTTGTGTTCGGAAACAGCCGCCGTAAACAAGCGCGAATCATCAAGCATGACATCGGTGCGGCTCAGGCTGACGGGAATGACGTCACCCACTCGCAGGTCGAACAAGGCACCCAACTGCATCTGCTTGCTGACCAGGCGCCCTTCCAGAGTCACTTGCAAACGCGAAGCGAGTGGCCGCACGCTGCGCAGCGCTTTTTTCGCCTGCGCCCGTTCGGGAAGCAAACCGCGCAGCACGTCGCCCATTAACAACTTGTCGAGAGAAAACCAGACGTGTCCGGAGAGGCCAGCCTCGACATCACTGAGTGAAACGGTGACAACCCAGCTGCCGCGTGCAGGACGCACGCCAGCCTGCACGGCAGGTGCAGCATCGGGATCAATATCGCTTTGTTTGCTGACTGACAGCAGGTTTTTGTGGATACGGGCGAACAGGCAGGTAATCATTTGTTGTCCAAGCACCACAGACAAGCGTTCCTCGGTGGCTGTTACACGCACCAGTGCCGGGTCGACCGGCACGTTTTTCGCACCGGCGCTGCCATAGCGGTAGTTCAATACCTGCAGCAGCACCTGGCGATCCAGCGAAAAGCCAGCGTGGCCCGCGGGCGTGCCGAACGCCAGCCAGCGGTTGCGATTGTCTTCGTTGTCAACGCGCGACAGACTGACGTCATCGATCTGGACGTTTCCCCAGTATCGGCGGCTCATGGGCATGCGCAATGCGCTTGCCAGGTCCTCGCGCAACTGGGCGCCAAAGACGTGCAGCAAGTGAACCGGACGCCCAAGCAGACAGGAATCGAGGACTTGATGGTGCAAAGTTTGATCTGTCTTGGTTTTTATCATGTGGGTGATGTCGGTAATGCGATGGCAGTACAAATTATACGGGATCAGCTCGATTTGCATATCGCTTATATACCGCGGACACATCGCTCGAAATGGCCTTTGTCGGCGCAATCAGGACAGAAAAACCATGCCTTGCAGTGGCGTAGCACGGAGCATCGGCGAGTCCTTGCGGCGCTCACGCAATCTTCGCGCTCCATAGGACTGGAGAATACAGTAAATCTTTGGACATTGCCATGAGACAATATTTTGGCAGTTAATCCGTCCTTTACTTTACAGTTGCCTCAAGGTAAGCTCGCATCCATTAAATATTGGTTTGCAGCAAGCCATTCGACCTTACTGATTTCAGTTTTTGATTGCAGTGGATTTGATCGTCATTAACGCCGCAAGAAACTTTTATCGCTTGAATATTATTGTCTTGGCCTTGCAGATATATTGTATGCAACAGTATGGAGTTGCTTGAAAAGCATTCTCGCATTTTGCGTGGTGTGACAACTGATAAAACTGATGGGTCCGGGGAAATCGGACCAGGCGAGAAGGCAACACCAGTCATTCTGATTGATACCGCAACGCATTTTGAAAGTAGGACACGATGGGCAATCAACTCGCAGGTTTGATCAGGGCTGACCTGGCAGCTTTAAGCAACGATGCGCGTGCTCTGGGCACCAGCATCGCGCCAGCGCCAGCGGCCAGCTTTGGCGGTCAGGAACCGACTGGCTTCTCTTTTGCACAAAGCATGCAGGACGCCTTCAGCAAGATCAACACCGATGACCGCGCAGCGGCACAAAAAATGAGCGACGTCGACAGTGGCAAGAGCGACGACCTGGTCGGCGCAACGCTGGCCAGCCAGGAAGCAAGCCTGTCCTTTTCCATGTTGATGCAAGTTCGCAACAAAGTCATGGGCGCCGTCGATGAACTGATCAAGCTGCCGCTGTAATTGCTGTTGCACCACCCCAATACCTACGCCCAGTACCCAAGCGAAAGTCATTCCAAGTGATTACCCCCATGAAGTCCGCCTTTGCGCGCTGGCGCGCTGGCGCCCAGCCCGCCGTTCCGCCCGCCCTGCTGAAAAACCTGATTCCGATGCTGGTGCTGGCGATCGGCATTACAGCCCTGGTAATGATGTACTTCTGGCGCGACCAGGCCAACTACAAACCGGTGTTCGGCGCGCGCGAAAAAGTGGCCGTCACCGACATGATGGCGACGCTGGACGCCGAGCACATTCCATATCGCTTGCATCCCGACAGCGGCCAGGTGCTGGTGCCAGACGCAATGCTGGGCAAGGTGCGCATGCTGCTGGCCTCGAAAGGCGTGACGGCGCAGCTGCCGGCCGGCCTGGAACTGATGGACAAGAACGACCCTCTTGGCGTGTCGCAATTCGTGCAGGACGTGCGCTTCCGGCGCGGCCTGGAAGGCGAGCTGGCGCAAAGCATCATGACCATGGATGCGATTGCCTCGGCGCGCGTGCACCTGTCGATCGCCAAATCGACCTCGTTCGTCGCCAGCGATGGCGACAAGTCGTCGGCCTCGATCGTGGTGGCGGTGAAACCGGGCCGCACCCTGGCGCCGGAACAGATCGCCGCCGTAATCAATATGGTGGCCGGCAGCGTGGCCAGCCTGGCGCCAACGCGCGTGAGCCTGGTCGATCAGAGCGGCAACCTGCTTTCCTCGCACGTTGATCTGGCCGACGGCTTCGACGCCTCGGCAGCCAGCAACGAAGGCGCCAAACGTTTCCAGGATGATATCCGTCGCAATATCACGGGCTTGCTGGGACCGGTCATCGGCGAAGACAATTTCAAGCTCAGCGTCACGGCCGCAGTTGACAATGACCGGATCGAGGAAACGCTGGAAAAATACGGCGAAGCACCGAAAGTGACCAGCGAGGCGATGCGCGAAGAGCAGGAACGCAACCGTAACGTGGCCGGCATTCCCGGCAGCCTGTCGAACCGCCCGCCCGCAGCCGCCGTGCCTGGGCCGACCGGCGCGGCAGCACCTGCAGACGGCGGCGCACCGAAACCTGAAGACGGCACCGCTCGCAAGAATGCCACCACGCGCCAGTATGCCTATGACCGCAGCATCACGCAGATCAAGCGCAGTCGCGGCCGGCTGGAAAAAATCAGCGTGGCCGTGGTACTCAACAGCGCCGCTGCCCCCGACGCCAAGGCTGGCTGGAAGCCCGCCGAGCTGGCCAATATCGAAAAAATGCTGCGCAGCGGCTTGGGCATCAATGCCCAGCGCGGCGACAGCCTGAGCCTGACCACCCTGCCTTTCCCGGCCAAACAGCCGGTGGCGCAGTGGTGGGAAGAGCGCGATACGGTGGTCGACTTCAGCAGCTGGCTGCTGTACGCCCTTGGCGCCGTGCTCGGCTACTTCCTGGTGCTGCGCCCGCTGCTGCGCCTGTTGACCACGCGCCTGTCGCCGCCGGCACTGAAAACACTCGATCCGGCCATGGCGCTGCCCGGCAATGGCGTGAGCGCAGCCGGCGGCGGCATGCCCGGCACAGCAGCGGCCATGTCGGCGCTCGGTACAGTGCCAGGCGCGCCGGCACTCGAAGGCGCGGCCGCTGCTGCCAGCGGCGACATGCCGGTGGTGCCGCTGCTGGAAAACTATAACCTGCCACCACCCGGTTCGGCCGTCGACGTGATGGTCGACCACTTGAAAGTGCTGGCAGAAAAAGAACCGGAACGTGTCGCCGAAGTCGTCAAACAATGGATGCAGAAAAATGGCCGAACTCAACAACAATAATTTCCCTGACGAGCAGGACGACCAAAACGCCAGCCTGACGCCTGTCGAGCAGGCAGCGATCGTATTGCTGAGCATAGGCGAAGAACAGGCGGCCAATGTGTTGCGCTGCCTGTCGCGCGAAGAGTTGCTGGAAGTGACGCAGGTGATGTCGCGCATGAGCGGCATCAAGGTCGAGTCCGTGAAAACGGCCATGCAGACTTTCTTTGATGACTACCGCCAGCAAAGCGGCGTACATGGCGCCTCGCGCAGCTACCTCAAGCGCTCGCTCGACCTGGCGCTGGGCAGCGATATTGCGAACAGCGTGCTGAACAACATTTATGGCGATGCGATCCGGCCAAAAATGGCGCGCCTGCAGTGGGCCTCGCCGAAGTGGCTGGCAGAATACATTGTCAACGAACACGTGCAGATGCAGGCTGTGTTCCTGGCGTTTTTGCCACCGGCGCTGGCCGGGCAGATCCTCGACGCCCTGCCGGTCGAAGGGCGCGACCTGGTGCTGCTGAACCTGGCGCGCCTGGACGAAATCGACCGTGACCTGCTGGTCGAGCTTGATGAACTGGTGGGCCGCTGCCTGGGCACGCTTGACACCCAGAGCACCAGCGTGGAAGGCATCCGCCAGGCCGCCGAAATTCTCAACCGCATGCCGGGCAACCGCGCCGCGCTGGTCGAATTGTTGCGCGCACACGACCCGGCCGTGGTGTCGGAAATCGAACTGAGCATGTACGACTTCCTGATCCTCGCTACGCAAAGCGAAGTCACCATCACGCGCATCCTCGAAGACGTGCCGATGGAACAGTGGGCGATCGCGCTCAAGGGCGCCGAACCGGCTATCCGCGACGCGGTGCTGAAAACCATGCCGCGCCGCCAGGCGCAAAGCTTCGAAGACATGATGCGCCGCTCTGGCCCCGTGCCGCTGTCGCGCATCGAACAAACACGCCAGGAAATCATGGCCACCGTCAAGGGGCTGGCAGACGCCGGCGAAATCGAAGTCCAGCTGTTTGCCGAGGCGGTAATCGAATGAAGCCTTTTCGCACCTACCGTTTTCCGCCGCTGTCGCAATTCATCGCCGCCGGCCAGCGCTCGAGCACCGAAGATCCCGATGGTCAGTGGCAGGCATCGGTCTCGGAAGGCTTCGAGCAAGGCCAGCGCGACGGCTATGAAGTGGGCCTGGTGCGCGGCCAGCAGGATGGCTACGATGCAGGCCGCAACGACGGCGTGATCCAGGGCCGCGAAGAAGGCCGCAATGAAACCCTGGTGGCGCTCGACAAACTGGCGCGTCCGGTCGACGCGATCCTGCGCGACCTGAAGAAAGTGCGCGCCGACTACCGCGCCGCCCAGCGCAAGGAAGTGGTCGACCTGGTGGCCAAGGTGGCACGCCAGGTGATCCGCGCCGAACTGGCGCTGCAGCCGGTGCAGTTGCTGGCCCTGGTCGACGAAACCCTGGCGTCGATGCCGCCAACGCGCGAAGAAATCGACGTCTACCTTAATCCCGAAGAATTGAAACGCATCAGCGAACTTGATCCGAAGCGCGCCAAGCGCTGGAACCTGATCGCCGACGCCCGCCTCGACGCCGGCGAATGCCGCATTAAGGCTGGCGACAATGAGGTTGACGCCGGCTGTCATCAACGCCTGGCCGCCTGCATGGACCAGGTCAGCAGCCACCTGGCGCTGGCCGCCGAGCACGCCGACCAGGGCGCGCCTGCATGATCGCCGACACGCTGCGCAGTTTTGAGATTGGCAACATCCCGGTTGCCACGCCGACCGGCCGCCTGGTGGGCGCTTCCGGCCTGCTGCTCGAGAGTGCCGGCTGCAAGCTGCACACCGGGCAGCGCTGCCAGATCGAAACGGTGAGCGGCGAATGGCTCGACGCGCAAGTGGTCGGCTTTCGCGAAAAAGTGTCCTACCTGATGCCGTTCAAAAAAGCCGCCGGCCTGACCACCGGCGCGCGCGTGCTGCCGCTGCCCGACAAGGCCAGCCTGCAGATCGGTCCATCCTGGCTGGGCCGCATGGTCAATGGCCTGGGCGAGCCGATCGACGACCTGGGCCGCCTTGGCGGCGAGCATATCCTGGACGTGTCGCCACCGAAGATCAATCCCCTGAAAAAGCAGCCGGTGGTCGAACCGCTCGACGTCGGCGTGCGCGCCATCAACAGCATGCTGACCCTGGGCAAGGGCCAGCGCGTGGGCCTGATGGCCGGCTCCGGGGTGGGAAAAAGCGTGCTGCTGGGCCTGATCACACGCCAGACCGTGGCTGACGTGGTGGTGGTCGGCCTGATCGGCGAACGCGGCCGCGAGGTGCGCGAATTCGTCGAAAAGTCGCTCGGCGAAGAGGGTCTGAAAAAGGCCGTGCTGGTGATCGCACCTGCCGACGAGTCGCCTCTGATGCGCATCATGGCCACCGAACTGTGCCACTCGATCGCCGCGCATTTCCGCGACCAGGGCCAGCACGTGCTGCTGCTGGTCGATTCGCTGACGCGCTATGCCATGGCCTTGCGCGAAGTAGCACTGGCCCTGGGCGAGCCACCGGCCACCCGTGGTTATCCGCCGTCGGTGTTTTCCAACCTGCCGCAACTGGTGGAAAGCGCCGGCAACGGCGCCCACGAAAATGGCAGCATGAGCGCCATCTACACCGTGCTGGCCGAAGGCGACGACCAGCAGGATCCGGTGGTCGATACGGCGCGCGCGATTCTCGATGGCCATATCGTGCTCACGCGCGAACTGGCCGAACGGGGCCACTACCCCGCCATTGACGTGGCCGCCTCGATCAGCCGCTGCATGGCGCAAGTCATCGAACCGGCCCATATGCTGGCAGCGCGCGGCCTCAAAGCAGCAATGGCGCGCCACGCGCGCGTGCGCGACCTGATCCCGCTGGGCGCATATGTGCCGGGCGCCGATCCGATCACCGACCGCGCGGTGCAACTGCATCCGCAAATCGAAGCGTTCCTGTGCCAGGGCACCAAGGAAGAAGCGCCGATGGGGCCCTGCATCACCCAACTTGAACAGATCATGTCATAGGCATACCGATGAGCAACTCGCATACCATCCGCAACCTGACAACCCTGGTCGGCCTTCGGAGCACCGAAGTGGAGCGCCTGCAAACCGACATGGCGGCGCAGACGGCCGTGCGCGAGCGCTACCAGAAAAACCTCGACCGCCTGACCAGCCTGTACACCGATAGCGGCCCCAGCGGCGCCCTGCACCTGGCGCTGTCGGTCAATTGCGGCAACTTCAAGCAATCGGTAATGGAACTGGCGCAGCAACACCGTACCGACCTGCATCTGCACGAGGCCAATATGGCGGTATCGCAGCGCGCCCTGAACACGGCCTGGGCAAAGCGCGAAGTGCTGGACCAGGTGCTGACGCAAAAACAACGGATTGTTGCAACTGAGCAACAGCGCATGGACGTCAAGCGGCAAGATGAACTGGCGACGCAATTCTGGTTTCGTGGACAGGTAAAATAATGTTTTGCAGAAATAACTTCAGGAAAGCCGATATTTGGTCGCCTTGTCATTGTGTAAATCCCGCACGCACATTTTAGGAGTCTGACATGGCCATATCCACCAATGCTTCGAATACCTACGATCCGACCGCTTCGGCGCAGGCGCTGACCGACAAATACACTGCCGATACGCAGGCGCGCATCACGGCGCAGACCAAGGCGGCAACGGCCACTTCGGCAGGCCTGACAAGCATGAAGATGGCGATGACCACCTTCACCTCCAGCCTGCTGGCATTGACGGGTAGCAAAACCATTGCTGCGCAAGGCGCTACTTTCAGCAATGCCGCCATCGGCAGCGCCACGGCAGGTGCAACGGCGGCTGCCGGCACCTATTCGCTGTTCGTGGAAAAAGTCGCCACCAGCCACCAGGTTTCGCTGGGCGGTGTCGGCGGCAGTGCAGTGCCTGCCAGCGGCGATGGCAATCTGAAGATCAAGCTGGCCAACAACAGCGACTTTACGGTTGACCTCAGCAAAGCTGAAACCGATGGCGATGCGACCTTGTCGGCCAAGGAAATCGCCGCCGCCATCAATGCAGAACCGAAAAACAATTCGCGCGTCACCGCATCGGTGATTACCATCGGCGGCATTGCCAAGCTGGTGCTGACGTCGAACGTCAGCGGAGAAGAAGGCGCTTTGTCGTTCGACACCGGCGCCATGGCCGACGGCGACCTGAAAACGGCACTGACGGCCGCACCGCAGGAGCTGGTGAAAGCCGAAGATGCCATCATATGGGTTGGCGGCAAGCCGGCAGACCCGAGCGATACCAGCAACCGCGTCAAGCAGTCATCAAACACGTTCAGCAATATCGATGGCGTAAAAATGACGTTTACCAAGGCGCAGGCCAGCGGCGACGCACCGATCACCCTGACCGTGGCGCTCGACAAGTCGGCAACGGCCAGCAACGCGCAGAGCTTTGTCGATGCCTACAACAAGCTCAAGGCCGTGCTCGACGGCTTGACGGACCCTGGCGATCCGGCCTCGGGCAAAGCGGCCGGCACGTTTTCCACCGACAGCGGCGTGCGCGTGCTGCGCGACCAACTGGTACGCACCTTGCGTGAAACGGCAACAGGGTCGCTGGCCACGTTTGGCATCACCGCGCAGCGCAATGGCACGCTGGCGCTCGATACCACCAAACTGGCGGCAGCGGTCGCGGCCAATCCAACCGGACTGGACAAAGCAATCGGCAACAATTCGGGCAGCGCGCCCAGCGGCATCGCCGGCAAGCTCGACAAATTTGTCGAAATCTGGACCTCGAGCAACGGCCAACTGGCGCAGCGTGAAACCTCGGTTGCCAAGCTGCAAAAGACGCTCGACGAGCGCCAGGCCAAGTTCGAAACTGACTACACCACCATGTATAACCGCTACAAAGCGCAATTTACAAAGTTGCAGGATCTGCAGGCGCGCATGGCGCAAACGACCAGCATGTTCGATGCCCTGTTCGGCGACGACAAGTCCAAATAAGGCTGGCGCCGGTTGCCAGTCTCAGCATTTTAAAGTGAAAGAAAATGATGAACCACGATGCCTACAGTGACTACCACGCCGTCAACCTGGATGCGCAAACCTCGCGCGCCACGCCAGTTGAACTTGTCTTGCTGCTCACCGATGGCTTGCTGGAAGAACTGGCGCGTGCGCGTGCACATATCGTCGGCAAGCGCTATGAACAAAAGGCCGTCAGCCTGAACAAATGCACAGAAATCATCAATGGGCTGTCGAGCTCACTCGACTTTGAACAGGGTGGCGAAGTAGTGGCAAACCTGGGTCGCCTGTATGAATATTGCACCGGCCGCCTGTACTTGGCCGGTGTCAACCTGGACCCGGCGTTGATCGATGAAGTAATCACCTTGCTCACCACCATCAAGCAGGGCTGGCTCGGCGTCCAGGCCAAGCATGGATAACAGCGTCTTGCTGCTGCAGTTCGCGCGTGATATCCAGGCCGCTGCAGGCAAACAGGACTGGGCTGCACTCGATGTGCTGGACCGGAGCCTGGCGCGCCAACTGGCACTGCTGTCCGAACAGGCCGGCATGAACCCGGACGAACAGGCAGCGCTGCGCACGCTGCGCGCGGTGCACGCGCGCGCATTTCAGCTGTGCTCCGATGAAAAGCACCGGCTAGGCCTGCAACTGGGCGAGATCCATTCCAAGCAGGAAGGCTGGGTCGCCTACGCGCTGGAAAGCGATATGTATCAAGATGGAAGTCAAGCATGAATACTGTACTCAATTTCAAGACTGCCGGCCTTAACGCAGCCGATTCGTTCGGCACGATGGCGGTGACCGTGGGCAGCACTCCTTTGAATGGTGGCGGTACCGCCTATGCCGCCAATGGTGCAGGCCCGACAGTGGAATCTCTGCCGCCTGCCCTGCCAGGTATTCCCTCTCCAGCCACGCCGCTGTTTGCGGACGCCTTGGGCGACGCCGCGCATTCCGCCAGGCCAGTTGCCGGGGCACCTGCAAAGATGGATGAACCCGAGCAGCCGTCAACCGATGGAGGGCCTGCGTTACCGCAAGAAGTCCCCTTGCCGTCCATGGCTGCGCCATGGCTTCTGGCGCAAGTGACGGCGACCTCGGCGGCACCATTGCGGGACGGCACTGACCGCGACAGCATCAACGACATGGCGGCGCCCGCCATCATCACCGCAGCCGAGCGCGGCACAGCGCCGGTTGCCGCAAGAGCTGCAACAAACGTTACAACTGCCCCGGTCGCTGCTGCGATACCAGCTCCTGCTGCGCCATCTGAGCTAACCGCTGTGCCTGTTCGGGCTTTGACAACTACGGGAGCTGCGCCAGCGGCCACGACCACCACCGCGCATCTGGCGGTGCGGCCGGTCGCCATACAGTTCAATGCGCAACTGGGCACACTCGTGCGTGCGCCTCAACAGGGCGAGCCATTAGCGGCGGCCATGCCTGCTCCGGCGGGCGAAACGAAGACCGCAGCGCCCGCCGCTCGTGGCAAAGCAATGCCCGCCGCCATGGAGGTGTCGGTTGCCGCCGTTCAGCCTGCTGTTGCCGCGACCCTTATTGCAGGCATCACGCCGGTCGCCGTTGCAACGTTTGCGCCTGGCAGCGTGCCAGCGGTGCCCGCGACCGGCGAGGACGACCTGGCCGCAAGCACCATCCTGTCCATCACCCCTGCCGTATCGTCAGCCCGTACTGTCGGAAATAGCATTGCTGCCGACACTGCAGTCGAGGGCGGGCCGGCGCCACACCCGCATGCCGGGGCAGCAGATACCACCGGCATGCCGGCAAGGGCAGCCACGGTTGGCGCATCGTTTGCCGCCACCATTGCCAGCAACACCGGCAACCTGGACACCGAACGCAACGGTGCTGCCGCCACCGCCTTAGTAACGCCTGCCATCGGCCCGGGTATGACAGCGCCGGCTGCAGCCAATGCGCTACCGGCGCAGGGCAGCGATGTCATCAAGCTCAACGGCCCAGCCCAGCAATGGCAGGAACCGTTGCGCGAAGCGCTGGGCGAGCGCCTGCAGACGCAGATCGGACGCAACAGCGAGCATGCGGTGATACGCCTCGATCCGCCGATGCTGGGGCGGATCGACATTTCCATCCGTCACGCGGCCGGCACGCTGCAAGTAAACGTTTCCGCGTCGAACCCGGAAGTGCTGCGCCAGCTCCAAGGCATCGGCGAGACCATGCGCACCGACCTGGCCCAGCGCCAGTACACCGAGGTGGCCGTGAATATCAGCGCCACGCCGCGCAGCCCGGCTGCGCAGGCGTTTGCCGAGGGCGATGCCCGCGGCCAGCGTCAGCCGGGACGCCAGCAGGATGAGGCCGCACCGGGGCGCGCGCTGTCTGACGACACCCCTGGCGGCAAACCATACGGCGCTACCTTTGCCATGCATGAGCGGGAATACAACTGATGAATACAAAAGTAAAACTGATCGGCGGCTTCGTGCTGGTGGCCCTGCTGGCCGCCGGTGCAGCCGGCGGCGCCATGTGGTACCTGGCCAAGCCGGCGGCCGGTCACGCCGAAGTGGCCGAAGCCAAACCGGCGGCGGCGCCGGCGACGGGCAAGAAGGCGCGCCGCTACGTCACGCTCGACAAGGTCATCGTGATGCTGCGCCACGGTCCTGGCGAGGCCGATACGCATTATCTGTCGGCCGATCTGGTGATTGCCACCACCGAAGAAAATGAAAAGCTGGCGAAATCGCATTTGCCGCTGATGCGCTCGATCGCCGTCAGCACCCTGTCCGGTTTTTCGATGGACAAGGCGCAAGCCATGACGGTCGAACAGTACGCCGAGCAGATCAACAAGGCATTCACTGCCAGCTATGAGCGCGAGCAGATGGAAAAGCCGTTCAGTGAAGTCATGGTAGGCAAGCTGATCATTGAATAAGCCGACGCCAGCAGGCCAGTTCGACTGATGGGAGATACCGTGGCTTATGCCGAGCAATACCAGGAAGCCTACGGCGCCGGCGAATATGCCGCCGCTGGCGCTGCCGCAGCCGTGCTCAGCGTGGCGGAGGAACAGCGCCACCTGGTCGCTTACGCGCCGCTGGTCAAGCGCATCGTGCGCCAGCTCAATTCGCAGGTATCGGGCGCCATCGATCGCGACGACATGGAGCAGATCGGCCTGATGGGCCTGCTTGAAGCGCTGCGCCGCTATGGCGTGCCGGACCAGTCCTTCGGCAGCTACGCCAGCCTGCGCATCCGCGGCGCCATCCTCGATGAGCTGCGGCGCCAGGACTGGCGCCCGCGCGCCGTGCGCCAGGAAAGCCACCGCCTGCGCGACAGCGTGCGCGCCCTGACCCGGCGCCTGGGCCGGGAACCGCTGGAAGCGGAAATCATGGCGGCCCTGAAGCTGACGCCGGAAGCGTACCAGGAATACCAGCTGGCGGAAAACGCCGAGCTGATCGCCAGCTTTGACGATATTTTGCAGGACAGCCTGGGCCAGGCCGACAGCGCACCGAGCCCGGAAGAGCAATTGATGGTGCGGCGCAGCCTGGAGCAGGCCTTGCGCACGCTCGACGAGCGTGAACAGCGCGTGGTGCAGATGTATTACGAGTTCGAACTGAGCTACAAGGAAATCGCCGCCGTGCTCGACCTGAGCGACGCGCGCGTATGCCAGTTGAACAAGATGGCGCTGGGGAAAATGAAAGCCATGCTGCAGGACAAGTAAGAACAGGCACTACTCACAAATTGATGCAGTACACGCAGAAAGGCAGTTGTCATGGTAATTATCGGTATCTTAATCGTACTGGGATGTGTATTTGGAGGCTTTGCCCTGATGGGCGGTACCGTCCAGGCGATCTGGCATCCGGTCGAGTTGGTCATCATTATCGGCGCCGCCGTCGGCGCCCTGGTGCTGGGCAATCCCAAGCATGTGCTCGGTGAAATGCTGCACCAGATGCGCAAGGTCGTCACGCACAAGAAACAAGGTTCGGAATTCCAGCGCCAGTTGCTGCTGCTGATGTATGAATTGCTGCAAACGGCGGCCGGCGGCCTGAAGGCGCTCGACGCCCACGTCGAAGCGCCGCGTGAAAGCCCGCTGTTCCAGCGCTATCCGCTGGTGCTGGAAGAACCGAAACTGCTGGCTTTTATCGTCGACAACTTCCGCCTGATGGCAATGGGCAAGATCAACGCACATGAACTCGAAGGCGTGCTGGAGCAGGAACTCGAAGCGATCCACGACGAGTTGCTGCAACCGTCGAAGTCCTTGCACAAGATCGCCGAAGCCATGCCCGGTTTCGGCATCCTGGCAGCCGTGCTCGGTATCGTGATGGCCATGAATTCGGTGGCCGACGGCGCCGATGCGGCGGAAATCTCGTCGAAAGTGGGCGCCGCCATGGTCGGTACCTTTATCGGTATTTTCTTCTGCTACGGCGTGCTCGATCCGATGTGCAACATGATGAAGCAACTGGTCGGCGAAGAAGGCTCGACGATGGAGTGCGTGAAAGTGGTGCTGGTGACCCACGTCGCGGGCAAGCCGCCACTGCTGGCGATCGACTCGGGCCGGCGCCTGGTGCAGCTCAATATCAAGCCGAGCTTTGCCCAGCTGGAAAGCTGGATCAATGCGCTGGAAAGCGGCGGCGAAGAACCTGAGCAAGGCCAAGGCCGGGGAGGCCGCCGTGCTAAAGCCGCATGAGAAACATGACCAGGCCATCATCAAGCGGGCTGGAAGAAAGCACGATGACGATGGTCACGGCGGCGCCTGGAAAGTGGCGTTCGCCGATTTCTGCCTGGCCTTGCTGTCGCTGTTCCTGGTGCTGTGGCTGATCGCTGCGCGCGAGCAGCAGGCGATGAAGGAAATCATGATGGACGCACTGGCGGGCAGCCGGCAAGGCGAAGGGCAAGGCGTGATGCCGGAGCAGAAAGGCGGCCCGCGCGGCAGCCTGATCGACCGTTTCCCGATGCCGCGCGACGGCATGGGCGACACCCGCACGGAAGGCACCAAGACGAAAGACGGCAAGCCCGATACCGCCGACGCCAAGCCGAAGATGAGCTACCAGACGCCGGAAGACCTGATGGCGCTGTCGCGCGCGCTCGACAAGCTCAGCGACGAAGCAGGCCTGAAAAGCAATTTGCAATCGGTGGTGACGCCGCATGGCCTGCGCGTGATGCTGCACGATACGGACAAGCAAGGCATGTTCGTGCGCGGCAGCGCCGTGCCAACCGACCGTTTCCGCAAGCTGCTGCGTGAAATGGGACCGGTCTTTGCGCAGATGGAAAACCAGATGCTGATCGTCGGCCATACCGATTCGATGCAATACGCCAATACGGGCTATGACGGCTATTCCAACTGGACCCTGTCGGCCAACCGCGCCATGTCGGCGCGCGCACAGTTGCTGGCCGGCAGCATGAATCCGGAAAGCGTGTTGCAGGTGGTCGGCATGGCTGACCGCGCGCCATTGGACACGAAAAATGCCGGCGCCGGCATCAACCGCCGCATTGAGCTGTTAATATTGACGCGTGGCCAGGCTGACAGCATCGCCTCCATGTTCGGCATGACCGGACAGGGGCAGCAAGGCCAGGATATCGAAGTAGGTACGCCGGATCCGGCCACTCTGCAACGTTTACGTGACAAGCTGGGTCTGCCAGCGAAGAAAGAACGAGCCGACTATGCAAATTAAAGGCAAGGGACAACGCATGAAAATCTCTACCGGCAACGCCGGTGCCGCCGCTGCCAGCCCGGCGGTGGCCCCGGCCGAAGCGATCGCCGAGTATGCCAGCGCCGCTGCCGCTGCAGGCGGCTCGTCGGCTGGCGCCGAACTGCAATCGGCCGTGCTGCAACCGGCCATCACGGCGCTGCGTGCCATGCCCGATATCGATCACGAGCGCGTTGCCATGCTGCGCAGCGCGCTGGCCAAGGGTGAGCTGCCGTTTGACCCGGCGAAAATAGCCGGATTGATCCACCGCTTCCACGGCAGCGACGCATGAACGCACCACGCAAGAGCATCACGCGCCAGGAAGCCATGCAACGCGTACTGCAAGGCATCAGCGATGACCACCAGGGCTATGCCGCGCTGCTCGTATTGCTGGAAGAACAGTTCCAGGCCGCCTTGCGGCACCAGACGGAGCAATTGAAGATGCTGGCCGAACAGATCGTCGCTGCCGTGGAAGTGCTGGACGGCCGCCGCGGCCAGCGCATGAGCCTGGTAAATGCCCTGCTCGGCCCGAGGCCCGCGATGGCATCACTGTTCGCCTTGCTGCAAGCTGACGCGCAGGCCCGCAGCATCGCCGAATGGGAGGCACTGGAACAGATGGTTGTCGAATGCAAGCGCCTGAACACGCGCAACAGCCAGCTGTTGACCGAACAATTTACAACCATGCAGCGCGTGCTGCACGGCGAGGACCATATCTATGCGCCAGGCTGATTTTTTTACCAGCAATGCCCGCACCGCGGCAGCCACGGTCCCGGCCAGCGCGACTGCCCCCCTGCAAAGCAATATGCGTGCAACTGGCTCCATTGCATCTACCGCCAGTTTCAGCAGCGTATTCCAGCAGGTACAGGGGGAGGTTTCCACCTTTATCGAGCAAGGCAGCGGCAACGCCGGCACGCTCAATACTGAAGCTCGCGTCTGGTCGGCCAATAGCGCCTCAGCCAATGTGCTGGGCGCGATCAATCAAGGTGGCGACATCGGCGACGTACAGCAGCAATTTCTGGCGTCGATCAAGCCATGGACCGAGGAAACTGGAGCACGCCTGGGCGTGGCGCCGGAAATTGTCGCCGCGCATGCAGCACTGGAATCGGGCTGGGGCCAGCGCCCGCTGCGCCAGGGTACGACCGATACCAACAATCTCTTTGGCATCAAGGCTGGCGGCAAATGGCAAGGCGAAGTGGCGCAGGCACTGACTACCGAATATGTAGGCGATAGTGGCACGGCGCTGAAGAAAACCGAACGTTTCCGCAGCTACCCGGACCAGGCCAGCGCGTTTCGCGACTATGCCCAAATGCTGCTCGACAATCCCCGCTACCGTGGCGCACTGAACGCGGGCAGCGATGCGCATGCGTTCGCGCAAGGGCTGGCGCGCGGCGGTTATGCCACCGATCCCAATTACGCAGCCAAGCTGAGCCAGCTCGCCACGCGACTGCAGCGCAGCACTACGACCAACGCAGAGTAATTGTCCGCCCCTCAGTTCGCCGGCTCGACCACCCCTGCTTCGACGATGCGTGCACGGATTACCGTGCCGCTGGACGTGTTGCGCACACGTATCACCTCCCCTTGCGCTCCGGCATCCATGGCTACGCCATCCATGCTGACGCTGACCTGTTCCTTTCGCGCCACAATATTGACCGGCGCGCCGCGCTTGACCAGCATGGGCGAAGCCAGCTGCGCTTCGCGCAACACCTCACCGGCGCGCAGGCTGCGCCGGCTCGACAATCCTGCCACAGCATCTAGCGACGCCATGCTATCGGCCACCATGGTTACGTCACGCCGGGCCAGTTCAATATCAGCAATTGATATAGGCGTGTTGGCCGTCACGGGCAATCTGGTCACGGCCACCCTGGCCGTGATGCTGGCGCGAACCAGCATTTCATGACGCCAGCCACCTGAGACCGGGCAAGCGGCGACAAAGCGCATGCGCTGCGGCGATCGGCTGTCCAGCGCCTCAATCTCTACCCGAACGGGACAGGCGGGGATGACACGCGTGGTTTTTACAACAGCGACGTCAATCAGCGGTTCGAGCAGTCCCGCAGAGGAAGCCTGCTGCGCCAGTTGCTCGCGGGCCAGTTGTTCGACTCTGGAAAATATATTGTCGGCTGGCAATTCAGCGCATCCTGCACTACTATAGAGGCTGGTCAGTAAAAAAAGGCCAGGGAGCAAGGCGATACGAGCACGGGCCTTGACGGGTGCAACTGCATTATTGGTGAAATAAATCATTGCTAACCTTATTGACGAATCCTGATCACGTACAACGAAACAGCATGACCTTACCATGCGCCAATATGACCAGACAGGCATTTTACTCCTGCATTCAGACTCCAGCCAGTACGACCGACTTCAACACAAAGGATGACCATGGGCATTAATTTCAAGGACGCACTCGGTGTGCACGCCGACACGCTGGCGCTGCGCGCTGACCGTACGCGCGTGCTGGCGGCCAACATCGCCAACGAAAACACCCCGGGCTTCCAGGCCATGGACATGGATTTCGGCAGTGCACTGCAGCAGTTGCAGGACAACGACGCAGGCCTGCTGTCGACGGACGACGACGCTACTTCCCTGTACCGCGTGCCTTACCAGCCCAGCCGCGACGGCAACACGGTCGAGATCGGGGTCGAGCAAGCAGCGTTTTCGCAAAATGCCAGCGACTTCCAGACCAGCCTCAGTTTCGTCAACATGAAACTCAAGGGACTGGCCAAGGCCATTTCCGGACAAGGATAAGCAAGATGGGCTTCCAGGATATTTCCAAGATCGCCGGTTCGGCAATGGCGGCGCAAACCGTGCGCCTCAATACCATCGCCAGCAACCTGGCCAATGCCGATTCGGTCGCCGGTTCGGCAGCGGAGACCTACCGCGCCCGCAAGCCAGTGTTTGCTGCCGTGATGGACGGCGCCTCGGACGCTGGCGGACGCGTGCAGGTGCTTGACGTGGTGCAAAGCGACGAGCCGCTGCGCAAGTTGTATGAGCCGGGCCACCCGATGGCCGATGCGGACGGGATGGTGTTTTATCCCAACGTCAACCAGGTGGCCGAGATGACCGACATGATGTCGGCTTCGCGCGCCTTTGAGACCAACGTGGAAGTTCTGGGCCGCATCAAGTCGATGCAGCAGGCGCTCCTCAAATTAGGCGAAGTGTAATCATGCAAACATCCCTTTTCACTGGCAGCGCCGCTGGCACCAGCAATACCGGTACCGCCGTGGCGTCGCAAAACAACGCCACGCAAGACATGTTCACCAAACTGCTGGTGGCGCAGATCCGCAACCAGGATCCGTTGGCGCCAACCGACCCGAGCCAGTTCGTCAACCAGTTGACGCAGCAGGCGCAGACCGAAGCGATGCAGAACCTCTCCAACCTGACCAGCGCCAACGCCAGTGTGCTGCAAAGCATGCAGGTGCTGGCCTTGGGCGCCCAGGTGGGCTCGGAAGTGATGGTCAACAGCAGCACGGTACAGATCGACAGCAGCAAGGTCAGCGGCAGCGTCGCGCTGTCGTCCAACAGCAGCAAGACCACCTTGACCTTGAAAGACGCCTTCGACAAGGAATACACGGTGGAACTGGGCGCCAGGTCGGCCGGCAACGCCACATTTACCATCGATCCGCAAAAACTGGGCATGCCTGCCGGAACCTACACGATGGCCGTTACCACCAGCAGCGGCGAAAAACCATCGGTCGATATTGCGGGCAAACTGAGCAGCGTTCGCCTGTCCGCCACTGGCAACATGATTTTGAACGTCGTCAACCTCGGTGAAGTCAGCCCTGGCGCCATCACCGGCTTCAATGGCAAGACCTCCTGAACCGCCTTCACGCCGCTTGCTGTTTCGCCCAATTAATCCTGTCCTTCACTAAAGGAAACCTCCATGAGTTTCGACATCGCATTGTCTGGCATCCAGGCCATCAACGAACAACTGACCGCGTCCAGTAACAATATCGCCAATGCCGGCACCTATGGCTTTCGCAGCAGCCGCGCCAACTTCTCGTCGATGTACGCCGGCGACCGCGCAACGGGCGTGGAAATCGGCTCGACGACGCAAAGCATGAGCGTCAACGGCGGCGTACTGAACACCGGCCGCTCGCTCGACGCCGCCATCGACGGCCGTGGCTACTTTGTCAGCCGCGATGCGCAAAATACCCTCAGCTACAGCCGTGTCGGCATTTTCAGTGCCGCCAGCAGCGGCTACCTGACCGATTCCAACGGCAAGCTGGTGCAGGGCTATGCACCGGCAGTCAAAGGCAGCACCACCCTTGGGCCGATGGGCGACCTGAAGATCCCGACCGGGCAGATTGCCGCGCAAGCCACTGAAAACCTGGCGTATGTCGCCAACCTGTCGGCCGAATGGAGCATCAAGGACGGCACCAAATTCGACAAGACCGATATCAATACCTACAACAGTGCCAAGGTATCGGTATTGTATGACTCCCTCGGTTCGAAGCACACCCTGAGCCAGTACTTCGTGAAAACCGGCACTAATATCGTCGAGGTAAATTACACGTTGGACGACAAGCCGATGACGCTGCCAGCGCCGACGCCATCGAAAAGCACGCTTGTGTTTGATGGCAAGGGGCAACTGGAAACCGTCAACGGCGTCAAGGCAAACAACATTCCAGTGCCGCCAGCGGTCGCGGGTGCAGACTGGAAGCCGACATTCGATCCAATCAAAATGGGCGATCCGATTACCCCCTCGGGTGCGGAACCCCTTGCTTTCAACCTGAATTACTCCGACACCACCCTGTCATCGGGTGAAAACACCACCTCGACCAATAAATCGGACGGCTATGCTTCGGGCACCTACACCGGCGTGGAACTGGCCGCCGACGGCTCGATCATGGCTAAATATACCAACGGCGAAACCAAGAACGTCGGCACCATTGCGCTGGCCAACTTTGCCGATGAGGGCGCGCTGACCTCTGTCAACGACACCAGCTGGATTGCCTCGACCGCTTCCGGCGCGCCGCTGTACGAGCGTCCTGGCGTGGGCATGGCCGGCAAGCTGGCCACCAGCGCGCTGGAACAGTCAAACGTCGACATCACCACCGAACTGGTGGGCCTGATGACGTCGCAGCGCAATTACCAGGCCAACTCGAAGGTGCTGTCGACCGAAAACGCCATGCTGCAGTCGCTGATGCAAGCGCTGTAATTGCTGACACGCAAAGGTAATCAACCATGGACGCGCTGATTTATACCGCCATGAGCGGCGCCGACCGTGCCCTGAAGGCACAGCAGGTGCACGCCAACAACCTGGCCAACATCGAGACCGGCGGCTTTCGTGCCAACCTGGAAGTGTCGACTGTCCAGTCGCTGCAGAACGGTTATGGCTATGACGACCGCCACATGACGCAGACGCAATCGAGCGCCATTTCAACCCGTACCGGCACCATCAAGGAAACCGGTCGCGAGCTCGATGTGGCGATCACGGGCAATGGCTTTCTGGCGGTGCAGTGGCAAAACGGCGAGGCTTATACCCGCGCCGGCGCCATGGAGCTTGACGAGACCGGCGCGCTTCTGTTGAACGGGCGCCCGGTATTGGGCGAAGGTGGCCCGATCACCTTGCCTGAACACACCAGCGTGTCGATCGGCTCGGACGGCACGATCTCGATCCAGGTGCCGGGTGCGGCGCAGATGCAGACCGTGGACAAGCTCAAGCTGGTGAACGCCGAAACGGGGGAACTGACCAAGAACGAAGCGGGCCTGATCGTTGCGCGCAGCGGTGAAGATTTGCAGGCTGACCCGGCGGTGCGCATACGCGACCGCCATATCGAAGGCAGCAATGTGTCGGCGGTCGAGGAGATGGTCGCCACCATGAGCCTGAACCGCAGCTTCGAGATGCAGATGAAAGTATTCAAGGCCAGCGATTCCATGACCGAATCCGGTAATCGCCTGCTCGGCGCGTAAGCGCACGCCAACCAAACTCAAGGAGTACACCATGAATCCAGCAATGTGGATCAGCAAAACCGGCGTGCAGGCGCAAGACGCCAAGCTGCAAGCCATCGCCAACAATCTGGCCAACGTCAACACGGTCGGCTTCAAGCGCGACCGTGTGGTGTTCGAAGACCTGTTCTACCAGGTCGAACAGCAGCCGGGCACCCAGCGCGCCGACAACACTCTGTCGCCATCGGGCGTACAGCTCGGCAACGGCACCCATATGGTCGGCACGCAAAAGGTGTTTACCACCGGTAGCCTGCAAACGACCAGCCGTGAATTTGACGTCGCCATTACCGGCAACGGCTTCTTGCAGGTGCTGCGTCCGAACGGCGAAGCGGCCTATACCCGTGCCGGCCAGCTCGGCATCGATGCCAACGGCGTGATGGTCAACGCCCAGGGCTTGCCGCTGGTGCCGCAAATTACCGTACCAAACAATGCCAGCGCGATTACCATCGCTGAAAACGGCATGGTGTCAGCCACCGTTCCCGGCAACGTGGCGGCGACCGAACTGGGCCAGCTGACGCTGACCAGTTTTATCAATCCGACCGGTTTGCTGGCACTGGGCGAGAACCTGTTCCAGGAAACGGCTTCGAGTGGTACGCCGACCGAAGGCCGTCCTGGCGAAGGCGCGTTGGGCAAGCTTAAGCAATACGCGCTGGAAGGCTCTAACGTGCAGGTGGTCGAAGAGATGGTCGACATGATCGCGGCCCAGCGCACCTATGAAATGAATACCAAGGTGCTGTCGGCGGCCGACAATATGCTGCAATACCTGGCGCAAGCGGCACGCTGATGCAAGCGACCAGGCAAGCCATCGCAGTGTTGCTGGCAGCGGTGCTGCTGGCCGGCTGCGCCAGCCGCCCGGCCGCGCCGGTGGCGCCGACGTTCTCGGAAGAACCGCTGGTGGCGCAGCGCGGCAGTGGCCGTGGCGGCGTGGGCGGCGGCGTGTTCAACCCCGATGCGGGGCTGTCGCTGACCTCGGACAGCCGCGCCTTCCGCGTCGGTGACGTGGTCACCGTGGCGCTGCAGGAAACTACCCAGGCCAGCAAAAAGGCCGGCACCTCTTTCAACAAAGGTTCCTCGGTGGGTGTGCAGGCAGCCAATATACTGGGCAAAACCTTCCCCAAGACCGGCATCGACCTGTCTGCCGACCGCAATTTCGCCGGCGACTCGACCAGCACACAGCAAAATGCGCTGTCCGGCGCCATCACCGTGATCGTGCAGGAAGTGCTGCCTAACGGCCTGTTACGGGTGCAGGGCGAAAAGACCCTGACGCTGAACCAGGGCGAGGAATTCGTACGCCTGCGCGGCTACCTGCGTGCGGCTGACATCGATTCGAACAACCAGGTGTCGTCCTTGCGCATTGCCAATGCACGCATCGCCTATTCTGGCCAGGGCACCCTGGCCGAAGCCAATACTCCCGGCTGGCTGACGCGCTTTTTTGTCGGTCCGTGGATGCCGTTTTAAGGTCACATCATGAGATTTCGTTCCGCCCTGCCCGCCACCTTGCTGCTGGCCGCCTTTTGCACCATGTCGCTGCCAGCGTCGGCAGCGCAGGTACTGCGCAATCTGGTCAGCATCGAAGGCGTGCGGGACAACCCGCTGGTCGGCTACGGCCTGGTAGTGGGCCTGAACGGCAGCGGCGACACGACACAGGTGAAGTTTTCCAGCCAGTCAGTGGTCAATATGCTCAAGCAGTTCGGTGTCAAGCTGCCCGACGGCGCCGAGTCGAAAAGCAAGAATGTTGCCACCGTGATGGTCAGTGCCGTGTTCCCGCCCGGCTACCGCCGTGGCCAGGCTATCGACGTCACGGTATCGTCCCTGGGCGACGCGAAAAGCCTGCGCGGTGGCACCTTGCTGCTGACGCAACTGCGGGCTGCCGACAATGAAACTTACGCCCTGGCGCAAGGCAACGTGGTGGTCGGCGGCCTGAACGCCACCGGCAAGAGCGGCGCGTCCGTCACCGTCAATACCCCGACTTCCGGACGCATTCCCAACGGCGCAAATATCGAGCGTGAAATCCTCAGCGATTTTTCCACCAAGCCCACCGTCACGCTCAATTTGCGGCACCCCCACTTTGAAACAGCGATCAATATCGTCGAAGCCGTCAACCGACGCTTTGGCGCCGTCGCCACCACCAGCGACGCCACCAGCGTGGAAGTGATCGCTCCGGAAAACCCGACCCAGCGCGTGGCCTTCATGGCCAAGCTCGAAGCGTTGAGCATCGACGTCGGCGTCGATACGCCAAAAGTGGTCTTCAATTCGCGCACCGGTACAGTGGTCATCGCCGAAGGCCTGCGCGTGAAAGCGGCCGCAGTCACCCACGGTGCACTGAAGGTGGTGATTTCGGAAAGTTCCGCCGTCAGCCAGCCGGCGCCATTCGGCCGCGGCCAGACCACCGTCACGCCGCAATCGAAGGTCACGGTCGACCAGGGCAATGGCAATATGTTCAAGTGGCCGGCCGGCGCCAAGCTGCAGTCCATCATCGACGTCGTCAACAGCCTGGGCGCGTCGCCCGACGATATCATGGCGATCCTGCAGGCGCTCGACCAGGCCGGCGCCATCGAAGGCGAGCTGGTGGTGATCTGATGAGCTTCCCGATCAACAACAGCAACGGCGCCCTGCCCTCGGCGCTCGACGACAAATCGCCTGGCGCCGTAGCGCCGGCCGATCCCCGCTACGCAGCCAAGGCCACCGAGGCCGCCGTCAAGTTCGAAGCTTTTTTTATCTCGCACATGCTGCGCCAGATGCGCTCGGGCACGCGCGAGATGGCGGGCGAAGACAGTGTCTACAAAGACCCCGTCAACAGCGACATGCTGGAACTGGCCGACAATCTGGTGGCCGACAAGATGGCAGGCCAGCGCGCATTTGGCATCGCCGACGCCATCTTGCGCCAGTTATTGCCTTCCGCCGCCGCGCCGGCAACGAAAATCGATGTCAAAGCGAACAAAGTTGCCGGCGGGCTTAATAAGCCGGCCTGAAGCGTCGCCTGTTACAGAGGTAGCGTTATCGCCCTCTATCACGAAAGAATGCCATGAGCATGATCAGCAATGCCCTGTCGGGCAGCATCGCCGCACAAGCCGCGCTCGGTGCGGCGAGCCAGAATATCGCCAACCTGCAAACCCCCGGCTACACTCGCCAGGGCGTATTGCTCAGTTCGCTTGCATCTGGTGCCGGGGTGCGATCGGCCGGCAACGGCGTGGAAGTGGGTGCGCTGATGCGCTTTTCCGATGCGTATAAAAGCCAGCAAATGTGGCGTGCCGCGTCGGACCAGGGCTTGCGCTCGCAGGCGCAGCCTTACCTGACCCAACTCGAACGTGTGATGGGCGACGACAAGTCGAGCATCAGCAACGGCATCGACGGCTTTTTCACGGCCTTGAATGCGGCCGCCGTCGATCCGACCTCGACGCCGCTGCGCCAGCAGATCATCACCTCGGCCGACGCCATGGCCCAGCACTTCAACAGCATCAACAATGTGATGAACAATCAGGTGCTGTCGCTGCACCAGCAACGCGCGGCGATGATGCCACAAGCCAACACCGCCCTGCAGAATATCGCCTCGCTGAACCAGCGCATTTCCACCTCCAACGCGGCCGGCACCAATGTATCGGGATTGATTGATGCGCGCGACCAGTTGGTTGATGGCCTGGCAGCGCAAATGGCCATCGAGGTCAGCACCCAGCCTGACGGTTCGCTCAATGTTTCGCTGAAAACCGGCCAGCCGCTGGTGATCGGCAATCTGTCGGCAACCTTGGAAAGCCGTGAAAACGTGACCGGCGAACAAAGCATGACTTTGAAATTCGCCAATTCGACGTTCAAGCTCGACAACATCGCGGTCGGCGGCCAGATCGGCGGACTGGGGGAATTCGAACAGAATACCCTGCAGCCGCTGCAGCAGTCACTGCGCGACCTGGGCAAGAGCCTGACCGACAAGATCAACAAGCAGCTGAACCTGGGCCAGACCATGACTGGCGCGCCGGGGCCGGACCTGTTCGAATACAACGACGGCGTCATGTCGATCAAGAAGACCTTCACAACGGCCGACCTGGCGCTGGCCAGTAGTGGCGGCGCTGCCGGTGATAGCAAGAACCTGCAAAGCCTTATCGACATCAAGAACCAGCCTGTCACCGTCGCCTGGCTGGGCCAGGTGCTGATGAGCGACGCCGACACCCAGCTGGTGGGCAAGCTGGGCATCGCCAGCCAGCAGAACCAGGCCTTGCTGAAAACTGCCGACACCGTGCGCACGCAAGCGGTCAACGACTGGAACGCGACCAGCGCCGTGAACAAGGACGAAGAAGCGATGAACTTGGTGGAATTCCAGAATATGTACCAGGCGAACATGAAAGTCATTTCGGTCGCCAATACCTTGTTTGACGCCACTTTGGCAATGATGGGTTAAGGAGCAAAGATCATGCGTGTAGCGAGCAGCCAGTATCAAACGATGATCAATGTATCGATCCAGCAGAACCAGGAACGCATCAATTACCTGACCCAGCAAATGTCTTCGGGCTTGCGCATTCAGGTGCCGTCGGACGATCCGATCGGCAATGTGCGCATTTCGCGCCTCACGCGCGAACAGGCGATGGTGACTCAGTACAAGGACAATATCTCTGCCGTCCAGACGCGGCTGTTGAAAAATGAGAACTACCTGTCGAGCATGGTCACCGACATGGGTCAGGCGCGCGACCTGCTGGTGTGGGCCGCCGACGGCAGCAACGCCCCGTCGGACCTGAAAGCGATGACCGAATCGCTGCGCGCCATGCGCGACAGCGTGATGTACACGTCGAACCTGAAGGACCAGGAAGGCCGCTACATGTTCTCCGGCACTGCCACCGACAAGCCGGCAATCAGCTACGACGCCAGCGCGCCGGTGGGTTCACGCTACAGCTATGCGGGGAACACCGAAACGCAAACGGTGGTGGTCGGCAACGGCATCACGCAAGCGGCCAATGTCGACGTGAAAAATCTGGAAAACTGGCTCAACAAGATCGACCAGACCATCGAGACACTGAGCGCTCCCGGCCTCAACCCGGCCGATCCGGCAGTGCGGGCGACGGTCACCGGTGCGCTGGACGGTACCGATGAAGGCATGGAATTGTTATCAGGTAAAATTGCCATCTTCGGTGGCGCGCAGAATATCCTGTCGACCCTGAACAACAACCTGGACAATGTGTCGCTGTCGAACAATAACGCCTTGCTGGAATTGAAAAAGGCCGACATTGGCGCTGCGGCCATTGACCTGACGGGCTACCAGACCGCACTCGAAGCAACCTATAAAGCCTACGGTAAAGTGGGTTCGCTGTCCCTGTTCGATATACTCTGATCCCATGCAAATCGCTCAGCTCCCCAATTCCACAGGTATCACCGGCAAAGGCAGTGGCACGGCGCGTGGCGTCGATGGCGCCTCGGGCAGTGTCGACAGTGCCAGCGCACGCACCGACGGCGCATCGCCGAGAGGCTCGGCGGCACCGCTTCAGCGTGGACTGAGCAACTGGGATCATCAACTGCAGGGCGAAATTTCGAATGCCCAGCAAACCCTCGATTACCTGGAGCGCAGCAGCAGCCAGCTGCAAGCGCTGAAAAGCGAGCTGGCCGCCAAGCTCGCCGCGCGCGCCGGCCGCGATGGCCAGGTCGAGGCGCGGGTACGCCAGTTCAGCAGTACCTGGCGCCAGCGCACGAGCGACTCGGGTGGCTCGCTCGATGCCCAACTGGGCTACAGCAGCCCGCAATCGGCGCAACAAAGCTTTACCATTCGCGGCCTGACCATGGCAAGCCTGCGCGAAGGCTCGCAAGAAGTGCTGGCGTTTGCCGTCGGCGGCGCCAATCAGGCGTTGCGGTCAGTAAGTATTGACCCTGGCTTGACGGATGAAGAAATTATTTCCCGTTTCGACCGTGCACTGATGCCATCGAATATCCGCGTGCGCCAGGGCGAGGACGGACAAGTCGTGTTCAGCACCCCCGAGTCGTCGTGGGCCAACGTGCGCGACAGTCTGTCTGTAAGGGGCAGCGGCATTCGTTTTCCGGGCGGCCAGATGAATCGCGTCAGGACCGACCCGGAACCACCCGCCATCATGCCTGAACAATGGGACACGAGCGACATCGAATCGCTGCGCGCAACCCTGCACGAGGTGGTGCAGGCACTGGCACATATCCAGCAATCGCGTGCTTCGGTCAGCCTGGCACTGGCGCAGGCCACCGCCAGGGTAGAAAGCGCCCAGGCCAAGCCAGTTGATGTCAGCATGGATACCGTGGCACAGAGCTTTACCGACAAGGCCAGCAAACCGGGCTATGATTCGCTGCTGGCGATCAGTTCCGCACTGGTCGGCATCAGCCGTGAACGCGTGATTTCGCTGCTGGGACTGCGGTAATATACGGCCTTCCTGCCTATCCTGAGTAAAGTTCACTTTGATAAAGACTGCCGCCCGCCTCATCAGTTACGCTCTTCTGGGAAAGTCCGACAAACCACTGCTCGACATCGCCAGCGTGCGCAAGGTACTGATTTTGCGTAACGACAAAATCGGCGACATGGTGGTCACCACGGCCCTGCTGCGCGAACTGAAGAAAAACTACCCGCACTGGCAAATCGATGTGGCAGCCAGCAGCGCCAATCGCGATATCATTGCCGACAATCCGCATGTCAGTGACATCATTATCTGGGACAAGCAGCCGCTGCTGCGCGATTTGCGCACCACCATCGCGGCGCTGCGCAGTCGCCGCTACGACGTTATCTTCAATCCCTACAACCGCTTTTCCATCCCCCTTTTGTTGCGCATCAAATGGCTGGGCGCGCGCTATCTGACCGGCTTTGCGATTCCCAAATACGGCACGTCGACGGCAAAGCTGGGCATGTTCGACTACACCGTACCGTGTGATCGCAACGCCCCTATCCTGGACAGCTACTTCGCCGCCTTTGGCCAATTCAAGCTGCGCAACATCGATACGCGCTACGAACTGTTCGGCGTGGACGCGCATGCCCCAGCCATCGACGCTGCCTGCGATACCCTGCTGCAGCAATACGATGGCCTGTTTTGCCTGAATTTCCAGGGAAGCAATGCGCAACGCACCGTCAGCGTGGACGATGCCAGGCGCTGCTGCGCCGCCCTCGCCGCCCGTTACCCGCGCCACGCCCTGCTGGTGATCGCCGCGCCGGGCAGCGAGGCGCGCGTGGCAGAGATCATTGCCGGCGCCGGCCATGCCAATGTCATGCTGGCGCCGCCTACGCGCCATATCCTGCAGCTGGCGGCGCTGATACGCCGCTGCGAGCTGGTGCTGTCGCCCGATACCTCGGTGATCCACATCGCCTCGGCGTTTGACAAGAAAATCGTCGGCTACTATATCCGTACCGACAACTACCGCTGGTTTTACCCAGCCAGCAGCCAGTATCGCGTCATGCTGGCGCCTGGCCTGACCCTGGCCAGCGTCAGCGCTGAAGAAACCCTGGCCGCTGTCGAAGCGCTGCTGCCTGGCCAGGCGCAAGCCCTGGCAGCCGGCTAAAAAACAGCCCAGCCACGGCGTTCACGTGCAGTTAAAAGCCGGCACGGCGCCGGCGCAGCCCGAAATCATGCCCGACCACCATCAAGGTGGATGCCACCAGGCTGGACAGCCCTACAATCAGCTGGATCAGCTTGTCGTCAGGCAAAATCCACAACGACGAATCCGGTGTTTCACAACCGGTGGCAGCGCTGATCAGCGGCGCCACCCAGGCTGCATCGGGCCTCACGTCGAGCACCACAGCGCCGTCGGCACTGGTTTGCATATAGATGTCGCCACCTTCGGCCAGCGTGAAGCAGATGCCCACGCCAGTTTCCTGCGTGCCGATATTGTCCTGCATGCTGCGGTTGTGCTCCTCGATCCACACTTCCACGTCATATGGCGTTTCCAAGTGCTCCCAGGGGCGGGGCCGGAAACGGGGGCGCGCCAGGATCTCGTCGGTTACCGTGCTGTCGGTTTGGTTGTCTGCTGCGTGCTCTGCTGCCTTGTCTGATGCGCCTTGCATGTTTGCCTTCTTTGCGGTGATGCGGCGTAACACTTTGTTCGCCAGCCATCATTATCCCCTGTTCACGCCAGCATGGACAGCCATCAATAAAACTGACAGCTATCAACTTTTAATATCAGCACGACTGACCTATCATGCTTGCCAGTTCATCAGGAAGGCAATATATGCAAGGTATAAAACGAAAAATCGTCTACGTCACCGCCTTTGAAATCATCGGCATGACCATTTCCACCGCGTGGCTCACTTTATTGTCGGGCGAAGCGCCCACCAGCACCGGGCCGCTGGCCCTGATGATCACCAGCATCGCCGTGATCTGGAACCTGCTCTACAACACGGCGTTTGAATATTGGGAAATCCGGCAGGTGTCGCGCACACGCACCGTGTGGCGCCGTATCGTGCATGCGATCGGCTTCCAGATCACCCTCGTGGTCTACCTGATCCCGCTGATCGCCTGGTGGTTGAACATCAGCCTGTGGGACGCCTTCGTGCTCGATTTTGCGCTGATGCTGATCATTCCCTGCTACAGCTTCGTGTTCAATTATGTGTTTGATGGCCTGTTCGGCGTGCCGCTGTCGGCGCAGCAACCAGAACAGCCAGCTGCGATTCAGGGCGCTTCGGCCAGCAGTTGAAGAAAGGTTCGCGCCGCCACACCGAGCGGCCGATCCTTCATCCACACCAGGTGGATCGGCAGCGCCAGGCCGTTGCCGGTATTCTTGAAGGCCAGGCGGCGCACCCGCCCCGCCGCCAGCGAGGGCGCAATCGCCGCCTGCGCAAAGTTGCCCCAGCCCAGGCCCGCCTCCACCATGGCCAGCGCCATCGGCAGGCTGTCGGTGCGCCAGTGAGACAGGCCCACCACCGGGCGCGCGTCGGCCAGTTCCAGCTCGCGGCTGGCAACGATGATCTGGCGCAGGTTGACCAGTTCCTCGATATACACGGCGCGCGCCGCCTCGCCCGGCGTATGCTGCGTAGAAATAATCGCCAGCAAGGCGTCGCTGCCCACCAGCTGGAATTGTTCCGCATGATTGATGCGCCCGCCGCCAAAGGCCATGCAGGCGCTGATGCGGCCCCGGTGCAGCAGGTCCAGCACATCATCCTGCGGTGCGGTCAAGACCTCAATATCAAGGAGCGGGTGGCGCTGCGACAGGGCCTGCACGGCGCGCAGGAAAGGCGCATGGTCGAGTTCGGCTGCAATGCCCAGCGAAATGCGGCTCTCCAGGCCCTGCGACAATTGCTGCACATGCAGGTGCAGTTGCCTCAACTGCTCGGCCACCAGGCGCGCGTGCGGTAGCAGCGCGATCGCAGCCGCGGTCGGCACGGCGATGCGTGCGCCGCGCTCAAACAAGGAAACGCCCAGTTCGGCTTCAAGGTGGGCAACCGCCATGCTGACAGCCGAAGGCGAGCGCCGCAGGGCGCGCGCGGCGCCGGAAAACGAACCGCCATCGACCACGGCCAGGAACAGTTCGATATGATGACTGGACAGTTTCATCGCGCAGGCGCCAGCCGCGCCGCGCCAGCCATCAACCTTTCCAGGTGCGCTGCAAGCCCGTATCGGCATGGATCCAGCCGCCGCGCGGACCGGCGCGATAATAGAAACCGACGCCGCCCTGCTTGAAGCTGCGCACCAGCGAACCGAGCACTTCCGAGTTCAGGTTGGCGACGCGGATATCGGCCGCCTTGCCTGAAATATGCAGCGACTGGCGTGCGGCGGGCACGCCTGCCTCGCGCAGCTTGCTGTTCGATTCGGCCGTGCGATAGCCGGACAAAATTTCCAGCGGCTGCTCGATGCCATAGCGGGCGATAAACGCCTGCGTGCCCCACAGCGTTTCAAACAGCTTGGGATCGATCGCTGTCGTCTTCTTGCCATTCACGTCGCGCAGCAGATGGCACAGTTCCTGATAGGCCGAATCGATGATCTGGCCATCTTTCCAGTACAGCAGCCGGGCTTTTTCATTGCTGGCCGGGCGCACCACTTCCAGCGTGCGCGGCTTGAGCCAGAAATCCAGGTCGAGGATCTGCGCATCGAAAATATCGGGCGGCGGCGCCATTTCAGTGATCTGCGCACCGCGCGGCGTGGTGATCGAACGGTCGACGCTGGCCAGCTGCTGCGACTGCGGCTGCGCTGGCACGCCGGTCTTCGGCGGGCGCGGCTTGGCGCCGGCCGACGCCATGGCCGGTTTTTCGGTGCGCGAAGCGCAACCGATCAGCGGCGCGGCCACCATCCCGATGGCGGCAAGGTTCATGCCATGTTGTAGAAAATTCCTGCGCGTTGCCATAGTCCATCCCCGATAAAACGATGGGGAATACTATAGCGTATTGTGCCCCGAAGAAAAACCCTCACGCTATCGTGCTGGCCATCATTTCACGCTATTTTCCATTCTGTAACGCATCAGGCGGCCGTGGCGGTGCGCAATTCGCTCGCGTCGACCACGGCCAGCTTGCTCAAGGGCTTGTCCAGCAGATAGCCTTGGGCCACGAGCGGCAGGCCCGTGGTCTCGGCGATACGCTGCAGCGCCTGCAGTGCGGCCGGCGTGTCGAGGCGCTTGAAGACCACGCGTATCTTTGCCGCATGGCACAGGGTGAGGAAATCAGCGACCGCAGTTTCATCGCTGAGGTTGCCTGCGTCGAGCTTGAAACTGTGCGGACGCAGGCGCTCCAGCAGGCCGAACGCTTCGTTGACGCTGTTGGCATTGATCGCCAGGCGAAAGCCGTTGCGGCGGTAATTGTCGGCCACATAGTTCAACAGCCAGCCCTGGTTGGCGGTGACGGTGGGCAGTTGCAGCACGATACGCTCTATTGGCAGGCCCAGCGCGTCGAGTATGCGCTGGAAGGCGTGACCATGGTTGCTGCTCACCGCACTGAGCAGGCGGTCGTGCACGCTCAGGTACAGATCGGCCTGCCCGGCCTCGGGCTGGCGGAAAAAGTTGATTGCATGCAGCATGCGGCACAGGCGATCGAGCTCCACCGATTCGTCGTCGCTGGCCGCGTGGTCGAGCAGCCGCCACAGCGACAGCCCTGCATCGGCCTTCGACACGCTGCGCGCCAGGCCTTCAAACGCCAGCACTTTGCCGCTTGCCAGCTCGCGCAGCGGCTGGAAGGCGCTAGTCACGCTGCAGTTGAAAAAGCGGCCCAGGGCCCTGCCCTCCTCGTCCAGCCAGCCACTGGTACCCGCCTGCGTCTGGTGCGACAAACGGGCCAGATAATTGTTGAGGAAGGGAAATGGCATGCTGACTCCTTGATATAGGCCTACACCGTCTGCCACCTGGCGAGGCCCGGCGACCAGGCATGCAGGTTAAGGCAGCGCCGCGCAAACGCGAACGAATGCTTTCGCCATTTGATATGCGCGGAACAGATAAGCGTATCAACAGTGGAACGGCATATGCATATGCGGAAAAAATCCTTTCCGCCCGGGCGTGCAGCCCTTACTGTGGTCCCGTACCGATATCAGCAGGAGGAATCAGCAATGTGCCAGTTACTCGCCATGAACAGCAGCAAGCCCGCGGCCCTGGGTTTTTCCTTTGCCGGCTTTGCGGAACGGGGCGGACGCACGGGCGAGCATCGCGATGGCTGGGGCATCGCTTTTCATTCAAGCGAAGGCTGCACCCTGCTGACCGACCACCTGGCCGCCATCGATTCGCCGCTGGCCAGGCAGCTGCACGAAAAACCGGTCAAGGCGCGCAATATCGTTGCCCATATCCGCAAGGCCACGCATGGCCGCATCGCGCCGGAAAACACCCATCCGTTTGCACGCACTTTATGGGGCAAGACCTGGTCATTCGCCCACAATGGTGAACTGAAGGCCTGGGACGCGCCGCAGCACGACGATTACCACGCCGAGGGCGACACCGACAGCGAGCAGGCCTTCTGCCATCTGTTGGCCGCACTGCACACGCGCTTTCCCGACGGCGAGCCGGCTCGCGCGGCCTTGCGCACAGCCATTACCGACATCGCAGCGCAGATCGCCAGCAACGGCACGTTCAATTTCATCTTGTCCGACGGCGAACTGCTGTACGCCCATTGCTCGACGCATCTGCATTACGTGATACGCGAATACCCGTTTTCCGTGGCGCATCTGATCGACTGCGAACGCAGCATCGACTTCCGCCAGCACAACCATCTCGACGACCGCATCGCCGTCATCGCCACCCATCCGTTGACGGAAAATGAAGCGTGGACAGCGTTTGCCCCGGGCGAATTGAAAGTGTTTGCGGGTGGCGCGCTGCTGCAGGAATCAGCGCCCAAGGGCGCCGTATATATACAGATCAGCTACTAGAAAGAATTAAAATACCAGTCGCCGCCATCGGCATTTTCTCGGGCTCGCGTCTCTGGCCCGCCATCTTCAGGTTCTTCGCCTTGCGCTTTTCAATATGCAGGACAGTTGACTTCAGCAAGCTACTCACGGCGCGTAGAAAAACTCAGGCGCCATTGCAGTTGCAAAAACGCTTGCGCTTGGGGTCAACCTGAGGGTCCCCCGCCACCAGGCAGGAAGGATCGAGCGCCTTCCAGCAGAATATCGTTTCCACGCCATACGGCGAACGCACATTGCCTGCTTCGGTATATCCCTGTTTGACAAAGAACGCCTGGCCACTGGTGGTGCTGTGCAGTTGCAGCGCCTTGATGCCCCACAACTTCGCCTGCGTTTCCAGTTGTTCCACCAAGGCCGTGCCAGCGCCGCGGCGCTGCGCTTCGGGCAGCAAATAGCACAGGGCCAGCTTGCCGGCGCGCGTCAGCAGCGCCACGCCAACGACCACGCCCGCGTCGACGGCGACCAGCGCAAAATTGTTGGGCGAGGTGAACCAGCACGCCACCATCTGCGGTGTTTTATTGCCCAGCCAGGCTTCCAGGATGGCCGGATCATGCCGGTGGTCGGGCGCGCAGCATTCGACGATGGAACGCCGCAATACCGTGCACGCGTCGACAGCGTCGGCCGAAGTTGCAATACGAATTTCAAGACTCATGGATACTCACAAATTATTACGGTTGCCGATACAGGCGGTATCACCCCTGCAGCGCGCGATTCCGACTATACACCAAGCGACGCGATCCGTTTTTTTCGCTCAGCAGCGCCAGCCGGCTCTAACGACGGCGGACCGTTTCAGGCTAAACGCTGGCGACGGCTTGGCCCACGAATATTTTCAACCTTCGATATCCGTTTTCTTGAAGGCATCTAAGCATATTACGAAAAGTTCGTTTCCTTTTCGGCCAGAATTTTAGACTATGTCCGTCTGCAATCACAACACGAGAAAAACATGTCCAGACAAAATGCCGCCTTGCCGTTCGCTGCATCGCCCCTTGCTGCGCGTACGCGCCGCTGGTTCCTGGCCAGTGCCATGGCCGTCAGCGCGATGGGCATGGGCTTGCCGATGGCGGCCAGCGCCGCCGAACCGGTGGTATTGCTGAACGTGTCGTACGACGTGATGCGCGAACTGTTCAAGGACGTCAACCCGGCCTTTATCGCCGAATGGCAAAAAAAGACCGGTGAAACCATCACCATCAAGCAATCGCACGGTGGTTCGAGCAAGCAGGCACGCTCGGTCGCCGATGGCCTGGAAGCGTCGGTCGTCACCATGAACCAGGCCAATGACATCGACCTGCTGGCCGACCGTGGCCTGGTGGTGACCGACTGGGCCAAGAAATTCCCGAACAATGCCGCGCCCTTCTATTCGACCATGGTGTACCTGGTGCGCAAGGGCAATCCGAAACAGATCAAGGACTGGGACGACCTGGCCAAGCCCGGCATCAAGGTGATCGTGCCGAATCCCAAGACCTCGGGCAACGGCCGCTACACCTACCTGGCGGCCTGGGGCTATGCCGTGAAAAAAGGCGGCACCGAAGCGCAGGCGCGCGACCTGGTGACGCGCCTGTTCAAGAACGTGCCGGTGCTGGACGGCGGCGGCCGTGGCGCCACCACCACCTTCACCCAGCGTGAAATCGGCGACGTGCTGGTGACGTTTGAAAACGAAGTGCAACTGGTACGCAAGGAATTCGGCGACAACTTCGAAGTGGTCTACCCGAGCGTGTCTATCCTGGCCGAGTCGCCCGTGGCCGTGGTCGATAAAGTCGTCGACCGCCGCGGCATCCGCAAGGAAGCTACCGCCTACCTGCAATACCTGTATTCGGAACCAGGCCAGGAACTGGCAGCCAAACACTTCCTGCGCCCACGCTCGGCCACCGTTGCCAAGAAATACGCGGCCAGCTTCAAGCCGATCAGCCTGTTCACGGTCGACGAGGTGTTCGGCGGCTGGAAACAAGCACAAAAGAAACACTTTGATGACGGCGGTGAGTTCGACAAGATCTACCAGAAATAATCAGCCCAGGCCCGCCCTGCCAAATATAGAAAAATCGCCTGACAACAATGCCCAGGCGATTTTTCGCATATGGGTATGCGGATCGATTCGTTTGCAAGCCGCCCGCCTAGCCTTACTCTGTCCCTGTCGCGCCAACCGGCGTCTCCACCAGCAAAAGGACAGATCATGGCTATCTCGGAAATCAACGTACGTAACCAGTTTCGCGGCAAGATCAAGGAAATCATCGAAGGCTCGGTCGTCTCCGAAGTCGACGTGGAAACCCCGCACGGCATCGTCACCTCGGTCATCACCACGCGCTCCATCAAGGACCTGGACCTGAAGGTGGGCAGCGAAGTGATCGCGCTGGTCAAGTCGACCGAAGTGTCGATTGCGAAGATTCAGTAGTTGCACGCCAATCCATTGCAACGCCCCGCCAAGTGCGGGGCGTTGGCGTTTCAAGGCGCCTATTCCCGGAACAGATAAGTAAAAGTCCTGCTCACCGGCAGCTTTTCCGTGCTGCCCTTGACCAGCACCTGCATCCGTTCGGCGTCGATGCGTTCGGCCGCTTCGATGGCTTTGACGTTGACCATGGTGCCACGGTGGATTTGCCAGAATTGGTCGGGGTCCAGGCCGCCGAGCAGGTCTTTCAAGGGTGTGCGCACCAGAGCTTCCGAGCCGGCCAGCACCACGCGCGTGTATTTCGTGTCGGCCTGGAAGAACAGCACCTCGTCGATGTCGATCAGGCGGATCTGCTTGCCCACGCTGGCCCTGATCCATTTCATTTTTTCACGTGGTGGCGCCGGCAGCGCGGCGCGCAGCGATTGCAGCAGGTCGGCCATGTCAGCCGGCTGGGCACCGAGTTTTTCGCGCAAGCGCGACAGCGCCCGTTGCAGGCGCTCGGCCTGTACCGGCTTCAACAGGTAGTCGACGGCGCCGGCGTCAAATGCGTCGACCGCATACTGGTCGTAGGCGGTGACGAACACCACGTGGGCCCGCTTGCCGATGCGCTGCGCCACTTCGAGACCGGACAGGCCTGGCATGCGGATATCGAGAAACACCACGTCTGGCTCGTGTTCCAGGAAACCATCCCAGGCGTCGTTGCCATTTTCGGCCACCAGCACAATGCGCGCTTCAGGCCAGGCTTGGGCCAGCATGGTTTGCAGGCGTTCGCGCATCAGCGGCTCGTCTTCGGCAATCAGGATGGTGGTGTTCATGCGGTGCTTTCTTTCAGGCTGGGTGCAGTTTTGATGGGCAGCAATATGTCGGCGATCACGCCGCCCTCTTCGCCGTCATGCAGGTTCAAGCTGGCGGACGGGTCGGACAAGCGCAGCCGGCTGCGCACGTTTTCCAGGCCCAGGCCGCCGTCCGGTACTTGGTTGGTAGTACATTGCGGCAAGCCCATGCCCGTATCGTGCACACGCAGGCGCAGCATGCTGTCCACTTGCTGCGCCGAGATGGTGATCTCGCCGCCACGCAAGGACGGCTCGATGCCGTGCTTGATGGCGTTCTCGGCCAGGGTCAGCAAGATCATGCTGGGTATCGTCATTTGTGCAAATTCGGCCGGCAAGTCCAGCGCATAGCGCAGCCGGGTACCCATGCGCGCCTGCATCACGCGCAAATACGCAGCCACCATGTCGAACTCGCTCTGCAAAGCGACTTGCTCGCTGCGCATCTCGGCCAGGCTGGCACGCAGAAACGCAATCAGGTCGGCCGTCAGCTCGGCGGCGCGGGGGGCACCCTGCTCGGCAAGTTGCTGCACCGCGCCCAGGGTATTGAACAGGAAATGCGGCTCGATCTGGGCGCGCAGCAGGCGCAACTGTGATTCGCTCAGTTCGCGCGCCAGGCGGTCGCGCTCGGCATCCTGCTGCAACTGCCGGGTCAGCGCTTCGTACTGGCGGTTGCGCCAGGTGGTGACGATGGCCAGCGGCACCATGTAAAACACCACCGCCACCAGCAAGGCGACGCCACCAACGCGCATCAGGCGCTCAAAGGCCATGCCCATGGAACCGGTATCGCTGAGGCCAGCGAGCAGCACGCCCGTCACCACACCAGCCATGCACATCGACACCACCAGCAGCAACTTCTTGAACTTGCCCCGCACGGAACTGCGGTAATTGAACCACACGCCTACCAGGCCCCATGCCAGCGCAAAGCCCATGCCGTTGCTGAAGAGCACAGCCTTGAGTAATTCAAACCTGGCTGGCAGCAGCAGGTGCAATACGACGCCGATCGCGCTGAACAACAGCATCAGCTTGAAGGCAGCAATAAAAAAGCCGGCACCACGGTACTTGAGCAGGAAGTCATGCAATTGCTGGCGTTCGATCGGCGTCAGTGTTGCCAGGTTGCGGGCCACGCAGCGGCGCAGGCGCCCCTGGACCTGCGCCGCCATCTCCGGATGTTTCAGCACCAGCAGCGATTCGTCATCGATGCTGCGATACCAGTCCCTGTATTTTTTCAACATGCTGCTTTCTCCGTGGCCCGTGATTCAAACATGAACGCAGTCTACGGCGGCGACCTTTGCAGGCAAAGCGGCGGGCGACGAAGCACGAAGCGGCGGGCATCAACGACGAAAACGCCACAAGAGTCCGCCGGAATTGCTGAAATAGTACGAAGTTTCCGAAATGAAATCAATACGCCACGAGAATTTTCACTCTGGCAATAGTCCGTCATTTATTTTGCACAATTGGTCCAAAATGGGCTTGACGAAACCGTGTAGCATAGACATTGCCTGCTTTTTGATGGTATCGTCTATGCTTGGCAAATATTGCCCCAGAGACATTGTTCATTTCACGAACATCAACCTCTGCGCGCAACGCCCGCCCGTGGCGCCCCGAAACTGCTGTCCCATACAAAGTCCCATGCTGAAAAAAATCTTCGCCGCCGTGCTGATGACGCTATCGACTGCGGCCATCGCCGTGCCCTTCGGTTCCCAGTCCATTCTGGTCGTCGAAGACGGCACGGGTAAAGTCCTGCTTGAAAAAAACGCCAACGTGGTCGTGCCCATCGCGTCCCTGACCAAGTTGATGACGGCCATGGTCGTGCTCGACTCCAAGGCCAATATGAAGGAAGAGATCCTGATCGATCAAAACGACGTCGATACGCTGAAACACAGCACCTCGCGCGTGCCGGTCGGCGCCACCCTGAGCCGCCACGATGTGCTGCAACTGGCGCTGATGTCGTCCGACAACCGCGCCGCCGCATCGCTGGCGCGCACCTATCCAGGTGGCCCGACCGCCTTCGCGGTGGCCGTCAACGCCAAGATCAAGGCCCTGGGCATGCGCCAGACCGTGATCGAAGAGCCGACCGGCCTGTCGCCGAACAACCAGTCGACCGCTGCCGATCTGGTCAAGATGGCCGTGGCCGCCTCGCGCTACCCGGAAATCAGCCGCATCACCACCGATTCGAAAGACGTCATCCAGATCAAGGGGCGCGATGTGGAATACCACAACACGAACCGCCTGGTGGGCGCCAAGGGCTGGGATATCGGCCTGTCGAAAACCGGCTTTACCAATGAAGCGGGCCGCTGCCTGATCATGCGCATCAAGTCGGCCGGCAAGTTCGCCACCATGATTTTGCTCAACGCACGCGCCAATTCCGTACGTGCCATGGACGCCGTCAATATCCGCCGCATGCTGGCGGCCGAAAACGGCGTCGCCGAACCGACAGTGATGCGCGCCAAGGCGAGCCGGCATAAAAAAGCGCCGGCCAAGCCATCGAAGCGCCGCCACGCTCGTTAAACCTGGCGGACGGAACTACCGCCAAATACCGCATGCTGGCGCAGCAAGGGCTTGAACAAGCTGTACAGCATTTTTTGTTCGGGCATGCTGACAGTGTCGAGCGCCTCACGATGCTGTGGTGACAACACGATATCGACCGCGGCAACATTGTCGGCAAGCTGCCCTGCGCGGCTCACACCCATCAGTGTCGCCGCCACTCCCGGGCGCGCAGTCACCCAGGCCAGTGCGATCTGCGCCTGGCTGTAGCCGCTGTCAATGGACACTTGCCTGAGCGTGTCCAGGATGGCCCAATTTCGCTCAGTAAATAATGTATCGCCAAATGGATTGGCGCCATCAAGGCGCTTGTCTGCGTCCGGCCGTTCCAGTCCCGCTGGCGCGGCATCGCGCGGCAAGCCGGCAGGTCGCGGCGAGGCGCTTTCAACAGTGGCGCGATCGTATTTTCCTGTCAGCAGGCCGAACGCCAGCGGACTCCACGGCACGATGCCCATCCCGAACTCCGCCGCCAAGGGCATGAATTCATCCTCGATATCGCGGTTGGCCAATGAGTAAAAATACTGCAGCGCAATCGGACCCGGCATGCCGCGCAGGGCTGCCAGGGTAGCGATCTTGGCAATATACCAGGCTGGCGTGTTCGACATGCCCCAGTAACGAATTTTTCCCGAGCGAACCAAGGCAGCCATGGTTTCCAGCAACTCCTCAGCCGGCGTGACCGAGTCCCACACATGTATCCAGTAGAGGTCAACATGGCCGGTACGCAGCCGGCGCAATGATGCGTCGAGCGAAGCAAGGATATGCCTGGCGCCATTGCCGCCGGCATGCGGCCCCTGGCCGTTGGCAAAACCCGATTTGGTGGACAGCACCATGCGCTGGCGCAAAGCGCTGCCCTCGCCGCCCATGAATTTGCCCAGCATTTCTTCGCTGGCGCCACTGGCATAGACGTCGGCGGTATCGATGAAATTGCCACCCGCATCAAGAAAGGCGTCGAATACCTCGTGCGACTGCGCTTCGCCGGAACCCCAGCGTGCAGTGCCGAAAGTCATGGTACCGAGGCAAAACGGGCTGACAACCAGGCCCGAACGGCCGAGGGTACGATAGTCTGTCATGGGCATGGCTTTACTTTCCGAGTGATTGATAGGAAAATAGTACTCGAGTTCTCCAGGCACCACAAGACATTTCCTATCGATCACTAAACTATATGCACGAGACCATCAAGAAAAAAGGACGGCCACTGTCGTTCGATCGCCAGGAGGCCTTGCAAAAAGCCATGCTGCTGTTCTGGCAGCATGGCTACGAGGCCACCTCGCTCAATGACATCACGGCAGCCCTCGGCGTCAAGCCGTCGAGCGTATATTCGGCATTCGGGGACAAGAAAGGGCTGTTTCTCGATGCCATCGGCCTGTACCTGTCAGGCCCCGTCACGTCGGACAGCATCATCGACGAAGCACCATCGGCACGTGCAGCGGCGTGCGAGCTGCTGCGCGTTGCGGCCATCGGTTTTACCGGCAAGGACACGCCACCCGGCTGCCTGTTGGCCAGTTCGGCGATCAGTTGCTCGGATTCGGCAAACGACGTCAGGCTGGAGCTGGCGGCGATAAGACGCGCCATCGAGGCGCGCCTGCGCGCAAAAATCCTCACCTCGATCGAGCAGCAGGCACTGCCGGACGATACCGACGCCGACAGCCTGGCGGCCATGATCATGGCCGTGATCCAGGGCATGTCGACCCTGGCCCGCGATGGTGCGACGCAGGACAGGTTGCTGGCAGTTGGCCATGCAGCCATGCGGGCATGGCCATAGCTTCGGGGCAGGTCCTTTTATTTGCTTTGCCGGTTGGTCATGATAACGCCGGCTATCGTCACCGCCCCGCCCACCAGCATCGACGCCAGCACCGGCTCGCCCAGCAAACCTGCCGCCAGCACGATGCCGAAAACCGGCACCAGATTGTTGAACACGGCCGTGCGCGATGGGCCGATCGCTTTCACGCCCTCGTAATACCAGACAAAACCGATCACCGTGCCGAACACGCCCAGGTAGCCGATGGCGGTCCACACCTGCCAGCCCAAGCTGCGCCATGGAACGCTGGCAAATTCAAACGCCGCACCGACCAGCAAAAAGGCCAGGCCCCACATGGCGGCATAGGTCGTGGCGGCCACCGGGCTCAGGCCCTTGAGCGCCACGCGCCCGATCAGGGTGTAGGCGGCCCAGCTGGAAATGCCGCAGAACATGTATATCTCGCCTGCGCCTATGCCGCCGCCATTGCCGTGCAGCAGGCCGACCAGGTCGCCGCGCGTGATCACGATGGCCGTGCCGCAAAACGCCAGCATGATGCCCAGCCACTTGATGGTCCCCAGGCGCTCGCGAAACAGCAGGGCCGAGGCCAGCGCCGTGACGATAGGGTTCAGTGCAACAAACAGCGCCGTGCGCCCGGCCGGCATGCGCGACAAGGCGGCTAAAAAGCACAGGTTGTACAGGAAGATGCCAGTCAGCCCCAGCGCGGCGGTCGTCGCCAGTTGCTTGCGGTCCAGGCGGGGCAGGCCGCCTTCGAATTTCCAGGCCAGCAGCACCAGCAGCAGCACGGCAACAAAGAAGCGCCCGCTGGCGGCGGTCATCAAAGGCATCTGCTGGGCCAGTACCCGCCCCGCAATAAACGTGCCGCCCCAGAACAGGGCGACGAAAATCAGTTTGATATAAACCAGTGGCGACTGGCTGGCAAACGTCGGAATGGCGATGGTGCGCATGAATAGTCCTGTAATGCCGCTTGTGCGGCGGATTGTGTGCCTATATATTAATGTTAATAGCGGCTCATGAAATAATGAGTAATTACTCATACCCTGCAGCGGACCTTTGATGACCTTCACGCAACTGGAAATTTTTACCCTGGTGGCCGAGCTGCGCGGCTTTTCGGCCGCTGCCATGCAGCTGGGCATCAGCCAGTCGGCCGTCTCGCATGCCTTAAAGGCGCTGGAAAAAGAGATGGGGGTGGACCTGATCGTGCGCCACCAAGCGTCGGCCGAGCTGACAGAAGTGGGCCGCCAGCTGCTGCTGCGCACTCGCGAAATCCTCGGCCTGTCCGAAGCGATGCGCCAGGAAGCGGCTGATGTCCTGGGCAAGCGCCAGGGGTCATTGCGCATCGGCTCGTTTGGAGCCACCTCGTCGCTTAATTTGCTGCCAGCGATTACCGCACAGTTCAAACAGCGCTACCCTGGTATCGAGCTGCGCATTGACGAGGGCGCCGACCATGAAGTGGTGCAATGGCTGCGCGAGCGCCGGGTCGACGTGGGTTTCGTGGTACTGCCCGACCAGCGCTTCGATACGCTGCCGCTGGTGGAAGACCAGATGATGGCGCTGCTGCCGCGCAGTCACGCCCTCGCCGGCAACGCCAGCGTCACGCTGGCGCAGCTGTGCGCGGACCCGTTCATCATGTCCGAAGCCGGTTGCGCGGCGCTGATCGAGCCACTGTTCGCCGACGCCCGGCTGAAACCCGACGTACCCTACCATATCAGCCAGATGATCACGATTTTCGACATGGTCAGCCGTGGCACGGGCGTGTCCATCGTGGCCGAAATGGCGCTGCCGCAGCGCCTGGCCAGCCAGTATCCGGAGCTGCTCGCCCTGCCCCTGGACCCACCCGTACTGCGCAAGGTGGGCCTGGCCGTGCGCGACCGGCGCCAGAATACGCCGGCCACCAATGCTTTCCTGGAGCTGGCCAGGCAGATGGCTCCCGCCTTGGCGCCGGCGCTGGCACCCAAGCTGGCAACGAGGCGCCTGCATGCGGTCTGATACTTTCGTCGAACTGATGTACCGCCGCCTGCACGGCGAGCTGCAAACGGCCGACTATATCGGCTGGGCCGACGCGCTGTTGGAACAAGGCTGCATGCTGCCCGAAATCGCCGAGATGGCCAGCTTTGCCTTCGAGCAAGCACCCGATGCGCGCGAGGTGGAGCGCTATTTTTTGCTTTGCGCACAGCAACTCGGCCTGCGCGTGCCACAGGACGAATACCAGGCCACGCGCGACCATTGGGCGCAAACCTGCGAGCAGATACTGGACGGCAGAGTGGGTCTGGACGACGGCGTCGCCCGGCTGCACGCAATCGATAATGACTGCGGCTACCATCTGATGCTGCCATGGAATGACCTGTCGGATTACGACGGCGCCGTGCACTGGCACGACCAACGCCGGCAGATCGCCGCCGAGGACATCAACCGCCTTGGCCGGGAGGCCTATGTGCGGCTGCTGACGCGCCAGTTTGCGGCGCTATGCCGGCTGCCGCAAGCCGCGCTGCCAGCGTGTTTTCCCGACGTCTGGCATTGCATCGCCTGTGGCCACGAGCATCATCGCGCTACAGATACGGCGCAGCGCGCGGCGCCCTGCCCCGGCTGCGGCGCGCCCGACACCTTGAAAAACATGCGCTACCTGGAGAACCGCCAGTACATGCTGTAAAGGCTGCGGCCCGGTTCAGCCGATCAGCCCGCGCAGCCCGCTGGCGCGCTGCGTGCGGCGCAAAATCGCGTCGAACAGCACCGCCTGGGTCGGCGACACCAGGGTGAAGAAATCGCGTGCGCGCGTGATGCCGGTATAGACCAGCTCGCGCGCCAGCATGGCGCCGCCTTCCTGCGGCAGCACCAGCACCGTGTGCCGAAATTCCGAGCCCTGCGACTTGTGCACCGTCATGGCAAACGCCGTTTCCACCTGGCGCAAGCGGGTGGCCAGCACGCTGCGCACCTTGTCGCCTTCGAGGAAATACACGCGCAAGGAGCCGGGCCGCGCCGGGTCGCGCAAGGTCAGGCCGATATCGCCATTGAACACGCCAGTGCCGTAGTCATTGCGGGTGACCATCACCGGCCGGCCCACATACCATTCGGCGCGCCGCAGCAGGCCCTCCCTTTCAAGGCGCAGTTCGATCGCCGTATTCAGGCCCGCCACGCCCCATTCGCCGTCGCGCACCGCGCACAGGATGCGAAACGCTTCAAAGCTGCGCAGCACGCTGCGCACCCAGTCATCGTGATCGTCATGGCCGTCGCTGCCCGCATTGACCAGTTCAAGATACGGCCGGTAGCCGCCCGGCGCGCCGTCACGGCCAGCCAGCGCCAGGCGCAGCACTTCTTCCGGCTGGGCCGGCACCCGCCACGCCACCCTGCCCTCGGCATCGCCGGCAAAACAGGCTTTGGCAAGTTCGGGCCGGCCCTCGTTGACGGCCTGCGCCAGCGCGCCGATCGGACCGCCGAAGCGGTGGCTGTGGCGCAGCATTACCGTCTGCTGGGCCAGCGCACCGGCAGCGCCCGCAAAACCATCGGGTATCGCCACGCCGCTGGCCGCCTGTGCATAGGCGATGGTGGCCGCATCGTAGCCACCGGACTGCGCATCGTGGCACAGGTCGCCCAGCACGGCGCCCGCCTCCACCGACGCCAGCTGGTCCTTGTCGCCCAGCAGGATCAGGATGGCGGTGGCCGGCAGGGCGTCCAGTACCGACGCCATCATTTCCAGGTGCACCATCGACGCTTCGTCGACGATCAGGACGTCCACATCGAGCTGGTTGCCCGCGTGGTGGGCAAACGCGCGCGTGCCTGGACGTGCGCCCAACAGGCTGTGCAGGGTGCGCGCTGCACCCATGCGCTGCGACAGTGTCATCAGGGGAAGTTCCGGGCCGACTTTTTCGGCCAGTCCAGCGAGCGCCTGGTCGATTGATTGCTTCAATCGTGCGGCCGCCTTGCCGGTCGGTGCAGCCAGCGCGATGCGCAACTGCCCGGGCTGCGGCGCGACGGCAAACAGCAGGGTCAGCAAACTGGCCACGGTATAGGTCTTTCCGGTGCCCGGCCCGCCCGTGATGATGGCCACCTTGCCGCGCAGAGCGATGGCGCAAGCGACTTTTTGCCAGTCCGGCCCGCCGCCTTCCGGTGGCCGGTCGAACAGCAGGTCCAGCCACTGGCGTACTTGTGGCAGCGGTGGCGCCACGGTGGTGGCAGCGCGCGTGGCGATTGCCATGCCGACCGCCGTTTCGTCGCGCCAGTGGCGGCGCAAATACAGGCGTTCGCCGTCGAGCACCAGCGGTTGATGGGTGTCGGCCACGCCGGCCGACCAGACCTGCGGCGCCCTGGCCAGCAGCGCGCACCAGTCTTCCAGGGTGGCCGGCAGCGGCCCGGAGACCGCCAGCACGGCCTGCCATTGTTCTTCCGTCCAGCCCATCAGCTGCGACGGCGCATGCGCCAGTTCCCCAAGCATCAGGCAGCTGTGGCCGCGCCCTTCCAGCTCCGACAGCACCACGCAGGCGACCGCCAGCGCAGGTGCATCGGGCTCATGCGCCTGGCTCTGCGCCAGGCTGCCGACAAAGCGCGCAAACGCCGCGCCCAGTCGGCGCACCTGGCCGGCATCGGCCACGCCATCGAAAAAGGCCAGCAAGGGTTCCACGTTGCTGCTATGCATGCGTCTCTTCCAGTAATTGATCTAGGCCGTCCAGCAGTTCGGCCTGCGGTGCCAGCCAGTAGCAGCCGTGCGTGTCAGGGTTGGCGATACCGCGCAAGAACAGGAAAATCGCCCCGCCCAGCTGGCGCGCCGGATCATAGTGTTCACCGAGCCGGCTTTTCAGCAAACGGTGCAGCGCCAGCATATAGATGGCGCCCTGGATATCGTAGCGGTGCTGGGCCATGCCGGCCGCCAGCGCCTCGGTATGATAGGCGCCATCGTTGTTGCCAAGCGCGTTCGATTTGTAGTCGAGCACCCAGTAGCGCCCATCGCGCTCGATCACCAGGTCGGCAAAGCCTTTCAGCATTCCGTGCAACTGGCGGCGCGGCAGCACCGGGCGGGGCGCGCCGTCCAATAGCAAACGCATGCACAGCTGGTCGAGCGCCTCGGTGGCCAGGTGCTCGCTGGGGAACCAGAATTCCATTTCCGGCAAGGTGCTGTCGAGCTGCGCCAATGATGCGTCCAGCAGCGGCAGCGGCGTGATGGCCACCTCGCGCAGCCAGGCGATGGCGTCCTCCTGGCGATGACCCCAGCCAGCCAGGGCGCAACGCTTGGCCAGGCGATCATCAAAAGTCGCTTGATGTACACAGTCGAAGCCTTCGCCGCCCATCCATTCAAGCTGGTTGTGCAGGAAGGTCCCGGCCAGCGAGCCACGCGGGAAACGGTGCTGCGGCGAGTCGGCAGCATGCTGCTGTGACGCTGGCGGCGCCACGCCCGTACCGTCTTCGAGCAGCGTTTCTTCCAGCGCCCGCTGCGGTACATGGCTGGCGACGGCGCCGATCTGGCGCGTCAGCGACGTAAAACTGCCAACCGACCAGTCGCGCTCGAAGCGGCCCGTGAATTGCGGTGCTTCGCGCAGCTCGGGGCGGTGCTCGATGCGGTGCAACAAGGTGGCAGGCCCGGGCTGCGCCAGGCTGGCAATGTCGATCGCGTCGCAATCGCCGCACACCTCGTGCCAGCGCTGCTGCAACTGCTCGCCCGGCAGCTTGTCGCCGCCCGTCAGCAAATACCCAAGCGCCGATTCATGCAAGGTATTTTCGCCCGCCTTGCGCGCCGCCAGCGCGGCCACGCCCAGCCATAAAAAATGGCGCGCGCGCGTCAGCGCTACATACAGCAGGCGCAGGTCTTCGTCGATGCGCGCTTCCTCCAAAAAGGCCATCGCTTCCTCCGACAGCGACAGGTCCAGGTGGCGCTCGCCCTGTTCGTCCGCATAGTCGACAAAGCTGCGGTTGCGTTTGTCGGCCTTGCGCGCCGTGACAGCGAACGGCAGGTAGACCAGCGGATATTCGAGGCCCTTCGACTTGTGCACGGTGATCACTTTCACCAGCTCGGCGTCGCTTTCCAGGCGCAGCACGCGCTCCTCGCCGCTCTCGCCGCCGCCTTCGATCTGCTCGGCCAGCCAGCGTATCAGCGCCTGTTCGCCATCGAGCTGGCGGCTGGCCGATTGCAGCAGCTCGGCCAGGTGCAGCAAATTGGTCAGGCGGCGCTCGCCACCAGTCTGCTGCAACAGCATGGCCGGCAGTTGCAACTCATGGATAAAGCGGCGCAACATGGCCAGCACGCCCTGGCGCTGCCAGACCAGGTGCAGCGCCTTGAGTTGTTCGATGCGGCGTTCCCATTCCAGTTCGTCGCTCGACAGGCGCGCCAGCGCGCCCAGCGGCAGCGCGATGGTGCGGGTGGCAAAGGCGGCCCTCGCCAGGGCGCCATCGAGCGGATTGGCCAGCGCCGCCAGCCAGCGCAGTACGTCTTGCGCCTCTTCGCTGTCGATCACGGAGTCCTTGTCGGACAAATACACGCTGGCCACGCGCCGGCGCGCCAGCGCCCGGCGTATCGCACCCGCCTCCCTGCGGTCGCGTACCAGCACCGCGATATCGGCCGGCTGCAGCCTTTCGAACCCGCCAGGACCGTCAAAGCCCGCTTGCGGGTCGTTCAGCATGGCGACGATATGCTCGGCGCAGTGATCGGCAAAATACGCGCGGTAGCTGTCGCCGCGCAGGGATTCGTCGCTGGCGCAGGCGGCCAGCATGGCCGGCAACGCACCGTCTGCATTTACCAGCCGCTCATCGCGGCCCTGGGCAGCGACCGCCTCGAACGGCAGCGGATTGGCCTCTGGCGTGCGGTAGCGGAAGGCACCAAGCGGCACTTCAGGGCGCTCGGCATGCAGGAACAGCTGGTTGACGGCGGCCACCAGCGGCGCCGTCGAGCGGTAGTTGGTACCGAGCTGGTAGTGGCGCCCCTCGGTGGCGCGGCGTGCCGCCAGGTAGCTTTGAATATCGGCGCCGCGAAAGCCGTAGATCGACTGTTTCGGGTCGCCGATCAGGAACAGGCCCAGGGTCGGGTCGTTGTCGGCAATCCGATACAGCAGGTTGAAGATCTGGTACTGGGCGGGCGCCGTGTCCTGGAATTCGTCGACCATCGCCAGCGGATACTGTTCCACGATGCGTTGGCGCAGCGCGGCGCCGTTCTCGCCCGCCAGCGCGTCGTGCAGGCGCTGCAGCATGTCGGCAAAGCCGAACTGGCGCGACTGGCGCTTGAGCTGGTCCATGCGGCGTGCGATCTTTGCTGCCGCATGCAGCTGCAAGGTGTGCGCCAGCGGCGTAATGGCCGCGAGATCACGCCCCAGTTGTTCGGTGTGTTCAAAGCATTCCGGCACGCTGGCCGTGAAGTTCTTGGCAAACGCGTCCTCGATGCCGGCCGGCGTCAGGCGCTCCCATATCTTGGCGCTCACGGCCGGCTGCAGCAACAGCGGGTCCTGCGCCCACTGGCGCAAGCCGTCAAACCATTTGAGCATGTTTTCGGGCTTCATCTTGCCGGCATGGAAGCACTTGGGCGTGGCGGCGCGATGGCCTTTGATCCACGCCTGCATGGCATTCGTCCGTTCCACCCAGCCCTGTTTCAGGCCGGCCAGCAGCGCCGCCTGCGCCTGCTGTTCGCGCTTGACCAGCGACGACAGCGACTCCTCGCTGCCCATCTCCATCATGCCGGGCCGGCGCGCCAGTTCGCGCACGCTTTTTTTCAGCACATCGACGCCGGCCCAGCAATCGAGCAGCACGGCCAGCGTTTGTTCGCGCAAGGGGTAGACCTGCTGGCGCCAGTAATCGTGGGCTGCATCCTCGAACAGTGCCTGCTCGTCGCTGACCAGTTCTTCGTCGAACAGGCTGCCGCTGTCAAACGCATGCTCGCGCAGCATGCGCTGGCACCAGGCGTCGATGGTGAAAATCGCCGCCTCGTCCATGGTTTCAGCGGCCAGCATCAGCCGGTGCGCCGCCTTTTGCCGCGCGCTGTCGTCAGGATAAAAATCGAGCAGTGCATCGAGAAACGGATCGCTGCCTTGCGACTCATTGCGAAAATAAGCAGCCGCCTCGATCAGGCGCTCGCGCACCCGGTTCGACAGTTCGCGCGTGGCGGCGCGGGTAAACGTCATCACCAGGATATCGGCCGGCAGCAAGGGGCGCGCAAAGCGCGTGTCGTCATCGCCGTGGCCCAGCACCAGCCGCACATACAGCGCGGCGATGGTCCAGGTCTTGCCGGTGCCGGCCGACGCTTCGATCAGGCGCGAGCCGTGCAGCGGAAACGCCAGTGGCTTGAGCAAATGGCTCGTCATTGTTCTTCTCCAGCACCTTCAGGCGCAACGATGGGGTCCACGGTGACATGCTCGCGCAGCCAGTCGGCCAGCGGGCCGTACAGCTCGCGCGAGCAGTCCTGCCATGCTTCCTCGGCTGCAAGCGCGGCAAACTCAGGCCACAAGCGGGCCAGGCACAGTTCCTCGCGCTCGCCGGCCATGTCAAAGCCGCCGTCATACACGGCGCGCGGATCGCCCTCCTGCACCAGCGCCAGGCCCGTCTTGCAGGCGGTGGGCAGCGGATGGTTCATGCCTTCGCGCCACAGCGCCAGCACGGCAGCCAGCGCCTCGCGCGAGGCGGCCGGCTCGAGTGGCGCCATGCTGACGATGGCGTCACGCGCCACCAGGTAGCCGGTGACGGGGAAACCGATGGCGGCGGCGGCCAGCTGGCGCAGCCACATCAGCATCAGTTTGTCGCCACGCGCCAGGCCCGACTTGTCCATCACCTTCGACGAAATCTGTTCCAGCCAGGCAATATCCCGGCCATTGCCGCGTAATTTGTCGAGCCAGTCCTCGACCAGCAGTTCGCCGAACGGCAGCGTTATGGCGCGCTTGGCGGCCACCTCGGGAAACGAGGCGCGCAAGGATAGCCAGGCGCTGCGCACCGGCACCAGCGCGTCGACCAGTTGCTCCTGCACCTGCCGGCCGATCAGGCCGATCGGCAGCACGCCTTCGCGCGCCAGTTTGTCTGCGCGCGCCTGCAAACCGGCGCGCACCTCGTCCAGCGCTTCCTCGGTGCCGCCATCGCCCAGCATGGTGTCTTCCAGCAGATAGCGCTCCAGTGCATTCAGGCCGAATGGTTCTTCGTCCTCGCCCAGCATGGCGGCGTCGGCAAAATGCACGGAGAGGCGGCGGCGGAAAAAATACTTGACCGGCTGGCGCACGAAGCTGGCCAGCTCGCCCAGGCTCAAGCGGGTGCCGGGGTCGAGTTCATACGGCCCCAGCGCCAGCGAATCGGGCGACTGGCCGGCCTCGGCATGGGCAATTCTCCATTCGCCGGCATAGGTCAGCAAGCCGCCATCTTCGAAATAGCGGCGGCTGAACGGCTGCAGTGCGTGTGTGGTGGTCAGCGTGCTCAAGTCACTGTCGAGCGACCAGCCGGCAGCCAGGTAATCGCGCAGCTGCGACACCAGCACCGAAGGCGGCTGCTCGGAATTGTCGCGTACATTGCGCCCGACCCAGCTGACATACAATTTATCGCGCGCGGCCAGCAGTGCTTCAAGCATCAGGTAGCGGTCGTCGTCGCGGCGCGAGCGGTCGCCGGGGCGCGCCATGCCGGGCACCGCCAGCAGATCGAAATCGGCCTTGGGCGCGCGGCGCGGAAAATCGCCATCGTTCATGCCCAACAGGCACACCACGCGAAACGGCACGGCGCGCATCGGCATCAGGGTGCAAAAAGTCACGCCACCGGAGACGAACTGGTGGTTCAGGGTCGGTTCGTCTAGCGCGCCCAGCCAGGCCACGCGCAATATATCCAGCGGCACCGTCTCGACAAAGCCCGCGTGCTCGCAGATTTCCAGCCAGCCCTGCAGCGCGCCTTCCAGTTGCGCCAGGGTGAGGCGGTCGCCTTCGTCGCCGGCATCAAAAAAGCTTGCCAGCAGCGAGCGCGCCTGCACGCCCCATTCAGCGGGCGTGCGCGATTGCGCCAGCACGGCGCGCCAGTGCAGCAGCGCTTCGACCAGTTGCGCCAGCGAGCCCGCCAGCGCGGCGTCCAGGCCGCCCACTTCCGCATACGGCTCGATGCCGTCGAAACTGGCGCCGCCGCCACTGGCGTAACCGAGCAACATGCGCCGCACGCCGAAGATCCAGGCATTCTGTTCACCGGCCGCACCCAGGCCCAGGCCGGCGCGGTGTTCGCGGTCCAGGCCCCAGCGCACGCCGGCCCCTTCGATCCAGGCGCCCAGGGTGTCCAGGTCGTCGCCCTGCAGGCCAAAGCGCGCGGCAAGTGCCGGCACGTCGAGCAGGTCGCGCACCTCGCTCTGGCGGCAGCGCTGCAGCGGCAGTTGTAGCAGCCATTCGAGGGCCACCAACAGCGGATTGACGCTGCGGTCCTTGACGTCGCCGATCTCGAACGGGATAAAGCGTGCGTCCGTGCGGCGGTGCTGGCCGAAGACGGCATGGATCGCCGCCGTGAAGACGTCGATATCGGGCACCATCACCACCACGTCGCGCGGACGCAGGCCGCTCTGGCTGCTGTGCGCAAACATCGCCAGCAGCTGGTCGTGCAGTACCTCGACTTCGCGCTGCACGCTGTGCGCCACGTGAAATTCGATCGAGCGGTCCTCGACTTCGGGCGGCACTTGTTCGTGCTCAAGCAGCGGCCGCAGTTCGCGAATCGCCACCTGCACCTGCTGTAGCAAGGTCACGCCCTGCTCTTCGCCGAACAGGTCGATGCGCAGGCTGTCGTCGCGCCCTTCGGCGTGCGCCTGTTCGTCGAATTCGTCGAGCATGCGGATAAAGTCGCGCCCTTGCCGGCCCCAGCTGGCCAGCAGCGGATGGCTGTGCGCATGCAGGGCCTCCAGCGGCAGCTGGGCCAGGTCCTGGCCATTGCGCTGCTGCTGGCGCTTGTAGCTGGCGCGCAGCAGGTCTCGACCTTCGATGATGTCGCCCCAGTAGTACTGGCAGGGGTTGGGCACGGCCAGCACCACCTGCGTGTGGCGCGCCAGCGCTGCCAGCGCCTGCAGGGTTTGATACGGCAAGGCCGACACGCCGAACAGCACCACCCGGCGCGGCAGTTTGCCGGCGGGCAGCTCGCCGGCGGCGATCGCCGCCAGGAAGGCGTCGTGGATATCGGCGCGGCCCGTATCGCGCTCGAAAACCTCGACGTCGGCGTTGACGGCGCGCCACAACTGCGGCTGCCACAACTGATCTTCCTTGAGCGCGATCGCTTCGCCGCGCGCCGTTTTCAGCACATTGCGCCCGGCCGCCCAGTCGGCCAGCCAGTCGGCGCGGTAGACCTGGTACTGGTCGAACAGGTCGGCCAGGCGCTCGGCCAGCTGCAGCCGCCGTTCACAATCGCCATCGGCCAGGAAGTAGCGCAGCGGCGCGAACACCGGCTCGGCCAGCAAGGACGGCAGCAGCCGCATCAGGCGCCAGGTCAGCGGCGACTTGTCGAACGGCGAAATACGCGGCACCCTTTCGCGGCCCAGCATGCTGCGGTAGCTTTCCCACAACAGGCGCGCCGGCAAGGCGATGTGGGTGGCGGCGCACACTCCCATTTCCTCGGCCAGCGCGATTTTCAGCCATTCGGCCACGCCGTTCGACTGCACCAGGAAGATATCGGTTTCCAGCGGCGCCAGCGGATGATTGCGCAGCCACTGGAAGACGGCGGCGCGCAAGTGTTCCAGCTGGTTGCCGTGCAAAATCAACAGGCCAGGCGTGATGGGAGTATGCATGCGGTGAGGTTCAGGGTGGGCCAGCGCCTATTATCGCCGCTGCCTGCGTCAGGTGGTGTCGCTGTTGGCAAAATCGAGAGAAATTTGTTGGCTATGTCACCATCAAGTGTGGGAAGGTTCCCATAGTGGCTTTGAGCAAGCTTTCCGGGGACAAAATTCTCCTGGCGTCGAGTATCCACCGCCAGCCCAGGTAACTGGGCAGATAGCGTGTCGCCACGCCATGAAAGGCGCTCAGCCAGCCGCGCAGGCGACTGTGATAGGCATTGACGTTTTGCACATGGATCGTGCCACGCACACGGATGCCTGCCCGCAAGTTCACAGCAGCGTGCATGACGCCGATTTCCCTGGCAAACACGGGATAGGCCGGATGGCCATCGCTGACCAGCAGAATGTCGCGATCGATCACCGAAGGCAGCCAGGCATGCAGTTTCGCCTTGCTGAGCTGGCCACGGCCGGCCACGAAATCAACGGTTTGCCCGGTGCGGTCGCGTGCGACCAGGATACAGACCTGTTCATTCGAAATGCCACGCTGGCGCGCTGCTCCTCCACGCCGCCGTGCCGGGCGGGTCAGGTGCCGCGATCCTTTTTGTGATTCAAGCAGATACATCTCATCGGCTTCGGCAATGCCGTGCAGGCAGCGCGGCCGGTCGTTTTTCGCCAGCGCAAGAAAACGATGGCGCCAGCGGAAGCTGGTGTTGCGGTGGATCTGCAGTTGGTCGGCCGCCTTGCGCACGGAAAACGATTCGAGCAGGCAACTGGCGTAGGCCAGCCAGCGTGTCTTGTGGTGCAGATGCGCCAGCGGCGTGCCGCTCAAGGCGTTGAATGTTTTCCGGCATGGCACGCAGCGATAACGCTGCAAGCCATGGGCATGGCCGTGCCTGTGGACACGCGTGGCGCCACAGGCCGGGCAATGCAGGTGTGCCAGCGCCGTCTGCTCGATCAGGGCGATGGCGGCATCCTGCCCGGTGCTGCCCTGCAACAGTGCGACGCCGGCCAGGCGCTGGCGGTGCGACAATTGCGAGAACTGTGCGATAAATGTGTGCCATTGAACTGGGTGCATGATCGTCTCCTGAAAGAAGAATTCTGTTCAGTTAGACGTCGGCAAGTTCAGATCGTTCCCACTTTTTTCGGTGACATAGCCAATTTGTTCGGCTACCCGGTCCAGCGCCTGCCCCATGGCAGACGTCAGGGCGCGCGCCTGCGCCAGGTCGCCACCATGGCGCAAGCCTTCCAGCGCCAGGCACAGGGCCGCGCATGCATGCGCGCCGACGGCCAGCGCCGACGACCGGGTGCGGTGGCCCAGGTCGGCCACGTGGTCCAGGTCTTCCAGCGCCAGCGCCTGTTCCATTTCGGCCAGGCCGTCGCGCGCCGTATCGACGAACAGCTGGGCGTACTTGCGCATCTTGACGGGATCGTTGCTGAAGGTCAGCGACAGCGCTGCCACGTCGAGCACCGCGACGTCGCGCGCACCGCTGTCCTGCAGCACGGTAGCCGGCGCCTGCACGGCGATGCCGCCACGCCGGCGCAGCCATTTGGCCAGCAGCTCGAACAGCTGGACCGGCGCGATCGGCTTGGTGAGGAATTCATCCATGCCCGCCTCCAGGCAGCGCAGCCGGTCTTCGCTGCCCGCATTGGCCGTCATGGCGATCACCAGCAGGCCAGCGAGCCGCGGATCGGCGCGGATACGGCGGGTGGTCTCGAAGCCGTCCATTTCTGGCATCTGCACGTCCATCAGCACGCAGTCATAGCTTTGCCGGGCCAACAGTTCCAGCGCTTCGCGGCCATTGTTGGCCACGCGCACGATGGCGCCCGCGTCTTCCAGCAGTTCGCAGCCCACCTGCTGGCTGAACACATTGTCTTCCACCAGCAGGATAGCTGCGCCCCGTATCACGTCCAGCAGCGGCGGCTCGCCCGTGCCGGCGATTTCTTCCGCAGCGCCCTCGTAGCTGTCCAGGCGGGCCGTAAACCAGAAGGTGCTGCCCAGCCCCGGCTGGCTGTGCACGCCCACCGTGCCCCCCATCAGCTCGGCCAGCTGCTTGCTGATCACCAGCCCCAGCCCGCTGCCGCCATACTTGCGCGTGGTCGACGTATCGGCCTGGTGGAAGGAGCGGAACAGCTGCGCTACTTCCTGCTGGCTCATGCCGATGCCACTGTCCTGCACCTCGAAATGCAGCATCGCATGGGGGCCGCCCGCCTCGGCCAGGCGCACGCGCACGACCACTTTGCCGTGTTCGGAAAACTTGATGGCGTTGCTGACCAGGTTCAGCAAGACCTGTTCGAGCCGCAAGGCGTCGCCGCACCAGCGCTGAGGCAAGTCGTGCGCAATGTCGAAATGCAATTGCAAATGCCTGGCGGCGGCGGCTTCGCCCAACTGGCTGGAAATATTCGCCAGCAGGGTATCGAGCCGGAACTGCCTGACCTCCAGCTCCAGCTTGCCGGCCTCTATCTTGGAAAAGTCGAGGATATCGTTGATCAGACCCAGCAAATGCTGGCCCGAATGGTAGATTTTTTGCAGGTAGTCGCGCTGGCGCGCATCGGCTACGGATTTCAGGGCCAGGTGGGCCATGCCGATGATGCTGTTCATCGGCGTGCGGATTTCATGGCTCATGTTCGACAAAAAGTCGCTCTTGGCCTGGCTGGCCGCGTCCGCACGCTCCTTGAGCTGGTGCAGCTCGGTCACGTCGGTGGACAGGCCTATCATGCCGGTCACGGCGCCCGGCGGGCCCATCGGCACTTTCACGCTCCACAGATGATGGACCTTGCCCTGCAGGTCGACAAAGCGCTCTTCGCCGATAAACTTGACGCCGGTGGCGCAGACCTGCTGCTCGCGGCCATGGAAAGCCGCCGCCAGGTCCTCGCCGATCAATTCACTGGCCTGGCGGCCCAGGACCTGTTCGATGGGGCGCTCGATGATGTCCAGCATGCGCGCATTGACGTAGCGAAAGCGCAGGTTTTCATCCTTCATGTAGACGTAGGCGTCGACGCTGTCGAGCACCGTATCGAGCAGCATGCGCTGGCCGATGGCGTTGCGGCGCGAGCGGTACAGCATCAGGATATAGGCATAGATCAGCAAGGTGCCGGCCATGCCCACGGCCAGCGCCAGCGCCGGCAAATAGCGGTCGAAGTCGCTGTAGAGTTCGCTCTTGCGCACGCGGAAGTGGGCTTTCCACTGGCCGCCGTGGTACTCGATCGGCAGCAGTTCGTCGAAATAGGCGGCGTCCTGGCCAGGCTTGGGCGGGCTTGCCGCCAGGTCGCCGCTATCATTGAACAGCAGCCGGTCCTGTGGCGTGAGGCGCAGTTCGTTGCCGGGCGCTGTCGGCACCGGTGCGCTGTACAGTGTCAGGTGCAGCAGCTGCAGCGTGTTCGCTTCGAGCGCACTGCGTACCAGTTGCGCGACGCCGAAGCCGATGCCGACCGAGCCTTTGTAGGCGGCACGGCGATCAGACACGGTGGCGCGCGGCATGCCGTTGCGGTAGACGGGCAGACGCATGCCCAGGCCGGTGCGTGAGGGTGGGCCCTTGATCAGGATCACCTGGCCCGATGCGCTGATCTCGCCGCTGTCGCGCGCCTGCGCCAGCGCCTGTGCGACGGCCGGGTTGGCGCCGATATCGACGCCCTGGCGCTCGGCTACCAGCGCATCGGGTTCAAGGAAGGTCAGTACGGTGTACTCTGCGCGCCGGCCAGGGGGGCGGATATCGAAGGCAGGATAGCCGCCCGCCACCAGGCTGTCGTCGGCGCGCACGGCGTCGACAAACGCATCGCGCTGGCCATCGGGCACGTAGACGGCGTAATTGAGCGATTCCACGGCGGGAAACTGGCCCGCGATATCAAGCCCGGACACATAATCGTGAAACTGCTTGCGCGACAGGTTTTCGTTGGTGCGGAACAGCGACTCCATGCCGCGCAGCAGGTCGGAATAGCTTTTCACGCGCGCCACAAGGCTCTGCTGGGCGCTGTAGCTGAGGCTGTCAAAGCGCTGGCGGGCATCTTCGTTGATGGTGCGTTGCGCCGCCGCATACAGGACGCCGCCGACCACCACCGCCAGCAGTAAGCCGCCGGCCCATATCCTGACCTGTAATACCGTCCAGCCCTTGCTCAGAGTATGCATTGTTGATCGCTTGTTCCAGTTCCTCGGCCTGCGGGCGTAACGACCCGTTACGCATGAGGATACTATCAAAGCTCGCCGACCATGCACCTGCTGCGAAAAAAAGCCGGGTCAGCCCGCTGCGGCCAGCGCATGCACACCACCATGCGCATCCCAGGCATCGGCGCAGCGCACCACTTCGCCTACCACAATAATGCTGGGGCTGCCCAGGCCGCTGGCCTGCAGCGCAAGCGGCAAGTCCTGCAAAGTCGACAGCAGCTGGCGCTGCGCGTCCAGGCTGGCCGACTGCACCACGGCCACCGGCGTGCCGGACGCCATGCCGCCAGCCAGCAGGCCCGCCTGTATCGACGCCACGCGTGCCACGCCCATGTAAATCACCAGCGTCAGCCCGCTCTGCGCCAGCGCTGCCCAGTTCGGCTCGGAGGCTGCATCCTTGCCGTGGCCGGTGACAAAAATCGCCCCCTGGCTCCAGCTGCGGTGGGTCAGCGGCACGCCGATGGCGGACGGTGCGGCCAGGCCGCTGCTGATACCGGGTACCTCCTCGACCCGCACGCCATGGCTGCGCAAGCAGGCGCGCTCTTCTCCACCGCGCCCGAAAAGATAAGGGTCGCCCCCTTTCAGGCGCACCACGTGCAAGCCGGCACGCGCTTCGGCCAGCATCAGGCGCTCGATAAACGCTTGCGGCGTCGAAGCGCAGCCGCCGCGCTTGCCCACTTCCACCACCCGCACGCCAGGCGCCGCATGGGCCAGGATGGCCGGGTTGACCAGGTCGTCGATCAGTATCACGTCGGCCGACGCGATCGCCTTGACCGCCTTCAAGGTCAGCAGATCCGGGTCGCCGGGACCAGCGCCCACCAGGGTAACGTAGCCTTGTGCCATGATAAACCTCCTGCTTTTCAGTAAAACTTTAAAAAAAATGGCGGATCGCAAACGATGCCGCGTACTGCTCGGGATTGCTGCCGTCCCACAGCACGCCATCACACAGGGTCGAGGCGCGCATGGGGCTGGAAGGCACGGGGGTGGCGGTCATCTCGGCCGCCTGGCGATACAGATCCAGGCGGCTGACCTGCATGGCGACGGCCAGGTAATCGGGTTCGTCGCGCAGCAGGCCCCAGCGCCGGTGCTGGGTCATGAACCACATGCCGTCTGATAGATACGGAAAATTGACGGCGCCATCCTGGTAAAAACGCAAGCCATGCGGCTCCTGCCAGGTCTTGCCGACGCCATCCTGATAATGGCCGAGGATGCGCGGCGCCAGCGATTCCTGCGCCGTATTGAGGAACCCGGGCGCGGCCAGCACGGCCGCCATGCGCAGCCGGTTGTCATCGCTCGCATCGATCCATCGGCCCGCTTCGAGCACGGCGGCGATCAGCGCACGGCAGGTATTCGGATGCGCGTGCGCAAATGCGGCGCTGGTGCCCAGCACCTTGCCCGGATGGTCGGGCCAGATGGCGCCACTGGTGGTGGCCGTCACACCCGCGCCGTCGACGATGGCCTTGTAGCCCCATGGTTCACCGGCGCAAAAGCCGTCCATCTGGCCGGCGCGCAAGGCCGCCACCATCTGCGACGGCGGCACCGTCATCACGCGCGCATCGCGCACCGGATCGATGCCGTGCGCGGCCAGCCAGTATTGCAGCAACATCGCATGGTTGCCGGTTGGGAAAGTATGCGCAAATACATAAGGACGTCCGGCGTGGCCCAGCTGGCGCGCCAGCGACGCGCCATCGACCACGCCGGCCCGCGCCAGCTCCGCCGACAAGGCCACCGACTGCCCGTTATGGTTCAAATTCATCAGTACGGCCATGTCGTTCTGCTGGCCGCCGATGCCCATCTGCACGCCGAACACCAGGCCGTACAGCACATGGGCGGCGTCAAGCTCGCCATTGCCCAGCTTGTCGCGCACGCTGGCCCACGAAGTCTCGCGGCTCAACTCGATCTTGATGCCGTATTGCTCGTCAAAACCCAGCTCCGCCGCCATGATCAGCGAGGCGCAGTCCGTCAGCGGCAGATAGCCGATCCGCACCACTTGTTTTTCAGGCTGCGCGCCTGGCATGTGACCACCCGCTTGCTCAGTCATACCATTCCTTGCTGAAAAATCTGCCGAATATTGCGGCATTTAAAAATAATGCACTGCATTGGTGCGTTGCACCAGAATGAGCTGGCCCGTCGGCATCGATATGTCATCCCAGCAAGTCCTCCACGTCAAGGATGCGCTGGGCAATCTCGGCCAGTTTCAGTTTCTTGTTCATGGCCATGGTGCGCAAGCGCTGGTAGGCCTGCTCTTCCGTCAGGCCATGATGCGTCATCAACAGGCCCTTGGCGCGCTCGATCACCTTGCGTTCCTGCAGCTTGTGGCGCGTGTCATCGAGTTCGGCGCGCAGCTTTTCTTCCTGGCGGAAACGCGACAGCGCCACGTTCAGCACCGGCGCGACGCGTTCGGCCTGCAGGCCGGCCACGATATAGGCCGACACCCCGGCCGCCATGGCGGCATCGATGCTGGCAGTGGCGCCGTCTTCGGTGAACAACACAATCGGACGGCGCTCGTCGCGGGTGGCGATAACGATATGTTCAAGCACGTCGCGCGCGTCCGATTCGGCGTCGATAATGATCAGGTCGGGTTGCAGCTGCCCTATGCGCTCGGGCAGGTAGAGGTCGGCAGGCAGCGAGGCGATGATGTCATAGCCCGCTTCCAGCAGGCCGATACGCAGGGCATTGCCGCGCTGCGCCTGGGCTGCCAGCGTACTATCCGACTGCGCAGCGTGGTCGACAATCGTATTAACGACCACGATGCGCAAGGGACGCTCAGAATGAGCAGGGATACGGCTGGACGTCATGTGGGCTTCTGCAATGGCTGATGATTTGCCACTACAACAAGCAAGAATCAAACCAGCGTCTTATTTTAGGGTCGGCATGGCAAACTCGGCGCCGGCTGCCGTCGAGGCCGGCCAGCGCTGGGTGACGGCCTTTTGTTTCGTATAGAAACGCACCGATTCCGGACCATGCGCGTGGTGGTCGCCAAACAGGCTGCGTTTCCAGCCGCCAAAGCTGTGGAACGCCATCGGCACGGGAATCGGCACATTGACACCAACCATGCCTACCTGCACCCGGTGCGTGTATTCGCGCGCGGTATTGCCGTCGCGCGTGTAGATCGCCGTGCCGTTGCCGTATTCATGCGCATTGACCAGGTCCAGCGCCGTGGCAAAATCGGGCACGCGCACGATGCATAGCACCGGGCCGAAGATCTCTTCCTTGTAGATGGTCATGTCCGGCGTGACATGGTCGAACAGGGTGCCGCCGAGGAAAAAACCGTTTTCATGGCCCGGCAGCACAAAGCCGCGGCCGTCCGCCACCAGTTTTGCGCCCTCTTTCACGCCGGTGGCGATATAGCCGGCAATTTTATCCTTGTGTACCTGCGTCACCACCGGGCCCATTTCCGCCGCCAGGTCCATGCCTTGGGTAATTTTCAGCGCCGCGATGCGCGGCACCATGGCTTCGACCAGTTGATCGGCCACATTGCCGACCGCCACCACGACTGAAATGGCCATGCAGCGCTCGCCGGCCGAACCAAAGGCGGCGCCCATCAGTGCGTCCACTGTTTGCGCCATATCGGCGTCGGGCATCACCACCATATGGTTTTTCGCGCCGCCCAGCGCCTGCACCCGCTTGCCCCGGGCGCAGCCGGTGGCGTAGATATATTCGGCGATCGGGGTCGAACCGACAAAGCTGACGGCGCGCACATCGGGGTGGTGCAGCAAGCCGTCGACAGCTTCCTTGTCGCCTTGCACCACATTGAAAACGCCATCGGGCAGGCCCGCTTGCGTGAGCAAGCTGGCCAGCAGCAGGCTGGCGGAAGGGTCGCGCTCCGACGGTTTCAGCACAAACGTATTGCCACAGGCAATCGCCATCGGGAACATCCACATTGGCACCATCACCGGGAAGTTGAATGGCGTAATGCCCACGCACACGCCCAGCGCCTGGCGGATCGACCAGGCGTCGATGCCGCCAGCCACCTGTTCACTGTATTCGCCCTTCATCATTTGCGGAATGCCGCAGGCGAACTCGACCACTTCGATGCCGCGGGTCACTTCCCCCTTGGCGTCCGTAAATACCTTGCCATGTTCGGCCGTGATCAGGGAGGACAGTTCATCGGAATGGGCCTCCAGCAATTCCTTGAACTTGAACATCACGCGGGCACGGCGCAGCGGCGAGGTTTGCGACCAGGCCGGGAATGCCGCATGGGCGGCTGCCACGGCGGCGTTCAGTTCGCCCGGTGTTGCCAGCGCAACCCTGGCGGTCACGGCGCCGGTGGCCGGGTTGAAGACGTCACTGCTGCGCTCGGAACGCGAAGCCATGGCTTTGCCACCAATAAAGTGGCCGATAGTCGGGATGCTCATTTTTTCTCCGTTATTTTGTCATCAGCCATTCATGGGCCGGATCGTTTTTAAAATGCCAGACCCGTTTCGGGCCGGCCATCACATTCAGGTAGTAGCCGTCATAGCCGTAGGGCACGGTGACCGGGTGGTAGCCGCGCGGCACCATCACCACATCGTGGTTTTCCACCGCCAGTGCCTGGTCGATGCTGCGGTCATCGGTGTAGACCCTTTGGTAGGCAAAGCCCTGTTCGGGATTGAGTCGGTGGTAATAGGTTTCTTCCAGTGAACTCTCTAGCGGAATATTGTCGTTGTCGTGCTTGTGCGGCGGGTAGCTCGACGAATGGCCCGATGGCGTGACCACTTCCACCACCAGCAGGCCATCGGCCGCCTCCGTCTGCGGCAGGATGTCGCACACATAGCGCGTGTTGGCGCCCTTGCCGCGCACCGAGCGCGTCATGGTATTCGTATCGATCAGGCGGGCCGGACGGTCGGTAGTACCCGGCGCGCTGCACAGCGCCACTTCGGCATCGGTGCTGGCCGTAATGCTCACTTGCATGGCGCGCGGTACATACACGGCTGCCGGCGGACGGTCCTCGAACACGCTGTGGCGGCTGCCGATGTCGGTCCAGACCTGGTCACCGGCCTGTACGGTAACCTTGCCCGCCAGGACCACGATGCACAGTTCGCGGCTGTCGGTTGCAAGATCAATCTTCTGTCCTGGCGCCAGCCGGTGCGCGGCAAAGCCGACATGGGTCCAGCCGGCCGATTCGGGCGTGACCTCGACGATCTTCGAGCCGGCCCGGCTTTTGACGAGCAGGCTGTTCATGCGGCCGCCCGAGCCAGCGTGGGGATTTCCCTGACCAATTTGGCCAGGTAGTCGTGACCCATCTTCGCGTACTGGTAGCTGGGCGCTACCGCCGGGTCCTGCTCGGCCTCCACCACCAGCCAGCCCTCATAGCCATGGCGGTACAAGGCGGCCAGAATGCCCGGGAAATCGATGCTGCCGTCGCCGGGCACGCTGAAGGCGCCGTTGATCACGGCCTGCAGGAAACTCCAGTGGCCGTTTCTCGCCAGCCTGATCACGTTCGGCCGCACGTCCTTGCAGTGCACATGGCAGATGCGATCGATATGTTTGTTCAGTACCGTCAGGGCATCGCCACCGCCAAAGGTGATATGGCCGGTGTCGAACAGCAGGCCGACTTCGTCACCCGTGAGCGCCATCAACTGGTCGACATCGGCCGGCGACTCCACATACGCGCCCATGTGGTGGTGGTAGGCCAGGCGCACGCCATGATCCAGCAAATGTCTGGCAAATACCGTCAATTTATCGGCATACGCCTGCCATTGTTGCTGCGACTGGAAACGTGGACGTTTATAGAGTGGGCGCGCTTCGCCCTGGATCGCGTCGGCCACTTCGCCATACACCATCACGGTGGCACCGCTCTCGGCCAGCAAGCGCAGATGGGGGCCAACGGCAGCGATTTCTTCTTCGGCCGAGCGGCTGGCCAGGCGGCCCGAATACCAGCCCGACACGCAGGCCAGGTCATATTTACCGAGCACGGCGCGCAAGGCGGACGATTCCTTGGGAAACTTGTTGCCCAGCTCAAAACCGGCATAGCCGATCTCTGCGCCCTCTTTCAAGGCGGTTTCCAAAGGCGTTTCGCCGCCCAGCGACGGCAGGTCGTCGTTCATCCACGAGATCGGGTTGATGCCGATCCTGACATTCCATGTTTGTGCGTTCATTTCAGTTGTCCTTGGCGCTCAAGTTCATAACGGGCGCGGGCGGCGCGCACGCCTTCCTGCGTCGACACTTCCGGTACTGCCACTTCCCACCAGCAACCGCCTTCTGCCGTGGTGCGCGTGTCATCGGTATCGATGCAAATCAGATAGGTGCGGCTGGCGGCGCGGGCGCGCACCAGGGCCGCTTCCAGCCCGGCAATGCCGTCCACATGTTCGGACAGGGCGCCCAGCGACTTCGCATGCAGCGCAAAGTCGATCTGTGGGGCACCATCGCCCTCCTGCAGGCAATCGGCCAGCATATTGTTGAATGGCGCATTGCCGCAGGCCTGCTGCAGGCGGTTGATGCAGCCGTAGCCGCGGTTGTCGAGCACGACGATGATCAATTTCTTGTCCAGCATGACCGAGGTGGCGATTTCCGAATTCATCATCAGATAGCTGCCGTCGCCGACCATCACGATCACGTCGGACGCCGGTTTCGCCATCTTCACGCCAAGGCCGCCGGCGATTTCATAGCCCATGCAGGAATAACCGTATTCCATATGGTAGCCACCGGGGGTGGACGTGCGCCACAGCTTGTGCAGCTCGGCCGGCAAGGTGCCGGCCGCGCAGACGACAATATCGTCGCTGGCCGAGGTGGTCGATGAGCGCTGCACGGCGCCGATCACTTCGCCGTCGTACGGCAAGCCGGCCACGTCGCGCTTGCCTGTAATGGCGCTGACCGTCTCGCGCCAGCCGGCCGCTTCACGGCGTGCCAGTTCGTTCCAGTCAGCGCTGCTGCACCAGTCCTGCAACAGGGCCGACAGTGCTTGCAGGCCGAGGGTCGCATCGGCCTGCACACCGAGGCCACGGCGTTTCAGGGCATCAAAACCGTTGACATTCAGGCTGACCAGCTCGGCTTTGGCAAACAGCGAATTGGAACCGGTCGTAAAGTCCTGCAAGCGCGTGCCGACCGCCAGCACCACATCAGCCTGGCTGGCAAGCGCATTGGCCGATGGCGCACCGGTGACGCCTATCGCCCCCAGCTGCAGTGGATGGTCCCACGGCAAGGAACTTTTACCGGCATGGGTTTCCGCCACGGGAATGCCATGGCGCTCGGCAAAGGCGCGCAAGGCTGCGCCAGCCTGGCCGTACAGTACGCCGCCACCAGCAACGATCAGCGGCTGCGTCGCTTTCTTCAATACATCCGTCGCTTCTTCCAGCTCGGACGGCACTGGCGGCAGCGCACGGAAGCGCACCACGCGAGGAGTAAAAAATTCTTCCGGATAGTCATACGCCATGGTCTGAACATCCTGCGGCAGCGCCAGGGTGACAGGGCCGCAGGCGGCCGGATCAGTCAAGGCGGCAATCGCGCGCGGCAGTGCCGTCAGCAGTTGTTCCGGATAGATAATGCGGTCGAAATAGCGCGACAGCGGCTTGAACGCGTCATTGACCGACACGCTGCCATCGACCGGATCTTCGAGTTGCTGCAATACCGGATCGGGCGCACGCGATACAAATACGTCGCCTGGCAATAACAGTACTGGCAAGCGGTTCACATGGGCCAACGCGCAAGCGGTGAGCAGATTGGTGGCACCGGGACCGATCGAGCTGGTCACCGCCATCATGCGCCGGCGCATATGGGCCTTGGCATAGGCAATCGCCGCATGCGCCATCGCCTGTTCATTGTGGGCGCGGTAGGTCGGGAAAGTATCGCGATACTGGTACAGCGCTTCGCCCAGGCCCGCCACATTGCCGTGGCCAAAGATGGCAAAGGCGCCGCCAAACAGGGCATCGCCCTCTTCCGTGCGCAGTGCCGCCAGGTAGCGCACCAGCGCCTGCGCCATGGTCAAGCGTATGGTTTTGTGTTGATACATCATGCTGCACGCTCCAGGTGGTTGCGGGTCTGTCGCCACAGCTGTATCAGCTGTTCGAAGTTGGCGCGCACCTGTGCGATCAGGGTGGCGTCATCGATCTGCCCGGCCAGCCAGCGGCGGCTTGGCTCCTGGAAAATCGTGCGCCCGACCATAAAGCCGCGGCAGGTGGTGCTGTGGCGCGCCTGCTCGAAACTGGCAGCCAGTTGCTCGATCGGCGCGTTCAGTCCCAGCAGCACCACGCCACGGCAATACGGATCGCGTTCCTGCACCAGCGCGTCGATGGCCTGCCATTGGGTAGCGGTGAGGCTTTCCAGCTTCCACCATTCCGGGTAGATGCCCAGGTTGTACAGGCGCTTGACGGCGCGCAGCACGGTGTGTTCGTCTTGCGGGAATGCATCGGACGGGATAATTTCCAGCAGCAGTTCATGACCGCTGATTTGCGCCGCATCGTACAGACCCTTGATCTGCGCTTCCTGCTCCAGCCGGTTTTCGGGCGTATCGTCCGGGTGCAGCTGCACCAGGCACTTGATCACATGTTCCTTCGGCCAGCTGATCAGGTGCGAACCGATCGAACGGCCCCAGTCGAATTGCAGCGGATTAGAACCCGGCAGTTCCACCGGACGGCCGATCCACCAGCCGCGCCCGGTCGCATCGTTGAGCGCATCGACGCCATAACGGCCATCGATCAGCACGCCGGTCTTGCCCGACAGTTGCAGTGCTTCCCGGGTTTGCGCCACGGCCCTGACCAGCAATTGTTTCAGCGCCGGGATAGCCGCTTCGCCAGCGCCGGCCTGTTGCGCCAGTTCAAAAAATTGCGTGCGGTGGTCAAAGGCGAACACACACAGTTCATCCCATTGCTTGCGCGCCACCGTCGTGCGGTGCAAGCGCGCCAGGGTCGCATCCTGGTCGGGATGGGTGAGCTTGTCGGCGTTGGCCAGGAAGTAATCGAGTTCAATCGTGGACGGCATGGCCGGCGCACAGCCGTGGCGCGACACCACCAGCGCGCCGCAGCCATTGGCGTAGCGGCAGCAGGCCTCGTAGTCTTCGCCGCGCAGCCAGCCTTTCAGGAACCCTGACAGGAAAGCGTCGCCGGCGCCCAGCACATTCAATACTTCCACGCGCACGCCACGGTAGTTGAAAGCGTCGTCGAGGTTGGCTGGAATCTCGCCATCGATCACGGCGCAGCCGAGCGGACCGCGCTTGACTACCAGCGTGGCCCGGGTCACGGCCCGTATCGCCCGCAGCGACGCCATGATGTCCAGGCCGCCGCCGGCGATCATGCATTCTTCTTGCGTGCCAACCACCAGGTCGAACTGCGGCAAGATAGCCTGCAAATGTTGCGTGACGCCCTCGTTCGAGACAAAGCGCGTCTCGCCATCGGCCTTGCCCGACAGCCCCCACAGCACGGGGCGGTAGTCGATGTCGAGCACGGTGCGCACGTTATTTGCGCGGGCCAGGGTCAACGCTTGCGTGCTGACCGCATGCATGGCGGCGGTGGAAAAATGCGTGCCGGTGATCAGCAGCGCGCGGCTCGCTGCGATAAACGCCTGGTCGACAGATGCCGCCTCGATGGCCATGTCGGCGCAGTTTTCGCGGTAGAAAATCAGCGGAAAAGTGTCCTTGTCCTTGAGGCCCAGCATCACCAGGGCGGTGAGCCGGTCAGGGTCGACGCCCACATGGCTGACGTCGCAGCCCTCTTTCGCCAGCGTATCGGTCAGGAAACGGCCCATATGGTCGTCGCCCACTTTCGACAGCATGGCGGACTTGAGACCCAGGCGTGCCGTACCGAAAGCGATATTGGCCGACGAGCCACCGAGGTATTTGGCAAAGCTGGTGGCGTCTTCCAGGGTGCTGCCGAGCTGCTGCGCGTACAGGTCCACCGCCAGGCGGCCCAGGCAGATCACATCCAGGCTACGGCCCGGGGCAAATTGTGTGGGGTTGTTCATGGTTATCCTTAAATCGTGACGCCGTCGAGTTCGCTCATAAGCGTTTGCATTTCTGCGCCGCCCGCCATCATGTCGAGCAGTTCATCCTTGCTCACCGTATCCTTGGTGAAGGTACCGAGCGACTTGCCACGGTTCAGCAGTGTGAATGAGTCGCCGACCGGATACGCATGGTGCACATTGTGGGTAATGAAGATGACGGAAATGCCCCGTTCGCGCGCCTTGTAGATCAGCTTGAGCACATTGAACGACTGCTTCACGCCCAGCGCCGCCGTCGGTTCATCGAGGATCAGCACGCGGGCGCCGAAGTGGATCGCGCGGGCAATCGCCAGGCACTGTTTTTCACCGCCCGACATGGTGCCGATGGCCTGGTGCGGGTCGCGCACCATGATGCCCATGTCGGCCAGCTTGGCGCGCGCCGTTTCGGCCGCGTAATCGATGTCCATCACCGGTACCAGCCCCAGCAGTTTTTTCATCGGCTCACGGCCCATAAAGAAATTGCGCGCCACCGACAGCAACGGCACCAGCGCCAGGTCCTGGTACACGGTGGCCACGCCCATGTCCAGCGCTTCGCTGGGTGAATTGAACACCACCGGCTTGCCGTCGACCAGATACTGGCCTTCAGTCGGCTTGTGCACGCCGGCCAGGGTCTTGATCAGGGTCGACTTGCCGGCGCCGTTATCGCCGAGCAGGCAATGAACCTCCCCCTCGCGCAAGCGCATGGTGATGTTCTGCAGCGCCAGCACGGAGCCGAAACGTTTGCTGACGTTTTCCAGCGCAAGAATATGCTCGCTCATGATTTACCTCGATTCCGTGACGCGTGAGCGTACAAAGTTATTGAACAGCACCGCGATCAGCAGCATCACGCCGAGGAACACGCGGAACCAGTCCGAATTGATATTGGTGTAGGTGATGCCGATCTGCACCACGCCGAAGATCAGCGCGCCGAAGCAGGCGCCAACCACCGAGCCGTAGCCGCCGGTCAGCAGGGCGCCGCCGATGACGGCCGCGATAATGGCTTCGAATTCTTTTTGCATGCCACGGTCGGCGGCGGCCGAACCGATGTCGCACACCTGCAAGGTAGCAAACAGGCAGGCGCAGAAGGCGGTAAAGACAAACAGCGAAATCTTGACCTTGCGCACCGGCACGCCGACGTTCTTGGCCGCGTTGGCGTCGCCGCCAACGGCGAACATCCAGTTGCCGAAGCGGGTACGCGACAGCACGAAGGAGGCGGCGCCGGCCAGCACGGCCCACCAGGCGATCACTTTCGGGATGCCCTTGACCAGCGGCGAGCCGTCGTCGAGTACGGCGATCCAGCCGTGCGCGCCCAGCCAGTGGAACAGGCCGGTAGCAACGTTACCCTGGAACAGCAAGCTTGCCAGCCAGTCGTTGGCGGCCAGGTCGCCCACGCCGCTGACGATGGTGCGGTTGGCAAACATGATCGACAGCGCCAGGGTCAGGCCGCGCAGGATAAACAAAAAAGCCAGGGTGACGATAAACGAAGGCAGGCGCGTCTTGATGACGATATAGCCGTTCAGCCAGCCCAGTGCCATCGAACCGGCAAATGCGAACACGATGGCGGCCCACAGCGGCCAATGGAAATAAATCGTGGGGATGGCGATCATCATGCCGGCAAAGCCGATCATGGAGCCGATCGACAGGTCGAATTCACCGGCGATCATCAACAGGCAGGCGCCGATGGCGATAATGCCCAGATAGGACGCGACCTGCATCCAGTTGACCACGCCGTCAAGGTTGAACATGCCGGAGTCGCCGGCGGTAATGATAAAGAAGGCAAATACCAGCACCGTGCCGGAGATGGAAGCGAATTCGGGCCGGCCGAACAGTTGCCTGGCGCGGCTGGTCTGGCCAACCCGTTCGTCGGCGGCAGGCGCAGCCTGCTTCGGGGCCGGGGTCACGCCTGGGGCGGCCAGGCTGGATTTGAGCGCAGTCATGTGATGTCCTTTCAGTTACTTGTTTGCCAGAAATACGGACGCAAGGCGTGCGCATCCTACGCGCCGCCCACGCGGGTGGCGCGGCGCTGGAACCGGCCCTCCAGCGATACGCTGCGGGCCGCTGGCAAAGTCTGGATTAGCGGAATTGCCCGGCGTACTTCTCGACCTTGGCAATGTTGTCCTTGGTGACGAAACCGGGGCCGGAACTGATATGGCGCGGGCCGTAGATCGGGGTCAGGCCATATTCGGCCAGGCGCGCCTGGTATTTGGGATTGGCGATCAGGATCTCCTTGACCTTGGCCAGGTCGGTGATCTTCTGCTGCTTCATGATGGCCATCACGGCGACCGGAATATAGCCTTGCAGGTAAGGTTGCTGGTCGATCGCGAACTGGATGCTGCCATCCTTGATGCCCTTGGTGATCTCTTCCGACAAGTCAAACGTGGCGAAATACATCTTGCCTTTCAAGCCCATTTTTTCCACCGCGCGCATGGCCGGCGGCGCCGAATCCGGTCCCAGTGCCAGCACGGCCTGGGTTTTCGGATTGCTGCGCAAATAGGCGCTGACCTTGCTTTCGATCACGCCAGGATCAACGCCGTTGGTGTCCAGCGTGGACGACTTGAAGTCGACCCCCAGCGCATCGGCAAAGCCGCGGCAGCGTTCGAACGATGAGGCATTCATCGCATAGTGATTCACGCACACGAAGGACTTGATGCCCGCTTCCTTGGCGCGCTTGCCGGCGCCCAGGCCGGCGTCATACTCGGGCTGGCCGACGTGCATGATGGCTTTCAGCTGTTCGCTTTGCGCCAGGGTGCCCGAATTGATGGTGACGAGCAGGATTTTTTTCGCCACCACCGTGCCCAGCGGTTTTTGCAGCACGCTGAAGTCGGCGATATCGGCGATCAGGCCATCGTAATTGCGCGCCGCCGATTGCTCGATCAGGCGCGCCATGTCGGCCAGGTCGCCATTCGGCGGATTACGGTAGTCGACCGTGACATTGAAGTCTTCGCCGGCCTGCTTGATGGCGTTCTTGATGGTATTCCACCAGGAATCGGAGTCCGGCGCATGGCTGACCATCACGAATTTTTCGCCCGCCGCATAGCTGGCGCCGCTGCTCAATCCCAGGCTGGCGCCGATGGCAGCGATGGCCAGGCATTTCAACAAACCCTTGCTCTTGATGCTATACATGAATGTCTCCTAGATGGATTAATTTTTATAGTTGTCAGCTTTTGATGAAGGGTGACACCGGCTTGCTCGACCGTTACGGCATGCAGTCCGGTGCACTGCGCATAGATTAGTCCAGGCTTACGGCAAACGCAATGAAATTTTCAAGAATTTTTCAAATAGAAAATTGTTTCTGTTTTTTTGAAATCGCTCTTATAATTATTGCGAGACGAACCACCCCAAAACAGGAGACACAGATGATCCAAGTAGCATTGTTTGGCGCCGGCCGCATCGGCAAAATCCACGCCGCCAACCTGGCCTCTCAGGCCGGCGTACAGTTCAAGTACGTGGTCGACGTCAACGCCGAAGCGGCCGCCGCGCTGGCCGCCGTCCATGGCGGCAGCAGCGCGTCAGTCGAAGCGGCGCTGGCCGACCCGGAGGTCAAGGCGGTCGTGATCGCGTCGAGCACCGACACCCACGCCGACCTGATACTGCGCTCGGCCGCTGCCGGCAAGGCCATCTTTTGCGAAAAGCCGGTCGACCTGACGCTGGAGCGCGCGCGCGCCTGCGCCGCCGCCGTCAAGGAGGCCGGCGTGCTGTGCATGCTGGGCTTCCAGCGCCGCTACGACCCCACATTCCATGCCCTGAAAAAACGCATCGACGCCGGTGAAATCGGTACGCCGGAGGTGCTGGTGGTCACCAGCCGCGACCCCGGCCCGCCGCCGGTTAGCTACATCAAGGTATCGGGCGGCATCTTCAAGGACATGCTGATACACGACTTCGATATCTTCCGCTGGATCCTGGACGACGCCGCCGTCAGCGTGCACGCCACCGGAAGTTGCCTGGTCGATCCGGCCATCGGCGAGGCCGGCGACCTCGATACGGCGGTGGTGACCATCCGCACCGTCTCGGGCCGCTTGTGCCAGATCAATGCCACGCGCCGCGCCGCCTATGGCTACGACCAGCGCTTCGAAGTGCTGGGCAGCAAAGGGATGCTGCAGGCGGGCAACCACAAGCCGACCGAAGTGACGGCCTATGGCGCGGTCAATGTCAGCGTGGACAAACCGGAAGACTTTTTCCTCGAACGCTACCGCGTTGCCTACGCCCAGGAAATGGCGCACTTTTTCGATGCGCTGTGCAATGGCACGCCACTACGCACCACGGTTGAAGACGGCCTGAAGGCACTGGAGCTGGCCGAAGCGGCAAGCCTGTCGTGGCGCGAACAGCGCGTCGTTACCCTGTAAGCGCCAGGAGAGCATATGTCATCGCCAACATTAAAAATCGGCATCGTCGGCCTGGGCCGGCTGGGCCAGCGCCACGCCATCAACCTGGTGCAGCGCGTGCCGAACGCCGACGTCGTCGCCGCCTGCAGCCCTGTACCTGCCGAGCTGGACTGGGCCGCACGCGAACTGGGCATCACCACCGGCTATGCCGACTATGACGCGCTGCTGGCCCACCCGGGCCTGGACGCCGTATTCCTCGTCACGCCCACTTCCATGCACCCTGACCAGATCATCGCCGCCCTGCGCGCCGGCAAGCACGTGTTTTGCGAAAAGCCGCTGTCGCTGGACCTGACCGACTGCCTGAAGGTGGAAGCGGAAGCGGCGCACCATCCGCACTTGACGACCATGATCGGCTTCGTGCGCCGTTTCGACGCCAGCTACCATGACGCGCAGCAAAAGATCGCCCAGGGCCTGATCGGCAAGCCGTATCTGGTGCGCTCGCAAACCTGCGACCAGAATGACCCCAGCGGCGCTTTCATGCGCTTTGCACCGACCAGCGGCGGCATCTTTCTCGATTGCAGCGTGCACGATATCGACCTGGCGCGCTGGCTGCTGGGCAACCCGACGCCCACCCGCGTGTACGCCAGCGGCACCAACGCCATCCACAAGGGCCTGCAGGAATTCGGCGACGTTGACAATGGCCTGGGCACGGTCGAATTTTCCGACGGCAGCATGGCCACTTTCATGGCCTCGCGCACCCTGGCGCACGGCCATGAAACGCTGACGGAAGTGTTCGGCACCAAAGGGCGCCTCAGCGTGGGCAGCAATCCGCGCCTGAACCGCGTCGAGATTTCGGACCTGCATGGCGTGCGCAATGAGTGCACGCCCGACTTCTACGCCCGCTTTGCCGACGCCTTTCTGATCGAGGCGCAGGAATTTACCGACGCGGCGCTGGGCCGGCGTACCCTGTCGCTGACCTTGAATGACGCGACAGAAGCAACACGGCTGGCGATCGCCATGACGCAAGCACTGCGCGAGCGACGCATCGTCGAGTTCTAACTAGCAGTTCGCAGCGAAAATCAGGGGTCAGATCCGCCGGGTCTGACCCCAACCTTTACTTTACCTCACCACTAACCTTCAACCGCCAACCCGGCGCTCGTCCCTATCCTTTTGCCATATGCTTGTACTGTCGAGCCTGCTTTAATAGCCAGGCGAGTCTCGACAGCCCTGTACCGTTTGAGTTAAACATACGCACGAGCAATTATTTCATTCATGTACTATACATGCCTGAAAATGTTATCATGCAAGACCCCCTCCCAGCCATACAGCCATAGGAGCATTACATGAAAGTCATCGGCATCTCTCCGCAGAGACGCAATTTCCTGCGCAAGGCGGCTGTCGCCGTGCCGGTCGCAGCCGCGGTCGGCGCCATCGGCACGGCCGGCACCGTGCTGGCCACCGGCGACGGACAAGCCAAATCGTACCAGCCCACGTACTTCAACGCCGCCGAATGGGCCACCTTGTGCGCGCTGGTCGACCGCCTGATCCCGGCCGATGCCGAAGGTCCCGGCGCGCTGCAGGCCGGCGTCCACGAATTCATCGACCTGCAAATGAACACGCCTTATGCCTACGGCAAGCTGTGGTTCATGCAGCCGCCATTCGTGCCCTCGCCGGAAGAATTCGGCTACCAGTTCCATATGGCGCCGCGCGAACTGTACCGCAGCGCCCTGCCCGGCTTTGCGCAAGCCGTACAGCGCAAGACCGGCAAGGCCTATACCGACCTGCCCGTGGCGCAGCGCGATGCCCTGATCAGCGAACTGGAAAAAGGCAGCTTGCCCATCGGCGAAGTTCCGGCCACCGTGTTCTTCAAGCAGCTGCTGCAAAACACGCGCGAAGGCTATTTCTGCGACCCGGCCCATGGCGGCAACAAGGACATGGCGGCCTGGCGCATGATCAATTTCCCGGGCGCGCGCGCCGACTATATGGACTGGGTCGAACAATACGGCGTCAAGTACCCGCTGCCACCCGCCTCCATCGCATAAGGACACACCATGGCAGACATTACATTGAAACCGGTCGACGTCGTCATCGTCGGCTTCGGCTGGACCGGCGCCATCATGGCCAAGGAATTGACGGAAGCGGGCCTGAACGTGCTGGCCCTGGAACGCGGCCCCTACCGCGACACCTATCCCGACGGCGCCTACCCGAAAACGCTGGACGAACTGACCTATATCCAGCGCAGCAAGATCTTCCAGGACATGTCGAAGAGCTCATTTACCTTCCGCCACGAGGTCAAGGGCATCGCCGTGCCGTATCGCCAGATCGGCGCCTTCAAGCCCGGTACGGGCGTGGGAGGCGCCGGCCTGCACTGGTCGGGCCAGCACTGGCGCGTGCTGCCGGAAGAGTTGAACTTGCGCAGCCATTACGAAAAGCGCTATGGCAAGAAGTTCATTCCCGAAGGCATGACGATCCAGGATTTCGGCGTCACCTACGAAGAGCTGGAACCGCATTTCGACTTCGTGGAAAAGGTGTTTGGCACCTCGGGCCAGGCCTACAAGGTCAAGGGCAAGATCGTTGGCGACGGCAATATCTATGAAGCGGACCGCTCCGACAATTTTGCGCTGCCGCCGCAAAAAGTACCGTACACCGCGCACCTGTTCCACCTGGCCGCAAAGGAAGTGGGCCTGAACCCCTTCGTGGCAGCGTCTTCGAATGCATCGCAGCCATACACCAACCCGTACAACTGCCAGATGGGGCCGTGCAATTTCTGCGGCTTCTGTTCCGGTTTTGCCTGCTACAACTATTCCAAGGCTTCCCCGCAAGTCAACATCATGCCGGCGCTGCGCCTGGCCGCCAACTTCGAACTGCGCGCCAACTGCAATGTGCTGCGCATCAACCTCGACGGCAGCAAGCAGAAAGCTACCGGCGTCACTTACGTGAACGCGGACGGCAAGACGGTCGAACAGCCGGCTGACCTGGTGATCGCCAGTACCTTTGCCTACAACAATGCCCATCTGCTGCTGGTGTCGGGCATCGGCAAGCCGTATGACCCGGTCAGCAACGAAGGCGTGGTCGGGCGCAATATCGCCTACCAGACCATGTCCACCGTGCAGATGTTCTTCGAGCCGGGCAAGAATACCAACGGCTTTATCGGTTCGGGCGGCAATGGCGTGGCAGTCGACGACTATAACGGCGACAATTTCGACCATGGCCCGCTGGGCTTTGTCGGCGGCTCGCCCGCCTGGTGCAACCCGGCCGGTGTCAAGCCGATTGCCGGCATCCCGGTACCGGACGGCACGCCGGCCTGGGGTTCGAGCTGGAAAAAAGCCGTCAAGGACAACTACACCAATACCGTCTCGTTCGACGTGCACGGCGCCAATATGGTCTACCGCGACTGCTATGTCGACCTCGACCCGACCTACACCGACGTATTCGGCCAGCCACTGCTGCGTTTCACCTTCGACTGGAAGGACAACGACATCAAGATGAGCCGCTACGTAACGGACAAAATGACCGACGTGGCGAAAGCCATGAAGCCGAAATCGATCCACGTGTCGGTGAAAAACTTTGGCGACCGCCTCGATTTGCGCAACTACCAGACCACTCACTGGGCCGGCGGCACGGCCATGGGCACGGACCGGCGCACCAGCGTCGTCAACCGCTACCTGCAAAGCTGGGATGTGCCGAACGTGTTCGTGGTCGGTTCGAGCGTGTTCCCGGTCGGCATCGGCTACAACCCGACCGGCCTGGCCGCCGCCCTGACCTACTGGTGCGCCAAGGCCGTGCGCGAACAATATCTGAAAGACCCGCGACCGCTGGTCGCCGCGTAAGGAGCGCCCCATGAAAAAACACACACAACGCTGGCTTGCCGCCCTGTCGCTGCTGCTCTCCGCTGGCAGCCATGCAGCCCCGGCCGATGCGCAACTGATCAAGCAGGGCGAATACCTGGCCCGCGCCGGCGACTGCATCGCCTGCCACACGGCGCCGCAAGGCAAACCCTACGCGGGCGGCCTCGGCATGGCGACACCGATCGGCAAGGTGTATTCCACCAATATCACGCCAGACAAAGAACACGGCATCGGCAACTGGAGTTTCGAGGACTTCGACAAGCTGATGCGTACCGGCGTGACAAAGCAGGGCTACACGGTCTACCCGGCCATGCCCTACCCTTCGTATTCGCGCCTCAGCGATGCCGACATGCGCGCCCTGTATGCCTACCTGATGCATGGCGTGCCGGCCAACGCGTCACCGAACCGCAGCTCGGATATTCCATGGCCGCTGTCGATGCGCTTTCCGCTCACCATCTGGCGCTGGGTGTTCGCACCGACACCGGCGCCGTATGTGCCAACGGCAACGGCGGGTGACCAGCAATTGCTGCGCGGCGCCTACCTGGTGCAGGGCCTGGGCCACTGCGGCGCCTGCCATACGGCGCGCGGCGTCGGCATGCAGGAAAAAGCCCTGAGCGAACTTGACGGCAGCGCCTACCTGGCAGGCGGCGCCGCCATCGACGGCTGGGTCGCACCATCGCTGCGCAACGAACACGGTGGTGGCCTGGCGCGCTGGAGCGAAGCCGATATCGCCGAGTTCCTGAAAACCGGCCGCAACAGCCACAGTGCCTCGTTTGGCGCCATGAACGACGTGGTCGCCCACTCGATGCAGTTCATGAACAAGGATGATCTGTCCAGCATCGCGAAATACCTGAAATCACTGCCGCCCGCGAATGCCAAAGCCCCGCCTTTTGTCGGCGATGACAAGATCGCCAAGGCGCTGTTTGCGGGCAAGGTCGACACCACCGGCGCGCAGCTGTACCTGAACAACTGCGCCGGCTGCCACCGCTCGGACGGCAAGGGCTACGGCAGGGCCTTCCCCGCGCTGGCCGGCAATGCGGTGCTGCAGACGGCAGATCCGACCTCGGCCATCAATATCGTGCTGTCGGGCGGCGTGGTGCCGGCCACCCATACGGCGCCCTCGGCACTGGTGATGGGCGGCTACGCCAGCACGCTGAATGACCAGCAGATTGCCGACGTCGTCAGCTTTATCCAGACCAGCTGGGGCAACCACGGCAGAGCAGCTACTGCCGCACAAGTGTCCAAGCTGCGCAAGAACGCCGTGCCGGTAAAAGGCACGACCGAGGCGTCATTCGCGCCGGGACGCAGCGGCACGCTACCCGTGTCGCCGCAAGCGCGGCCCAATGTGATGCAGCGATGATGTAAAAAAGCTCCGTAACTGGCAAGCAGGTACGGAGCTTTTCAACTTGTCGCAGCGGTATCGGCGCGCGTGTCAGCGAGCTATCAGCGATTGAAGCCATTGCTCCAGTAGCTGCCGCCGCCCGAACGGTCCTGCTTGCGCATGCGGAATTCCAGGTCATAGCGGTCGGTGGCTTCGGCCAGGTCCGCATCCTGTTCTTCACGCACGCGTTCTTCGATGCCGTTGGCGACCGCGTTGTGCAGACGCAGCATCACTGCTTGCACTGCCGATGCTGCCTTCTCAAAGGCGCCGGACAGGCTGTTGAAAGAGAAAACGGTCAGTGCTGGCAAGGTGGTGTGCGACATGGAAGACTCCTGAAGTATGCGGTATTTGGTGCAGTGCAATATCATCATAAGCGTTTCAAGATATAAAGCCACTTTCGATTTCAGATACCAGTTATTCACCTCCCTGATAAAAAGGGCATGCAACATGGGCGGCAGCAGGCGATCGTCCCATTTACAACAGCACGGCGCTGCTATACTGGTCTTCCCTGCCCTTTTCCGTTGCCTACATGCCCGCTTCCCTTTCCGATATTGCAGAACGTTATGTGCATCTGGTACTGGCCATCGGCCAGCATGATCCATCCTATGTCGACGCATATTACGGCCCGCCGGCATGGCAGGATGCTGCCGCTAACCCACTGTCGCTGCCGCAGATATCCAGGGATATCGCCGCAGTGCTGGCGCAGCTGGATGGCGGCGAAGTGAGCGCTGACGAGGAAACGCGGTTGCGCGCCACCAATCTGCGCACGCAGTTGCTGTCGATGCAGGCCAGGGTGGCGCTGCTCGGTGGCGCAACACTGGGCTTTGACGAAGAAAGTGCGCTGCTCTACGATGCCGTGTCGCCCCATCACACGCGCGCCTGGTATGAAGCCATCGTTGCGCAGGTAGCCGGCCTCCTGCCCGGCAGTGGGACGGTCAGCGAACGGGTGCAGCAATTTCGCCAGCAGTTCGTGATTGCGCCCGAGCGCCTGCAAGCGGTCATGCAGGCCGCCATCGCGGCTGGCCGCGAACGCACGCTGCGCCGTATTGCGCTGCCTCCCGAGGAAGACTTCGTGCTCGAATTTGTCACCGACAAGTCCTGGAGCGGCTACAACTGGTACAAGGGCAATTACCAGAGCGTGATCCAGATCAATACCGATTTGCCTATCTATATCGACCGCGCCGTGGACCTGGGCTGCCACGAAGCCTATCCGGGCCACCATGTGTATAACGTGCTGCTCGAGCGTGACCTGGTGCGCGGCAAGGGCTGGATGGAATACTGCGTCTATCCTTTGTTTTCGCCGCAATCGCTGATCGCCGAAGGCACGGCCAACCATGGCATCGAACTGTGCTTTACCGACGACGAGCGGCTGGCCTTCGAACAGCAGGTATTGTTTCCGCTGGCGGGGCTGGACCCCGCGCTGGCGCCGCGCTACCTGGAACTGAACCGTCTGCTGGCGAAGCTGGCCTATGCCGACAACGATATCGCGCGCCAGTACCTGGAAGGCAAGCTGGACAAGGAAGAAGCGGTGGAATGGCTGGTCAACGTGCGCCTGTATCCGGCGGAAAAAGCGCCGCAGCGGCTGCAGTTCTACGACGAGATGAAAGCCTACGTGATCAACTACAACCTGGGCCAGGACATGGCCAAGGCCTGGGTCGAACGCCAGGGCACGACGCGCGAGCAGCACTGGGCGGCGTTTCGCCAGCTGATGTCGTCGCCGCGCACGCCGGCCGGCCTGCTGGACTGACCAGGCTGATGCCTCAAGGCTGCGCCAGCACCGGCAAACTGGCCAGCGCCTTGCAGGCAGCGAGATTGAATTTTTTCTGCTTGCTCGCCTCGCTCACGGGCAGGGCCACTACCACAACCTTTTCGTCGGCCGCTCCGGAAATGCCGTACATGCGCAATTGTCCACCCCTGACCTCGTAAGCCAGCGCGCCGTCGTAGCCATGCGGCAGGGCCTTGCTGCGAAAACCGGTCAGGATTTTTCCCAGCTTCTTGTGTTTGGCCTGATTACTGACAGCGCCCAAGGCCAGTTCGCTGCCCAGCGACGGCGGCAAATCGTTGGTGTGCACATTTTGCAGGCGCAAGGCATAGTCACCACACTCGATGCCATCGGCTGTGTAGTCGATAAAAAACTGCTTCACGGAATTGGCGTACACCAGGGCAGACTTGTCGCCGATGGCGGCGATGTTCAAGCCATCGGGGGAGCCGGCGTGGGCAGAGGCGCAGATCAGAAGGCTGAGCGAGAGGGCCGTTTGTTTGCGTGTCAGTATCATGGTATTTTGTCGTTCATTTGCGTGGTGGCAGCAGGAATATTCAGTGCAGATTCTACCCGGAAGACGCATTTATGGCTCTGGCCGCAGCAATATCCAGCGCACCGACTCTCCTTGTGAAAACGCCATGCGCTGGCCTTTTTTCCGCACCTGTCTGATGGTGGGATACGCCTCGATCAGCCAGGTTCCGCTGGCCGGTGCGGCCGCGCCGCTCCATGCCCATACCACGCCATCGGGCGCTTCAGTGGCCGACGCCTTCGGACGCGAACGGTCCGGCTCGAGGAACTGATAGTGCGCCTCTACTTCAGGCACGGTGCCGTCGGTGTAGCGGTCCTCCTGCCACAGCAGGCGCCACGCCAGGTGCAGTTTTTCGCCGGCATCGTCGCTGTCGCTGCCGGTTTGCACAACCAGGCCGGGAGCACAGGCGCCGCGCACGAAATAGTTCATCGGTCCGACCACCGTAAAGGGTGCCGCAGGCTTCCATGCGCCGGCAAAACGGTCGACAAACCGGGTAGCCGGGGCAGCAACCGGCTCCCATATGCCGGCGCAAGGAACAAAACCATTCGCGCGGACCAGGCGGTTGACGGCAGGATCTGGCACCATTTCCATATCAACAGGAAAGTGCATCAGTGGCATATCGTTTTTCAGCCAGCGGTGGTAGTACCACATGCCACCGGCAAAATAATCGCGTTCGAACAGATGCATCGAGCATTCCTGCCAGGCATCGCAGGCATCGTGCATGGCCTGGCAGTACTCTTGCCAGTACGGCGTACGGGCTTCGTTAATGCCGTTTTCGCCTTCGTCCACGCGGCGCAGTACGCTCAATTGAATGGCAAGGCGCTTGCACGCATCGCTCAGTTCGAGAAAACACGGGTTTTCAAAGTTCTTGAAGTTGCGCTCTTCCAGCCGCGCCATGGCATTGCCGAACGCCGCCAGCCCGCCCTGCACATACGCCAGTGTCGAAGCGGGCAGCGAAGTTTCCAGCGCCCAGCCCTGCCGCGTCGCCTCCTGCAGGCTGGCCTTGGTCACGTCGGCCCAGGCTTGGTAGAACCCGTAATTACGGCGCCAGGCAGTCACCGAGCTCACTTTTTTGAGCAGGTGGAAAATTTTTTGGCGCTCGGTGCCAGACGGCACGATCAGGTCGCCGGCAGCCACGATTTCGCTCATGCGGGCAATCCTGCCTGCCGCGCCAGTGCCTGGCTTACCGTGGCCGCCAGGTCAGCCAGCTGGAACGGCTTGCGCAGCACCGTATTGCTGCCGATCACGCGGTCGATCGCCTCCATGTCGGCATAGCCGGTAGCAATAATCATCGGCAGGCCGGGAAACTCGCGATTGGCAATCGCCACCAGTTCAGCGCCGGTCATGCCCGGCATCAGGTAATCGGTGATCATCAGGCTGGGCTTGTCGCGGCGCAGTTCGTGCAGGCCTGCATGGCCATCCTGCGCCTGGCTGACGCTGTAGCCGAGCGCTTCAAGCGACTCGACCATGGACTGGCGCACCGAGTTATCGTCTTCGACCACCAGAATGCGCGCCCCGGCGCCGGACAGGGCGGGTGCCTGCACAGGCTCGGCTTCCTCTGCCTGCTGCGCGTGCTCGGCCAGCCGCAGCCAGATTTCAATCGTGGTACCGACACCCTGCTCGCTGAGCACGCGCGCAGTGCCGCCCGACTGCTGGGCCATGCCATACACCTGGCTCAGGCCCAGCCCGGTGCCCTTGCCGATCGCCTTGGTGGTGAAGAACGGCTCGAACACTTTGGCAACGATCGCCGGGTCCATGCCCTGGCCGTCATCGGTGATGGCGATCAGGCAGTACATGCCGGCTGGCAGCAGGCCGTCGGGCGCCTCGGCCAGGCTGGCGCGCACCAGCAGCTTGCCGCCACTGGGCATGGCGTCGCGTGCGTTGATGGCCAGGTTCAGCAGAGCCATCTCCATCTGGTTGACGTCGGCCATGACGAAGTGCAGATCGGCGTCAATATCGAAAACCAGCTGCACGCCAGAACCGAGCGAGGTCGCCATCAGTTCGCGCACGCCGTCGAACAAAGTGCGCATATCGGTAGCGCGCAGGTTCAGGCGCTGGTTGCGTGAAAATGCCAGCAACTGGCTGGTCAGCTTGCCGCCGCGTTCGCAGGCACGGCGTGCCACCTCCGCCTTGCGGCGGGCGTTCTCATCCTTGGATTGATACAAAATCAGGTCCATGCTGCCCTGGATTACATTGAGCAGGTTGTTGAAGTCGTGCGCAATGCCACCCGTCAGGCGCCCTACTGCCTCCATCTTTTGCAGCTGCACCATGGCCAGCTGCACCCGCTCCCGCTCCATCACCTCATTCATCAGGCGGTCATTGGCCTGGGCCAGGGCGCGCGTGCGCTCTTCGATGCGCGACTCCAGCGTCTCGTTGAGCTGCAGCAGCTGGGCCCTGCTCTCTCGCAGGCTTTCCGCCACCCGCATTCGCTCAGCGAGGATCTTGCGCGCCTCGTACTGGCGCTTGCGGCCGCGCAAGGCCGAGGCAACGGCGCTGCGCAGGGTTTCGGCATTCAGGGGCCGTTCCAGCAAGATGACATTGCCCAGCTGGTCAAAGGTGCTGCGCGCCGCTTGCGGGGTGCTGCCACTTTGCTTGGAAATGAGCACCACGAAGGGAAAGTCGGACCACGGCTCCTGCGTGCGCAGCCAGTCCAGCAATGCGACCACGCTGGAATCGTGCAAGGCCTCTTCGGCAATCACACAGGCGCCGGCACCGCACTGCAACTGGGCCACCATCGCATCGCAACCGGCCACCGCGCCACAGCCAAAGCCGCTGCGCGCCAGCACCTGGTGGATCACTTCGGCGTCGCGTCCGTGCGGCGCCAGGATCAGGATACGCTCGTCAAGTCCGCCGTTATCGCGCATCATCGGGTCCCGCCACCATCATGGGTGTGACGCCGTGATAGGTTGGCACGCCAGTCAGGATGCCTTCAAACCCTTCGAGTGCACCACCGATGGCAATCCCGCCCGGGCCCAGCGTCAGTTCGTGGATGGTCAGCGCATGGTTGCTGGTGCGGCTCTTGAGGACGGTAATGGCGCGGCGCAGTTTGCCGTTCGATTCGAAAAAACGCAGCAGCACGGTGGTGTCGCTCAGGTAGCTCAGGTCCACGTCGGAGCGCACTTCGCCGATCATGCCATGCTGGCCCAGCACCAGCACGGTGGTCACACCCTGCTGATTCAGGTAGGACAGCAGTTCGTGCATCTGCAGGGTCAGGAAATGTTCACCCGGCATCGCCTGCAGATAGGCGTTCAGGCTGTCGATCACAATGAATTGCACGCCTGACTGTTCGACCGAATCGCGCAGCATGTGGGCAAACTCGCCCGGCGCCAGTTCGGCCGGGTCGATATGGTGGATCGCCAGCTGGCCGCTGTCTGCGTAGGCCAGCAAGTTCATCTGCAAGGAAGCCGAACGCGAGAAAAATGTGGCCAGGCCTTCATCGAACAGATAGAACGCCGCCTTTTCGCCCCGTTCCAGGGCCGACAGCAGGCAGCGCACCGACATCGTGGTCTTGCCTATGCCGGACGGGCCCACGATCAGGGTATTGGTGCCGGACGCCAGGCCGCCGCCGAGCAGCTCGTCAAAGGCGCTGGAGCCGGTCGAACTGACATGGGCGACAAAATCACGGTTGTGTTCGGCGGCAACCAGGCGCGGGAAGATTTTCAGGCCGCCCGTTTCCATGATGTAGTCATGGTAGCCACCGCGAAACTTGGTGCCGCGCATCTTGATGACATTCACGCGGCGCCGTTCCTTGCCGAACTCCTGGGCAATCTGTTCCAGGCTGATGACGCCATGAGCAATACTGTGCAATTGCTGGTCCGGCGTGTTCGACTTGTCGTCCAGCAGCAGCACGGTGCAGTCGCGCACGGAAAAGAACTGTTTCAGCGCCAGTATCTGGCGCCGGTAGCGCAGCGGGTTTTGCGCCAGCAAGCGCATTTCGGACAGGCTGTCGAACACCACGCGCAGCGGCTTCAAGGTATTGACCCGCTCCATCACGCTCCTGGTGGTCTCGCCCAGTTCCACTTCCGACGGATGGAACACCGATTGCTGGGCGTCCGGATCCAGCGAGTTGTCGTTGGCAAGTTCCAGCATGCTGATGCCGTCCATGCTCCAGCCATGGCTTTCGGCCACGGCGTCGAGTTCGTCCGCCGTTTCCGACAACGTGATGTACAGGCCAGGCTCACCCTTTGCCACGCCTTCGAGCAGGAACTGCAGTCCCAGCGTGGTCTTGCCGGTGCCGGGCGAACCTTCCACCAGGTAGACGCGCTGGGCCGTCAGGCCGCCGCACAGGATATTGTCAAGACCGCTGATGCCGGTCGAGATGCGGATAACGGGCTTGCGCGCAGGGCGCGCGGGTGTATGGTCATTCATGGCAGGCCAGCTTCAGTTAAGAACAGCACTTCAATCAATCCAGGCGTCGAGCGGCACTGCACGATGCGCGTAGTGCCCTGAACGCTACTGACAGTTGATTGTAATTTCCCTCCATAAAATGTTGTGTTCGCCAACATACATATGCGGCTATCTTGCTGGTTTGCTGGTTCAGGGCGTGGCGGGACACGCCATCTGGTTGAATTCGCTGCCCACCTGCGCCAGGACCTCCTGCCCCAACTGGCGCAGGAGGTTCTGGCCCGCACGCGCCATGCGCGGCAGCATCTTCATGTCGACCTTGCTGACAACCACAAAGATGGCGCTGCGCTGCTGCGGCAACAGCGCCGTATAGCTCATGAAACCGGCGCCGCTGCCGGTCTTGTGCCAGATCGGCGAGGCAGCCTGTTGTCCATCAGCCAGGCGCACCCAGCCGATGCCCAGCGCATCTGCCGGCCCCGGCATATCAAATCCTTTCATGGCCGGCATGGCCGCGCGCGCCACCCACGGCTTGAGCACCATGCAGGTGGAAGCTTCGGGCGGCACCACGCTGACCAGCTTGCGCAGCCACACGCCCATGTCGAGCGGCGTGGAAAACAGCCCACTGCTGGCGGCCGTGGCGATGGTCGCGCCGCAAGGGTCGCTGTTATCCAGGTCAGGGCCACTCATCAGGCGCGCGCATTGCGCGGGCGTTGGCGTGGCCGTGGTATCGGCCATCTGCAGTGGAGCGGTAACCAGCCGCGCCAGCAGCGTTGCGTAGGGCGCGCCGCCGGCCGACGCCAGCGCGTCGCCCAGCAGGTCATAGCCGATATTCGAGTAGTCCGCTTGCGTGCCGGGCGCAGCTTCGGTCTTGCCGCCCTTCAGTTCGGCCCAGCGTACCTCGGCGCCGGGCCAGGCAAACGGCGCGGCATTTTTCGGTGGCCCGCTCGTGACGCCGCGCGGCAGGCCGCTCTGGTGCAGGGCCAGGTCACGCAGCGTGATCTCGCGTGCACCGGTGCGGCGCGGCACCGTGCGGCCCGCGCCGGCATGACGCTGCAGCGTGTCGTCCAGGCTCAGCTTGCCCTGTTCCAGCAGCCGCGCCAGCACCTCGGCCGTGAATACCTGCGAGCCGGAGCCGATGCGCACCAGCGACTGGCCGTCGGGCAAAGTACCGCTGCCAGGCCGTGTCTCGCCGCGCCCGTAGACCTGGATCAGGCCGCCATGCACCGTCACCACCACCATCCCCAAGGCACCGCTGTCGGCAAACATGCTCGAGACGGCTGCTTCATGGTCGGCTTTGGCGGCCAGTGCCGGCATGGACAGCAGCGACATACACAGGGTGGCAACAAGTTTTTTCATGGCGAAAATATTGGGTAGCAATGCCGGCAGTGTAAACGAAAAAGGCCCGCCAACCTCACGGCTGACGGGCCCGTCATGTGCTGCAATCAGTTATGCAATGCGCTCGCCAGTGGCCGGATCAAACAGGGCCGCTTTCGACAGGTTGAACGACAGCTGCATGGTCTGGCCGGGGCGTACCGCCTCGATCGGATGGGTGCGGCAAGTCACGGCAGCGCCGTTCAGGCGGGTGGTCAGCAAGGTGTCCGGACCGGTCGGCTCGACCAGGTCGACCAGGCAACCCAGTTCCTGGCCCACATCGCCGTGCGCGCTGCTGATGTCGGTGATCTGTTCCGGGCGGATGCCCAGGATCACGTCACGGCCGACGTGGCTGCGCAGCTTGTCCGCATCGAATGGCAGGTCCAGGCGCATATTGTTGCCGCCGTTTTCAATCACGGCCGACACGGCACCATTCTCGATCACCGGCTTGATGGTAATGAAGTTCATCGATGGCGAACCGATAAAGCCGGCCACGAACAGATTGGCCGGATTGTCGTAGATTTCCTGCGGCGTGCCCAACTGCTGCACCACGCCATCCTTCATCACGGCGATCAGGTCGCCCATCGTCATCGCTTCGATCTGGTCGTGCGTGACGTAGACGATGGTGGCCTTCAGGCGCTGGTGCAAGCGCTTGATCTCGGCGCGCATTTCCACGCGCAGCTTGGCGTCCAGGTTCGACAGCGGTTCGTCGAACAGGAACAGCGAAGGTTTACGCGAAATGGCGCGGCCCATCGCCACGCGCTGGCGCTGGCCACCCGACAATTGCGCCGGACGGCGGTCGAGCAGGTGCGAAATCTGCAGCGTCTCGGCGACGCGGTTGACGATCTCTTCCTGCTCGGCCTTGGCGACTTTTTTCACGTTCAGGCCAAACGCGATATTCTCGCGCACCGTCATTGACGGGTACAGGGCGTAGGACTGGAACACCATGGCGATGTCGCGGTCTTTCGGCGGCAGGTCATTGACGACCTTGTTGTCGATCATGATCTCGCCCGAGGTGACGCTTTCGAGGCCGGCGATCATGTTCAGCAAAGTGGACTTGCCGGAACCGGAGCCGCCCACCAGGATCAGGAACTGGCCGTCCTTGATCTCGATGTCGATGCCCTTGAGGACTTCGGCGCCGTTGGTATAGACCTTGCGGATATTACGAATCGATAAGCTAGACATGTTTTTCCTTAACCTTTGACTGCGCCTGCGGTCAGGCCGCGCACAAAATAACGGCCTGCGACCAGGTAGACCAGCAGTGTCGGCAGCGCTGCGATCACCGCCGCCGCCATGTTGACGTTGTATTCCTTCACGCCGGTCGATGTGTTGACCAGGTTGTTCAGGCCGACCGTGATCGGTTGCGAATCGCCGCTGGCGAACACGATGCCGAACAGGAAGTCGTTCCAGATCTGCGTGAATTGCCAGATGATGCAGACCACGAAAATCGGGCCGGAGATCGGCAGCACGATCTTGCGGAAGATCAGGAAGAAGCCGGCGCCGTCGATGCGGGCCGCCTTGATCAGCTCTTCCGGCACGCTGGTGTAGTAGTTACGGAAGAACAGGGTCGTAAATGCCGTGCCATAGACCACGTGCACGAACACCAGGCCGGTGGTGGTATTGGCCAGGCCGAAGTCGCCCAGCAGGCGCGCCATCGGCAGGATCACCACCTGGAACGGGATAAAGCAGCCCACCAGCAAGCCGGCGAACAGCAGTTCCGAACCACGGAAGCGCCAGTGCGCAAACACATAGCCGTTGAATGCGCCGATAAAGGTCGAAATCAATACGGCCGGCACCACCATTTCAAGCGAGTTCCAGAAGAACGGTTGCAGGCCGTTGCAGGTCACGCCGGTACAGGCCGAAGACCAGGCCTTGCCCCACGACTCGAACTGCCACACCTGCGGCAATGCCAGCAGGTTGCCGCTGCGGATCTCGTCGAGCGACTTGAACGACGTCGACAGGGTCACGTACAGCGGAATGATGTAATACAGGGCGAACAGAACCAGCAATAGGTACAGGACCACCCGCCCGAGAGTAAATTGATGCTTGCGTGTGTGTGTCATCTCATCGCCTTTGCGCTGCGCGTTTCCAGGTACATCAGCGGCACCAGCACGGCCACGATGGTGGCCAGCATCATCATCGCCGATGCCGAGCCCAGGCCCAACTGGCCACGGGTGAAGGAAAACTGGTACATGAAGATTGCCGGCACGTCGGACGAATTGCCCGGGCCGCCGGAAGTCAAGGCGATCACCAGGTCGAAACTCTTGATCGCGATATGCGACAGGATCAAAATCACGCTGAAGAACACCGGGCGCATGGCGGGGATCACGATGCGCCAGTAGATCGTCGGCAAGGACGCCCCGTCCACCTGGGCCGCCTTGATGATCTCGTCATCGATGCCGCGCAGGCCGGCCAGGAACAGCGCCATCACGAAACCGGACGACTGCCAGACGCCGGCGATCACCACCGTGTAGATCGACATGTCGGAATTGACCAGCCAGTCAAACGTGAACGAAGTCCAGCCCCAGTCGTGCATGACTTTTTCCAGGCCCAGGCTGGGGTTCAGCATCCATTTCCAGGCGGTACCGGTAACGATGAACGACAGCGCCATCGGATACAGGTAGATTGCGCGAAGAAAGCCTTCGCCGCGGATTTTCTGGTCGAGCAGAATGGCCAGGAACAGGCCGATGGTGATCGACAGGCCAATAAACAGCACACCGAAAATGCCGAGGTTCTTCAGCGACGTCCACCAGCGTTCGTTATCGAACAAATTATAGTATTGCGTCAGGCCGGAGAACTCGAAGTTCGGCATCATGCGCGATTCGGTCAGGGACAGATAACCGGTCAGGAAGATAAAACCATAGACAAATACCAGGCTGGCGATGAGCGTCGGGCCCAGCACCAGTTGCGGTATCCATCGATCAAATTGCTTGCGTATGGACATAGGACAGCCGTAGAAGTAGAACTGCGTAAGGCGCCCGTCCGGGCGAACGCCGAAGGGGGCCTGCGATAGCTGCAATACCTGCGATGCAGCAGCGCCGGCGGGGAGCCGGCGCTGTGGTGATTACTTCACTTTGGCGGCTTTGGCCAGTTCGGCAACAGCGTCTTTCGAGCTCATGTTGGTGTTCATGAACTTGGCGATGACGTCGGTGACGGCGCCTTGCGTGGCCGATGGCAGCGCCATGCCGTGCGCGAACGATGGCACCAGGCCGCCATTCTTGTTGCTGGCATCCATGTCGTCCATCGATTTCAGGGCACAAGCGTCGAACTTGTCCTTGGAAACGCCGGAACGCACAGGGATGGAACCCTTGTTCAGGTTGAAGATCGACTGGAACTTCGGATTCATGATGGCGTTGGCCAGCGCGATCTGCCCTTTCTTCGCATTCGCATCCTTTTGCGTGAACATGGCAAACGAATCGATATTGAAGGTGTAGGCTTTTTCGGTGCCAGGGGCGGCCACGCACAGGTAGTCCTTGCCTGGCACTTTGCCAGCGGCGGTGAATTCGCCCTTGGCCCAGTCACCCATGAACTGGAAGCCGGCCTTGTTGTTGATGACCATGGCGGTGGCCAGATTCCAGTCGCGGCCAGCCGCATCCTTGTCGATGTAGGTCTTGACCTTGCCCAAGGTATCGAACACCTTGATCATGGTCGGGCCGGTCAGCTCTTTCTGGTCCAGCTTCAGGATGGCTTTCTTGTAGAACTCGACACCGCCCACGCCCAGTGCGACGGTTTCGAAAACGGTGGCGTCCTGCCATGGCTGGCCGCCGTGGGCGATCGCGATGCCGCCCGATTTCTTGATCTTGTCAGCCGCTTCGAAGAACGCTGGCCAGGTGGTTGGCGTGCCAACGACGCCGGCTTTTTTCAGCACTTCAGGGTTGACCCACATCCAGTTGACGCGGTGGACATTGACCGGCGCGGCAACGTAGTGGCCCTTGTATTTCATGATATCGGCCACCACTTTCGGCAGGACCGCATCCCATTTGCCGGCAACGGCGGCTTCATCGATATTGGCCAGCACGCCTTCGGCGCCCCATTCCTGGATCGACGGGCCCTTGATCTGGGCGGCGGTCGGTGGATTGCCGGAAATGACACGGGTTTTCAGGGCGGTAGTGGCGTTTTCGCCGGCGCCGCCTGCTACTGCAAAATCTTTCCAGCCAAAACCGGCTTCCTTGACCATCTGCTGCAGCTGACCGACCGACTTGGCTTCGCCACCCGAGGTCCAGTAGTGCAACACTTCCACATCAGCGGCAAACGCGTTGCCGGCAAATGCCAGCGCGGTCAGGGCGGCGACCTGGGTAATCTTGAATTTCAGTTTCATCTCCACAATTCCTTTTTTGATCAAGCTTTTAGGGGGCTTCGGCGCAATTTGCCGAGAAAGGTCAATTTGCGCCTGTACCGGCGCTCTGTGTTGCCGAGACCCGCTTGCAAGCGGGTATCTCGTTTGTTTCAATTGGGGCGGGAAAGCGCCCCATGGTGTTAGAACCAGGCTTCAACCTGGAAGCCGTACGAGGTGCCGCTGGTATTGTTGTTGTAGATCGGGCCGCCGTTGTTGGCTGCGTTGACCGAGGCCGTGGCTGCATTGTTCCATTTGCCGTAGCTGACAAAGGCACGCAGTTCCGGACGCGACCACAGGCCAGGACCTGCCGAAATCGCCGGTGCGATGGTGATTTTCGTCAGGCGCTTGGTCGGGCCATTCGATTGCGTCACGCGGTCCGTGCCCAGTTCGCCAATCAGCTTGAAGTTGTTGGTGAATGCGTAGACAGGGCGTACGCCGGCCGAAGTCCAGGTCGACGAACCGGCAGCGTTCGACTCGTCTTTTTGCCACAGGGCGACGAATTCCATGCCGAAGTTGGTCATCGGCTGGATCGCCAGATCATTGAATACGCGCGTGCGCTTGACGTCCGAACCGAACGAGGTGTCGCCTGCGGCGCCGAACTGTGCACCCTTGCCAACGCCAGGACCGACGCCGTACTGCACGCCGAAGGTATTGGCGCCGCCCAGGACTTTACCTTGACGGTGGAATGCCGACAGCTGCCAGCCATTGTGTTTTTCGCCGAAAGCGTCGTTGTCCTTGCCTTCGCCGATGATGTAGGTGGCGGCCAGGTCCAGCGTGCCGTTGGTGTTGACCGGAATTTCACCGTAGATGAAGTTCTGGCGCACGGCCGACTTGGTGCTGACGATGCCGGTTGGCGACACGCTGTTGATGTCGTTGTCCTTGAAGAAGGCATACGAGAACTTGCCAGGACCGGCAGGAATGCGGTCCAGGCCGGCACCGGTACCGTTCATGTTGATGTACTGCAGATCCAGCATGTGGATGTCAGGACGGTAGTAGAAACGTTTGCCGACCCAGGCCGTGCCGCCGTTCAGGAAGTCCAGTCCCTGGGCTTCGACGTAGGCTTTGACGATGCCGACTTTGTTGTCGCCGAAGTCGGAGTTTGGTGCAAAAGCGTTGACCCAGACGGTGGCCATGTAGGTCACGTCGCCGGATTTTGCGATGGCTTTGGTGTAGCCGAATTCCGTGTAGGCGTCGCACTCATTGCCCAGACGATATTTCATGGTGTTGCCACCCAGGCCGAAGCAGCCTTGCGAGCCGCCGTCACTGGACGTGTTGCTGCCGGCGCCAGCGCGCAGGTAGCCGTGGAAGCCTTCGGAATCGGTTGGGTACATCGGGTCCGCCAGGGCGGAACCGCTGGCGATAGCTAATACGATGGCAGCAGGCAGCGCTTTCAAAGCGGCCTTCAACATGTTGCGATGCAGCATGGTAAGTCTCCTCAGTAGTTGTTTTTTTCTAGTACTTCGTGGCCGAATGTACTGGCCAGAAATCCTTCCAGCGGAGACATAGTAACTATACTACGAACAAATATCAACATATTATGTTGTAATCCTACGACTAGTCAGCCACACTTTATTTGACTATCTTTGCTCTTGCGCAAACTACTTTTTTCACACAGCCAGGCGCTGGTCCGGCATGCCAGGCGTTTTTTGGCACAGAGGCCAAATACCCTCTAGAATCCTTGGTTTTCACCATAACGACAGTTGCGCCGCAAAGACGGCGCACGCATACGAGACATTGAACGCCGCCATGAGAATTGATGAAAGAACAGACAGTGCGGGCAGCGATGTGGCCGACCGTTTCAGCGACGGGCCGCGCCTGCTGGCCGATATCGGCGGCACCAACGCCCGCTTTGTGCTGGAAACACGCCAGGGCCACCTGGAAGCGGTGGCCGTGCTGCCCTGCGACGACTATGCTTCGCTGCTCGACGCAATCAACGCCTACATGCACAGCATCGAGGCGCGCGCCGCCGGTTCGGCCCGCGTACGCCACGCGGCCATCGCGATCGCCAACCCGATCGACGACGACAATATCCGCATGATGAACCATCACTGGTTCTTCTCGATTGAAGCAATGCGCACGGCGCTGGGCCTGGACACCCTGCTGGTAGTGAACGACTTCACGGCGCTGGCGATGGCCCTGCCCTATCTGCGGCCCGACCAGCGCATGCAGATCGGCGGCGGCATGGCGCGCGCCGACAGCGTGATCGGCCTGCTCGGCTCGGGCACCGGCCTGGGCGTATCGGGCATGATCCCGGCCGAAGACCGCTGGATCGCGCTGGGCAGCGAAGGCGGCCACGTCAGCTTTGCGCCGTGCGACCAGCGCGAAATGGATGTGCTGAGCTACGCCTGGCGCGAACTGTCGCATGTGTCGGCCGAACGCCTCGCTTCCGGGCGCGGCCTGGAACTGATCTACCGCGCACTGTCCGAGCGCGCCGGCGTGATCGACGCGCAGCCGCTGCTGGCCTTTGAGATCACCAGCCGCGCGCTGGCCAACGACTGCGAAGTGTGCCTGGAAGCGGTCGACTGCTTCTGCGCCATCCTCGGCTCGATCGCCGGCAATGTCGCCATGACCCTGGGCGCCCTGGGCGGCATCTATATCGGCGGCGGCATCGTGCCGCGCCTGGGTCCCCTGTTCGAACGCTCGCAGTTCCGCGCCCGCTTCGAGCAGAAGGGCCGCCTGAACGAATACCTTGCACAGATTCCCACCTTTGTGATCACGGCAGAGCTGCCTACTTTTCTGGGCATCGCCGCCATCCTGGCGCAAAAGCTCAAGCGGGCCAATTCCGGCGCGCCGGTGCTCGACTCGGTACGCCAGGCCCGTGCACGCATGAGCCCTTCCGAGTGCAAGGTGGCCGACTGGGTGCTGAAGGAACCGAACGCCATGCTGACCCTGCCGATTGCGGAAATCGCCCAGCGCGTCGGCGTCAGCCAGCCGACCGTGATGCGTTTTTGCCGCTCGATCGGCGTGCAGGGCCTGGCTGACTTCAAGCTGAAACTGGCCTCGGGCCTGACGGGCGGCGCCATCACGGTGGCACACTGCCATGTGGAGATGTCGGACTCCGACGCCGAACTGGCGCGCAAGGTGCTGGGCAACAGCGCCTCGGCCGCGCTGGCCATGCGCGACATGCTGGATGTAAAAGCGCTGACCGAGGCGATCGACATGCTGCGTGGCGCGCGGCGGGTGGAACTGCTGGCCGTGGGCAGCGCGCGCGTGGTGGCCGACGACATGCAGCACAAGCTGCTCAACCTGGGCATCGTCAGCAGTTATTTCGCCGACCAGCAGGCGCAGGAAATGAGCGCCGCCATGCTGAAACCGGGCGACGTGGCACTGGTGATTTCACGCTCGGGCGCCCTGCCCGAACTGCTGCGCACGGTGAAGGTGGCGCAAAGTTGCGGCGCGCGCGTGCTGGCCATTACCGCCAGCGGCTCGCCGCTGTCGCGCCAGGCCGACGTGCTGCTGACCCTGAACCACCCGGAAGGCAATCTCAATTTCGTGCCGATGATCGTGCGCCTGCTGCAGCTGATGATGCTCGATATTTTGTCGGTGGGCCTGGCGCGGCGCGACACGGTGCAGCGCACCAGCGCGGCAGCACCCGATGAAGGCCAGCTGCACGGCATGCGCATCAGCGGCAAGCTGAAGTTCGGCGGCCATCTCGAATAGGATGGACGCCCCCGTGCCCTCACCCGTAGCCATCGATACGCCGGGCGGCGCCACCGTGCACGACGTGGCGCGCCTGGCCGGTGTATCGGCCATGACGGTGTCGCGCGTGATCAACGGGCGCGCCAGCGTCAGCGCCGCCACGCGTGGCAAGGTGGACGCAGCGATCGCCGCCCTGCGCTACCAGCCCAACCTGGCAGCCAGGGCCGCGCGTACCGGCACGCTGCGCATCGGCCTGCTGTACAGCAACCCGAGTGCCGCGTATATGAGCGAGTTCCTGGTCGGCGCCATGGAACAATGCAGCCAGAGCGGCGGACAGCTGCTGCTGGAGCGCTGTGGCGACCTGGCCAGCCAGCGTGCTGCGATTAAAAAACTGGTGGCGGCAGGCGTGGACGGCATTCTGGTGCCGCCGCCGCTGTGCGACTCGCCCGAGGTACAGGCGCAGTTGAACCGCATCGGCATGCCGTCGATCGCGGTCGCCACCGGCCAGCCCTCGCCGGCGATTTCCGCCGTGCGCATCGACGACTACCAGGGCGCGCTGGCAATGACGCGCCACCTCCTGGCGCTGGGCCACCGCGATATCGGCTTTATCCAGGGCGACCCGGCGCACACCCCTGCCCTGCTGCGCCAGCAGGCGTTTCTCGATGCAATGCATGAAGCAGGCTTGAGCGTGCCGCCGCAGCGGCTGGCGCAGGGACTCTTTACCTATCGTTCCGGGCTCGATGCAGCGCGCCGCCTGCTCGAAGCGTCCACGCGGCCCAGCGCCATCTTTGCCAGCAATGACGACATGGCGGCCGCCACCCTGGCCGTGGCGCACGGCATGGGCTTGCAGGTACCGCAGCAGCTTTCCGTCTGCGGCTTTGACGACACGCCGGTGGCCACCACCGTCTGGCCCGAGCTGACCACCATCCACCAGCCGATCGCCGCCATGGCGCGCGCTGCCGTGGCGCTGGTGCTCGACGAGATACGGCAGCGGCGTGCCGGCGACAGCGCGCCGGCCACGCATCGCCTGCTGGAATTTACGCTGATGGTACGGGGCTCGTCGGCGGCGCCGGGAAGTTAGGCGAAGGGCTGGGGTCAGCCCCCCGCGAGCGTTAGCGCAAGCCCTTGAGTTTGCGGCATTGAGGGTCTGAACCCGGCATTCAATTGCTGACCACGGTGTTTGCCGCCAGCGATTCGACCAGCTCCACCGACGGCGGCGAGCCGCCAGCCGCCAGGCAGGCGCCTGCACCGGCCGCCACGGCAAAGCGCAGGTGTTCGCTGCCATCGAGTCCGGGCCGGAACATCAGGCTGTACAGCAGGCCGCCGATGCTGGCGTCGCCGGCGCCGACCGAGTCGACCACGTCGATCTTCGGCGGCGCCGCTTGCCAGCTGCGCTCACCCTGGTACAAGGCTGCACCGGCGGCACCGCGCGTGTACAGGAAACCAGCTTGCGGATTCCAGCTGCGCAGCAGCGCAAACGAGGCGTCGATATCATCGTGGCGGAACAGGCCAGCCAGGTCTTCATCGGACACTTTCACCACGTCGGCCAGCGCCGTCATGCGCGCCAGCGTGGCGTCGTAACGCTGGTCCATCATCACGCGGAAATTCGGGTCATAGCTGATCTTCACGCCCGCCGCCTTCAGTTCTTCGGCCAGCGCCACCAGTTTGCCGGCCAGCGGCTCGCGCGCCAGGCTGATGCCACCGAAGTGTACCCATTGCGCGCCCTGCATCCAGCCGGCCGGCAGCTGCGCCGCGTCGAAATGCAGGTCGGCGCTGTCGTCGCCGATAAAGTAATACGTCGGTGGATGCAGCTCGTGCACGATGGCCAGCAGCGGCGACTTGGCATAGCGCTGCAAAAAGCGTGCATCGAGGCCGGCCGCATCGTTGGCCCTGGCCAGCGCATCGCCAAACACATCGAGGCTGACGGCGCCGGCAAAGGCGCTCGGCACGCCCAGCCTGGCCATCACGCGCGCCACGTTCCAGGTCGAGCCGCCGACCTGGCTGCTCCATTGGTCGCTGCCGGTGCGCAGCATGTCGGTCAGCGCTTCGCCGGCCGAGACAAAAGAAGGGAAGCCGCTCATGCTGCACCGCCGATCACGTTCAGCACTTCATAGCAGGCGCCCATGGTGTGGTAATCGGTCTTGCCGGCCGGACTTTTTTCGTTGCCGATCTTTTGATTGTCGGGCGTCAGGATGCGATACCAGGCGCCATGATCATGATCGACAAAATGTCGCCAGCTGTAGTCCCATATCTTGTCGTAGGTTTGCCAGTAGCCGTCCTCGCCGGTACGCTTGGCCAGCACGGCGGCGGCGGCAAAGCTTTCGGCCTGCACCCAGAAATACTTGTCGCCATCGCAGATCTCGTCCTGCGGGCCGAAGCCGTAATGGATGCCGCCATGCGCGCCATCCCAGGCCTTGGCCAGCGCCGTGTCGAACAGTTCGCGCGCGCGCGGCAGCAGCCAGTCGGAAGGCCCTGCCATGAATTTCGCGTGGCGTTCCATGATCAGCAGCAGCTTGGCCCATTCCGTGAAATGGCCGGGCTGGTAGCCCCATGGACGGAAGATATTGCTCTTGTCGTGCAGGTTGTAGTCCCAGTCGATGGACCAGTCGGGCTTGTAGTGCTCCCAGATCATGCCATTGGCCAGGCCAGCCTGGCGCACCGTAATATTGTGCGCCAGCGTTTCCGCACGATGCAGGTAGCGCGCCTCGCCAGTTGCCTCGAACGCGGCCAGCATCGCCTCGCAGGCATGCATATTGGCGTTCTGGCCCCGGTAGCCGTCCATGGTGGCCCAGTCGGCACTGGCAACGTCCGCGTACAAGCCGTGCTCGGGCAGCCACATGCGCTGTTCCATCAGTTCGAATGTTTCATCAAGATACGCGCGCGCTTCGCTCATGCCGGCGGCAAGCGCATGCGCATAGGCCAGCAGCACGAAAGCCAGGCCGTAGCAGTGATTCGCGCCGTCTTCCACCGTCTTGCGGCCGTCTTCCCAGTGCAGCTGCCAGGCATAACCGCCGGTGTCCGGGTCGCGATGCACGTCGCGCAAAAACGCCACGCCGTGGCGCAGCGCCGCTTGGTAGTCGTCGTCGCCGAACTGGCGGTAGGCCATGGCGTAATTGAAGATGAAGCGCGTGCTGCTGACCAGATGGCGCGTGCGGGCATCATAAATGGTGCCGTCGTCGAGGAAGAAATGGTAAAAACCGCCGCTGGCGTCGAGCGCGCGCGGATGGTAAAAACGCATGGTGTGCAGGATATGCTGTTCGAGCATGCTCTTGGAACGGAAATCGGGATTCATGAGTCTCTCATCATATTGTTATCGATAACAAATATCATAGCATGCCGCTTGCGGCCCGCGCTCGTGCCAGTTTTTAGCACCACGCGCTGGCGCCATGCTGGCGCTGGCGCTGGCTGAGCTGGTTTAGCGCGCTGCCTCCAGCGCCAGACAGGTAGTGCACGCATACGCAAGCCTGAGCGCATGGCTGGCACCAGGCGCCGTCAGATATTCGGCCAGCAAACGAGCCGGCAAATCGAGCCCCAATGCGCGCAGTGTGGCGCCATGGCGCGCCAGTTCATTGGCCACTTCCGGCTCCAGGCGTGGCCGGCCGCTACGCGCTTGCAGCGCCAGGCGCTCAAGTATCTGCGCCAGCACCAGCGCGATGCCGGAGGCCTGCTGCGCGACCGGCGGCGCCATGCTGGTGCCGGCCAGGCTTTTGAAAAAACGCGCCAGCGCCGACGGCAGCTTGCCCGCATCGACCGCGAAATCGAGCGACACCACGCGCAGCTTGCCATTCTTGGCGATCAACAGCGACACCGGCTGCCAGCCCTCCGAGTCATCGCGCGCGCGGCTGGCCAGCACGGCGCGGATATCGGCGCCATCGGCAACGGCCGCCTGCAGCCGCGTGATGCGTAATCGCAAAGCCTCCTGCGCCGGCAGCGTCAGATTCAGCACGGCCCCGGCAATGTCGAACACCTGCCAGTCCAGCTGCTGGCGCACTTCATCGAGCTGCGGCGCGGCGACGGCACTCGGCCGCAGCAGCACGCAGTCGACCGGCTGCGCCGCCAGGCCGACGTTGTCACTGATAGAGGCACCCAGCGTGTTCCAGTCGTCGAACCCGGCCTGCTGCCAGCGGGCATCGTCGAGTTCCCATAATGGCGCTGGCGCCGCGCGTACGCCGCTGTCCATCCCCAGCCGGCCGTCTGCCGCCAGCGACGCACCGGTCAATACCAGCGCCTGTTCGCACAGGCGCTGCGCGCTGCCCGCGCCCGGCCACAGGCTGACCGCATTCCAGCTGGATTCGCGTGTGAATGAGCGGTCGGTGGCGTCGGGCCGCGCCAGCACCGCCTGCACGATACGGCTTGCCGCGTGATCCCAGAATGACAGCGTGAGCCCATGCGCACCGCCACGCGTTTCCCACCAGTAGGCGCCCAGCGGCAGCAACTCCAGGGGACTGTCACCGGCGGCATCAAAACTGCGCCGCGCCTGCCCGCGCAGCCGCTGCAAGGCGTCATCCGTGGCGTGTTCGAGCGCCGTGCACAGTGCATAAATCGTCGCCATCTGGTCGAACGCCTGGCGTTCGCTGGCCTGATAATCGCGCCGCACCAGCAGGTCCAGCGTGCCGCCCAGGCCGCGCAGCATGGCGGCCAGTCGCGGCAAGCCCTCGCCGCGCGCCGACATGGTCAGCGCGCGCAACTGGCCGGCCGCGATCGCGCTGGCGTGCGACAGGCCATTGTCATACAGCTCGCCCAGCAGCCGGCGCACTTGGGCCAGGAACAGCAGTTCGGCGCTGCTGACGCCTTGCACTTCCTCGGCTGGCGCCGTTTCCATGCCCGCCGGCCATGCAAACTCCCGGCCATGCGCGCGCCAGACGCAGGCCAGCGCATACAAATGCAGCGCCTTGCGCAGCTTCACTGGTGTATCCGACACCATGCCTTCGTAGCCGGCGCCGCGCAGATAGCTGCAGGCCAGTTTCAAGGAAGGCAGTTCGATCTGCAGCCGGGCGTTGACCACGGTGGCTTGTACCTCGTCGCCGTCAAGCAGCCAGGCCAGCGCCTGCCGCACGGCCGGCTTGCCGGCCTGCTTGCACAGCAGCGCGCTATCGAACGCCAGGACTTCTTCCAGCACATCGGGCGCGGCGGCTACACCGGAGTTTTTATCGGGCAGTTCGCGCAGCCACACGCTAGCGGCCAGGATATGCTTGCAAATGCCGGGGGCCGGACAATCGCAGCGCGCCTTTTGCGGCCCGCCGCCATCGAGTGTGACCTGCTGGCCGTCCGCCAGCACGATGCCGCCGGCATCCTGCTGCCAGCCGACCTTGCCCGCCTCGACGTCTTTCAGGGCGCGCCGCAGCAGGCCCGCATTGGCCAGCGTGGCCAGGCTGTCGTCGTCGAAGCTGCGGTACACCGCTTGCCAGCTCATTGCATCACTCCCGCCAGCCATTCAGCGAAATGCTGCGGCGTCAGCGCCGCCACATGCATGCCCTGATCGGCCAGGCGCTGCGCCATGCCCCGGTCATACACAGGCTGCGCACGTTCGTCGAGCGCGGCCAGGCCCAGCAGGGTCACACGCGACTCGGCCATGCGTTTCAGTGACGCCAGCAGCGGCGCCGGTGGCGCGCCCTCCTCGAAGTCGCTGATCAGCGCAAAAATCGTCCGCTGCGGGGTGCTCACCAGCTGTTCGCAATACTGTACGGCGCGGCCGATATTGGTGCCGCCACCGAGCTGCACCGTCAGCAGCACTTCGACCGGGTCGCTGGCAAGGTGCGTCAGGTCGACCACGCTGGTGTCGAACACCACCAGCCGCACATTGACAGCCGGCAGGCTGGACAGAATGCCGGCCACCACGGCCGCATAGATCACCGAATCCATCATCGAGCCGCTCTGGTCAACGCACAGGATCACGTCCCACGGCAGGCTGCGCTTGACGCGCGCATTGAAGATGGGCCGCGCAATCACCATGCGCTGGCTTGCCACATCGAAGTGCTTGAGATTGGCGGCGATGGTGGCGCGCCAGTCGAAATTCTGCGCGCTTTTCATCTGCGTGCGGCGAAAGCGATTGCGCCGGCCAGTCACCGCATTGACAAAATCCTTGCGCAACCGCTCGGTGATTTCCTCGACCACGCGGCGGATAATCGCGCGCACCGCATCATGCATGTCGGCGCTCAGGCGTCCGCGCATGCCGATCAGCGCGCGCGCCAGCGACTGGTTCGGCTCCAGGCTGGCCAGCACCGCCGGATCGCGCAGCAGGCCGCTCAATTCATAGCGTTCGATCGCGTGACCCTGCACGCGCTCATACACCTCTTGCGGGAACAGCTTGCGCGCCTGGTTCAGCCAGTCGATGGCGCGCAGCTGGCTGGGGTCGAGCGACCCGCCACCGCCGGCGCGCCCGCCCAGCAGCATGCCCTTGCGTTCGTATTCGCGGCCATACAGATAATCGAGGCTGGCATCCAACCGGCCATCATGAGCGGACCACGCGTCATTTTGCAAGGGCTGTGCATAGCGCCCCAGGATCAGGCGCCAGCGGCGCAGCAGTTCGGCATTGTCGTGATGGTCAGCCATGCGGCGCCTCCGGTGTGGTGTTCAACCAGCCAGCCAGCGCGTCGCGCTCCAGGCAGGCAGCCAGCGCTGCGTTCAGGCGCCCGCCGGCCAGCATCTCGGCCTCGCTGACGTCGTAATGGAGTTCGGCCTGCAAGTCCTCCGGCGCGGCGCCATTGAGCAGCGCCAGCGCTTCGGCCAGCTCGCCCGTTTCCTGCGGTTTCAAGCCTGTAAACGCCAGCCGCAGATCGGGCAAGTACTGGATGAAGCTGGCCTCGTCCCAGCTGCCCACCAGTTGATTGAAACTGCGCCGCAAGCCTGGCTGCGTCAGCAGCAGCTCGGGCGCGGCGGCCATCAGGCCGGACAAAAATCGCACGGCGTCCTGCTGCGTGGCGCCCGCGCCAAAGCGCTGTTCCAGCAGCAGCGACAACTGCTGTTCGTCCCAGGCACCGTCGAGAAACAGCAAGGCCGCCGCCGCACCGCACACGCCAGCGGCGCCGTCACGCTGCTGCGTCAGGCCCACCAGATGGCGGTGCAGGTCGCCCAGTTCGAAAGCGAGGTCGGTTTCTTCTGCGGCCAGGGCGCTGCGCGCGGCGCGGCCAAACTCGCGCAAGGCCAGCAACTGGCCGACCTGCGCGCTTTCCGCCTCTGGCGCGGTGTCGGCCAGGCCATGCAGCAGAAACAGCGCGGCCGGCCAGACGCGCCGCATCAGCCGCAGCACGCCCGGATGCTCGCGCACACCCAGCGGCTCGCGCGCGCGCCACAGCGTGACCAGCGCATGGCCGCAGGCCACCACGGAAGCGAAATCCGGATCTTCATCGAGATGGTGGCCCAGCAGTGTCAACAGGTCCGGCAGCCGCTCATGCAGGCCAATCACGCAGGCACGCACCAGCAAGGCCGCAGCGCTGCCGGCCGAACGGGCGCGGCCTTCGGCGCCCAGCGCCTGCTCTTCGCGCAGCAGCCGCGCCAGCGCCACTTCCGCCAGAGTGGCGCCGTCGGCCGCCAGTTCGATCAGGCGCGCTTCGACCAGTGGCGTCCACGCATACGACCATTCCTCGAACAGCAGTTCGAGCCGGCTGCCGGACAGGAAATCAGGTCCTCCCTGCCAGCGCGCCAGCCCCGTTTCCAGGTACTGCATCAACTGGAAATAGCGGCTGCGCAGGCGATGCCGGTCCTTGCGGTACAGGTCCAGCCGCGCCAGCCGCTGCTCGCCGTCGTCCAGGCGCAGGCCGTGGCGGCGGGCCTCGGCGCGCGCGTCTTCCACCAGCGGCGGCGAACCGGCCGAAGGCGGCACGTCGCCCAGCCGGCTGCCCGTCATCTGGCGCCGCACATCGTCGAACAGGCCCTGCATGCCGTCGTCGATGGCGCCTTTGACGAAACACGAGCGCATGGCGTCAAGCAGGTCCATGCGGCCCGGTCCTGCATGGCCGCGCAAGGCCGCCAGGCGCGCTGCCTGCAGCACGGCAGCCTGCACTTCGGCCGTCGAGATGCGGTCCTGCAAGCCGCGTGCGCGGCTGTGCTGCGCCAGCGCCGTCAATTGATCGACGGCGACGGCCAGCTGATGCTCGCCGCCGCCCTTCTGCAGTGCTTCCCATGCGGCCTGGTAGTAGGCCGGCGCCGGCATGCCCGCGCCATAGCCATTGAGGGCATCGAGCCGCTCGAAGCTGTAGCGTATCAGCCAGCTGGCAGGCGCGGCCGCCGGTGCGGGACTGGGAGCTGGCGCCGTGGCCTTGGCCTGGGCCAGCAGGTCGATCAGCGCGCTGGTATGAAAGCCGCCCGTCACCACCACGATGGGGCCGTCCACCTGCTGGCGCCAGCGGGCAATATGGGCCGCCATATGGCGTTCGCGCGGCAGGCTGCCTTCCGCTTCCAGCACGGCCGGTTCGTAGTCGAGGCGGGCCATGGCGCAATAGGAAAACACATCACCGAACAGTGCACGCCAGTCCAGTAGATTGGCGCGCGAGCGCGATTCGAACAGATGGTCCCACAGTTCATCCTGGTCCCGGCAACCGGCCTGCCGCGCCAGCGCGTTCAAGTAGGCGCTGTGGGCCAGATAGCGCTCGGCCATCAGGCTGCGTGCTTCCTGATCGTTTTTTTCCCTGTCGGCGCGCGCCTGCCATGGCAGGTCGATAAACGCCAGCTGCGCGCCAAGCTCCTGCCCGGTTTTCAGTGCCACCCATTCCGGGCTGTAGTCGCAGAACGGGAAAAACGCCGACTGCGTGTGGGCCTGCCCGTCTGCTGCCGGCGCCTTTGTCTGGCACAGCAGCGCCACCGGCGGGCGCGTGCGTTCGTCGAGCAGCAGCGGCAGCATATAGTTAAAACCATCGGGCCCTTCGATCAGCACGGCGGCCGGGCGCAGTTCGCGCAGCATGGCCTGCAGGGCAAACGCGCAGGCCGGGCTGTGGTGGCGCAGCGGCGCAAAATACAGGCCGTTGGCGTGCAGTTTTTCGCGCGCCTCCGCCAAGCTGGCAGGCAATGCTACAGCCATAGCTGACGCGCCGCCTCGCCGAAGTTTTTCCACAGGTCGTCGCGCCGGCCCCGCTCGCGTACCACGGTGTCGAAGTAATGGCGCACGCGCTTGATATCGTCGGCGTTGTCCTTCAACACCACGCCTTGCAGCTGATTGGCCAGCTCGCGCGGGCGCAGCACCCCATCGCCGAAATGCAGCGCTTCGAGCGAAGCGGCATACACCAGGTTGACCGCTTCGGCGCTCGACATCACGGCGTCCGGCGTCTTGATGGCGGCGCCTTCGCGGGTCTGGCCGGCACGCAGTTCCTGGAAAGTGGTCACCAGCAGTTCGATCACATCGCGGCCCACCACCACGGTGGCGCCGATGGCGTCAAGTTCGCGCTGCAACTGCTGCATTACCAGTTCCACTTCAAAGCCATGGTCGCGGATCGGCTTGACGGTCTCGAAATTGAAGCGGCGTTTCAATGCCGACGACATTTCATGCACGCCACGGTCGCGCAAGTTGGCGCTGGCGATAATATTGAAACCGCGCCGCGCATGCACGCGCGCGTCGCCGCCGAGTTCAGGAATCATCAACTGCTTTTCCGACATCAGCGAAATGAGCACGTCCTGCATCTCGGGCGCGCAGCGCGTGATCTCTTCGAAGCGCACCAGCTTGCCCGCCTCCATGCCCTGGAACAAAGGGGATGGCACCAGCGCGCGCCGGCTCGGCCCTTCAGCCAGCAGCAACGCATAGTTCCACGAATACTTGATATGGTCTTCGGTGGTGCCGGCCGTGCCCTGTATCGCCAGCGCCGAATCGCCGCTGATGGCGGCGGCCAGCAACTCCGACAGCAGCGACTTGGCCGTACCCGGCTCGCCCACCAGCATCAGGCCCTGGTGGCCCATCAGCGTGACGATGGCGCGGTCGACCAGCGGATCGTCGCCATAAAACTTGCGGCTGACCTTCAGCGCCGCGTCGCCGAGAATAAACCGGCGCACGGCGCGCGGCGACAGCAGCCAGCCTTCCGGACGGGGATCGGTATCGGCTCGCGCCAGGCGCTGCAGTTCATCGGCATAGCGCTGTTCGGCGCTGCGGCGCACTGCGTGTTCTTGCTTGTCTGTTTCAGTCATTTTTTGTCCCGCTTAGAAGGGCGTTCTGCTTTCCCAAAATTCATCGTAGCCGCAGCTCAGGGCTACCGCATGATAATCCGCATACGCTTCGGCCAGCAACACGGGTGGTACCTCGGCCAGTGTAACGACATGCAAGTCTTTCAGCCGCTGGAACGACAGGGTCGTGAGGGCGGCTGGCTGGCGCTCCTCGGGCAGCTGGCTACCGGTAAAACCGATCCGCACTCGCAAGCCGGCACCCGCGAAATCCTTGAGGTAAGCGTCAAACACGCCGCCATCGACCGGGACAGCACGCACATAATTGCGCTTGCCGAATGCGGTACGCAGGCTGAAGTTATTACCGCTCCAGCCCAGCCGGTCATCGATTTCCAGGCCGGCCAGCAAAGCCCCGGCTGGCAGACGGTGATCGAACTGCGCGAACAGCGGCGTGATCTTGTAGTCCGCCAGATGCCGCCGCCATGCAGCGATCTGCGGCTCGTCGAGCAGTACCGCATGGGCCAGGCGCAGCAGGCTGCCCGGCTTCAACGTGACGTCGTTGTCCTGCACATCGATCAGGCAACCATCCTCCGTCGGCCGGAACATCTGCAGCAGCGCGCCATCTGGCGCCATCTCCAGCCATACCAGTTGCTGCAGCAAGCGGCCCGTGATCGGATGGCGGTGCAGATACTGCCGCCATTCGTCCACCGCCCACAGCCGGCCGGTACACATGGCTTCATACAGCCGCGCCGTCTCCAGCGCGACCACCTGCGCCACCGACTTCTTGCAGATCGACAGTTGGCGCTTTCCTTCCTTGATGCTGGCCGGATCGTCGTCCTGGCGCGGTTCGGGCAGCGCGGCCAGCAGTTTCCCCTCGGCATTGTGCAACACCGGCTTGACCGCCGCACCCAGTGTCACGACATACTCCCGCTGACCATACTGCAGCGCAAGGCGGCCACTGTCATCGAGTCCCGCATACGGTATCGTGCGGTCAGCCAGTTGGCCGGCGCTCCAGCCCATGGCTGCGGCGACGCGCTCGACCAGCAGGCGCGCCCTGTCCTGGATGGCCGCCGTGCGGTAGCGGCGCGCCACGGCCAGCAGCAGCTGGATGACGGCCGGATCGCAACCGGCTGCCAGGCTTTCCAGCAGCGCCTCGATCTGCGCGCGGCGCAAATAATGCTCGCGCATATAGTCCTGCACCAGGCTGACTGCCTGCTTGCCGGACGCATGCGAGGCCAGCGCCAGCACACCCTTTTCGCCGATGGCGCTGCCCACGTAATCGATCACCTCGAAACCGTACAGGGTCGACTTGAGGATGCGCGTATCGTGCGCGATAAACTGGCGCAACACCGCCAGCCCCAGGGCCGCGCGGCTGTCCGCCTGCAGCAGACCCAGGTAGCGCCTCAACAGCGCATTGCCGGCCGGCTCCCTGAGCTTGCAGGCCAGTACCAGCCACCAGCGCACGATATCCATCTCGACCGGCGTCGCATCAAGCCAGGAGCAAGGCGGCAAGGCCGGGAAATCGAACCAGGATAGGCCGGCCGGCGGCCTGGCTTTCAACCCCTTGCGCGCCTGCGCCAGCAATGCATCTGGCGCCAGCAGGGGCGCCAGATCTTCACCAAGCAGCTCCAGCGCCGACATCAGCACGGCGCTGACGGCTTCACGCTTTTCTTGCCGCAGGGCGCGGTACAGCGCCGGCACCACGCGTTTGTCACCGAGTCGTCCCAGCCACTCTGCCGTGCGCATGCGCAGCTCCTGCTGTTGCGACGCCAGGCTGGCCGCCACCTGGCTGGCGATGTCGGGCACGTGATGCAGCAAGCGCTGGGAAGGGCCACGCGACGCCTTCGCCTCGCCCAGCGCCAGTTCCAGCACGCGCGGCAGCCAGCGTTGCGGCAGGACCGGAAATGTCGCCAGCACGCCCAGGGTGGCGTCGAGCTGCAGCCGGTCTGGCGGGCTGCGCGGATCGGCCGCCATGCCCAGCCCCTGCTCGATCAGGTCGGGGCGTTGCTCGAAAAACGGCCAGATGCACTGCGCCGGCAAGACCGCATGGGGATACGGCTCACTCCAGTAGCGTTCGGCCAGGCAAGCCAGACCCACGGCGTCTTGCATATCGCCGGCTGCGCGCAGGCACTGGTCCAGCACCCGCAGATCGATGCTGGCGGCCGGCTGGCGCGCCAGCCAGGCGGTAAAGCCTTCATCGCTCCAGAACAGGCGGCTGCGATGGCGCGTGGCCAGCAGGTAGCGCGCCAGATGCATGAAACCCACGCCAGGCAAAGCGGCCAGCCGGTTTTTCCAGCGCAGCAACTCAGACGCCAGCGGCTGACTGAAGCATTGCCCTGCTTCCCCTGTTTCGCCATTCACGGCACGCAGCAGGCCGTGCAAGCGCCCGTCATTCCACCACGCGCACTGCTGTTCGACCTGCTGGTAGCGCTGCAAGGGATGTGGCGACGCCGGATAGGCTTCCTGGTCCGCCAGCATTTTCCGGTGAGCCATCTGCAGCAACTGCGCACGATTGTCCTGCAGCAGCCGGAACGCGTCGTCGCCCAGCGGCACGTCCGTCAAACGATATGAGGTAGCCACCGCTACCATGGCATTTTGCTTTCCCACTGCGCATCATAACCGCCGGTCGAGCTGGCCACGGCGTGGTAGTCGGCATAGGCTTCGGCCAGCAGCACCGGTGGCACGTCAAGGAGCAGCACGGCTTCGTCGCGCCACGACTGCGGCAGGCGGTAGAAGGCCAGCGTCTTGACTGCCGCAGCCATCTGTTCTTCGGGCAGCCCGCTGCCGGAAAAGTCGATCTGCGCGCGCAGGCCGGCGCTCGGGAAATCCTTGTGATATTCGGTAAACACGCCACCGTCCTCGGCCTGGCCGCGCAGGTAGCCACGTTTGCCGAAGGCGCCGCGCAGGCCGAAGGTGTCACCGACCCAGCCCTCACGGTCGGCGATCTCCCTGCCGGTCATCAGCGACGCATCGGGCAACTGGTGGGCCAGCTGGTCGAACAGGGGCTTGACCTTGTAATCCTTGAAGTGGCGCTGCCAGGCGGTGATTTGCCCGGCGTCCAGCAGCGAAGCGTGCGCCAGGCGCAGGGTGGCATGATCGTCCAGCGCGACTTCGTCGTCGTTCACGTCGAGCAGGCTGCCGTCATCGCTCGGGCGCAGCAGTGTCTGGCCGCCCTCGCCTTCGCTGATCCACACCAGCGACTGCACCAGGCGCCCGGCGATCGGATGGCGCAGCAGGTACTCGCTCCACTCGTTCGCCGGCCAGACGCGGCCCGCGCACATGGCCTCGTACAATCGCGCCGTCTGCATGGTGATGACCTGCTTGAGTTCCTTCTTGCACACCGACAGCTGCTGCTTGGCTTCCTTGGCCGCTTCGGGCGCTTCGTCCTGGCGCGGCTCGGGCAGCGCCTTGATTTCCTTGCCGTCCGGGTTGTGCAGCACCGGCTTCATGGCGCCGTCGAGCGTGACGTAAAACACCCGTTCGCCATACGGCAGGTCCAGGCGGCCGTTGTCATCGAAGCCGCCGGTCGGTATGGTACGGTCGCCCAGCTGATCCTGGCTCCAGCCCTTGCCCTGCGCGATGCGCTCGACCAGCAGGCGCGCTTTTTCCTGCACCGAGGCGGTGCGGTAGCGGCGCGCAATGCCCAGCAGCAGCTGGATCACGGCCGGATCATAGCCGTCGGCCAGGCCGTCGAGCATCGCTTCGATCTGCGCGCGGCGCGGATAATGGTCGCGGATATAGCCTTGCAACAGCGTCACCGCCAGGTGGCCGGGCGTGTAGGCAGCCAGCGCCAGGATACCTTTTTCGCCGATCGCGCTGCCCAGGTATTCGGCCAGCTTTTCGCGCCGCACTTCATCGAACACCTGTTCAGGTGTCAGCTTGCCCTGTTCGGTGTAGTACTGCGGGTAGCGCTTGGCGCTGTCCTGATAGCTTTGATAGCGCGCTGGCGCGTGCGCCTCGGCGTGCGCCGTGGCCACCTCCATGCTCGGGCCACGCGTATCCTGGGCGATAAACTGGCGCAAAATGGTTTCGCCCAGCACTGCCCGGCTGGCGTCATCGAGCAGGCTCAGATAGCGCAACAGCAGGCCATTGCCGCCCGGCTCCTTCAACTTGCAGGCCAACACCACCCACCAGCGGATAATATCGGGTTCCACCGCCGAACCGTCCTTCCAGTGGCAGGCCGGCAGCGCCTCGAACGAAAACCATGCCAGGCCAACCGGCGCCTTGCCTTTCAGGCCCTTGCGCGCAGCGGTCAGCAGCACCTCGGGCGACAGGCGCGGACCGAGGTCCTCGCCCAGCTTTTCCAGTGCCGTCAACAGCGCGGCGATCACGGTTTCGCGCGACTCCTTGTCCAGCGCCTGGTACAGGGCCGGTACGGCGGCGCGGTAATCGAGATCCGTCAGCCAGCGCGCCGCACCGATGCGCATATCCTGTTTGCCTGAGGCCAGCGCTTCGGCCACGCGCTTGCCGATATCGGGCAGGCCGGCCAGCACCTGCTGTGCGGCAGCGCGGTGCTGCTTGCCTTCGCCGAGCGCAAACTCCATCACGCGCGGCAGCCATTGCACCGGCAGCGTCGGGAACATCGCCAGTATCTCCAGCGTGGCGCCCAGTTCCGGCACGGCTGCGCCCTGGCGCTTTTCGACCGCGCGCAGGCCCAGGCCCTGGTCGATCAGTTCGCGCCGTTCGGCAAACAGGGGCCAGACCAGGGCAGCGTCGAGCATCTGCTGCGGCTTGCCGCCCCACCAGCTGCTGGCCAGGCAGACCATGGCCACGCTGTCGCTCTGGTCGCCCGCTTCGCGCATGGCGCGGTCCAGCAGGCGCAGGTCGAACGCTTGCAGGTCCTGGCGCGCCAGCCATTGCTGGAAGAAACCGTCATGCCAGAAGCGCAGGCTGTTGCGCCGCGTGGCGATCATCCAGCGCGCCATCTGCACCATGCCAAACTGCGGCAAGGCCGCCAGCTTGCCCTGGAACTCGACCACATTGCTCACCAGATTGTTTTTCACAGGCTGGTCGTCGCCCTTGCCCCCCTCGCCATTGAGCACGCGGATGGCGCCCACCAGGTAGTCGTCCTTCAGCGCCTCGTAGCGCTTCAGGGCATCCTGCTGCCACTTGTATTTGTGCTTGCCCTGCTGGTTTTCCTCGCGCTCCTTCTGCGCATCGATACGGTATTTGGCCAGCATTGCAGCGTGATTGTCGCGCAGCAGCTGCAGCGCATCATCGCCGAGCCGCGTGGCCGGTGGTGCCGGTGGCAACGGCACTTCCGGCAGTTCGCCGGCGCCCGCATCGCTGGCCGCGCCCAGCCACGACAGCGCATTGCGTATCGCCGCCTGCACCGGTTTGCTGGTTTCGGATGCCAGCGCCTGTTCGAGCAGCGCGCTTTGTTCCGGCCGCATGCCACGGCCCAGCAGCTCAGCCGCCTGCACGCGCTCTTCCGTCTTGCCGCTAACCAGCAACTGCTGCAGCAGGTCGACACGGCGCTGTTCGGGTATCGCCGCCAGGTGCGGCGCCGCTTCCACGCGCACGGTCTTGCCGCCATCGACAGCCAGGCGCACCAGAATCGCGGCAAACGCATCGGCCAGCGCCGGTGCGCCACCCAGACGCCGCGCCAGCTGCACCTTGCCGCTGGCCGACAGCAGTGCCGGCAGCTGCTCCACCAGCGCCGCATGTGCCAGCATATACTCGTCCAGCGCGCCGGGCACCAGCAGGGATGGAAACGCGCGGTCACGCTCATAGTCGGACAGGCCGCTGCGCTCGAACACCATCTGCAAGGCAGCGATCTCGGGTTCGCCCTCGGCGCTCAGCAGGCGCACCAGTTGGCCCACATGCCAGCCGCGCCGGTTGACCACGGTAGCGGTGAACCGCATGCTGTCAAAGCTGGCATGCAGCGCATCGTTAACGACGTAATGCAGCCAGTCGGGCACGGGCGCGCCGCCACGGTCAAGCGAGTCGCCCTGGTCGGCAGCCTGCAGCAACTTGCCCAGGCGAACCAGCACGTCGGTATCGATTTTTTCCGCATCGAACTGGGCATAAAACTGGTGGCGGTGGCGCAGGCTTTCCGAGGCCAGCGCGGCGTCCTTCTTGTCCATGTTGTAGGTGTAAAAACCGCTGACCAGGCGTCCCGGACGCCCCAGCAGCTTGCCGGCGCGCGGCGCATCTTTCTGCAGTTCCAGCAGCACTTGCGGGTCGCCGCCCTCGCAGACAAACGCGCAGGCGCTCTCCCATACCGGCTTGGATATCTGCGTCAGGCCGCGCAGGCCTTTTTTCAACTGATCGTAGTCATCCAGACCGACCGCCTGCTTTGCTGCTGCCAATATATTTTTGAACATAGTCAGTTGCTCCTTGTGGTTCGTATCATGCCAGCCCTACCAGGGCATTTTGGCTTCCCAATCGGCGTCGTAGGCGCCGTGCGCCGCTACCGCCAGATAATCGTTATATGCTTCGGCCAGCAAAACCGGCGGCACCTGCGCGGGCGACACGGCGCGCTGCTTCCATGGTCCCGACAGGCGCTCGAAGCTCAGTTCTTTGACGGCCGCCGGCAGATTGTCTTCGGGCAGTGCATTGCCTGAAAAGTGGATCACCACGCGCATGCCAGCGCCACTGAACTCCTTGAAATAATGGTCGAAAATGCCGCCATCCTCGGCCTGGGCACGCTGGTAGCCCAGCTTGCCGAACGCGCCGCGCAAGGTGTAGGCATCGCTGACCCAGCCCACGCGCTCGCCAATATCGATGCCGGTCAACAGGTCCGCAGCGGGCGAGGCGCGCTGCAATTGCTCGAACAGCGGCTTGACCTTGTAGTCCTTCAGGTGGCGCTGCCAGGCGGCCGCGTCCCCTGCGTCGAGCAGCGATGCGTGCGCCAGGCGCAGCGTGCTTGCGGGCGCCAGTGCCACTTCCTGGTCGTCCAGGTCGATCAGGCTGCCGTCTTCGGTTGGCCGCACTACCTGCAAAGCGCCTTCGGCGTCCTGCGCCAGCCACAGCAAACGCTGCACAAGGCGAGCGACGATCGGGTGGCCAGCCAGGTAGGCCTGCCACTCGTCGACCGGCCAGCTGCGGTCGGTGCACATGGCGTCGTACAGGCGCGCCGTCTGCATGTCCAGCACCTGTTTCAGTTCTTTCTTGCAGCTGGTCAGCGCCTGTTTCGCTTCCTTGATGCTGTCGGCGTCATCGCCATGGCGCGGCTCGGGCAGCGCCTTGACTTCCTTGCCGTCCGCATTGCGCAGCACCGGTTTCAAGGCCGCGTCGAGCGTGACGACGAACTGCCGCCCGCCGTAATCGAGTTCCAGCCGGCCATCGTCATCGAGACCGCCAGTGGGCACGGTGCGGTCGGCCAGCTGGTCTTCGCTCCAGCCGCGCCGTTCGGCGATCTGTTCGACCAGTTCACGCGCCTTGTCCTGCACCGAAGCAGTACGGTAGCGGCGCGACACGCCCAGCAGCAGCTGGATCACGGCCGGATCCATGCCGACGGCCAGGCCCTCCAGCATCGCTTCGATCTGCGCGCGGCGTACATGGAAGGCACGCATATAAGCTTGCAGCAGGCTGACCGCTACCGGTCCCGGCGCATGCGCGGCCAGGGCCAGTATGCCTTTTTCCCCAATCACGCTGCCGCGGCTTTCGTCATACGCGATAAAGGCCCGCAGCACCTGCTCGCCCAGGGCGGCGCGGCCGGCCGGCGACAGCAGGCCCAGGTAGCGGGCCAGCAGGCCATTGCCACCCGGCTCCTTCAACTTGCAGGCCAGCACCACCCACCAGCGAATGATGTCGGGTTCCACCGGCGCGCCATCGTGCCAGGTACACGCAGGCAGGGTCTCGAACGGGAACCAGTCCAGGCCGGCCGGCGCCCTGGCCTTCAAGCCTTTGAGTGCCTCGGCCAGCAGCTTGTCCGGGTGCAGGCGCGGCGCCAGGTCCGCGCCCAGGGTTTCCAGTGCCGCCATCAAGGTAGCGCTGACGGTTTCGCGGCTTTCCTTGTCCAGCGCCTGGTACAGCGCGGGCACGGCGGCGCGGCAATCAAGGTCGGCCAGCCAGCGCGCGGCCACGCTGCGTACTTCCTGTTTGCTGGACGCCAGGCTGGCAATCACCTGCAGGCCGATATCGGGCACCTTGCGCAAGACATCCTGCGCGCCCTGGCGGTAGGTCTTGCCTTCGCCCAGCGCCAGCTCCATCAGGCGCGGCCGCCAGCGCACGGGCGGCTGCGGGAACAGTTCGATCACTTTCAGGGTCCAGGCCAGCTCCAGCGTCACGTCGCTGCGCGCCACCGACAGACCCAGGCCCTGCTCGATCAGCGCCGGCTGCTCATGGAACAGCGGCCAGATATTTTCGGGCGGCAGCAGGTCATGTGGCGAACCGCGCCAACCCGGTTGCAGGCACTCGAGCGCCATCAGGTCCGGCATGGCGCCCGCTTCGCGCAGCAGATTGTCGATGGTGCGCAGGTCGATGCTAGCGGGATCCTGCTCGGCTATCCAGTCGCGCAGCGGACCGTCGTTCCATGCCGAGAACCAGCGCTGGCGTATCGGGCCATACCATAGCGCCAGCTGGCGCAGGCCAAAGCCTTCCAGTTCGAAGATGCGATCGCGGTATTCTATCGTCTGGCGCATCGCATGGTCTTTCAGCAGCGCGCGGCTGGCCGCATCGCCTTCGCCGTTAAAGGCGCGGATCACGGCGCGCAGTTGCGGCTCGTCGATGGCGTACTGCTGCTCCCTGCGCTGCTGCTCCCAATCGTACTGCTCGCGCCGGCTGCGGTTCTCCTCGACTTCCTCGCGCGCGTCTTCATCACATTTTTTCAACAGCGCGATATGGTTTTCCAGCAGGATCACCATCGCTTCTTCATCCAGAAAAGTGAGCGGCGCTTCGGGCGCCGGCGGTGGCGTCTCGTCAGCCTCGTTCGTTTGCACATCTCCCATGCGCGCCAGGGCGTTGGTGATGGCCTGTTTTACTGCTTTGCCCGCCTCGGTTGCCAGCGCCTGTTCGAGCAGCGCGCGGCGCGCCGGTGAAGGCGTGCGGCCCAGCAGTTCGGCTGCCTGCGTGCGCTCATCGAGCTTGCCATTGACCAGCCAGTGACGCAGCAATTCCAGTTGCCGCTCTTCCGCCATTGCGCTGACAAACGGCGCGGCCACCGCGCGCACGGTCTTGCTGCTGTCGACGGCGAGCGCCACCAGCACATCGTCAAAAGTGTGCGCCAGTTCTGCGGCGCCGCCTATGCGCCCGGCCAGCAAGCGCTTGCCCTGGGCCGACAAACGCGGCGCCAGCTCGCGCACATCGCCGGGCTGCTCCTGCATCACGTTGTCGATCACATTCGGCACCAGCAGCCGCTGCAGGCAGCGTTCCATCATATAGTCGGCAATATTGCGGCGCTCGAAAACCAGTTCCAGCGCCGCCGCTTCGGGCAAGCCCTCACATGCCAGCAAGCGCATCAGCAGCCGTATATTCCAGGCGCGCCGGTTGGCGCTGCTGGCGTCCTCGCGCGTTTCGCTGCAGGTAGCAAACAAGGCATCGTTGACCAGGTAGTGCAGCCAGTCGGGCACATCGGCGCCGGTCGGCTCGAACGACTGGCCCTGGTCGGCCGCCGCCAGCACCTTGCCCAGCCGCACCAGCATTTCGGGTGACAAGGTGTCGGCGTCGAGCAGGGCATAAAACTGCGCGCGCGCGACCAGGCCGGCACGCGCCTGTCTCGCTTCCTTGTCGGTGATGCCGATGGCGAAAAACGCGTGGCTGAGGCGCCCCGGATGACCGAGCATGGTGGCCCCGCGCAAGCCGGCATGGGTCAGTTCCTGGAGCACGATTTCGTGCTCGCCGGTCAGTACAAAGTCGCAGCTGCGCTGCCACAGGCTCGTGGCGCTCAGCGACAGTCCCTTGAGGCCCAGTTCCAGGGCCGCCTGCAATTCGCCGTCGACGGCGGGTTTGCTCGTATCGTTCATCAGCATCCTTGTCTTGCGCTTCTGTTGCACTGGATCAAGTTACCGATTGTATATTCTTGGCTTCCTGTTATGGCGTACGGTTGAACACGGCCCTTGCAAAGCCGCTGGACACCGGCGTATCCGGCGTGTCCGAAAATGGAAGACCCAGCGCGCGCAGGCGGGCGATGCTGGTACCTGGTCTGTCCCTGCGCTTATTTCATCGAGATGGTGGTATTCACGCCGCTGCCGCCATCGTCCGGTGCAAACCAGCGCGCCGTGACGGTCTTGGTCTGGGTCCAGAAGTACAGCGCCTGCTTGCCGTTCGGCCCCAGGTCGCCCAGTTTCGAGGCGCGCGAACCGGTAAAGCTGAAGTAGGCGACCGGCACGGGAATAGCCACGTTGATGCCCACCTGGCCGACGTCGATCTCGTTCTGGAATTTGCGCCCGGCCCAGCCGGACGAAGTAAAGATCGAGGTGCCGTTGCCGTTCGGATTGGCGTTGATAAAGGCAATCGCTTCATCGAGCGTGTCGGTTTCAACCACGCACATGGCCGGGCCGAAAATCTCCTGCGTATAGACGGAGTTGGTGGCGTTCACGTTCGAGAAAATCGTCGGCCCCATAAAGTTGCCGCCCTCGTAGCCGGCCACCTTGTGGCCACGACCGTCGAGCAGTAGCTGCGCGCCTTCGTCGACACCGGCCTGTATCAGTTTTTCGGCGCGCTGCATGGCGCTTTTCGACACCATCGGCCCCAGGTCGGCCTCGCGGTCGCTGCCCGGCCCCACTTTCAACGCTTTCGAGCGCTCGACGATGTCCGGCAACCACGAGCGTGCCTCGCCCACCAGCACCACCACCGAATTGGCCATGCAGCGCTGGCCGGCCGCCCCAAAAGCGGCGCCGATCAGGTTGTTGATCGCCTGCTCCTTGTTGGCGTCGGCCAGCACCACGCAATGGTTTTTCGCACCCATCATCGACTGCGCGCGTTTGCCCGATTCGCTGGCGCGGCGGTACACATGGGTGCCGACGGCGGTCGAACCGATAAACGAAACGGCCTTGATGTCCGGATGGTCGCACAGCAGGTTGACCACGTCCGCGCCGCCATGCACCACGTTCAAGACGCCAGGCGGCAAGCCGGCCTGGTACATCAGCTCGACCAGGTACATGGTCGACGACGGGTCCTGTTCCGATGGTTTCAGCACAAAGGTATTGCCGCAGGCAATCGCGATCGGGAACATGAAACATGGCAGCATCACCGGGAAATTGAAGGCCGTGATACCGGCGCCCACGCCCAGCGGCTGATAAATATTGTAGACATCGACGCCGTTGGCGGCGTTCTCGGCGATCTCGCCCAGCTGCAGGGTGGCGATCGAGCACGCATGCTCGACCACTTCCAGCCCGCGCATGACTTCGCCTTCGGCGTCCGGCAGGGTCTTGCCGTGTTCGCGCGTGATCAGCTCGGCCAGGGCGCCGATGTTGTCGCGTATCAGCTGCTGGTACTTGAGCATGATGCGCATGCGCGCGGCCAGCGGCGTATTGCGCCATGTTTTGAAGGCTTCCCTGGCGGTGGCAATCGCCAGTTCAACTTCGGCCGTGGTGGAAAACGGCACGCGGGCAACGATTTCCTGGGTGGCCGGATTGACCACGTCGCGCCATTCGGTGCTGATGGATGCGTGGTGCTTGCCGCCGATATGCAGGGGGACGGCGGGGACTTGGGTGAGGGACTGGTTCATTTTACGCTCCGTTAATTCGATAGGCGAAAGCCGCATCACAGCAGCGGAAATCCGGGGTCAGACCCGGCGGGTCTGACCCCAGCCCTCTGCTGCTCAGCCGAAAATTATTTTTTAACGAGATTGCACGCCGCCGCATCCATCGGCTTGAAGGCCTGGTCGGCAGGGATGGTCGACAGCACTTTCAGGTAGTCCCACGCGCCTTTCGATTCGGCCGGGGTTTTTACCTGCACCAGGTACATATCATGGATCACGCGCCCGTCAGGGCGGATCGAGGCGTTGTTCATCACCATGTCCTTGATCGGCAGCTCGCGCATTTTTTCGGCGACGATTTTCGCGTCGTCGCTTTTCGCCGCCGCCACCGATTTCAGATAGTGGTAGACGCTGGAATACACGCCGGCCTGCACCATGGTCGGCTTGGCGCCCTTGTTCAGCGCCTCGAACCGCTTGGCAAAGGCGCGGCTGCGGTCATCGAAATCCCAGTAAAAACCGTCGGCATAGACCAGGCCCTGCGCCGTTTCCAGGCCCAGTGCGTGCACGTCGGACAGGAACACCAGCAAGGCAGCCAGGCGCTGGTCCTTGCCGCTGCCGATGCGGAATTCACGTGCCTGCTTGATGGCCGAGACCACGTCGGCGCCGCCGTTGGCGAGGCCGATCACCTGCGCTTTCGAGCCTTGCGCCTGCACCAGAAAGGACGAAAAATCGGAAGCATTGAGGGGATGGCGTACGGCGCCCAGCACGGTGCCGCCATTGCGCTTGACGACCTCGCTGGCGTCTTTTTCCAGCGAATGACCAAAGGCGTAATCGACGGTGACGAAGTACCACGATTTTTGCCCCAGCCTGGTCAATGCCGCCGCCGTGCCGGCTGCCTGCGAATAGGTGTCGAACATCCAGTGAAAGCCGTTCGGCGAGCAGTCTTCATTGGTCAGCCGCCCCGTGGCCGGGCCACTGAACATGGCAATGCCGCCCTTCTCTTTCATCAGCTTTTGCACCGACAGCGCCACCGAGGAATTGGTCAGGTCGGCGATCGCATCGACCTTGTCGCGGTCTATCCATTCGCGCGCCTTGGAGGCGGCGATATCGGCCTTGTTCAAATGGTCGGCCGAGACAATTTCGATTTTCATGCCCTTGCACTCGGCTTTCAGGCAGTCTTCCATCGCCATCTGGCTGGCGATGACGGAGCCGCGCCCGCCCATCGCCGAATACGGGCCGGACATGTCGGTCAGGATGCCCACCTTGACGACGCCATCGGAAATCTGCGCCTGGGCAATAGTGGTGAAGGAAAGAGCGAGCGCAAGTGCGCCCATGGCCAGAACGGTCTTTTTCATGCAGTGTCTCCTGATGGAAGGGATATTTCTTATATGTTTAGCTGCATTCTGCATGTGTAAAAATATGTACTCAAGCGAAATTAATGCATAATTCCTTTGCAAAAATGCACAAGGAGAACACAGTGCTCGATTGGGACAATGTACGGGTCTTCCTGGAGCTCACGCGCAGCGCCGGCCTGGTGGACGCGGCGAAAAAGCTGGGCATCGATCACTCGACCGTATCGCGCCGCATGCGCAAGTTCGAAGAGCAGGTGGGCACCCAGCTGTTCGACCGCAATTACGTCGGCTACCAGCTGACGCCCGAAGGTCACCGTCTGATGGAATACGCGGAAAGCATGGAAAGCACGGTGTTCGCCGCCACCGAGGAATTGGGCGAGCACAACCGCTTGCTGTCGGGCCAGGTGCGCCTGGGCGCCACCGAGGGCTTTGGCGCTGTGGTGCTGGCGCCGCACCTGGCGCACTTTTGCGGCCGCCATCCGCATATCAGCGTCGACCTGATCGCCGTGCCGCGTTTTGTCAGCCTGTCCAAGCGCGAGGCGGACGTGGCCATCTCCATCGAGCGGCCGCTATCCGGCCCGTACGTGGTGACGAAACTGTCGGACTACCGCCTGAAACTCTATGCTACGCCGGCCTATCTGGTGCGCCATGACGCCATCACCAGCGTGGCCCAGCTGGCACAGCACCCCATCATCGGCTATGTGGACGACCTGGTCTTCAGCGCCGAGCTGCGCTATATGGACCATGTGGCGCCCGAGTCCCGGCGCGCGTTTCGCTCGACCAGCGTGCTGGCGCAATACCACGCGGCGCGCGCCGGCCAGGCGCTGGCGATACTGCCCTGCTTCGTGGCCCAGCAGTCCAGCGAACTGGTATCGGTGCTGGACGGCCAGATCGACTTGCAGAGGTCTTTCTGGATGATCTCGCCCACGGAGCGGCGCAATATCGCGCGGGTGCGGGCCTTGTGGAATTATCTGCGCGAGGTAATCGAACTGAACCACGGCTATCTGATGGGCGAGTCGTCCACGCCCCAGTGGCTGCCATAGAATCAAACCAGGAGAACATGATGCTGATGGACGCAAGCAAGGCGGTACTGGTGATTGTCGACCTGCAGGGGCGCTTGATGCCCGCCATTCACGACGGCGCAGCGGTGCTGGCGCAGAACGTGCGGCTGGCCACGATTGCCCGGCTGCTGGAGATTCCCGTGATAGGTACCGAGCAGAACAGTGCAAAGCTTGGCCCGAACGCGCCCGGGATCGCCGCACTGTGCCAGTACACCGTGCAAAAAACCCATTTCGGCGCCTGCGAGGACGGCTTGCAGGAACGCTTGCCGGCTGGCCGCACGCAGGTGATCGTCACCGGCTGCGAAGCCCATGTGTGCATGCTGCAAACAGCGATCGGGCTATTGGAACGCGATTGTGAGGTGATTATCGCCATCGACGCTGTCGGCTCGCGCCTGCCGTCCAGCCGCGATGCAGCACTAAGCAGGCTGGCGCGGCTGGGCGCGCAATTGCTGACGGTGGAAATGCTGGCCTTCGAGTGGCTGCGCGACTGCCGCCATCCGCGCTTTCGCGAGGTGCTTGCGCTGATTAAATAGCCGCTACCAGCGCTCAAAAATAACGCACCCAGGCTTGCGTCGACGTGCGCTTGTAGTTTGCAAACGCGCGGCACGGCCAGTACAGCAGCGGCATCAGCGCCAGCGCGATCAGCCACACCTGCCACACATGTTCGACGCCATAGCGGTCGCCATGATTGATACCGAGCACGGCCGTCAGGGTCCTGCCAATGATCAGGAGCAGGTACAGATGCAGCAGATAGTAGAACATCGGCGCGCCGCCAAAGACGGCGCAGGCGCGCACGAACCAGTTGTCCAGGGTTTCCAGCCAGGCCAGGCCCAGCATGCCGAAGCCCAGGGTGAACAGCAGGAAGTCCAGCGATGGCGGGTATTTCGTGAAATTCACGAAACTCATCACCGTCTGCACGGCAGTATCGCCGGCCACCCATGGCAGGTGTTCACCGTACAGGTTAAAGCCGCGCAGCACCGCCAGTAGCAGCAAGCTGCCGCCTCCCAGGGCGACCAGCCAGCGGCGCCGCTCTGCCGGTGAGCGGCTGCGCGCATACAGAGGGCCGGCTGCGTAGCCGAGCAGGATCACGCCTATCCAGGGCAGCAGCGGGTAGCTGGCCTTGATTTTCATGGCGCCGTCCGCCACCAGGTAGCCGCGCTGCAGCAGCACCGTCAGCAGGTAGTAGCCCGGCGTGCCAGGTTCCGCATGCAGCCAGGTAAACAGATGCTGGCCGGCGATAATCGCCACGCCCAGCACCAGCAGCACCTTCAACGGCAGCTTGTGCAGCACGGCTAGCGCCATCATCGACAGGCCGATGACCCAGATTACCTGCAGATACAGAATCGCCGGCGTAAACGTGCCCATCCAGGCGAAATTGACGAATACCACTTCCAGCACCACGAGCAGCAGGCCGCGCTTGAACAGAAAGCCGCTGGCGCTGCGCGGTCCTGCCGCCGGATGCGCGTACAGCCAGGCCGACAGGCCCGTCAGGAACACGAACATCGGTGCGCAGAAATGCGCCGCCGTGCGCGTGAAAAACAGCGCCGGCTCGACCGTGGAGATATCCATCGGATCGCTGACCTGATGGTGCATGAAGAAGGTCTCGCGCACATGATCGAACAGCATGATCAGCATGACCAGGCCGCGCATCACGTCGATGACGGCGATGCGGGCGCGCAAGGCGGCGGGGGGAGTCAGGGAATTGGAAATTGTCATTAAATATTGGAGGGTAGTTGACGTTACTTTTGCTACAGGCTGAAACCTGGGGTCAGACCCGCCGGGTCTGACCCCAGCTCTACGCTGCTGGCCCTAAAAAATTATGTAGCAAGCAGAAGTCTCGATCATCAAAACCTGTAATGTGCATTGAGTGTCACGGTGCGCTCGGATCCCGGCGCCACCCACAGCTGGCTGTAGGAACTGGCATAGTAGCTGCGGTTGAACAGGTTTTCCACATTCAGCGACAAGCGCAATTTGGGCGTGGGCGAGTACGAGGCCAGCAGCTTGGCGGTGGTATAGGCCGGCAAGGTAAAGTTGCTGCTGACGGCCACGTCACCTTGCCGCTCGCCCACATACTGCAGGCCACCGCCGAAGCTGGCCATCCCGGCACCGACGCTCAATTGCTGCGTGGCGATAATATTGGCGCTATGGCGCGCCACGTTGGGCAAACGAGTGCCGGTAACGATGGTGGTGTCGCCGTGCGTCACGGTGGCGTCCGTATACGCATAGGCACCCGACACGCGCAGGCCGCGCGCCAGTTCGCCCGACACGTCCAGCTCCACGCCCCGGCTGCCGACCTCGCCGGCGGCGATGGCAAAGTCGGTATTGAGCGGATTGGTGGTCAAGACATTGCGCTTGCTGATATCGTAGACCGCCACAGTGCCCGTCAGCTTGCCCGTTTCCAGTTTCGCGCCCAGCTCATACGAGCGGCTCTGCTCGGCGGGGAAAGCCTGGTTATCAATGCTGATGCCGCTATTGGGCCGGAAACCCTTGGCGGCACTGGCGTACAGCGACCACGCTTTGGTCGGCTGGTAGACCACGCCCACGCGCGGGCTGGTGGCCGACAGCGACTGGCTGTTGCTCACGTTCAGCCGATTGTTCGTCACATCCTGGTCATAGCTGTCGTGGCGCACGCCGACCAGTGCCTTCCACTGCGCACCGAGGTCGATCTGGTCCTGTGCATATACGCCGTACGCCTTCTGGCCTTCCCGGGTGTCGATCGACAGCGCCAGCGGATCGGCCACGCCGCCATACACGGGAGCAAAAATATCGATGGCGTAGGCGTTGCCAGCGGAAGGATTACGGCGCAGTTGCACCCGGTGGTCGTCAAAATGGTAGGCGTCCACACCCAGCAGCACCTCATGCTTGATCGTGCCCGTAGCGAGCTTGCCAACCAGCTCGACGCGGCCCGACACATCGGTCGCGGAAAAATCGCGGTAGCGGCGCTGACGGCGCAGGGTGCGCCCGTCGGCCAGCAGGTTGTTCGCTTCGCTCGAATAACCGGTCAGTTCGCTGTCACGATAGGACAGCCCGGCCTGCAAGATCCACCGATCCGACAGATCGTGGTGGATAAACAGCTGCTGGCCCAGCGACTTGACCGTCATCGGGCCGTCAGCGGGTTCGCCGAGAAAGCGCGACACGGGCAGCACGCCCAGCTTGCCATTGACAGCCAGCACGCCACGGTCAAACGGCGTGCGCTGGCGTACGGCTTCGATTTCATAGGACACGGTGGTATGGTCACCCAGCAGCCAGATAAACGACGGCGAGAACAGGCTGCGTTCGACCTTCAAGGTATCGCGGAAGCTGTCGCCCTCTTCATGCGCGGCGTTCAGGCGATAGGCAAAGTTCTCGCTCAGCGGCCCTGTCAGGTCGATGGCGGCACGCTTCATGTTGAAACTGCCCAGAGAAAAATCGGTACTGTATTCGGGCGCGAATTTCGGCTTCTTGGTGGTGATATTGACGGTGCCGCCCGGCTCGCCCCGGCCATACAGGGCCGACGCCGGCCCCTTGAGTACCTCGATGTTCTGCGTATTGGCCGCATCGCGCATGCCGTTGTAGCCGCGGCTGGAACTGAAACCGTTGACCATATAGTCGGAACCGAAATTCGGGTCACCCGTAAAGCCGCGCATGGCATAGCTGTCCCACAGGCCACCGAGCGGACTTTGCTTGGCAATCCCGCTGGCCAATTCAAGCGCACCAGCCAAGTTCGTCACGCCCGCGTCGCGCAGCAGGTCACCGGTCAGTACGCGCACGCTTTGCGGCAAGTCCATCAGCAGCGCATCGGTCTTGGTGGCGCCGGTGGCCGACAGGCTGCGGTAATACTGGCGCTCGCCTTTCACGTTCACCACCTCGGGCATATGGCTGTGGCCGGAGGTATCGGTGTCAGTGTCGGCGTAGGGAGCAGGATCGGCGGCAAACACCAGGGGAGTGGCGACGGCCAGGAGCAAGGCGGCGGGGCGGCGTATGTAGCGAGACATGGGTTTCGGGTTTCCTGATGGCGAAGCAAGTAAATGCAATAGCCTTGCATTGTAATTGATAATTGGTTCTCATTAAAGGGGGTTACCCATTTTTTTCAAATGCCGGCGCTGTTGCGCATCAACGCTGTTACTGCGCCGTTACAGGTACAGGCTGTTGCACGTCACCCAGACGCCGCCAGCGGCGCGCCATTGCCCGCCAGAGGCTCTGCTTTCACTTAAAATTCGCGCAGGCGGTCGAACTGCGCCAGCAGGCCGTCCGTGTCGGCGAGGTGCGTCCCCAGCTCGCGCAGGCATCCGGCCAGCACCGCATGGATTTCTTCACTCTCCACGGTGCCGATCAGCTTGCCACGTGCATCGAGTTGGTTGAAGGTGGTGACATAGGCCGCGACCATGGCAGACAAAGTAGCCTGCACGGCCTCGGCGTCCATGCTGGCATCGATGGCGCGCGTGGCGGACAACAGCGTTTTATAGGCGGTAGCAGCCTTCTTTGCCTGGGCGGTGGAAATCTGTTCACGGCCATCCCAGTCGCGAAACGGATTGTGCAGGTTTTCGGCCAGCCATGCGGGTTTGCGCGGCTGGGTGACCGACAAGTCCAGGCCTTGTGCCACCACTTTTTTATAGCTTTTCCTGACGGCCTGCGCCACGTCCAGCGGCAAGCTGCTTAGCCACAAAGTCGACAAACGTGACAATTTTTGCGGTGCTGGAAATTGCTCGGCCGTATAACCGAACAGGTCGTGCAGCATCAAGGTTTGCAACTGCGCCAGCCCGGCGATGGCGGACAGATTCGACACCGTGCCCGGCTTGCCCTGCAGCTGTAAATACGTCAGGTGTGGAAAGCGCTGCACCACGCCCTCGAGGTCGATCTCACTGAGCGCGGACAGCGACAGGCCGGCCAGGTGATCAAGGCCGGCAAAACCAGGCAAGCGCGCGGAACCAGACAGGACCAGCACGCGCCCTTCTGCTTCGCTGTGCAACTGCAACTGCGGCGAAATTTCTCCGCGCAGTATCAGCACGCCAAGATCCCGGTTCAGCAGCACCTTGGCCAGGCCGGTGGCGTCGATGCTGAGCCTGTCCAGGTGGCTGGCGCGCAGGTCCAGCTCGGCCACTTGCGACGAGCGCCACAGCAGTTCGGTGATCAGGGGCTGGCGATTGACATAATCGATCAGGGCCTGCGTCCCATGTTCCGTATGGATATGCATCAGGCAAGGCAGATGATCGAATTCGGCAAAATCCGTGACCGACTGCAGCACCGTGTCGTCGATGCGGGTGGTATCCTGGCGCAGCACATGGCCGCCGACCGTCACCTGGACGTCGCCGGACGCCGCCTTGAAACGCTGGCGCCGGGTCACGTCGATTTGCTCCCATGCACGCTGGTGATACAGGGTGTCGCCGGCATTCCAGTGGCCATGGGTGGTGGTGTCGTCGAGCACCAGCGGCGCAATATTGCCCACCAGTGTGTAAGCGGCCGGCACCTCGGCGCTGGCATAGGCGTGATCATGTTTGTCGCGCCAGAAAAAGAAATCAGGCACCAAAGGCCGCATGGCCCCCAATTCGCTCGCCTGCGGCAAGGCGTCGCCGCTCCAGTCCAGTTGCAGCACGGCAGCCAACTGCGCGCCCTTGCGCTCGCTGTTCTCCTTGAGCGCCGTCACCTGGCAGGCGACATACTGGCGCAGCTGGTTCGAATAAACGCTATAGATATCCCCAACGCGTGGCGGCACAGGCGGTCCTTTCAACGTTCGTGCAAGAAAACCGTACTCTAGCAGGAGGGAAAGCCTGGCGCTCGCACCGCTGTGACAGGCGGAAAGCGGCTTTGGCCACGCTGTCGTAGAATCGGCCATCGTCAAACAAGCAGGAGTCGCAGTGAACACACGCAATATCTACACCGTTATCATGCTGGCGCTGGGCGCCTCGTCCGCTGCCCTGGCCAGCGCCGATACCTCCCCAAAACCGGGTGGCGTCTACCAGCTCAAGCCCGGAATTTATGTTGCCAAAGGCAGCGACTGCGGCGCACCCGCCAACGCCGCCATCCGCCAGTACGACGGCCAGGGCCTGTCCACCGCCCATACGCGCGCCTGCAAGGCGACGGTGCGTAGCCACAAGCGCGGCAGCAGCACCTATACGATCGACCAGTCCTGCATCGACGCCGGCGCCGGCCCAGCACCGCGCGTGATGCAGCGCCAGCAGATCGTGGTGCAGGATGCGCTGACGTTTACACAGGTGATCAAGGGTGATCGCACGACCTACCGGTATTGCCCGGTATATCAGCTGCCGGCTGATCTGCAAAAGGCGGTGCGCTAGGCCATATCAGCCGCGTTCGCTGGCCAGCCGCTTGGCCAGCAGTTTGCCAGCCTCGTCCGCATAGGCGCGGCAGCCGTTCTTGTCGATAAAGGGATTGTGCTCGCTGGTGCGCCCGGTGGCTTTTTCCAGCAAGCCGGTGGTGCCGGGATGGACGGGAATAATGATATCGCAGGGTAGCGCCGCGACCTTGGCGATGCTGGCCTGAAACGAGGCCGCGATATCGGGCGTTTTTCCGTCGCCGGTGAACCTGAAATTGCCGCTGGCATAAGCGTTCAGGCTGTCGGCATACACGACGTTGTAACAGCGCCCGTCTTCGCACGAGGTCCAGGTCCAGGTGGTGCCGCCTGGCGTATGGCCGGGCGTCATATGTGCCGTGAGCGCCAGCTGACCCAGCTTGACGACGTCGCCCTCTTTGACCACGGTGACCTTGTCGACCTTGGCCACATGCACCACCGGCTTGGCCTGGTATTGGGGATCGTCACGGCCGTTGGTGCCGCTTTGCAGCACCTGCGCGCCCGAAGCGCTGGCCACCACGGTGGCGCCGCTGGCGCGCTGTAGCGCGGCGATGCCGCCTGCATGGTCCCAGTGGGCGTGCGAATTGAGGATCAGCTTGACGTCTTTCATGCTGAAGCCCAGCGACTCAATATTGGCGGCGATCAGTGGCGCCGATTGCGGCAGCGCGCCGTCGAGCAGGATATGGCCGCCCTCGCTGGTGACCAGCACGGCGGACAAGCCCGCCACGCCCACATACCAGGTATTGCCAACAATATTGAAGGGCTTGACGGGCGCATTCCACGCCTTGCAGTTGTCGCAGTTCACCGGCACATCCTGTGCCTGCACCATGCCCGCCGCCGTCATTGCCACCACCACCAACAGTTTTGCCAGTCTTGTCATTGTTATTCTCCAGGGTTAAAAATGGGTTTGTCCCGCCAGCGCGGTGCGTATATTGGCCGCATCGAGGCCACGCCGCTCGGCGCCATCGGCATCGAGCAGCACCACAGTGACATGCTTGCCGCCGCTCTTCATGCGCATGGTCAGGCAGCTGCCGGCCTGCTTGCTGCTGCCGGTCTTCGACAGTGCGATGTCCCAACCGGCATGGCCGACCAGCGCATTCGTGTTGTGCAGGGTGCGCGACTTGCCATTGACGGCCACGCTGGCCTGCGCGGCGGTGGTGATGCGGACGATCTCGGGATAGCGCGCGGCGGCCGCCACGATACGCGCCACTTCGGTGGCGGTCGAGGTATTGGCCGGCGAGACGCCGACCGGGTCGTCCAGGCTGGTGCGCTTCAGGCCCAGGCTGCGGATCTTCGCTTGCAGCGCCAGGTCAAACGCCGCGCGCCCGCCCGGATAGGTGCGCGCCAGGGCGGCAGCGGCGCGGTTTTCGGACGGCAGCAGCGCCAGTTGCAGCGCCACCGATCGCGGCACCTTCACGCCATCGGCCAGCATGCCATGGCGCTGTGTCGGTTCGCCATCGGCGCGCACGATGCGCAGTGCTTCATTGGGGTCCAGCCTGGCGTCGAGCACCACCATGGCCGTCATCAGCTTGGTGATCGAGGCGATCGGAACGATGGTGTCGGCGTCTTTCGCCATCAGCACCTTGCCGCTGCTGTCGTCGATCACCAGCATATGGCGCGCATTGACGGGCAGCGCCAGCATGCTGGCGGCAAGCTGCGCTGGCGCAGGCACTGGTGCTGCTGCCGGCTGGCGCTGCGCTTGCGTCGTCAAGGCAGCGACAGCGAGCAGCACCGCCGGCACGGCCAGTTTCCAGCCTGCGCGGCCAGGCATAGGCTCGGGCACCATCAGGCGCCGGATACGCAGCAGCAGCGTGCCACCGCGCGCCGACAGCATCAGCTGACTGTGATGTTGCGTAGCAGCCTGCAAGGACAACTGATGCAGCGCGCTGGCCAGCAGCGCCGGGTCCTGCAATGCCTGCGCCGCCAGCGCATCGGCCACCTGCTCGCGCTCGATCCGCATGCGCGCCGACAGCCACCAGATCACGGGATGGAAAAACAGCAGTGACTCTGCCACGCTTTGCAGCAGATTGACCAGGTAATCCCAGCGCCGTACATGGGCCAGTTCATGCGCCAGCAAGGCCTCGATCAGCGCCACCGGCATGCCGCTCAACAAGGAGGCCGGCAACAGCACAAGAGGACGGAAAAAACCGACCGTCACGGGGCTGGCCAGCGCGTCGTGCAGCTTGAGCGGCACAAGAAAACGCAAGCCCATGCGCTGCGCCAGCGCATCGAGACGCGCCTGCCAGAGGGCAGGCGCGGCCATGGCCTGACGGCGCAGCCGGGCTACCCAGGCCAGGCCCAGCAGCAGGCGCGTACTCATCAGCGCAACGCCGGCGCTCCAGGCCAGCACCAGCGAGGGCATCCATGCGTTCAGCGCAGCGACCGACAAGCCAGGGGCCGGAAGTTCGTCTGCACCGAGCAGATAAAGAAGATGCGCCAGGGGAATGCCCACGCATGCCAGCAGCGCCAGCGCGCACAGCGCATAGCGGGCACGGGCATCAGCGCTGCGCAGCAGCCACAAGCCTGACGCCGCCAGCACGCCGACAACCAGGCCCTGCCAGACGAAATACAGCAGGGACCAACCCAGCGCGGGGATCAACAGCGACAAGTTCATGGCTTGCCGGAATCTTTATTGCTGAGGATTTTTTCAATTTCCAAGCGATCGGCCTCGCTCACATGCTCGCGCAGCGCGGTCAGCACCAGCGCCTTGCCGGAGCCGGCAAACACCTTGCCGATCAGGTCCTTGAGCAGGCTGGTCTGCACTTTTTCCTGTGCCTCGACGGCCGCGTACCGCTGCGGTCGCCGGCTTTCGTCGCGGCTCAGCAGGCCCTTGCCATGCATCAGCTGCAACTGGCGCAAAACAGCAGCGTAGCTGGCGTCGGCACGTTCGAGAGCCAGCGCGTCATAGACGGCGCGCGCATCAAGCGGGCCGTGCTGCCACAGGATGCGCAGCAGTTCCAGTTCGGCGGGGGTAGGAGCAGGTTTGGTGAGTTGGGTTGTCATGCATCCAGAATAAAGTATCTAGATATTAAAGTCTAGACCTTTATTTCTGGATTGCTTCAGAATTCGCGCAGCCTGTCAAACAACTCGAGCAAGCGCTGCTGGTTCACCAGCGCCGCGCCCAGCTCGCTCTCCAGTTGCGTCAATACATCGACCAGCACGCTGTAGATTTCCTCGCGTTCCACGGTCTCGATAATGCTGGAACGGCGGTCCATCTTGTTGAAATCCTCGGTATAAGCCATTACCATGGCGTCGAGCGCGGCTGCCGCTTCGGCCGCACGCATGCTGGCGTCGATGCCGCGTGTGGCAGCCAGCAAGTTCTTGTAGGCCAGTGCCGCCTTTTTCGCCTGGGCTGCGGAAATCTGCTCGCGCCCGTCCCAGTCGCGAAACGGATTGTGCAAGTTCTCGGCCAGCCATTCCGGTTTGCGCGGCTTGCTGATAGACAAATCCAGTCCCTGCGCCACCGCTTTCTTGTAGGCCGTCTTGACGGCCTTGGCCACGTCGGCCGGCACGCTGTTCATCCACAGGCTGGCCAGTTTCGGCAATTGCTCGGGCGATGGAAAGTCGTCCGCTTCAAAGCCGAAGACATCAAACGTGGTCAGCATCTGCAACTGGGGCAGCTGGGCGATGCTTTGCATATTGCGCGCCATGCCGGGCTTGCCCCAGAGGCGCAACTGGCGCAAATGCGCAAAACGCTGCACCACCGGCGCCAGATCGATCTCCCTGACGGCGGTCAGCGACAAGGCGCCCAACTGGTCCAGGCCCTGCAAGAGCGGCAACCCGGCGGTACATTGCAATTCCAGGTCGCGCCCCTGCTCTGTCTGCTCGACCTGCAGCTGCGGCGACGGCATGGCCGTCAGCGAGAGAAAAGACAGGCCGCGATTGAGGCGCACGCTGGTGATCCCATCGGGCTGCAGGATAAAGCGGCTCAGGCGGGTAGTGCTGACATCGATCTCAGTGACCGACGGGGATTGCCAGTGCAGCTCGTTAATAAACGGATGCTGCTGGATATAGGCCATCAGTTCAGGCGTGCCGTGCGCGGTTTCAACGGTCATCAGGCAAGGCAGTTGATCCAGCTCGGACAAGTCCTTGACACCATCGAGCACGCTGTCGTTGATGCGGGTCGCGTTCTGCGACAGCTTCACGCCGCCAACGATCACCTTGTGCGCGCTGGAAGCGGCCTTGAATTGCTTGCGCAGGGCCGGATCGATCTGCTCCCAGCTGCGCTGGCGCGCCATGCTCGCGCCCACGTCCCAGCCGAACTTGTAGGTGTTGACCTCGTCTTCCACCAACGGCGGCAGATTGGCAATGAACACGTACTCAGGCGGCACGTTGGCCGTCACAAAAGCGTGGTCGAGGCGATTCCTGACAAAATAATAGCTGTAGCGCAAAGGCTGCATGCGGCTGGCCGCCGCCGCATCGGGCAAGGCGTCACCGCTCCAGTCCAGCTCCAGCACGGCCGCCAGCGGCTTGCCCCTGGGAGTCCTGGGCGGCTGGACATGGGTTACCTGGCACGCCACATACTGCTGCAGCTCGACTGAAAATACACTGTAGATATCACCGACATTCGCTATCACCATGGCTCCTTGTTAGGCAAGATGCCGGACGATAGCAAAATTCGGGCATGACTGTCGTACCGCTCAGTGCACATGCAGCTTGCGATGCATGCGCCGCAAGCCCAGCCACACGCCGGCCGCCACGAACGGCACCAGCGCGCCAACCAGGATTTCCGGATTGACCGGCAAGCCCATCACCTTGGCCGCCTTGCCGGTGTAGCTGAACAGGCCGATCACGTAGTAGGATATCGCCGCCACCGACAATCCCTCGACGGCCTGCTGCAGGCGCAGTTGCTGGGCGGCGCGTTCGTTCATCGACTGCAATATCTGCCGGTTCTGCAGCTCCTGCACGATACCCACGCGGGTACGCAGCAAGTCATTTGTATTGGCGATGCGCTGGGCCATCGCTTCCTGGCGGCTGGCCATCGCTTCGCAGGTGCTCATGGCCGGCGTCAGGCGGCGGTCCATGAATTCCCCGACCGTCGGGATGCCCTCGATGCGTACTTCGCGCAGTTCGTCGATGCGGGCGCGGACCAGGCCCATGTAGGCTTTCGAGGCAGAAAAACGGTAGCTATTGTCGAGCGACAGCTTTTCGATGCGGGCCGCCAGGCGCGTGATGCGGTCCAGCAAGGCTTGCTCGGAGGCGCCATCATCGCCGCGCGCATTATCGGTCTCGACCATCGCGGCGGCCAGGGTCGCCAGTTCATTTTCAATCGCGTTCAGCGACGGCGCGGCCTGCATGGCATAAGGCAGGCCCAGCAGGGCAAACATGCGGTAGGTTTCGATTTCCAGCACGCGCTGCACCAGCCGGCCCGACTGCTGCGAGCGCATGCCGGCGTCGCGGATAATGAAACGGCTGAAGCCGTCGGACTGGATGGTGAAGTCGGTCCACAATTCCCCGCCCTGCAGCACGCCGCTGCCAACCAGGGTATTGCCTTCGAACACACGCGACAGGCCCTGCATGTAAGTGTCGGCCGGTTCGACCGCGCGCTCAAGCACCACGTGCGCCGCCACCATCAGCTTGCCTTTCAGGCCCGCCAGCCATTGCTGCGGAAGTTGTTCGAGCGGCATGGACTCGAACGCTTGCGCCAGCGGTAGCGGAGCCCCGGGATGCTCGGCAAAAGTGAATGTCGCAAATTCCGTATGACATTCCCACTTCAGGCGGAAACGGCCGAAGTCATAATAAAAATATTTCGCTTCGCTGCTGGGACCGGTGACACCAAAATGCGTGCACAGCGCCGCCAGCGTAGCGTGCTGGGCTTGCATATTGGATACATCCTTACCTGGCTGGTCGTTGCTGTAGACGGCCAGGTGGGTGATCAGTTCTGGTGCATCGAGTTGCAAAAAGGGCCGCGAATGGATTTCCGCAGCCAGCGGCACGCGCAAGGCGTGGTTCAGACTGGAGCTAATAAGGTGCATGATTCTGCCAATAAAGTTACAAAGCTGCCTGGCCCCGTGCGGGCGACCGATGGTGACAGTGTAACAAAGCAGAATACATGCCTGACTATTGGTTGCTTTTGACTACCGGCTCTGCTGTATGCGCGCCATTTTTCACGCCTTAATCAAAGTTAGCAACGATCAGTGCTGCATCGCATGCGCCGCAGGCGCGCTGGCGAGCGGCCGGGCAACGGCATTGACCTGAATGGTTTCACGCTTCTTGCCTTCGCCTTCCAGCACCAGGGTCAGCGGCACCTTGTCGCCGGCCTTCACCTGGCCCTTGAGGTCGAGCAGCATCACGTGGTAGCCGCCCGGTTTCAGTTCGACCGCCTTGCCGGCCGGCAGCGCGAGTTCTTTCACCTGGCGCATGCGCATCATATTGTCGCTCATGCTCATTTCATGGATTTCGGCCACCCCAGCCACCGGCGAGCGCACTTCGACCAGGCGCATGGCCTTCGGCGCGGTGATCTGCATGAAGGCGCCGGTTGCCTTTTGTTGCGCAACGGTGGCGCGCACCCACGGCTCGGAGACGGTCACGGCACTTTGCGCGGCGGCGGAAAAAGAGAGTACGGCCAAAGTAGCGGCGACGACGGTTTTAAGCTGGAACATGGTAAGTCCTTTCAAAAGATTACAGGGTGTATTTGGCGGTCATCAGGGTCTTGATGTCTTGCACGCATTCGTCGGCCGTCAGTTGGTGCTTGAGGCCCAGGCGCATGCGCCCTTCCTTGTCGAGCACATAGCTGATGGCCGTGTGGTCCATGGTGTAGGAACTGCCGCTGGCCACGCGGCGGTAAAAGACCTTGTAGTTGAAGGCTGTCTGCGCCGTGTTTTTCGGATCGGTACGCAGGCCGAGGAAGCCGGGGTCGAAGGCGCGCATGTATTCGCCCAGCAGGGCCGCCGTATCGCGCTCGGGATCGATGCTGATAAAGATCACTTGCAGCTTGTCGGCATCGGTGCCCAGCTTGTTGCGGATTTCAACGGCGCGCGACAGCGCCGTCGGGCAAACGTCCGGGCATTGCGTGAAGCCGAAGAAGACCATCACATACTTGCCCTTGAAGTCGGCCAGGGTGTAGACCCTGCCGTCGGGGCCACTCAACTTGAAGTCGGGCTTATAGTCGCCACCGGTCAGGTCAATGCCGTTGTAATGGGGTTTTGGTTCTGGCTCGCCGCAAGCGGCAAGCGTCAGCATTCCCGCCGTGCCGGCGAGAAGGAATAAGCGACGTTTCATGGATATCAGGCCCGATGGGCGTAGTACTCAATGTGACCGCAAGGCGGCAGGAACGGAAAGAATGCTTCAGGCGAACGCTGGCGGGCCGCGCGGGCGGGCGCCGCGCCAGGCGAACTGCGGCAACAAAGCCTGATGGAACAGCGGCTGATACTGGTCGTGTCCCTTGATCACGGCAAGCAGCGGCGGCGGTGATGGCGGCAAGGCCAGATTGTCCGCATGGTGCATGCAGTACAGGCAGTGTTTGATATGCCGCGGCTGCGGCTCGGATGGCGGGGCCAGGTCAGCCTGCGTGTACACGGCGCCACTGGCCGAGCAAATCTCGGCGACGGCCCTGCCCTGGCTGGCGGCAAACGCGTGGGATATGGACGGCAACAGCGCATTGAGCAGCAGCGCCAGGCAGGCGAACCACAAACTCCACTGCTTGCGCTGTAAGAAATGTCCCATGCCGCGATTATAGCGGAGTATCACCGGGCAGGTCCTGGCCCGCCGAGGAACAGGCTTGGGCGCACGCCGGCCACATCGGAGCAGGCATCGCAAAACGCGGGCACCGACGCAAAGCCGGAACCGGCCGCCACTTCCGCCAGCCCACGGTCTTCATCAGGATCGGCTTGCGCCGCCGTATGCAGGGCATGCGCCAGGCGCTGTTCGCGCACCAGGCTGAGCAAGGCCTCGCCTTCTGCGAACAGGCGGGAGCGTGCCTTGTGCGGCGTTACCTGCCACAGCGCGGCCAGGCGGGCCGCCGTCCACTGGCCTTGCGGCGACTGGAAAATATGCTGCGCCAGCGCACGGCTCCAGCGCTTGCCGCCGCCATGCAGGCCCTCGGCTTCATCCTGTTCCAGCGCCAGGCTGAACACGGCCGGCTTGCCGCGACCAGGCATTACATCGCAGGCAAAACGCAGGAAGGCGGGCACCACGAAACTGTCGCCGCTGCCCAGTTTACGGGTGGCGATCTCGTTATGCAGGGTAACAAAACCCTGGCGCACGGTGACGCGCAGGCGCAGCGGAAAACGCAGGCCCAGCAGGTGTTGCGGATAATGGGAAACCAGGGCCATGTTTCAACTCGCTTGACAATGACAGCGCCCAGCATGCCATGCTTTGCGCGTGCAGTCTGTCATCACAGCGACGCGACGCCGTAATGGCGCAAGCCGTCCAGGTCGACCACGCGGATGGCTTGCCAGGCAATGCTGATCAGGCCCAGTTCAGCCAGCCGGCCCAGCGCAAGGTTGACGCGCTGGCGCGAAATGCCGGTCAGCATGCCAATTTCTTCCTGCGACAGCGCAAGCACGCTGGAGGTACGCGGATACAGCATCGGGTGAAACAGCTGCGCGATCGCCTGCGCCACCTGCGCATCGACGTCCAGCAGGCGCTGGTTCTGGATGGTGGCAATAAACTGGCCCATGCGCTCGTTGAGCTGGCGTATCACATAGGCATTGAAGGAGAGGCTTTCGGCCAGCAGCCGGTGGAACAGTGCGGCCGGCACCAGCAGCAGGCCCGAATCGCGCACGGCAACCACGTCGTAGCGGCGCAATTCACGCTTTAGCACGCTGCCCTCGCCACACCAGCCGCCGGCCGGCACGCCCGAAAACGTGGCGCCACGGCCATCGGCGTTATACACGGCCAGCTTGATCAGGCCCGCGTGCACGCCGAGCCAGTGCTGCGACGGCTCGCCGCGCCGCGCAACATGCGTACCCGCCTCGAACTGGCGCAACTCGCTGCCGGCGCGCAGCAGCGCCTGGTGGCCGGCGTCGAGGGCGAGGAACCAGTCGTGGCTGTCGAGTTCGGGCAGATCGTGTTCCATTCCATCCTTCGGCAAGTGCATCCTGGGGGGCAGCTCAGTTGTCACCAGGATGACAGTGGATTTGCGGTGGCGGTGCTATGCTGGCATCAACAGCCCCGCGCACAGGGAGCAGCAGATTTTCAATCAGGAGACGCACCATGACACCCGATTTCAATACCGGCCTGGGCAAGAACAGCGCCAACTATGCGGCCCTTACCCCGCTCGACTATATCGCCAGGGCAGCCGAAGTATATGGCAATCGCCTGGCAATTGCACACGGCAGCATGCTCCAGAACTGGCGCGACACCTATGCCCGCACGCGCCGGCTGGCATCGAGCCTGGTGAAACTGGGTGTGGGCGTGGGCGATACGGTGGCCGTGATGCTGCCCAATACGCCCGCCATGGTCGAAGCGAGCTTTGGCGTGCCGATGGCCGGGGCCGTCCTGAATGCGCTCAATATCCGGCTGGACCTGGCCTCGCTGACCTTTATGCTGCGCCACGGCCAGGCCAAGGTCTTGCTGGCCGATACTGAATTTGCCGAACTGGCGCGCCAGATGGCGGCGCAGATTCCCGGCCTGCACGTGATACAGGTCAATGACGAACTGGGGCCGCAAGTGGCGGCGTTTGCCGAGCTCGACTACGAAAGCCTGCTGGCCAGCGGCGACCCCGATTACGCCTGGCAGCCGCCGGCCGACGAATGGGATGCAATCGCCCTCAACTACACGTCCGGCACCACCGGCGACCCGAAAGGCGTGGTCTACCACCACCGTGGCGCGGCGCTGAACGCCGTGTCGAACATCCTCGAATGGGACATGCCCAAGCACGCGGTGTATCTGTGGACCTTGCCCATGTTCCACTGCAACGGCTGGTGCTTTCCCTGGACTATCGCCGCGCGCGCCGGCGTCAATGTGTGCCTGCGCAAGTTCGAACCGAAGCTGGTATTCGACCTGATGCGCGAACTGCACATCACGCACTACTGCGCGGCGCCCATCGTGCATGCGGCGCTGGCCAATGCGCCGGCCAGCTGGCGCGAAGGGCTGGACTGGACCGTGCACGGCATGGTGGCCGGCGCACCGCCACCGGCGGCGATGGTGGCGCGCATCGAAGAAATGGGCTTTGATCTGATCCACTCGTATGGCCTGACGGAAGTGTATGGCCCGGCCGCCATCTGCGCCGAGCAGGAGGAATGGGCCTGGCTGTCGCCGGAAGAACGCGCCGTCATGAAGTCGCGCCAGGGGGTGCGCTACCACCTGCAAAGCGAAGTGGCCGTGCTCGACCCGGACACCATGCAGCCGGTGACGCCGGACGGCGAACAGATCGGCGAGATCATGTTCCGCGGGAATATCTGCATGAAGGGTTATCTGAAAAACGAGAAAGCCACGCAGGACGCGTTTGCCGGCGGCTGGTTCCATACCGGCGACCTGGGCGTGCGCTATCCGGACGGCTATATCAAGCTGAAAGACCGCAGCAAGGACATCATTATTTCAGGCGGCGAAAACATTTCAAGCGTGGAAGTGGAAGACGCCTTGTATCACCACCCGCAAGTGCTGGCTGCCGCCGTGATTGCCCAGCCTGACGAAAAATGGGGCGAGACTCCGTGCGCCTTTGTCGAACTGCGTGAAGGCGCCAGCGTTACCGAAGCCGAGCTGATTGCCTTTTGCAAGAACAACCTGGCCGGTTTCAAGGTGCCGAAAGCGATCTGGTTCGGCCCCCTGCCCCGCACCTCGACCGGCAAGATCCAGAAGTTCGAACTGCGCAAGCGCATGCAGTCCGACAAGGCGATCGATGTCTGAACAGCCTCAGGGCTGGGCCGCGGGCTGCGTCACCACCAGCCGTGAAAAGCTGGCGATGCAGGCCAGCGCCGCAAAGCCGGCCGCCAGCAACAAGGCATAGGTGGTGCCGTGCGTGGCCGACACCGTGAAGCAGTAGGCCACCAGCGCGGCGCCGGTGGCCTGCCCGACCAGGCGCGAGGTGGCGACCACGCCGCTGGCGCCGCCACTGCGCTGCGGTGGCGCGCTGCCCATGATGGCTTTCAGGTTGGGCGCCTGGAAAAAGCCGAAACCAATGCCGCACAGCGCCATGCGCCAGCCGATATCGACCACGCTGGGGTTGGCTGGTATCCACACCAGTGTCAGCAGGCCGGTGGCCAGCGCGGCCAGGCCGATGCCGCCCAGCACGCCGGGCGAATAACGGTCGCTCAGCCTGCCGGCAATCGGCGCCATCACCGCCACCAGCACGGCCCACGGCGTCATCAAAAAACCCGTTTCGATCGGCGAGCGGCCCAGCGTCACTTCGAAATAGAACGGCAGCGACACAAACGCCAGGCCTTGCGCGGCGAAGGTGCAGATCGCCGTCATCGACGACAGGAAAAACAGCGGCCTGCGAAACAGGTCGACCGGCAACATCGGCGCCTGGTGGCCGCTCTGGCGGCGCAGCAGCAGGATAAAGAAGATCACCACCGCCATCAGCTCTGGCAGCAAGGTGGTCCATGGCGCATGGTGGGCGGCGTCGCCGAACAATAAAATCAGCAAGCCGAAAGCGCCCACGTTGTACAGCGCGGTGCGCGCATCCATGGTGTGGCCTGACAGCTTTGTGGCCGGCAGCATGCGGCTGGCGACAAAAAACCCGGCCACGCCGAGTGGCACATTGATGGCGAACAGCCACGGCCACGATGCGGTCGCCAGTATCAGCGAAGCGGCCGTGGGGCCGATGGCAAACGCCACCGCCACCACCAGCGAATTATTGCCAAAGGCGCGACCCTGCAAATGCCTGGGGTACAGCACGCGCAGCAGCGCCGTATTGACACTCATCATGGCGCTGGCGCCCACGCCCTGAAACAGGCGCGCCACCACCAGCGACGGCAGCGACCAGGCCAGTGCGCAAGCGAGCGAGGCCAGGGTGAACAAGAACATGCCTGAGATAAACACGCGGCGGTAGCCGACGATTTCGCCGAGGGCAGAAAACGGCAACAGGGTCGCCACCATCGCCAGTTGGTAGACGTTGACGATCCACACCGACGCGGCCGGCGTCGTGTGCAACTCACTGGCAATCGCCGGCAAGGCCGTATTGGCAATTGCCGTATCGAGCGAGGCCATGCCGACACCGATCGCCAGCGACAGCATGGCCCAGCCGCGCGCGCCGGGCGGCAGGCCATCCTCGCCGACCATGACGGCTTGCTTTATTTCTGACAATCGATCACCTTGAAATCCTTCGAGTAGCAGATACGCAGCTCGCCCGAGTGTTTTTCATAGCCCAGCCAGCGGCCTTTCAGTTGCGGATTGTGTTGCTTCATCCACTGGAACAACGCATTCTTGTCCATGCTGGTATCAGGCAATTTCAAGGCCTGGAACAGTTCACGTTCCTTCTCGAAATATTCTTTTGCCGTGCCGAAATCGCAGGCGCCATGCTTTTCCCATTCGCCCTGCAGCAGCGCTTCACCCGGCTGCATGCACATGTAGGGCAAGATCTCGGCCGGCGCCAGTTTCGGCAAATTGCCCTTGCAGTACCGCGGATGCAGGTCCGTCTTGCGCGGCGGCGTGACGGAAATATCGTCGCAGCTGGCCGGGTTGGCAGATTGTGCCCACAGGCCGTGCACGATCCAGCCGAAGTGGTTAGTTTCCGCGCACTGGAAGGCAGCCTTCTTCGAGATTTCACCACGGCGGCGCTGGCTGTCGCAAAAACCGGGCGACCAGGATAGTGCCAGCATAAAGTAATCAGTCGGCACATTCGTGCTCTGCTTGTAGCAGGTATTCTTTTCGTCCGATGGCCTGACGTCGTAATCGGCGTAGCTGACAGTGCGCGGGATGGCGCACTGGGCGTCGGCCGCCTGGGCCAGGCCACCAGCCAGGCTCAACAGGAGTGTGGCAAAGGCGGGCAATATAAAGCGCAGCTGCATGGGGTTCCTCCAGCGATGTAAAAACGCCGGCAACATGGTGCCGGCGCGGTGTTATTCAGACACAGTAAATCAGCAGACCTTGTGCATCCAGCCGTGCGTATCAGGCTTTGTACCGTGCTGCAAGCCCAGCAGTGCTTCGCGCAGGGCCAGGGTGACTGCGCCGTTTTCGTTATTGTTGATGGTCATCTCGAAGCCATTGGCCTTGGCCACGCCGACCGGCGTGATGACGGCGGCCGTGCCGCAGGCAAATACTTCGGTCATGCGGCCCGAAGCGATATCGTCGCGCCATTGCTGTACCGACAGCTTGCGCTCTTCGGTGGCGTAGCCGAGGTCTTTCGCCATCTCCAGCAGGCTGCGGCGGGTAATGCCTGGCAACAAGGTGCCCGTCAGCTCCGGCGTGACCACGGTCACCTTGTCGCCGTCCTGGTAGACGAAGAACAAGTTCATGCCGCCCATCTCTTCGATGAATTCGCGGTGCACGGCGTCGAGCCAGACGACCTGGTCGCAGCCCTTCTCTTGCGCTTGCGACTGGGCCATCAGGCTGGCCGCATAGTTGCCGGCGCACTTGGCTTCACCGGTGCCGCCCGGTGCGGCGCGCACGAAGTCTTCGCTGATCCACACGGTGACCGGTTTCACGCCCTGCGGGAAGTAGGCGCCGGCAGGCGAGGCAAACAGCACGAACAGGTATTCTTCTGACGGACGCACGCCCAGAAATGGGTCGGTGGCGATCATCAGTGGACGCATGTACAGGCTCTCGCCGGTCTTGCCTGGCACCCATTTGCGGTCGATCGAGATCAGGGCGTCGCCCGCTTCCAGGAACAGCTCGACCGGGATGGACGGCATGGCCAGGCGCGCGGCGCTGCGGTTGAAGCGCTCGGCGTTCTGTTCAGGACGGAAAGTCTTGATGCTGCCGTCGGGCTGGGCAAACGCCTTGTAGCCTTCGAAAATGGCCTGGCCGTAATGCAGCGACGAGGCTGACGGGTCCAGCATCAACGGACCGTAGGCTTTCAGTTCGCCTTGCTGCCACTTGCCGTCGCTGTAAGGAATCACCACCATATGATCGGTAAACACGCGGCCAAAGGCCGGCTTGTTCATGCGCTCGCCGCGCTCGGCGTCGGACAGGGGATGGGCGGAAGGCGTGATGGTGATATTCGATGTGGTCATGGGCGTTCGATGAGATTATGAAGTCAGGCGGCTATTGTAGTCCTTCGTCACGGCAGCAGCAGCGCGCCGCCCATGCGAGAGATACATTATCTGGCAGTATGCATGCCAAAACGCGGCGAGACAAGCGCCCCGCTGCCATCTTTGCCTGAAAACTGGTCGCAGAATTAGCGCGAATCATTCTCATTTGCGATATGATGGCGGCCTTCTCCGTTCCGCCAGCCAGCAATCCGACTCATGACAACACCCACCATCGCCGGCGCACCGGCATCGCGTGCAGCACCCACCTCGCAGCCACAGGCAAGCACGCGCCGTCGCAACAACGTGCAATGGAACTGGCCCAGCTGGAAGCAGGTCTGGTTCCAGCTGCACTGGTTTATCGGGATTACCGCCGGCACCGTTCTGATGATCATTGGCCTGTCCGGCGCGACCATCTCGTTCAAGGATGAATTGCTCGATCTGATGAACCCGGGCGTGCGCCATGTGCCGGTGGAAACACGCGCTGTGCTCACGCCCGGCCAGCTGACCAGCGTGGCGGCCGCCGGACACGGCCAGCGCGTTGCATCCGTTACTGTGTATGCCGAACCCGGCGCCGCGCCGCGCGTGTTTTTTGCGCCGAAGGCGGGCCAGCGCCGTGGCGAGTCCGTGTATGTGCACCCGTACACGGGCGCAACGCGGCCGGCGATGCAGGGCGCGGGCTTTTTCGAGTGGACCGAGTCCTTGCACCGATGGCTGCTGCTGCCGCGCGAACCGGGCCGCCAGGTACTGGGCGCGCTGGCGCTGTGCCTGCTTGGCCTGGCGCTGTCGGGCCTGTACCTGCGCTGGCCGCGCCGCCCGCTGGACTGGCGCACCTGGCTGATGTTCGACCCGGCACTGAAAGGCCGCTCATTCTTGTGGAACCTGCACTCGGTGATCGGCACCTGGTGCCTGGTGGTGTATGTGATGCTGACCCTGACCGGCCTGTACTGGAGCTACGATATCGTGCGCGACCAGATCGACGCCTGGGCCGGCAAGCCGCCGCGCATGGCGCAAGCATCCGCAAAACCGGCGCCGGCACGCGAGAAAAAACCGGAAGCGGCACACGCCGCCATCGATACCGCACTGGCCTGGAATACTTTCCAGCAACGTGCCGGCAACTGGACCCTGACCACCGTGCGCATGCCGACGCACCCGGGCGAAGCGGTGCAGTTCACCTGGCTGGCCAACGACGCACCACATGAGCGCGCGCGCAACACCATGACCATCCTGCCGGCCGATGGCACGGTTACCGAATACAAGCCCTACGACCAGCAGGGGCAAGGCGCGCGCCTGCTCAGCATCATCTACCCGCTGCACATGGGCAGCTATTTCGGTTTGCCGGGGCGCATTATCGTGACCGTCGCCAGCCTGTGCATGCCGCTGTTCGGCATCTCCGGCTGGATGTTGTACCTGGGCCGGCGCAAGGCCAAGCGCGCCGTTGCCGCCCAACGCGCCATGCTGGGCGCCGGTGCGCCCGGCCCGCATGTCAGCGCCCTGCCGACGCTGGTGGCCTATGCCAGCCAGTCGGGCCAGGCCGAAAGGCTGGCACTGGAAAGCGCGCGCGCCCTGCAGCAGGCCGGCGTGCCGGTCGACGTACAGTCGCTCGGGCAATTGTCGCCGACACAGCTGCGCCAGTATGAACACGTACTGATCGTCGCCAGCACCTTTGGCGAGGGCGAAGCACCCGATGGCGTGCGCCGCTTTGCGCGATTGCTGGACGACAGCAAGGCGCCCGATCTGGCCGGCCTGGAATTTGGCTTGCTGGCCCTGGGCGACCGCCATTACAGCCAGTTCTGCGGCTTTGGCCGCGCACTGGACTTGCGCCTGCAAGCGCTGGGCGCGACGCCGCTGTTTGCCATGATTGAAGTGGACAAGCATGACGCCCACGCACTGGCCGCCTGGTCGCAGGCGCTGGCGCGCACCAGCGGCAGCCCGATCGACGCCATCGGCCGCCAGGAAGATGCGTCGTATGAGGCGTGGCGCTTGACGCGCCGCGTGCTGCTCAATCCTGGCAGCCAGGGCGGCCAGCTGTATGAAATCGGCTTGTCCGGCCCTGCTGGCACCAGTTGGGAAGCCGGCGCGCTGGCCGAGATTATTCCGTGCAATAGCGACGGCAGCGAAGGCGAAGACAGCGGCGGCAGCGTGCCACACGCGCCGCGCAGCTATTCGGTGGCGTCCATGCCGCACGATGGCGAGCTGCAATTGCTGGTGCGCCAGGAGCGCCATGCGGGCGAGAACAACGGCGGCTATGGCGTGGCCTCGGGCTGGCTGACGCAGTTCGCGCCGCTGAGCGGTGAGATCCGCCTGCGTTTGCAAGCGAACCCGGCCTTCGCCCCGGCGCTGACCGACGTGCCGTGCATTTATATCGGCAACGGCTCGGGCCTGGCCGGCCTGCGCTCGCACCTGCGCGCGCGCCAGCGGGCGGGCTTGGGCCGCAACTGGCTGCTGTTCGGCGAGCGCCAGCAGAGCGCCGACAGCATCTGCACCGCAGAACTGGAGGCGTGGCTGCAAGAGGGCAATCTGGCGCGTCTGGACCGCACGTTTTCGCGCGACGGCGATAGCCGCGAGTACGTACAGGACCGCCTGCGCAGCGCGGTCAGTGAATTGCGCACTTGGCTGCAGGACGGCGCCATCGTGTATGTGTGCGGCAGCCTGCAGGGCATGGCGGCCGGCGTCGACGCGGTGCTGCTCGACGTGCTGGGCCAGGATGGCCTGGACGACTTGCGCACGCAAGACCGCTACCGCCGCGACGTTTATTGAACATCGACTGGCAGCTGTTGCTGCAGTGCATCACAGCAATCAGTTGAACTTGTCGCCAGCTGACCTACACTGCAAGCATGATGTCATCGCATAACCGGCTGGCGCCGCATTCCCGCGCTGCCGCTGGCGTGCCGGGAGATAATCATGTTGACGCTCAAAGTGCTGGCCTGCCTCGCCCTCTCTTCGCTGATGCTGGTGCCGCTGATGCTGCAGCGGTCCGGTCCTTCGCTGGCACAAATGCTGCAGACGCCGAATGTCGACGCCCATGCCATGTGGTCGCACTGGCCGCAGCGCTGACACCGCCATCGCCTGCGCTTGAAGCGATTGAATGTTTGATCCAGATCATGGATTTTCACCTTCAGCACGCCCACACTGAAGCCGCCCGGTCAGCCCGACCGCAGGCTGACACAGGAGCTGGCATGTTGACATCTCAATGGAAACAAGACATGGCGCTGGGCATACCCGCCATGGACGCGGCGCACGAAGCGCTGTTTGACGCAGTGGCGCGGCTGGAGCAGCTTGCGAACCTCGGCGACCCACAATTCAGCGTGGGCTTTCGGGAACTTGTCGCGGCGGTGGAACGCGATTTCCGCGAAGAAGAAGACCTGATGGAGGAAATCGGCTTTCCATCGCTGACCAACCACCGCGAGCAGCATGCTCGCGTGCTCGGCGGCCTGCACCACGCCTGGGCTGCCGTCGACGAGGGTGACGTGGAACAGGGCCGCCATGCGCTGGCCCTGCTGCCGCAGTGGCTGCTGTTTCACCAGGCAACGATGGACCTGGCGCTGGCGGCGGCGCTGGAACTGGTGCAGTGCAAGCCTGCCTGACAGCTTACAGTATCAGCACCGTCGCCTGTTCGGGCATCACCACGCGGTAGTGGCCCGGGTATTTGTCTTCGCCATCGAACATCTTGCAATACACAGGCAGGTTGATGTCGTTGACGGCGGCGTCGTTCATCGGCAGGGTGGCAATCAGTTGCTGGTCCTGCATCAGTTGCAGGGCGCTGCCCCGCTCGGGCGCGCAAAAGGCCAGCGCCTGCACTTCACTGGAAAACAGGCGTTTGTACCACGGTGTGATCGCATGCACGGCCAGCCTGGCGTCATGCAATACTTGCGCCACCCGCCCCACCGTCCAGGCATCGCGCGCCACGGCGGGCTGGATCACCATATTGGCTGTCAATTCCCCGCGGCCCTTGTTGACCAGGAAACTGCCATCCTGGGCCGCTATCTCGTCATTGATTGGCACGATGAAGACACCGCCCTCGCCCACCTTGATCGCCACCGGCGCGCCATCGCCTTGCAACGCCACCCGCACATCGTCGATAGTGGCGCTGAGCTTGGCCGGGATCAGGCGCAAGGCCATTACCACGTTACCGCGCGATACCTGCCAGACTTTTTTTGCCGTCAGATAGCTATCGCGGTACGCCGTGAAACGCACGCGCGGCGGCGCCGCCAGATTGCTGGCGGTAACCTTCACGGACTGGGGTATCACTCCGAGCAGTTCGGCTGCGACGGGCTCAGGTTCTGCTGCCGGAACCGGAGCCGGAACGGGACTGGCTGGCACCGGCTGCGCAGCAGGTGCGGGCAAGGCCGGCGCTTCATGCGTCGGCGGCACCGCTGGAGGCGTCTGCGCTTCCTGCGCATGGCCAGGCGAGATGGCGCACAGCCATCCGGCACAGGAGATGACTATCCCTATCGCGCTTTTCATACGCATGCAATTCCTTCAGCTGACAAATATCCTGCATGCATTATCGCAGAACCGTTGATTCTGAAACCATCCAGCATAAAAAGTTGCCACATACTTAATTTCATATTAGTATGCCGCAAGGCAACTTTTTATTCACCAGCGGGGAGCGGCGCATGGCGTATTACGTGGAATTGATACTGCTGGTTTCCGGCATCATCGGCATTACCCTCGGCTACCGCCGCAATGACCGCAAAACCATGCTGGCAGCGGCCTGGTTGCTGTATGTATCGGCCACAGGCGGACAACCGCTGGTCGACTTCGCTCACGGCCTGCACGATGGCTTTTATGGCGGCAAGCTGACGCAAGGCGAGCCGGTAGCCAAAGGCTGAATCTGGCGCAGATTGCTTTAATGCATAGTTGTTGACAAGGAATGTTCATGCTCTGTGTCTACAAGTTAATGCCCTCGCCAGTGGGCGAACTGACGCTGGTGGCGCGCGGCGCTGCACTGGCAGCGGTTTTGTGGCAGGACGACAAACCGACCCGGGTGCGCCTGGGCGAGCTGAGCGAAGACGGCACGCATCCGGTGCTGCTGCAAGCGCAGCAGCAATTGCGCGAGTATTTTGCCGGCACGCGCCAGCAGTTCGAGCTGCCATTGGACTTTGCCGGCACCGATTTCCAGAAGCAGGTATGGCAGGCGCTGCTGACGATACCATTCGGCCAGACGCGCAGCTATGGCGAAATCGCGTGCCAGGTCGGCCGGCCCGCCGCCGTGCGCGCGGTCGGCGCGGCAAATGGCAGGAATCCCGTTTCCATCATCGTGCCCTGCCACCGGGTGATCGGCGCCAGCGGCGCGCTGACAGGCTTTGCGGGCGGCCTGGAGGCCAAACAAACCTTGCTGGCGCTGGAGGGCATCGGCCTGTCCAGCGCGCAGGAGGCGCAAAAAACCGGGCTGGCCACGCGGCGCGCCCGGCAGGTCGACCTGGCGCAGGGCAAGCTTTTCTAGTTTATTCTCCCAGCAAGGCCAGTGACTCCAGCCAGGCCGCCTTCCATGGCCTGAGCAGCGGCTGGGTGGCAAATGCTTTTTTCAGATGCGGCATCGGCACGCGGTGCACATCGTGCAGGCCGAAGGCCAGTGTAACGGGATTCCACAGGTAATTGTTCTTGCCGCCACGCGAATTCTTGCGCACGCGCGCTCCATCGTCGCCAAAGACGCCCAGGCCGGCCAGCATGCCCTGCTCCAGGTTGACTTTGACGATGGACGCAAACGCTTGCAGGATCTCGTTGCGCTCCAGCCCCTTCAGGCTTTCCTGCGGCGCCAAAGGCGTTTCCGGCTCGACAGGCGTGGGATTGAGCAATTCCTTTACCAGCTTTAACAGGTCGCGTTCCTGGAAATGCAAACCGTCCAGCGATGCGCGCAAGCCTTGATCCTTCAGGGCAATGGCCAGGTTGCCGGAATCGCGCGTAAAGCGCAGCCAGACATCGCTGCCGCCGGCAGCCAGGTGCTGCTTGTCCTCGATAAACACCACCGGCGCCGCGTAGCGTGTCACGCCCTCGTGGAACAACTCGGCCCATTCATCCGAATAATCTATCCACACATACGGCAAGCCACCCTCTTCCAGCAGCCGCGCCAGGGTCCAGGGCGTGCCGGTCTGCGCTTGCAGCCACTGGCAAGCCTCGGCGGCGGTAGCGCGATAAGGCAAGGAAGAAAGCGTGGTGGTCATGATGGGGTTCCGTCAAAAAGAATGGTGGGCAGTGTAGCACTGCGCTGCATCCAAAGCGGCCCCGGCCGCGTTTATATGGAGCGACCATTCCTCCTGTTACAGGAAAGCCCAGGGCCTGCTTCAGCGATACGGTCGTCAGAGATACTTCTCGGGCGTCGTGTCGCCATCGACCATTTCGTACCACATTGCGTTGAGCACGGCGAACATCGCCGCCAGCGGAAGGCCCAGTATCCAGGCGAAATACCACATGATGATTCCTTTGAAGTTGAGTAAATGATGTATCAATGATCAGTAGGCGTGGCCCTTGCCGTCGCTGATGGCCTGGCCATCGACCTTGCCCCACAGCACCTTGTAGACCCAGCTGGTATAGGCCACGATCAGGGGGATGAAGATGGTGGTGACGACCAGCATGATAAACAGCGTCATGTGGCTGGACGACGAATCCCATACCGTCAGGCTGGCGCGCGGATCGAGCGACGACGGCAGGATGAATGGGAACATGGACGCGCCCACGCTGAGGATGATCGCGGCGATGCCCAGCGCACTGGCCAGCAGGGCCGGCACGGCGCGGCGCAGGCGCAGGAAAAGCAGGGCCAGCAGCGGCGCGGCAAGGCCCAGTACCGGTGCGGACCAGGTCCAAGGATGGGCCGCGTAGTTGAGGAACCAGGCGCCGGCCGCCACTTCAGCCGTCTTGAACATGGGGTTGGACGGGCCGGCCACGCTGATCGCGCTGGTAATGCGGTAGCCGTCAACCATGGTCCATAGTGCCACGCCGGCAGCCGCATACAGCACCACCGTGACGATCGCCGCCACGCTGCCGAAGGTGCGCGCCCGTTCGGCGACGATGCCTTCGGTTTTCACCTGCAGCCAGGTGGCGCCGTGCATCACCAGCATCGCCACCGAGACCAGGCCAGCTAGCAGTGCAAACGGGTTCAATAGGCCAAAGAAGCTGCCTTCGTAAAAGATATGCATGTCGTCGGAAAAGCGGAATGGCACGCCTTGCAGCACATTGCCGATGGCCACGCCAAAGATCAGGGCCGGCACGAAGCCGCCGATAAACAAGGCGATGTCCCAGCGTGCACGCCAGCTGGCGTCTTCACGCTTGCTGCGAAATTTGAAGGCGACCGGGCGCAGGATCAGCGCCACCAGGATCACGAACATGGCCAGGTAAAAGCCCGAGAACGACACCGCATACAGCTGCGGCCAGGCGGCAAAGACGGCGCCGCCGCCCAGTATCAGCCACACCTGGTTGCCCTCCCACACGGGACCGATGCTGTTGATGATAATGCGGCGTTCCAGATCGGTCTTGCCGGCAAAGGGCAGCAGCATGCCGGTGCCCAGGTCAAAGCCGTCGGTGACGGCAAAGCCGATCAGCAGCACGCCGATCAGCAGCCACCAGATCAGGCGCAGGGTTTCGTACGAAATCAGTTCATGCAAAATCACGATGCACCTCCTCAGGCAGGTTGTACGGTGGCGGGGATGGCAGCCACTGCTGCGGGCGCATGCAGTTGCGGTCCCTTGCGGATGGCTTTCAGCATCAGCTTCATCTCGATCACCAGCAGCACCGTATAGATGGCGGCAAAGCCGGCAATGGTGATCAGCAAGGTCGTCACGCCCAGGTTCGACACTGCCACGGCGGTCGGCAGCACGCCTTCGATGACCCAGGGCTGGCGGCCCAGTTCGGCCACGATCCAGCCTGCTTCAGCGGCCACCCATGGCAGCGGGATGGCGAACACGGCCACTTTCAGCAGCCAGCGGTGGGCGTCCAGGGTGCGGCGCACGGACAGTACAAAAAATGTGCCGGTGAGCAAAATAAAGAACATGCCCAGGCCGACCATCACGCGGAACGACCAGAACAGCGGCGCCACAGGCGGCACCGTGTCGCGCGCGGCCCTGGCGATCTGTTCGGGCGTGGCCAGGCGCGGATCATCGACATAGCGTTTCAGCAGCAAGGCGTAACCCAGCGACGGGCCTTTCGATTCGAACATGGCCTGCGCTTCTTCAGGTACCACGCCGCCGGGCGGCACAGCGCGGATGGTTTGCAGCGCGTCATAGGCCTTGATGCCGTCGCGTATCAGCAGCTCGCCGCGCTCGACCAGCTGGGCAATGCCGGGAATTTCGGTATTCAACGAACGCGTGCCGATCAGGCCCATCACCATCGGAATATGCAGCGCATAATGGGTTTCACGCGCTTGTTCGTCGGGAAAACCGATCGCCGTAAATGCCGCTGGGGCAGGTTCCGTTTCCCACATCGCTTCGATGGCGGCCAGTTTCATTTTCTGGTGTTCGGACGCCAGGTAACCGCTTTCATCGCCCAGCACCGCCGCCGACAGCGACGCCGCCAGGCCGAAGGCGGCGGCCACCGTCATCGAACGCTTGGCCAGCTGCACGTGACGGCCCTTGAGCAAATACCAGGCCGACACGCCCAGCACGAAGATGGCGGCCACCGTATAGCCTGCCGATACCGTGTGCACGAACTTGGCCTGCGCCACCGGATTGGTCAGCACGGCGCCAAAGTCGGTCACTTCCATGCGCATGGTTTGCGGATTGAAGGCGGCGCCCACCGGATTTTGCATCCAGCCATTGGCGACCAGTATCCACAAGGCAGAGAAATTCGAACCGATGGCGACCAGCCAGGTGGTAGCAAGGTGGCCGCGTGCGGACAATTTATCCCAGCCAAAGAAAAAGATGCCGACAAAGGTCGCTTCCAGGAAGAAGGCCATCAAGCCTTCGATCGCCAGCGGCGCGCCGAAAATATCACCCACATAATGGCTGTAGTAGCTCCAGTTCATGCCGAACTGGAATTCCATCACGATGCCGGTGGCCACGCCCATGGCGAAGTTAATGCCGAACAGCACGCCCCAGAATTTGGTCATGTCGCGCCAGATGGTGCGGCCCGTCATCACGTAGACGGTTTCCATGATGCCGAGTATCACTGACAAGCCTATCGTCAGCGGGACGAAAATGAAGTGGTACAGCGCTGTCAGCGCAAATTGTAGTCTTGATAATGCAACAATATCGAGGTCCATGATGTTCCTGTTTGTTTCCTTGGGAGTACTTCGTTAAAACAACGGTGCTACAAACTTTTTAATCTGCCCGCAAGCTGCCCAGCGCCTTGTCAAATTCCGGCGTGCCGCGCCGCGCTTCGGCCACGATGCGGCCATGGCGTATGGTCAGCAGCCGGTCCGCCAGTTGCGCTTCGCGCCGCAAATGGGTGGCGATCAGCAGGCTGCGCCCTCTGCTCTCCTCGCGCAAACGCCGCAGCACATCGGTGGCGGTGCCGGCATTGAGCGCCTCGGTGGCTTCATCGAGCAGCCACAAAGGCGAGTCATGCAGGAACAGCCGCGCCAGCGCCAGACGGCGCGACTGGCCACCCGACAGGCCCAGGCCGCCCTCGCCCAGCGGCGTGTCCAGGCCCTGGGCCAGCGCGCGCACTTCCTGCTCCAGGCCCGCTGCCCGCAAGGCATGCCACAGGCGCGCATCGTCGGCAGCCGGGTCGGCCAGGCGCAGGTTGTCGCGCAGGCTGTCCTGGAACAGTTCAGTTCTTTGGGTAAACAGACAGGCGCGCGGCGCGCTGACGGTACCGGACAAGGGCGCGATTTCACCCGCGGCCAAGGCCAGCAAGGTCGACTTGCCGGCGCCACTGGGGCCGATCAGCGCCACTTTCTCGCCGGGCGCCACCGCCAGGCTGACGGCATGCACGATGGCCGCCTGGCTACCGGCGTGACAGGCGCTGACCTGCTGCAGGCACAAGCCGGCCGTGGTGGGCTTGGGCGCCGGCGCCGGTTCTTCCTCGCGCGGATCCAGACGGCGCAGCGCCAGCAACATGCGCCCGGCTTCCAGTGCACCACGGCGCAGGCCGGCAAACGGTTCCATCGCCGTCAAGGCCAGCAGTACCGCCAGCGCTGCGGCCGGCACGCCGATCTGTTGCCGTTCGACCAGGGCGGCCGCCGCCAGCAGCGCTCCGGCCATGGTCAGGCTGGCCACCGCGCCATAGGCGGCGCCGGCATTGGCGTCCAGCCGCTGCAGGGCGATATCGGTGGCCGCCAGCGACTGGTCGATCTGCGCCAGGGCCTGGCATTGCGCAGCGATGCGCCCGGCCATCACCAGGTCGGTCTGGCCGGCCACCAGATCTATCGCGCCCGAGCGCAATTTTTCCATGCCACGCGCACGCTGGGCGGCGTGGCGGCGCGCACGTCGCAGCACGTAGAGCGCAATCGCGCCGCCACTGACTAATAACCAGACGGCAAACACCATGCCCAAGGTCGCGTCGAGAAACACCAGCGCCAGGCCGGCCAGCAGGGCCGCGCACACGGCTGTAAACACCGGTACCAGCAGGCGCAGATACAAGGCTTCCAGCGCATCGATATCGGCCGTCAGGCGAAACAGCATTTTGCTCGGCTGGCGCAGCAGGCGCCTGCCGGCGGCGGGCAGCGACCAGCGGCGAAACAGGTGCACGCGGATGGCGGCCAGCGCGGCGAACGTGGCGTCGTGCGTGACCAGGCGCTCCGCATAGCGGGTGCCGGTGCGCCCTAACGCGAGCAGGCGGATACCGGCCGAGGGTGCAAACACATCGAACGCCAGCGCGGTACTGCTGGCCAGGCCAGCGATCGAGGTGGCGGTGATGAACCAGCCGGACAGGCCCAGCAGCGCCATGCCGGCCACCACCGTCAGCGCCGACAGTGCGGCGCCCAGCAACATCTTGCGCGGCTGGCCCTGCAATAGCTGGCGCAAGATCGGATTCCGTAACAAGGTGATTTTCATGCCTGCAGCTCCCGGGTTTGCACGCCCAGCAGCACGCGGCGCGGCAAGCGCGCTGCCAGCACCGGGTCATGGGTGGCGACGATCATGGTCTTGCCTTTGGCCAGCATCAGCAGCGCGTCAGTCACGCGCGCCGCCGTTTCGCTGTCGAGGTGGGCTGTCGGCTCGTCGACCAGCAGCAGGTCGGCATGCGGATGGATGGCCACGCGGGCCAGCGCCAGGCGCACGGCTTCGCCGCCAGACAGGCCTTGCGCGCCATCGCCGAGCATGACACCGGCTTGCGCCTGGGCTACGCCGGCCAGTTCGGCCAGATGCAGCGCGGCGCCGACGCGACCGGCATCGGCATCGGCGCGGCCCAGCGTCACGTTCTGGCTGACGGAGGCGGCAAACACGTGCGGCCGCTGGCCCATCCAGGCCATGCGCTGGCGCAGGCCGGCAACATTAGCGTCGTCCAGCGCCACATCGGCAATCCGGATGACGCCGCCATCGGCTGGCAGCAAGCCGGCGATAAGTGACAACAAGGTGGACTTGCCGGCGCCGCTGGCGCCCAGCAGGGCCACATGTTCGCCGGCGCATACCTGCAAATCGAGACCGTCAAACAGCGGCGCCTCGCCGGCATGGGCGAACTGCAGTTGCTGCAGTTGCACCGCAGGCGGCGCGGCGTGGACCATCGCAGGCGCGCCGGGCTCGGCCCCGTCATCGCCGGGCATGACCAGGCCGCCATCGGCCAGGTCTGCCAGAGCGGCCAGGCCCGCCTGGCCGGCGGCCTTGTCGTGCCAGACGGCGGCCAGTTCGCGCAGTGGCTCGAAGAAAGCCGGCGCCAGCAGCAGGATGAACATGCCTTCGCCCAGCGTGAGCTTGCTGCCCCAACTGCCGAAATGGAAGGTGCCCAGCAGCGAAAAACCGATATAGGCCGCCACCATCGCCACGCCCAGTGCGGAAAACAGTTCCAGCACGGCCGACGACAAAAAGGCGATCCGCAGCACCGCCATGGTGCGGCGGCGCACGGATTGCGCGCTGGCGTCGAGGCGCCCGGCGGTTGCGTCGATGGCGCCCAGCGCGCGCAACGTGGCCAGGCCGCGCAGCCGGTCCAGCAGGAAGGCATTCATGCCACCCATTTCCACCATCTGCGCACGGCTGGCCGCCTGCGCGCCCATGCCCACCAAGGCCATGAAGACGGGAATCAAGGGGGCGGCAACCAGCAGGATCAGGGCGGCCAGCCAGGACAGCGGCGCGATGGCGACCAAGAGCGCCAGAGGCACCAGCAGCACTTTCCAGCGCGTGGGCTGGTAGCGCACCAGATAAGGCACGATGGCTTCGGCCTGCTCGGCGATCACGCTGGCGGCCTGGCCCGACTGGGCGCGCTGGCGGTCCAGCGGCGAGCGCCGCGCCAGGGCCAACGCCACCCGGGTGCGCAAGGCCGACAAATGCGCGCGCGCGGCCGCATACATGGTCCGTGCGCCCCACGCTTCTCCAGCGGCGCGCAGCAGGCCCAGCAGCAGCACTGCGGCGGCCGGCAACAAGGCCGCGCGCCAGCCGGCGCCAGCCTTCATTGCCGCCATGGTTGATGCCAGCAAGGCCGCCTGCGGCAGCCACAGCAATGCGGCGCCACCCTGCACCAGGCTGGCGAGGAGGGGAAGGACAAAGCGCGGCAACGCAGCAAACGGAGTATTCATGTTTAATTCGTAATTCTTGAGTTTTCAGACATTTCTGTAAATTCGATTTTTTGTATAATACTGCGAAACGTGACAGATATCAATTGACCTGCCAAAAATAGAGTGCAAAACTTCCAGATAATTATGAAAACTCACAATATTGAAATGACGCCGCTGATCCTGACCTTTGTCAGCCATTTCGGCGAGATGGGCAGCCGCTGGGGCTTCAACCGCACGGTGGGCCAGGTGTATGCCCTGCTGTTCGTGTCGGAACAGCCGCTGCATGCCGATGAAATCGCCGAGCACCTGAGTTTTTCGCGCTCGAACGTCAGCATCGGCCTGAAGGAATTGCAGGGCTGGGGCCTGATACGGCTGACGCGCATCCCCGGCGACCGGCGCGAATATTTCTCGTCACTGGGCGATGTCTGGCAGATTTTCCGGGTGGTGGCGGCCGAGCGGCGCCGGCGCGAAGTGGCGCCTACCCTGACAGTACTGCGCGAGTCGCTGATGGCGCCGGCCAATGAACCGGGCGACAAATATGCGCAGGCGCGCATGCGCGAAATGTATGAGCTGGTCGACCTGGCCAATACCTGGTTCGACGACTTGCAGCGGCTGTCGCCCGAATCGATGGCGCAGCTGATGAAGATGGGCGCCAAGGTACAAAAACTGCTCAATGCCAAGGATCGCCTGTTTGGCGCGGGGAACAAGGAAGAGTAGAGAGCGATGCCAAAAGCGCATCGAGGGCCAGCGATCGCTGGTCCGCCCAGAGGGAATCGAACCCCCATTCACGGTTTAGAAGACCGTTGTCCTATCCGTTGAACGATGGGCGGAAAGGTGCAGTATTTTAACTGAAGCAAGAGCAGGATTGCCTGCTCCCTGCCTGCAATGCAAAACGGGCTGTCATTTCTGACAGCCCGCTTTATGACTTTGGTCGGAGTACAAGGATTCGAACCTTGGACCCCCTGGTCCCAAACCAGGTGCGCTACCGGGCTGCGCCACACTCCGAAGACAAGATAATAAGGCCTGGCCACAATTTCGTCAATTGCCAGAGACGAATTAGATGGAAATAACTATCGCCAGGCCGCCACTTGCAAAAATTTATGCGGACAGCTTGTCGGCAATACGGCGCGCCATGCTGTCTGCCTTCAGCGCATCCTTGGCTTCGACCATCACGCGTATAAGAGGTTCCGTGCCGGATGCGCGTATCAGCACGCGGCCGGTGTCGCCCAGTTCGGCTTCCACCCTGGCGGTCTCGGCGACCATGGCGGCGTTCTGCCGCCAGTCGGTGCCGGGCGCCACGCGCACATTGATCAGGGTTTGCGGGAACAGCACCAGTTCGGCGAGGCACTGTTGCAGGCTCTGGCCGCTGCGCTTGAGCGCGGACAGCACTTGCAGCGCCGAGACAATGCCGTCGCCGGTGGTGTGCTTGTCCAGGCACAGCAAATGGCCGGAACCTTCGCCACCGAGGATCCAGCCCTTTTCCTTCATCACTTCCAGCACATAGCGGTCGCCCACCTTGGCGCGCGCAAAACCGACGCCCTGCTGCCTGAACAGCACTTCGAGCGCCATATTGGTCATCAGGGTGCCGACGGCGCCAGCCACCGGGCCGGTTGCCAGGCGGTCCTTGACCATCACGTACAGCAGCTCGTCGCCGTTATACAGGCGGCCGCTGGCATCGCACATGATCAGGCGGTCGGCATCGCCATCGAGCGCAATGCCCAGGTCGGCACCATGCTCGACAACAGCCGTAGCCATCGCCTTGGTGGCGGTGGCGCCAAAACCGGCGTTGATATTGAAGCCGTCCGGCTTGTTGCCGATAGCGATGACTTCGGCACCCAGTTCATGGAATACATGGGGCGCGATCTGATAGGCGGCGCCATGCGCACAGTCGACAACGATCTTCAGGCCGTGCAGGTCCAGCTCGTTCGGAAAAGTGCTCTTGCAAAACTCGATATAGCGGCCCGAAGCATCGTCCAGGCGCTTGGCGCGACCCAGCTTTTCGGACGGTACGCAATCCATGGGCTGCTCCAGCGCCGCTTCGATTTCCTGCTCCAGGCTGTCAGGCAGCTTGGCGCCCTGGCCTGAAAAGAACTTGATGCCATTGTCGTGGTAGGGATTGTGCGAAGCGGAGATCACCACGCCAGCCGTCAGGCGCAGCGCGCGCGTCAGGTAGGCAATCGCCGGCGTGGGCACCGGGCCGGCCAGCAACACGTCGACGCCGGCCGCCGCCAGCCCCGCCTGGAGCGCCGCTTCCAGCATATAGCCGGAAATGCGCGTGTCCTTGCCTATCAGCACGGTCGGGCGCACCTTGCTGCTTTGCGACCTGGCCAGCACCTTGCCGGCCGCATAGCCCAGGCGCATGACAAAGTCGGGAGTGATCGGGGCCGCACCCACCAGGCCGCGGATGCCATCGGTACCAAAATACTTGCGTGTCATTTTTTTCTCTTTTATTGTCTTTGATGAAATTTTAATAACTTAGTGTGCCATGCGCCATACTTTCAATGCATCGACGGTCTCCGCCACATCATGCACCCGCACGATTTCCGCACCTTGCGCCACGGCAGCCAGAGCGCCAGCGATGCTACCGGCCAGGCGCTGCTCCACCGGGCGGCCGGTTACGGCCCCGATCATCGATTTGCGCGACAAGCCGGCCAGGATCGGCAAGCCCAGTTCGTTGCGCAACTGCCGGCTTGCCCGCAGCAAGGCGTAGTTCTGTTCGACCGTCTTGCCAAAACCGAAGCCGGGATCAATGCACAGGCGTTCGCGGTCTATGCCGGCCGCCAGCATGGCATTGACGCGCTGGCGCAGGAAATTGATGACTTCGCGCACCACATCCTCGTATTGCGGGTGGTCCTGCATGGTTTGCGGCACGCTTTGCATATGCATGATGCACAGCGCGCAGTCGCTGTCTTTCACGGCCTCAATGGCGCCAGGAGCGCGGAAGCCATTGATATCGTTGATCATGTCGGCACCGGCCAGTATCGCTTCGCGCATCACCTCCGGCTTGTAGGTATCGACCGATAAAGGCTTGCCGCAGTCGCGCAGCGCATACAGCACCGGCATCACGCGCTGCAATTCTTCACGCAAAGGCAGCGGCGACGCCCCCGGACGGCTCGACTCGCCGCCGATATCGATGATGTCGGCGCCCTCAAGTATCATCTGCTCGGCGCGCGACAGGGCAAACTCCAAGTGCCGGAACTTGCCGGGGTCCGAAAAGGAATCGGGCGTGACATTGAGGATGCCCATCACCAGCGCCTGCCTGCCCTGTTCGGCGGCATGCAACTGGAAGCCGAAACGGCCGAATTGTAAATAATGTCGCATGTGAATCTGTGTGGTAGGGAAAAGTGGTAAGCGCTAACAAAAAAGGGCAAGGATCGCTCCTTACCCTTTCTTGTTGTTGCCGCCTGGCTAGCAGTCTAGCCGGCCGGCATGGTCAGGCTGGTGCCGTCACGTTTGGCGAGATGCCGCCAGCGCCACTGTCACCCGCATTGCGGCGTGGTGGAATGACTTTTGGCGGACGCGGCTCCAGGCCAGCCATGATGTCGTTGATCTGCTCGGCATCGATGGTTTCCCATTCCAGCAGCGCCTTGGTCATCATTTCGACCTTGTCGCGGTTGCTTTCCAGCAGCTTGCGCGACAGTGCATATTGCGTGTCGAGAATGCTGCGGATTTCGGCGTCAACCTTTTGCTGGGTTGCTTCCGAGATCGTCTTGGTGGCGCCACCGAAGAAACCTTCGTTTTCGCTGTCTTCGTAGACCATCACGCCCATGCTGTCGGACATGCCGAAGCGGGTCACCATCGAGCGGGCCAGCTTGGTGGCGCGCGAGAAGTCGTTCGATGCACCGGTCGACATCTGGCCAACGAATATCTCTTCCGCGATACGGCCACCGAACAGGATGGAAATTTCTTCCAGCATCTTGTCCTTGTAGGCGGACAGATTGTCGTGTTCCGGCAACTGCCAGGTCAGGCCCAAGGCCCAGCCGCGCGGCATGATCGTCACTTTATGGACCGGGTCGGCCTTCGGCAGCAGCTTCGCCACCACCGCGTGACCAGACTCATGGTAAGCCGTATTGCGGCGCTCTTCCTCGCGGATAATCATCGATTTGCGCTCGGGACCCATGTAGATCTTGTCTTTCGCGTCTTCGAAGTCCGACATTTCCACCAGGCGCTTGCTGCGGCGTGCAGCAAACAGGGCCGCTTCGTTGACCAGGTTGGCCAGATCCGCACCCGAGAAACCAGGCGTGCCGCGGGCCAGAATATCGGCCTTGACGTCGGTGCCGATCGGCACTTTGCGCATGTGCACGTTCAGGATCTGTTCACGGCCGCGGATGTCCGGCAAGCCAACCGAAACCTGGCGGTCGAAACGACCGGGACGCAGCAGCGCTTTATCGAGCACGTCGGCGCGGTTGGTGGCAGCCACGACGATCACGCCGGAGTTCGCTTCAAAACCGTCCATCTCGACCAGCAACTGGTTCAGCGTTTGTTCACGTTCGTCATTGCCGCCGCCAGTACCGGCGCCACGGTGACGGCCGACCGCGTCGATCTCGTCGATGAAGATAATGCACGGCGAATGCTTCTTGGCGTTTTCAAACATGTCACGCACACGGCTGGCGCCGACACCGACAAACATTTCAACGAAGTCCGAACCCGAGATCGAGAAGAACGGCACCTTGGCTTCGCCGGCGATGGCGCGCGCCAGCAGGGTTTTACCGGTGCCCGGAGGACCGACCATCAGCACGCCGCGTGGAATGCGGCCGCCCAGCTTCTGGAATTTGCTCGGATCCTTGAGGAAGTCGACCACTTCGTTGACTTCTTCTTTCGCTTCATCGCAACCGGCGACGTCGGCGAAGGTCACGGTGTTGCTGGCTTCATCCATCATGCGGGCTTTCGACTTGCCGAACGAGAAAGCCCCGCCCTTGCCGCCGCCCTGCATCTGACGCATGAAGAATACCCAGACGCCGATCAACAGCAGCATCGGGAACCAGGATACAAAAATCGATTGCAGGAACGATGGTTCCTCAGGCGGACGCACATCGAAATGCACGCCATTGTCGCGCAGGTCGCCGATCAGACCCTTGTCGAGGCTGGTGGCAGTGGTGCGCACCTTGGTATCGTCCATCAGCTTGGCGGTGATCGAGGAACCTTCGATCACGACATCCTTGACGCGCTTGGCTTTGACCTCATCCAGCAAATCGGAATAAGCGATGGCCTTGCTGCCGCCCGTGGCGCCATGGCTATCAAACTGCTTGAACAGCATGAACAGCAGCAGCAGTACGACGACCCAGATGGCAGATTTGGAAAACATGTTATTCACGAAGACTCCTTGGATGCAGTGCGCATCTTTTTGCTATAGCTAGAAACACGATTTTACTCGCAATAAGCAGGCCGTGCCAAAGCCTGCCGATCCGTGTGCGCCAAAAACCCGCGCCCACGTCAAAAGTGCAGTATAAACAATTTAGACCCGCAGGCCAGAACCATTGCCGCACTCCTCGTTCCCATGTGCGGATTCCAACTTAAATATCAAGAGCGGAATCGTCTTCTTCAACGGCATTTTTCAGGGGATTCTTGACGCCCCGGCCCATCAGGAATATCTCCGACGACTTGTCGCGGCTGGCCTTCGGTTTCTTTTGCACCACGACTTTGAATTCGGTGCGGAATTTTTCCACGATCTGGCTGAAGCCCATATCCTTGAAGCACTTGACCAGCAATACGCCGGAAGGCTTCAGGTGCAGCTGCGAAAATTCAATCGCCAGGTCGATCAGATGTTCCATGCGCGCGGCGTCTGCCGTGGCAATACCCGACAGATTGGGCGCCATGTCCGACAGCACCAGATCCACCTTGCGTCCCTGCAGCACTACTTCCAGCTGGCGCAGCACGCGTGCTTCGCGGAAGTCGCCCTGGATAAAATGGAAGTCGGCGATCGGCTCCATCTCCAGCATGTCGAGGCCGATCAGGGTACCATTGACGCCGCCGCCATCCTTGCCGGCCAGCTTGCGGCGCGTGTACTGCGCCCAGCTGCCAGGGGTGCACCCGAGGTCCACAATCACCTGACCAGGCTTGATCAGTTTCTCGTCTTCATCGATTTCCTTGAGCTTGTATGCGGCCCGGGCACGGTAGCCCTCTTTTTGCGCCAACTTCACATAAGGGTCATTAATGTGGTCGTGCAACCAGTTTTTGTTTAATTTCTTCTTTGCCATTCGCGTAGAATACTGCTTTTAAGGGAATTACTAAAAATTATTATGCTAAAACTTACACCCGTAGAGCGCAGCGCACTGCGCGCCGAAGCACACGCGCTGAAGCCTATCGTCATTATCGGCGAAGCGGGCTTGACACCTGCTGTCCTCAAAGAGATTGACCTGGGCCTCGATTCACACGGCCTGATTAAAGTGCGCGTGTTCGGCGACGACCGCGAAGCCCGCGTCGGAATGTACGAAACGATTTGCGGCAATCTCGGCGCCGCTCCCGTACAACATATAGGCAAACTGCTGGTAATCTACCGTCCGAAAAAAGAAGTGGTGAAGGAGAAGGTCAGTTCCGGCAAGGGTATGCGCGAAGTGACCATCGTCAAAGCCAGCGCCAGCGGCACCAAGCGCCCGAGCGTGACGAAAGTCATGATCAAGGGCAATGAGCGCGTTACCGAAGGCGGTTCCATCAAGCGTGCCAAGCCGCGCCAGAAGAGCGCCAAGAAAAGCGCACTGGGCAGCAAGTAAGCCCACCCTCAACCGCCCCAGGCGGTTGAAAAAGGAAGCGGAGCACGGGATCTTCCCTGCTCCGCTTTTTTACGCCACGATCAAGACAAGCTTATTGTTGTTTCCAGATCAGCACACCCGCCAGCAGGCTCTGCACCGCAAACACCAGCGTCGACACCCCGTGCAGCATGCCGAAACGGCTGCGCATGGCGTCGTCCATGATGCCCGATGGCGCCTGCGCCTTGAGTTCGCTCATCAAGGGCGTGATGCCGAAATGGCTGACCAGCGCGCACACCAGCATCGACAGCACCAGCGCCCCCAGCAAGCGGCGGCGCTTGGGCTCCAGCACACCCGGCGCCCATTGCAGCAAGGCCAGCAGAATCAGCGCACAGGCAATCGACAGCCAGGCCTCGGCACGGAACAGGCTGCCGGCGATATTGCCTGCCAGCACACGGTCGCTCAAGGTGGCAAACAGGGTGGGCGCGACGATAAAGCCGATGGTCCACAGGCTGCCGGCCCACAGGGTGGCAACCAGGATGCGGATGCGCGTGGGCATCAGATGTACAGCACTTCCAGGATTTCGTATTCGCGCGGGCCGGACGGCGCCTGCACTTCAACCACGTCGCCGGCATACTTGCCGATCAGCGCGCGGGCAATCGGCGACGTGACGGAAACCTTGTTCAGCTTCAGGTCGGCTTCATCGAGGCCAACGATCTGGTACGTCACTTTCTGGCCCGACTCCAGATCTTCCAGATTCACGGTCGAGGCGAACACCACGCGGCCTTCCGCGTCGAGGGTGGTCGGGTCGATGATCTGCGCGGCGCCCAGCTTGCCTTCGAGTTCGGCGATGCGGCCTTCGACGAATGCCTGGCGTTCCTTGGCGGCGTCGTACTCGGCGTTTTCCGACAGGTCACCGTGCGAGCGCGCTTCGGCGATCGCATCGATGACGATACGGCGTTCCTTGGTCTTCAAATGATGCAGTTCCTCTTTCAGGAGTTCTGCGCCGAATTTGGTCAATGGGACTGAGGTCATGTTATCTCTACTATCTGCTAGTTATCGGTGTCGTTGTTAATGCCTGCACCAAGTGAAAACCACAGAGGCCGCGCGCTGCTCTGCACGGAACTCTGTGGTTGATAAGCATGCAGTGTACCGCCTAACGGCGGCCACTGCAAATAACACGCTGGCTTACGCCTGTTGCAAGGTCTTGTGCAAGCCCTGCAGATCGTACACGCGCAACTCGTCGAGGTGACGGATGCCTTCGACAGCCGCTTCCGCGCCGGCGATGGTGGTGTAGGTCGTCACGCGCGCGGCCAGGGCCGAGGTGCGGATGGCCCGCGAATCGACGATGGCGCTGCGTTTTTCTTCGACGGTGTTAATCACCAGTACGATCTCGTGGTTCTTGATCATGTCGACCACGTGCGGACGGCCTTCGATCACCTTGTTGACTGGCGTGACGGCAATCCCGGCCGCTGCGATCACGGCGGCCGTGCCCTTGGTGGCGACCACGGTAAAGCCGGAGTCGACCAGGTCACGCGCCACTTGCACGGCGCGCGGCTTGTCCGACGACTTCACGCTGATAAAGACCTTGCCGGTCTTCGGCAGCTTGACGCCGGCGCCCAGCTGCGACTTGACGAACGCTTCGCCGAACGTCAGGCCCACGCCCATCACTTCGCCGGTCGACTTCATTTCAGGTCCCAGGATGGTGTCCACGCCAGGGAACTTGACGAACGGGAACACGGCTTCCTTGACGCTGTAATACGGCGGCACGACTTCTTCGGTGATGCCCTGCGAAGCCAGGCTCTGGCCGACCATGCAACGGGCGGCAATCTTCGCCAGCTGCAAGCCGGTGGCTTTCGAGACGAAAGGCACGGTACGCGAGGCGCGAGGGTTGACTTCCAGCACATACACGACGTCGCGCATTTCATCTTCAACTTGCTGCTTCTGGATTGCGAACTGCACATTCATCAGGCCGACCACGTTCAGGCCCTTGGCCATCAGCGCCGTCTGGCGTTTCAGTTCGGCGATGGTTTCCGGCGCCAGCGAGTATGGTGGCAGCGAGCAAGCCGAGTCGCCCGAGTGGACGCCAGCCTGTTCGATGTGTTCCATTACGCCGCCGATAAACGTGGTTTCGCCGTCGGAGATGCAATCGACATCGCATTCGATGGCGTCGTTCAGGAAGCGGTCCAGCAGCACTGGCGAATCGTGCGAGACCTTCACCGCTTCGCGCATGTAGCGCTCGAGGTCGCGCTGCTCATGAACGATTTCCATCGCGCGTCCGCCCAGCACGTAGGAAGGACGTACCACCAGCGGGTAGCCGATTTCCTGCGCCAGCGCCAGGGCGTCGGCTTCGGTACGGGCGGTACGGTTAGGCGGCTGGCGCAGTTCCAGCTTGTGCAGCATCTGCTGGAAGCGCTCGCGGTCTTCGGCCGCATCGATCATGTCGGGCGAGGTGCCGATAATCGGCACGCCGTTCGCTTCCAGGTCCAGCGCCAGTTTCAATGGCGTCTGGCCGCCGTACTGGACGATGACACCGACCGGCTTTTCGATGGCGACGATTTCCAGCACGTCTTCCAGCGTCAGGGACTCGAAATACAGGCGGTCCGAGGTATCGTAGTCGGTCGATACGGTTTCCGGGTTGCAGTTCACCATGATGGTCTCGTAGCCGTCTTCGCGCATGGCGAGGGCGGCGTGCACGCAGCAATAGTCAAATTCGATACCCTGGCCGATACGGTTCGGGCCACCGCCCAATACCATGATCTTTTTCTTGTCGGTCGGATTCGATTCGCACTCTTCGTCATAGGTCGAGTACATATACGCGGTGTCGGTCGAAAATTCGGCCGCGCAAGTGTCGACGCGTTTATACACGGGACGGATGCCCAGCGCGTGGCGCTGCTGGCGCACGGCCGTATCGGTCGTCTGCAGCAAAAAGCCCAGGCGACGGTCCGAGAAACCTTTTTGTTTCAGCTTGTACAGCGTGGTCTTGTCCAGGCTTTCCAGCTTCTGCGTATCCAGCCACAGTTCCAGGTCGACGATTTCCTTGATCTGTATCAGGAACCATGGGTCGATCTTGGTCAGGTTGTGCACTTCTTCCAGGGTGAAGCCCTGGGCAAACGCATCGCCCACGTACCAGATACGCTCAGGACCAGGCTCGCCCAGTTCTTCTTCGATCTTTTCGCGGTCCTTGGTCTTTTCGTTCATGCCGTCGACGCCCACTTCCAGGCCGCGCAAGGCTTTCTGGAACGATTCCTGGAAGGTGCGACCGATCGCCATCACTTCACCGACCGACTTCATCTGCGTCGTCAGGTGCTGGTCGGCGGTCGGGAATTTCTCGAACGTGAAACGTGGAATCTTGGTCACGACGTAATCGATCGACGGCTCGAACGAGGCCGGCGTGGCGCCGCCCGTGATTTCATTGCGCAATTCGTCCAGCGTGAAACCGACCGCCAGCTTGGCGGCGACTTTGGCGATAGGGAAACCGGTGGCTTTCGACGCCAGTGCCGACGAACGCGACACGCGCGGGTTCATTTCGATGACGATCATGCGCCCGTCAGCCGGGTTGATCGAGAACTGCACGTTCGAGCCGCCGGTGTCGACGCCGATCTCGCGCAGCACTGCCAGCGAAGCGTTGCGCATGATCTGGTATTCCTTGTCCGTCAGCGTCTGCGCCGGCGCGACCGTGATCGAGTCGCCCGTGTGCACGCCCATCGGATCGAGGTTTTCGATCGAGCAGATGATGATGCAGTTGTCCGCCTTGTCGCGCACCACTTCCATCTCGTACTCTTTCCAGCCCAGCAAGGATTCTTCGATCAGCAATTCCTTGGTCGGCGAGGCTTCCAGGCCGCGCTTGCAGATCGTTTCGAATTCTTCTTCGTTGTAGGCGATGCCGCCACCGGAGCCGCCCATCGTGAACGACGGACGGATAATGGTCGGGAAACCAACCGTGCGCTGCACTGCCCACGATTCTTCCATCGAGTGCGCCACGCCGGAACGAGCGGAACCCAAGCCGATTTTGGTCATCGCGTCCTTGAATTTCGAACGGTCTTCGGCCTTGTCGATCGCTTCCGGCGAGGCGCCGATCAGCTCGACGTTGTATTTCGCCAGCACGCCATTGTTGAACAGGTCCAGTGCGCAGTTCAGCGCGGTCTGGCCGCCCATCGTCGGCAGGATGGCGTCTGGACGCTCCTTGGCGATGATGCGCTCGACCACCGACCAGGTGATCGGTTCGATATAGGTGACATCGGCCATTTCCGGGTCGGTCATGATGGTCGCAGGGTTGCTGTTGACCAGGATGACTTTGTAGCCCTCTTCGCGCAGGGCCTTGCACGCTTGCGCGCCGGAATAGTCGAATTCGCAGGCCTGGCCGATCACGATCGGGCCAGCACCAATAATCAGAATACTTTTAATATCTAAACGTTTAGGCATTTTTCTTTTTCTCCTCCGCGTCCATCAAACCGATGAAGCGGTCAAACAGGTAAGCAACATCCATCGGGCCCGGCGACGCTTCAGGGTGGCCCTGGAAGCAGAAGGCCGGCTTGTCCGTGCGGGCAAAGCCCTGCAGGGAGCCGTCGAACAGCGATTCATGGGTCACGCGGCAGTTGGCAGGCAAGGTGGCTGCGTCAACGGCGAAACCGTGGTTTTGCGAAGTGATCAGGACCTGCCTGGTTTCCAGGTCTTGCACTGGGTGGTTGGCGCCGTGGTGGCCGAACTTCATCTTCAGCGTTTTTGCACCGGAAGCGATCGCCATGATCTGGTGGCCGAGGCAGATGCCGAAGGTCGGGATACCCTTCTCGATCAGCGCCCTGGTGGCCGCGATTGCATAGTCACACGGCTCCGGATCGCCAGGCCCGTTCGACAGGAAGATACCGTCCGGGTTCAGCGCCAGGGCCTCTTCGGCCGTCGCCTGCGCCGGCAATACCGTCACCTTGCAGCCACGCGCCGTCAGCATGCGCAGGATATTGCGCTTGACGCCGTAGTCGAAAGCGACCACGTGGTATTTCGCGTCGGCGTCAGCCAGCTGGCCATAGCCTTCGCCCAGGGTCCATTCCGTTTCGCGGTATTCATAAGCGACCTTGGTCGAGACGACCTTGGCCAGGTCCATGCCGGCCAGGCCAGGGAAGGAACGCGCCAGGTCCAGCGCTTGCGCGGCGGACGGTTCGTTGCCTTGCGTGCCGACCAGGATGGCGCCGCCCTGCGCACCTTTTTCACGCAAAATGCGCGTGAGCTTGCGTGTATCGATGCCGGCGATGGCAACGATATTTTCAGCTTTCAGATAATCGGAGAGGGACAGGGTGGAACGGAAATTGGATGCCAGCAAAGGCAGGTCGCGAATGATGAGGCCGGAAGCATGAACTTTGGAAGACTCGACGTCTTCCGGATTGACGCCCGTATTGCCGATATGCGGATAGGTCAGGGTGACCATCTGGCGGCTGTAGCTGGGGTCGGTAAGGATTTCCTGATACCCGGTCATCGAGGTGTTGAAAACAACCTCACCCGTGGTATGACCGGCGGCGCCGATCGAAAAACCTTTGAAGATCGTTCCATCAGCAAGCGCTAATATGGCTGGAACGGCAGGGCCAGAAAAAAATGGCGGCAAGGGCAACTCCTGATAAAGTTACCGTAGCTGCGCCACGTCAGACCGACCGCCAAGATACCCGAGCTGCCTGCACTCAGGGTGTTTCAACGGTCATTTTGAATGATGGGATGGGTAGTCGCTACGGTATGTGTGTGATTGGCTAAACCTTTGAATTATAACCAAAAGGCAGCTTTTCCACAAGGAAGAAAATACGGAAATTCGCGGCAAAATATTTTCAAGTCAGCACAAAACGCGCACCATGAAAAAAGCCGCCCCGCATGCGCGGAACGGCCAGGCTGGCAATATCGGCTACTACTTATGCCGTCAAAGCGGCGATTCCGGCCTTGGCGATCTGTGCATCTTCGCTGGACTTGACGCCCGACACGCCGACGGCGCCCACATAGTGGCCTTCATAAATGATGGGCACGCCGCCTTCGAGCATGCCATCGATTTCCGGCGCGCTCAGGAACGAGACACGACCGCCATTGATCATCTCTTCATAAATACGCGACTCGCGGCGGCCCAGTGCAGCCGTCTTGGCTTTCGATGGCGCGATATGCGAAGAAATCGGCGCCACGCCATCCATGCGCTGCAGCCACACCAGATGGCCGCCATCGTCGACGATGGCGATCGCCACCGCCCAGTTATTCTTGACCGCTTCCGCTTCGGCGGCGGCGGCAATTTTCTTGATGTCTTCCAGGCCCAGTACCGGTTTCGATTGCATGTTGCTTCCTTTGATGGTGATTCGGTGATTCAAAATTGTAGTCGAAAAGAACCGTCTGCTAGCCCATGCTGTTCGGTTGGCGCCCTGACCCCGCAAGCGCACCAGCAAAACCCATTAAAGCCACAGTTGCCCGCACAGACATCTCGGGCCAAGCTCGCGTCTCCGGCCCGCTTTGATGCCTTGCGCTTCTCAAGTATCAAGGCTGTTCGCGCTTGGCCTTCAGCTTTTGCTTCAGCTGCGCCATCACGGCAAAAGTGGCCTGCTCGCCTGCCAGGATGGCCTGGTTGCGGCTGGCAAAATCGTTGCCCTTCATGGTACCCAGGCTGGGCTGTATCACCACGTCGGCATCCTTCAGCTCGAACTGGTTAATGCGCTGGCCCATGATGGCAAAGGTCTGCATGATCACCTCCATCGAACTAATGGCTTTTTGCGTGTCGGTTTGCGAGGAGATATTGACGGCGATAATGAAGTCGGCGCCCATGTCGCGCGCAAAGCGCACCGGCACCGGCGCCACCAGGCCACCGTCGACGTAGGTGTGGCCGGCAATTACCACCGGCTGGAACACGCCAGGCACCGATGACGAGGCGCGCACGGCCAGGCCGGTATTGCCTCGCTGGAACAGGATCGGCTGGCCGTTTTTCAGGTCGGTCGCCACCACGCCAAACGGAATCTTGAGCTTTTCCAGCGACACGCCGCCCACCGCCTTGTTGACATAGCTTTGCAGCGCTTCGCCTTTCAGCACCCCGGACGACTTGCCGAACAGCGGCAATGCCCAGTCCGAAATGGCGGCCTCGTCCATGTCAAACGCCATTTTCTGCAGCGCAAAGCCGGAATTGCCCGCCGCATACAAGGCACCGACCACGCTGCCTGCGCTGGTGCCGGTGACGATATCGGCATTGATGCCCTGCGATTCGAGCGCCTTGATCACGCCGATATGGGCAAAGCCGCGCGCCGCGCCGCCGCCCAGCGCCAGCCCGATCTTGATCTTGCGCGGAGCAACCGGTTCGGGCGGTGTGAGTACTTGCAAGGGTTTCGGGGCAGGTGTTTCGCAGCCAGCTAGCGCAAAGGCGGCCAGGGCAAGCAGGGTCAGGCGTTTAGGGAGCATAGTAGACAAGTAGGAAGCCGCGCGCGGCAGTGGCAGCAAAGCGCCGATTGTAGCGCAAGCGACGCTGCGCCCACTGAAGCGATGCTTAATTTATCCTCGGCATACGTGTCGGCAAGCATGCGCAGGTGCCCACTCGTCAGAAATCTTCTTGACAGCCAAACCGAAACTCCATTACATTAGTTACATGTCCTCCTTCAAACTTCCATCCCCTTCCCTGCTGTCGCTACCGCGACTACTACCAGCACGCGCCTGAGTTTGCCGCTTTGCTGCGCCTGGCCACACGCCGGCGTGATTTAAAAAAACCTGGAAGGTTTGATGATGTTTGCACCATCCCCAATACACAACGCACTGTCTGCAGCCACTGCCGCTGTTGCCGACCGCCTATTGCTACCGATCGCTTGCCTGGCCTAGTGTCGCGTGGCCGCCCGGCAAGCTTGCGCCACACCCGATTTCGATTTCCCCCTATCTTCAGGAGTACCCGATCATGATGTTGCAAAATCCAGCTTCCAAATACCGTGCCTTCCCTCCCGTCAAATTGACCGACCGTCAATGGCCGAACCAGATCATCGACAAACCGCCGATCTGGATGAGCACCGACTTGCGCGATGGTAACCAGTCGCTGATCGAACCGATGAGCGCCGAGAAGAAGTTGCGGTTCTTTGAAATGCTGATCGCCATCGGCCTGAAGGAAATCGAAGTGGGCTTTCCGTCCGCTTCGCAGACCGATTTCGATTTCGTGCGCAAACTGGTCGATGAAAAGCGCATTCCCGATGACGTCACCATTATCGTGCTGACGCAGTCGCGCGACGAACTGATACGCCGCACGGTCGAGTCCGTCGTCGGCGCAAGGCGCGCCATCGTCCACCTGTACAACTCGGTGGCGCCCGTATTCCGCAAGGTCGTGTTCGGCATGTCGCGCGAAGAAATCACCAATATCGCCACCACCGGCACCACCCTCGTGAAACAGCTGGTGTCGCAGCATCCTGAAACGGAATGGGGCTTTGAATACACGCCCGAATCGTTCTCGACCACTGAACTCGATTTCTCCAAGCATATCTGCGACGCCGTCAGCGCCATCTGGAAGCCGACCCCGGCCAACAAGATGATCATCAATCTGCCGTCGACCGTCGAATGCAGCACGCCGAACGTGTATGCCGACCAGATCGAATGGATGTCGCGCAAGCTGGCGCGCCGCGATTCCATCATTATCAGCGTGCACCCGCATAACGACCGCGGCACGGCGGTCGCTTCCGCCGAGCTGGCCGTGATGGCCGGCGCAGAGCGTGTCGAAGGCTGTTTGTTCGGCAACGGCGAGCGCACCGGCAATGTCGACCTGGTGACCCTGGCCATGAACCTGTACACGCAAGGCGTGCACCCTGGCCTCGATTTCTCCGACATCGATACCGTGCGCAAGTGCGTGGAAGAGTGTAACCAGTTGCCGGTCCACCCGCGCCACCCGTATGCGGGCGACCTGGTGTTTACGGCGTTTTCCGGTTCGCATCAGGATGCGATCAAAAAAGGTTTTGCCAAACAGCAGCCCGACAGCATCTGGGAAGTGCCTTATTTGCCGATCGATCCGGCCGACCTGGGCCGCAGCTATGACGCCGTGATCCGCGTCAACAGCCAGTCGGGCAAGGGCGGCATGGCCTACTTGCTGGAACAGGAGTACGGCCTGGTCTTGCCGCGCCGCCTGCAAATCGAGTTCTCGCGCGCCGTGCAAGCCGTCGCTGACGCCACGGGTCGCGAAATCGCCGCGCAAGACATCCACGAAATTTTCCAGAAAGAATACCTGGAACAAACCGCGCCTTACGCCTACGGTTCGCACCGCATGGTGGAAGACACCAGCAGCGACGAATCGGTGCAGATCGACATCAGCCTGTCGCACCGCCAGTCGCCACTGGCGCTGCAAGGTGGCGGCAACGGCCCGATCGATGCCTTCGTCAATGCGCTGGGCCTCGATATCAAGCTGATGGACTACCATGAGCATTCGATCGGTTCGGGCGCCAATGCGCAAGCCGCCTGCTATGTCGAGCTGCGCCTTGACAACGGCCCGACCCTGTTCGGCGCGGCCATCGACAGCAATATCGTCACCGCCTCGTTCAAGGCCGTGCTGTCGGCCGTGAATCGTCGCATCAAGCAAATGGACGGCGAAAAAGCAACAGCCGCCGACATCCCCGCCACCGCTGTGTAGGCGCAGTCCTACAGGGTGTTAGCGCGATAAAAAGCGGAACGACTTGATTGTCGTTCCGCTTTTTCATTTGCAAGTATCAGTTTTTGATGCATTCCAGGTATCGCAAACCGTATAATCAAATGACAAGAAAACCATCGGGGACAGATTTTTTGCTACCGAAGGAAGCATCATGAAATTGACGGACATGAAAATAGGCGTACGGCTGGGCGCGGGTTTTGGCATGGTATCGCTGCTGATGGTGGTGCTGATCGCCACCGCCCTGTTACGGCTCGACAAGATAGGCGGTCTCAGCGAGTCCATCATCCACAGCGACTGGGCCAAGGCCGACGCCATCGCCACCATCCGCAGCAGCACGCGCTCGAACGCCGCGCTGGTGCTGGAACTGTTCATCCACGATGGCGCAGCACGCTCGAACGCCATTCACGGCGAGATCGACGCCAATAAAATCACCATCACCAAATCACTGGAAATGCTCGACCAACTGGTGCACTCACCCAAAGGCATGAGCCTGCTGGCAACTTTGAAACAGCTGCGCAAGGCCTAGGTCACCTCGTTCAGCGAAGCGGACAAGCTGTTGATGGCCGGCCAGCGCAAAGCAGCGGCCGAGCATGTGCGCAAGGATACCCTGCCGGCCCTGGCCAACCTTCAGGCGACCGTCAATACCCTCAACGACCTGCAATGCAGCCTGGTGTTGCAACGCGGTGAACAGATCCAGCAAAACATTTCGCTGGCCAATATCATGATGTCATGCCTGGGTGCGGCCGCCGTGCTGCTGGGCGTGGTCTTTGCCTGGTATGTGACGCGGTCGATCACCACTCCGCTGGCGTATGCATTGAAAGTGGCCCGCGCGGTGGCGGCGGGAGACTTGAGCAGCAAGATCGTGGCCGATGGCAAGGATGAAACGGGGCAACTGCTCCAGGCGCTGCGCGAGATGAACAACAACCTGGCCGGACTGGTGGCGCAAGTGCGTGGCGGCACCGGCGCGATTGCCGTGGCCTCGAGTGAAATAGCCAGCGGCAATGCCGACCTGTCGGCCCGTACCGAAGCACAGGCCAGCGCGCTGGAACAGACCGCTTCGTCGATGATCGAGATGACCGGCACCGTGCGCAGCAACAGCGACAACACGCGCGAGGCCGACCAGCTGGCCCGCTCGACCGCCGAAGTGGCGCAGCGCGGCGGCACCGCCATGGCGCAGGTGATCGGCACCATGGATGCCATCAACAGCTCGTCGAAAAAAATTGTCGACATCATCGGCGTGATCGACGGCATCGCCTTCCAGACCAATATCCTGGCGCTGAACGCAGCGGTGGAAGCGGCGCGTGCCGGTGAACAGGGACGCGGCTTTGCCGTGGTCGCCACCGAAGTGCGCAACCTGGCACAGCGCTCGAGCGCTGCGGCGAAAGAAATCAAGGACCTGATCGCCGACTCCGTCAGCCATGTTGACCAGGGTGCGCAGCTGGTCAGCCAGGCCGGCAGCACCATGGACGAAGTGGTGGCCAGCGTGGGCAGGGTCAGCGCCATCGTCGGCGAGATCAGCGTCGCCAACCACGAGCAGAGTGAAGGCATCAAGCAGATCAATGCCGCCATCATGCAGATGGACCAGACCACCCAGCAAAATGCGGCGCTGGTGGAACAGGCCGCTGCGGCGGCGGCCATGCACGACCAGGCCGGCGAGCTGGAAACCCTGGTCAGCCAGTTCAAGCTGGACCAGCAGCAGGCCGGCCGGCGTCAGTTGGCGCTCGGTTAATCCATTTCTAATCTGTCTGGCGCGCCAAACGTATGCCGGTAAATTGCCAACGCGCGCCGGCCGGGAAGAAATTGCGGTAGCTGGTGCGTGCATGGCCGGCCGGCGTGGCGCAGGACGAGCCGCGCAGCACATACTGGTTCAGCATGAACTTGCCGTTGTACTCGCCAAGCGCGCCTGGCGCCGTGCGGTAGCCGGGATAAGGCGCGTAGCTGCTGCTGGTCCATTGCCAGCAGTGGCCGAACAGCTGCTGCAAGCCGGCGCCCGGCACCGCTGCCGCCGGATGCAGCTGGCCGCATTGCATTGGCGCCCCATGCGCGGCCACTTCCAACTCGGCCTCCGTCGGCAGGCGCGCGCCGGCCCAGTGGGCGTAGGCGTCGGCCTCGAACAGCGACAGATGGGTGGCCGGCTGCGCCATATCGAGTGGCACCAAGCCGTGCAGGGTAAATTCCAGCCAGTTGCCCGAGCCATCCTGTTGCCAGTACAGCGGGCATGCCAGGCTCTGGCTGCGCACCCAGTCCCAGCCTTCGGCCAGCCACAGGCTGGCATTTCGGTAGCCACCCGCTTCGATGAAGGCCAGGTACTCGCCGTTCGTCACCAGGCTGCTCGCGAGCTCGAACGGGGCGACGAATTGCTGGTGGCGCGGCAGTTCATTGTCGAAGCAAAAGCCCTCGCCCGCATGGCCGATCTCGCGCAGGCCACCGTCAAACGCGACCCAACCCGCCTTGCCTGCCGGTGCTGCCACCGCGCGCGCGCAAGGCGCGTCCAGATAAGCGGGAAACAGCGCGCTTTGTGCCAGCAGGTGCTTGACGTCGGTCAGCAACAACTCCTGGTGCTGTTGTTCATGTTGCAGGCCCAGGGTCAGCAGCATGGCCAGGCGTTCGTGCTGCGCCGGGGCCAGGCCAGCGTGCATCAGGCGCGCCATGCGCGCGTCGACGTCGGCACGGTAGGCGCGCACCTGGGCCATGCCAGGGCGCGTCAGCAAGCCGCGCTGGGCGCGCGGATGCTTGTCGCCGATGCCGTTGTAATAGGAGTTGAACAGTACCCGGAAAGCCGGGTGGAACGGCGCAAAACCGTCTTCCAGCGTTTCCAGGATAAACGTTTCAAAAAACCAGGTGGTGTGGGCCAGATGCCATTTCACGGGGCTGGCGTCGGGCATCGACTGCGCGCCGCAATCCTCGTCGGACAGCGGCGCGGCCAGTTGCAGCGAATGCTGGCGCACGCGCTGGTAATGCTCCAGCAAAGGGTGGCCGGCGGCATGGGCCTGGCTATGTGCGGCGTGCATGAAAGCTCCTTAGTCGCGGATGGCGCGTGCGTGGATCACGGCGAACCAGTTCTGCTCATCGGTCCAGACGTTGGCGGTGGCAAAGCCGGCCTGTTCCAGCAGCCCGACGAAACTGGCCCGCGTATATTTGTAACTGTCTTCCGTATGGATGCGTTCGCCTTTGGCAAAGCGCCGCTGGCCGCCCTGCCAGCGCACCAATTGCTCGCTGCGTGCTTCCAGGTGCATCTCGACGCGGCTCTCGCGGGGATTGAAAAAGCCTTGGTGCTGCCATTGCCGTACGTCGAAATCGGCACCCATCAACAGGTTCAGGTGGCGCAGCATGTTCAGGTTGAAGGCGGCCGTGACGCCCAGCGCGTCATCGTAGGCGGCATCGAGCACGGCATCGTCCTTGATCAGGTCGACGCCGATCAGCAAGCCGCCGTCGGCACCGGCACTGGCGCGTACCTCGCGCAAAAAAGTGATCGCCTGGTCCGGCGTGAAATTGCCGATCGACGAGCCCGGATAGAAAAACAGCCGCTTGTTGTCGCGCACCGTGTCCGGCAGTTCGAGGCCGCTGAAAAAGTCCAGCCCCAGCCCCAGCATGTCGATCGCCGGGAAGCGCTGCTGCAGCCCGGCCAGCGACTCACTGAGGAAATCATACGAGATATCGATGGCCACGTACTGCGCCGGCTGCAACAGCGGGAACAGGCTGGCGGCCTTGGCGCAATTGCCGGCGCCCAGGTCGACCAGGGTTCTGCCTGGCCCCACGGCTTTTGCCATGTCGGCACCGTGGCGGGCAAAGATGGCCGCCTCGGTGCGCGTCGGATAGTACTCGGGCAGGACGCAGATGGCTTCGAACAATTTGGACCCCAGCGCGTCGTACAGGTACTTCGGCGAGGTCCAGGCGGACGGTGCCAGCAGGCCCTGCGCCACCTCGACTATCGTTGCAGGAGTGGCTGCTGCCTTCAAAAGGGGCTTGGCGGCGGGCTGGCGAAGATCTGTCACTGGCGGCGCAAAGGTGTTGATCATGGGCTGGCTGAATTTGTTAGAGGTGGCGTCAGGGGCAGCGGCCGCAATGCCGCAGCGGCGCAATTCAGGCATCGCGTCATGGGGAAAACAGGCTACCGGCCCCGGTTTCGCAACGGCATGGCGATGACGTTTTTCCATCATAGCCGAATATTCGAACCCCGGTCGTACGCCAGTTCACTTAGCTTTTCCATGTCTTTTCATGCCATCAGTTGCATCCTGGGCCTGCTTTGTTGCGCAAATGAAGTTGTGCAAGCAAAAGAAACAAGGCTGTCGTATACTCCACGTTGCCGGCCAAACAATCCGCCGCGCGCCAATCTCGTTTCCAGGCACCCCTCTTCCCCGCGTGCCGACGCTTTTAATCTTGCTACCAAGATCGTGACCACCATGCTCGAATTACGCCATCTGTCCAAGTCCTATGCCAACGCGCGCCCCGTGCTGGCCAATCTGTCGTGCCGCTTCGAGGCGGGCGAGTTCATTGCCATCATGGGCGACTCCGGCGTCGGCAAGTCGACCCTGCTGAACCTGATCGCCGGCCTCGACACGCCAGACGCCGGTGCCGAAGCACAGCCGATCCTGATCGACGGCATCGCCATGTCCAGCCTCGATGACGCAAGCGCGACGCGCTTGCGCCGCGCCCGCATGGGTTTCATCTTCCAGGCTTTCCATGTGCTGCCGCACCTGACCCTGCTGCAAAACGTTGCCTTGCCCCTGCTGCTCAATGGCCTGCCTCAGGAGCGCGCCGCCACCATGCTCGACGCGGTCGGGCTGGGCGGACGAGGCGACGACTTTCCACAGCAGTTGTCGGGTGGCGAAATGCAGCGCGTGGCGATCGCCCGCGCGCTGGTGCACAAGCCGGCGCTGGTACTGGCCGATGAACCGACCGGCAACCTCGATCCGGAAACCGCGCATGGCATCTTGCAACTGCTGCGTGCCGAGATCAAGGCCAACGGCAGTTGCGCGATCATGGTCACGCATTCGCTGGCGGCTGCCGAGATGGCGGACCGGACCATGATACTGACCCGCAGCGGCTTGCAAAATACAACAGGCGCCGCAAAAATGCGCGAAACACTTAGTTAATTTTACTGACCATATATCACAACTTTTGTTATCGTAGTATTATCCTTAAAATTGTCTTGGCACCAATATTTATTAATAATATGATCACCAAAGGCAATATCAAGGCATGACGATAGCGACCACCGCGGAACCGGCAGCGGTTCCGTTCCACCCTGGCCTGAAGGAGCTGTATATGAACGTTCGCCAAAAGAAACTGGAAATGATCGAAGCGATGAACCGGGCGCGTGCGCTGGAACCATCAAGCTTTGTTCCCAACAAGCTGCTCGACACCCTGATCGAAAAGCTCAATTTGAAAAATGATGCGGAATTGTGCCGCGTGCTGGAAGTGCAGCCGCCCATCATCAGCAAGATACGCCACGGCAAGCTGGCCGTGGGTGCGACGATCTTGTTGCGCATGCATGAAAAATCGGACATCTCGATCCGCGACCTGAAAGAACTGTCCTCGACCGCGACCCACTGACCTTCATGCCCTGGCCTGGCCCGCGCCCATGGCGCCGCCCGTTACGGCCAATACCGCTGGAAAAAGCTCTTTGCAGAGCAACCCTGGCAACATCAAGGAAGCACAGCCCAAACCATGCTGTCTGTTTCTGCCACCAGGTTACATCGCGCCCTACCCCACTATTCCATCAGACCGGCGTCACCCCGTAATGACGCGCATAGCGCTCGTCCAGATTCGCCAGCGGCATCATCATGAACATGTCGGCACTCTCGAAATCAGGATCCCAGGCCGGTTCGCCGCAAATCCACGCACCTGAACGCAGATAACCCTTGATCAGCGGCGGTACTTGCGGCTTGTGCGCCGCTTCCACCTTGTGGATCGGGAATGGCAGGTGCGGCGTGACGCGGTACTCGGACGGCGCCAGGTGCTTTTCCGCCAGCGCCTGGTACACCGCCACCGCATTGTGGCCGCCGTCAGCCAGGCTGATGCTGGCGCAACCGACCAGGTAGTCGCAGCGCTCGCGGCGCATGTATTCGGCCAGGCCCGACCACAACAGCATGATCACGCTGCCGCCACGGTACTTGGGATGGATGCAGGCGCGCCCCGCCTCGACCATGCGGCCGCGCAGGTGGTTCAGGCGGCTCAGGTCGAATTCATTCTCGGAGTACAAGCGCCCCAGCTTGGCGGCCCTGGAGGCGCTCAGCACGCGATAGGTGCCCACCACTTTCAGGGTATCGGCATCACGCACGATCAGGTGATCGCAGTGAGCGTCGAACTCGTCGCTGTCGAGGCCATCGGCATTGGCCAGCGAAGTGAGGCCCATGGTTTCGATAAAAACCTTGTAGCGCAGACGCTGCACTTCACGCAGCTCCTCAGCCGTGCTTGCCTGGCTGAGTACCAGTTGTACTGGGCGCGACTTGACGTCGTTTGTAGCGATTACGTTTTGCATGGTGTCATCCCTGGTTAACAAGACGACCCCAGCGTACTTGCCTAATATGTCAGGAAAATGACAGTGGAATGTCATTTCCATGACGCAAGACAAACGCCTATGACAACAGCAGAATGGCTACAAGCTGATGTGTGGCGTGTAATCAACAAACGCATCCTGGCGGCAGAAACCTACCAGTTTCATGCCCGCCTGCGTGGCGATGCGGATCGCCAGCGAACTGGGTGCCGAGATGGTCGCCAGCAAGGGGATCTGCATGCGCGCCGCCTTGCGCGCCAGCTCGTAGCTGCCGCGACTCGATAAAAACACGAAGCCGCGCCGCAGGTCGGCACCTTCCAGGGCCAGGTGGCCAATCAGTTTGTCGAGGCCGTTGTGGCGGCCGATATCTTCGAACACGTGCACGATGTTGCCTTCTGGCGTACACCAGGCGGCCGCATGCACGCCGCCGGTGGCCTGCATCAGCGCCTGGTGTGCACGCAGGCCGTTAGCGGCCTTTTCCAGCGCCAGCGGCAGGTCCACGGTGATCAGCGACGGCGGCAACGGCTCCGGCTGCAGGTCAAGCATTTCCAGGCTGTCGATGCCGCACACGCCACAGCCGCTGCGGCCCGTCAGCGCACGGCGCCGGTCTTTCAGGCGCACGAAGTCTTCCTGGGCGATGGTCAGCGCCACCTCGGCGGAATCAGGGCGCAGCAATACTTCGCAGTCGAAAATGGCGGCGGCCGACGCCACCACGCCTTCGGTCAGCGCAAAGCCACAAGCGAATGCTTCGAGGTCTCGCGGGGTGGCCATCATGACCACGTGGGAGATGCCATTGAAGACCAGCGCGACCGGGATTTCCTCGGCGACGTGGTCAATGGCGGGGATGCTGCTGGCGCCGCGATGGCGCACGATGGCGCGCTCGACGAAGCCGGCGCGCTCGATTTCAACTGTTTCAGTGTCTGCTGACATGGCTACCATGGGATTTCTGTGCAAGCCCCATGGTAAACCAGAATTGCCGCGCCGGCAGGAAGGCCGTGATCAGTCCTTCTTCGGACGACCGGTTTTCAGCTGCGGCAGGCCGGCCAGCACGTTTTGCAGGGTCGCCAAGTCGATCTGGCTGATCAGGGCCACGCCGATGCGCAGCAATTCGCTTTTCTTGATCTCGAAGCCGGCTTTCAGGCAGGCTTTTTTCACCTGGCCCAGCACTTCATATTCAGCTTCCGGCATGGTAAAGCTGTCGCGCACCAGCTTTGGCTTGCGGGCTTTTTCCTTGACGGCAACGGCGGCCTTGGCCGCTGGTGCTTTTTTGGCGGCCGCTGGCTTGGCTGCCGGTTTGATGGCAGCTTTGGCGACCGCCTTTGCGACTGGCTTGGCAGCAGCTTTGGCTGGTGCTTTTGCGGCCGCTGGCGCCGGCTTGGCAGCAGCCTTGGCCACTGGCTTGGCTGCGGCTGGCTTGGCTACTGGCTTGGCGGCTGGTTTTGCTGCTGCCGGTTTTACTGCGGCAGCCTTGGCCGCTGCAGGCTTGGCGGCCGCAGCCGGGGCCGGTGCAACTACCGGCTTGCCCGCCGGTTTGGCGCGCGACTTGGCCACCGGCTTGACAGCCGCAGCCACCGCTGGCGCAACGTCAGTGGCGGCTGCGGCATTAATCGATTCGCTGGTCGGAAACATCGAAGCAGGCGCAGCGGCAGGTTTTTTTTCTGGCGTGGTTTTGGTCATGAGTCATCCAATCAAGTAAATAATATAAACAATATATACGGTTTTTAAAAAATTTGCTCGAAAAAAAACATCAGGCGCTGGCGCGTATGGTGAAATCGACGCCCACTTCATCCCAGAATTCCTGCTCTTTTTCGATCCAGAACGACACGGTCGGATGGTGCGCCACCCAGCCGCGCTTGATATCAAGGTCGATCCGGTTCTTCATGCGCAAGCGCAGTTCGCTGAAATCGGCCTCGATGCGCGCATGCATCAGCAGGATCGACAGGCGCAGCGCCAGCACCGCCTTGGCGAAGTCGGCATCGGCCAGCACGTCGTCGATCTTGCGCAGATTGCCCTTTTGCGCCAGGATCAGGCGGCTCATGGTCTTCTGTTCGCGCGTGGTAAAACCGGGCAGGTCGGCGTTTTCAATGATGTAGGCGGCATGCTTGTGATAACCGGTCTGCGACACCACCATGCCAGTCTCATGCAGCAGGCTGGCCCAGCGCAGCGGCTTGACCAGCGCCTCGGAGGTGGGCTTCAATTGCGCATACAGGGCCAGCGCCTGCTCGGCTACCCGGCTGGCGCGGCGCTGGTCGACATGGAATTTTTCCATGCAGGCCTGCACCGACTGTTCGCGCCGGTCGCGCTTGGTCGAACGCAGGAACAAGTCCCACATCACGCCCATGCGCAGGCCCGCCTCGATCGGCGTCATCGATGGTATCGCCAGTTCGCGGAACAGGCCGATCAGGATCGCCAGGCCGCCGACGATGGTGCCGGCACGGTCGGGCCGCAAGCCGGGCAGGTCGATCTTGCTGGTGTGGCCCAGTTCAATGAAGCGGCGCGCCAGCGCGTCCAGGCTGGGGCCGGTCAGCAGGCCGTCGCCCAGCTTGTTGCGGGCGATGATGTCGGCTATGGTGCGGATCGTGCCCGACGAGCCATACGCCGTCTTCCAGTGCTGCGGCTGGTACGGCGGCGCGCCGTCCTCGAAGTGGCTGCGCGCCGACAGAATGGCAGCCTCGAACGATGGCGCGTCGATGCGCCCGCCGATAAAAAACGACAGGCTCTGCTTGACCGTGCCAAGGCTGAACGATTCGACCCGCTCCACCTCCTGGCCGCGACCAAGTATCAGCTCGGTCGAGCCGCCGCCGATATCCATCACCAGGCGCCGCTCGCCGGGAATCGCCAGCGAATTGGCCACGCCCATGTAGATCAGCCGGCCCTCCTCCTCGCCCGAAATAATTTCGATCGGGCAGCCGATGGCCTCTTCGGCCAGCGGCAGGAATGCTGCGCCGTTGCGCGCCACGCGCATGGCCGAGGTGGCCACCACGCGTACGGCGTCGAGCTGATAGCCGTCCAGGACGGCCCGAAAGCGCTGCAGGCATGCCAGCGCGCCCTGCATGGCCGCCTCGGTCAGGTCGCCATGGGCGTCCAGGCCGGCAGCCAGGCGGATCGGGTCGCGCACGCTCTTGATGACGCGGATGGTGTCGCCATCATGCTTGCCGACGTGTAAACGAAAACTGTTGGACCCCAGGTCCACCGCTGCATACATACTGGCCTCTTGTCTGGTCACTGCCCTGCCGGTTGCGCCGAAAAGCAGCCGCTGGCAGGGAAATTATATAAATCATTTAAACGATTTAAAAATCCTACCACACTACCGCCATGATATGACAGGGGCGTGACAGGATCGTGACAGCCAATGGCCCGTTTTCAAGGGACGATGGTGGTAAACAGGTAGACCGCGAAGATGACCAGATGCACCGTGCCCTGCATCACCGTGGTGCGTCCCGTGCCCAGTGACAAGGTGGCCACCATCAGGGAGAGCAGCAGCAGCACGGTCGACTTGATGTCCAGCCCCAGGGTAATCGTCAGCCCGGTGGCCAGCGACACGACCACCACCGCAGGAATAGTGAGGCCGATGCTGGCCAGGGCCGAACCGAGCGCCAGGTTCAGACTGGTTTGCAGGCGATTGGCACGCGCGGCGCGCACGGCCGCCAGGCCCTCGGGCAACAGCACGATGGCGGCAATCACGATGCCGACCAGGGTTTTTGGCGCGCCCATGGCGGCAATCGCTGTCTCCAGTGCGGGCGCCAGCGACTTGGCCAGCAGCACCACGGCGCCCAGGCACACCAGCAGCGCCACGGCGCTGATCCAGGCCACCGTCGGCGTGGGCGGTTCGGCATGCACTTCTTCGTCGCCGACGGCGTCCTTGGGCAGGAAGTAATCGCGGTGGCGCACGGTCTGCACCAGCACAAAGGTACCGTACAGCACCAGCGAAATGATGGCGATGAAGATCAACTGGCTGGAGCTGTAAAACGGTCCGGCCGCGCTCGACGTATAGTTCGGCAGTACCAGCGTCAGAATCGCGATGGCGGCCAGGGTGGCCAGCGAAGCGCTCACGCCAAGCAGGCCAAAGCGCTGCTCGCCGTGGCGGCCGGAGCCCAGCAGCAGACAAATGCCGACGATGCCGTTCAGGATGATCATGATGGCGGCGAACACGGTGTCGCGCGCCAGGCCGGTGGTTTCAGGGCCGCCGGCCAGCATCAGCGAGACGATCAGCGCCACCTCGATCAGCGTGACGGCCAGCGCCAGCACCAGCGTGCCGTACGGTTCGCCGATGCGGTGCGCCACCACTTCGGCATGGTAGACGGCGGCGAGCACGCTGGCGATCAGCCCTATCACCAGCAGGATCTGGTAAGCGCCGCCGAAGCCGAAGCTGGCGCCACCAAGGAACAGCCAGCCCACGATCGGGGCGGCAAGTGGCCATACAGGCAGGGAAGTGAGACTTTTCATGAATAGGCCTGGCAAGAGTGGAAAATGAATGCGCAAAACAATGTCTTTCGCATCATAACTTGCTTGGCTTAAATATAAGTTAGGCAGTTCAAACCACTGGTGCAGGCGTTTCCGGCGCCGCCATCACGCGGTTGCGCCCGGCTTCCTTGGCCGCCTGCAGCGCCTCGTCGGCGCGTTTGAACAGCGCCACCGTGCTGTCGTCGGCGCGGATGGTGGTCACGCCCAGGCTGGCGGTGAGGCTGAGCACGGCTTTTTCCGTCTTCACCGGCAAGGCGGCGACCGCAAAGCGGATGCGTTCGGCCACCATCAGCGCGTCAGTCAGGCTGGTGCGCGGTAGCTGGATGGCGAATTCGGCGCCCCCCAGGCGGCCCATCAGGTCGCTGTCGCGCAATTGCTGGCGGCAGATGTCGACCACGCTTTTCAGCACCGCATCGCCAACCGGATGGCCGTAGCTGTCGTTGACGCGCTTGAAGTCGTCGAGATTGAGTACCACCAGCGCGGTCGGCAGGCCGGGCCGGCGCGCCAGCGCCATCCAAGGCGCCAGCGCCTGGTAAAAGCCGCGCCGGTTCGGCACGCCCGTGGCCGCGTCCACCACTTCCAGGCGCGCCAGTTCGCCGCCGAGTTTTTCGCGCGACAGCAGCAGGTAGCCGAAGGCATTGGTCAGCATCATCAGGTACAGCGCACCGAAGCCGGCCAGCTGCATCAGTTCGGCGTCAAAGCCGGACACGAAGGCGGCCAGCACGCCGCGCGCGGCGATCAGCAGCGACAGCAGACCCATGGCGACAACCAGGAACCGGCGCAGCATGCTCGCCTCGCGCCACTGCAGCGACAAGGCGACCACGCCGGACAGGAAAAAACCGGCCACGATCAGCGAACCGCCCGCGCTGCGCAGCAATGGCGCCACATCGAACACATAGCACAGCGCGAACAGCAACACGGCCACGCCCAGCGCCGGCAGCAAACGGCGGCGCCAGCCGCTCTTGCCGGCCGCCTGCCACAGTGCACCGGCGTCGAGTGCCATGCCGGCAAACAGCAGGCTGTTGCCGAGCAAAATGGAGAGAAAATCGGGCAGCACGCCGCGCAAATACAGCAAGCACCAGGCGATCGCCTGGCACTGCTTGGCCAGCGCCCAGGTCGACATGGCGAACGACTTCTTGCGCTCGTATTCAAAGAAGAACAGCGCCGCGCACAGGCTCAGGTTGCCCAGCGCCAGCGCCAGGACCAGGGTCTTGATATCCATGCTTCAGTCCAGCCGGCGCGCGTGCGACAGCTCAGATCTCGTGTTCGACATTGGTGCTGCCATCGCCCACCTTGCTGGCCCAGGCCTGTACGAAAAAGTGCTTTTCCTCTTCGCTCGGCGCGTCGTACCAGAACACGATCAAGGTACCCTTGTGGTCATGGATTTGCGCCACTTTTTCGATGAAGTGGGCGTTGCCGGCCTGGTCGGCCATGGCCGCCGCGTAACCGTAGACGCGGGTCAGCCGCTCGATACGGTCCGGCTCGGTAAAACTGTTGGTGGCGGTAATCGTGGGGTGATCCAAGAACATGTTTGTCTCCATGGTGCCCGATCTTGCCGGCAGCTTGCCGAGGCGCCGCGGCCCTATGGGGATGATAAATCGGGTATGCTGTCAGGAGCTTATCAGATTTATCTGAATGCAACAAAACCTGGTCGCTTTCCTGGCCCCATTCCCACCCTCTGATTCATGCCCATCGACGCGCGCACTACCGCCCCTCCTCCCCTCGTGCATACCGACGGCGACCGGCGCCGGCTGGAGTTTTGTCCCGGCATGATCCAGAGTGAAATGCTGCTGTCGCGTCCCGATCACCTGCTGCTGCGCTACGCGCGCGCCATGATGTGCTTTACCCTGTTCGTGCCGCATCCGCGCCATATCCTGATGGTGGGACTCGGTGGCGGTTCGCTGCTGAAATTCTGCCACCGCTACCTGCCCGGGACACGCATCACGGTGCTGGAGCTGCGCGCCGACGTGATCGCGCTGCGCGAGCAATTCATGGTGCCGCCCGACGATGCGCGCTTGCGCATCATCGAGACCGACGCCGTCAGCTATATCCGCCAGCATCCGGCCAGCGCCGATGTGCTGCTGCTCGACGGCTTCGACGCCAGCGGCCTGCCGCCGGCGCTGGGCAGCGCCCGCTTCTATGCCGACTGCCTGCGCGCGCTGGTGCCCGGCGGCGTGCTGGTGGCCAACCTGTTCAATTACGATCCGCACTACGCGGCCATGCTGGGGCGTTTGATGCTGACCTTTCGCGGCCAGGTGTGCCACTTCGACGGCATCGCCGGCAATAACCGCATTATCTTCGCCGCCAGGCCGGAAAGGCATCAGCCCGGCCGCTCTGTGCGCATGGTGCGTCTGGTACGCTGGCGCGCGTTATTCGGCCTGGGCTACGTGAACCGCCTGCTGCCGCCCTGGCAACTGTGGCGTTTGCGGCGCCGCCAGCGTGCACCCGATAGCAACGTTGTTGCATAATCGCACTGTGCGGTTGCAAAATCAGCACGCCAGACAGCGTTTATGACACACTACCGGCTCTGCCGGCACGCTGTCGCTGAGAGCCAGATCCATCCTGAACGAGAACCTTTTCCATGCTGCGTGGCCGCCTGCCCTACACCATCTCCGCTGCGGCTGCGCTGACGTTCGTGTGCGGCATGGCCGTCACGATCGTGCTGTTTGCCGCCATCAGCCAGCTCGAGTACGACAAGATGAGCCTGAGCCTGCAGCAGCGCGCCGGCGCGCGCGTGGCCGCCATCGAGCAGGGCCTGGACGATGCGGTCGAAGTGCTGACCATTACCAACCAGCTGTTTTCCGCCGTCGTACCCGTCACGCGCCAGCAGTTCCATGACTTCACCACGCCGCTGCTGCAGCGCCATCCCTTTATCCAGGCCTTCAATTTCCACCGCCGCGTGCCGCATGCCGAGCGCGCCGCACTGGAGGCCGAACTGCGCGCCATCGTTCCCGGCTACCGCATGCTTGAAATGCATGACGGCGTCATGCTGCCGGCGCCGCAGCGCCCGACCTATATGGTGGTCGATTACCTCGAACCGATGCAGGGCAACCTGCCCGCCTTTGGCCTGAACGTGCGTCCCGACGGCCTGCTGGCCGGCGCCCTCGACCAGGCGGTGACGGGCAACCTGACGGTCGCGACCAGCCTCTTGAGGCTGGCACAGGGACCTGGCAAAGGCTTTGTCATCCTGCGCCCCGTGTACCGCCACGGCGCGCCGCTGGCCACGCCCGAGCAGCGGCGCGCGGCCCTGATCGGCGACACGGCCGCCGTCATCCGCGGCGGCGAACTGGTGCATAAAATCCTGTCCGGCGCCGAACTGCTGGACGACCCGCAACTGGAAATCAGTGTCCATGCAGGTCCTGCCGCCGACGCGGGCACGCGCATCTTTCACTACGGCGCCGCCGACGGCGACAAGCAGGCGGAGCTATGGTACGGGTTGCCGCGCTGGCTGCATTTCGCCTATCAAAACCACTATGACAGCGGCTTTGCCGCTGCTGGCCGCTCCTGGCACGTGCGCGTGGTGGCGCACCCGCGTGCCTTTATGAGCGACCACCTCGGTTCCCTGTTCACGCTGGTCACGGGCATGCTGTTCAGCCTGCTGACAGCCGCCTTCGTGCAGTCGCTGACGCAGCGCTCGCGCCGCGTGCAGTTGCTGGTCGAGCAGCGCACGGCCGACCTCAAGCGCAGCAACGAGCTGCTCAGCGAAGATGTGCGTGCGCGCCAGCGCACCGAACGGGCGCTGCAGGAAAGCGAAAAGCGCTTTCGCCGCCTGCTGGCACTGTCTTCGGACTGGTACTGGGAACAGGATGCGAACTTCTGCTTCACGCACATCACCAGTGGCTTTGCCGAGAAGTCGAACATGCCGCTTGAGCGCTTCATCGGCGCCACGCGCTGGGACCACAATCCCGAGATGCGCAATGCGCGCTGGGGCAAGCAGCATATCGCCACCCTGGAGGCGCACTTGCCCTTCTTCCACCTTGAATATGCGATGGCCGATCGCGACGGCAAGCTGCGCTGGTTCAGCATCAACGGCGAGCCATTGTTCAACGACCAGGGCGACTTCAAGGGCTACCGCGGCACCGGCTCCGAAATTACCGAGCGCAAGCTGGCCGAACAGCAGATCCAGCATATCGCCCACCACGACGTGCTGACCGGCCTGCCCAACCGCGCCCTGTTGCGCGACCGGCTGGCACAGGCGATGGCACTGTCGCGCCGCAAGAACCGTGCGCTGTGGGTACTGCTGATCGACCTGGACCGCTTCAAGTTCGTCAACGACAGCCTGGGCCACAAGGCCGGCGACCTGCTGCTGAAAACCATCGCCGCGCGCCTGCAGGCCAGCCTGCGCGAAAGCGACACCGTGGCACGCCTGTCGGGCGACGAATTCGTCGCCATCCTGGGCGAGCAGCCGGGCGAAGTATTAAGTCAGGCGGTGGTGCAGCGCATCATGGACGCCGTGGCGCAACCGGTGCTGCTCGACGGTAAGGAATTTTTTGTCACCTGCAGCATCGGCGTGGCCGTCTACGACATGACCCGGCTTGACGCGCCCGGCGACATGACCCTGAATGGCGAAACGCAGAACCTGATTGAGCAGGCCGACATCGCCATGTACAGCGCCAAGAAGCAGGGCCGCAACAACATCAAGTTCTACACCAAGGCAATGAACCAGGCCACGCTGGAACGGCTGCGCATCGAAACGGCGCTGCGCAACGCGCTCGAACGCGAGCAGTTCGTGTTGTACTACCAGCCGCAACTGGACCTGGAAAGTGGGCGCATCGTCGGTGTCGAAGCGCTGCTGCGCTGGCGCCACCCGGAACTGGGCATGGTGGCGCCCAACCGTTTTATCGCGCTGGCTGAAGATACCGGCCTGATCGTGCCGATCGGCGCCTGGGTGATGCGCCAGGCCTGCGCACAGATGCAGGCCTGGCATGCGGCCGGCCTGGGGCACTTGCGCCTGGCGGTGAACCTGTCGGCGCGCCAGTTCAATGAACCGAACCTGGTGGCATCGATTGCCGGCGTGCTGGCGGAAACCGGCCTGGCGCCAGCCTGCCTGGAACTGGAACTGACGGAAAGCCTGTTCATGCACGACGTCGCGCTGGCGGTGAGCCAGTTGCACGACATGAAGGCGCTGGGGGTACAACTGTCGATCGACGACTTCGGCACCGGCTATTCCAGCTTTGCCTACCTGCGCACTTTCCCGATCGATGTCCTCAAAATTGACCGCAGTTTTGTCGGTGACGTCGCCAGCGATGCCGACGACGCGGCCATCGTGGTCTCCATCATCGCCCTGGCGCACAACCTGAAACTGCGGGTGGTGGCCGAAGGCGTGGAAACGGCCGAGCAGCTGGACTATCTGCGCCGCCACGGCTGCGACGAAGCGCAAGGCTTTTACTTCAGCCACCCGCTGCCGGCACAGGAACTGGAACTGTTGCTGCGCGCAGAACTGCTCACGAGCTGATCACGGCCGCGCTACTACTTATTTGACGCTCAGCGAGTAATTGAATGGCACCATCATGGCGCAAGGCTGGCCGGCGCAGCGTCCGGGCGTATATTTGATCAGCATCAGGATGGAACCGGCCAGCTTGGCCGCTTCGCTGTCCGGGCTTTTCAGCACGGTCACACTCTGCGGCACGCCTGCCTCATTGATGCTGACATTGGCGCGCAAGATGCCCTCGATGTGACCGTAGGAGATCAGTTTGCCCATGGCGCGTGTAATCTGCACCATGCCCTTTTCCGGATACGGCGGCGCATCGTCTTCCTGCAATATCTCGTAGAAGCTTTTCACCAGCGCCTGCTGATCGGGCGTCAACTCGGCATACGGTTTTTCCGGCGGGACGATAAAATTATTGCCTAACACCGGGCGTATGTTCGAGCCGGTCTGCGGATCCTCGCGCTTGATATTGTAAAGCTTGGGCGTCTCCGGCTGCGGTCGCTGTGTCAACTGGAAGCTGCCATTGAAGCGGGCTTTCAGCACCTGCCCGTTCGGGTACCGTATCTCGCCGTCGCCGAACGGCTTGCCATCGATCCATGGGCCACTATAGGCGCCGCCCAGGGCAAAGGTCATGGTGCCTGTGCCTTCAGGGCCATTGCGCCAGCTGCCTTCATAACGGTTGCCACCGGCATAGGTCGCCTTGACATTGCCGACCAGCTTGCCATGCTCGAAGTTGGCTTCCAGCCTGGTGCCGCTTTTGAATACCACCGCTGCAGGCCCATGCAATTGGCCGCCCTGGTAAGTCCCCTTGTGCAAGCTGCCGTCGGCCCACTGCGCGATGCCCGCGCCTTCCGGCAGGCCCTTGGCCAGCGGACCTTCATAACGTTCGGTTGGCTTGCCATCCTTGCTCCATTGCAAAGCGCCAGGCCCATCGGCATAGCCGTCGCGGCAGGCACCACTCCAGTATGCTGCCTGGCCGGCAACCCGCGCATGTTCGACCACGCGGCAGTCCGGCGCGCCGGCGTAGCGTACGTCAGCGGCGGCAACACTGGACGCGGAGAGCAAGGCAATCAGGGGAAGGTAAAACTTCATAATATTTTGCAATAGTTAAAGTTGCAAGATATTAACATATGCTACATGACGGGAAATACGCGCATTCTCACGCCATGGCTTACAGTTTTTGCTGCAGGAACTCGAGGAAACAGCTGATGCGCTGCGCCAGTTGCGTATTGCGGTAATACACGGCATGGATCCGCTGGCGGTAGCCGGTGTGGAACGGCTGCAGCACTTTCACCAGACGACCGGCGGCAATATCATCGCGCGTCATGAAGTCGGATAAACACACGATGCCCTGGTCGTGCAGGGCCAACTGACGCAAGGTTTCACCGCTGGAGGCGGCCAGCGCCGGCACGATCTGCAAGCTGTTGCCGGCCTCGTGGCGCAGTGGCCAGTGATTGCCCGGCTCATACTGGGTAAAGCCCAGCAGGGCATGGCCGGCCAGCGCTTCGGGCGTGCCAGGTGTGCCATGGCGCGCCAGGTAGGCCGGCGTGGCCAGTACATGCAGCTCGCTGGAACTCAGGGCGCGCGCATGCAGGGTGGAATCGGCCAGCGCACCGATGCGGATGGCGATATCGGTGCGGTGTTCCAGCAGGTCGGCGATCTGGTCGTTGCTGGTCAGCTCCAGGCGAATCTCGGGGTACATGGCGCGAAACTCGGCCACGTGCGGCACCACGCAATGGAGCATGAAGGGCGAGGCGGCGTCAACGCACAGGCGCCCGGCCGGCTTCTGGTGGCGCATGCGGATCGCCTCCTCCACGTCTTCCATCGAGGCAAGGATGGTGCGCGCGCGCGCCAGGAACAACTGCCCTTCTTCCGTCAGCTCCATGCGCCGCGTGGTGCGCGTCAGCAAGGAGGTAGCCAGCTTGTCTTCCAGCCGCGACAGCGCCCGGCTGACGCCCGAGGTGGTCTGCCCCAGATGCACGGCAGCCGCGCTCAGGGTACCGCTGTCGATGACGGCCACGAAAATTTTCAGGTCGTCCGAATTGATGTCCATTCTTGCCTTTGCTTCACAGATCAGGGCATTATAATGGATTGTCGGCAATAGTCGGGGCGATGCCCCGGCCGCTCACTACATCAGGCAACGTAGAATAAAATGGCAACAAAATGGCAGATACTGCCGGCCAGCACAAACAGATGCCAGATGCCGTGGCCATGGCGCAGCTTGTGGTCGGTGGCGTAAAAGCCGATGCCGCCCGTGTAGCACAAGCCGCCGGCGGCCAGCCACAGGAAGCCGTTCCACTCGAGCGCCGCCAGCAGGGGCTTGATGCCGACGACAATCAGCCAGCCCATCAGCACGTAGATCACCAGCGACAAAATACGCGCGCCCCGGGCATAAACGTATTCCTGCACGATGCCGATCACGGCCAGACCCCACACCACGCCAAGCAGCGACCAGCCCCATGGCCCGCGCATGGTCACCAGCATGAAGGGAGTGTAGGTGCCCGCTATCAAGAGATAGATGGCGCAATGGTCGAGCCGCTGCAACACTGTTTTCGTCCTGCTGGAGCGCACGCTGTGATACAGGGAGGAAGTGATGTACAAGGTCAGCAGCATGGCTGCGTAGACGCTGCAACTGATGATTTTCCAGATATCGCCCGTCAGCGCCGCCACAACGATCAGCACCGCACCGCCGATGGCGGCCAGCACGGCGCCGACCATGTGGGAGATGCTGTTGAAGCGCTCGCCGGGGTACATGCTTAAGGCTTCTTCGACACGCAGCAGAGGACAGGGGTCAGACCCGTCGGGTCTGACCCCAGCTTTCCGCTGCGGGCCTCAATCAAGCTTCCTCGACTTTCTTGCGCGCACGTGCCGGCGTCTTGCGCGGCACCTTGGCGGGTTTTTCCTCGATAACAGGCGTCTCGACAGCCTGAACCACTGGTTCCACTTCCACTACCGCTTCCACCGCCGCCTTGGCCGGCTTCTTGGCGGCCGCCGCCTTGCGGGCCGGCGTGCGTTTTGGTTTCGGCTTGACCTCGGCTGGCGCCTCAATCACCGGCTCCGGCACGAATTGCACCACCGGCGCCGCTTCCACAACTTCCACGGCATCGACCACCGCAGCGCGCGCTTCGCGATTATTGCGTCCACCACGGCCATTGCGGCGCGAGCCGCGCTTGCTGTCTTCCGCCACTGCCTCAGCAGCTTCAGGCGCCAGCTGTGCCAGCTCCTGCAAGGCCTCAACAGCCTCGACCGGCGTTTCAACCTCGGCCACTGGCATAAAGGCCTGCGGCGCGGCGTCATTGCGGCGGTTGTCATTCTGCTTGCGGCCACCGCGGCCATTGCGGCGTGAATCGCGGCGGTTGCCGGAGTTGCCGGAGTTGCCGTTCTCGCGGTTGCCCTCTTCGGCCATCACGGCGTCAGGCACCACGCTGTCGCTGTCGATGGCGGTATCGGCGCTGCCCAGGACCGGAGCGGCGGCGGCCAGGCCGCTGCTGCGGTACACATAGGCGCCCGATTTTTCATCGCGGCCAAATTCCAGCAAGCCACGCGCCTGCGCTTCTTCCAGCAGGTTGCCGAAAGTGCGGAAACCATAGAACGATTCGCTGAAGTCGGGCTTGCGGCGCTTGATCGCTTCTTTCAGCATCGAGGCCCAGATCTTGCCGCTGTCGCCACGCTCGGACACCAGCGCATCGAAGGTTGCGACGGCCATTTCGATCGCCTCGGTCTTGCGCAATTCGTATTTTTCCTTGCGGCGCACTTCTTCGTCGGGCGTGCGCTTCGGCGCCGGCGAGTCGCGTTCATCGCGGGCATCGCGCTTGGCGGCCGTGCGGCGGCTTTCGCGCACCAGGTCGTCATAAAAGATGAATTCGTCGCAGTTGGCCACCAGCAGGTCGGAGGTCGACTGCTTGACGCCCACGCCGATCACCTGCTTGGCGTTCTCGCGCAGTTTCGATACCAGCGGCGAAAAGTCGGAGTCGCCGCTGATGATGACGAAGGTGTTGACGTGGGCCTTGGTGTAGCACAGGTCGAGTGCATCGACCACCAGGCGGATGTCGGCCGAATTCTTGCCGGACTGGCGCACATGGGGGATTTCGATCAGTTCGAAGTTCGCTTCATGCATGGTGCCCTTGAAGCTTTTGTAGCGATCCCAGTCGCAATAGGCCTTCTTGACCACGATGCTGCCCTTGAGCAGCAAGCGCTCGAGGATAGGCTTGATGTCGAATTTTTCGTAGTTTGCATCACGCACGCCGAGTGCGACGTTTTCAAAGTCGCAAAACACGGCCATGCTGAGGTTTTCCGGGGATGAAGCCATAGTATCTTTATTCTCTGGTAATGGTTTGGCCTGCCGCGATCAGATCGAAGCGGGCAGTGGCAACAGGCCTGCCTGGGAGCCGCACGCCTCCCGTTGACACATAGTATATTCGCCCGCCCCGGTTTTCACGAACACTATCGTACTGGCAGCCTGATTGACGAGCTTTGAACTTGTTTCACCTGAACGTGAAGTACTTAACACCGTGTCAATCTTTCCTCGTCTATGCTGAACTTCTCGGCACAACAAACCGCCGGTAATTTCAAGGAGCATGGAATGCGTAAAGCTATCAACCTCATCAGCCTGACCGTTGCATTGGCCTGCAGTGCCTCGTTCGCCACGGCGCAAACGGCGCCGCATGCCAAGGATCAAAGCAAACCTGGCGTCGCCAGTCCCGTCGCAGACAATTCGGACATGAACGAACGCGACAAGGCAACTGCCAGCCAGACGCCGCAGAAACAGTCGAACGCAAAAACCGACCGCAACTTGCTGGCCGAAGCGCGCAAGGTCGTGGTCAAGGACGAGTCGCTGTCGACCACCGCCCATAACGTGAAAATCCTCGTCAAAAACGGTGTGGTGACCTTGCGCGGCCCGGTCAAATCGGCCGAAGAAAAAACCAAAATCGAAGAACTGATCAAGCCGCTGTCCGGCGTGAACAGTATCGAAAACAAACTCGACATTAAAACCAACTAAGGAGTTACACCATGAGCAAAAACGCCGTTTATTGCATCGCCCAGGAACACACCCAGGCCGAAGTCATCGTCAACTCGCTGAAAGACGCCGGCTTCTCGAACAACGATATCTCGGTGCTGTTCCCGGACAAGACCGGAACACGTGACTTCGCTCACGAGCAAAATACCAAAATGCCAGAAGGCGCGGCCACCGGTGGCGTGGCCGGCATGGGTACCGGCGCCGTGCTGGGCTGGCTGGTCGGCATCGGCTCGCTGGCAATTCCAGGCGTTGGCCCATTCATTGCGGCCGGCCCTATCATGGCGGCACTCGGTGGCGCGGCCATCGGTGGCGCGGCTGGCGGGATTGTCGGCGGCCTGGTTGGCATGGGCATTCCGGAACTGGAAGCCAAGCAATACGATGACAAGGTTCGCAACGGCAATATCCTGATCTCGGTACATACGGAATCGTCGGATCAGGTGAAAGTTGTCAAGGAAATCTTTGAGCGTGCCAACGCCCAGGATATCAAGTCGACCTCGGAAGCGCACGCACCGACCTAAGCCGCAGTGCCTTGATACCTGAATGCCGCCTGCGGGCGGCATTTTTCATGGGCAACATCAAACAGGAGTAAACTGAGGGCATACTTCAGGGAGTTATCATGTCCATCTCCGCCCTCACCACCGGCACCTCGGGCCTGAGCGCCAACCAGCGCGCGCTGGACGTGGCCGCCAACAACGTCGCCAACGCCAATACGCCAGGCTTCGGGCCGCAGCGCGCCAATTTCCAGGAAAGCAGCCCGGCTGGCAGCGGCGTGACGCTTTCCGCCGAAGGACGCCGGCTGTCGGCCAGCGAAAACTCCACTGCTCCATCGAACGCCAGCGCCGCCAGCCGACCCAGTGGCGTAGGGCTGGCCTCGGAACTGACCGACACCCTGGTCTACAAGACCGGCTTCAATCTGTCGGCCAATGTCGTGAAAGCCGCCGACCAGGCGCTGGGCAGCCTGATCGATGTGAAAAGCTGAACCGGGCAGCAGCGCCACCAGCTATCGTCATGCAAGCCTGCGCCAGACTTGTATGGCCACGCTACAATTGCCGCCATGACGACCTTTCTTGCCACCATGCTGCTGGTTTGCTGCAGCGCCCTTCCCCTCTCGGCGCATTGCGTCGATTTATATGTCGCACCGCAAGGCAACGACCAGGCCGATGGCAGCCAGGCGGCGCCCTGGGCATCGTTCACGCATGCACAGTCGCAGGCGCACCCGGGCGACACCGTCTATTTTCGCGGCGGACGCTACGCCATCACGAACGGCATCAACACCTGTGCCAGCCGCACCGCCGTGGTGGACGCCATCCTGGTCAACAAGAGCGGCCGCGACGGCCAGCCGATAGTCTACCGGGCCTATCCGGGCGAAAAACCGATATTTGATTTCAGTGCCATGAAGGATGATTGCCGTATCAAGGGCTTGACCGTCACCGCCAGCTGGGTGCACTTGAAGGGACTGGAAATTACCGGTGTGCCGCAACAGCCGCAAAATCATCTCAACCATGAATCATGGGGCGTGTGGATTAACGGCAGCCATAATATTTTCGAGCAGCTCGATCTGCACCACAATATGGGGCCTGGCCTGTTCATCCAGAACGGCAGCCATAACCTGGTGCTCAACAGCGATTCGCACCACAACTACGACCCTTACACGTCGAATGGCGCCGGGCAAAGCGCAGACGGCTTCGGCGCCCACGTCAAGGCCAACCAGCCAGGCAACGTCTTTCGCGGCTGCCGGGCATGGGCCAACAGCGATGATGGTTTCGACCTGATCAATGCCTATTCTCCGGTCACCATCGAGTCCTCGTGGGCATGGCGCCAGGGCTATCTGCCCGGCACCACTACGCCGCTCGCGGCAGGCAATGGCAACGGCATCAAGGCCGGGGGCTACGGCGGCCTGTATGTGTCCAACGGCGTCACGCATACGGTGCGCTTCTCGGTGGCCTTCCTGAACAAGGCTGCCGGCTTCTATGCCAACCACCATCCGCTGGCGATCGACTTCTTCAACAATACGGCGTTTGGCAACGGCAGCAACTTCGACATGCTCGGCATAGCGCCCGATGGCTCAAAGATCAGCGTCGGCAATCTGCGCAACAACCTGGCCTACAAGGGACGCCTGGTCGTCCATGCCGAGGGCCTGGACATGGCCCACAATTCGTGGACGATGGCGACGCCCGTGACCGACCGCGATTTCGACGACGTTTCCGCCACCGGCTGGGATGCGCCACGCCAGGCCGACGGCAGCCTGCCGCTGCTGCGCAGCTACCACCTGCGCAGCAGCAGTGCCTTGATCGGCCAGGGCGTCGATGTCGGCCTGCCATTCAAGGGCACGGCGCCGGACTTGGGAGCCTTCAGCGCACCGTGACAAATACCGGATTCGAATAGAACCACAGGCTGCGGTAATTGCGGTCGTTGATATCGTTGAAGCGCTGGGTATTGTCGGCGCCAGCGGTGCGCTGATCGGCCAGCGGTTCGCCGTCCTGAGTCAGACCGGCCACATTCAGGCCCAGGTTGGTACCGCGCAGGCGGTAGTACTGGTTTTTTGAGGCAACGGTGTCATAACTGATGGTGTAATAGCCGTCCGCACCCAACTTCCAGTCGGCGCTGGTAAAGCGCTTGAGCACGCGGGTTGAGGCATTGGTCGCCACCGCATACGCCGCCGTCCCTTGCGCGGCCTTGGCGCCTACATCGCCGGCGATCAGGTCGATATGGTCGACCACCGGCTTGACGCTGGCGGACATGCCACTGTCGACCGGCTTTTCGTAGTTGTTTTTCGCCGGACTCTTGAAGCGGATGGTGATGGTCACCTTCTCGCCACTGACCACCTGCAGTTCGCCGCCCATTTCCTTGCGTTCCCTGGCGCCTGCCAGGTTGAAGTCAAGTGCATTGATCAGGTCGCCATACACCGAAAACATCTTCCCCGAGCGCAGGCCCTGCAGCAGGTCTTTTGCGGTGACGGCGCCGGTGGCGCCGTTGAACACATAATTTTTTGCGTATTCGCCGGGGAAGTAGCCGCTGCTGTTATTGCCGACGATCTTGAAGTGGGTGTCGGAATCGGTCAGGTTCCATACGCGGCGCCCTTCACCCAGCAAGGCATCCCACACGCCACCGACCTTGGCCACCACATAATCGACGCCGCCGTAGGCGCGCAGCGGTGCATTTTCGGGTGTATAAGCGGCGGTATAGCCGCCGCGGTCCGGCTCCATCTGGTTGCCGACCATGCCTTCGATGCCGAACATGATGTTGGGCGCGAGGTCGTTGAAGCGGCGGAAGTCTTCCACCGTGTAGCTGCCCTTGTTGCGCGACGGGTGGTTGATGACCGCATAGCTGGTATTCGGGTAATTGTCCTTGAGCCAGCTGATGGCCTTGAGCGCATCGTCGGCAGTCTTGTTGTAGCGCGTCTCGCCGTACTTGGTCTTCCAGGCTGCCACATCGGCGCTGTCGAACATGGCGGCGTCACGCGTGGTAAACAGGTACTCGAACTCGCGCACGCCGCGCGTGCTGACGGTCAGCTTGTCGCTGCCCTCGAAGATGCCGATGCCGATATGGTCATGGGTCGGCATATCCCATTCGAAGCCCGAGAAAATCAGCTTGTCGGCGTAGGCACCGCCTGCCGCCTGCAGCGCGGCCAGGCGCGGCAGTTCGTAGCGTTCAACGCCGGTCGCCATCGGGATCGGTGTGGCGAGCAGGTTGCCCTTGTCGTCGCGGGTCGATACGCGCAGGTGATTGGTGACCGCCATCCAGTCCAGGCCATAGCTGGTAAAGGCCTTGGCCAGCACCTTGTCCAGGGTCTGGCTGACGTCGGCGTCGGCCGACTGCGTGGTGTGGGTATGCAGGTCACCGGCAACCCAGCGCCCCTGGACGACAGGCGGCACGACAAAGGTATCGTCGCCGCCGCAGGCAGCGGCGAGAACGCCGATGGCAATCGCGGTGGGGATCAGGAGGTGGCGCGGGGACAGGCGTGGCAGGTGCAGCATCATGATTTCCAAAGGGTGGGTTGACAGTGCCAGCACCATAGCACCCGTCTGTTACCACTTGATGACGACAAATGGTTACCATAAAAACATGTGATTTTCGCACCATTTTAGTGCGCTGCACCATTTCGCTGTGCGAACGCATGTTTCACAAAACGGTTGACATGGGGTACAGGGCTGGGCAAACTGGATGACAGGAGCGAGACAATATGAACGCCAACATGAAAAACATGCAGCCTGCAATCGATCCCGAAATCGTTGTTTTCAGCGATGAAGATGAAGGCAAGGACCGCCAGTTCGTCAATGCGCTGGCGCGTGGCCTGGAAGTGCTGCGCTGCTTTCGTCCCGGTGAAATCTACCTGTCGAACGCCGACATGGCCAGGCGCACGGCGATCCCCAAGCCGACCATTTCGCGCCTGACCTATACCTTGACGAAACTGGGCTACCTCAATTATTCCGAACAGCTGGGCAAGTACCAGCTGGGCGCCGGCGTGCTGGCACTCGGTTACCGCATGCTATCCAACCTCGATGTGCGCAAGATGGCGCGCCCGCTGATGGAGGAATTGGCGGAACATGCGCAGGCGTCGGTGTCGATGGGCACGCGCGACCGCCTCAGCATGGTGTATGTGGAAACCTGCCGCAGCAGCGCCAATGTCACTTTGCGCCTGGACGTGGGTTCGCGCATCCCCCTGATGACGACGGCGATGGGCAAGGCCCTGCTTTGCATCCTGCCGCAATCGGAACGCGACTACCTGATGGACCATGCGCGCACACACGACACCGAACGCTGGCCGCGCATCCGGGCCGGCATCGAGCAGGGTTTCAAGGATTACCAGGACCGGGGCTTCTGCATCTCGGCCGGCGAATGGCAGAACGATATCCACGCCGTGGGCGTGCCCATGCTGGGCCTGGACGGCGAGCAGGTAGTGGCCTTCAACTGCGGCGGCCCGGCGTTTCTGCTGTCACGCGACAAGCTCGAGTCCGACCTGGGCCCGCGCCTGGTGGCGCTGGTCAGCAACATCGAATCCAATCTGGGCCGCGGCTAGGCGCCCTTCCACATAAGCAAAGGATCACATGATACGCGACGAAGAAACCCTCAATATCCTGCTCGACAGCATCCGCCGTTTCGTGCGCGAAGTGCTGGTGCCGAATGAAAACCTGGTGGCCGAAACCGATACCATCCCGCCGGCCATCGTGGCGCAGATGCGCGAGCTGGGCCTGTTCGGCCTGTCGATCCCCGAAGCCTACGGCGGGCTGGAACTGAGCATGGAAGAGGAAGTGCGCGTAGCCTTTGAAATTGCCCGCACCTCACCCGCCTTCCGCTCGCTGATCGGCACCAACAACGGCATCGGCTCGCAGGGCATCGTGATCGACGGCACGGAAGAACAGAAACAGCATTACCTGCCGAAACTGGCGGCCGGCGACATCATCGGCTCGTTCGCGCTGACGGAAGCAGGCTCGGGATCGGACGCGGCATCGCTGCGCACCAGCGCCGTGCGCGATGGCGACTTCTATGTGCTCAACGGCAGCAAGCGCTATATCACCAATGCGCCCGAGGCCAGCATCTTTACCGTCATGGCGCGCACCGACCCGGCCAAGCGCGGCGCCTCGGCGATTTCCGCGTTTATCGTGGAAAAAGATACGCCGGGCCTGTCGCTGGGCAAGATCGACAGGAAAATGGGCCAGCAAGGCGCGCATACCTGCGACGTGATCTTTGAAAACTGCCGCGTACCGGCCGCCAACATTATCGGTGGCAAGGAAGGCGTGGGCTTCAAGACGGCCATGAAGGTGCTCGACAAGGGCCGACTGCATATCGCTGCCGTCTGCGTGGGCGCGGCCGAACGCATGCTGGCCGACGCGCTGGCGTATGCGATGGAGCGCCAGCAGTTCGGCCAGCCGATTGCCGAATTCCAGCTGATCCAGGCCATGCTGGCCGACAGCAAGGCCGAAATCTATGCGGCGCGCAGCATGGTGCTCGATTGCGCGCGCCGGCGCGACAACCAGGAAGATATTTCGACCGAAGCGTCGTGCTGCAAGCTGTTCGCTTCCGAGATGTGCGGCCGGGTGGCCGACCGCTCGGTGCAGATCCATGGCGGCGCTGGCTATATTTCCGAATATGCGGCCGAACGCTTCTACCGCGACGTGCGCCTGTTCCGCATCTACGAAGGCACGACGCAGATCCAGCAGATCGTGATTGCCCGCAACATGATCAAGGCAGCGCAAAAATGAAGCCGGCCGCGATGGAGGACATCCCCGCCCTGCTGGCCAGCTTGCCGGCGCGCCTGTCGGCGATTCCCCAGCGCTGGGCCGCCAGCACACCCGATGCGCCGGCGCTGCACGAAGGCCCCCGCCACTGGACCTACGCCGAACTGCAGCACGCCGTGGAAGACGCGGGGCGGCTCCTGCGCGAACTCGATATCCGCCCTGGCGACCGGCTGATGGTCATCGGCGAAAACTGCGCGCTGCAGGTGGCGCTGATTTTCGCCGCGGCCAGCATCGACGCCTGGATCGTCAATGTCAATGCCCGGCTGTCGGCGCGCGAGATCGATACCATCGCCGCGCACTCGACGGCGCGGCGCGTGCTGTACCTGCATCATTCATCGAAGGAAGCGGCCGCCCATGCGCAGCGTGCGGGCAGCCGCACGGTGCTGGTCGACGGCATGGGCGAGCTGCTGGCCGGCCCCCTGAACCAGGATGCGGTGGCCGAAGCCACGCAGAGTGGCAATGAACAGGTGGCCGCACTGATCTACACCACAGGCACCACCGGCCACCCCAAGGGCGTGATGCTGACGCACCGCAACCTGCTCTTTATCGCCGCCGTGTCGAGCAAGCTGCGCGGACTGACACAGCTTGACCGCGCCTATGGCGTGCTGCCGATCTCGCATGTGTATGGCCTGGCCTCGGTAGCGCTCGGCACCCTGTATGCGGGCGCGGCCCTGTTCCTGGTGCCGCGCTTTTCGGTCGAGGGATTGTTGTCGGCATTGAAGGACGATGGCCTGACCATCGTGCAGGGCGTGCCGGCCATGTATGCCAAGCTGCTGCAAACCCTGGGCGGCCCCGGCACGCCGCTGGCCACGCAACTGCGCTTTGCCTACGCGGGCGGCTCGCCGTTGGCGCCGTTGCTGAAACAGGAAGTCGAGCAGCTGCTGGGCACCGCACTGCACAATGGCTACGGCATGACGGAAAGTTCGCCCACCATCAGCCAGACACGCCTGGAGTCGCCGCGCCAGGACGATTCGGTCGGTGCGCCGATACCGGGCGTGGAAACGCGCATTGTCGACGCCGATGGCGTTGACGTGGCGCAGGGCACGCCTGGCGAGCTGTGGGTGCGCGGACCGAACGTGATGGCCGGCTACTACAAGGAGCCGGAAATGACAGCCGCCACCATGCGCGACGGCGGCTGGCTGAACACCGGCGACATGGCGTGCCAGGGCGAGGACGGCGCGCTGTTTATCGTCGGGCGCACCAAGGAACTGATCATCCGCTCGGGCTTCAATGTCTATCCGCTGGAAGTGGAAACGGCGCTGAACGCCCACCCTTCCGTGGTCCAGTCGGCGGTAGTCGGCTGCGGCACGGCCGATGGCAACGAGGAAGTGGTGGCCTATGTGGAGCTCGACCCGCGCCAGCCGGTGACGCTCGATGCGCTGCAGGCCTGGCTGGCCAGCTCGCTGTCGCCCTACAAATGCCCGTCCGCGATTATCGTGATGGAGGCGCTGCCGGCGGCGGCCACCGGCAAAATATTGAAAGGACAGCTGCGGCAGATGGCGCAGCAGCGGCAAGGGTAGCAGTAAAAACATCATTGATTTGCACTGAACGCCAATACGCCCGACAATAAAACACCAGCGGGCAGCTTTGAACGAATCACAGAGGAGACAAACATGCATCGCACACTGACACGCACACTGACAGGTATCACCATGGCCACCCTGGTTGCCGGCGCCTGGATATCCACCGCCAGCGCCGAGGAATTCCTGGTCGGCGCCGAAATTCCCCTGACCGGCAACCTGGCGCGGGTTGGCGCCGGCATGCAGGAGGGCATCATGGTCGCGGCCGAAGTGTTCAACAAGACCAATGGCAAGCACACGGTGAAAATCATCACCGTCGACGACGAGTCGGCGCCGGCGAAGGCGATTGCCGCGGTCGAAAAACTGGCCAGCCAGGGCGTGGTGGCGATTACCGGCGGCTACGGCTCGAACAATATCTCGCCCGCCTCGGACACGGCCAACAAGCTGGGCCTGGTGTATATCACGTCGGGCGGCGTCGACGACAGCCTGGTCGCCAGCGGACGCAAGAATTTTTTCCGCATCAATAACACGGCCGGCTACGAAAAAGCCATGCTGGGCATGCTTGCCGATGTAGGTGCCAAATCGGTCTCCATCGTCTATTCGACCAAGGACGCCACCACTGGCCTGGCGAAAGACGTGGAAAAGGCCCTGCTGGCCAAGGGCGTAAAAGTGAGCAGCCACTCGTTCGATCCGGCCATTACCGACTTCAAACCCATCCTCAACAAGATCAAGCTGCAGGACAAATCGGAAGTCGTCGCCATGGTCGGCTATGAAAACGATTATGTCGGCATCATCCGCGCCGCGCGCGTGCTGAAACCGAAGATCAAGGCGATGGTGGGCGTGTGGTCGCTGGCGACGCCGAAGATGGCGGCCGACTTCCCCGACCTGATGCCGAACGTGTTCGGCACCGCCCTGCTGCCCTTCCCGACCGAATTCAAGACGGCCGACGGCAAGGCCTTCAGCGACGCTTACAAACAGCTGTACAAGAAGGAACCGGACTACCTGGGCCAGTTCGGCTATGTGCAATCGATGCTGCTGTTCGAAGCGATCGCCCGCGCGGCCGACAAGGGTACCTTGAAAAAAGGCGGCGTGGCCGAGGAAATGCGCAAGACCGACCGCGAGACGCTGATCGGCCGGGTGCAGTTTGCCGCCAACGGCGACAACCTGAACTTCGTGCACCGCATGGCCCAGCACCAGGACAAAAAAGTGGTGATCGTCTGGCCGAAGGAAAGCGCCACCGGCAAGCTGATCTACCCTGCACTGCCCTGGTAACAAGTCCTGCGCGCCAGCATTGGCCGCGCACCGATTAACGACAGCCTGGCCGGCCCCTTGCGGGCGCCAGCCGGCTGCCTGACGGGATAACGACATGACAGAATTAATCCTGCAGGCCCTGTATTCGGGCCTGCTGCAGGGCGGCTCCTACGCCCTGATCGCGCTCGGTCTGGCGCTGGTGTTCGGCACCATGAAGATCATCAACCTGGCGCATGGCGAACTGGTGCTGCTGGCCGCGTATATCGCCTACAGCGTGGAGTCCGGTCTGGGCCTGGGCCCGATGTTCGCGATTCCCGTCGCGCTGGTGATCGTCAGCCTGACTTCGGTCGGCGTGTACTACATCGTCAGCCGCATCAAAAAAGACCGCGAAATCAATTCGCTGATCCTCACCTACGGCATCGGCGTGATCCTCACCAATTTCATCTTGCTGGTATGGAAAGCCGATATCCGCTCGACCTCATCGAGCTGGCTGCAGGAAGGCATTGAAATCGGGCCATTCTTCAGCATGCGCAGCGAAGTGATTTTCTTCGGCGTCAGCCTGGTGCTGATGGCCGCCCTGTGGCGCTGGCTGTCGACCAGCTGGTATGGCCGCGCCGTGCGTGCCGTATCGAGCAACCGCGACGCGGCCAAGCTGATGGGCATCGATCCGGGCCGCACCGAAATGGTCTCGTTCCTGGTGGCGGGCATTCTGGCCGCGTTTGCCGGCGTGGCGCTGTTCAGCTATGGCGTGATCCAGCCAGCCTATGGCGGCGCGCTGACGGTGAAGGCGTTTATTATCACCGTCCTGGCCGGCATCGGTTCGATCCCGGGCGTACTGATCGCGGCCGTGCTGCTGGGCGTGGCCGAAGCGCTGACCGTCACGCTGGCCAGCTCGGCCCTGCAGGAATTGTCGGGCATGGTGCTGTTCCTGCTGGTGCTGTTCATTATGCCGAACGGCCTGTTTGGCGCGGTGCGGAGGCGCGGATGAAATCTACTTCCCTTATTTCCACCATTGGTCTGCTGCTGGCCGCGTACGTGGCGGTACCGCTGATCCTCGGCAGCAACCATTATGTGATGAGCATGGTGGTGGCGGCCCTGATTATCGGCGGCGTGGCGCTGTCCTGGGCATTGCTGGGTAACCTGGGCGGCATGGTCAGCTTCGGCCATGCGGCGTTCTTCGGCGTCGGCGCGTATGTGTCGGCGCTCACCACCGTGAAACTGGGCCTGCCGGTATTTGCCGCCATGCTGCTGGGCGGCGTGGGCGCGACGATTTCTGCCGTCATCATGCTGCCGGTATTGCGCTTGCGCGGGCCGTATTTTGCGCTGGCAATCCTGGCCTACGCGCATATCTTTCGCATCGTGGCCACCGAGTGGAGCTCGCTCACCGGCGGCTCGGGGGGCGTGGCGAATATTCCCGCCCTGCCGACGGTATTCGGCGTGGACCTGTCCGGCAAAACCGGCGCCTACCTGGTGGTGCTGACCCTGGTGGTGTGCTGCGCACTTGCCTACAGCCGCATCCGCTCCAGCCACTACGGCATCGCCCTGCGCGCCATGCACGACAGCGAAGACGCGACGCGCGTGGTCGGCGTCAACAGCACCTTGCTGAAAGGCGCGATGCTGCTGGTGTCGGCCTTCATGGCCGGTCTGTTCGGCGCCTTCAACGCCCACTATATCAATTTCCTGGAACCCGATTACGCCTTCAACAGCCTGTGGGTCACCTTGCCCATCGTGGCGGCGATTTTCGGCGGCTACCGCACCATCCTCGGGCCGGTACTGGGCGCGGTGGTGGTGTACCTGGTCGACCAGCTGATCTTCAAGTCGCTGATTCCGACCGGCCACCAGCTGGTGCTGGGCGTGCTGCTGGTGGCGATGATCGTCTTCAGCCCGAACGGCCTGCTGCCGCTGCTGAGAAAATTATTCAAGGGAAAGGAAAACACGCATGCTTGAACTTGATAATGTCTCGGTGCGCTTCGGTGGCCTGACAGCCGTCGATTCGGTCACCCTGTCGATTGCCAGCCATGACGTGATCGGCCTGGTGGGCTCGAACGGCGCCGGCAAGACCACCCTGTTCAATGCGATCTCCGGCCTGGTGCGCCCGACCAGCGGCGCGATCCGCTTCGAAGGGCGCGACATCATGGCCACCCCGATGTACCAGCGCGCGCGCCTGGGGCTGGGCCGCACCTTCCAGATCCCGCAACCGATGCATGAACTGACGGTGCGTGAAAACCTGATCGTCGCGCAGCGCTTCGGCACCGGCAAGGTCGATCATAAAAAGATCGACGAGATTCTCGATTTCACCAGTCTGTCGGGTAAATCTGAACGCGACGCGGCCAGCGAACTGGCGCTGACGGAACTCAAGGCGCTGGAAGTAGCCAAGGCGCTGGCCACCGACCCGAAGCTGCTGCTGCTCGACGAAGTGCTGGCCGGCCTGGAAACGACGGGCAAGCGCCGCTTCATGGGCATGCTCAAAGATCTGCATGCCACCTTCGGCGTGGGCATCGTGATGATCGAGCACGATATCGAGACCATCAGCAATCTGTGCCCGCGCGTGGCGGTGCTCAATTTTGGCCAGCTGATCGCCGACGGCACGCCGGACGCGGTGTTCCGCAATCCGGCCGTCATCAAAAGTTACACGGGAGCTGCAGATGCTTGAAGTGACCAATTTGCGCGCCGGCTACGGCGCCATCAACGTGCTGTGGGATGTCACGCTGAATGTTCAGAAAGGCAAGCTGACGACCATCATCGGCCCGAACGGCGCCGGCAAGACCACCCTGCTGCGCGCCGTCATGGGCCTGGTGCCGGCCAGCGCGGGCAGCATCAGCCTCGATGGCAAGCTGTTGAACGGCACGCCGACCTGGAAGATGAGCGACGCTGCCGTGACGATGATACCGGAAGGGCGCATGACGTTTCGCGACATGAGCGTGGAAGAAAACCTGATCATGGGCGCGTTTCCAAAGGCGCACCGCGCCCATCTGCGCGAGCGGCTTGAAAGCGCGTATGTCATGTTCCCGCGCCTGCGCGAACGGCGCAAGCAACTGGCGGGGTCATTGTCGGGCGGTGAAGCGCAGATGCTGGCGATGGCGCGCGGACTGATGTCGGACCCGTCGCTGTTGATTATCGACGAGCCGTCGCTGGGCCTGGCGCCGCTGGTGGTGGGCGAACTGTTCGATATCCTGGCGCGGCTGAACGACGGCCAGCGCACCATCGTGCTGGTCGAACAGAACACGGCGCGTGCGGTGAAAGTGGCGGACCATGTCTACCTGATGCAAGGCGGCAAGGTGGCCTTGTCGCAAAAAGCGTCAGAGGTGGACCTCGATCACCTGCACGAACTGTACTTCGCCCGCTAGTTTATTCCTGTTCGTCTGCCAGCTTGTCAAACACCGCCAGCGCGTCGCTGTCCAGCCCGTCCACCACGAAGGGTTCGTCGGCGTCCAGCTGGGCGGCATCGACCAGCATGCGCAGCTTGCTCAGGCGCTCGCCCAGCGCCAGCGCTTGTGCCTGCGCATCGCTGCCGTCCTGGTCGGCCTCATGCGCAATTGCATGGGTAACGGACTCGGGAAACTCCCATAGTTCGGCGATCTTTACCGACAAGATGCGCGCCTGCGCAAATACCTGGGCGATAAAATCCTCCGAGTGGGGATAAGTCTCGGGTGCGTGCAGCTGGTCGATCAGGCGAAACGCCACTACCAGGCCGACATTGCTGATCAGGCCCGCCAGGTAGGCCTCGAAGGCGTTTGCCTGCATCGATGGCGCCAGCAGGCTGGCGGCCAGTGCGCATTTTTCGGACTGGCGCCAGATCAGTGGCGTGGTGCGCACGGTCAGGCCGCCACTTTGCATGCTGACGATGGGACGGAAGGCCACGCGGGCCAGCAGCATGCGCATATTGTTTTGCCCCAGCAGCATGATGGCGCCTTCCATATTGCTGATCGACGGGCTGACGTTGTAGCGCGAATGGTAGCAGGGCCGGTTCGCTTCGCGGTAGACCTCGGCCACCAGCAGCACGTCCTGCGCCAGCTGGCGCGACAGCTCGGCGGCATTCATGTTTTCTTCTTGCAAGATACGCATCAACTGCGGAATGATGGCCGGCATGCGCGGCACCAGCGCGGCGCCTGCAAGCGGTTCACGCGCCAGCCGTGTCAATTCATCGAGTATCTGCTGTTCGGTCTGCGCTGGCACCTGCGTCGATCCCACGGCCGTCAGCCAGCGATAGTAGAAGGCGTTGATTTCGTCGATGCTGGCAGGCGCATGCCCGGCCTCTGGCTGCGGCGTCGCTGCCGTCACCGGTTCGGGCTGCTTTTCATCGTCGCCACCGAGTAATTTTCCTATCCAACCCATATGCTGTCCACGCCCTGTATGCATCACTATCGGGAAATCCCGACCACGATTTTACCTGATGCGAGGGGGCATGGCCGCCGAACTACTCTGCTTCGTGGCAGCAAACACACAGCTTGTTGCCGTCGAGGTCACGGAAATAGGCGCCGTAATAATTCGCGTGGTAATGGGGACGCAAACCTGGCGGCCCTTCGCACACGGCGCCTTGCGCCAGCGCCGCCTGGTAACTGCGGTCGACTTGCGCGCGGCTGCTGGCCAGCAGCGCCGTCATCTGGCCATTGCCGGGCGAGGCCGCCTGGCCATCGTGCGGCGCACCGAGTACCAGCAGCGGGCGCGGCACGCCGGGCGTCATCCAGCCAGCCCACGGACGGGTCGGATCGTGGAACTTCTGCACCAGGCCCAGTTCACCCAGCAGGGCCGAGTAAAAATCATGGGCGCGTGCAAAATCATTGGTACCAAGACAAAGATGGGACAGCATGCAGTTCCTTTCAAGCGACGGCGATGCAAACAGTAAAACCCTCGCCTGATTATAATGGCCCATCTCTTTTTGATGCACCACCATGACCGACGCCCTCCGCCTCGCCTTGCATCCCCCCACCGCCGCCGACACGCATGCCCTGCTGGCGTTCGAACTGGACAACCGCGCCCATTTCGAAACCTGGGTCACGGCCCGCTCACCGTCGTATTACAGCGCGGACGCGATTGCCGCCATGATCGAACAGGCGCAGCGCGAACGCGAGCAGGACCAGTCCTACCAGTTCCTGGCCAAGCTCGATGGGCAGATCGTCGGCAGGGTCAACCTGACGGCGGTCACGCGGCCGTATTTCAACAAGGCGCAACTGGGCTATCGCATCGGCGCGCAGTTTGGCGGCCGCGGCTATGCCAGCCGCCTGGTGGCGCTGCTGCTGGAACAGGCGTTCGGACCGCTGGAACTGTGGCGCCTGGAAGCGACCGTGCGGCTGCCCAACCTGGCATCGGCGAAGGTATTGCAGCGCAATGGTTTTCATCAATATGGCATGTCCGGGCAAGCCATGTATTTCGACGGCGCCTGGTGCGACTTGCTGTATTTTGAACGGCGCAAGCAGCAAGACCTCACTTAGGTCAAGAAAAACCGAGCAATTGCTCTGTGAATCGGGATTTTTTCCGTGAAAGTTATAAGCTGGACATGACGGCGCCCTTCCGGCGTCCTGTGGCCTGGTCTTCTTGCGCACTGCGTGCGCTCACTTTTACGGAAAAAAAACATGACTCACACTACGAAAAAAGCCTGGCTGGTTGGCGGCGGCATCGGTTCACTGGCCGCAGCGGCCTTTATGCTGCGCGACGGCGGCATGCAGGGCAGCAATATCACCATCCTCGAAGCGACACCGCTTGCCGGCGGCAGCCTCGACGGCGGCGGCAATGCCGAAGACGGTTACACCTTGCGTGGCGGCCGCATGCTGACCACCGACAATTACGAATGCACCTGGGACCTGTTCAAGAGCATCCCGTCGCTGGAGAACCCGGGCCAGAGCGTGCATGACGAAACGATTGCCTTCAATGAACGGCATCTGCCTCACTCGCGCGCACGCCTGGTCGACCGCAACCGCTTCAAGATCGATGTCGGCAGCATGGGCTTTTCCATGCAGGACAGGCTGGAACTGCTGAAACTGACGGAAGCCGATGAAGACACGCTGGGCAACAGCGCAATTACCGACTGGCTGTCGCCCGAGTTTTTCGACACCAAGTTCTGGTACATGTGGGCCACCACCTTTGCTTTCCAGCCCTGGCATAGTGCGGTGGAATTCAAGCGCTACCTGCACCGCTTCATGCTGGAATTCTCGCGCATCGAGACGCTGGCCGGCGTCAAGCGCACCATCTACAACCAGTACGATTCGCTGGTGCGCCCGCTGGTGGCCTGGCTGCGCGAGCAGGGCGTGGTCGTGATCCACGATTGTACGGTGACCGACATCGCCATCGATGAACAGGACGGCAAGCTGACGGCCACCGCACTGCACTGCCAGCGCCGGGGCCTGGCCGACGTGATTGCGGTGCAGCCGGGCGATTTGGTGTTTTTCCAGAACGGTTCGATGACGGACGCCTCGAGCTATGGTTCGATGGACAGCGCCCCGCCGAAGCTGAGCAAAAACGACAGCGGCGGCTGGCGCCTGTGGGAAAAGCTGGCACACGGACGCCCGGACCTGGGCCGCCCCGCTGCGTTCAACAGCAGCATCCCCGAATCGTACTGGGCCTCGTACACGGTCACGCTGAAAGAGCCGGCATTTTTCGAGAAAATGGAACAGTTCACCGGCAACAGCGCCGGCACAGGCGGCCTGGTCACTTTCAAGGACAGCAACTGGTTCATGTCGGTGGTGCTGGCGCACCAGCCGCACTTTGCGGGCCAGCCCGAGGGCGTGCAAGTGTTCTGGGGCTATGCGCTGCACCCCGACCGCATCGGCAACTTCGTTGCCAAGCCCATGTCCGACTGCAGCGGGGCCGACATCTTGCGCGAGCTGTGTGGCCACCTGAACTTCGACCTGTCTATCATGGACAGCGCCATCTGCATTCCCTGCCGCATGCCGTATATCACCAGCATGTTTATGCCGCGTCACAAAAGCGACCGCCCACTGCCAGTGCCCGTACGCTCCACCAACCTGGCTCTGGTCAGCCAGTTCGTCGAATTGGCTGACGACGTCGTGTTCACGGTGGAATACTCGGTGCGCGCGGCGCAGACGGCCGTGTACCAGTTGCTCGACGTACAGCGCGAGATACCCGCCATCCAGGCCCACGACAAGTCGCTCAAGGTCAAGCTCGACGCCGTGATCAAGGCTTTCAAGTAAGCGTCCTTGCCGACGGCTGTAGCCCAGGGTCGGTGATGCGCGTACGCAACACTTCCGACACATTGCCGATCTGGGCATCGCCATTTAAGAATGGATTCAGTCTCGCCGTGCATCGTGGCTGAGCGTTACGCGCGATGCAACGCATCCCCCGACAATCACGGGCACAGGCCCAGAGCGAGACACGATGAACAAGACGATGCAAACCGGCAGCTGGCTGCGCGCCAACAAGGGCTTCCTGATGTTCCTGCTGCTGTTCGGCGTGTTCCGAACGGCCGTGGCTGACTGGAATCCCATCCCCTCGGCCTCGATGCGGCCCAACCTGCTCGAAGGCGACGTGGTCTTCGTCAACCGCCTGGCCTACAACCTGAAAGTGCCGCTGACCGACATCGTGCTGCAACATACTGGCGAGCCGCAGCGCGGCGACATCGTCACCTTTTCCTCCCCGCTTGATGGCACGCGGCTGATCAAGCGCCTCATCGCCCTGCCTGGCGATACGGTGACAATGCGCAACGAACAGCTGGTCATCAACGGCCATGCGGCGCAGTACAGCGCGCTCGATACGGTATTTGACACCATCGCTGGCGTGGGCCAGTTACAGGCACAGCGGGTCAGCGAACAGGGCAGCGGCCAGGCGCAGGCGCACCGCATCCAGCTGCTGCCGCAACTGCCCGCCCGGCGCGACTTTGCAGCCGTCACCGTGCCGGCAGGCCAGTACATGATGCTGGGCGACAACCGTGACAATAGCGCCGACTCGCGCTATTTCGGCTTTGTGCCGCGCGAACTGCTGATCGGCAAGGCCGAGCGCATCCTGGTGTCGGCCAATATCCTCGATCACTGGCAGCCGCGATTGCAGCGCTTCGGCATGAAACTGGAGTAACGCATTCAACAACATGCAGACAGCGGGCAGGCGCTGCACGGGTGCAAGCTTTCGCGTAGCATGGCGCCATGCATATCTCTTCCCTTCCCAGCCAGCACAGCGCCAGCCAGGCGGCAGAAAAACTGACGCATTTCCTGCAGCATCACCGTGACGTGCTGCTGCTGACGGGCGCCGGCATCAGTACGGCGTCCGGCATTCCCGATTACCGCGATACCGATGGCGTGCGGCGCGGCAATGCCCCCGTGCAAGGTCCTGACTTCCGGCGCCTGGAAGCGGTGCAGCGCCGCTATTGGGCACGCAGCATGGTCGGCTACCCTGCACTATCACGCGCGGCGCCCAATCCCGGCCACCTGGCCCTCGCCCAGCTGGCGCGGCAAGGCAAAGTGGGCAGCCTGGTGACGCAAAACGTCGATGGCCTGCACCAGCAGGCTGGCAGCACCGGCGTCACCGAACTGCACGGCAGCATACACGCGGTGGTCTGTCTCGATTGCCATGCGCACTATGCGCGCCGCACGGTGCAGGACATGCTGGAATACGACAATCCGCAGATGCTGGGCACCACCGCCACGCCAGCGCCCGATGGCGACGCCCTGCTCGAACCTGCCCAGCTGGCCAGCTTCGTGGTGCCGCGCTGCCTGCACTGCGGTGGCACCCTGAAACCGGACGTGGTATTTTTCGGCGACGGTGTGCCCGCTGCCTGCGCCACCGAAGCAGCGCAAAAGATGGCGGACGCCAGTGCACTGCTGGTGATCGGCTCGTCCGTGATGGTGTACTCCAGCTTTCGCCTGTGCCGCATGGCGGCCGAAAGCGGTAAGCCGGTGGCCGCCATCAACATGGGCAAGACGCGCGCCGACGAGTTGCTTGCTTTCAAGCTTGAAGCACCGGCCCAGGACCTGCTGCCGATGGTTGCCGCGCTGCTCGGTTGAGCCACTCTGGCTATACTGGATGCCTATGCAATTAACGAGGAAAATTCATGCTGGAACTGTTGAGTGAACATGGCTGCTTTGGCGGCGTACAACGTTTTTATCGCCACGCTGCGCAGGCGATCGGCCTGCCAATGCGTTTCTCGGTATTTATTCCCGCCACGGCGGCGGGTACCGCAGGCAAGTCGCCTGCCCTGTACTACCTGGCCGGCCTGACCTGCACTGAAGAGACCTTCATGATCAAGGGTGGCGCCCAGCGCGTGGCGGCCGAAGAAGGCCTGATATTGATCACCCCGGACACCAGCCCGCGCGGCGCCAATATCGCTGGCGAAACGGATGCCTGGGACTTCGGCGCCGGCGCCGGCTTTTATGTCGACGCCACCGAAGCGCCATGGAGCACGCATTACCGCATGTACAGCTACATCCTCGAACTGCGTGCGCTGCTGGAACAGGAATTGAATATCGATCCCGAGCGCACCGGCATTTTCGGCCACTCGATGGGCGGTCATGGCGCGCTGGTGCTGGCACTGCGCAATCCGCATCTGTTCCGCTCGGTATCGGCCTTTGCGCCGATCGCCGCGCCCTCGCAATGCCCGTGGGGCAAAAAGGCATTCACGGGCTACCTGGGCAACAATGCAAGCAGCTGGCAGCAGTACGATGCCAGCACGCTGATGACCGCCTTGCAAGGACAAGCCGTACCGTTTCCTGAGGGCATACTGATCGACCAGGGACTGGCCGACAAATTCCTGCCGGACCAGCTATTCCCGGAAGTATTCGAAGCGGCCTGCCGCAACGCCGGCCAGCCACTCGAACTGCGCCGCCACGCAGGCTACGACCACGGCTATTACTTCATTTCCACTTTTGTGGAAGACCATCTGCGCTTCCATGCGCGCAATTTGGGCCGCAAGGCTGCGACAACACGCAGTTAGATAGCACGCAGTTAGTTGCACGAAATTAAGCTGCGCCATACTTGTCCAGCGCCTTGAGCACGGCGTCGGGGCGGATCGGCAAGTGGCGTACCCGCGCACCGACGGCGGCAAAAATGGCGTTGGCAATCGCCGGCGCCACCACCGTGGTCGGCGGCTCTCCCATTCCGGTCGAGGCTTCCTTGCTTTTGATAAATTCGATATCGAGCTCGGGCACGTCGGCAATCCGCAGCGGCGTATAGCTGCTCAGGTTGGTATCGCGCACCTGGCCGTTCACAAAAGCCGTGCCTTCGTGGATCGCCATGCTGACGCCCCACAAGGCGCCGCCTTCGGCCTGCGCCAGCGCGCCATCGGGGTCGACGATGGTGCCGGCGTCAATCACCATGGTCAGCTTTTCGACCTGCACCATGCAGGTATTGCGATCAACCCGCACCCGCGCCACGCAGGCGGTCCAGGTCGGCATATCGCGCTCCTGGCCGAAGGTGGCGGCGATGCCCAGCCCCGTGTCTTTTGGCATGGCCGTGCCCCAGAGCGCTTTTTGCGCCGCACGCAGCAATACTTGTACCAGGCGCTGCGCGCCACCGGTGGCGTTCGGCGCGCTGCCCGCGTTGCGGCCCGTGGCCAACAGCAGTGACAAGCGGAAATCGAGCGGATCGACCTTGGCCGCCTGCGCCGCTTCATCGATAAAACTCTCCACCGCCCAGTTGGTCCATCCCGGCGCCACAGAACGCAGCCAGCCCGGCCGGAATGTGCTGTTGGCCAAGTCGTTGGAAATGGCGCGCACGCGCTGCGCGCCGACCGTGTACCAGTGATCGGCGCCGGCGATGGCGAATGGATCGTAAGGATGGCCTTGCTTGTCCTTGGACAAAAAGGCCGGCGCCAGGACCTGGGTCGGCCAGCCGGCACTTGCCTCGTGCTGCATCGCGGTGACCTTGCCGCTGGCGTCGAACGCCATGCGCAGATGCTGCACCGAAGGCGAACGGGGCGAATCGAAGCGCGCATCGTCGGCCCGTGAGCAGATCATTTTCACGGGCCGCCCTATGGCTTTCGCGCCCAGCGCAGCCGGAATGCAATAGTCGCCGTTCAGGCGCCGGCCAAAGCCGCCGCCCAGCAAATACGTATGCAGCACCACCTGGCTTTCTGGCACCTGCAGCGCCTTGGCCAGCACCGGCAAGGTCAGCGATTGCCATTGTGTGCCGGCATGGATATGCCAGACGCCATCGATTTGCTGCGCCGTGGCGTTCACCGGTTCGAGCTGGAAATGCAGCACCGTGGCCGTCGTGTATTCGCGCTCCAGAACATGGTCGGCGTCGGCAAAGGCCTGCTCCACGCCCTCGTCATCGACCACGCGCGCGCCCAGCGTGGGATCGGCAATCTGCTTGACACCGTACTGCAAGATATCGTGTTCCGACACATGGGCGGCCGCCCCGGCGCGCCATTGCACCTGCACCAGCTCGGCTGCACGGCTGGCCGTCGCATAGCTGTCCGCGTACACCATGACCCAGCCCGGCACCGTGCCGCTGGGGTCGATCAAGGCTTCGGCCTTCAGGTAGCCCTTGATCTTTTTTGCGGCCGAGTCGTCGATGGACAGCACTGTCGAGCCATAGCGCGTCGGTGGAATCTTGGGCCGCGCATACACCATGCCGTCGATTTCGGCATCTACACCGTAGACGGCAGTGCCATCGGTTTTCGACGGCACATCCAGCGCCTGCACGGCTCGCCCGACCAGGCTGCGCTGCTGCGGCGTCTTGAGCACGATGGCGCTCAGTTGTTCGGGCGTATAGTGGCGCCCCAGCTTGCCGCGCCGCACGATCTGGCCATAGCTGATACTGCGTCCACGACCATGTACCATGCCCAGCCTGGCCGTGCAGGCCGCGACCGGCAGGCGCAGCAGCCGTGCGCCCTCCTGGATCAGCGCCAGGCGGCCGGCCGCACCGGCGCGGCTCAGCGGCTCGAAATTCTGCCACACTGACCAGCTTCCACCCGTCACCATCAGGCCCCATTTCGGGTCGCTGTCCACATAGTGCAGCCTGACCTTGCTCCAGTCCGCTTCCAGCTCGTCGGCCACGATGCGTGCCAGCGCCGTGCCGATATGCTGGCCCATTTCCGCCTTGGCGATATTCACGGTAACGATGCCGTCGCGGTCGATCGCGAACCAGATGGTGGGGTCGAACACGGGTGCGGCCGGCGCCGCAGCAGGCACGCTGGCCGCCTTGCCGGCCGCCATCGAGCTGTCTGCACGCAAAAAGGCCAGGGTAAAACCGGTGCCGGCGGCGGCGATCAGGAAGCCGCGCCGCCCCAGCGAACTGGGCTGCGATACGGCCTGTTCTTTCGGCAGCTTAAGCATCGGCCTGCTCCTGCATGCCGGCGGCCAGCTTGATCGCCTTGCGGATGCGCACATATGCCATGCAGCGGCACAGGTTGCCACTCATCACGGCGTTGATATTGGCGTCGGTCGGCTGCGGGTAGTCGCGCAGCAAGGTGGCCGCCTGCATGATCTGGCCCGACTGGCAATAGCCGCACTGCGGCGCCTGGGTGGCGATCCAGGCTTGCTGCAAGCGATGTTTGCCGTCCGGAGACAGCCCTTCGATAGTGGTCACACTGGAACCTGCCACGGCGGACACGGGCGTGATGCACGAGCGCACGGCGCGGCCATCGACATGCACGGTGCAGGCGCCGCACAGGCCGATGCCGCAGCCAAACTTGGTGCCTTTTAATTTTGCTTCGTCGCGCAGCACCCACAGCAGGGGAGTGTCGGCGTCGACATCGGCGGCAAACAACTGGCCATTAATGGTCAAATGGTGCATGGGCTTACTTTCATTTCACGGATGGCTTGCTGGCGCGCACGCGCACCACGGTCGCTTCCAGATGGGTCCAGGCAGGCTGACGGCTGCGGCTGCGGCGCAAATAAGCGGCCAGATCGGCAATCTCGGCGTCCGACAGCGACTGGGCAAAGGGCGGCATCAGCGCGCCGGGCAGGCCTTCGTCCCTGCCCACGCCATGCAGTATCACCTGGATCAGGTTGGACGGATCGGATGCGCTGACGGCGCTGTTCAGGCTCAGTTCCGGACGCAGCAGCGAAGGCTGGCCGTCGCTGTTCGAGTGGCAGGAAGCGCAGGCGGCCAGGTACAGGCTGGCGCCACGGTCGTTGTCGATCATGGCGACCTTTTGCGAGCGCTTGATGCCCGCCGCAATCACCGAAGCCGCATCGACCGGCGGGGCGACCTTGTCCTGCGGCCTGGCCAGGTCGGCAAAATAGGCGGCCAATGCACGGATATCGGCGTCGGGCGACGCATCCATGCCCTCGTGCACCACTTCCGACATGGGCCCGGCCGCCACCCCGTGCAGCGCGGTAGCGCCGTTGCGCAAGAAGGCGTACAGCTCGTCCCTGGTCCACGGCAGCGGCGCCGTATTGGCGGCCGTCAGCGGTGGCGCATACCACTGGTCGATGACGGCGCCCTGGTAGGCCGAGCCGGCCCTTTCCGCACCGAACGCATTGCGCGGTGTATGGCAGGCGGCGCAGTGTGCCAGGCCCTCGGCCAGGTAGCGCCCGCGATTCCAGTCGGCGCCTTGCGCGGCATGGCGCGGCAAGCTGCCAGGCGTAAAAAACAGCAATTTCCAGCCGGCCTGCAGGGCGCGCTGGTTGAAAGGAAACGGCACGGTGTTGGCTGGCGTGACCGCATACACGGGTGGGCGCGTCATGAACCAGGCATACAGGGCGGCAATGTCGGCATCGCTGGCCAGCGCAAAATGGGTGTAGGGAAACACGGGAAACAGATGTTCGCCGCCGCGCCCCACGCCTTCGCGCATGGCGCGCTGGAACGCTGCCAGCGACCAGCGGCCGATGCCGGTCTGCGGGTCGGGCGTGATATTGGTGGCATGGATGGTGCCAAACGGTGTGGCCATGCCGCGCCCGCCCGCATACGCAGCGCCGCCCTTGACCGTATGACAGGCACCACAATTGCCCATGCCGGCCAGGATGCGGCCCCGTTCGATCGCCTGCGCGGAAAACGCGGTGGAGGGTGGCGGATCAATCGGCGCCAGCGCGGGGCGCCAGTAAGCGGCGTACACGGCGCCGGCGGCGACCACCAGCAAGCCCAGCAATATCAGCAGAGCGATACAGATTTTCTTGAACAAGACTTTCCAGTAATTCAGTAATTCAAACATAAAACGGGCGCACTATCGGTACGCTTCCACCGTACGATTTTACGCGGATTGCGACTTGTTGTATGCAAGCAAAGTTGCCTGGCGCTGGAAAGCGCACAGCGGCAAGTGGACGCGGCGACTTATAATCCTTGTTTCAGCACGGCCCATCTTCCCTTCATGCATACCGTTACCATCATCCTCGTCCTGGTCCTGGCTGTCGTCCTGTGCGGCTTTCTTGCCCGCTCGCGCTGGGTCCGGCTGCCACTGCCGCTGATACAGATCGCCGGCGGCACCGGCCTGGCACTGTGCGGCCTGCAAGTTCCGCTCGATCCCGATATTTTCTTTTTGCTGTTTATTCCGCCGCTGCTGTTTCTCGATGGCTGGCGCATCCCCAAGGGCGCGTTTTTTTCCGATGCCCGCTCGATTTTGATGCTGGCCATTGGCCTGGTGCTGTTTACCGTGCTGGGCATGGGCTATTTCATCGACTGGCTGATCCCCACCGTACCGCTGGCGGTCGCCTTTGCGCTCGGCGCCATCCTGTCGCCGACCGATCCGGTGGCCGTGTCGGCAATTGCGGCCGGCAATCCGATTCCGCCGCGCCTGATGCATATTCTCGAAGGCGAGTCGCTATTGAATGATGCCTCCGGCCTGGTGTGCTTTACCTTTGCAGTGGGCGCCATGATGACGGGCGGCTTTTCTTTCGGCGCGGCGTCCTTGAGCTTCCTGCAGGAAGCGGGCGGCGGCATTGTGATCGGCCTGGGCATTTCCTGGGGCGTGGGCCTGGCCAACAAATGGCTGGTCAGCAAGGTCGGCGAAGAGCCGGGCCTGCAAATCCTGATCAGCATATTGATACCGTTTGCGGCCTATCTGGGCGCCGAGCAGATCCACGGCTCGGGCATCCTGGCCGCTGCCACGGCGGGCGTGTCGATGCATTACGCCGATTTGATCGGCCGTCCGCTGGCTGCCACGCGCACCCAGCGCAAGGCCGTGTGGGACACCGTGCAACTGGTGCTGAACGGCGTGATCTTCGTCTTGCTGGGCGCGCAGTTGCCTGCCACCATCGCCAGCCTGCCGGCGGCTTCGGCCGAAGTTGGCGCCGGCAGCGCCTGGAAGCTGCCTCTGTACGTGGCCGCCATCACCGTTTGCCTGACCTTCATGCGTTTCGTGTGGGTCTTCATTTCGATGAAGCTGACCTTGTTCAAGCGCCAGAAAAAAGCCGCCAGGAATGGCACTACCCTGGAAAGCAACGACCGTCCCGGTATGCGCCTGCTGCTGGTGGCCTCGTTTGCCGGCGTGCGCGGCGCGCTGACCCTGGCCGGCATTTTGACGCTGCCTCTGTTTTTGCCGGACGGCACCCGCTTTCCCGCGCGCGACCTGGTGATTTTCCTGGCCATGGGGGTGATCTTGCTGTCGCTGCTGCTAGCCAGCGTCACCCTGCCCCTGCTGACCAAGGGACTGGTGTTTGCACCGCCGGCACGCCGTTCCAGCGAAGAGCGCAATGCCCGCGCGGCCGCTGCCGAAGCGGCTGTTGCACGACTGGAAAATGTCTGTTCAAGCCTTGGTGCCGATGGCAAGGACCAGGTCACCAGCGAAGCGGCCAATCGCCTGATCGAGGCCTACCGGCGTCGCATGGCCTATGGCGAGAGCAGCAACGACGAAGCAGCCCGCCTGCACGAACTGGCCAGGGCCGAGCGCGCGCTGCGCCTCGAAGCGCTCAATGCCGAACGCGATGAACTGTTCCGCCGCCGCATTTCGGGCGAACTCGATGACGCCATCCACCTGCGCCTGCTGCGCGAGATCGACCTGCTGGAAGCGACGCTGGAAGAGTAAGGACAGTTGCTGGACAGTGGCCGGTGCGCTGTGTAGACTGGCACGCACTTTCATGAGGAATCGTATGAGCACACCAAGAACAGGCCCGGAATTCTGGGAACGCGCCGACCAGATCATTGCTTTGGCCAACGAACAATGCACGCAAAACACCGGCAATGAAGTGGCCACCTCGCTGCTGTACGCCGCCGCCCGCTTCAACGCCTTTCTGATCGCCAGCAAGGGCGATGTGGCCAAAATGCAGCAGGAAAAAGACGACGCCGTCGCCTTTTTCACGGAACAGTACAAACGCATGCTGACCGATAACTTCAACGACTACATCGCCAACTTCGACAAGTACACGCAGCCAGGAGCCGGACCGCAGGCTTGATGGCCCGGGCCGGTGCCCCACTTGTTTTTGCTTGCCGGCCCATCCTTGACCACGCATGGCAAGCTTGACTTCGCCTTTTTTTCGATTAAACTATTAACGAATTAGTTAATATGTGAAGAGCTGAAAGGAATAGTCCATGCAGGCAGATAAAATCTTCGAAGCACTGGCATCGACGGCGCGGCGCCAGATACTCGCCTATCTGTCAGAGGCGCAGCTGAGCACGTCCGAACTGGCGGCACGTTTTGCCATGAGCGCACCGGCCATTTCGCGCCACTTGTCGGTGCTGGAAAATGCCGGCCTGGTCAGCAGCGAACGGCAAGGCCAGTTCGTGCTGTACCGCTTGAATCAGGATCACCTGATCAACACCCTCAACAACTTCGCCTTTGAAATCTGTCCGGTGGCGCGTGGCCTGAAACGCGAATCGGCGGCCCTGAAAAAGACTGCGCAATGACGGCGCACCGCGCCAGCGCGGATGGGCCGGACAGCGTCGTCGATGGCGTTGTGCGCTTTGCGCCGCTGCAGTCGCTGTGGCTGAGCGGCATGCTGGCCGGCGCGCTGATCGGTGGCGCCCTCACCTTCAGTTGGCCAGCGCTGCTGCTGTTCGTCGTGAGCACGGCAACCGTGCTGCTGTTCGGCCACTCGCTGGGCAGCCACCGCAAGCTGATCCATGACAGCTTTCAATGTCCCTTGTGGCTGGAGCATGTACTGGTGTACCTGGGCGTGCTGGTGGGCCTGAGCGGCCCGCTGGGCCTGCTGCGCCAGCATGAGTTGCGCGACTATGCGCAGCGCCAGCCAGGCTGTCATCCCTATTTGCGCCATGGCGGCGGTTTCTGGCGCGATTGCTGGTGGCAATTGCACTGCCGCCTGGTCCTGGCGCACGCGCCGCAGATCGCCATCGAACCGCGCATCGCGCAAGACCGCTTCTACCGTTTCCTCGAGTCCAGTTTCATGGCGCAGCAAATACCGTGGGCTATCCTGTTTTACCTGTGCGGTGGCTGGGGTTTCGTGTGGTGGGGCGTGTGTGCGCGGGTCAGCGCAGGCGTGCTGGGCCACTGGCTGATCGGTTACTTTGCCCACAACCACGGCGCCATGCATTTCAAGGTAGCTGGCGCGGCAGTACAAGGCAGGAATATCCGTTTCACTTCCTTGCTGACGATGGGTGAATGCTGGCACAACAACCACCACGCTTATCCAGGTTCGGCCAGGCTGGGCCTGTTTCCCGGCGAGTGGGACCCCGGCTGGTGGGCCTTGCTGCTGTTGCAGCGCATGGGCCTGGTATCAGGCTTGCGCCTGCCCGCAGACCTGCCCGCGCGGCCGCAATTGCAGCTGCTTGACAGCGCAGCGCCTCAGGCGTCGTCCCGGCCTTCCAGATAGTTATTCTTGACGCGCACATAGTGTTCGGCCGAGTAGCGCAGATAGGCAATCTCGGCCTCGGTCAACGCACGTACTTTGGCGGCCGGACGGCCCACGTACAGGTGGCCGCTTTCCAGCACCTTGCCTGGTGACACCAGGCTGCCGGCGCCCAGCATCACGTTTTTTTCCACCACCACGTCATCCATCACGATGCTGCCCATGCCGATCAGGCACTCGTCGCCAATGGTGCAGCCGTGCAGGATGACCGAGTGGCCGATGGTCACATATTTGCCGATGATCAAGGGCGAGCCGTCGGGCTTGGCGGCATTTTTATGCGACACATGACCCATGGAAAAATCCTGGATATTGCTGCCCTCGCCGATCACAATGCGGTTGACGTCGCCGCGCAGCACGCTGTTGCACCAGATCGAGCAGTCGTCGCCGATTTGCACGTCGCCGATCACCTGCGCCGTGTCGTGCAGGTAGACGCGGTCACCGACAACGGGATGCGTATTCAGATAGGAACTCAAAGGCATGGTGGTCTCGCTTGATCACAAATGTAAATTGTATGCGGCGGCGAGAAAAAACGGGCAAAAAAAATCCGGCCGCAAACGGCCGGATTGTGACGATGACAGTAAAACTCAGAAACGGTAGCCGACACCAACGCCGAACAGATACGGATCAACCTTGACTTTGCTCACTTTCGCGCCGCTGATGAACACGTCGCTCTGGATCTGCACTTTCTTGACGTCGAAGTTCAGCGACCAGTTTTTGTCGAGTTTGTAGTCGACGCCGGCTTGCACAGAGTAACCCCAGCTGTCGTGCTCCAGGCGGCCAGCGCCACCGAGCAGGTTTACGTCCGATATATTGGTGTAGTTCACACCGGCGCCCACATACGGGCTGAATTGTTTCTCGGGCATGAAGTGGTATTGCAGCGACAGGGTAGGCGGCAAGTGTTTGAACGTACCGATCTTCGCGCCGTCGAGCTTGACGTCATGTTTTTGTGGGTAGGTCAGGATCAGTTCGGCTGCGATATTCGGGGTAAAGAAGTACGAGATATCGACTTCAGGGATCGTTTTGTCGCTGACATGCAGACGGTCGGATGCACCGACACCACCAACAGGAGCAGATTTATTGGCCGTATCGATTTGCACCACACGGGCACGGACCAGCCAAGGGCTTTCCTGGGCCATTGCGTTGCCGGCGAATGCGCCGATGGCGGCCAATACGATTGCTGCTTTTGCTGCGGACTTGTTCATTCTGTTTCCCTCTTTTTTGTCGTTAAGTAACGCAGCGAAGTCTAAGAGTGCGGTGCAGCAAAAACTTTGATCCACATCAAATAGTGCCGGAAGGCATAAGTTGACCCCATTTTTTCCTTGCACAGGTCAAAAAAATGATGCGCCGCAAGGTAATTTCAAACTGGTTCATGAACAGATCGTAATAGTAATGATTATCATTTGCGATATAATATGGGCTGACCTGGTGTTTATATAAGGGATGGGAGACATGGATATATTGAGGGAACTGCGTGAATCGGGGCTGAAAATCACCATACCGCGCCTGCGGATTCTGCAGCTGTTTCAAGAAGGAAATACCAAGCACCTGAGTGCAGACGATGTCTACAAACTTTTGCTGGCTGAAAAGATCGACGTGGGCCTGGCCACCATCTACCGTGTGCTGATGCAGTTTGCCGAGGCCGGCATCCTGTTCCGTCGCCATTTCGAATCGGGCCATGCCGTGTTCGAACTGAACGAAGGCCAGCACCACGACCACCTGGTGTGCACCGGCTGCGGCAAGGTCGATGAATTCGTCGACGAAGGCATCGAGTTGCGCCAGCACGAAATTGCCACCGAGCGCGGCTTCGTGCTGCATGAGCACGCCTTGTCGCTGTACGGCACCTGCGCCGACTGCACGGCAAAAAAAGTTCCTCCACGCAAGCCTTGACACCCGCCGGCCAGCACGCTGGCCCAAAAGCTTGCCATACAGCTATTTTAAATACGCGTTTGGCAAGTCGGTAATCAAGCTGTCATATTCTGCGACTACCATATCGAGATTGCCTTTTTTGCCAGCCCCCTTGCGGTACTGGCAAGGGGCGCCGATCGTTATGTAAAGGTAGCCGCCCGTGGAGTTCAACGCCTCTCGATTGCATCTTCCCCGTCATCGTTCTTCGGTTGCGGCCGACCTGTGCATCGCCACCGAGTCGGTGCAGGCTGACGCCAATAACTTCGCCGTGCTCGAACTGTTCACCGAGCGGCGCGACATGATGAGCCTGCCCGTCACGGAACAGGACCGCCCGATCGGCCTGATCAGCCGCAACATCTTCATGTCGCAGATGTCCAAGCCCTTTTATCACGAGGTGTATGGCAAGAAAAGCTGCATCGCCTTCATGGACAAGGAGCCGCTGATCGTCGATGCCGCCATGAGCATCGAAGATCTTACTTTCCGCGCCGTCGAGGCGGGCGAAAAGGCGCTGGCCGACGGCTTCATCATCACCGAAGACGGCGTACTGGCCGGCGTCGGCTTCGGCCTGCAACTGATGAACGTGGTGGCCACCTTGCAGGCCGAAAAAAACCGCCAGATCATGCACAGCATCGATTACGCCAGCGTGATCCAGCGGGCACTGCTGCGCTCGTCGTCGGCCGAACTGCGTGCGGCGCTGCCCGACGCGCACCTGGAATGGCAGCCGCGCGACGTCGTCGGCGGCGACTTTTACCTGTTTGAACGCCATGCTGGCGGCTGGTTCGCGGCGCTGGCCGACTGTACCGGCCACGGCGTGCCGGGCGCTTTCATGACCCTGATCGCCTCCTCGTCCCTGAGCCAGGCGCTGCGCGACCTCGGCCCCCATGATCCGGCCGCCCTGATCGGCGCCGTCAGCCGCGCCATCAAGACCTTGCTGGGCCAGGACCACGCCACGCCCGATGGCAGCCACGGCGCTGGTTCCAACGACGGCATGGATTGCGCCTTTTTATGCTACGACGCGGACAGGCGCCAGCTGCATTTCGCCGGCGCCAAACAGTCGCTGCACCTGGTGGCACCGGGCCAGGACGAGGTGCAATGCGTGGACGGCGCGCGCATGGGTGTCGGCTATGTCGATACGCCGGCCGGCCACGCCTGGCATAACCACGTGCTCGAGGTGGCGCCGGGCAGCCTGCTGTTCCTCACCACCGACGGCCTGCTCGACCAGATCGGCGGCGCCCGCGACATCGCCTACGGCAAGCGGCGCATGCGCGAGCAACTGCTGGCGCGCCGCGCGGCACCGGCCAGCGAGGTGGCGGCAGCCCTGCTGCACGACTTTGGCGCGTGGCAAGGCACGCAGCCGCGCCGCGACGACCTGACCTTTTTCTGTTTCCGCCTGTAGGCGAACGTTTTTCAACGCATCGACAACCAGGAGCACTGACGTGCTGTATCAAGAATTCAACGAGTTTTGGGATGTGGCGCGCAAGCGCAATATCATCTTTTTCTACACGGGCTACTTTTCGCAGCACGTTGTCAGCGCCATTTCCGAAACCATCAAGGCGCGGCTGGACACGGCCGGTGCCGCTGGCCCGACGCGCCGGCGCATCTTTTCCTCGTTTATCGAAATGTCGCAGAACGTGATGCATTATTCGTCCGACAGCCTGACGCCGAACGCCCAGCTCGACTTGCAGATGCGGCGCGGCTCGTTCTGCATCGGCACGCGCGGCGACAGCTTTTTCCTGTTGTGCGCCAATCCTGTGTCGACCGAGAACGTGGCGCAGATACGCAGCCGGCTCGAACCGCTGCACACCATGACGATGGAAGAAATCCGCCTGGCTTACAAGAAGGCACTGCGCGAGGAAGCACCGTCCGACAGCAAGGGCGCGGGCCTGGGTTTCCTGACCCTGGCGCGCGACGCCAGCGAGCCGCTGGAATTCGAATTCGCCCAGGACCCGCAGGAGCCGCACAGCACCATCTTCTGCATCAAAGCCATTATCTGAAAGAGCCGACCCAGGAAAGCATATGCAATCACCGTCCCCTTTGCCACCGTTGTTCCTCGCCGCGACACCGAGTTCGCCCGAAATCGATTTCCGCTTCGAACAGCACACCCTGTCGATCAAGGGTGAATCGTATCCTGAAAATGCGGCCGCCTTTTACGGCCCGCTGAACGCCGCCGTGCGCAACTATTGCGAGACCTGCCATGACGCGCAGATCACCGTGCATGTATCGCTGGCCTACTTCAACAGCTCCAGCACCAAGATGCTGTTCACCCTGTTCGACATCCTGAACCAGGCGGCCATCGACGGCAACCGCGTGCGCCTGAATTGGTACCACGACGAAGACGACGACACCATCCTGGAATTCGGCCAGGAGCTGCAACAGGACTTTACGGCGCTGGACTTCCACGACCACGCCGTGGGCGGCTAGCAGTGGGCGCGCAGATGTCTGCCTCCAGCCTGGAACCCGACCTGTTTACCGAGGAGGCGGCGGCGCTGGCGGCCGCGCGCCAGTTGCACGCCGACGATAACGCCAGCGGCAATGAACAGCGCCGCATGCTCGGTGAGCTGATCGTCCACTATGAACGCCTGATGCGCGAGACGCGCCGTCTGATCCGCCGCAGCGACCGCGCCGAACGCGACATGCATGTGCTCAACCGCGAACTGCAGGCGCTGGCCGGCCAGCTGGAATACCGCGCCACCCACGATCCGCTGACGGGCGCGCTCAACCGCGGCGCCGTGATCGAACAGGCGTCACTCTGCCTGGCGCAAGGCGACATGGCGCTGATCGTGCTCGACATCGACCTGTTCAAGCAAGTCAACGACGACTTCGGCCACCCCGCCGGCGATGGCGTGATCCGTGCCGTGGTCGACGCCCTGCAGGACCTGCTGGGACAGCACACGCCGATCGGCAGGGTCGGCGGCGAAGAATTCTCGGTGGTCTGGCCCACCTCCTCACCCGAGGAAGCGCAGCAGGTGGCGCAACGCATTTGTGACGCCATCGCCGCACGCCAGCAGCCGGCGCCGATCACGCGGCCGGTCACCGTCAGCGTGGGTGTCAGCTGGAACCGCGTCGGCACCGCCTTTGAACACGCCTACAGCCATGCCGACCAGGCCCTGTACCAGGCCAAGCGCGACGGGCGCAATTGCGTGCGCGTGTGGCGGGACTGCCTGCCTTAAGCTTATTTAAGCAAATCGTGGCGCGCCATGGCACCGTCGCGGCGCATGGCCGTCACGGCGCGCTGCATCGCCATATATTGCGCTTCCGGCAGTTGCTTGTTACAGGCGAGATAAGTCTGCACGCGGTTGAAGGTCAACAGCGGCACCACCATCGCGTCCCATTCCTTGCCGGCGAACGGCCGGCTGCCGACCGCCATGCCGACCGCCCACAGGTCGATGCGACCCAGCAGCAGCTTTTGCGGATTGAGCCATTCCTGTGTGACGGGCGCCACTTGCATGCCGTGCGCGCGCAAGTATTCATCGCGCGCATCACCGAGCACGGTGCCGATCACAAGGCCACGCGCATCGTCCAGGCTGCGCAAGGTAAAGTGACGGCTGGCCAGGCCATACAGCACCCATTCGGCCTCGTTCAAAGGACCGACCCAGCGAAACAGCGCTTCGCGCCCGGGCGTGCGGGCAGTGGAATAGACACAGGTGTCGGCCTCGCGCAGGGCTTGTGCATACGCGCGCTTCCAGGGCAGCAGTTCAATACTGTAGGCGATGCCGGCGCGCGCCAGCAGCTCACGCACCTTGGCCGTTTCGCGGCCAACGACGACATTGTTCTCCATCATGCTCGATGGCGGCAGGACTTCGCTGACCATGCGCAGCGTCTGCGCCACTGCCATGCCGGGCGCCATCAGCACCGCGGCCAGTATCCATGCGATAAGTCGTTGCTTCATGCTTGCCTTCCTGCCGCAGACCATGCAGATTGACGCCAAGATAGCCCTGTACTCAGGCGGCCGCAATCTCCAGCGGCCAGCCCTGGAACTGCTCGCGCAGGGCAGGCTCTGGCTCGCCACCGACGACGATGGTCGAAAACACGTCGAGCGGACTGAAAAACGCCGTACGCACACGCCCCAGTTTGCTTTCGTCCACCACCAGTATGCGCTCGCTGGCGCTGCGGATGGCGGCTTGCTTGACAGCCACTTCGTGAAAATGGGAACAACTGACGCCACGCACCGGATCGGCGCCACCGGCAGAGATAAAGGCCTTGTTGACGCCCAGGCGACCCAGGTATTGCACCGCTTCTTCCGAATAAAAGGTTTCCGACGAGGCCTGGAACAGGCCACCGAGCAAAATCAGCTGCGTGTTCTTGCGCTTGCTGAGGATATTGGCAATGTTCATGGAGTAACAAACCACGGTCAAGGCTATGTCGTCGGGCAAGACCGAGGCAAACTGCATCATGGTGGTGCCGCAGTCGATAAACAGCATGTCGCCGTCCTTGACCAGGCTGGCGGCACGCTGGCAGGCCAGGCGTTTTCGCACCGTATGCTGGTCGAGCTCTTCGGCCAGCACATATTTTTCTGCGGCAATTGGAAATGTGGCTTCCAGAACATAACCACCGAGACAGGACAGCGTGCTGTCGCCGCCGGCCAGGTCGCGGCGTATCGTCATCTCCGTCACGCCGAGCAATTCGGCAACACGGCTCAATAGTGCAGGGCCCGAGCTTTTGACAAGGGCCTGCATCCGTTCCAGCCGCAGTTGGCGCGCCTTGGCGCCCGCAGTTTGTCGCATGGTAATACTTTCGCTCTTGATAACGTGTAAGTGAGGATTGTAGCAGCAACTAATCTCGATGTTATTAGAAAAAAGTGGTTGCGCAACTAAATGTTATTGACGTAACATAAAACTGTTGCGCAAATGTTGTATGTTTTCATGCATGACATTGCCACCCCACAGCAGCAGCAATAACGCGCTCAGTGCGTTGACGGAGATTCAAGCTATGCCTATCGCCCACCATCAACCGGACCGGCCTGTGCACCACTGCGCGGCGTCGCCACAACCATGACAACTACTTCCAAATCACCGCGCGTCGTCCCGGCAGCGCCCGTCCGCACCGAAGCGGCCAAAGCCGCGCCTGCAGCTGCAGCTGTTCCTGTGATCGTGCCGGCCAGTGCCCATGGCCATGCGCGCAATCCCGGCGTGCCGTATGACAGCAGCTGGTTCGACGATATCCGCGTCAACCTGTCGGCCGCGGAACGCCGCATCGCCACCCTGCCGGGCCGCCGCTCCGTCAAGAAGGACGCGCAAGCGGGCTGGCTGCTGAAAGCCATCAGTTGCATCGACCTGACCACGCTGTCGGGCGACGACACCACCGAGCGCGTCAAGCGCCTGTGCGCCAAGGCCATTACGCCGGTGCGCCAGGACCTGCTCGACGCGCTGGGCTTTGGCGACCGCCAGCTGCATACGGGCGCCATCTGCGTGTATCACCGCTATGTGGCGACCGCCGTCGAAGCGCTGGATGGCAGCGGCATTCCGGTAGCCGCCGTGTCGACAGGTTTCCCGGCCGGCCTGATTCCGCATGACCTGAAACTGAAGGAAATCGAAGCATCGGTGCGCGATGGCGCGTCCGAGATCGATATCGTCATCACTCGCGAACATGTATTGACCGGTAACTGGAAAGCGCTGTACGCCGAGATGCAGGACTTCCGCGCCGCTTGCGGCGACGCCCATGTGAAAGCCATCCTGGCCACGGGCGAACTGAAAACCATGCGCAATGTGGCCAAGGCCTCGATGATCTGCATGATGGCCGGCGCCGATTTCATCAAGACCTCGACCGGCAAGGAAAGCACCAACGCCACCCCGCTGGTGACCCTGATCATGCTGCGCATGATCCGCGACTACCAGCAACGCACCGGCTACAAGGTCGGCTACAAGCCGGCCGGCGGCGTCTCGGCAGCCAAGGACATTCTCAACTACCAGATCCTGATGAAGGAAGAACTGGGACGCGAGTGGCTTGAACCGGACCTGTTCCGCATCGGCGCCTCGTCCCTGCTGGCCGACATCGAACGCCAGCTCGAACACCACGTTACCGGCCGTTACTCGGCTTTCCACCGCCACGCGATCGGATAATTCATATGAGCGTTTCACATTACTTCGACACCATGGACTACGGCCCTGCCCCTGAAAGCGACACCGACGCGCGCGCCTGGCTGGCGCGCCACAGCGACGGCTTCGGCCATTTCATCAACGGTGCGTTCACGCCGGCCACGGCTGGCTCCCTGTTCGACACCAATGAACCGGCCACCGGCAAGCCGCTGGCACGCATCACGCAAGGCACGCAGGCTGACGTCGACGCGGCAGTTGCCGCCGCCCGCGCCGCGCAGGAAAACTGGCACGCCATCGGCGGCCATGCCCGCGCCCGCCACCTGTACTCGCTGGCGCGCATGGTGCAGCGCCACGCCCGCCTGTTTGCCGTCGTCGAAGCCCTCGACAATGGCAAGCCTATCCGCGAAACGCGCGATATCGACGTGCCGCTGGTGGCGCGCCACTTCTATCACCATGCCGGCTGGGCGCAACTGCAGGAACGCGAATTTGCCGACCAGGTGCCAGTGGGCGTCATCGGCCAGATCGTGCCGTGGAATTTCCCGCTGCTGATGCTGGCGTGGAAAATCGCCCCGGCCCTGGCGCTGGGCAATACCGTGGTGCTCAAACCGGCCGAATTCACGCCTCTGTCGGCCCTGCTGTTTGCCGAACTGGCCGCGCAAGCGGGCCTGCCCGCCGGCGTGCTGAACGTGGTCACCGGCGACGGTGCTACCGGTGCCGCCATCGTGGCCCACCCGGACGTGAACAAGATCGCGTTTACCGGTTCGACCGACGTTGGCCGTTTGATACGCGAAAAAACCGCCGGCAGCGGCAAGTCGCTCACACTGGAACTGGGCGGCAAGTCGCCCTTCATCGTGTTTGACGACGCCGATATCGACGCCGCCATCGAAGGCGTGGTCGACGCCATCTGGTTCAACCAGGGACAGGTTTGCTGCGCCGGCGCGCGCCTGCTGGTACAGGAAGGCATTGCGCAGGACTTCTATGCACGCCTGAAACGCCGCATGGGCAATCTTCGTGCCGGCACACCGCTCGATAAAACCATCGATATCGGTTCGCTGATCGCGCCGTCGCAGCACGAGCGCGTGCGCAAGCTGGTTGAAATCGGCGTCAAGGAAGGCGCTACCTGCTACCAGCCTGATATTTCCATGCCGGTCGGCGGCAGCTTTTTCCCGCCTACCCTGCTGACCAATGTCCATCCGGCCAGCACCGTGGCCAGCGAAGAGATCTTCGGGCCGGTGCTGGTGGCGATGACATTCCGCACCCACGATGAAGCGCTGGCGATCGCCAACAACTCGCGCTACGGTCTGGCCGCCAGCGTATGGAGCGAAACCATCGGCCTGGCGCTGGCCGTGGCCCCTGCGCTGAAGGCAGGCGTGGTGTGGATCAATTCGACCAATCTGTTTGACGCCGGCGTCGGTTTCGGCGGCGTGCGCGAATCGGGCTTTGGCCGCGAAGGTGGCCGCGAAGGCTGCTACGAATACATGAAACCGCGTGCCTGGGCCAAGCGCGTGGCGCGCAAGGCGGCTGATGCCGGCAAGACAGCCGCGGCCATCGTCGACAGCGTGGCAGCCAGTGCTTCCCTGCCAATGGTCGACCGCACCGCCAAGCTGTACGTCGGTGGCAAGCAGGCCCGTTCCGACGGCGAGCAGTCGCTGGGCGTGTTCGGCGCCAACGGCAAGCTGGCTGGCGAAGTCGGCCTGGGCAACCGCAAGGATATCCGCAATGCCGTCGCTGCCGCCCATGCCGCTGCCTCCTGGTCGGCCACCACCCCGCACCGCCGCGCGCAGGCCCTGTACTACCTGGCAGAAAACCTGTCGGCACGCGCCGAAGGATTTGCTGCACGCCTGGTCGAACTGACCGGTGTCACTCTGGATGCGGCCAGCAAGGAAGTCGCGCAATCGATCAGCCGTCTGTTCGCGTATGGCGCCTGGGCCGACAAATACGAAGGCGCGGTGCATGTGCCGCCGATGCGCGGCGTTGCCCTGGCCATGGTCGAACCGATCGGCGTGGTCGGCGTGGTCTGCCCGGACGAGTCGCCATTGCTGGCCTTTGTCAGCCTGGTCGCGCCGTTGCTGGCAATGGGCAACCGCGTGGTGGTCGTGCCGGGTTCGCGCCATGCGCTGATCGCCACCGATTTCTACCAGGTGCTGGAAACCTCGGACCTGCCGGGCGGCGTAATCAATATCGTCACCGGCGCGCCAGCGACCCTGTTGCCGACCCTGGCCGAGCACGACGATGTCGACGCTGTCTGGACGTTTGGCGACGCGGCCCTGTCGGCCACCACCGAGCGCCTGTCGACGGGCAACCTGAAACGCACCCTGGTTGACTACGGCCTGGCGACCGACTGGAACGATGACCTGGCCGCCGAAGGCCCGGTCTGGCTGCGCCACGCCACGCAGATCAAGAACGTGTGGGTGCCCTACGGAGAGTAATCACTGAACATGCAGTGCCGGACTAGCCGACAGAGAGCGGCAGTCCTGGCTCACCAAGCTGCACCATTTTCATCACAATCTGGAGACAATATGTTAAAGAATATCGACCCGCTGTTGAATGCGGACGTGCTGCAAGCCTTGCGCGCCATGGGCCACGGCGATGAACTGATCCTGTGCGACGCCAATTTCCCTGCCGATTCGGTAGCCCGCCAGACCATACTGGGCAAGGTGCTGCGCATCGACGGCGTCGGCACCAAAGAAGCCGCACGCGCCATCCTGTCCGTCATGGCGCTTGACACCGCCGTCGAGGTAGCCGCCCACCGCATGGAAGTGGTCGGCGAACCCGACAACGTGCTGCCGGTGCAGCAGGAAGTGCAGCTTGAAATCAACCACGCCGAAGGCCGCGAGCGCATCATGGGCTCGATCGAGCGCTTTGCGTTTTATGACGTGGCGCGCAAAGCCTACTGCGTGATCGCCACCGGCGAGCGCCGCTTCTACGGCTGCTTCGTCTTCAAAAAGGGCGTGATTGCCCCGGAGGCGTGACATGAGCAACGTTCATGACAAGCGCGGCGTCGCGATCCTCGGCATCTATGTGGCCGACCTGGCCTTCCGTGCCGCCCATATGCCCGACGTTGGCCAGACCATTGCCGGCTCCGGCTTTGCCATGGGCCCCGGCGGCAAGGGTTCCAATCAGGCCGTGGCGGCAGCGCGCGCCGGCGCCGACGTTACCTTTATCAGCACCCTGGGTCGCGATTCGTTCGGCGACAATGCGCTGGCCCTGTGGCGCGGCGACGGCATCACGCCGCGCGTGAAACAGGTCGACACGCACCCGACCGGCGCCGCCTTTATCTACCTGAACGAGAAAAACGGCGACAACGCCATTATTGTCGTCTCCGGCGCGGCCAGCCTGATCGGCGTGGCCGACGTGGAAGCCGCTGCCGACACCATCGAACAGGCCTGCGTATTCGTCACCCAACTTGAGCAGCCGGCCGACGCCGCCCTGCGCGGCCTGCAGCTGGCCCGCGCAGCCGGCACCATTACCGTCTTCAATCCCGCCCCAGCGCTGCCGTTTGACGACGCCGTCTACCCGCTGTGCGACTTCATCACCCCCAACGAACACGAAGCGGCGATCCTGACCGGCCTGCCCGTCACCAACCTGGAAGAAGCGCGCGCCGCCGGCGACACCTTCCTGGCGCGTGGCGTGGGCTGCGCCCTGATCACGCTCGGTTCGCAAGGCGCCCTGTTGCACAGCGCCACCGAATCGGTACTGATCGCGCCGTTCAATGCCGGCTCCGTGCTGGAAACGACCGGTGCCGGCGACGCCTTCAATGGCGGTTTTGCAGCAGCGCTGGCCGAAGGCGCCACGCCACGCGAAGCTGCCCGTTTCGCCGCCGCACTGGCTGCCATTTCGGTCACGCGGGCCGGTACGGCGCCGTCGATGCCGCAGCGCGCCGAAGTCGATGCCCTGCTGGCGAAGGTTTGAGTTTTTCACGTTGTCTGAACACCTTTTGGAGTCGCCATGAAGCGCCAGTTTTCCGACCCACAGCTGAATTTTTTGGTGGGCATTAACGTCCTGATCCTGCTTGCCGCGACCGTGCTGTCGCATGGCGACTTCCTCGACGTCTACAACTTCCAGTCGATGGCCAGCCAGTTGCCTGAACTGGCCTTGCTGGCTATCGGCGTCTCGCTGGCCATGATCGCCGGTAACGGCGGCATCGATCTGTCCGTCCTAGGCATGGCCAATCTGGCCGGCGTGGTAGCTGCCACCGTGGTGCCGCTCCTGGTCGATGCGGACGCCACGCCGTGGGGCTATACGGGCATGTTCATCGTGGTGGCGCTGGCGACTGGCTTGCTCGGTGGCTTGCTCAACGGCTGGCTGATTGCCGGCGTGGGCCTGACACCCATCCTCTGCACCCTGGGCACGCAACTGATCTTCACCGGCGCCGCCGTTGTGCTCAGCAAAGGCTCGAGCGTGCGCCTGGCCAGCGCCGAGCCGATGTCAATGATCGGCAATGAAAACCTGTTTGGCGTGCCTATCCCGTTCCTGATTTTTATGGTGGTGCTGCTGGCCATCGGCTGGCTGCTGCGCTACAGCCCCTTCGGCATACGTTTGTTCCTGCTGGGGACCAATGCCAAGGCCGCGCGCTACGCCGGCATTCCCGGCACGCGCATGCTGATCATCACCTACGCCTTGAGCGGCGTGCTGGCCGGCCTGGCCGGTGTAATCATCGCCGCCCGCACCGCCAGCGTCAAAGCCGACTACGGCAGCTCCTACTTGCTGATCGCCATCCTGGTGGCGGTGATGGCCGGCGTGCGTCCGCAAGGCGGCTATGGCCGCATGGTGTGCCTGTTCTTCTCGGCCACCGCCTTGCAGCTGCTGTCGAGCACCTTCAACCTGCTCGATATTTCGAATTTTTTCCGCGATTGCGCGTGGGGCCTGCTGCTGCTGTGCTTCCTGGCTTCGGCCCGCATCAATTTCAGTGATTACCGTCTTTTTACACCGCGCAAGGGTTAATCGTAACTTCTTGTGCAACGCTGACCCAGTCCCCTCCTGGTTCAGCGACTAAATAACGAGGGTTTGGAGACAAACATGCTTACGAAAACAAAATGCGCCGCCGCCATCATCGCCTTGGGTACCCTGTCAGTTGCCGGCGTGCTGCACGCACAGAATAAAAAGCCGGTCGATATCGTCACGGTCGTGAAAATCACCGGCCTTAGCTGGTTCAACCGCATGGAAGTGGGCGTCAAGGAATTCGGCGCCGCCAACGTGGGCGTGGTCAATACACGCCAGATCGGCCCGGCCCAGTCCGACGCGGCCCAGCAGCAACGCCTGGTGGAAGACCTGGTGGCCAAGAAGGTCGATGCCATCGCCGTCGTCTCGATGGACCCGCTGACGCTGGAACCGGTACTCAAGCGCGCGCTGGACCGTGGCATCAAGGTCGTCACGCACGAGGCAGACAACCAGAAGAACACCCTGGTCGACATCGAAGCCTTCGACAACACCGCCTACGGCGCGCGCCTGAACGAACGCCTGGCCGAGTGCATGGGCAAGAGCGGCAAATGGTCGTCCCTGCTGGGCTCACTGGGCAGCCAGTCGCAAGTGCAGTGGGCCGACGGCGGCGCCAACAATGCCAAGAAATATCCGAAGATGACCTTGGTCGACGCCAAGAACGAAACCGCCAACGACGCTGAAAAAGCCTACGGCAAGGCCAAGGAAATCCTGCGCAAGCACCCGGACATCAAAGGCTTCCAGGGTTCATCCTCGCTCGACGTGCTGGGCATCGGCCGTGCCATCGAAGAAGCTGGCCTGACCGGCAAGATCTGCGTCTACGGCACCGGCCTGCCAAGCGAAGCGGCGAAGTTCCTGGAATCGGGCGCGGTTGGCGGCATCGCCTTCTGGGATCCGAAAGACGCCGGCATCATGATGAACAAGGCGGCGCTAATGCTGGTGCAGGGTAAAACGATTACCAACGGCATGGACATGGGCGTACCGGGCTATAACGCGGTCACCGTGAAAAAAGGTCCTGGCGTGGGTATTATCGTCACCGGCAAGGCGTGGGTTGAAGTCGATAAGTCCAACTACAAGAAGTATGCATTCTAATACGGCGTCCTGACCATCGGCCTGGCACCCTGCGTGCCAGGCCGACGCTGGCAACGCCTATCGCACGCCGGCCGCGTGCGACATCGTCTATCGCAGAAAGAATCGATTCATGACCAGTAACACACCGAATCCCAAGGTATTCCTGCAGCTTGAAGGCATCCACAAACGCTATGCCGGCGTGCATGCGCTGCGCGGCGTTGATCTGACCATCGAAGCTGGCGAAATTTATCACTTGCTGGGCGAAAACGGCTGCGGTAAGAGCACCCTGATCAAGATTATCTCCGGCGCCCATCCTCCCAGCGAGGGGCGCATCACCATCAATGGCCAGCCGCATGCCGCGCTGACGCCGCTGCAGTCACTGGCGCTCGGCATCGAAACGGTGTACCAGGATCTGTCGCTGCTGCCGAACATGAGCGTGGCCGAAAACGTGGCCCTGAGCGAGCAGCTGGTGGCCGGCAATGGCCGCCTGGCACGCCTCTTCGACCGCCGCGCCGTCAACGCCACCGCCGCACGAGCGCTGGCCGCCGTCGGCCTGCCGTCCGATCCCCATTTCCTGTCCACCCGCGCCGATGAACTGCCGATTGCCACGCGCCAGCTGCTGGCAATCGCCCGCGCGGTGGCCACCAGCGCGAAGATGGTGATCATGGATGAACCGACCACGTCGCTCACGCAAAAGGAAGTCGACAACCTGGTGTCCGTCATCGAAGGCTTGCGCGTGCAAGGCGTGGCGGTGCTGTTCGTCAGCCACAAGCTCGACGAGTGCTACACCATCGGCGGCCAGGCCATCGTGTTTCGCGACGGCGCCAAGGTGGTACAAGGGCCGATCGCCAACTTTACCAAGGCCGAACTGACGCACGCGATGACGGGCAAGCAGCTCGATGGTGGCCGCTACCGCAGCCCCCGCTTGCACGGTGACGGCAGCGGCGACGGCACACTGCTGCGCGTACAGGGCCTGGGCCGGCGCGGCTATTTTTCCGGCGTCGACCTGACCTTGCACAAGGGCGAAATCCTCGGCATCACGGGCTTGCTCGATTCCGGCCGCAATGAACTGGCGCTGGCCCTGGCCGGCGTGCACGGCGCCGACAGCGGCGCGATTTTCCTCGATGGCGCGCAGATCACCTTGCGCAATCCCGGTGACGCGATTGCCCAGCGCATCGGCTATGTGCCGGAAGACCGCCTCAGCGAAGGCCTGTTCCTCGATAAATCGATCCGCGAAAACATTATCACCACGGTGTTGAATACCTTGCGCAGCCGCTTCGGCGCGCTCGATACCAAACGCGCCCAGGCGCTGGCCGAAGCGACCGTCAAGGATCTGCAGATCGCCACGCCCGACGTCGACCGCCCGGTGCAGTCGCTATCGGGCGGCAACCAGCAGCGTGTGCTGATCGGCCGCTGGCTGGCGATCCACCCGCGCGTGCTGATACTGCACGGCCCCACGGTGGGCGTCGATGTCGGTTCCAAGGACATTATCTACCGCATCATCCAGCGCCTGGCCGAAGATGGCCTGGCGGTGATACTGGTCAGCGACGACCTGCCCGAACTGCTGCAGAACTGCGACCGCATCCTGATGATGCGCAAGGGCCAGATCGCCAATACCTTCAACGCCGAAGGCCTGGCCGAAGAAACCCTGTACCACGCCCTTATCTCCGACAGCAAGGTGGCTGCATGAATACGACTACCCTGAAAAACAGCAGCGTGACCCTGACAGCGTCCGATCTGGGCGCGCCGAAAATCACGCTGCGCCAGCGCCTGGCACGCCATCCGCAGCTGTTCACGCTGGCCCTGATCATCGCCGTCTGCCTGGTGGTGGGCACGATCAATCCCGAGTTCTTCCAGCTGGCGATGGTGTTCGACATCGTGCGCGCCTCTACCGTGCTGGGCCTGTTCGCGCTGGGCGTGATGATCGTGCTGGCCGCCGGCGGCATCGATGTCTCGTTCGCGGCCATCGCGGCGCTGACCATGTACGGCATCACCAAGCTGGTGATGACGCAGTTCCCTGAAACGAGCATGGTGGTGATTTTGGTCGCTGGCGCCGTCGGCGGCACCTTGCTGGGCGTGCTCAATGGCCTGCTGGTCGACTGGCTGAAAGCCCCTTCCCTGATCGTCACGATCGGCACGCAGTATCTGTACCGCGGCATTTTGCTGACCTTTGTCGGCACCGTGTTCTTCATGAACGTGCCGCATGCGATGGACGCCTTCGGCAAGCTGGCCGTCTGGCGCCACGACACGGTCACCGGCGTGCACGCAGTGCTGCCGGCCACCGTGCTGGTGCTGGTCGCCGCTGCAGGTCTCACCTGGTGGCTGCTGAACCGCACCCTGATGGGCCGCGCCGTGTACGCCATCGGCGGCAGCCTGCCGATCGCCGAACGCCTGGGATACAAGCTGCGCACGGTGCACATCTTCGTGTTTGGCTACGCAGGCTTCCTGGCCGGCCTGGCCGGCATCGTGCATGTGTCCAGCACACGCCTGGCCAACCCGTTCGACCTGGTTGGCATGGAACTGGACGTGATCGCCGCCGTGATCCTGGGGGGCGCGCGCATCACCGGTGGCAGCGGCAGCGTCAGCGGCACCCTGCTGGGCGTGCTGCTGGTCACCCTGATCAACAATGTGCTGATTTTGGCCGGCGTGCCGAGTACGTGGCAGAAGGTGATAGTCGGGACGTTTATTGTGCTAGCGGGGGCGGTGTTTGCCAGCAAGCGGTCGTCTTGAAGTTGACGGCACACGGCAGGTCGGGTTAGCGGGGCCGCCGAGGCGCAAAGCGCGTAACCCGACAACATTGTTGACACCGGCGGTGGTGTCGGATTACGCGGCTTCGCCGCTAATCCGACCTACGCGATCCGCGATGAATCAATATTAAAGAAAGTGGCGGAAAACAGTAGGAGTCGAACCTACGGGAGAACGTCTGACGCCCTCCACCGGGTTTGAAGCCCGGCCACATCACCGGATGAGTGTGCTTTCCGCGGTGCAGGAACTAGCTGTTGGCGGTGGCGGGTGTGAATGACCACTGCGCGTTCGGGCGTAAAAGATGCCCATTGCCAACACGGCGAGTATAACCGACCCGGTCGAAATACTCCAGAATCTGGATCGCCCGTTTGCGGCCCAGGCCGCTCGCGTCGCGGAAGGTGGCGGCACCCACGGCGCCTGAGCCCTGCGGCAAGACAGCTTCTGCTTCCGCTTTTTCGGCCAGCTTGCGCACCAGCAGCGCCAGCTCGGCCAGCGCGGCCGGGTGGTAGAACAGGTCGTGCACCACCTGGTTGATCTGGCCGGCCTTGGCCAGTTTGCGCAGCAGGCGGCGGGTTTCCTCTTCGCCGACACCGAATGCACGCGACAGGTCGCGGGTCCATGGCGGCTCGAAACGGCCCTGTTCCAGCGCTGCCAGCATCGGTTCGGCCACCGATTGTTCTTCCGGTGTCAGCTCCACGCTATGGCCGGGCAGGTGCAGGCTGGCGCCACGCGCCATGACCGCACCGCAGGCCAGCAAACCATCGACCAGAAAACTCCACAGCGCGTCTTCCATCTCGGCGTCGACGATGCGTTTCAAACGCCACAATTCCGGCCCCGCTTCGTCGGGGGCGCGCGCATGAAACAGCGCCAGCGCTGCCAGCACGCGCTGTTCAAGCGCCACCAGCACCGCTGGCGCCAGCAGCAAGGCGTCGCCGCCGCGCAGGGCGATGCGGCGCGTGTCGTCCGGCAGGGAGATCACGGCGGCCGGCAACAAGGAGAGCCGCACCAGCAAGGATATCCGCAAGCCCAGCGGACTTTGCGCCAGCAGCGCCGCATAATCGCCGTGCGCGACAAAGCTGGCCAGGGCGTCGAGCCAGGCTAGGCGGGCCGGGCTGCGCCGCTTGCGCGCGGGGCCGAACGGGTCGAGCACCATGCCACCGCCCACCGTCTGCGTCGCTTGCGCATTGCGCACCACAAAACGGTCGCCCGGCACCGCATGCATGGGGGCGTCGAACACCAGTTGCACGCGGGCGCTCTCGCCCGGCGACAAGCTATCGCCATCGATGACCACGGCGCGCGCCAGCTGGTGCGCCGCGCCCAGGTGCACATGCAATGGCGACCAGGCTTTCAGCTGCAGGCCGCTGTCGGGCAGCAGGGTCAGTTCGACGTCGATGCGCTCGGAACACTGGGCCAGTTCGGGAGCGACGATCCAGTTGCCGCGCTCGATGGCGTCGCGGCCGATGCCCGCCAGGTTCAGTGCCAGACGCTGGCCCGCCATGCCGGTATCGGCTGCGCGGTTCTGCGCATGGATGCTGCGCACGCGCGTCTCGATGCCGCCTGGCGCCAGTTGCAGGCTGTCGCCGACTTTCGCCATGCCCGCCAGCGCCGTGCCGGTGACGATGGTGCCCTGCCCTGACAAGGTAAATATGCGGTCCACGCCCAGGCGGAACAAGCGCCGCTCATCACGCTGCGGCAGGCTGCGCGAGACCTGCGTCAGGTGCGCCAGCAAGGCCGCCACGCCAGGATCGTTGTCAACGCTGGCATTGGTCGTGAAGACGGGACTGCCGGCCAGTGGCGTAGCGGCCAGCAGCGCTGCGATCTCAAGTTCCACCTGCGCGACCTGCGCTGTATCTGCGCGGTCGATCTTGGTCAGGGCCACGGCGCCGCGCGCCACTCCCAGCAGCTGCAAAATCGCCAGATGCTCGCGCGTCTGCGGCATCACGCCATCGTCGGCCGCCACCACCAGCAAGGCGAAATCGATGCCGGTCACACCCGAGGCCATGGTGCGGATAAATTTTTCGTGGCCGGGCACGTCGATCACGCCCAGCACCGTGCCATCTGCCAGCGGCAGATAGGCGTAGCCCAGTTCAATTGAAATGCCGCGTGCCTGCTCTTCCTTCAGACGGTCGGTATGCACGCCCGTCAGTGCGCGCGTCAATGTGGTCTTGCCATGGTCGATATGGCCTGCGGTGCCGACGATCATGCGTTCAGTTCTTCCAGTTGTGCGATAAAAGCCGGCTGATGCTGCGCTTCCAGGCAGCGCAGGTCCAGCCATAAGGTGTCTTGTGCGATGCGCCCGATAACGGGGCAAGGCAAGCCGCGCAGGCGCTGCTCCAGCGTGCCCAGCGGATTGCTCAGGCGCGAACCGGCTGCGCTGCGGACGCCCAAGCCAAAGCTGGGCAACTGGTCAACCGGCAAGGCGCCGCTGCCGATCTGGCTTTTCATCGCTTCTGCAACAACCACGTAGGCAGGACCCAGCACTGCTTGCAACTGCGGCAGCAGGGTTTCCGCCTGTGCGCGCATGGCCGATGCGGGCCGCGTCAGCAGGCGCAAGGTGGTCAGCCGTTCTGTCAGCAGGTCCGGCGCGCGGTACAGCTGCAGCACCGGCGCCAGGGCAGCCAGGGTCAGTTTGCCGACCCTCAGCGCGCGTTTCAATGGATTGCGCTTGATTTTGGCAATCAGGTCGGCGCGGCCGACGATCACACCGCATTGCGGGCCACCAAGCAATTTGTCGCCGCTGAAAGTCACCAGGTCGGCCCCGGCTGCGATGGTTTCGCGTACCGTGGTTTCATGCGGCAAGCCATATTGCGCCAGGTCGACCAGCGTGCCGCTGCCCAGGTCGACGGCGGTCGGCAGATTATGTTTTTGCGCCAGCGGCACCAGTTCATCGAGTTCCACGCTTTTGGTAAAACCGGTAATTGCGTAATTGCTGCAATGGACCTTCATCAACAGCGCTGTATCTTCATTGACGCCGTTGGCGTAGTCGTGCGCGTGGGTACGGTTGGTGCTGCCCACTTCACGCAGCACGGCGCCGGCGCGCGTCATCACGTCGGGAATACGGAAGGCGCCGCCGATTTCCACCAGCTCGCCACGCGAGACGATCACCTCTTTTCCCTGCGCCAGGGTATTTAACATCAGCAGCACGGCGGCCGCGTTGTTGTTGACGATGGTGGCCGCTTCGGCGCCCGTCAGTTCGCGCAGCAGTTCCTCGACCAGGTCGTCGCGGTCGCCGCGCTTGCCGGTATCGAGATCAAACTCCAGGTTCATCGGCCACTGCAGCGCTTCCACCACGGCCTGCACCGCACTATCGGGCAGCAATGCGCGGCCCAGGTTGGTATGCAGCACGGTGCCGGTCAGGTTGAACACGGCGCGCAGCTGCGAGCGTGATTGCGCTTGCAGCCGTTCGGCCATTTGCGCGGCGATGGCGGCGATTGAAGCGCCCTCCTCACAAACTGCGCCGGCCAGCATGGCCGTGCGCAGTTCGGCCAGCACGGTGCGCGCACAGGCCAGGGTCTGCACGCGGCCGTATTGCGCGATCAATTCCAGGCAAGCCGCGTCGCCCAGGATGCGGTCTACCGACGGCAGGCGCACGGTTTGCCTGGTGGTCATGCGCTCTGGCCCTCGCCACTGTCACTCTTGCCCAGCCACAGCAGAGGATTGCCGCTGGCGCGCTGGTAGCCCGCTTCGCCGACCAGCAGATCAAGCATCAGGCTGGCCAGGTCGTCGGCCAGCGGTTCGACGTTGTAATCGTGCTCCTGGTTGAAGACCTTGCGGTAGGTATGGCAGTCGTCGCAGGTTTCCGCGCGCGCCACTTTTTTCGGGTCGTTGGCCTTGTTGGCCAGCTTGTCGTCCTTGGCAGCGACGGGGTCGAACGGCGCCGCATCGCTGGCGTCCAGTCCTTGGTAGGCGATCTTGCCGTTCTGTTCGCAGGTCGAGCATTTGACGCGCACCATATGCCATTCGCTTTCGCAGATGCCGCAGTGCAGATAGCGGTAACCCTGCGAGCCACCGCCGATGCGTATCACGCTGGCAACCGGGTGCGAACCGCAGACCGGGCACAGCGCGCCTGTCTCCAGGTCGGGTACGCGTGCGGCGCGCAGCTGGCTGGCCGCGCTGGACCACAGGATCTGCAGCGCGGCGGCAACAAACGGCGCGTGCATCGGGTTCAGGTGGTCGCCGTTCTCATCGAGCACGGCATCGGCGCAGGTATCGAGCGCCGCGTCGTCGAGCGCGCGCAGCTGCGCCAGCACTTGCGTGAGGCCAACGGACAGCGCAGGCTGGGCTGCGGCAGTGGCGGCCAGTTCGCCCAGCAAGTCACGGAAGATGTCGCGCCAGACCGGCGGACGCGCGCCGCTGACAGGCAGCACCGGCATGCGGTGCTGGACCGCGCGGCGCAGCGCATCGGCGTCGGCCACCGGCACGGCGTCGGGTGCCAGTTCCGACACCACCGCCGCCTGCGCATCGGCCAGCGCGGCCATCAGCACCAGATAACCCTGCATGCCGGCGTCGACCGGAATGCCCTTGATATTGCCCTGTGCCAGTTCGCGCAAGCGCTGCGCCCGTGCCGTAAACAGACTGTTTGGCTGCGGCAGCAGCAGGCGCGGAATCGCGTTGTGGTCCAGGCCTTCGATTTCGCCTGGCTGGAGTATGCGTTGTACCAATGGAGTTCCCATCAAAAAACGGTGCTTAAAAAGTATTCTAGTCGATATGACGTACCGCAAGCCACAAAGGAAAACCGGGGTCAGACCCGACGGGTCTGACCCCAGCTCTTGCACTTGTGGTGAATGCAGGCAAAAACCCTTAGCGCTTGCTATTGCGTATCACCGCCTCGAACCACTTCGGATGGTGCTTGCGCGCCCAGCCATAGGTGACGGTGCCGCGCACCATGGCGCCGATCGAACCCTTGACCCACAGAGCGGCATAGATATGCACGATGATCGAACAGATAATGCCGAAGGCGCAGATCGAGTGCAGCAGCACGGCGGCGCGGATCACGGGAATCGGGAAGTAGAACGCAAAATATGCGCGCCAGATCACGATGCCCGACAGCAGCAGGCCGCACATGCAGAACAGCAGCACGAAGAACAGGATCTTCTGGCCGGCATTGTATTTGCCGATCTTCGGCAGCTTTTCTTCGCGGTTGGCAAGCACGTCATCGATCTGCCTGAGCCACTGCTTGTCGCCGTCTTCGAACTGGTTGTGGTGCCAGAAGCGCACCACCAGAATCGCGAACGAGACAAACATTACCAGCCCGGCAAATGGATGCAAAATGCGCGTCCATTGGCCGCCGCCGAACAGCAGCGCCAGCCACGCCATCGACGGATGGAACATGGCCAGGCCCGACAAGGCCAGCATCACGAAGGTGATGGCGGTGATCCAGTGATTGCTGCGCTCATTGGGGTTGTAGCGCTGTATCAGCGAATTGCCGTCCTTGTCGCGCAGCTTGTCATCATGATGCTCAACGTGGCTCATGTTGTTCCTCCCGGATGCGTTTGGCCTCTTCCAGGGCTTCGTGCTCTTCTTCCCTGCTTACCTCGTTCGGACCGACACGCGTGTAGTGGAAGAAGCCGGCCAGCGCCGTCGCGGCCATGCCGGCCACGGCCAGCGGCTTGGACCAGCCCTTCCAGAATCCCACCATCGGGCTGATGCGTGGCCTGTCCGGCAGGTTGGAATACAGCCGTGGCTTGTCGGCATGGTGCAGCACGTACATCACGTGCGTACCGCCCACGCCCAGCGGGTCGTACAGGCCGGCGTTTTCAAAGCCGCGCGACTTCAGGTCGACGATGCGCTCTTCCGCATGCACTTTCATGTCTTCCTTGGTGCCGAACACGATGGCACCGGTCGGGCAGGTTTTCACGCAGGCCGGTTCCTGGCCGACCGCCACGCGGTCCGAACAGAGCGTGCACTTGTAGGCGCGGTCGTCCTTTTTCGAAATGCGGGGCACGTCGAACGGACAGCCGGCCACGCAGTAGCCGCAGCCGATGCAGTTTTCCTGGTGGAAATCCACAATGCCGTTGGTGTACTGCACGATGGCGCCCGGCGCCGGACAGGCTTTCAGGCAGCCCGGGTCTTCGCAGTGCATGCAGCCGTCCTTGCGGATCAGCCATTCCAGGTTGCCGTCGTTGCTTTCGTGTTCGGCAAAACGCATCACCGTCCACGATTGCGGCGTCAGGTCGGTCGGATTGTCGTAGGTGCCATGGTTTTCGCCGACTTCATCGCGCAAGTCGTTCCATTCCATGCATGCCGTCTGGCAGGCCTTGCAGCCGATGCATTTCGACACATCGATCAGCTTGGCCACCGTGCCGGTCACCGGCGTCCTCGCTTGCGGCGGGGTCACGGTGGTGGCGGACAGGCGCCGGATATCTAAAGATTGCAGTGCCATTATTGAGCTCCCATCATGCTTTTTCCACCTTCACCAGGAAGGACTTGAATTCCGGCGTTTGCGAATTCGCATCCCCCACGCCCGGTGTCAGGGTATTGATCAGATACCCAGGCTTGGCCACGCCCGTGAAGCCCCAGTGCAACGGCAGGCCAACCGTGTGCACCGGCTTGCCCTCAATCATCAAGGCCTTGATGCGCTTGGTGACGACGGCCTTGGCGATGATATGGCCGCGCTTGGAACTGACGCGCACCTCGCCACCGGCGACGACGCCGATGCTTTTCGCCAGCTCTTCGCCGATTTCAACGAATTGCTGCGGCTGGATAATGGCGTTCAGGCGTGCATGCTTGGTCCAGTAATGGAAGTGCTCGGTCAGGCGGTAGCTCGTCGCCACATGCGGATACTCCTCATGCGTGCCGAACATTTTCCGGTCATCGGCGAACACGCGCGCGGCCGGATTGCTGGTCGCCTGCGGGTTTTTCGGATGCATCGGGTTGTAGCCGAGCGGATTTTCAAACGGCTCGTAATGTTCGGGGAACGGCCCTTCGGCCATCGCGCCGCGCGCAAAGAATCGCGCCACGCCCTCGCCCAGCATGATGAACGGACCCATGCCGTTTTCCGGCGGTTCGTCGACCTTGAAGTCGGGAATGTCGGCGCCGGTCCAGTTGGTGCCGTTCCATTCGATCAACTTGCGGGTCGGGTCGAATGCCTTGCCCTTCAGGTCGCACGAAGCGCGGTTGTACAGCACGCGGCGGTTGGCCGGCCACGCCCAGGCCCAGCCAAGCGTCTGGCCGATGCCGGTCGGGTCGCTGTTGTCGCGCCTTCCCATCTGGTTGCCCGCCTGGGTCCAGCTGCCGGCAAAAATCCAGCAACCGCTGGTGGTCGTGCCGTCGTCGCGCAGCTGCGCAAACGAGGCCAGCTGCTCGCCCTTCTTCACCAGCAATTTCGTGGCGTCCTTGGGATCGTACAGGTCGGCCAGAGCCTTGCCGTTGAATTCGCGCGCGATCTCTTCCGGCTGCGGGTTATGCGGCTGGGCATAATTCCACGTCAGGTTGACGATCGGATCCGGGAACTTGCCGCCTTCGGTCTGGTACATCTTGCGCATGCGCAGGAACAGGCCCGACATGATCTCAAGGTCGCTGCGCGCCTGGCCCGGTGGCTCAGCCGCCTGCCAGTGCCACTGCAGCACGCGCGAGGAGCTGACCAGCGAACCGCGCTCTTCGGCAAAACAGCTGGTCGGCAAGCGGAACACTTCGGTCATGATCTTGCTCGGATCGACTTCGTGATACTGGCCGTGCGGCTTCCAGAATTCACCGGTTTCCACCGCCAGCGGATCCATAATGACGAGAAACTTCAGTTTCGACAGCGCTTCGGTGACCTTCTGCTTGTTCGGCGCGGACGCCAGCACATTGAAGCCCTGGCAGATATAGCCGGTCATCTTGCCCTGGTGCATGTTCTCGATGGCCTGCATCAGGTCATACGGCTTGTCCAGCTTGGGCAGGTAGTCGTAGGCGTAGTTGTTCTCGGCCGTGGCAAAGTCACCCCACCACGTCTTCATGAAGCTGACGTGGAATTTGCGGTAATTGCTCCAGTAGCTGAGCTGGTTAGGACGCAGCGGCTTGGTGGCGCGCGCGGCGATATAGCCGTCGAAGTCCTGCTCGCCCTCGTTCGGCAAGGTCATGTAACCGGGCAGCAAGTTCGACATTAGGCCCAGGTCGGTCAGGCCCTGGATGTTCGAGTGGCCGCGCAAGGCGTTCATGCCGCCGCCGGCGATGCCCATATTGCCCAGCAACAGCTGCACCATGGCGCCGGTGCGGATGGTTTGCGCACCGGTCGAATGGTGGGTCCAGCCCAGCGCGTACAGGATGGTACCGGCGCGTCCCGGCACGGCGGTCGAAGCCAGTGCTTCCGCTACCTTGTGGAACTTGTCGGCCGACACGCCACACGTGCGCTCGACCATCTCGGTCGTGTAGCGCGCGTAGTGCTTCTTCATCATCTGGTAGACACAGCGCGGGTGTTCCAGGGTCGGGTCGACCTTGGCGTAACCGTCTTCGCCGATCTCGTAGTCCCAGGTAGCCTTGTCGGTATACTTGCCTTTTTCCTTGTCGAAGCCCGAGAAAAGGCCATCTTCAAAGGCATAGTCTTCGCGCACGATAAACGGCATGTCCGTGTAGTTGCGCACGTACTCATGCTGGATCTTGTCGTTCGTCAGCAGATAATTGATGATCGCGCCGAGGAAGACGATGTCCGTGCCGGTACGCGTGGCGCAGTAGTAATCTGCCACGGAGGCGGTACGGGTAAAACGCGGATCGACAACGATCAGCTTGGCCTTGTTATGCGCCTTCGCTTCCGTTACCCATTTGAAACCGCAAGGATGTGCTTCTGCTGCATTGCCGCCCATGACCAGGATCACATCGGCATTCTTGATATCGACCCAATGATTCGTCATCGCGCCACGGCCAAACGTCGGGGCAAGACCTGCCACCGTCGGTCCGTGTCATACACGCGCCTGATTATCAAAGGTCAGCATACCCATGCTGCGCACTGTCTTGTGGGTCAGGTAGCCTACTTCATTGCTGCCGGCGGACGCGGCCAGCATGCCGGTGGAGAGCCAGCGGTTGACGGTCTTGCCGTCGGCATTCTTTTCGATCAGGTTGGCGTCGCGGTCATCCTTCATCAGGCGCGCGATCTTGTCGAGCGCCACATCCCAGGAAATCGGCTGCCATTCGGTACCACCCGGTGCGCGGTACTCTGGCACTTTCAAGCGGTTTGGGCTGTGAATGAAGTCGATCAGGCTGGCGCCTTTCGGGCACAAGGTGCCGCGATTGACGGGGTGATCAGCATCGCCTTCCACGTGGATAATGCTGGAGACGGCATTTTTCGCGCCATCGCCCAGGCCATACAACAGGATGCCGCATCCTACCGAACAGTAAGGACAGGTATTGCGTGTCTCGGTGGTCCGGGACAGCTTGTATTGCCGCACTTCCGCCAGCGCCTGGCCCGGTGCAAAACCGAGCATGGCGAGGCTGGAGCCGGCAATGGTCGCGCCAGTTACCCGGAGGAACTGGCGCCTTGACATCTGAACCATATCAGGCCTCTATGAGGTGAGTAAATAAAGTAATCGTAAAATAATACAGCGCCGCAATGGCGCCATATCGCCGTATTTTACGCCTCAATCAAAAGCGAGGCAGAGCGTGACAACAAAAGTTACTAAAAAACAATACTCAGCACGATGCGGCATCGCTTGCTGCCGCTCCCAGCAGACGCGTCAATTGCGCCGCCGGCAGGCTGTGGGCCAGCCGCGCTGCCTGCCCAGACCACAGCAGGCTGAAGTCGCCACTGCCCTGCGCTTCGGCTTTCTGCTTGAGCAACAGCGAGGCGCCGCCGGCCAGTGGAAAAGCTGGTGCCAGGGTGGACATCGGCCCCGCTTGCGTCACCAGCCGGTTGGCTATGCCGCGTGCCGGGCGCCCGGTAAATACATTGGTCAGGCGCGTGGCGTCGTCGCGCGTGGCTTCCAGTGCCGCACGGTGAACCGCAGAAGTGCGCGCTTCCGGGCACAACAGATAAGCGGTGCCCGCCTGCACTGCGTCGGCGCCCAGCGCCAGCGCAGCCCGCGCGCCGCGCGCGTCGGCAATACCGCCGGCGGCAATCACCGGCAGGTTGACGGCATCGACGATCTGCGGCACCAGGGCAAAGGTACCAACTTGCGCATCGATATCGTCTGACAGGAACATGCCCCGATGGCCGCCCGCCTCCCAGCCTTGCGCGATGATGGCGTCGCAGCCATGCTGCTCCAGCCAGATTGCCTCTGCTACGGTGGTGGCCGACGACAGCACCATCGCGCCCGTCGCTTTCACGCGTGCCAGCAGTTCGGGCGCCGGCAGGCCGAAGTGAAAACTGACCACGCCGGGGCGCAGCTCTTCGACCAGCGCGCACATTTCCCCGCCGAACGGATGGCGTACCGAGGTCGGTATCGGCAGCGCCGGATCGATGCCCAGCTCGCCATAATATGGCGCCAGATGCGCGCGCCAGGCCGCTTCGCGTATGGCGTCCACTTCGGGTGGCTGGTGGCAAAAGAAATTCAGGTTGACGGGCCTGTCGGTCGCGGCGCGTATCGCGCGCATTTCAGCGCGGATCTGCTGCGCGTCGAGTCCGGCGCAAGCGAGCGAACCGAGGCCGCCGGCCTGTGCCACGGCGATGACGATCTCATGCATGGCGGCGGCCACCATCGGCGCCTGGATCACGGGCAGGTCCACGCCCAGCAAGCGGGTGAGGTGTTGGGCAGGATAGTTGTTTGTCATGGCAGAGCTTTCCGCAAAAGGCCATGCCACAAGCGTAGCGACTGGCGTTCAAAACGCCAGTATCCCATGAACCACTACAGGCTGTAGCGCAAGGTCAATGCCACATTGCGTGGCGCACCGGGCAAGCTCAGGTTCGGGCTGCTGCCGTGGCCTGACACGATATAGCGCGTGTCGCCGAGATTGTTGACGTTCAGTTGCACCTCGTACTTGCCGGTGCGATAGGCAGCCATGGCGTCGGCCGTCACATAGCCCGGCAGCAGCACCGTATTGCCCGGATTGGCATAACGGCTGCCGACGGCATTGGCACCGCCGCCCACCGTCCAGCCCTGGCCAAGGTCTTTGGTCAGCCACAGATTGGCCGTGTTACGGGACGTCAATGTGGCACGCTTGCCCTTGACGGCGACCGAGCTGGCGGTGGTCGTGCCCGGCGCATTGACACTGCGGTCGACGGCGATCGAATCGGTGATGGTGGCGTCCAGCCAGGCATAGCCGGCCGTCATGCTCCAGCCGCCGCGCAGGTCGGCGTTGAAAGTCAGCTCCAGGCCGTCGGTGCGCTGGGTGCCGACCGGCACGATGCGGTTGGTGATGGGGTCGCTGGTCTTGATATTGTCGCGTTCCAGGCGAAACAGCGACACCGTGGTGCTGGCACGTCCATCCATCAGATCGTATTTGGCGCCCACTTCGGTATTGCGCGTGGCTTCCGGCGCCAGATCGGCATTGTTGGCGGCCAGCGCGAAGTTCTCGCCGCTGGGCTGGAAGGACCGGCTCCACGAGGCGTAGTAGGATTGCGTGGCGCCAGGTTGCCAAACCAGGCCGGCGCGCGGACTCCAGGCCGAGTCGGTACGCGACAGGTTTGCCGTAGTGGCCCCCGCCGCGTTGACCAGGCGCGACTGTTGTTGGTAGCTGTCGTAACGCAAGCCTGCCAGCGCCTTCCATTGTTCGCTGAAGGTGATCGCATCCTGCACATAGCCGGCGGCCGTGTCGTAGGTGCCGAAGGTATCGCTGCGCACGCCCAGTTTCGTGCGATCCACGCGCGGCAGCACGGGATTGAAGATCGACACATTGGTCGCCACCACGGTGGCGGCCCAGCTGCTGGCGTCCTTGCCCTGGGTGCCGAACTCGGCGCCGTACAGCACTTCGTGGCGGACATTGCCGGTGACCAGCTTTTGTGTCAGCTCGGTCTGGTTGAACCAGCCGTCTTCATCGCGATTGAGCTTGGCATGGCCCAGGTTCATGGTGCCACGCACTTCGTTGACATTGCCCGAGATATTCGTGTTGTTGCGGTCAAGGTGATAATCGTAGTATCGGAAGGCATTGCGCAACGACAGCGTGTCGCTGAACTTGTGCGTCAGGGTGGCGGAGGTAGATACCACGCGCGACTGGGAAAAGTCCGCATCGCGCGCATTGGCTGCGCCATAGTAGGTGCCGGGATCCACGTTGACCGGACGGCCCTGATACGAAGGAATGCCGAAATCGGTCAAGCGCCGGTCTTCCAGGTAATCGCCCTGCAGCAGCAAGCGGGTATCGCCGGACAGGCGGATCGCCACCGCTGGCGCCAGCGCCGTACGGTTCAGCAATTGCTGGTCGCGGTAGCTGTCGGACAACTCGCGCGCGCCCGTCAGGCGCCACGATACTTCCTCACCAGCGCGGCCGACGTCGATTTCGCCACGGCGACCCGCCGTGTTGGTCAGGCTGAGCGCCACATCGGCAATGTCAATGCCAGGTTTTTTGGTAATACGGTTGACCAGCCCGCCCGACGAGCCGCGGCCGTACAGCACGGCGGCCGGCCCCTTGATCACTTCCAGGCGCTCGACGTTCGACAGGTCGCGGAAATACAGGGCATCGTCGCGGAAACCATCGACGAACTGGTCGCCGATGGCCGTGAACCCGCGAATAAAGACCTGGTCACGCTGGCCGTCACCGGTGGACAAGCCCACGCCAGGAATATTTTTCATGACATCCTGGATCGACAGCGCGTGCTGGTCGCGGATCACGGCGGCTGGCACCACATTGATGGTCTGCGGCACGTCGCGCAAAGCCATTTCCGTCTTGGTGGCGCTGCCCGAAGTGGGCGCCACATAGCCATTGCTGTCCCTGGCGGCCGTAACCGTGATGGCCGGCAAGCTTTCCTGGGCGGCTGCCAGTTGAGGCAAGGCACCGGTGGTGAAGGCGCCCAGGAGGGCGATGGTGACTGGTGTAAATACTGGCTTGCTGCGCGACTGCATACGACTCCCGTCATGTTTTTTTGAATGAGAACCATTCTCACGACAATCATACCAGCGCTTGCCCCTGCAAGGTAAGCGATATGTAAGTAACAGTACTTACAGGCAGCTCACTTGAGGTAAATAAACCACAAAAAACAAATATTAAAAACATATTTAAATTGCCTAAAAAAACTATTCCCTTGCATCAATGCTATACTTGCCGTCAGTTGGAAGACGACAATACCGATCGCTGCTTCCCTTGCCGTACCTCCATCGCCACGCTTGATGTGGCTTGCCGTAACGAATTACGCGGCACACGACGCCCCGATCCCCTGCACCTTGCAGCACCTGTTCTCCCTTTTGCAGACGGCGGCGATCATGAATACTCAACCTGCTAGGACCACCATGAAAAACCTGAATATCGGCGGGCGCCTCGGCGTCGGCTTTGCCATTGTATTACTGTTGCTGGCCGCCCTGACCGTCACCGCCATCGTGCGCATGCAAACGGCCAGCGACCTGACCTATCGCCTGATCCACACCAGCATCAAGAACCAGCGCATGGTGGCCGAATGGGCCAAGATTATCGAGATCAACAGCGTGCGCGGCGTCGCCACTTTTGAAATGAATGATCCGGCCGCGCGCGCCAAGATGGAGCAGGACCTGAAAGTGCACGCCGAACGCTCGAGCCAGTTGCAGGAACAGATCGGCGCCTCGCTGCGCAACCCGGCCGTCAAGGAACAGTTTCAGGTGGTGCGCAAGGTCCGCTCGGAGTACGTCACCGTCCGCGGCCGCGCTTTCCAGTTGAAGGCCGATGGCGACTTCGACGGCGCCAAGCAGATGTTCTACAGGGACCTCTCGCCGATTACCGCCGCCTACCTGGCGGAAGTGAAACGCTTTTCCGAGATGCAGATCGCGGCTGCCGATGGCGTGGCCGACAGCATCATGGAGTCCTATACCAGCACCCGCACCCTGCTGATCGAACTGGGCCTGCTGGCCATCGTGGTCGGCGTCGCTTTTGCCTGGCGCATCAGCCGCTCGATCACGCAGCCGATCCGCGCCGCCGTGAAGGTAGCCGAAACCGTGGCTGCCGGCGACCTGACCAGCAACATCGTGGTGGCCAGCCGCGACGAAACGGGCCAGCTGATGCATGCCCTGAAAACCATGAACGACAGCCTGGTGGCCATCGTCGGCCAGGTGCGCAGCGGCACCGATACCATTGCCACGGCATCGTCCGAAATTGCGGCCGGCAATCAGGACCTGTCGTCGCGTACGGAACAGCAAGCCAGTTCACTGGAAGAAACCGCCTCGTCGATGGAAGAACTGACCTCGACCGTCAAGCAAAACACCGATAACGCACGCCAGGCCAACAAGCTGGCCGGCGACGCGGCTGACATCGCCAGCCGCGGCGGCGCCGTGGTGGCCGACGTGGTCACCACCATGGGCGACATCAATGCCTCGTCGAAGAAAATCGTTGATATCATTTCCGTGATTGACGGGATTGCCTTCCAGACCAATATCCTGGCCCTGAACGCTGCTGTCGAAGCGGCGCGGGCCGGCGAACAGGGCCGCGGCTTTGCCGTGGTGGCCACCGAAGTGCGCAACCTGGCGCAGCGCTCCAGCGCGGCCGCCAAGGAAATCAAGGGCCTGATCGACGACTCGGTCGAAAAGGTCGATGCCGGTACGCGCCTGGTCGACAAGGCCGGCCGCACGATGGAAGAAATCGTGCAAAGCATCGGCTTTGTCACCTCGATCATGAGCGAGATCAGCAACGCCAGCGAAGAGCAAAGTGCGGGCATCGAGCAGGTGAACCAGGCGATTTCCGAAATGGACCAGGTCACCCAGCAAAATGCTGCATTGGTCGAAGAAGCCTCGGCCGCCGCCGAAGCGATGCAGGACCAGGCCAGCGAACTGGCGAAGGTGGTCAGCGTATTTCGTCTCGATAACCGCCTCGACGCCGGCGCAGCGGCGCCACTTCGCGCCAGCGCGCCCGCAGCACCAGTCAGGAAAACTCCTGCCCCTTCTGCTGCCCTGAGCCTGCCCACGCAGCGCAACAAGCCGAAGAGCAGCAGCAGCGAAGGCGAATGGGAAGAGTTCTGATCAAGCCCTGAATAACGGCGGACCAGGCACGGTCGCGGCTACAATCGCGTTTCAACTTTTTTGAAGGAAGCACCGTGCACCTGTCCGTCAACCGCCTGACCCTGCTGTTCCTGCTGGTATTGCTGGTCACCGTCATCCTGCAAGGTTGCGGCACCGTGCCGCGCCAGCAAATCAGCGCGCCTGCCTCGGCCAGCGCCGACTACTGCATCGGCCGCCTGGCCGTTACCGCGCTGGAACCCGTGCAGTTTCTGGGCGGCGCCTACCAGTTTTACTGGGGCGATATCGATACCTGGCGCGAAGACGCAGCCAGCTATCGCCGACGCGTGCTGGCTGCGCAGGCGTCCACCGAGGGCGCGCGCGTGCGCGAGCTGGTCAAGCCGGTCGAAAAACTGCCGCACGACGACGGCGTGTTGATCGTTGCACGCGAAGAAGACCAGCGGCCCCTTGATCCGAACGTGGTACAGGTCACCGGCTTTATCCACCGCGACGGCACCACGATGCGCTTTCAGAAGCGGGCCGTCAGCCGTTTGCAGGATGTAACGGAACAGCGCGCCAGGGAAATACTGGCGTCCAGCGACACCAGCAGCACAGCATTCCCGAGGGCACGGCAGGCTCAAGATGGCTTTTGCGTGATGCATGGCATGGTCAAGCTTGCGCCCCTGCCCGGCTGGCATGAAACCACGCGCACGGAGGGCAAGTTCATGCTGCAAGGCAGTGCCTATCGTTTCAGCCTGCGCACCCGCTATCTGCGTTCCCTGTCCTTCAACGAGATCGAGGCGGACAACCAGCGGCTGGTGCTGGCGGAACTGGCCGGCGGCACGAAAGACAGCACCCTGGTCGCGCAACCAGTCAGTGCGAACGTCAGCCTGCTGACCATGCCCGTCCCGGGCGGCGGCAGCAAGCACATCGCGGAATGGCGCCTGCCAGCCAGCAGCACCTCGCATGGCACGCCGGTAACCTTCCTGTATGTCTGGCCGGAATCGACTACCCCCACGGCCCAGGAAGACGCCGCCTTCCTGCAGTGGATGGCTGCGCGCCCGCAGCAAAGCACGCCGCTGCTGCAACTACAGTCCGTGCGCGCCGCCGCCGGCCAAGTCAAGCCGGCACCGGTTCGCGAAGAAAGCAAGGTGGTGTACCGCATGCAGCTCACTTACCCGGGCAAGCAGTCGTCGAACGATCGTCATTACCTGATTTTGCGCGACAACCGGCAGGTTGACGAAGGCCGCAGCGATGCCCAGGGTTTTACCCGCGCGCAGAACGCCGACTACGATGAAGTCTGGGGCACCACGGTGCTGAACAAGTAGTCAGTGCTGATCAGTGCTGGCTGGCCAGGCCCGTTTCCGTATCGGCAACCAGCCTGGCCAGTTCGCGCGGCAGCGCCTGGCCCAGGAAAGCCAGCGCCAGGGCATCGGGTTCGATGGCGGCGTCTGGCGGCAAGCTGCTTTCAAAGCCGCCCACCATGGTGCGGCAAAAGTGTGGCGACTGCGGCTGGGTTTCCAGGAACCAGCAGCCGCCATGGCTCTGCACGAAATACTCGCCGATAAAGTAGCCGAGCATGGTCCTGACCCATTGCCAGCTCTCGTCGCGGATGGCGATGTTGCGCATGGCGGCATCGACATAGGGCAGGTATTCGGCCGCATTGGTCAGCACTTCATGCGAGGGCTGGATGCCCAGGCGCTCGACAAAGCTCACCAGCGACGTGCCCAGTTGATCGTAGTACGCATCGAAAGCCCGCTGCCCCTGCTGCACCTGCTGTTCTTGTTGTTTTGAAAGCATTACCGCCTCGTGATTATCTGAATATTGTTCTCAAGCCACGCCCACGTCGACGCCGGCGCGCGCCAGCAAGTCGTGATTGCGCCTCGACAGATGCCTGACCTGCAAATGCTTGCCGGCTTTTTCATAGCGCTCGTACAGTGCTTCCAGTGCGGCAATCGCCGAATGGTCGGCCATATGCAGATGCTTGCAATCGAGCACCACGCGCGCCGGGTCGGTAGCCGGCTGGAACAGCTCCTGGAAATGCACAGTCGAGGCAAAAAACAAGGTGCCGTGTGGCAGGTAGACGCGCTCGCCTGCCGTGCTGTCATCGATATCGGCGCGCATCTCGCGCGCATGCTGCCAGGCAAAATTGAGCGCCGCGATCACGATGCCGCAAGCAACCGCTACCGCCAGGTCGGTCAACACCGTGATGATGGTGACGGCGACGATCACCAGCGCATCCTGCCTTGGCACCTTGCCCAGTACCCGCAGCGAGCCCCAGGCAAACGTTTCCTGCGCCACCACGAACATCACGCCGACCAGGGCCGCGAGCGGAATGCGCTCGATCAGGGGCGACAGGAACAGGATGAACAGCAAGATCATCACGCCGGCGGTCACGCCCGACAGGCGCGAACGGCCACCCGAGCTGAGATTGATCATGGTCTGGCCTATCATGGCGCAGCCGCCCATGCCGCCAAACAAGCCCGAGACAATGTTCGAGGCACCCAGCGCCACGCATTCGCGATTCGGCTGGCCACGCGTTTCGGTAATATCGTCGGTCAGGTTAAACGTCAACAAGGTTTCCAGCAGCCCGACCATCGCCATCAGCGTGGCGTATGGCCAGATGATTTTTAGTGTCTCCATGTTGAAAGGCACGGTGGGGAAATGCAAGGCCGGCAAGCCGCCGGCGATATGTGCCAGGTCACCCAGGGTGCGCGTGGGCAGCTGCAGCCCGAAAGTGAGCAGTCCTACGCCGACAATCGCCACCAGCGCCGGCGGCACCGCCTTCGTGATGCGCGGCAGCGCATACACAATCAACATGGTCAGGCCGACCAGTGCGCACATCATCCATAATGCCTGACCGTGCAGCCAGTGCTCGCCCTGTGGCGTTTTTTCGCGGAAATGTTCAAGTTGGGCCATGGCGATCACGATGGCAAGGCCGTTCACAAAACCGAGCATGACCGGATACGGCACCATGCGGATCAGCTTACCCAGGCGCAAGACGCCGAACAGCACCATCACGACGCCGCCCAGCACCACGGTTGCCAGCAGGTATTGAACGCCATGCTGGGCCACCAGCGCCACGATCACCACCGCCATCGAGCCGGCCGCGCCCGAAATCATGCCGGGCCGCCCCCCAAACACGGCCGTCATGGCGCAGATAATAAAGGCGCCATACAGGCCCATCAACGGATTGAGCTGCGCAACCAGGGCAAAGGCGATGCACTCGGGTACCAGAGCGAACGAGGTCGTCAGGCCGGCCAAGAAATTTTTTTTTATATTCGGGAACCATTCGGCCCGAAACGCTGCATTGATCATTGAACTATCCAGTTAAACAGTAAGAGCAGCCTGTTGCCGCACATCAAGGCGCAAGCAGGCATCAGTTTCGCAGGGGAAACCGGCGTGTAGCGATCAGTTGGAAGGTCAATGACTACATCGGCATGGTGCAATGAGACGATAAACCGCGCGCCGGGCGGCGCTGCTGGGCCAGCTGGCATTATACAAGATGCGCCATGCCATCATCATCGCCTGCGCCGCTGTCGCAGATAGGCGAAAATAGCGGCACATCACCCGATTCCACTCTTGCGGAGCTTACCACCATGCACAGTCTTGCCGATTTCCCGATTACCGAAAAATGGCCAGCGTCCCATCCCGAGCGCCTGCAGCTCTATTCGCTGGCCACGCCGAATGGCGTCAAGGTCTCCATCATGCTGGAAGAAACCGGTCTGCCCTACGAGGCGCACCGCATTACCCTGGACCAGGACGGCGTGCTGTCACCGCCCTTCCTGTCACTCAATCCCAACAACAAGATTCCCGCCATCATAGACCCGACAGGTCCGAACGGAAAACCGCTGGCACTGTTTGAATCAGGCGCGATTCTGCTGTACCTGGCAGAAAAAACCGGACAATTCCTGCCTGCGGACCCGGCGCTGCGCCATGAAACCATACAGTGGCTGATGTTGCAGATGGGCGGCGTGGGGCCGATGTTCGGCCAGCTGGGATTTTTTCACCGCTTTGCCGGCAAGGAATATGAAGACAAACGCCCTTTGCAGCGCTATGTGACGGAAGCGAAGCGTTTGCTGGCCGTGCTGGAACAGCGCCTGACGGGCCGCGACTGGATTATGGGCGAGCAATACACGATCGCCGATATCGCCATCTTCCCGTGGGTACGCATCCTCAGCGGCTATTATGAAGCGGCCGAACTGCTGGGCACGGACAATTACCCCCAGGTGCAGCGCGCGCTGGGGCGCTTTGTGGAGCGCCCTGCCGTCATCAAGGGCCTGGCCACGCCGTAGGCAAATACTTCAACAAGCGGGCGTGCACGACGCCGGCACGGCCAGCTTGCTGGCGACTGAATCGATGGACAAAAAAAACCCGCATCGCTGCGGGTTTTTTTCTACTGAATTTCTACTACTTATTACTGGAGGCGAGGACGGGAATCGAACCCGTCTAAACGGCTTTGCAGGCCGCTGCATAACCTCTTTGCTACCTCGCCTGAGGAACTGCTGCAATGCACCTTCCGGCACATCTGAAACTGGAGCGGGAGAAGAGTCTCGAACTCTCGACCTCAACCTTGGCAAGGTTGCGCTCTACCAACTGAGCTACTCCCGCATGGAGCTATTGCCATCACGCTGCATCATCGAAGGCAGCGTACAGGAAGCAAGCTGCGCTTCCCTCAAGAATTCTTGGAGCGGGAGAAGAGTCTCGAACTCTCGACCTCAACCTTGGCAAGGTTGCGCTCTACCAACTGAGCTACTCCCGCATGGAGCTTCTGTTTTCTGCTTGCTGCGCCGTGTTGCTTTATTTGCTGCTTCCAGTTTTCACTGGAGCGGGAGAAGAGTCTCGAACTCTCGACCTCAACCTTGGCAAGGTTGCGCTCTACCAACTGAGCTACTCCCGCAGGGGACTGCTATTTTACTTTTTTTTGCTACGTTTTTGCTACCACTTACAACTAGTGCAAGTATTCACTGGAGCGGGAGAAGAGTCTCGAACTCTCGACCTCAACCTTGGCAAGGTTGCGCTCTACCAACTGAGCTACTCCCGCAGTGGACAACATTGTATCAGAAGCTCTACTACACTGCCAGTACTACTTTTTTCTGCTACCGCTGTTTTACCTATGACACTTCCAGCAAACTGGAGCGGGAGAAGAGTCTCGAACTCTCGACCTCAACCTTGGCAAGGTTGCGCTCTACCAACTGAGCTACTCCCGCGTCATCAACAACAGGCCAGCATTATAGAGGGATTACAGAGGCTGTCAACGGGATTTTTAAGCCGATTTTCAGCCCGCTGTGGCTCAATGCAAATTGCCGGCCTTTTCCTTGATCAGCGGCCATGCCAGACGCAAATAATAAAACATCGACCACACCGTCAGCACGCAGGCGATCCACATCAGCTTTTCGCCCCACACATGGGTGTCGATGGCGCCGAAGATCACCTCGTGGTACAGCAGCAGCGGAATCGCCGTCATCTGGGCGGCCGTCTTGATCTTGCCGATCGAACTGACGGCCACCGATTTCGACGCGCCGATTTGCGCCATCCATTCGCGCAGGGCCGAGATGGTGATTTCACGGCCGATGATAATAAACGCCAGCACGGCATTGACGCGGTCCAGCTGCACCAGCACCAGCAAGGCGCCGGCCACCATCAGCTTGTCGGCGACCGGATCGAGAAAGGCACCAAAGGCCGAGGTCTGGTTCCAGCGGCGGGCCAGGAAGCCGTCGAACCAGTCGGTCACGGCGGCAACAATAAAGACCAGGGTGGCCACCAGGTTCTGGTCGCCATGCAGCAGCATCGACGGCGGCAGGTAGAACACGCCAACGACCAGCGGGATCAGGGCCACGCGCAGCCAGGTCAGGAGAATGGGAATATTAAAAGGCATAGGAAAGCAATCGGCCGACGGGTAAATTAAATAAAGCACCAACAAAGCGCCACTAGTCTACATGGCACGCGGGTATAAGCCTAGTCCGGTTGCGGCGGTGCCGGACCAGGCCTGTACGACTAATGCAATTGCTTGTAAATCTCTTCTGCAAGTTGGGTGGAAATCCCCTCCACGGACATCAGGTCTTCCACGCTGGCATCGACCACGCCGCGCAGGCCGCCAAAGCGCGACAGCAGTTTTTGCCTGCGCTTGGCGCCTATCCCCTCGATTTCCTCCAGCCTTGACGTCTGGCGCGTCTTGGCGCGCTTGGCACGCATGCCGGTAATGGCAAAACGGTGGGCCTCGTCGCGGATCTGCGCGATCAGCATCAGCGCCGCCGACTCCTTGCCCAATTCCTGCGCCGGTCGACCATCGACAAACAGCAAGGTTTCCAGCCCGACTCGCCTGCCCTCGCCCTTGGCCACGCCGACGATCAGGCTGATGTCCAGCCCCAGTTCGGCAAACACCTGGCGCGCCATTTCGATCTGGCCCTTGCCGCCGTCGATCAGCACCACGTCCGGCATCACGCCGTCGCCATTGGCCACTTTTTCATAGCGCCGCATCAGCACTTGCCGCATAGCCGCGTAATCGTCGCCGGGCGTGATGTCGTTGATGTTATAGCGCCGGTATTCGCCGTTCTGCATCGCATGATGATGGAACACCACGCACGAGGCCTGCGTCGCTTCGCCCTGGGTGTGGCTGATATCGAAACATTCGACGCGGATGGTGTCGAGGTCTTCCGCTTCCAGGCGCAGCGCATCGGCCAGCGCACGCGTGCGCGACTGCTGCGAGCCCTGCTCGGACAGCAAGCGCGCCAGCGAAATCTCCGCTCCCTTCTGCGCCAGCTCCAGCCACTGGCGGCGCTGCCCCTGCGGCTGAAAAATCAGGTTGATGCGGTGACCACACTGTTCCATCAACGCCACCATCAGCGCCGGCTGGTCGAATTCGAGATTCAGGATCAGGGTGCCGGGGATAAATTTTTCAGTGTAGTGCTGGGCCAGGAAAGCGGCCAGCACTTCGACTTCGATGGCTTCCTCGGCAATCGCCGCCGCATCGCTCAACTGGCTCGGAAAATAGGCGCGGTCGCCCAGGTGGCGCCCGCCGCGCACCATCGCCAGATTGACGCAGGCGCGGCCGCCCTGTACCAGCACGGCGATGATGTCGACGTCGGCGTCGCCCGTGGTTTCCATGCTTTGCTGGTGCAGCACGCGCGACAGCGAATTGATCTGGTTGCGCACCAACACCGCCTGCTCGAATTTCAGGTCGGCCGCATAGGCGTGCATTTTCTTTTCCAGGTCGGCCATCACTTCGCTTTGCCGGCCGCGCAGGAAGCGCGCTGCATTTTCCACGTCGTTTTTATAGTCTTCCTTGCTGATCAGGTCGACGCACGGCGCGCTGCAGCGGCCGATCTGGTGCAGCAGACAAGGCCGCGTGCGGTTCGCATACACGCTGTCTTCGCAAGTGCGGATCAGGAACACCTTCTGCAGTATCTGCATCGATTCCTTGACCGCCCAGGAACTGGGAAACGGCCCGAAATACTGGTTTTTCTTGTCCACCGAGCCGCGGTAGTAGACCATGCGCGGCGCATCGCCACCGGTGATTTTCAAATACGGGTAGGACTTGTCGTCGCGGAACAGGATGTTGTAGCGCGGCTGCAGCGCCTTGATCAGGTTGTTTTCGAGGATCAGCGCTTCTGCCTCGCTGTGCGTGACCGTCGTTTCCAGGCGCGCAATGCGCTCGACCATCATGGCGATGCGCGGGCTGGCCAGGTTTTTCTGGAAGTAGCTCGACACGCGCTTTTTCAGGTCGCGCGCCTTGCCCACGTACAGCACCTTGTCGCTGGCGTCAAAGTAGCGGTAGACACCGGGCAGGTTGGGCAGCCTGGCAACGGTGGCCAGCACTTGCGCGCGCGGATCGGGGGCGGGGACGACGGCGTTCAGATCGGGTATTGCTTCGGTCATTGCTGGCTCGGTTTTGGGGTCAGACCCGCCGGGTCTGACCCCAGCATTCGTCTGTGTCAAGGCGCTTGCTCCACAATCACAAACGCCACAGCATACTCTTCTTCGTCGCTGATCGTCACCTGCGCACTCAAGCGATGCTGTGCCATGAAGTCGGCCAGCACGCCGCTGCAGACGATCATCGGCTTGCCGCTCGGGTGGTTCAGCATCTGCGCGGCGGGCCAGGTCATCGGCATGCGCAGGCCCAGGCCAATCGCCTTTGAGAATGCCTCCTTGGCAGCAAAGCGGGTGGCCAGGAAGCGCACGCCGCGCACGGCACTCCTGGCGCTGCGGGCACGGAATTTTTCCAGTTCCTGCGGCCCCAGTATCTTCTTTGCAAAGCGCTCGCCATGGCGCTCGAGTGCGGCTTCGATGCGCGGGATCTTGCAGATATCGGTGCCTATGCCGTAAATCATGACTTGCCCGACCGGTTGCCGATGCGCGTGGCGACCATAATGGCCTTCATTTCGCGCACGGCGTTTTCCCAGCCGACAAACACGGCGTGGGCGACGATAGCGTGACCGATATTGAGTTCGGCAATATCCGGAATCGCGGCGATCGCCTGCACATTGGTGTAATGCAAACCATGGCCCGCATTGACCTTCAGGCCACGGGTGGCGGCAAACAGCACGCCGGCCTTGATGCGTTCGAGTTCCGCCAGTTGCTCGGCACCTTCAGTATCCGCATAGCGGCCCGTGTGCAGCTCGATCACGGGCGCACCCATGTCGGCGGCAGCGGCGATCTGCGCTTCGTCCGCATCGATAAACAGGCTGACACGGATGCCCTCGCCTTGCAGCTGCTTGACGGCCGCCGACACTTCCTTGTAATAGCGCACCACGTCCAGGCCGCCTTCGGTGGTCACTTCGGTGCGCTTTTCCGGCACCAGGCACACATCGGCAGGCTTGATGCGGCATGCAAAATCGAGCATCTCGGCGGTGACGGCCGCTTCCAGGTTCATGCGCGTCATCAACTGCGGCGCGATGGCAATCACATCGGCGTCCTTGATATGGCGGCGGTCTTCACGCAGATGCAGGGTAATACAGTCGGCACCGGCCTGCTCGGCCAGCAGGGCCGCACGCAGCGGATCGGGGTACTGCGTGCCACGCGCATTGCGCAAGGTGGCCACATGGTCGATATTGATGCCCAGGTCGATGACGGGGCCGGCAGGCTGCAAAAAACTCATGATAATTTTCCGTAAAAACTGTAGGGATTGAACATTACAACTGCATCAGATCGATCAGCATCTGGCGCGTGTTCAGGGTCGCGCCGCCGAGCTGATGGGCCAGCAGGAAGCGCATCAGCGTCTTGCTTTGCGCCTGCGTGGCCGCATCGGCATAATCTTCGCACTCCATGTCGAGCAGGGTCTTGCCGGTGATGCGCGGCCAGGCGTCGCCAGCCTGCGCCGGACGGGGGCCGCGCTCGGGGTCGACCACATACACCTGCCCTGCCTGCACCGGCTGGCGCGTGCCGGTGCAGCGCACCAGGTCGGCCGCCACGCCGGTTTCCTTCAGCAGCGCGCGCTCGAACTTGCGCAGCACGATGGGCGCCGGCTCATTGTGCGCCAGTTGATTCAAGGTAGCAACGTAGTGGTCGAACAGGACTGGATGCGGATCGTCGCGCGCCAGCAGCCTGACCAGCAATTCGTTCAGGTAGAAGCCGCACAGCAAGGCGGTTTTCTCCAGCGGCAGCATGCCACCGACCCATTCGGCGCTGGTCAGGATGCGCAGTTCGGACTTGCCGGTCCAGCCCGCCTGCAGCGGCTGGAAGGTCTGCAGCACGCCGCGCAGTTGCGAATGCGGCCGCTTGGCGCCCTTGGCAACGAGCGCGATGCGGCCAAAGTCGCGCGTCAGCACGTCGATGATCAGGCTGGTTTCTTTATGGGAATAGCTGTGCAGCACGAAGGCTGGCTGGCCCGTAACGCGGCCATCGCGCCCGGGCGGGCGGCTTGCGGTACGCCGCGGTGCTGGCGGGGATGGCACAGCGACAGGCTGCACCGGGACGGCCGGGACGGCGCCTGGCAGCGCTGGCGTGGTGGTGCTCATGCGTGTGGCGTCATCCCCTGGTATGGACTTATTCGTAGCCGTAGGCGCGCAGGCCCGCTTCGTTGTCGGCCCAGCCCGATTTGACCTTGACCCAGATTTCCAGGTACACGGGGCCGCCGAACAGCTTTTCCATGTCCAGGCGCGACTGCGTCGAAATATCTTTCAAGCGCGCGCCCTTGTTGCCGATGACCATCGATTTATGCGTGTCGCGCTCCACCAGGATGGCGGCAAACACGCGCCGCAAATCACCCTCCTGCTCGAATTTTTCGATCAGCACGGTGCTGGTGTACGGCAGTTCTTCACCGACAAAGCGGAACAGTTTTTCACGCACGATTTCCGAGGCAAGGAATTTCTCGCTGCGGTCGGTGATGTCGTCCGACCCGAAGATGGGCTGGTTTTCCGGCAGGAAGCGCTTGATTTCGCTCTGCAGGCCTTCCAGCTGGAAATGCAGCTTGGCCGAAACCGGCACGATGGCGGCAAAGTCGCGCATGGCAGCCACTTTTTGCGCGAACGGCAGCAGCACGGCCTTGTCTTTCACGCGGTCGGACTTGTTGATCACCAGGATGCACGGCACCTCTTTCGGCAGCAAGTCCATCACCTGCTGGTCGGCCGGGCCAAACGTGCCCGCCTCGATCACGTACAGAATCACGTCCGAGGAAATCAGGGTATTGGTGACGGTCTTGTTGAGCGTCTTGTTCAGCGCATTCGAGTGGCGCGTCTGGAAGCCGGGCGTGTCGACGTAGATGAACTGTGCGTCGGGCACGGTCTGGATGCCGGTGATGCGGTGGCGCGTGGTTTGCGCCTTGCGCGAAGTGATGCTGACCTTCGCGCCGATCAGCACGTTCATCAGGGTCGATTTGCCCACGTTGGGGCGGCCCACGATGGCGATATAGCCGCAGCGGAAGTTGTCGGGCATTTTGGTGGCTGTCATGCGAGTGTCGATTTCTGTTGAGTGTGAGCGGCGACGGCGGCGTCGTCGCTCTGGATGGTGGCAATGCCGGCCAGCTTGAGCTGGGCGGCGCGCGGTTTGGGCTTGCGGTTGGCAGCAGGCGACTTCAGCAGTGCCTGCTCGGCCACCTCCAGCGCCAGTTTGGCGGCGGCTTGCTCACCGGCGCGGCGGCTTCCGCCACGACCGTAAACCTGGATATTGAGTTTCGGCACCAGGCATTCGATCTCGAACTCCTGGCTGTGGGCGGCGCCGTGGGTGGCCACCACATTGTATTGTGGCAGCGAGATTTTTTTGCTCTGCAAAAACTCCTGCAGCAGGGTCTTGGCATCCTTGCCCAGCGTCAGCGGATCGACCGAGTCGAGGATGGGAATATAAAAGGCGCGGATCACAGTGCTGGCGGCATCGAAACCGGTGTCGAGAAAAATTGCCCCCAGCAACGCTTCCAGGGTGTCGGCCAGGATAGACGGACGACGGAAACCACCCGATTTCAGTTCGCCTTCGCCGAGGCGCAAGAACTGCGACAATTCCAGCTTTTGCGCGATTTCATACAGCGACTGCTGCTTGACGAGGTTGGCGCGCAGACGCGACAAATCACCTTCGTCGATGGCCTTGAAGCGTTCGTACAGGATGGACGCAACCACGCAATTGAGGATGGAGTCGCCGAGGAATTCCAGCCGCTCATTATGCAAACTGCTGTGGCTACGATGCGTCAAGGCTTGCTGCAACAGGCCAGCATCCTGGAACGTATAGCCTAGACGGGTTTGCAATAGCTGAAGATTCATTGTTGGTTCTGTGTCATCTGATTGAGTCGGCATGCCGGCGCAGTTGCGGGCGCACGGCATGCGGGGTGGGCCCCGAAGGACCAGGACGGCTTAGCGGATGCCGCCCACGCGTTTCGGATTGCTGAAATTCATCCATACCAGGAAAGCCTTGCCGACGATATTCTCGTTCGGCACGAAACCCCAGTAGCGGCTGTCCGCGCTATTGTCGCGGTTGTCGCCCATCATGAAATAATTTCCTGCTGGTACCGTGCACGTGAAGCCGTCTTCGTTGTAGTCGCAGGCTTCCTTGTGCGGGAAGTCGGTGACCTGGCCCAGGTTCAGGGTCGGCGCCGGATCGTCGTTGAGGATGCGGTGGCTGACGCCCGTCAGGTTTTCCTGCAGCTGCTTGTGATACACGGTGCTTTCGTCGTCGAGGTAGTCATCGAGCGGCGTGTAGGCAACCGGCTTGCCATTGACAGTCAGGCGCTTGTTGTCATAGGTGATTTTATCACCAGGCACACCGATTACGCGCTTGATGTAATCCTGGCTCATGTCCTTCGGATACTTGAACACCATCACGTCTCCACGCTGCGGATCATTGACTTCAATGATGCGCTTGTTGACGATAGGCAAACGAATGCCGTAGGTGAACTTGTTTACCAGGATCAGATCACCTACCAGCAAGGTCGGCACCATCGAGCTCGACGGGATCTTGAATGGCTCGTACAGGAACGAGCGCAGGCAGAACACCATCGCAATCACCGGGAAGAAGCTGCCCGAATATTCGACCCAGGTCGGCTGGCGCAGCAGCGCCGCTTCGATCGTGGCGCGGCTGCTGCCGTGCTCGGCCTTGATGCCTTCGGCGGCCAATTTGGACTGGCGCGCGTCGAATTCAAGCAGCGCGCGGTCAGCCGCTAGGCGGCGCTGTTTCGACAAATAAAATACGTCAAGGCACCAGATAAAGCCCGTGACCACCATCAGCACGAACAGGATCAGCGCGAAATTTCCTAAAATCACTTGCAGGTTCATATCAACCATCCACTTGTAAGATTGCCAGGAAGGCTTCTTGTGGAATCTCCACGGAACCCACTTGCTTCATGCGCTTCTTGCCCGCCTTTTGTTTTTCCAGCAGTTTTTTCTTGCGGCTGATATCGCCGCCATAGCATTTGGCCAGCACGTTCTTGCGCAGCGCTTTCACGTTTTCACGCGAAATGATGTTGGCGCCAATGGTGGCCTGGATGGCCACGTCGAACATCTGGCGCGGGATCAGCTCGCGCATCTTGGCGGCCACCTGGCGGCCACGGTACTGGCTGTTCGAACGGTGCACGATAATCGCCAGCGCATCGACTTTTTCGCTGTTGATCAGCATGTCGACCTTGACCACGTCGGCGGCACGGTATTCCTTGAACTCGTAATCCATCGAGGCATAGCCACGCGAAGTCGATTTCAGGCGGTCGAAGAAGTCAAGCACGATCTCGGCCATCGGCATTTCATAGATCAGCTTGACCTGGCGGCCGTGGTAGCTCATGTCCATCTGGATGCCGCGCTTGGCGATGCACAGGGTGATCACCGAACCGACGTATTCCTGCGGCATGTACAGGTTGACCGTAACGATAGGCTCACGCACTTCCTCGATGCGCGACGGGTCCGGCATCTTCGACGGATTGTCGACGTTGATCAGGCTGCCGTCGCGCTGCACCACCTCATACACCACGGTCGGCGCCGTGGTAATCAGGTCCATGTCGAATTCGCGCTCCAGGCGCTCCTGCACGATTTCCATGTGCAGCAAGCCCAGGAAGCCGCAGCGGAAGCCGAAGCCCAGCGCCTGCGACACTTCCGGCTCGTACATCAGGGCGGCGTCGTTCAGCTTCAGTTTTTCCAGCGAATCGCGCAGCGCATCGTACTGGTTCGCTTCGACCGGGAACAGGCCGGCAAACACTTGCGGCTGCACTTCCTTGAAGCCAGGCAATGGCGCGCTGGCAGGACGACTGGCCAGGGTAACGGTATCACCGACCTTGGCTGCCTTCAGTTCCTTGATGCCGGCAATAACGAAACCCACCTGCCCGGCCGACAATTGCGGCAGCGACTGCGAGCGCGGCGAAAACACGCCAATATCTTCCACCAGCTGCACCGAATCGGTAGCCATCAGGCGTATCTTGTCTTTCGGTTTCAGGGTGCCGTTGACCACGCGCACCAGCATGACCACGCCAACATAGGCGTCGTACCAGGAGTCGACGATCAGCGCCTGCAGCGGTGCGTCCGGATCGCCTTTTGGCGGCGGTACCTTGACGATCAGTTGCTCCAGCACGTCGAGCACGCCAAAGCCGGTCTTGGCCGAGCAATGCACGGCGTCGCCGGCGTCGATGCCGATCACGTCTTCGATTTCGGCAATCGCATTCGGTGGATCGGCGTTCGGCAAGTCGATTTTATTGAGGACCGGCACCACTTCCACGCCCAGGTCCAGCGCCGTGTAGCAGTTGGCAACGGTTTGCGCTTCCACGCCTTGCGAGGCATCGACCACCAGCAGCGCGCCTTCGCAGGCGGACAGCGAGCGCGACACTTCATAGCTGAAGTCGACGTGGCCCGGTGTATCGATCAGGTTCAGGTTGTAGATCTGGCCATCGCGTGCCTTGTAGTGCAGGGCCGCCGTTTGTGCCTTGATGGTAATGCCGCGTTCGCGCTCCAGATCCATCGAATCGAGCACCTGCGCCTCCATCTCGCGGTCGGACAAGCCGCCGCACAATTGAATGATGCGGTCAGCCAGGGTCGATTTACCGTGGTCAATATGGGCGATGATGGAGAAATTGCGTATGTTATTCATTAACTAATATATGTGCGAGTGACAACACTGCTTTAACAGGAATCAAGGGGATCATGCCCGGGCCAAACCCGGCACCCCGCTCATGATGAAAAAAGCGCTCCGGGCAGGACATCTGCATGTCCAGGCGAGCGCTTTTGAAGCGACATAAGCTGCTGCTGCGGACAGGAGCTTTTTCGACCTTCCCATTTTACCGGATTTCAGAGTAGAAAGCCCGTCTTTCAGCGGCCGGCACCCGGGCGGCGGTGCAAATACGCCATTCAATTCATGCCAGATGGCGGCGCACGGCAGCTTCGTCAAGGAAATAATGGCATAGCTCGGGCTGGTCCAGCTCGCCAAACAGCACCGGCACCAGCTCGTCGAAGCGCGCCAGCAAGGTCGCGTCCGGCGAGGTGTCGATATCGATGACCTCGACCGTGAAAGGTTTTTCAGGGGTTTGCAGCCCCTGCAGGGCATCGAGCATGTCCTGGCAGAGGTGGCAATAACTGCGCGAGTAAAGGGTAAAGTGCATGGGCGAGTGAATCACCCCGCTGTTGCGGGGTGAGGGTTAAAAGCTTACTTCGCGAACGGACGCAAGGAGACGAACTGCGTCGTCTCGCCGCGGCGCACCAGCAGGGCCGAGGTTTTCTTCGGATCGAGCCTGGCGACCAGCGCATTGAACTGTTTGGCGTCGCGCACGGCGACGTTATTCAGTTGCAGGATGACATCACCAGGCTGCAGACCAGCCTGGGCAGCAACGCCATCGGCATCATCGACCAGTACGCCTGCATCGATTTTCAGTTCCTGCTTCTTGGCGGTCGGCACATCGCTGACCTTCAGCCCCAGTGCGTTGCTGCTCTGCGCTTCGGGCTGCCTGGCTGTCGCCTTGCTGGCGGTTTTATCGCCTTCCAGCTCGGCCACGGTGACAGGCAGCTCCTGCTGCGCGCCCTTGCGCCAGACAGTAATGGTGGCCTTGCCGTTGACGGCCGCACCACCTACCAGGCGCGGCAGATCGGACGAGCGCTCGATCGGGGTGCCGTTGAATTTCAGGATAATGTCGCCTGGCTTGACGCCAGCCTTGTCGGCCGGACCACCGGGCTCGACCAACGACACTTGCGCGCCCTTGGCGTTTGGCAAGCCCAGCGATTCGGCCACTTCCTTGCTCATTTCGCCGATCTTCACGCCGATGCGTCCGCGCACCACCTTGCCGGTCTTTTTCAACTGCTCGCCCACGCGCATGGCTTCATCGATGGGCACGGCAAACGAAATGCCGTTGTAGGCGCCAGAAAGAGTAGCAATCTGCGAATTGATGCCGATCACTTCGCCACGCAGGTTGATCAGCGGGCCGCCCGAGTTGCCGGGGTTGACAGCCACGTCACTCTGGATCAGCGGCAGATAGTCGCCCGTATCGCGCGACTTGGCCGAGATAATGCCGGCCGTTACGGTGTTTTCCAGGTTGAAAGGCGAGCCGATGGCGATTACCCACTCGCCGACGCGTATCTTCTCGGAGTCGCCGATGGCCACGCGCGGCAGGTTGGCGCCTTCGATCTTCAGCAAGGCCACGTCGGTGCGCGCGTCCGCGCCGATCACCTTGGCCTTGAATTCGCGCTTGTCGGTCAGCGTGACGTAGACTTCGTCGGCGCCATCGACCACATGCGCATTGCTGAGCACGTAACCGTCGGCAGAAATGATGAAGCCCGAGCCGACACCGCGCTGCACTTCCTGCTCCTGCGGCGCGCGGCGGCTGCGCGGATCCTGCTGGCGCGGCACGGGCATGGCGCCACCGAAGAAGCGGCGCAGAAATTCCTGCATCTCCTGGTCACCGGCGCTGCCGGCGGCACCACCGCCCATTTTCAGGCGTTCGGTGGTGCGGATGTTGACGACGGCCGGGCCGACGGCATCGACCAGGTCGGCAAAGTCAGGCAGTTGAACCGAGCGTACTGCGGGGACGGGGGCAGCGGCGAGGGCCGGTGCCGCCAGGCCCAGCATGGCGGGCGCAAAGAAGACGCCGGCCGTCCCCAGACACAATGCGGAAAGCGTCTTCGCTGAAAGCGTTTTGCTGTGTTCACAAATATTTTTTTTCATGGAGTTATCTTTTCGAATGTTAGTCGGAGCTAGTGTCCTGCCCTGCGCACATGCCTCGGGCGCGCCCAGCGCAACAATGGCGGCCTGGCAAAACCGGCCATGGCAAACCGTACAACAATATATCGCATAAGCAAGATATCGCTAGGGGAGATAGTGTCAATCGTGCAGAAGGGAAGTGTCAAGAGGGAGCAGCCCGCATTAAGCCAGGCGTAAGGGGCGCTAGCGTTGTGGAATGGCCGCGGCGCCTGGCTGCCCGGCACCGCTGGCCACGGCTGCTGCCGCTGATGGCGCGGCCGGTGTGGGTACGGCTTCGGCGGCCAGGCGGCTGGCAAGCCGCGCCTCGAAGCCCGTGCTGATGGCAAGCCCATCTTGCCCGTCGCGCAGCACGTCGCCGATCAGGCGATAAGCCTGCCACACCTGCCGGCCCGCATCGGTATCGAGCGCGGCGAACGCCAGTTCGAGTTCGCTGGCCGCCAGTTCGCCATCGGACAAGGCCGAAATATGCTCGTGCAATCCTGGAAATGTGTCCATTATGGGTCCTGCCAGTTCGAAAGAATGGTGCTGGAGCGGTGCGGTTTGCTCAGGGGTAATGCTTGTTATGGTCGATGCATTACCAGCGCTTGTCAATCGGCATGTCCAGCAAGGGTTTGAGTTTTTCCGCAATCACCTCGCGCGCCCGAAAGATGCGGCTGCGCACGGTGCCGATCGGGCAAGCCATGATTTCCGAAATTTCTTCATAGCTCAATCCCTCGATTTCACGCAGCACGATGGCAGTGCGCAATTCGATCGGCAGCACATCCATGGCGGCGTTGACGGTGGCGGCAATCTGCTTGCTGGCAAGCACGGACTCCGGCGTGTTGTTGTCACGCAGCTTGCTGCCGTCATCGAAAGACTCCGCCTGCTCCGTATCAGTCTCGCTGGACGTGGGTGCGCGCCGGCTCTGCGTGACCAGATAGTTTTTCGCCGTATTGATGCCGATGCGATACAGCCAGGTATAAAAAGCTGCGTCGCCGCGAAAATGGCGCAGCGCCCGATAGGCCTTGATAAAGGTTTCCTGCACCACATCTTCGGCCTCCGCCGGGTCATGCACCAGCCGCGATACCAGCCGCATCAAACGCCGCTGGTATTTCGATACCAGCACGTCGAATGCCCGCCTGTCGCCAGCCTGGACCCGCTCGACCAATAATTGATCACCTTCGCGTTCTGTCCTCACACCCTGTATCCCTGGTAGCATGCAGCGTGGGCGCCTGTATGGGTATAGAGTTGGCCCGCTGCAAGAAGTTCAGTATTTGCCGCACTTTTTATGCCCCCTCCCCCGCGCCGCAATGGCGCGGCATGCAACGGCCAGTTCGCGAAACGCCTTTGTTGCCGGCAGGGCACGCTGAACCACCAGCGTGACGATGCGCCCCTCATCGTCGCTCAGGCGCAGCACCAGCAGCGACGGCCACAAGGTCGAACCGGGCAACAGCGACAACGGCGCCGTGGCCGACACTGGCCCGTGGCCATATGCTGCATGTTCCGTCAGCCGAAACTGGCCGACCGGTGAAATATCAAGCGTGTGCGGCTTTGCCCGAGAACACAGCGCAGCGAGCAACAACACGCCGCCAGCGCCACTGGACAGCGCGGCAGCCCAGCCCAGGGCGTAAGCACCCGTTGCCAGCGGCCAGGCGGCCGACAAGGCAGCCAGGCCCAGGCACGCTTGCAGCAGACGCAAACCGACAGGCGTGCGCAGGACAGCCGATACGGCAATCGACATACAATCTCAATGGGGAAATATCAGGCGCGCCGGCACCATGCCGGGCAAATTCAGGCACCAACGAACGTTGGCGCCGAATCAGCGCTCACTACGGTTTGACCGTAGCGAGCGCCAGAAGTTCAAGTTGTTACAGCTTATTTCGCTTTGCCGAAAATCAGCGTGCCATTCGTTCCGCCGAAGCCGAAGGAATTTTTCACTGCATAATCGATCTTCATGTCACGCGCCGTATTGGCACAGAAATCGAGATCGCAAGCCGGATCCTGGTTGAAGATGTTGATGGTCGGCGGCGACACCTGATGGTGGATCGCCAGGACCGTAAACACCGCTTCCAGACCGCCCGCGCCGCCCAGCAAATGGCCCGTCATCGATTTGGTCGAATTCACTACCAGGTTTTTCGCATGGTCGCCGAAGGTGCGCTTGATGCCCATCACTTCTGCCACGTCGCCTTGCGGGGTCGACGTGCCGTGCGCGTTCAGGTATTGAATCTGGTCCGGGTTCAGGCCTGCGTTGTTGAGTGCCGCGATCACGGATTTGCTGCCGCCGCTACCATCTTCCAGCGGCGAGGTCATGTGATAAGCATCTGCGCTCATCCCGAAACCATGCACTTCAGCATAGATCTTGGCACCGCGGGCCACCGCGTGCTCGTACTCTTCCAGCACCATCACGCCGGCGCCTTCGCCCAGCACGAAACCGTCGCGGTCGGCATCCCACGGACGCGACGCCGTTGCCGGGTCATCGTTGCGGGTAGACAAGGCGCGCGCCGAGGCGAAACCGCCCAGGCCCAGCGGCGACACGGTCGATTCGGCACCGCCGGCAATCATGACGTCGGCATCGCCGTACTCGATCATGCGTGCGGCTGCGCCGATGCTGTGCAAACCGGTGGTGCAGGCCGTGACGATGGCCAGGTTCGGACCTTTCAGACCATATTTGATCGAAAGGTTGCCAGAAATCATGTTAATGATCGAGGCAGGCACGAAAAAGGGCGAGATGCGGCGCGGACCACGTTTTTCGTACTCGGACTTGGTTTCTTCGATCAGCGGCAAGCCGCCGATGCCGGAGCCGATGATCACGCCGATACGGTCGGCGTTCTCTTCGGTGACCTCCAGGCCACAGTCCTGCATCGCCTGGATCCCGGCAGCCATGCCGTAATGGATGAACGTATCCATATGGCGGGCTTCCTTACCGGAGATATACTCTTCGATATTGAAACCTTTGACTTCACCGGCAAAATGCGTGGTGAATGGCTGCGCATCGAATTTGGTAATCGTGGCAATGCCCGACTTCCCTTCGATGATTGCGCTCCACGCCTCGGCAATAGTATTGCCGACAGGTGAAACGCAGCCCAGGCCGGTGACAACAACGCGACGGTTTTTAGAACGGCTCAAGCGATTCTCCTGAAGTCGGTCAGACAGGCTTAGGCCTTGACGTGGGCGGTAGCGTAATCGATCGCCTGTTTCACGGTGGTGATTTTTTCAGCTTGTTCGTCAGGGATTTCCATTTCGAATTCGTCTTCCAGGGCCATCACCAGTTCCACGGTGTCCAGGGAATCGGCGCCCAGGTCGTCGACGAAAGAGGATTCGATTTTGATGTCTGCTTCTGCAACGCCCAGTTGCTCAGCGACGATTTTCTTAACGCGTTGTTCGATATCCGACATGTTATGGCTCCAAAGTGTGTGTTACGGAAAGTGCGCGCATTTTATCAGGTTTGCGCGTCCGAATACTAATTTCGGTGTCTGCTGCTAATTCAACCGAAGCTGCTGCTAAAAGATGCGATTATAGTCAAACAGCCGTTGCACATCATGTCACAAACTGGTGTTTTCTCTATCTTTCACATCAATTCATGTACATGCCGCCATTCACGTGCAAGGTCGTGCCCGTGATATATGCCGCTTGCGGTGACGCCAGGAAAGCCACGGCGGCAGCCACGTCTTCCGGCTTGCCAAGGCGCGACAGCGGAATCTGCGTCAGCAAGGCTGCGTGCTGCTCTTCGCTCAAGGCCTTGGTCATGTCGGTATCGATAAAGCCGGGGGCGATGCAATTGACGGTGATGTTGCGGCTGCCGATCTCACGCGCCAGCGCGCGGCTCATGCCTTCCACACCGGCCTTGGCGGCCGCGTAGTTCATCTGGCCCGGATTGCCTGCCGAGGCCACCACCGAAGTGATGTTGATGATACGCCCGGCCTTGGCCTTCATCATGCCGCGCAACACGGCGCGCGACAGGCGACCAACGGCCGAGAGGTTGGTGGTGATCACATTGTCCCACTCTTCATCCTTCATGCGCATGGCCAGCTGGTCTTGCGTAATGCCCGCATTGTTGACCAGAATAGACAGGCTGCCATAGGTTTTCTGCACTTCTTCAACCACCGCTGCGCAGCGCGCCGCATCGGTCACGTTCAGGACCACGCCCTTGCCCGTCACGCCTTCGGCGGCCAGGTAATCGGTGATCGCCTGCGCGCCAGCTTCCGAGGTGGCGGTTCCGACTACGGTGGCGCCCTGCTTGCCCAGTTCGGTGGCGATGGCGCGACCGATGCCGCGCGATGCGCCTGTGACCAGTACGACTTGATTCGTCAGATTCATGAGTATCCTTAAAGATGGCTGGCGACAGTGGGGCTAGCCCACTGCCGCGCGCTGTTTATTTGAGCTGCGTCAAAATACGGTCGAGCGAGGCCTGGTCGACGATGGCGTCGCCCACCAGCACCGGGTCGATGCGCTTGGCCAGGCCCATCAGGACCTTGCCCGGACCGCATTCGATCACCTGAGTGATGCCGTCAAGAGCAACTTTCTGCATGGTTTCGACCCAGCGCACCGGGCTGGCCGCCTGGCGCACCAGCGCATCCTTGATGCCAGCGACATCGTTGACGATGGCGACATCGACGTTGTTGATCAGGGCGATCTGCGGCGTATTGAATTGCAGCTCGGCCATATAGTCGCGCAAGCGGTCCGAGGCCGGTTTCAGCAGCGAGGAATGGAATGGCGCCGACACCGGCAGTTTCATGGCGCGTTTGGCGCCCTTGGCCTTGGCCAGTTCGCAGGCACGCTCGACCGCTGCGGTATGGCCGGCGATCACTACCTGCGCTGGCGCGTTGAAATTGACCGGCTCGACCACCAGGGCCGGGTTTTCGGCTGCTGCTTCCGCACAGGCGGCGCGCACGTCGTCATCCGACAGGCCCAGCACTACCGCCATCGTGCCCTGCCCGACCGGCACGGCTTCCTGCATCGCCTGCGCGCGGAAACGCACCAGAGGTACGGCGTCCTTGAAGGCGATTACGCCGGCGGCGACCAGCGCCGAATATTCACCGAGGCTGTGACCGGCCACTACCGTCGGCAGCGGACCACCGGCTGCCAGCCAGGCGCGATAAAACGCCACGGCCGCCGTCAGCATTACGGGCTGGGTATTGGTGGTCAGGTCCAGTTCTTCCTTCGGACCTTCGGCAATCAGCTTGCCCAGGTCGAATTGCAGCGCTTCGGACGCTTCGGCCACGGTCTGTGCCACCACCGGGTTGCCGGCGAAACCGTCGAGCATCGCGATCGCTTGCGAGCCCTGGCCCGGGAAAACAAATGCAAATTGTGTCATCGTGACTCCGTTCCTTTTAATTATCTTGCAGCTTACATGCGCGCCAGCACGGCACCCCAGGTAAAGCCGCCGCCCACGCCTTCCATCATCACATTGTCGCCCTTTTTGACGCGGCCATCGCGCACGGCAAGGTCGAGCGCCAGAGGAATCGAAGCGGCCGAGGTATTGCCGTGCTGGTCGACGGTGACAACCATTTTGTCCAGCGGCAAGCCCAGCTTTTTGGCGGTGCTGTTCATGATGCGGATATTGGCCTGGTGCGGTATCAGCCAGTCGATCTGATCCGCCGTCATGTTGGCGTGTTCCAGGGCTTCATGCGCGACTTTTTCCAGCACCGATACGGCCAGCTTGAAGACGGCCGGGCCGTCCATGTACAGGAAGGCGCTGCCGGCCAGTGCGCCGCCGGCGACGTTGCCCGGTACGCTGAGGATGTCGGAATGACGGCCGTCTGCATGCAGCTTGGTGGCCAGGATGCCCGGCTCTTCGGAAGCGGTCAGGACGATCGCGCCGGCGCCGTCGCCGAACAGCACGCAGGTGCCGCGGTCGTCGAAATTGAGAATGCGTGAAAACACTTCGGCACCGATCACCAGCACGTTCTTATGCATGCCCGACTGGATGAAACTGTCGGCGGTGGCGACCGCATATACGAAGCCGCTGCAGACGGCCTGCACGTCGACCGCCGCGCAGTTATTCGTGATGCCCAGCTTGTTTTGCACGATGCAGGCGGTGCTGGGGAAGCTGCCGAAGAAGTCGGGAGTCGAGCTGGCGACGATGATCAGGTCCAGCTGGTTGCCGTCAATACCGGCCATCTCCAGCGCCTTTTTGGCCGCTTCGACACCGAGGTCCGAGGAATTTTGCGTTGGCGCCGCATAATGGCGCGCCGAGATGCCGCTGCGCGAGACGATCCATTCATCCGAGGTCTCGATGCCCTTGGCGGCAAGCTGGTCCGTCAGATCCTGGTTGGTAACGCGTTTCTCCGGCAGGTAGCTGCCGGTACCGATGATTTTGCTGTAGAGCTTGCGTACGATTGTCATGCTTGCCATCCACTAAATGCTGGAGCTTGTTGATATAGGTTCTTCCGCCACTGGCGTGCGCGGCATCAGCTCGGCGATCATGCTGGCCAGTTGGGCCTGCACATCGTTCTTTGCCGCTTCATGGGCGCGGCGCAAGGCCCATTCGAAGGAATAGGCATCGGCGCCGCCATGGCTCTTGATCACCAGGCCACGCAGGCCCAACAGGCTGGCACCGTTGTAACGCGAGGGATTCAGGCGATTGGTGATGGCTTTCAGCGCGCCGCGCGCGATCAGGGCGCCCAGCATGGTAATCGGATTGCGCTTGAATTCGGAAGTGAGCACGTCTTTCATGAAGCGCGCCAGGCCTTCGATGGCTTTCAGGGTAACGTTGCCGACAAAGCCGTCGCAGACGACGATATCGGTGGTGCCCTTGAAGATGTCATTGCCTTCCACGTTGCCGTAGAAGTTCAGCGCGCCGCGGTCGTGGTCGGCCTGCAAGAGCTTGGCGGTCAGCTTCACCACTTCATTGCCCTTGATGTCTTCCGTACCCACGTTCAACAGGCCGATGGTCGGCCGTTCGATGTTTTCCATCGCCGACACCAGCACCGAACCCATGATGGCGAACTGGTGCAAGTGATGCGGCTCGCAATCGACGTTGGCGCCCAGGTCCAGCATGTAGGTCGGGCCGTTCTTCTGGTTCGGCAGGATGCTGCAGATGGCCGGACGATCGACGCCCGACATGGTTTTCAAGACGTAGCGCGAGACGGCCATCAGGGCGCCGGTGTTGCCGGCAGACACGCAGGCTTGCGCCACGCCGCTCTTGACCTGTTCGATGGCCACGCGCATCGACGAATCCTTCTTGCGGCGCAGGGCCACTTCGAGCGGATCGTCCATGGTAACTTGTTCGGAAGCATGCAATATCGACAGGCGCGGGTGCGTCTCTGCCTTGTGCTTTTTCAGCTCGGCGCGGATCACGTCCTCCAATCCTACCAGGATCAGTTCGGCGTCAGGCTCGTGTTCAATAAAGGAAATTGCTGCGGGGATAGTAACTGCGGGACCGTGATCTCCGCCCATGCAGTCGATAGAAATTTTGATTGTCATTTGGTGTGATTCAGTACCGCTGCGGGCTTGCGGCAAGATGTGAATCGGACTGTCGCTGCAGGAATGCACAAACCTGGCCAGCGTGATTCAAAATGACGGTGTGCAAGATGAATTGCAGCCGATAAAAAAGAAGAAGCGGCGCCACGCCGAAAAACCAACGCAACACCGCTTTTATCTTACCCAACAAAACGTCGATTACTCGTCGTTTTTGGTCTTCAACACTTTACGGCCACGATAGAAGCCGTTAGGGCTGATATGGTGACGCAGATGTGTTTCGCCGGTAACTGGCTCGACGCTCAATTGCGGCGCGACCAGGAAGTCGTGCGAACGGTGCATGCCGCGTTTGGAAGGGGTTTTCTTGTTCTGTTGAACTGCCATGATGACTCCTAATACATAAGTTCTAAAATTTTAGCACAATCGATCAGCAAATTCATGCGAATCGAGTATCCCAGCGGCAAAACCTATCCGAAAACAGGCCGTACCGACATCGTATATTTCATGCTACGTTTCACTACACATTGCCATACTCGACTGCTACACGCGTTTGACACGTCTTTTACTTACTACTTATTCTGGCTTCAAGTCTTTCAGTGCCGTAAACGGCGACTTCTTTTCAGTCTTGAGAGCATCGAGCTGCGCCGTATCGGGGCAGACCTCGTGTTTGGGTACCTGCGGCAGGGCCAGCAAGGCTTCATCTTCGATCAGGGCGGCGGCATCCATGCTGCGGCTGCCGACGATCACGTCAATCGACTCATCGTCGATGATTTCCTCGATCTCGTCCGCATGCTCGTCATCTTTGCCGAGCACTAATACTGTCGAAGAATCGATATCGTAAGCAAACGGGGCCAAGCAGCGCTGGCATACCAGCTGAACGGTGCCGCTGACCGACAAGGTCAGTTGCGGGTAGCCCAGCTTGCCGCTGCCACCGGTGATTTTCCAGGCGATCTCGCCGGAAGTATCTGCGCAATCCTTGGTCAACCGGGTCATTTCAGCGACAGGAGTGACACCCTCGCGGCTCCCGCTGATCCGACAAAAATCAAAGGCGTCGATCACAAAAGCATTCATTGGTAGAAAATTTCCCCGGAAAACCAGCGATCATAACAGGGTTTTCAAGCCGGAGTCAAAGCCTGCGTGCATTTTTTTGATAACAAGCGGACTACGATAGGGTGGCCGCGCGGCAACTGCAAGCAAGATTTGCCCGGTAACGCTGCGGCAGACTACACTGGCGGCCTTGCCAGCCGCTATCCGGACCCGAATGATACCAACTTCCACCCCATTGCGCTTGATACTTGCATCGAGTTCCGCCTACCGCAAGGAGCTGCTGTCGCGTTTGCGCCTGCCGTTCGAGGTGGCCGTGCCCGACCTCGACGAATCCCCCCTCGCCTTCGAGACCCCCAGCGCCACCGCGCTGCGCCTGGCGCGGGCCAAGGCGCAAGCCGTGCTCGACCGTTTTCCGGGCAGCCTGGTGATCGGCTCCGACCAGGTCGCCACGCTGGACGGCGCGCAAATCGGCAAGCCGGGCAATCATGCCAATGCCCTGCGCCAGCTGCAAACCATGCGCGGACGCGCGGTGATCTTCCATACGGCGCTGTGCCTGCTGGATGGCCGCCAGGCGGTCGCCACTGCCGAGGTCAAAGATATCCAGACTCTGGTTACCGTGCGCGATCTGCCCGACGCCGAGCTGGACGCCTATTTGCGCATCGAACAGCCGTATGACTGCGCCGGCAGCGCCAAGAACGAGGGGCTGGGCATCGCCATCCTCGACAGCATCAACACGACCGATCCGACCGCCCTCACCGGCCTGCCGCTGATCGCATTGAGCAGCATGCTGCGCCGCGCCGGCGTGGCGTTTTTCACTATTTAACTAGAACACACCATGACCGGCACCCTTTATCTGATCCCCAACCACCTTGGCCTGTCCGACGGCCCGGAAGATGCGCTGGACCACATCATCCCCGAACAGGTGCGCAGAATTACCTCGCAACTCGATTATTTCGTCGCCGAAAACGCCAAGACGGCGCGCGCCTTTCTGAAACTGATCAACACCAAGCATCCGCTGGCAAAACCTTTGCAGGAAATTACCATTTCCGAGCTGAACGTGAATACCCCGGCGCAGGCACTGGCCAGCCTGCTGGCGCCGCTGCTGGCCGGGCGCGATGCTGGCCTGGTGTCGGAAGCAGGCGTGCCGGCGGTGGCCGATCCCGGTGCCGACCTGGTACGCCTGGCGCATCAGCATGGCGTGAAAGTGCGTCCACTGGTGGGGCCCTCGTCGATCCTGCTGGCGGTCATGGCGAGCGGACTGAACGGGCAGAGCTTTGCCTTCAACGGCTATTTGCCAACCGACGCGGCGCTGCGCGCCAAGCGCATCAAGGAACTGGAAAGCCGCTCGCGCAGCGAAAAGCAAACCCAGCTGTTTATCGAAACGCCGTACCGCAATGCGGCCATGCTGGAAGCACTGGTGACTCAATGCCAGCCGTCGACCCTGATCTGCGTGGCAACCGACCTCAGCCTTGAAACGGAAAGCATCCAGACCCTGAATGGCGGGCAATGGAAGAAACAGCTGGCGGCCGGCAAGGCGCCCGACTTCCATAAAAAGCCGACCGTATTCCTGTTGCTGGGACAATAGATCTAGTGCACGGTGCGCGAGATGCCGTGCACATAATCGTTGACCCAGGCATAGGCTGCCACCTGGATCGCCGTCAGCTCGTTTTCCGACAGCTGCAATTGCTCCAACATGGCGGCCCTGGCCGGGCCACCGTCCGCTTGCTCGACCTGCTCGACCAGCGCCAGCATATTACCGAGCTCGCCATGGCGGAACAGCAGCGCATCGCTGACCTTGCTGTTCACGCGCACACTGCTGATGACTTCGCTCATCTGCATGGAAAACAGCGTGTCCATCAAGGACATGATGCCTACCGTAAAGCCGATATCGGCATATTGATGCTGGCCCGGCCGCAGTTTTTTCGTCATCAGTTCCAGCAGCTTGCCGCGCGTGGTAGCCAGTTGCAGCAAGGGCGAGGTGAACTGCGCCGAAGTTCCCCGCCGCACATACAATAAAATCTGCAGCCAGCGCTGCAGCTGGCGGCGGCCCAGCAGCAGCAAGGCCTGGCCCAGGGTGTCGACGCGCACGCCGGCGCTGACGGCCGGCGTATTGACCAGGCGCAGCAGGTTCAGGCCGATCAGCGCGTCGTGCTTGATGCAGCGCTCCAGCTCGCGGTTGTCGGCATTGCCTTGTATGAGTTCGAGCAAATGCAGGATGACCAGCTCCGAGGCCGACATGCGCTTGCCGCTGAGAATCACAGGCCGCGCAAAATAATAGCCCTGGAAAAAATCAAAGCCCAGCGCCAGGCATTGCTCGAACTGCGCCATGTTTTCCACTTTTTCCGCCAGCAATTTTTTTCGCGACACGGCCAGCACCTGCGCCAGGCGCGGCAATTCGTCGGGCGCCAGCTGGGCGATATCGACCTTGATGACGTCGACCAGCGGCAGCAATTGCTGCACGTCGGGTGTATCGAGCACCACATCGTCGAGCGCAAAACGGAAACCGGCCTGGCGCAGTTCGCTGATGCGGGCCAGCAAGGCCGGCGTCGGGCGTACGGTTTCGAGGATTTCCAGCACCACGCGATGATGCGGCAGGAAGCCGATAAAGTCGCTCATCAGCGCCACCGCATCGACATTGATGAATGCCAGCTGCAGGCCGACCACCTGTTCCATGCCCAGCTCGGACGCATGGGCGATCACGGTGGCAGTCGCCGCGACGGCATCGCCGGTAATCATGGCCTGGTTTTCGGCACTGCCTCGAAACAACAACTCATAGGCCACCAGGCGCTGGTCGCGGTTCAGAATCGGCTGGCGGGCAATAAAGAAGTCCTGCAGCACAGCATGATGGGAGTGCAAGGAAGTAGTCATGGACCGGCCCGCGAATGAGGGCCGCGTTCAGGCTGCGGCAGGGCCTGGGCCGGCGCTTGCCGCCCCGCACCCAGTATAGCCCCAGCCTGCCGTACAACTATGTGCTGCAGCGCACGCTGTGCGCGTACATCACGCTCAGACGCGGCGCGTGCCCGTATTCCTGACGCCGCCCTTGCCGGTTTCCAGCACGAATTTGGCGCCATCGTCGCGGCCCAGCACCTTGACCAGGTAGGGCATCACTTCGCGCAGCATCGGCTCGAGCGTGTACGGCGGGTTGAGGATGAACATGCCGCTGCTGTGCAGGCCGAAACCGTCCGGCGACGGCGTGTTGACCGTCAACGTCACGTGCAGCCATTCTGTTGCCGGCAGCTGCTTGAGCTTGTCGGCGAACTGCCGCGATTCCATGCGCTGCAGCACCGGATACCAGACGGCGTAGATGCCGGACGGAAAACGCACCAGCGCGTCGGCCAGGGTATCCTTGACCTTGCGGTAATCCATCTTGTCTTCATAAGGCGGATCGATCAGCACCAGCGCGCGGCGCGATGGCGGCGGCAGCAGCGCTTTCAGGCTCTGGAAGCCGTCGGCCTTGGTGATGATGACGCGCTTGCCACGCACGGCAGGACGTTCACCCTGGGCCAGTGCATGGGCTTCGACCTTGCGGAAATTATCGGCAAGAATCTTTGCGTCGGCCGGGTGCAGCTCGAACAGGCGCAAGCGGTCCTGCTCGCGGCTGACCTGGTCGGCGCAGTACGGCGAACCCGGGTAGTAGCGCATCTTGCCGCTCGGATTCATTTCCTTGATCAGTTTCAAGTACTCGGCCAGCGAGGCCGGCAGGTCGGTACGGTCCCACAGCGGCGCGATACCAGTCTCGTACTCGGCGTTCTTCGACGCATAGCCGCCGTCGAGCGCATACACGCCGGCGCCCGAATGAGTGTCGATATAACTGTAGGCGGTATCTTTTTGATTCAGGTACTGCAACAACTGAATCTGCACATAATGCTTCAACACATCGGCGTGATTACCCGCATGAAAGGCGTGGCGGTAACTCAACATAAGCTGGCAATTCCATAAAATAAAGTAAAGGTGGGCTGCGCTTACACCGGGCAGAGCATGGGAACAGACTGGGAGGGTCAGGCTGCCGGACCAGGAAACAGCATGGACCAGCGTAATCAGCGCGCACAAATCCGCATTATCCACTAGAAACCGCCCCGGCATCAAAAAACCGCTTCAGCTCACTGGGCCGCTGCCAGGCCCGAGCTGGCCGGGCAAGGTAGAATACGCGCATCGGCGCGAGCGCCATCTGCACTGAATACTACAAAAACATGCATAGCCTGACCCTGACCACCGAGAACCGCGCCGAGATCGCCGCCGCCCTGGCTGGCCCGCGCTGGATCGTCGCCTGCCTGTGTGCGCAATGGTGCGGCACCTGCACCACCTACCGCGCCACGTTCGACAACCTGGCCGCGCGCCACCCGGACACCGTGTTCGTCTGGGTCGATATCGAAGACCAGTCCGAGGTGGTGGGCGAACTCGATATTGAGAACTTCCCGACCCTGCTGATACAGCACGACGACAACGTGGCATTTTTCGGCACCGTGCTGCCCGATGGCGGCCTGGCGCACCGCATGGTGCAGGCCCAGCAGGCGCTCACTGCGGACGAACTGGCAGCCTTGTCAACCAGCACCGGCGAGCGGTGCGGCTGGCAGCGCGACTGCAATCTGCGCACCATGCTGGCAGCAAGCTGAGGCTTTTCAGCCCAATCGCAGAGGCAAGCTGCGCAGCCGTTTTCCAGTCAGGATAAACAGCGCGTTGGCCACCGCCGGCGCGATTGGCGGCGTACCGGGTTCGCCCACGCCTTCCGGGTGCGCGGCGCTGGCGATAATGATGGTCTCGACGTGGGGCGCCTGCCCCATGCGCAGCACCGGGTAGTCGTGGAAGTTGCCCTGCTCGACCCTGCCATCCTTGAAGGTAATCTCGCCCCCCAGCGCCGCCGACAGGCCGAACAGCACGCCAGACTCCATCTGCTGGGCGATGATATTGGGGTTGACGGCCAGGCCGCAATCGATGGCGCACACCACCCGCCGTACGCGGATTTCACCGTTTTCAACCGCCACCTGCGCCACTTGCGCCACGATGCTGCCGAACGACTGGTGCAGCGCCACGCCGTGCGCATGGCCGGGCGGTGCGCTGCCGGCCCTGGCCACGGCGGCGTCCAGCACGGCCAGGTGGCGCGGGTGATGTTGCAACATGGCGCGCCGGAATGCCACGCCATCGTGCTTGCCGGCATGCGCCAGCTCGTCAATAAAACTTTCCTTGAAAAACGCATTGTGCGAGTGGCCCACCGACCGCCAGTAGCCTACCGGCACGCTGCTGTCCGCAATCACATGGGCGATGCGCTGGTTGGCGATCTCGTACGGCATATCGAATTCGCCTTCGGCGGTGGTCTTGTCCGGGCCCATGCCGGGCAAGCCAAAGTTGCGCTGCAAGTACTGGTGCGTGATCGAGGCGCTGGCCGATTTATTGTCCCAGGCGGCGATGCGGCCTTCTCCATCGAGCCGGGCACTGAAACGCGCCAGTGCAGCCGGCCGGTACACATCGTGCTTTGTATCCTGCTCGCGGGTCCAGATCAGCTGCACCGGCGCGCCGTCGCACTGCAGTGCGATGGCGACCACCTGGGCCACCATGTCCACTTCCAGCCGGCGGCCAAAACCACCGCCCAGCAGCAGCACCTCGATCGACACGTCGCTGCTGGCCACGCCGGCCACCCTGGCCGCCACGTCAACGGCGATGCCCGGCGCCTGTGTCGAGACCCACAGGCGCACCTTGCCATCCCTGACCTGCGCGGTGCAGTTGACCGGCTCCATCGCTGCATGGGCAAGAAAAGGCGCGTGGTATTCGGCCGTGACGTGCTGCATCGCCTGCACTTCCTGGCTGTCGACCTTGCCACTGGCGTGGTAGGTGTGGCCTGCCTCGCTGTCGAGCAGGCGTGCCAGGCCGGCATACACGTCGGCACTCGACAAATTCGACTGCGCGCCCGCCCGCCACTGCGTCGGCAAGCTGGCGGCAGCCTGCCTGGCGCGCCACCAGGTATCGGCGACCACCGCCGCGCAAGACACACGCTGTTCGCCCAGGGCTGGCGTCAGGTCCAGCACTTTTTTGACGCCCGGCATGGCCAATGCCACGGGCGCATCGAACGAAGACAAGGTGTCGCCCAGGCGGCGCGGCAGATGCAGGGCTGCGTACAGCATGCCGGACGGCCGTGCATCGATGCCGAACACGGCGCTGCCATTGACTTTCGACGGTGTATCGCGGCGCGCAGCAGCGTTCCCGATCAGCTTGAAATCCGCCGGCGATTTCAGTACCGGCGTGCCCGGGTCAAGCGTGCTGGCACGCTGCGCCAGGCTGGCGTAGCCGGCGCGCCGGCCATCCACGTGCACGACTTCGCCGTTCTCGGTGCGGCATTGCGAGACGCTTGTTTGCCACTGTGCTGCAGCGGCGGCCACCAGCATGGCGCGCGCACAGGCGCCGGCCTCGCGCATCGGCTGCCAGCCATCCTTGATACTGGAAGAACCGCCGGTGACAACCACGCCCAGTTCGCGCGCCGCCTTGGCCACCGTCCACTGCGCCAGTTGCTTCAGCCGTGCGCCGTCGTCGGGGTGAAACGGCAGGCTGTCGACCAGCATGGCGACGTTACCGAAGATCTTGTCGTTGGGCGCCTGCATCAGGGTGATGGACACCAAAGGCACGTCGAGTTCCTCGGCCACCAGCATCGCCAGCGCGGTATGCACGCCCTGCCCCATTTCGCTGCGCGGCATGGCCAGTACCACCTTGCCGTCGGGCCGGATCGCCAGCCAGCCGTTCAGGGCTACCGCGCCATCCTTGACCGGCAGCGGCGCGCTGCCGTGCAAGCGCTGGCGCGCCGGCAGCACGCCCCAGCCCAGCACCAGCGCGCCGACGCCGGCCACGCCCAGCCCCAGGCCTTTGAGCAGGAAACGTCGGCGGGAGGCAGGTAGCGTTACAGCCATGGGATTGGTCCAGTAGGTGTCAGTGTTCAATTGTCAAGCCAGCGCTCGACTATATCCTGCGCCAGCACCGGCCGGCTATAAAAATAGCCTTGCGCCAGCCGGCAGCCATGGCGCAGCAAAAAGGCGGCCTGTTCCTGCGTCTCCACGCCTTCGGCGATCACCGACAGCTGCATGCTCTTGCCCAGCTGGATAATGGCGATCGCGATGGCCTCGTCGTTGGCGTCGCGCGCGATATCCTTGATGAAGGAGCGGTCGATCTTCAGGGTCTGCACCGGCAACTGCTTCAGGTACGCCAGCGAGGAATAACCGGTGCCGAAGTCGTCGATGGCCAGGCCCACGCCGATGGCGTGCAGGTCGTTGATGTAGCCGAGCGCGTCGCCGGTATTCATGATCACCGATTCCGTCACTTCCAGCTGCAGCCGCTGCGGCTCGAGGCCGGTTTCGCGCAGGATGTCGGCCACCACGCCGGCCATGCTGCCGCGCTCGAACTGCTTGACCGACAGGTTGACCGCCATTTTCGGCACATGCAGGCCCTGCGCCTGCCAGCGCATCATCTGGCGGCAGGCTTCGTCCAGCACCCATTTGCCAAGCTGGTTGATATAGCCGCTATCTTCGGCCAGCGGAATAAAGCGCGCAGGGGCAATCAGGCCCAGTTCGGGATGGTTCCAGCGTACCAGCGCTTCCACGCCGATCAGGCGGCCCGTGTCGATTTCCACCTGCGGCTGGTAATTAAGGAAGATTTCGTTCTTTTCGATCGAGCGGCGCAGATAGGTTTCCAGGCGCAGCCGCTCGATGCCTTCGCCCGTCATCGACGGCGCATAGAAACGATAGCCATTGCGCCCGCGCGCCTTGGCCTGGTACATGGCCACGTCGGCATTGCGGATCAACATGTTCAAGTCCTGTGCGTCCTCGGGGAACAGGCTCACGCCCACGCTGCAGGTGACGAACAACTCGTGGCCGGTCACCAGGAACGGCTGTTCGAACATGGCAACCAGTTTTTCCGCCACCTGGGTCGCGCCGTACTGGCCGTCGACGTTTTCCAGCAGCACGATGAATTCATCGCCGCCAAGGCGCGCCAGGGTATCGCCTTCGCGCAGGCGCGCCGACAGTTGCGCCGCCACCTGCTGCAGCAATTCGTCGCCGATATGGTGGCCCAGCGTGTCATTCACATTCTTGAACCGGTCCAGGTCAATGAACAGGATGGCCAATTGCTCGCCGTCGCGCGCGGCGCGCAGCAAGGCGTGCTGCAGGCGGTCGTGGAACAGCAGGCGGTTCGGCAGCGCGGTCAGCGGATCGTGGTGCGCCAGGTGGTCGAGCTTTTCCTGCGCCTGCTTGACCTGCGTGATATCGCTGCACACGCCCACGTAATGAGTGGTCAGCCCCTGCGTGTCGCGCACCGCGCTGATGGTCAGCCATTCCAGGTAGATCTCGCCGTTCTTGCGCCGGCGCCATAGCTCGCCGCGCCAGAAGCCGGAAGCGATCAGCTCATCCCACATGCCCTCATAAAACGCTTCATCGTGGCGTTCGGAACGCGTCAGCGAGGAATGCCTGCCTATGGCTTCGGCTTCGGTGTAGCCGGTGATCTGTGTAAAGGCGGGATTGACGGCGACGATCACGTCCTCGATATCGACCACCATCACGGCGTCGGCGATATGCTCCAGCACGGTGGCCGACAGGCGCAGCTTTTCTTCGGCTTCCTTGCGCGCGGTGATGTCGGCATACACCCAGATGCTGCCTTCGCCGGGGCGCAGCGGATCGAGCGCGCAGCCGCTCACCAGCGCCCAGAACAGGCTGCCGTCGCGGCGCCGGTAATGACGCTCTTCGCTGAACTCGCCGCCGGCCGCCATGGCCGGATACTGGCGCTCGCCCGCCTTCTCGAAATCGTGCTGGGTGAGAAACACGATGGCAGTCGAGCTGCCCGTCATGGCGCCAGGGTCATAGCCAAACAACTCTTCGCAGCGGCGGTTGACGGAAACGATGCGGCGGTGGCGCACGAACATCACGCCGAACATCACATTGTCGAGTATCGCGCTCTGCTCGGTCAGCAGCGCTTCGATGCGCATTTCGTGGTGCTTGCGCTGGCTGATGTCGGCGATGATGCCGTCGACCCAGATCATGCCCGCGCTGCCGGCCTGCGGCTGGCCATTTTCCGCCACCCAGCGCTCGGTGCCGGTGGCGTCGACGACGCGGTATTCAAGCGCATACGGGCGCATCTCGGCGACCGCCTGCTTGACGGCGCGGCGGTGCGTACGGCGGTCTTCCGGGCAGATCAGGTCGACCCAGGAATGGGTGCTGCCGCGCATCAGCTGCGCGGCCGTATAGCCGACGATGTCTTCGATGGCGTCGCTGATGAAATCGATGGGGCCGTCGGGCCGGTAGCGGAACACGGCGCCCGGCACTTGCGTGACGATGGTGCGGAAGCGCTCTTCGCGCTGGCCTACGTCTTCGAACAGCTGGCGGATCGCGGCGCGCATCTGTTCGAGCTGCGTTGCCAGGCGGCCCAGTTCGTCGTTGCCGCCCGCTTCCAGGCGTGTATCAAAGTCGCCATGCGACAGGCGGTCGGAAAAGCGCATCAATCGGCGCAGCGGCCGCAACAGGCGGCGGTTCATGAACAGCACGATCAGCGCCATCGAAATGGCCAGCTGCGCGCCCAGCACGAACACATAGGCGATCTGCTTTTCGCGCAGTTCCTGCTGGCTGCGCGCATCGTCCATTTCCACCACCACATGGCCGATGCGTTCGCCGCGCACGGCGATATCGCGTTCCGCCCGGTACACATTGCCGACCGGGCGTTGCGGCGCCTGCAGGCGCATGAATTCGGCGTCACCCTGGCCCACTACCTGCACCAGCAGCACGGCGCGGTCGCGCATCACCGATTCGACCAGTGACTGGGCCGATTCGGCATTCATGTTCCACAAGGACTCCTGCATGCCCAGCGCCAGGATATCGGCATTGCGCTGCAACGCCTCGTTCAGGCCGGTATGCGCCGACTGGCGCTCGTGCACGCCGACCAGCAGATAGCTGCCGATCAGGGCCGGTATCACCAGTCCGCCCAGCACCACCAGCAGCAAGGCGCCATAGATCGAGGAACCATACAGGGTGCGAAGGCTGGCCAGCCAGCGGCGATGGGGGGAATCAGCCATGCAGGCACGGGCCTGGGTGAGTCATGCGAGCGGTCATCGAATGGTAGCGGGAGGTTACGGAAAGCGAACGGCGGAAGGAATTTTCCAAAGGCAATTATGCATGGAAAAAGCACGCAAAGTGATATCTGGCGGTACAAGCGGCAGGAATATGTACCAGAAACCACACGCCTTGCCAGCGTTTCCCTGCCTGCCCTGCAGAAAAAGCCGCGCCTTGCTATCATCGCGCCACTTTACCTAGAGGAACCACCATGACCTTCTCCATCCACTCCGCATCGATTCCCGTCTTCAAGCAAATCCTGGGCAGCCTGGCTGCCATCCTGGACAAGGCCGAAACGCATGCGCAAGACAAGAAAATCGATCCGAACGCGCTGCTGCAGTTCCGTTTTTTCCCGGACATGCTGCCGTTCGTGCGCCAGATCCAGATCGCCACCGATTTTGCCAAGGGCTGCGGCGCGCGCCTGGCCGGCGTGGCCGTGCCCCCATATGAAGATACGGAACAGAGCTTTGCCGAACTGAAGGCGCGCATCGTGAAAACCATCGCCTTCCTGGAAAGCCTGCCGGCTGCCGACATCGAAGGCAGCGAAACGCGCGCGATTACCACCGGCAGCGGCGAAAAGACCAAGCACTTCACTGGCCAGACCTATCTGTTCCACTACGCGCTGCCGCATTTCTTCTTCCACGCCACCACCGCCTACGACATCCTGCGCCATAACGGTGTTGAAGTCGGTAAAAAAGACTTTATCGGCAGCTATTGATCGCAGCGGGTCAGCTATTGCGGCGCGGGTAGCCCTGCGCCAATATCCGCACCCACACGACTTCTTTTTGTTCCGGCGTCATCGACACCCAGTGCGCCACTTCCACCACGCTGCGGCCACAGCCGCGGCAGATTTCGTCAAAGGTGGTGGAACAGACGGCCACGCACGGCGTGTCGGGGCGCTCGGGCAAATCGCCAGCCATCTCATTTCCCATCTGAACCTGCCTTCGCGATGCCGAGCTTCTCCCAGCCGTCCAGGCCCAGCTTTTCAAGCGTGGCGATATTCTTGTCGAAAATCTCGGACGCCTCCGGGAACGCCTCCACCGCGCGCTCGATGCTGTCTTCGCGCAGCAGGTGCAGGGTCGGATACGGCGAGCGGTTGGTAAAGTTGCTGATATCGTCTTCGAACGTCTCGGCAAACTGATAATGCGGATGGAAGCTGGCCACTTGCAGCTCGCCTGCCAGGTGCATGTCTTCCACCGCCGCGTCGGCCACGTCGAGGAACTCGTTGTAGTCGAGGAAATCGTTCAGCGTATACGGATGGATCAGCAGGGTCGTGTCGATCTGCTCCGGGCTGCTGTCGGCCAGTGTTTGCAATTCGTCCATCAGCATCGCCAGCAGGTCTTCCGGATTGCTCGAATCGCAGACCACGTAGCGTATCTGTTTCTTCACATGTACGGCCTTGGCAAACGGGCACAAATTGAGGCCGATCACGGCCTTTTCCAGCCAGTCGACGGTGTTGGCGATAATGACGGCGTGGTCGTCGTCGTGGCGCGGCGGGGTATTCATATACAGGACTCTCTATTGAAAAAGGTGGCCGGCAAATGGCGGCCGGCCAAAGCCAAATTGTACGCACTCTTTGCGCAGTCTCATACCTGAGGACTACCACGCTTGCGCCAGGCCATGGCGCAACTATGCTATAACAGCGGCCGAACACGGCATTGGGCGAATTTTATTGGCAATAATTGCATTATTTGCGAATGGAAACTTCCCTTTATGCTGTCATCAGGCTGACATAATTCTTGACTCAGGCATGTGGATATACGTACACTCGCTGCTTGATCATGGCTTAGTCCGATGTTTCTTCGACGACAACAATGGAACACTATGCACGAAAACTCCTTTAAATCGACCGCACTGGCGGCATTGGTCCTGGCCCTGGCGCCAGCCCTGAGCCAGGCGTACGAAGCCGGTGTTGAGAGCGATAACGCGCCAGTCGCCAGCACGACACCAGCCTTGATTCCGTTACCGCCACAGGTCACGGCAAAACTCCCCACCCTCGACAACCGCCTGCAAAAGACCGATCGCCTGATGAAAAATCTCAGCGACAGTTCCGATCCTCTGCGCGAAGCCGATGTCTGGGGCCGCATCCGCAGCGGCTATGCGATTCCCGACCTGAACAACCAGCTCGTTGCCAACCACGTCAACTGGTACGCCACCCGCCCCGACCACCTGGCACGCACCACGGCGCGCGCCTCGCGCTACATCTACTATGTGGTGCAGGAACTGGAAAAGCGCGGCATGCCGACCGAACTGGCCTTGCTGCCGTTTATCGAATCGGCCTTCAATCCACAGGCTTTCTCCAGCGCCAGTGCGGCTGGCCTGTGGCAGTTCGTGCCGGCCACGGGACGTGATTTCAACCTCAAGCAAAACATGTTCAAGGATGAGCGCCGCGGCGTGCTGGCCTCGACCGATGCGGCACTGACTTATCTGCAGCGCCTGTATGACATGTTTGGCGACTGGCAACTGGCCCTGGCTGCCTACAACTGGGGTGAAGGCTCGGTGCAGCGCGCCATCAAGAAAAACCAGTCGCTGGGCAAGCCGACCGACTTTGAAAGCCTGGCCGACCTGATGCCGGCCGAAACGCGCAACTACGTGCCGAAGCTGCAGGCGGTGAAGAATATCATTGCCAACCCTGCCCAGTATGGCCTGAGCCTGCCGGTGGTCGATAACCAGCCCTATTTTACGGCGATCGACAAAACCAGCGACATCGACATCACGGTGGCCGCCCAGCTGGCCGAACTGTCCACCGACGAATTCAAGGCGCTCAACCCGCAATTCAACCGCCCGGTCATCATCGGTGGCGAAAAGACCAAGATCTTGCTGCCGCAGGAAAACGCCGCCAAGTTCACCACCAACCTGGCGCAATGGGGCCATGCCCTGTCGAGCTGGACCACGCACAAGATCACCAACGCGCGCGAACGCATCGAAACGCTGGCGTCGAAATTCGGCACCACGGCCGATGTGTTGCGCCAGGCGAACAATATTCCCCAGCGCATGCGCCTGCGCGCCGGTTCAACCATCCTGGTGCCGAAAACCTCGGCCACGATGAACATGAACATCACCCAGGAAATCGCCGACAACGCCACCATGCTGTTCGAAGCGGACCGTCCGGAACGGGCCCTGAAGAATGCCCGCCGCGCCGTCAAGGGCGGCAAGGTACAGGCCGCGCCTATCTCGCTGGTCAAGCCACGCATTCAGCGCGGCGGCGGCAACAGCCGCGCCAAGGCACGCCACTGATCACCGCCTGATTCATCATCGCTGGGCACCACCGGCCGCCACAGTCTTGCTGTGGCGGCCGGTTTTACATTGCCCGCCCGATTTGCGCGACGCATCATGGCTACGCTCGTCGCGCTGCAGGTCGATTGCAGCTTTTCGCAAATGATGACCATCAAACCCGAAGTAGACTGATGCCGTGATGAGCGATATTTATCGGTTGTCACTTGACAACCGATAAATATCGACTTATCTTGGAGGCATGCCATGGCCCGCTCCCCGCATCCAAAAAAGGATATCGAAGCGGCATTGCGCCACGCGGAAAGCCAGGGGTGGCGCGTGGAAACGGGTGGCAGCCATGCCTGGGGCAAGATGTACTGCCCCTGGAACGACGCAGAATGCCGCTGCGGCGAATTCTGCATCGCCTGCATCTGAAGCACGCCGAAAAATGCCACCAATCATGCACGTGCTCTGCGGCGGGTGGTCGATCACTGCACCGCGCAAAAAGTGATCCTCGATATCATGCGCAAGCCCAGGGGGTAAACAAATGGACTATATCTTCACGCTCAAATATCGCCTGCCTGACGAAGGCACCGACCTGGACGCCTTGGCCGAACGCCTCGCAGCGGGCGGCTGTGACGACGCCCTGCTGGGCCTGGGCCAGGCAGGCCGGCTGGCACTGGAATTCACGCGCGACGCTGCCAGCGCACGGCAAGCCGTACTCGGCGCCATGAGCGACGTCAAGACAGTGATACCCGAAGCACAACTGGTGGAAGCATCGCCCGATTTCGTCGGCTTGAGCGATGTGGCGCAGGTGCTGGGACTGACCCGGCAGAACATGCACAAGCTGATGAACAAATACCGCCACAGCTTCCCCTCCCCCGTGCATGAAGGCAGCACCACGATCTGGCGACTGGCGCAGATCCTGTCCTGGCTGCATGCGAAAGGCAGCTACGACCTGGAAGACAGTCTGATCGAACTGTCGCAGGCCACCATGCAGGTCAATATTGCCAGGGATGCGGCCATGGCAGCGCCACTGCCTGCCGACATCGTTGCCCTGCTGCGTTAAGCAAACGTGGCATTTGCTGCCGGAAACGACACAATCGGCTGTTTGCGGCAGCCAGGAGCATTTAAACCGTGCAGTACCGTGGAAAATACGGTATAGTGTCGTAGTGCGCTGCAATATGTTACCTGCAGCAGTAAGATGCACGATAAATTTAGCAGCTTCGCAAGCCTTAGCGCATCTTCAGGATGCCGCTTATTAAAGCCCTCCCGCCTTGTGTGTCGCACCTGACACCGTCCCGGCGCAAAGCTTTTGTGCCGAAATTTCTTTTCATTTGAGTCATTTCGTTTTGGTTGGCGTAGCTATTTTGCGTTCTGCTTTTGCAAGAACGCTGATTTTCACGAAAGAAAAAGAATGACATTTGAATCCTTAGGCCTGCATCCGTCCATTATCGCCGCTCTGACCGAATCGGGCTACACCGCGCCAACCGCGGTACAGTTGCAAGCGATTCCCGCCGCGATCGAAGGCCGTGACCTGCTGGTCTCGTCGCAGACCGGTTCGGGCAAGACCGCAGCATTCATGCTGCCGTCGCTGCACAAACTGGCCAGCGCCGATCAAAGCGCCGCCGGCAAAACGCCGAACCAGGAAATGCAAGCTTCGCGCGCCCGCGGCGAGCGTCCACGCTTCAAGGCTGCCCAACCAAAAATGCTGGTGCTGACCCCGACCCGCGAGCTGGCCCTGCAAGTGACCACCAATACCGACAAGTACAGCACTGGCATCCGCCGCATCAAGGCTGTGTCAATTTTGGGCGGCATGCCTTACCCGAAACAGATGCAATTGCTGGCCAAGAATCCGGAAATCCTGGTCGCTACCCCAGGCCGCCTGATCGACCATATGGACTCGGGCAAGATCGACTTCTCGCAACTGGAAATTCTGGTTCTGGACGAAGCTGACCGCATGCTGGACATGGGCTTTATCGACGACATCGAAAAAATCGTCGCTGCCACGCCAGAAGGCCGCCAGACCATGCTGTTCTCGGCAACCCTGGATGGCGTAGTCGGCAACATGGCGCGCCGCATCACGAAAAACCCGATGGTCATCCAGATCGCCGGTTCGTCGAACAAGCATGAAAACATCACCCAGCGCGTCCACTTCGTCGACGATCTGTCGCACAAGAATCGTCTGCTCGATCACCTGCTGCGCGACGAAACGCTGGACCAGGCCGTCGTGTTTACCGCTACCAAGCGTGACGCCGACACCATCGCCGACCGCCTGAACATCGCCGGCTTCTCGGCTGCCGCCTTGCACGGCGACATGCATCAGGGCGCGCGTAACCGCACCCTGGACGGCATGCGCCGCGGCCAGGTCAAGGTGCTGGTTGCCACCGACGTTGCCGCCCGCGGCATCGACGTGCCAACGATCACCCACGTGTTCAACTACGACCTGCCGAAGTTCCCGGAAGACTACGTCCACCGCATCGGCCGTACTGGCCGTGCCGGCCGCAATGGCCTGGCGATCTCGCTGGTGAACCACGCTGAAGGCATGAACGTCAAGCGCATCGAACGCTTCACCAAGCAATTGATCCCGGTCAACGTGATCGAAGGCTTCGAGCCGAAGAAAACTGCCTCGGCACCACGCTCGAGCGCACGTCCAGGCGGCTGGAAACCAGGCGACAATCGCACCGCCGCCAAGCCAGGCCAACGTACGTTCAGCAAACCAGGCGCACCACGCAAAGACGGCGCGCCAAGCACCGGTGGTGGCTACAAGGGTTCCAACCCGCGCAGCACCGACGGCGCACGCCGCAGCTACGGCGACCGTTAATCACGGATCGCCTCGGCTGGGTTAGCGAGCAGTAAAAACGGCCACCAGATCGCTCTGGTGGCCGTTTTTTATTGTGCGGCAAAATTATTTCTTGGACACTTTCTGGCGCGACAGCTTGCGCAGCTTGGCCTGCTCGAAACGCACCTTTTGCTCATCCGTCTCCAGCACCAGAGGCGGCACCGCCACCGGCTTGCGGTTGGCGTCAACCGCCACCATGGTGAAATAGCAGCTGTTGGCATGGCGCACCAGGCGCTGCTGTATGTTTTCCGTGACCACCCGTATGCCTACTTCCATCGACGTGGTGCCGGTGTAATTGATCGACGCCAGGAACGTTACCAGTTCGCCCACGTGGATAGGTTGCAGGAACATCACCTGGTCGACCGACAGGGTCACCACGTAGCTGCCCGAATAGCGGCTGGCGCAGGCATAGGCGACGCTGTCGAGGTACTTCAAAATGGTGCCGCCGTGTACGTTGCCTGAAAAGTTGGCCATATCGGGCGTCATCAGGACCGTCATCGTCAGTTCGTGGGCCGACCAGTTCATCGCGCTGTCCAAAGTGTTCTCCAGGAGGGAAAGGTAAAAGTGATGGGGAATTGAAAACCGGCCTCAAGGGCCGGTGGCAGGCCTTACAGGGCCAGCGTATCGATGTCCGCCAGCGACTCGCGGCCCTTGTCGGAAATATCGTGCCCCTCGCCATCGGTGCGCGCCACGATATGGGCTTTCTTGCCGAGGAAGTAGGCTACCTCGGTGTCAAGCTTGGCCAGCGGATCGGCGGCGACGGCGCGCAATCCCATAATGCAGCGACGCAGGAACAGCAGCTCTTGCGCTTTATCGGTGATGGACAGACGGCCATCCCGGGCATAGCTGAGCAGCTTCAGGCCGGACAGGCGCTTGGCATTGCGGGCAACGCAAGCGCTCGGGCGCTCGGTCTTGATGCCGCGTGCAACCTGCTCCAGCGCGTCATATTCATCGGTTGTTAATTTCTCGTTCTTCATTGCTTTTCCATAAAAGGCCAGGTGTTCGGCCCCCATGGTACGCGCCCTGCTGCGCATCGGCAACAGGCAAGGTGATTCAGTGGCCGGGCGCAGCGCGCCCAGCCCGCTGAAATGGCGTCAGACCCTGGCTTATTTGATGCTGCGCAAGAGCAGCCAGGCCAGGCCGCAACCGGCCACGGCACCCGTCAGTGCCAGCGCCAGCAAGCTTTTGCTGTCGAGCACAGGGCGGCGGCCCAGGTAAATTTTGTTATGCAGCGAATTACCCATGATGGTCTCCTGTAGCAGATTTTGTGTGGTGTCTCATTATAAGAACAGAATCGTGACGCCCGCGTGACACACGGCAGTTCGCCGCTGCTTTGTGTGTGCCAGCGCCCGCTTTGTGCGATCTCTGTTGTTTTATTGGCGTGGCGTGACGCCCGTGCCACGCCACGCCTGGCCCGCCATCAGTGCATCTTGACCGGCGGCTGCGGTGGGGTCGGTTCTTCGATCGGTACCGGCTCGATGTCGGGCATTTTTTCCGGTGGCGGCGTCACCGGATCGCCCTCGGGCGGAACATGGTCGGGCTCCGGGGTGCTGTGGGCGTGCAAATCGGGTTTGCTGTTCAGTGCATTCATGGCATTCCTCCTTGAGTGCCACTGTAACGCATGCCAAAAAATACTGTCGCGCAAAGCGGCGCGGGAACCCATTCGCATCCAGACGCTTCAACCCTGAATGCTGGCAAAAGGAGTGCGACGGTCTGACCAGGCCAGATCAACTGTCAGCGGCACGAACCGGTGAAGACAGGGCAAAACGTCGATTTTTTTTACACCAGCGCGAAAGACAATAAATTTATTTGCATAAGCTATTGAATTTAAATATAAATATTTTATGGTACGGATTTTGCTGAAACGAGGTATGAGGTTATCTGAGGCAGCCGCAGCAGTGACCTGGTCCGATCAACCATTACGTTTAAGGAAATGCCATGAAACCGCTGTCCTCATTTCTGCGTCTCGCTCTCTCCGTGGCCGCCATCGGCGCCGCGCTGGCTAGCGCTCCGGCGCTCGCTGGTCCTTTGTTTACCGTCGATGAAGGTTCTGTCCCCGGTAGCGTACCCAACATTGTGGTGGCCGACCGCCTCAGCTTCGAATACCATGCGCGCGTTGAACAAACCATCGTTGGCGGTTTGGGAGGGGGGAACGATCCCTTCACTGAAGCAGGCTTTTTGACCAAGGCTGCTTTCGGCAGTCCCAGCAACGGCAGCATACCGTCGCAACTGAACGCCCTCAATGGCTATGGCATCTATGGTCTGTTCAACATTACCGGCCAGGCGGATACGTTAGGTGCCGGTATCTTCGCTAACTTTCAGACCCTGACCATGACGCTGTACATCGATCCCGGCCAGAACACGCAGCTATCGATTACCGACGTAGCAGGCTCGCCAGTGAATGTGGGTGGCGTCTCGGCGGATGACTATGCGATCGTGACTTATACCCTGAGTGTAGGCGAAGCACACATTTTCGACGGTCTGGCCCAAGGCGACTTCAAGGCCATGCTCAACGCCACGCTGACGCCGCAAGGACAGTCGTTTTTTGTCAACCCTGACCCGTTTTTCGCGTTTGAATCCCTCAGCGGCAATACGAATAGCTTCCTCGGCGGCAGCCTGACCAACAGTTTCGTGGCGATGGCCGACGGCGGCGGTCTGGAATTGTTTCAGGCAGCAGCTGTACCTGAGCCAGGCACGATCGCTTTGCTCGGTATCGGCCTGCTTGGTATGGCCATGACCTCTTACCGTCAGAAAAGAGGCTAGCGCCAAGCTAGCCACGCCTGTCTTCCAGTTTAAAACCGTTGATGCCCTCAGGTTTCTTTGGTGCGCCCACATTCCCTGCGGGCGCACATCGCGCCGCAAGCGAACTACAACAAACTCAGTGAAACGCTACTGCGTAGTTTAACTGACTGCGAGAAGGTCGCGCAGATCGTAAATCATGATGAGCGGAGGAACACGAATCGCTTGGCCTTACGTTTCATGACCTGGAAATTTGACCAACGGCCTGGCCCAAGCTTCGGTTCAACGCTATCTGAAATCATCAGGCCACATCCTGCTACCAATCAGTGTGCCGACACCCCAGGCCAGCTACATGAAGCGACGATCCCCTTTCCTCCGATTTCACGCATGACTATCCTGCGGGCGGCGCCAAGATCAACTCTGCCAGCGGGCGCCGCATCGATCGCGCATGGGCGCTCTTCCCTGCGCCTATGCGCCCCAGGAAAACGGCCTGCTCGCCGGCCTGCGAACCCAGCAGCGCATGATATTGCCCGGCCAGCTCCCGCGCCAGGTCAAGCATTCCGTCGGCGCCCGAAAAGACACGTCCTTCGCGCACGTAGCGGGCAAAGATCACGGGCGTCAATTCCGGCTGCAATTGCAAACCCAGCTGCGTGGCCGTCAGCCAAAAGCGCTGCATGGCGCGTCCGGCCGCCACGTAATCGTCGATACTGTTAGGCTGCGTGTCGGCCACCAGCACGAAGTGGGCAGCGCAATACAAGCCGGGGAGCAAATCCATCTGCAGCCGCGGCGCCAGTGTGCCGCCCATCCAGGTATTGAAGAAATTGACCCGGCGCCAACTTTGCATGATCCAGCGCATCAGCTTGGCAGTCACGGGATCTACCCCCAGCGCCTGATCCGGCATACGGTCTTCGCTGAAACGGGCACCCCATTCGATCACATTGCGATGCACCAGATGCGCCTCGGGCATGGTCAGGCGCAATTCTGCGTTGTTGAACATCAGGCGCGCGCTAGCCAGCCGCGACTTGAAGCCTTCCAGCCACGTCACGCGGTAGCCGGGTGGCAGGCAGTCCTCCAGCACCGCCTTTTCGCTGGCGCGCAACTGCCGCGTGCTGAGACGGCGCCGCTGTACGCTGCGCTGGCGGATGAAGGCGGCCAGAGGGTCAGGCTCCAGCCCTTGCTGATCGATAAAGTCTACCTCAAACGTGGGCAAGGTATCAGGCATGCCCAGGCGGCGCCGCGCTTGCATGCGCAAGCCATGAATGCTGGCTGCCAGTGCCATGCTTTCCAGCAGCCCGCCCAACGACAGCTGACTGGGGTGACCGTCCAAGTCGTACACGCTATGCGTACGCGTGTCGAAGCCATGCACGACCACTTGGCGCAGCCCGGTGACTTCAAAACGCCACGGCTGAGTGTTGTCGCCGCTGGGCGCCCAGCGCGCCAGATCGAGAATTTGTTCGAGTACTGGGTCAATTGAGAGCGCGACAGTCATTTAGCCGCCCCTGGCGGCGCGGCGCCGCTTGATGACGGCCATCGCCAGGCGCTGCAAGGGATGGCGGTTGCCGCCCGGACGCCAGGTATGCACCATCTTGTTGCGATAGGCATCGAAATGCATGCCGCGCGGCGCGGCCATCACCTTGCCACGCCCCAACAGGATCTTCAGCGCCTCGGTGGCCGCCGCGCCCGCGCACAGCTGGCAGCCCATGATGGTCGATGGCCCGCGCCGCTCCTTCAGGTTGATGGCCGACGGGTCGACCAGGTAAGGGCCATGCAGTCCGGCCGGTGCCAGGCCGACCAGGAAGCGCAGCGCTTTTTCTTCCTCGGGCAGGTCGCCCCAGCCGAAATACTGCTCGAACGTCATCTGGCCCGGCAGGAAACTGAGCACGGCCGTGCCCATGCCAAGCGGGGCGGCCGTGATCGACGGTATGGCCAGCCTGGCGCACATGGCAAAAGTGGCCTGGCGCGCGGAGAAAGCAAAGAAATCGAGGCCGTCCACGTACAGGTCGACGCCATCAAAAAAATCGGCCAGGTTGGCGTCGTTGATGCCGTCGGGGAACAGCTTGAGGTCGAGTTCGGGATTGATGTCGCGCGCCATCTGCGCCAGCACATCAACCTTCGGCTGGCCCAGGGTCGACACCATGGCGCCGGCCTGGCGGTTGAAATTGGCGATATCGAAGGTATCGAAATCGGCGATATGAAACGCGCCAATACCGAGCCGCGCCAGGGTCAGCAAATGCACGCCACCGACGCCACCCATGCCGGCGATCGCCACCCGCTTGCCGCGCAAGCTGTCCTGTTCGTCCCCGGTAACCCAGCCCAGGTTTCGGGCAAATGCCGCGTGATAAGAAAAACCGTCTGTCATGCTCACCTTTCTTGCGTCCAACAACGGACCAAGAAAGTGAGACAGCTATTCAAATAAAAAGTTCCCGCAAAACGAGAAAAACTTGCTCAGGCCAACGCTTCCTTGGCCGCCTCTTCCGGCGTCAACCCATCGTAGAACTGGTCGGTGAACCACTCGACCTGCTCTTCGATATGCTCCTGCGCCTGCTCCACCGTGGCGCCGCCGGCGACTAAAAAGCCTTCGACTTCGATACACCAGTTAATCAATTCCAGGGTTTCCGGATCGAGTTCTTCTTTCTTGGCCATCTTGCACTTTCTGAGAGTTCGTTTGCCATCACATCGGCAGGCGCCAGTTTATCATTTCCGTCCGCGCCCGCCTCCGCCTGCCATTATTTGCTGTTGCTTACCGCCACCTTTTTCTGTTCCGGATACAACACCACCTGCACATAATTGTCCATGTTCAGGTAGCGCTGGGCGGCCTGTTTTACCGCTTGCGGCGTGATGTCGCGCACCCGCTGCTCGAAACGCAGGATCTGAGCCGGGTCACGGCCCTGGGTTACCGAGCCCATCAGCTGACTCATCCAGTAATTGTTTTCCCGCATGGCCTTCTGCTGGCGCGTGATCCAGTTCAGCTTGACCTTTTCCAGATCAAGCGCGCTGGGCCCGTCCTTTTTCATCTTGTTGATCTCGGCAAAGGCGGCGGCGATCACCTTGTCGACGTTTTCCGGCGCCGTCGGCAGCGACAGCGCCACCGAATAGTGGCCGTATGGATGCTGGCCCATCGACGCTTCAAAGCCGCCGCCATAAATCATGCTCATCTTTTCGCGCAGCACCTCGATCACTTTCAGGTTCAGCACTTCGCCGAGCGCCTCCAAGGTCAGCTTCTGCTCCTCCGAATACGCCACGTCGCCGGTAAAGGTGACGGAAATCGTGCTTTTCGGCTCGCTGCCCATGTAGACAGCTTTTTTCACCACGCCCTGCACCGGGCGCATGCCGACGTCACGGTAGGCATGCGCCACTCCGGTCACCGGCAACGCGCCCAGGTAGCTGGCGACCAGGGGTTTGATCTTGTCGAGTTCGAAGCTGCCCGTAAAGATGAAGGTCATGTCGCGCGCGCTGGAAAAGCGCTGGCGGAAGATATCGAGCGAACGGTCGAGGCTGACCTTGTCAAAGTCGGCCGGACGCGGCACGCCGTCAACGCGCGGATTGTCGCCAAACATGGTGTGCTGCACAGCGTCATAAAACACCGCGTCGGGTTGTGCCAGGATGTTTTTTGCCAGGTCCTGCTGCTTGCCGATATACGAGTGGAACAGGTCGGCATCCTTGCGCACATCGTGCATGTACAGATACACCAGTTGCAGCATCGATTCGACATCGGCGCTGCTCGACGAACCGCCGAAGCCTTCGCTCAGTTCGCCCAGCGAGGCGCCCACGTTGACGGTCTTGCCGGCGACGATTTTCTGCAGCTCCAGCGGCGACATGCCCTTCAGGCCCATGCTGCCGACGACGGCGCTGGCATAGCGGGCATTGTAGATATCGGGGGCGTCATACAGCGACTGGCCACCGAAGCGGGTGGCGCCCATCAGTACCTGGTCGTTCTTGAAGTCGGTCGGTTTCAACAAAACGCGCACGCCATTGCCCAGGGTCAGCTCCGTCACGCCGATGGCGCTGTTGAGCTTCTCGCTGACGATGCTGCCGCCGGCTGGCGGGCCATCCATCAGGCTGCCGGCCACCACTTTTTCCGTGTGCGGTTCGACCTTTTGCTGCTCGGCGCTGGCGACCGCATCGAGCAACTGCTGCTCGCTGGGCACAGTGCTGCCCGGTTTCGGTTCGGCGCCCATGAAGACCACCAGTTTCTTTTGCTGCTCAGGGATGACTTTCGCCACCGCCTCGTTAATTTCCTGCAAGGACACTTGCGGCAGCAATTCACGCGCATACATCAGTTCATTGGCAATGCCGGGGATCGCTTCCTGTTCCAGAAAGTTGCGCGAATACTCGGCCACGAAGCCGGCCGAATCGGATTTGTCGCGTTCGTTGTAGCCGCGTTCGTAGTTGCGCAGCATGTTCTTGCGCGCGCGGTCCAGTTCGTCCTGGCTGAAGCCGAAGCGGCGCGCCCGTTCGTCCTCGCGCACCAGCGCATCGACGGCCGGCTGCACGCCGCCCTTGCCCAGCAAGGCATACGCGCTGAACGATTCATAGCCGCGTACCAGCTTGCCCATGCTGCTGCCGCCCTGGATAAACGGCGGATTGGCCTGCTGCGTCAGTTCCTGCATGCGCGCACTGAGCATCTGGCCGTACAGGTTCTCGATCATCTGGCGACGGTAATCGGCGATCGTCACCGGCTCCTGCGCCGGGCGGATCGGATAGCGGATGAACACGCTGTCGTCGGCCGCTTCCTTGTCGGTGACCACCAGCGCTTCCGTCTGCGAGCGCTGTGGCACTTCCGCGTACAGGCGCGGGCGCGGTCTCAGCGGATTTTTCAGCTTGCCGAAATGCTGCCGTATCATTTTTTCAGCCTGTTTCGGATCGACATCGCCGACCACCATCACGGCCATCAGGTCGGGCCGGTACCAGTCCTTGTAGAAACGCTTGATGGTGTCCGGCTTGAAGGTCTTCAGTATGTCTTCCTTGCCGATCGGCATGCGCTCGGCATAGCGTGAGCCGTTCAGCAATTTCGGATACAACACCTTGTTCATGCGGTCGCTGGCGCCCTTGCCCAAGCGAGCCTCTTCGAGCACGATGCCGCGCTCGCTGTCGATATCGGCCGGATTGAATTTCAAGCCGTGGGCCCAGTCTTCCAGCACCAGGAAACCTTTTTCCAGGTTGCCTTTTTTGTTGGTCGGGATCGGCAGCACGTAGACGGTTTCATCGAAGCTGGTATAGGCATTCAGGTCGGCGCCGAATTTCACGCCGATCGATTGCAGGTACGAAATAAGTTCATTACGCTTGAAATGCGTCGATCCATTGAAGGCCATGTGCTCGGTAAAGTGCGCCAGACCTTGCTGGTCGTCGTCTTCCAGGATCGAACCGGCTTTCACCACCAGGCGCAATTCGACTTTCTGCGCGGGACGGGCATTTTTCTTGATGTAATAGGTCAGGCCGTTCGGCAGTTTTCCGACCGTCACTTCCGGCGCCACCGGCAGCGGATCGCTCAAACGAAGTTCCGCTTGCGCCAGGGAAGCGCAGACCAGCAGCACGGCGCCCGAGATCAGGCGTAATTTACTCAGCTTCATGTATTCTCATAGGTAGATGCGACAAGCATACCTTACACCGAATTGCCGGCAGCGCTGTTAAAAATAGCTTAGCGGACATACTGCGATACAAACGGCAAGCTCCCGCCCGCAGGGCTGAACTATGCTAAAGTATCGCCGCCGGTCATGTGGACCGGCACAACAATACGTCTTCGGGGCGGGGTGCGATTCCCCACCGGCGGTAAGACCGGCAACGGTCAAGCCCGCGAGCGCTTTTCAGGCAAGCCCTGGAAAGGTCAGCAGATCTGGTGTGACTCCAGAGCCGACGGTATAGTCCGGATGAAAGAAGATGTGCGTCAGACCCACTGTCCGATCGCCTTGCGCGATACGGACTGCTGCGCCTGTGCGCTTGCCCTGCAGCGTTTTTCGCCTGTGCGAGGAGCGTTACACCATGTTAGTCAACAGCTATACCGTCCTTTCCCACGACCTTGAAGGTCGCATGCAATCGGCCCTGGCCGCCATGCGCGCCGGCGTGCCCGTCATCCTGCTTGACGATTTCGACCGTGAAAACGAAGCCGACCTGATCATTTCGGCCGAAAAACTGACCAACGAATCCATGGCTCTGTTGATCCGCGAATGCAGCGGCATCGTCTGCCTGTGCCTGCCCGCCGAAACCGTGTCCAGGCTGGAGTTGCCACCGATGTCGCCAGACAACGGCAGCCGCTATGGCACGCCGTTTACCGTCTCGATCGAAGCACGCGAGGGCGTCACCACCGGCGTGTCGGCCGCCGACCGCGTCACCACCATCCGCGCCGCCATCGCGCCCGATGCAAGGCCATCGGACCTGGTGCGCCCCGGCCATGTGTTCCCCTTGCGCGCCGCGCCCGGTGGCGTGCTGGAACGCCGTGGCCACACGGAAGGTTCCGTCGATCTGTCGCGCATGGCGGGCTTGAACCCGGCCGCCGTACTGTGCGAACTGATGAATCCGGACGGCACCATGATGCGCGGCGGCGATATCGAACGTTTTGCCGAGCTGCATGGCATGCCGATATTGACCATCGAAGAGATGGTGGCCTGGCGCAAGTTGCACGACTGACGCAGGGGAACGCAAAGGCAGCGGCTGGCAATGATAAGATGCCACGATGACAGCTTCTGCCTCCGCCTCCATCATCATCCATTTGCGCCGCCTGAACCGGGTCGCTGCGGCCTGGATCGTCAGCTGGTGGCGCTTGCTGCAATTTGCTACCCTGATCTTTTCACTGGCGCTGTCGCCGTCGAGCTATAACCGGCAGAACCGCCCCATCCTCGCGCACCGCCTGGTCAGCAACACGGCGCCCAACCTGATGTGGTTCAGCGTTGCCTGCCTGCTGGTCGGCCTGGTGCTGATCCGCATCGTGGTGGTCAGCGCGCAAAGCTATGGCCTGTCGCGCTATGCACTGGAAATGGTGGTGCGCGTGCTGGTGCTCGAACTGATCCCGCTGACCGCCGCGCTGTTCGTCGCGCTGAGGCTGACCCTGCCCGACGGCATCGCGTTTGCACAGATGCGCTCGAACGGCCTGCTCGACAAACTGCAGCGCCAGGGCACCGACCTGCTGCGCAGCGAGTATTTTCCGCGCGTGATGTCGGGCATTTTCGCCGTCTGGATGCTGGCCATTGCCAGCTGCGTCAGTTCGCTCATCCTCGCCTACCTCACCATCTACGGTTTCACGCCATGGGCGCTGCAGGGTTACACGCGGGTGGTGGGGCAGATCTTCAATCCGGCCGTGGTGCTGATCCTGATGCTCAAGGTGGTGTTTTTCAGCTTTGCCGTGGCCCTGATTCCGCTGTCGTCGTCTTATTATCCGCCCGATACAAACCGCCGACAGCGCCTGTTTGCCGCCCACGGCCTGTCCGAAATGCTGCGTTTGTTTTCCGTCATCCTGCTGGTCGAAGTGGCCTCGCTGATGGGAAATTATTACTGATGCCCGCCCTCTACCCTACTTTCTAGCCAGAAACCATGAGCACTCCTGCCAATCCAGACCAGACCGACATTACAGCGCCCGAGGCCGTGCTGCCCGCGCCGCCACCGGTGCGCCACGCCGAACTGAAGGCGGCCATTTTGCTGGTCTCGATGTTCGTGCTGATCGCCGGCTCGGTGCTGTACCTGATGTATGCGCGCGGCGCCTTCGAAGCGACACAGACGCTGGTGCTGGCCACCGATGATTCCGACGGCGTGGTGGTCGGCGCCGACCTGACCTTTTCCGGCTTTCCCATCGGCCGCGTGCAGCGCATCGAACTGGCGCCCACCGGCCGCGCCCGCGTGATCATCGACGTGCCGAAAAAAGATGCGCACTGGCTGCGTACCAGCAGCATTTTCACGCTGGAACGCGGCATCGTCGGCGGCGCCAAGCTGCGCGCCTACAGCGGCATCCTGACCGACCCGCCCCTGCCCGACGAAGCCACGCGTGACCTGCTGGTGGGCGACATGGCGGCCGAAATCCCGCGCCTGCTGGCCGCCGCAAAGGACCTGCTGGCCAACCTGGGCAACCTGACCGCCACCGATTCGGCGCTCGACACCGCCATGCGCAATGTACAAACCGTGACCGGCAAGCTCAGTGGCCCAAGTGGTGCCATGGGCCTGCTGACAGGCGACGACAAGCAATCAAGGTTGCTGATAGAGCGCGCCAACGCCCTGTTGATCACCGCCGACCAGCTGGCGCGCCGCACCGATGGCCTGGTGTCCAATGCGGATCGACGTGTATTCGGCGCGCAAGGCGTGATGACCGATGCGCAGGCAACCATCGTGCAGTTGAACGCCTTGCTGGCCGACACGCGCAACAGCCTGAAAAAGGTCGACGCCGTGCTGGTCGAAGCGCAAGCCGTGGGCGCCAACGCGAAAGCCGCCACGGCCGACCTGGGGCCGCTGCGCGCCGACGTGGAAAGCAATCTGCGCAAGGTCGAGCAACTGGTCAATGAAATCAACCGCAAATGGCCGTTCAAGCGCAATCCGGAGATTACCCTGCCATGAGAATGACTGCCCTACTCGGTGCCACGCTGCTTTGTACCTTGTTGGCCGCCTGCTCCAGCGGCCCGCCCGTGCCGGACTGGAAAATGAATGCACAAAGCGCGATCGAGCGTTTTGAAGCGGCTTACCTCGCCGGCAGGACGCTGGTGGAGCAAACCGAATTCCAGCGCGCGCGCAGCCAGGTGGCAGGCACCGGCAAGGTCGACCTGATCGCCAGGGTGGAGTTGCTGCGCTGCGCCACGCGCGTGGCCAGCCTGGTGTTCGAGCCTTGCACCGGCTTTGACGCCCTGCGCGAAGACGCCGGCGACGCCGACCGCGCCTATGCCCGCTACCTGGCCGGCACGGCGCAGCCGGCAGACGCCGCCCTGCTGCCCGAGAGCCAGCGCGCGGTGGCCAGCGCAACGTCTGACACCCAGGCGGCCAGCGCTGCAGCCGCCATCAAGGAGCCATTGGGGAAACTGGTGGCGGCCGGTGTGCTGCTGCGCGCCAACCGGGCCACGCCCGAGCTGCTCGCCATGGCCGTGAACACGGCTTCCGACCAGGGCTGGCGCCGGCCGCTGCTGGCCTGGCTGGGCGTACAGCGCCTGCGCGCGGAACAAGCAGGAGACATGCCGGAAGCACAGCGCATCGCGCGCCGCATGACCCTGGTTGGCGAACCGCCTGCACCGTAAATAGCCATGCGGCGCGCATCGGCTTCGTGCATAATCGGCACAGGCCGACCTCCCGGCCGCTGACGCAGCGAGGTACGGCGATGCAGTTCGAAGACTTCAGCTTTTCCGACGCCAGGGCGCCGGCCGCCAGCGTGGTGCCGGGCACAAGCCAGGGGCGCCTGCAGTACCTGCTCGACAATACCCCCTCGATTATCTATTGCACCGTACCGAGCGGCGACTTCAAGATGACGTTTGTCAGCAACAATGCCCTGAACGTGCTGGGCTACCATCCCGACGACATGGTGGCCGATCCCAACTTCTGGTTCGACCATATCCACCCCGACGACGCACCCGGCATTTTTTCAAGCCTGGCGCAGATCTTCGTGCAAGGTGCGCGCGCCTACGAATATCGTTTTCGCGTCAGCGACGGCAGCTACCTGTGGATGCACGACAGCCTGCGCCTGGTGCGCGACGAACACGGCGTGCCCTGCGAAGTGATCGGCTCGTTGACCGACATTACCGAGCGCAAGCGCATGGAAGCGATGCTGCAGGCGCGCGGCGAAGAGCAGCAGCGCCTGATCAGCAAGTTGCAGCAAGCGCACGAGCAGTTGCTGCAGGCCGAAAAAATGGCTTCCATCGGGCAATTGGCGGCCGGCATAGCGCATGAAATCAATAACCCGATCGGCTTCGTGAATTCAAACATGAGCTCGCTGCAAGCCTATGTCGCCACCCTGTTTGACGTGATCGGCCAGTATGAGGCCGCGATGGGCCAGCAGATCGATGGCGCGGCGCTGGCCGCTCGCGTGGCACAGGTACGCCAGCAAGCCGACCTGGCCTACCTGCAGTCGGACATGGCAGACTTGCTGGGCGAGTCGATGGACGGGCTGAAGCGGGTGCGCGACATCGTGCAGGCGTTGAAAGACTTTTCCCATGTGGGCGAAAGCAACTGGCAGGTCGCCGATCTGCATGCCGGGCTCGACACGACGCTCAATATCGTCGGCAACGAACTGAAGTACAAGGCCCGCATCGACAAGCAATACGGCCAGCTGCCACCGATCGCATGCCTGGCCTCGCAGCTGAACCAGGTCTTCATGAACCTGCTGGTCAACGCCGGGCAGGCCATCAGCGGCGATGGCGTGATCAGCATCCGCACCGGCCACCTGGACGGCTGGATATGGGTGGAGATCGGCGACACCGGGGCCGGCATTGCACCTGAACACCTGCATCGCATTTTCGAGCCTTTCTTCACCACCAAGGCGGTCGGCAGCGGCACGGGCCTGGGCCTGTCGCTGTCTTATGGCATTGTCAACCAGCACGGCGGACGCATCGAGGTGGCGTCGGAACCGGGGCGCGGCACGCGCTTTACGGTGCGCCTGCCGGTGTCGCCGCCGGCGTCGCTGGTTCAGAGCGGCTTGACGGGCGGATAGACGCGGATGGCGAGCCGTCCGCCATTCTTGCCTTCGAAATCAAGCAGCTGGGCGATCACGCGCACCGTCAGCACATGGTCGGCAGCGAGCAGCATCAGGCCATCACGGCTGATCAAATCGCGCGACAGCACCATGCCCGGCTCGAGTTCGCCCGACAGCACCGCCATGTCGCGCGGTGGCGCCTGCGTCTGGTCCATCATGCTGCGAAAGGCGGCCACCACCGCCGGATCATAGCGTTTGCCGCTGCTGTCATAAATCAGGGTACGCGCCTCGTCGGCGCGCAGGCTGCGTTGCACCATGGCGCCGATTTGCAAGCCGTCGTAGTCCGACGCCAGCGCCAGGATGCGTGCGCCGAGCGGAATGGCCAGCCCCGCCAGGCCATCGGGAAAGCCGGCGCCGTCGAAGCGCTCAAGCTGCGAGCGCAGGATGACCGACACGGAACGCAATTCGTCAAGCGCCATCAGCAGTTGTTCGGCGCGCAGCGGATGCTTGCGAAACGTGGCCAGCTGCTCGCCATTCCAGGCGCTGGCAGGCAGTTCCAGCAGATCATCACTCAGGCTGAGCTTGCCAATATCCTTGAGCAGTGCCGCGATGAACACGTCGCGCGCCTCCTGCGCTTCCAGGCCCATCGCCTGGGCCAGCTTGCGCGCCAACTCGGCCACCCTGCGTGCATGGCCGGCCAGCTTGCCGCCACGCATTTCGATCAGGTTGGAAAACACCTTGATGGTGGTCACAAACGTCGCCTTGAGCTTGTCATTGGCCGCCTGCAGGTCGTCATGCGACAGCTTGAGCTGCTGCGTGCGCACGGCAACTTTTTCTTCCAGGCTGGCATTGAGCTGCAGCAGCTGGGCGTTCTGGGTGGCCGTCAGCGCTTCCAGGCGCAGCTTGTCCTGCTCCAGAGCACGGCGCTCAAGCGCATGGCGTACCACCAGCACGATGTCGTTCTCGTCCCACGGCTTGGTCACGTAGCGGTAGATTTCACCGTGATTGATGGCGTCGAGTATCGACTGGATGTCGGCATAGCCGGTCAGCAGCAGGCGGATGGTGTCGGGCCAGCGCTGGCGCACCTGCGCCAGGAACTGCGCACCGTCCATCTGCGGCATGCGCATGTCGGAGATGACCAGGTCCACCACCTCGCTTTCCAGCATCGCCAGGCCGGCCGCGCCGCTGTCGGCTGTCAGCATGCGGTAGCCGTGCGGGCGGAACAGTCGCCGCAGGGCGGACAGGATATTTGGTTCGTCATCGACGCACAGTATGGTCGGCGGCACGGCAGCGGCAATGCTTGTCATGGTGCGGTATCCGGTAAAAGTGATGGTGCGGCCAGCGGCGCCTGGTGCACGGGCAAGGTGATGCGAAACGTGGTGCCGCTGCCCACCACGCTGTGCACATCGATGCGCCCGTGGTGCTTTTGCACGGTCGTATAGGCCAGCGACAGGCCCAGGCCCGTGCCCTGGCCGACGGGCTTGGTGGTGAAGAATGGATCGAAGATGCGCGACAGATGCTCGGGCGAGATGCCGCTGCCCGTATCCTCGACCTCGACCCACACTTCGCTGTCGTTCTCGCTGCCGGTGCGCAGCGTGATGCAGCCGCGCTGCTCGCCCATGGCGTGGGCCGCATTGACGACCAGGTTCATGATCACCTGGTTCAGCTCCGAAGGCTGGCATTCGATATCGGGAATGTCGCCGTACTGTTTGATGACATCAGCCTTGTACTTGACCTCGTTGTTGACGATATTGAGCGTGGTGTCGATGCCCTGGCGCAGGTCGGCCCAGACCCATTCCTGCAGCGCATCGGTGCGCGAAAAGTCCTTCAGATCCTGCACGATGCGACGCACGCGCACGATACCCTCTTTCGATTCGCTCATCAGCTGGCCGGTGTCGGTGCGCAGGAAAGCCAGGTCGATCTGCTCGCGCAATGCTGCCAGGCGCTGCGCCACGGCGGGCGTGGCGATGTCGGACTCGGCCTCTTCATAGGCGTCGAGCATGGCGAACAGGTCGGCCAGGTAGCCTTCGAGTGCGCCAAAATTGGAAAACACGTAACCGATGGGGTTGTTGATCTCGTGCGCCACGCCGGCGGCCAGCTGGCCGATCGAGGCCAGCTTTTCGGACTGCAGCAGTTTTTGCTGGGCCAGCGACAGTTTGTGATTCAGTTCGGTCAGCGCCAGGTTACGTTCGCGCAAGGCCATCTCGGCCACTTCGCGCTGGGCGATATCGTCGGCCAGCCGTTCGTTCATCTCGGCCAACTGTGCCGTGCGCGTCGCCACCAGGTTTTCCAGGTTGTCGTGGGCGCGGCGCAGCGCACTTTCGGCATTGTGCCGTTCGGTCACGTCGCGCAGCGTTTCGATGGCGCCGACCAGCCGCCCCTGGCGGTCGCGCAGGGGTGCGGCCGTAAAGTGCAGCCAGTGGCCGCTGGCGCCGATATTGGGAAAGAAATCCTCCGCCTCATAGGCGCCCGGTATCACCGACGACGCCTTGAGCTTGCCCTGGTACAGCCCCTGCTCGCCCAGTCCGATATCGCCCTCCACCAGCAGGTCGGCCAGGCAGGCGCGCGGCCGGCGATAAAATGCCCGCCAGTGCTCGCACGTGCCGACCATCGCTGTGGCGGTATAGCCCAGCAACTGTTCGCAGGCACTGTTCCAGTGCGTCACCACATGCTCGGTGTCGATGGCAAACGTGGCCACCGGATGGCCGTCGAAAAACGCCGACAGGGCCGCGCCGGGAAAGGTCGTGTCGTCGTCCGGTCTCATGGATTGCCTTTCAGTGTGGGAGGTCATGCCAGCATGATGCGCGAAATTTCATCGAAAGTGTGCTCGGCCTGCCGCAACAGCGCAAACCACTGTTCGTCGTCCAGTGCAAGCAGGCACCAGGCGGGTGACAGCGGCGGCACCAGCGCCGCCTCAATACCCGCCAGGTCCAGCGCGTGGGCAAGGACGTTGGCCAGGTGAACCAGCAGCGGCAAGCCGACTGCATCGAGGCGCCCGATGGCATATTGGTCGGCAACGGCCTGCTGTATTGCTTCGGGAAACTGCCAGTATGCGGCCAGCGCGCTGCCTACTTGCGCATGGTCGATGCCGAGTACGGCACGTTCGGCCTCGACCATCTGGCAATCATGCTGCTGTCGATAGTCGCGCGCCTGCGCATGCTCGGCGGGAAAGCGGGTGACCAGCACCAACGTGCCCAAGTCGTGCAGCAGGCCAGCCGTGAAGGCCGTTTCCGGGCTCACGCCCATGTGCGGCGCCAGCAGGCGGGCCACCACGGCGGTGGCCAGCGAATGGCGCCAGAAAGCCTGGAAATCAAAACCGGGCACGGGCGCAAAGCTGCCCGTCAACGCGCACGCCGTGACCATGGTGCGGATACTGTGAAAACCCAGCACGGAAACGGCCTGCGCCACGCTGGTGACTGTCGATTGCATGCCGTAGAACGACGAATTGGCAATGCGCATGGTCTTCGCCGCCAGCGCCTGGTCCAGTTCGATCTTGTGCGCCAGTACATGCACATCGATATCCGGCTGTTCCATGCTCGTCAGTAATTCCAGCACCACCGCTGGCAGTGACGGCAATGCATGGATATGCCGGATTACCTGCTCGACACTGAGCGCTGTCATGCGCCACTCCCCTGGCGGTAGCGCTGCAGCAAGGCCAGCAGGCCTGCCCCGGGGGCGTCGGGTGGCGTAGCGCGAAACACGATGGACAATCGGGCCAGCTGGTGCTGGCGCGCGGCAGCGGCATGCTCCTGGTCGCCGGCATCGTTCAACGGGGCGGCGACGATCCAGCAAGCTTCGACGCCGCGCCTGCGCAGGGCTGCCAGGCTGCCGGCGGTCAGTGCGGCGCCCTGCGCCAGCAGCACCATGCCGCTGGCGTCGAGGATGGCACGCGACAGCATCGCGCCTTCCTGTACCTGCGCCAAAGCTACCTCGCGCTCGCCTGCGTTCATGGCGGCGCTCCGGTCAGGCACAGCGTCACCAGGCTGCCGCGCGAGCGCGAGCGTGCGCCCATGGCGTGCAGCGCCACCACATAGGACTTGCCGTCGATGACAAGCAGGCGCTGCGCACCGGCATACGGTTCAAACAGCCGCGGCAGGACCAGCGCAGCTTCACAGCCCAGCAGCGCCGCGCCGCCGTCGAACAGCCGCGCGGCAGCCGCATTGATAAAGGCAATCATGCCGTCCTCGCCCAGGCCCAGGATGGGCAGCGGCAGGAACTGCAGCACCTCGCGGGCGATGCCCAGGCTGACTTCGTCGTGGCTGATCTGGTTCTGCTGCTGGCGCAGCAAGGCCTGCATGGCGTCATTGGCAACGGACAACGCCAGATTGGCCTCGCGCAGCTGCTCGTTGAGGCGCACGTTGTCGTCGTCAATGCCTTTCAGGCGGAACGCTTCGGCGATATGGGCGCGCAGTTGCTGGTCATCCCAGGGTTTGGTCAGGAATTTGAAAATGGCGCCTTCGTTGACGGCATCGGTCACGGCCTGCAATTCCGTGTAGCCAGACAGCATGATGCGCATGGTCTGCGGATACAGCAGCCTGGCCTTGCGCAGAAAATCGGCGCCCAGCATGCCCGGCATGCGCTGGTCCGACACGATCACGTCGACCGCATGGCCGGCCAGCAGGTCCAGCCCTTCCTGCCCGCTGGTGGCCGTCAGGATATGGTAATCGTCGCGCCGCAGCAGGCGCTTGAGCGCTGCAAGAATGTTTTGCTCGTCATCGACCAGCAGCAGGGTACGCCGCGCCGCGTCCGGACTTTCCGCAGAGACGGGCGTCGCCGAAGCATCTTGCACATCCATCGAACCATCCTCTCGTCGCCACAGCGACATGGGAGCTTGCCTTCAGGGCAAATTATCGTGCGGTACAGCACCGCGCAATCTTGTCTGAAATTATACGGCCAAATACGCCGTTTTCGCAGGTATTACCTGTCGACTGTTAATTGCTCACGCGGCAAGGCATGTTTCGGTAAAAGATAAAGCCGCCCAAGCCGATGGTTTTCGTCTCGGCCTTGACGCTGTAGACCAGCGCGTTCTTCTCCGCTTCAACGCGCAGCAGATTGTTCTCTTTGGTCTGGTGAGCGTGTGATCTGGCCAGATCGGGTCGCGGCGCCACTTCGAGGCGCAGTTCTGCTGTGGCTGGGTCGTAGGACCAGCGGCCCGGATTGAAAAAGGCGAAGCCGCCGTCAAAACGCAGCCGTCCATCCTTGAACTGGGTCATGCAGATGCCGGGAAACTCGCTGGGCGGGTTGTACCAGGTAGCGGCTACCTCGTCACTTGCGGCCTTGCCCGGCATGTGCAGTCCCGCCTTGCCAGCGCCCTGCCCCATCATGCCGGAGCAGCCGGCCAGCAAGGCCGTGATGGCAAAAATTGCTGCCGTATTGATACCGTTGATTCGCATTTCCGTCCCGTATTTTTAATTTCTGAAAAGCAATCATAGACCGGGGCGGCCAGCCATTCAAGCGGCCAGCGCACATAAAAAAATTTAATTGCCGGCAGCTTTCGCCGCCGCTTCGCGCAATTTGTCCTTTTTACTCTTGCGCGCACCTTTCACTCCACCATTGACGGTATCGGTCACCGCACTGACGGGCGTGGGCAATTCGGTCGGCTCGAAGCCGGCCACCACTTCGCGCACGATGCGCAGGTCGTTGCGGTTTTCGATCAGGCGGAAATGCGCTTCGGTATCGGCCGTGACGAAGCTGACCGCCGTGCCGCTCTCGCCGGCGCGGCCGGTGCGGCCGATGCGGTGCGTGTAATCGACGGCCGAGCGGGGCAAGTCATAATTGACGACGGCCGGCAAGCCGGCGATATCGATGCCGCGCGCGGCCACGTCGGTGGCGACCAGCACCTGCAGGCGGCCCGCCTTGAAATCGGCCAGCAACTGGCTGCGCGTGCCCTGGGAAAATTCGCCATGAAACGCCCCCACATGCAGGCCGGCGCGCTGCAGCTTGTCGGCCACGTGCTCGGCCGCATATTTGGTGGCAACGAACACCAGCACCCGCTCCCATTGCTGCTGCAAAATCAGATAGCGCAGCAACTGGGTGCGGCGCGGCACATCGACGGTAATCGCTCGCTGCACGATATCGGGCTTGTCCTGCGGCTCGGACGCCACCTCGATACGTACCGGTTCGGTCAACAAGCCGTCGGCCAGCGCCTGCACGCTGTCGGGAAAGGTGGCCGAGAAAAACAGGTTCTGGCGTTGCGCCGGCAGCAGCGCCAGCACGGCGTTGATTTCTTCCGCAAAGCCCATGTCGAGCAGGCGGTCCGCTTCGTCGAGCACAAACAGCGACACGCCACCGAGTTTGACGGCATTGTGCTTGACCAGGTCCAATAGCCGGCCCGGCGTGGCGACCACGATATCGGCGCCGCCGCGCAAGTCCATCATCTGCGGATTGATCGAGACGCCACCGAACAGCACGGAAATCTTCAGTTTCACCGGCAAGGGCTTGGCCAGCGCATGCACGGTCTGCCCCACTTGCGCCGCCAGCTCTCGCGTCGGCACCAGGATCAGCGCGCGCACCTGGCGCGGGCCAGTTGCCGGGGCCATCAGCGCCTGCAACAGCGGCAGCACATAAGCGGCCGTCTTGCCCGAGCCGGTCTGCGCCGCGCCCAGCACATCGCTGCCACGCAGGATGGCAGGGATGGCTTGCGCCTGGATGGCGGTAGGCGCGGCATAACCGGCCTTGTCAACGGCGCGTACGAGGGAGGGAATCAGACCCAGTGAGGAAAATGGCATGGCGGGCCTTCATGTATTCTTGAAAAGGCGCCAGTATAAAGCAATGCTTTACTGCCGCGGCATTTGCCTGACGGGGTGGCCTTGCTCATCGTAGCCGGGCATGCCGCGCCGGATCGAGTGCGAAAAATCGGGGTCGGCATTGGCGGCCCGCGCGCGCGCCGTGATATGGCCGCCGTCGCGCAACTGCGGGAAGGTAAAACCCGGCACCAGGGCCTGCACGTCGAACAGGTAGCGGTCCAGGTAACCGGACGCCAGCAGCCGGTAGTCGAACGGCAGGCCCGGCACGATGCGGCGTGCCATCTCGAAGACGATGGTGGTGCAGTTGGCGCTCAAGGTATTGTAGAACTGCGGCTTGCGTTTGAGCGTATCGGCTTCGTCAAGGTAGGCCAGGTACAGCGAGCGCATGGCGGCGCGCGGCATCATCACGCGGTACAGGTGAATGTCTTCGTCACGCGCATTGGTGCGCGTGCGTATGATGTCGCGCTCGTCGGCAGCGATCAGGCTCATTTCAAAATGCTTGAAGAAGCCGCCGATGGCGGAAAAGCTCTCGCCTTTCTCCTTGCGGATTTCGATCGAAAAAGTGAGAAAACGCCCATCGGCAAAACCGAACGACACCAGGGTGTGGGCGATCAGCGGGCCGGTCCAGTACGACAGAGCCGCGTCGACCGTGCGCAAGTCGTCGAGATTGTAGCTGCGCTGTTCCCATTTGACCGTGTAATCGTTTTCGCTGCGCCAGTCGAAATTGCGCACATTGTCGAGCGTCACCACGCTGCCCTTGACCGTGCCCGTCACATTCCTCGCCACATCGTCGGCCCAGCTGCGGTCCTGCTTTGGAGCGATCAGACTCCACCACAACAGCAGCAGCACAAAACCGCCCGCATACGGCAGCAAGGTGCGCGCGCTGCCGCGCGTCCACCACAGCGCGATGCTGCCGATGCCAAGCGCCGCCCACAGCACGGCGCCGATGGTCTGCGCGGCCACGCCACCGGCCAACTGGTACCACAGCGCCAGCGCGCCCCACAGGGCCGTCAATACAATAACAAGGGAAGCCGCCAGTTTGCCGATGGTGGCCAGCACAGAGCTGGCGCGAGATGATAAGAATGTCATGCCGGGATTATAGAGGCAAGCATGTCCCGCACGCTGTTCAGCTGTCGAGTGGCGCCCGGCTAAAAGGACGCGGCTGAAAAAACACTAGAATGAGCGACTTTGACTGATCTTGAAAGCGTCACCATGCACCCCCCATCCCCATCCTGCGCAGCTTTTCGGAAACCAAGGCGCGCGAATTCTATTGCCAGTTCCTCGGTTTTACCATCGACTGGGAGCACCGTTTCAACGATACCGCCCCGCTCTATATGCAACTGCGTCGCGAAGAACTCGTCCTGCACTTGTCCGAACATCATGGCGATGCCACGCCGGGCGCCGCGCTGCTGATCCCGGTTGACGATATCGCCGCCCTGCATGCCGAATTGCTGGCGAAGAACTATCCATATGCGCGGCCCGGCATACGCGAGGAGGACTGGGGCCGCATCATGGAGGTGGCGGACCCGTTCGGCAACAAGCTGCGTTTCTGGCAACAACTGGCGGATTCCTGATGATTAGCGGCAAAAACTGTGCGGATTGATCAAATTCCTGCTGCCCCAGCGGGTAGCCAATGCGTTATGTCGGCTGAATCGGGTTAAACTGCAACATTGCGCAACAGCAATTTTATGGGGAGTGCCTGGTGCTGGTCATACTTGGATTTATCGTCGTGCTGTTTTCCGTCTTTGGCGGCTTTGCCCTGCAGGGAGGGCATCTGGCGGCGCTGTTCCAGCCGCTGGAACTGCTGATGATCGGCGGCGCGGCGCTGGGGACTTTTTTTGTCGGCAATGACGCCAAGGCCATCCGCGCCACGTTTGCGGCCCTGCCCACCCTGTTTCATACCGCCCAATACACCAAGTCGCGCTACCTGGAACTGATGGGCCTGATGTACGACGTGCTGAGCAAGATCCGCAAGGAAGGCCTGATGTCGATCGAGGACGATGTCGACGATCCCTACCGCAGCCCGGTATTCACCAAATACCCCTACACGCTCGGCGACGAGCATTTGCTGGAATTCATTACCGACTATCTGCGCCTGATGGTATCGGGCAATATGGATGCCTACCAGATCGAGAACCTGATGGACAACGAGATGGAAACCCATCATGAAGATGCGGAAATGCCGATCCAGACGATCTCGCAGCTGGCCGACGCCATGCCCGCCTTCGGCATCGTGGCCGCCGTGATGGGCGTGGTGCATACCATGGCGTCGGTGGGCTTGCCGCCGGCCGAGCTGGGCGTGCTGATCGCGCAGGCGCTGGTCGGTACTTTCATCGGCATCTTGCTGGCGTATGGCTTTATTGCCCCGCTGGCCAGCCTGCTGCGCCGCAAGCACCATGAAACCGCCAAGATGTACCAGTGCGTGAAAGTGACCTTGCTGGCCAGCCTGAACGGCTACGCGCCGGCACTGGCGGTCGAGTTCGGCCGCAAGGTGATCTCGGCCACCGAGCGCCCGTCCTTCAGCGAACTGGAAAGCCACGTACGGCAGGTCAAGACGCGCCATTGAGCGCGGCAGCTCAGTCTTCCGGGCAGAGCACTTCCTGCTCGTTAAACAGCGTCATGGGCACGCGCTGGCCATCGACTTCCAGCTCGCGCACTGTCGGCGGCACCAGCGCAAACTCGCCGGCCTGCAGTTTTTCACGCAGCCGCTTGCAGCGCAGGATGTTGCCCGGAATCTGCCCGCGCGCATACCAGCCGCCCTCTTCCTTTTCCGCCAGCAAGACCGAGGTCGCGCGTGGATCATTGCTGATCAGCAGCACCTCCTGGCGGCCATCGCCATCAAAATCTAGCAGATAGGCATCACATTGCTGCCCTGCCCGCTTCAAACAGGCGGGCAGGCGCCAGCCTGGTTCTGCCTGGCTCCAGTCCTGCTGCAAGAAACTGGCTGGCAGCTTGCTGGTGGCCGGACGCATGGTCAGGTTGATCGCCACGTCACTAAGCGCACCGCTGTCATCGAAGCGGTCCTCGCGCTGCAGCACCGCTTCGGCGCGCGCACGGATCACGGCCGCCTCCGGGCCCTTGTAATGCTTGAGTTCCTGCAAGGCCGCCTGGCCATAGCGGGCGCCCTGGAAACGCAGGTACTCAAAATCAAACTTGTCAGCGCTGACCTGGCCGCTATTCAAACGCGCCATCTGGCTCGCTACCGACAAGCGGGCCGGATCCATCAGCGGCGTCAGCAATACCAGCATCACCAGCAAGGCGATGAACGTCGTGCCGACGTTGACATTGGCGATCCAGTTGAGCCAGTCGCCATACTTGCTCGCTGCCCAGGCATAGCCTGCCGCGTAGCAGCTGGCCACCAGCAGGCAGGCGCCAGCGATGATGCGCTCGGAGGTCCAGCCATGCGCAATAACGCGCAGCATCACGGCATAGATGGCGATGCCGACCAGCCACGGCAACAGCAGGCACGACAGGCGCGTGCCAAAGCGGATGCCGCGCGCCACGCCCAGGCCCGCCTCGCCATTCTGGAAGGCGGCATTGATCAGTACCACCAGCAAGCCGGCCATCCCGAGCAAGACGGAGGCCGCATGGCGCGTGGCCCACAGGCGCTCGAAGCCGATAAACGGCAAGGTGAGCAGGAAACCGGCCACCAGCACGGCAGCGATCGGCATCAGCCACGACAGCAGCACCAGCAGCAAGGTGCGGATACCGCGCACGATGGATGGGCGCACATCGGTAATATGGACGGCAAACGAGAACGCAAAGCACAGCACGGGGATCATGAACCAGGCCTGGCCCAGCAGTTTTTTGAGGAAATTGAGCTTGATCAACAGGAACAACTGCCCGCCCAGCCACAGCACCAGCCACAGTACGCCCACGAACAGCAACGAGAACAGCAACTGGATGCCAAGCTTCCAGGCGATTTCAAAATACGTCGGATAGCTGGCCAGGCGCCGCCCGTCCTGTGCGCTGGCCAGCACCAGGGCATGGGCCATGTAAAAACCCACCACGCAAAAGCCAAACAACTGCGCCGAGATCACGCGCAGCGGCGCGCCGGGCTTGTAGCCGCCCCAGATAACCTGCTCGGCGCCACGCGACACATCATGCAGCGCCAGCACCGTCAATACCAGCGACGCGCCCGCCATCCATACGCCGATGCGGCGCAGCGACATATGGCCCAGGCTGGATACCAGCAGCACCGGCAACAGCAAACCCATCAGTATCAGCGGCGCCAGCAAGTATGGCTCGGTGGCGGGCCATGCCTTGTCCTGTGCGGTGCTGTACAGCCAGTACAACAGCAGGCCCTGCAGCAAACCTGCCACCAGGCGCGTGACGGCGATGCGCGGCGCCACCACCGGATCAAGTAAAACAGTCGGGTTCCCAGTCGCAGCTTGCATGCCTGTCCTTTATTGTCTGATGCGCCATTGTCCGGGCATTATTGCATTTCGTTATGCCTGCCTCAAGCCGGATCGCGCAGCGGCAAGCTTTGCGCCAGTCCCCAGGCCAGTTCCGGCACGATAAACAGCCACATTACGGGTTCGCCCGTGACCAGCAGCGCCCAGCCCATCCACAAGGAAAACAGATAGCGGGCAGCCGCGTCGTAGCGGCCGAAGCGCGGCTGCGGATCGACCATGCGCAGCGCCGACCAGACCAATACTACGCTGCCCAGCAGGCAGCCGACCAGCAGATGAAACGGTTCGAACAGCGGCAGGGGCGCGCCACCGAGCCGCACGTTAAGGACGCTCAACTGATCGCGCAACAGCAGCAAGCTCCACGGCGTGAAAAACGCGCCCGTCATCAATACATCATAGATGGCGCTGGCGCGTACCACGCGGCGAAACGAGGCAAAGGAAAACATCGGCGTACTCCTGTGAAATAAAGACGGCCATGCTAAAGCGTGGAGTACACTCCAGGGTCAAGCACTTTTAACGGAGAAAGCCATGCGGATAGGCGCCATGGCGCAGGCCACGGGATTGAGCCGTGACACCCTGCGCTTCTATGAAAAACGCGGTTTGCTGCGCGCGCGGCGCGGCGCCAACGGCTACCGCGACTATCCGCCCGAGGCGCTCGACTGGCTGCGCTATCTGCGCACGGCGCAGGAACTGGGCTTTACCCTGGCAGAAATCGAAGCCGACATGCCGCTGCTGGGGGCACCGGACACACCCGAAACGGCCGCCCTGCTGCACGCGGCGCTGACGCGCAAACTGGCCAGTATCGACGCGCGCATCGCCGGCCTGGCACGGCTGCGCGGCGAGCTGGCGCGGCGACTGGGAGAACAGATGCAGGACTGTCCGCTGCGGGGAGCACCTGATGCCACTGCTTAAGTTCCTGCCTTTGCTGCTGATGCTGGCGGCGGAGGCAGCCAGGGCGGAGCTGGCCTGCGGCGATTTGCTGGCAACGCTGAAAGAAAAGCCCGCCTACCTCGTCTACCAGGGCTGCAAACAGGAAATGGCGCTGCAGGACCAGCCGTATGTGGCGCGCTACCTGATTGAGGGCAGGCATGCGCAGCAGGCGGAACAGTATCTGCGGCGCAACTACGGCCTGCCACCACTGAAGCGCTATTGCTGCATGTGGGACAGCTCACCGCATTTCTGGCGCGACCGCCGCACCGGCATCGGCTATGTGCTGGTGATGGCCTCGGGCGAGACGCTGGTGCGCACGCGCGAAGCCTGGCCGAAAATCGATGACTTCGAACTCAAGGTCAGTGCCTACGCAAGCGACCCTTGAGGCGATCAGTTCAGTTCGTGGCCGGCTACCAGTACACCATCGGCATCGGCATAAATCCAGTTCCCCGGTGACACCGCAACGCCGCTGACATGCACGCGTACGTCGCGCTGGCCGGCGCCGGTCTTGCCGCTTTTGCGCGGATGCGTGGCCAGTGCCCGCACGCCGATCTGGCAGACGTTGATTTCATCGCAGTCGCGGATGCAGCCATCGACCACGATACCGGCCCAGCCATTGAGTTCGGCCAGTGCGCCCAACTGGCCGCCCACGAGTGCGCAGCGCAGGCTGCCACCGCCATCGATTACCAGCACATGGCCCTGGCCCGGCATTTCCAGGGTGCTGCGCACGAGGGCATTGTCTTCATGCACTTTCAAGGTGGTGGCCGGGCCGCAGAAACGCGCTTTCTGGCCGAACGAGCGATACACGGGCGGCAAGACGGCCAGCGTGCCATCTGCCAGCATGGAGGCGTAATCGTCGCACAGGTCGGTGGTGGCAAAAGTCATGGCAGCTCCAGTGTCTATACTTGTAGTCCTGATTTTATGCCTTTTGCAGCGCCACCGCGCGCGTTTTTCCACCGACCCCGACCGCCGTGGCAATCGCCAGCGCCTGGAACACGCCGATGAACACGAATACCAGCGCCGGCTGGTCGCCATCCATCAGTGCGCCGAACAGCAAGGGCCCCACGGCCAGGCCACTGTCGAGACCCGAATACACCACACCATATACGCGGCCGGTGGCGTTAGGCGGCGCCGCTGCGCGTATCATCAGGTCGCGCGACGGCCCGGCCACGCCGGACGTCAGGCCGATGGCGCCCATCAGCACCACCGCGCCCCAGGCCGGTACCAGGTTCATGCCCAGCAATACCGCCAGCAGGGCCGCCGCCGAAAAGGCGATCGCCACATTGCGGTCCGGATGGGTGCTGCGTGCACCGACCACGCCGCCGGCCGCCATGCCAACCGCCGAGGCCAGCATATAGGCCATGTAGGCGCTGGTCGCCAGCGCCAGGCTCATGCCATACAGTTTCACCAGCGCCACGCTGGCAAAACTCTGGATACCACCCAGCGCAATCGCCGTGATAAAAAAGAAGGCAAAGCACATCCAGACGGCCGGCAGGCGCAGGAACGACAGCGTGCCTTCAGCCGGCGCGGCGCCCTTTACAGCAGCCACCGGCTTGAGCGGCTCGGGGCGAATGGCGTGACGGTTCAGGAACAGGACCAGCAGCACGCCAAACGGCAGTACCGAGGCGCTCATCAAGGCCACCCGCCAGTCATAGTGGGTGGCCACATACGTCATGAACACGGGCGCCAGCGCCCAGCCGATATTGCCGCTGATGCCATGCATGGAAAAGCCATACGCCACGCGCGCCGCCGACACGCGCTGGTTCAGTATCGTGTAGTCGGCCGGGTGGAACACGCTGTTGCCGGCACCGGCCAGCATGGCGCCCAGCATCAAAGCTGTATAGCTGTGCGCCTGGGCCAGCGCAAGGGCCGATACGCCCAGCAGGAAAACCCCGGAAAACAGCACGGTGCGCGCGCCGAAACGGTCGACCACGAAGCCGGCCAGTGCCTGGCCCACGCCCGAGATAATGAAAAACACCGTCATCAAGAGGCCCAGCTCCGCGTAGCTGAGGTCGAAAGCGGGTTTCAGCCAGACGAACAGCGCCGCCAGGATCAAATGATAAAAATGCGATACGCCGTGCGCCAGGCCGACCAGGCCGATCACGCGCGCGTCGCTGCGCAAGGTGCTTGTGCTTGTCATGTCATCCCCTGATTGATACTTGTCAGCTTGCAGTGTATGCAAATTACTATCGCCTGTTTTCCGATAGAATGACATTCTTTATCGACTTTCTGCCAAGCTGATGGCCGTTCCCATTTTTCGCCATACCCGCATGTGCCCGCCACGCGAAGCACCCAGCGCGGCCGTCCCCGTGACCATGATCGCGCGCGACCTGCAGCCCGATGAATTCCTGCTGCCGCACAGCCATCCGTGGGGCCAGGTGACCCTGGCGCTGGAAGGCGTGCTGCGCATTACCGCGCTGGGCAGCAGCTGGATCCTGCCGCCGATGCGCGCCATCTGGATCGCGCCGAATGTCGAACATGAAGTAACGATGCTGGAGAAAACCAGGCTGCGCCCGCTGTGCGTGCTGGCCGAGCGCGCGCCGTTTGCCGGCCGCGACTGCAAGGTACTGGAAGTATCCGGCCTGCTACGCCAGCTGATCATGGCGCTGGAGCAACTCGATCCGGGCCAGGAACCGGTACGTGTAGCACTGTTGGCCGAATTGATCCTTGATGAATTGAAACGCTCGGCGACGCGCCCGATCCGCGTGCCCTTGCCGACCGACAAGCGTTTGAAAACCCTGTGCGCCAGCCTGATCGACCAGCCCGGCTCGAACCAGACGCTGGAACACTGGGCGCACGTGGTGGGCGCCTCGGAGCGTACCCTGGCGCGGCTGTTCGAACGGGAATTGGGGCTGAGTTTTGGCCAGTGGCGCCAGCAGGTGCGCCTGGCACACGCGGCGCCGCTGATCGCGCGCGGCGTGCCGTTGTCGCAGGTGGCCGAAGAACTGGGCTATGCCAGCCAGTCGGCGTTTTCGGCCATGTTCAAGAAAACCTTCGGCAGTTCGCCGTCAGCGTTTTTTGCCGACCGGAGCCAGCACAAGGCTGGCGCCAGGTCAGGCCATGAAGTCGAATAGCGAATTTTTACCGGTATAACCAGGCAGTACGGAACCGATACCCATCTGTTCCTGCGCCGAATACAGTTTCACCAGCGCTTCGGCCTGCGCCGTCAATGCCTTGGCCAGCTCGGCCTTCTTGGTGTTGAGGGTGGTAATTTCCTTGCCGACGGTTTGCACTTCCTTGGTAATCATGCTGCTGGTGCCAGTGAGCTCGCCGATCTTGCTGCCGAACTGGTCGGCCACGCCTTTGCCGTTGTTGGTAAACAGCTTGCTGACGGCGTCGGGATCGGCCTCGATGGCGGACTTGAGTTTCTTTTCGTCCATCACGAGTTCGCCGCTCTTGCCGAGCGTGATGCCGGCGCTGGCCAGCACCGATACCGGCACGCCATTGCTGGCCGTGCGCAGTACCTGCGACATTTGCGTGCTGACCTGTTTCAGCGCCGTGTCGTATTTCAGGTCGCCATCCTGCAGGCTCTGCATTTTGGTGTTGAGCTCGTTGTAGGCATTGACGAAGCTGGCGACATTGCTGGCAATCTGGCTGCTGTCCTTGGCCACCACCAGATTGGTCTCGCCCTTGGCTTTCAGCTCGACCGTCACGCCGTCGATGGCGCTGCCCAAGGTATTGCTGGCGCTCTTGACTTCCTTGCCGGCCACGGTGGCCAGCGCGTCCTGCGCCGCCGCTGTCTGCTGCATGCCCTTGCTGGCGCTGGGCGAATAAGTGAGCAGATTGCCGATCGCCGCATCGCCCGTCACGCTGATGCGCATGCTGTTATCAAAGCCGCTCTTGCCGTTCATGGTCAGCGTGTAGCCGTCCTGGCCCTTGATCACGCTGGCGTCGACGCCGGCTTTTTTCAGCGCTGCGGCAATGCCTTCCAGCGTATTGTTGCTGCTGTCGATGGTCAAGGTGATGGCCTTGCCGTCACCGGCGGAAAACTGCTTGCCATCAACACTGCCCAGTTCGATCTTGATCTGCGCCGACGCGCCCGTGCCGATGGCCGTATTCGATGCCTTTTGCGCAGCAGTGGCCAGGGTTTGTCCCTGCGCCAGTTGCTTCACATCGATGGCGTAGCTGCCGTTGACGGCCTTGTCGTTGGTAGTAGCGCTGACCACGCCAGCCGTGCTGGACGTGGCCGAGGTCGCCAGGCCGCTGCCGCCCATGTTCTGCGCCACGCCCTGGAACTTGGCCAGCGCCGATTGCAACTGGCCCAGCGCCGACAGTTTGGTCTGGTCGCGCGTCAGGTTGTTATTGAGTTTGGTGACACCAGTATTTTGCGACAGCATCTGCTTTTCTACCTTGGCATACACTTCAGCCGAGGGTGCAGTCTGGGTGGCCGTATTGGTATAGGGCTTGCTGGTGATAGTGGAGTTGAACATGGTAGGGCATTCCCGTCGTTGTCGATCACAACACACGGTTCAGTTGATCACCGCGCGCGCCACAGAAAACCTGCTGGCCGCGCCTGGCGCGACAGCAAATTTCTGCTCATTGCTCATTATGCAGCATTACTGAAATATCAAACCAGCAAACAGAGCAGCTTTTGCTGCCCTTCCCGCATTTTACCGCATGAACTTTGAAATGGCGCTGCTGACGGCCATATCGAGCCGCGCAAAACTCAGGCCCACCTTGAAGCCGGCGCTGCTGATGATGCAATGCGACACGCCTACCCTCGCTTCAAGGATATTGGGCTTGCCATCATAAAACAATTCGAACAGCACCTTTCCCTGCTTGCCGGCCTGCACCGGTTCGGCCACCAGTACCGACATGCCGGCCGTTCCGACGTCGATGGTGCGTGCCGCCACAGGGGGAGCGCCATCCATGATTAACATTGCCTTGGCGCGCAGTATCTTGCGCGCGCTCTGCCGTTGTTCTAGTGACACTGTATTCGCTCTTCCAGAAGTTCATGTAACGCGCCATGGCGGCGCGTCTTGATAGGGCGAATATTATAGTTCCAAATAGAAATTTCGTTTAGCTCAACATAAAATGATCAATTAGACCGCATCATCATTTATTCGTGATCGCGCAGCTTGTTGAAGGCCTCGTCGATGCGCTCGACGGCAATCACCTTGATACCCTCGATCGGCTGCTTGGGCAAATTCGATTTCGGAATCATGGCCAGGGTAAAGCCCAGCTTTGCCGCTTCGCGCAAGCGTTCCTGGCCACGCGGCGCCGGGCGGATTTCACCGGCCAGGCCCACTTCGCCGAACACCACCAGGCCGCGCGGCAAGGGTTTGTTGCGCATCGATGAATTAATCGCCAGCAGGACCGCCAGGTCGGCCGCCGGTTCGGTGATCTTCACGCCACCGACCGCGTTAATAAACACGTCCTGGTCAAATGCGGCGATGCCGGCATGGCGGTGCGCCACGGCCAGCAGCATGGCCAGGCGGTTTTGCTCCAGGCCAACAGACAAGCGGCGCGCATTCGGTAAATGGCTGGTATCGACCAGCGCCTGGATTTCCACCAGCAAGGGGCGCGTACCTTCTTGCGTCACCATCACGCACGAGCCCGGCACCTGGTTGTCGTGCTGCGACAGGAACAGGGCCGAAGGATTCGACACACCCTTCAGGCCTTTTTCCGTCATCGCAAACACGCCCAGCTCATTGACGGCGCCGAAACGGTTCTTGATGGCGCGCACCAGGCGGAAACTGGAATGGGCGTCGCCCTCGAAATACAGCACCGTGTCGACGATATGTTCGAGCACGCGCGGGCCGGCCAGCGCGCCCTCTTTCGTCACGTGACCGACCAGGATAATCGTCACACCGGTCTGCTTGGCCGCGCGCGTCAGCTGCGCCGCGCATTCGCGCACCTGCGCTACCGAACCGGGTGCCGAGCTTAGCGCATCGGAATACACCGTCTGTATCGAATCGATCACCACCACTTCGGGTTTCAGGTCATGCAAGGTAGCAAGGATTTTTTCCAGCTGTATCTCGGCCTGCAACTTCAGCTCCTTGGCGTCGATCAACAGGCGCTTGGCGCGCAAGGCGATCTGCGCGCCCGATTCTTCGCCGCTGACATACAGCACGCGCTTGTGGTGCGACATATTGGCCAGCGCCTGCAGCAGCAAGGTCGACTTGCCGATGCCAGGGTCGCCGCCGATCAGCACCACGCCGCCGGCCACCATGCCGCCACCAAGTACGCGATCGAATTCCTCGATGCCGGTGCCGAAACGCGGTACGTCGATGGCGTCGATATCGTCGAGCGACAACACCGGCGCCGTTTGCGCCAGCGACATATGCTGTGGATTGGAATAGCGGTTATTGCCGGGCGCCGCATCGGCCACCGTTTCCACCATGGTGTTCCATTGATTGCAGGAGGTGCACTGCCCCATCCATTTATTGCTGATGGCGCCGCAATCGCTGCAGGTGTAATTGGTCTTGGCTTTGGCCATGGAATAGATCGCCTTTAAATAACTGGTTATATATACAGTATATACAATCATGGCGATCGCGTCACCTTGAGATCGACGCCACGTCATTTACAAAATATTCATGAATATATGCATTTTTACCATAGCAAAGAATTTAATTAAGTCTTAAGCAATTCAGCTAAAACGGGTAGTCCCGAACTTGGGGGTTGCCGTTTTTTCGTGGTATAAAGCAAGCCAGATATGATTTCAGGCAATCCAGAATGAATCGTGGTTTTTATACCATCATGGCAGCGCAGTTCTTTTCGTCGCTGGCTGATAACGCCCTCTTTTTTGTCGCCGTCGATTTACTGGTGTCCATGAATTCCCCGGCGTGGATCACGCCGCTGCTCAAACTGTCGTTCGTGCTGTTCTATGTGTTGCTGGCCGCTTTTGTCGGCGCCTTCGCCGACTCCCTGCCCAAGGGCAAGGTCATGTTTATTGCCAATATGGTCAAAATCTTCGGCTGTGCCCTCGTTTTCTTCCATGTCCATCCACTGCTGGCCTATGCCGTCGTCGGTTTTGGCGCTGCCGTCTATTCGCCGGCCAAATACGGCATCCTGACCGAATTGCTGCCGCCTGAAAAACTGGTGGCCGCCAATGGCTGGATCGAAGGCCTGACCGTCACCTCGATTATCCTCGGCACCGTAATGGGTGGCGCCCTCGTCAGCGGCCATGTGTCCGACATGCTGCTGTCGTTCGACTTCCCGCTGATCGATACGAACATCGACAACAAGTCGGAAGCAGCGCTGTGCGTGGTGGTCGGCATTTATGTCCTGGCAACCCTGGCCAACCTGAAAATCCCTGACACCGGCTGCAAGTATGCACACCAGGAACGCAATCCTGTCAAACTGATCACCGATTTTGCCAATTGCTACAGCATTTTGTGGAAAGACAAGCTGGGCCAGATCACCCTGGCGGTGACGACACTGTTCTGGGGCGCTGGCGCCACCTTGCAACTGATTGTGCTGGAGTGGGCCAAGCAGTCGTTGAACATGCCGTTCGACAAGGCGACCAGCCTGGTGGGCGTGGTAGCCATCGGCGTGGCTGCCGGCGCCATCCTGTCGGCGCGCTTTATTCCGCTGCGCAAATCGCTGACCGTGATTCCGCTGGGCATCGCCATGGGTGTCATCGTGATGATGATGACGCAAGTGCATTCCGTCTGGATCGCGTATCCGCTGCTGGTACTGATCGGTGCACTGTCGGGCTTTTTCGTAGTGCCGATGAATGCGCTGTTGCAACACCGCGGCCATGTGCTGATGAGTGCGGGCCACTCGATCGCGGTGCAGAATTTCAATGAGAACCTGTCGATCCTGACCATGCTGGCCGTCTATTCCATCATGATCCGCCTGCACCTGCCGCTGAACATCATCATTATTGTGTTCGGTCTGTTTGTGGCCGGCACCATGTACATGATCATGCGCAAGCACAAGCTGAACCAGGCTGAGCATGACAATCTGTCGCTGATTGGCGAGCAGAAACATTAACCCAACTGCAACTGCTGGGGTCAGACCCCCACGAGCGTCGGCGCAAGCCTCTGCGTTAGCGGCATTGAGGGTCTGACCCCGGATGTTAATTTGGGTTACTGGTCAAGCTGGCAGCCTGCCTTCGATGCGACGCTCGGCCGCCTGGCTTTGCCAGTCATCAGGCACCACGAAACCACGCGCCGTTTCCACTTCCCAGCCGTCAATATGCTCGACTGCAGCGACCAGCACGGGTTGCATGGAGTCGGCCAGCCTGGCCTGCAAGCTGACAATATCGAATACTTCCACGTCGCGCCCCTTGAACGGCGCCAGCCATTGCAGCTTGGGCAGAATGACGTAGCGCTCGCCCTGCACTTGCCCCGCCGTGCACCAGAACCCATGATTGTGAGTGGGGAAAATGCCCTCCATCTGCTGCAGCACGCCGTGTTCGTAAAACAGCCAGCCCTTGACGAGCGCCTGCGCCGCATGGACGGCTTGCGGCAGCAGGCTGGTGGCAGCCGGATGCACGGACAGCGCCAGCTGCCGGTCGAGGATCTTGCGCATTTTCAGGCCCAGCGTATCGGCCAGGTTAGGGCCGATCAGGTGGTGGAACACGCCAGCGTCCGGCCTGCCTTCCAGTAAATAAAACTTGGTGGCAAATTCCCAGTGCAACAGTCGATCATCGTCTTTAAGCAGAAAATCGAATTCGCCCACCGTCTCGTTACGGTTCACTTGCACCTGCAAACCGTGGGCGTGCAGCAAGCCATGCTGCTCAAAATAAAAGGCCAGCAGCTTTTCGGCGTACAGGCCCAGGCGGGAATAGAATTTCGTGCCCAGCGCGCAATCGAGTGGCGCCGGATCTGTTTGCAGGGCCGCCAGCCAGGCGGCAACCTCGCTGCTGACCGGGCCCAGGCTGGCGATCTGCCCGTTCCAGTGGCCGCTGGCCGGATCGAGCAGGTCAGGCGCATCGAGCAGCCAGGCCAGCGCGCGCACATGGGGCCGGGTCAAGTGTCCCCAGCGGCGCTCGAAACGCTGCTGGTAGTTGTCAGGCACGTGCGGCATGCGTGCCGGTGGCCAGGCACAGGTCGGCCCAAGCGCGCGCCTTGGCCTGGCCGGTCTCGTCTTGCAGCAGCAGGTCGGGGTGGAAGGTGGCCACCACGGCGGCCCTGCCCAACTGGCGCACCTTGCCGCGCACCGGTTTTTCGCCTGCAATAATGCCGGCGGCCGCCATTTGCCCCAGGGTGACGATGGTGCGCGCTTGCAGCAGCGCCAGTTCGCGCTCGAAATACGGCCGGCAGGCGGCCGATTCGGCGTCGGTCGGCAGGCGTTCCTGGCCAGCATCGTCGAGCGGGCGGCATTTCAGCAGGTGCGTGACATACACATTCTTGCCAGGTTCAAGCTTCATGGCTTTGAGCATATTGTCCAGCAATAGACCCTGTTCGCCACCCAGCGCGCGCCCTTCGCGCTCCTCGCCGCGCGACGGGCTGCTGGCAACCATCAGCCACTCGGCCTGGCGGTCGCCGTGCCCTGTCACCACGCCCTTGCGCGTCTTGCACAAGTCGCAGCGCGCACATTTGGCCACCGCCGCAGCGAGGCCATCCCAGTCCATCGCGGCGATCTCGGCATCGGTGACCTGCCTGGCCGGCGGTGGCGCAGGGGCGTCGTCGAACCAGGCGGTGGAGCTGTCTTCGGTAACGGCGACAGGTACCGGCGCAGGAGAAGATGCGGCGAGCACGACTGGCGGCGCCATCTCAGCCACAGGCTCGGTTTCGGGTTCGGGTTCCGGCTCAGCCAGCACCGCCGGAGCCTGCATCGCTATTTCCCCGGCAGCCGGCTGCACCGTTTCCTGGCGCAAGCGCCACAGCGGGCCGACGCCCATTTCATCGAGAAAGACGGCGCTGCGGCTCATAAGACGTGACGCATGACGATGGCGTCCTCACGTTGTCCATTGCTGGCCGGGTAATATCCCTTGCGCCGGCCTATCTGTTCAAAACCATAGCGCTGGTAGATATCAAGCGCGCGCGTGTTCGACGGTCGCACTTCCAGCAGCATCGAGGCCATGCCATGCTGGCGTGCGCAGTGACACGCCTGGTCCAGCAGGAAGCGGCCCAGGCCCTGGCCCTGGATGGCCCCGTCGACGGCCACGTTCAGCAGATGCGCTTCATCGACCACCAGCATCAGCACGAAATAGCCCAGCAAGGCGCCGTCGGTGTCACGCAGCACCCAGGCCGGGTACTCGCTGTCGAGCGAATCGACGAAATTGCCATGCGTCCAGGGATGGGGGTAGACGCGCTGCTCCAGCGCCGCCACCTCAGGCAAGTCGCCTGCCAGCATCGGCCGGTAATCGAGGCGCAACAGGTCGCGCTGGCCGTCCTGCATCATGGCGCCGCCCCTGCGGCCGCTTTCTCCTGCTGTATGACTAGCCGCTCGGCACTGGTATAGGCGATCTTGTTGCGCAGATACAGCGGCTGCGCCTCGGCGGCGCTCACAAAATCACCAGCGGCAAAGGCAAGCCGCGCCAGCTGGGCGATTTGCACCGCGTGCGGCATGATGTCGGCATCGGCGTCCACGGCGCAAGGCAAGGCGGCCAATGCCTCGGCGTAAGCAGCAAAGCCATTTCCGCAGGCCTTTACTTCGCCTTGCGGCGCCACCCCGGCGGGCGCGCTCAACGCTGGCGCCACCACCGTTTTCACGCCATCGGACAGATCATATTGCGCCCAGTACACCTCGCCCATGCGCGCGTCAAGCACGGCCAGCACCTGCTGCGCGCCATGCACTTGCTGGCAAGCCAATGCCATGGCATCGAGGGTCACCACGGGCACCACCGGCAAGCCGGCGCCAAAAGCGAGACCCTGGGCAATGCCGCACGCCGTGCGCACGCCCGTAAACGAGCCGGGCCCGGAGCCGTAGGCAATCGCGTCGCACTCGATCAGGGTGACACCGGCTTCGGACAGCAATTCCTGCACCATCGGCAAGATCGATTGGGAGTGGGTACGCACGCCCGACGACGAGCGTGACAAAACGGCGTCGCCGCGCAGCAAGGCGCACGATGCGAGTTCGGAAGAAGTTTCAAGGGCAAGTATGGTAGACATGGCGCGTATTTTACCCTGCCGCGCCATCGCCCGGCATGCGTGACAGTCAGGGCGGCTATAATGGAATGCTTGATCGCTGTCATTTTTGCTGAGAGCAAGCTGTATACATTGTCCCCACTCTTGTCCTGGTCCGCTCCGTGAATCCACTTCTTGCCAAACTGCAACCATATCCCTTTGAAAAGCTGCGCCAGCTGTTTGCCGGCGTGATTGTCAATCCAGATTACGCGCCCATCAGCCTGGGCATGGGTGAGCCGAAGCACCCAACGCCAGCGTTTATCGAGCAGGCGCTGGTCGACAATATCGCGGGCCTGGCCAGCTACCCGACCACCATCGGTTCGGACGCCTTGCGTGGCGCGATTGCCGGCTGGCTGGCGCGCCGCTACGCTATTCCGGCGTTGAACCCGGCCACGCAGATCCTGCCCGTCAACGGCTCGCGCGAGGCGCTGTTCGCGCTGGCGCAGACCGTGATCGACCCGGCAGCCGGATCGCTGGTGATCAGCCCGAACCCGTTTTACCAGATCTATGAAGGCGCGGCCTACCTGGCCGGCGCCGAGCCTTATTTCGTCAATTCCGATCCGGCGCGCAACTTCGCCTGCGACTATGACAGCGTGCCCGCTGCCGTCTGGGAAAAAGTGAAACTGCTGTTTTTGTGCTCGCCAGGCAATCCGACCGGCGCCGTCCTGAGCCTGACCGACTGGGAACATCTGTTTGCCCTGTCCGAGCGCTACGACTTCGTGATCGCAGCCGACGAGTGCTATTCCGAGATATACCATGGCGACACGGCGCCGCTGGGCGCACTGCAGGCGGCCCATATGCTGGGGCTGTCCACCGTCGAGCGCCCGTATGCGCGCCTGGTAGTGTTTTCCAGCCTGTCGAAGCGCTCCAACGTGCCCGGCATGCGCTCGGGTTTTGTCGCCGGCGACGCTGAAGTACTGAAAAAATTCCTGCTCTACCGAACCTACCACGGCGGCGCCATGAGCCCCGCCGTGCAGGCGGCCTCGATCGCGGCCTGGAACGACGAAACCCATGTCGAGGAAAATCGCGCAAAGTACCGCGCCAAGTTCGATGCCATCACCCCGCTGCTGCAAACGGTGATGGACGTGCAGCTGCCCGATGCCGGCTTTTATTTGTGGGCCGACGTCAGCCGTACCGGCCTGTCCGACACCGAGTTCGCACAGCGCCTGTACGCCGAATATAATGTGACGGTATTGCCTGGCAGCTACCTCGCGCGCGACGCGCACGGCATCAATCCGGGCCGCAACCGCATCCGCATGGCCCTGGTGGCCGAAACGGCCGAAGGGCTGGAGGCAGCGCAGCGCATAGTGCGTTTCTGCCAGCAGCTTTCCGCATCCGCAACAACCAACTAGACAAGACTAGATCATGAGCCAACAACTGCAAACCATCATCGACCAGGCCTGGGAAAACCGCGCCGAGATCAATCCGCGCAACGGCGGCGCCGAACTGCGCGACGCCGTCGGCCACGTCATCAATGGCCTGGACAACGGCAGCATCCGCGTGGCCGAAAAAACCTCGGGCGACTGGGTCGTCAACCAGTGGGTCAAGAAAGCCGTGCTGCTGTCGTTCCGCCTGGAAGACAACGTCGTGCTGCCATCCGACGGCACGATGCAGTTCTACGACAAGGTACCGACCAAGTTCGCCAGCTACACCGCCGAAGACTTCGCCAAAGGCGGCTTTCGCGTGGTGCCGCCAGCGGTTGCCCGCCGCGGTTCCTTTATCGCCAAAAACGTCGTGCTGATGCCGTCCTACGTCAATATCGGCGCCTACGTCGATGAAGGCGCCATGGTCGACACCTGGGCCACCGTCGGTTCCTGCGCCCAGATCGGCAAGAACGTCCACCTGTCCGGCGGCGTCGGCATCGGCGGCGTGCTCGAACCGATGCAGGCCAACCCAACCATCATCGAAGACAACTGCTTTATCGGCGCCCGTTCGGAAATCGTCGAAGGCGTGATCGTCGAAGAAAACTCGGTCATCTCGATGGGCGTATATATCGGCCAGTCGACCAAGATCTACGACCGCGCCACCGGCGAAGTGACGTATGGCCGCGTACCGGCCGGTTCGGTGGTGGTGTCAGGCAACCTGCCGTCCGAAGATGGCAAATACTCGCTGTACTGCGCCGTGATCGTCAAGCGCGTGGACGCAAAAACCCGTGCCAAGACCGGCATCAACGAGTTGCTGCGCGGCATCTGATGACGGTGCCGCAAGGCGCTTGAGGTACAAAAGTCCCGCCGCGTGCGGGACTTTTCATTTGAGGCGCCGTTTTTACTGTGCTGTGGAAAACCTGTCCTATACTGGACAGCATGAACACCTCCCAGGTTTTGATCGTCGGCGCCGGCCCGACCGGCCTCATGCTCGCCTTGCGGCTGGCCCGCCATGGCGTGGCGTTTCGCATTATCGATAAAAACAGCGGTCCGGGCGAGGCCTCGCGGGCGATGGCCGTGCATGCGCGCACGCTGGAGTTTTACCAGCAGATGGGCTTTGCCGACGAACTCGTCGCGCTGGGCATCCCGATCGAGGCCATGCATATCCACGAGGAAGGCAGGGAACTGGCCAGCCTGCCGCTGGGCGAGATAGGCGCGGGTCTCAGTCCCTACCCCTTCGTGCTGAGCCTGCCGCAGGACGAGCATGAACTGTTTCTGGTGGCCAAGCTGGCGCGGGCCCATGTCGAAGTCGAATGGAACACCACGCTCGACAGCTGGATGCAGGTCGACGGCGAAGTACGCGCCACGTTGAGCAAAAATGGCAAGGCGCAGCATGGCGTGTTTGATTATCTGTGCGGCTGTGACGGCGTGCACAGCACCGTGCGCACGCTTGCCGGTATCGAATTTGCGGGCGGCACCTATGACCACCGCTATTACGTTGCCGACGCCGAGGTGGCGGGCGGCAATACCGACCTGCATGCCCATCTGGGCGCCAACGCCTTTGCCCTGATGCTGCCGGTGCGCAGCAGCGGCATGCAGCGCCTGATCGGCATCCTGCCTGAACGCGCCAATGGCACTGCGGCATGGGTATTCGACGATGTACTCAGCGAGGTCGAAGCCCTGCTCGACATCAGGGTCGGCAAGGTCAACTGGTTTTCCACCTACCGCGTGCACCACCGCGTGGCCGCGCAATTTCGCCATCGCCGCTGCTTCCTGCTGGGCGATGCGGCCCATGTGCACAGCCCGGTCGGCGGCCAGGGCATGAACACGGGTATCGGCGACGCAGTCAACCTGGCCTGGAAACTGGCAAAGAAACTGCATGGCCAGGCCAGCGACGCCCTGCTTGACACCTACGAAGCCGAACGCATGGTGTTTGCCCGCACGCTGGTGACCACCACCGACCGCGCCTTCCAGGCCATCGTTGCGCAAGGCGCGGGCGGCAGGCTGCTGCGCCGCTGGCTGGTGCCGCGTGCGCTGCCCTTCCTGTCCGGCTTCGAGGCCGCGCGCCGGCGGCTGTTCAAAACCGTGTCGCAGATCCAGATCCGCTATGCCGACAGCGCCCTGTCCGGCGGCCACGCCGAAGAGCTGCGCGGCGGCGACCGGCTGCCGTGGTTTTACGATGGCAGGCACGACAACTACACGGCCCTGCGCAGCATGGACTGGCAACTGCACATCTATGGCGAGCCGGCCCCTGACCTGCTGGACGAAGCCCGGGCCCTGCACCTGCCCGTGCACTGCTATCCGTTCAATGGTGCGGCCAGGCTGGCAGGTTTCGGCCGCGACTGTGCCTGCCTGGTGCGGCCCGACGGCCATATCGCGCTGGCCATGCAACTGCAGGCCGGTGGCGCGCTGCGTGCGCTGGCGTTACGGCTGGGACTGGAGTTTGGCCACGGTTAGGCCGGCAAAGGGCGTGCTGCAGTGCCGCATCGCCGCGCAACGACTGTATAATGACGGCCAAGCTCGACAGTTTGCAAAAGCGCAAGCGTCGCGATCAAGCAATCCGCAGTCCTTCCCTGGCCCAACCCATTATGACCATCACACTCTACGGCATCCCCAATTGCGATACCGTCAAAAAAGCCCGTACCTGGCTGGCTGACCATCAGCAGGCGTTCACCTTCCACGACTTCAAGAAGCAGGGCCTGGAACGGGCCACCGCCCAGCAGTGGCTGACGCAATTGCCGTGGGATGTACTGGTCAACAAGAAGGGCACAACCTGGCGTGGTCTTTCCGACGAGCGCAAGGCCTCCATCGTCGACGCGGACAGCGCACTTGAGCTGATGCTGGAAAACCCATCCATTATCAAGCGCCCGGTACTGGACCGCGACGGCCAGTTCAGCGTGGCGTTCTCGAGCGAGCAATACACCACTCTTTTTGCGGGCTGAATCATGACCGCCTCGAAAACCCTGGCCCTGACCGAAAAACTGATCGCCCTGTCGTCGGTCACGCCCGACGACAGGGGCTGCCAGCAGCATCTGATCGACCTGCTCACGCCACTTGGTTTTGTCTGCGAAACCATTGAATCGAATGACGTGACCAATCTGTGGGCGCGCCGCGGCACCACCTCGCCCGTGTTCGTGTTTGCCGGCCATACCGATGTGGTGCCAAGCGGCCCGGCCGAACAATGGGCGTCGGCGCCGTTTATTCCCACGCAGCGCGACGGCAAGCTGTACGGCCGTGGCGCGGCCGACATGAAGACCTCGATTGCCGCCATGGTTGTCGCCTGCGAGGAATTTATCGCTGCCACACCGGATCACTCGGGTTCGATCGCGTTCCTGATTACCAGCGACGAGGAAGGCCCGGCCACGGACGGCACCGTCATCGTCTGCGAGCAATTGAAGGCGCGCGGAGAAAGCATCGATTATTGCCTGGTGGGCGAACCGACCTCGAGCGCGCAACTGGGCGACATGATCAAGAACGGCCGTCGCGGTTCGCTGTCGGGACGCTTGACCGTCAAGGGTATCCAGGGCCATATCGCCTATCCACACCTGGCAAAAAACCCGATCCACGTGGCGGCGCAGGCGATTGCCGACCTGGTGGCCGAACAGTGGGACGACGGCAATGAGTATTACCTGCCCACCTCCTGGCAGATGTCCAATATCAATGCCGGCACCGGCGCCAACAATGTGATTCCGGGCGCGATGGTGATCGACTTCAATTTCCGTTTTTCTACCGCCAGCACGGCCGAAGGCCTGCAGCAGCGCGTGCACGCGATTATCGACAAGTACGACTTCCAGTACCAGATAGACTGGACCCTGAGCGGCCTGCCCTTCCTGACGCCGCGCGGCACCTTGAGCGATGCCTTGTCAAAGGCGATCCTCGAAGAAACCGGCATCAGCACCGAATTGTCGACCACCGGCGGCACCTCCGATGGCCGGTTTATCGCGCAGATCTGCCCTCAAGTGATAGAATTCGGGCCGCCCAATGCAAGTATCCACAAGATCGACGAGCACATCGAACTGCGCCATATCGACCCCTTGAAGAATATTTACCGGCGCACGCTGGAGCATTTGCTGCCCGCCTGACTCACTACCGAGGCCCGTCAAGGCGGGCCAGAACACCGTCTTTTCGAGAATGCCATGACCCCGAATCCGTTTACCACGCCACGCGACCTGCTGCGCTACGCCACCACCCGTTTCAATACCGCCAAGCTGTTTTTCGGCCATGGCAGCGCCGAGGCGTTCGACGAAGCGGCCTATCTGATCCTGCACACCCTGAAGCTGCCGCTCGACAAGCTCGAACCGTTCCTGGACGCCAAGCTGCTGCAGTCGGAAGTGGCCGCCGTAATGAACGTGATTGACCGCCGCAGCATCGACCGCGTGCCGGCCGCCTATATCACGCATGAAGCGTGGCTGGGCACGTATAACTTCTACGTCGACGAACGCGTGATCGTGCCGCGCTCGTTTATTGCCGAACTGATACCGGAATACTTTTCGCCGTGGGTGCCGGAACCAGAATCGGTGGAAAACATCCTGGAACTGTGCACCGGTTCGGGCTGCCTGGCTATCATGATGGCCGACGCCTTCCCGAACGCCACGGTGGACGCGATCGATATTTCCGCCGATGCGCTGGCCGTTGCCAAGCGCAACGTCGACACCTACAAGCTGGCCGAGCGCATCAATCTGATCGAATCCGACCTGTACGCCAACGTGCCGTCCAAGAAATACAACCTGATCGTCAGCAACCCGCCTTACGTCAATTCGCAATCGATGCGCTCGCTGCCTCAGGAATACCTGGCCGAGCCGCAAATCGCCCTCGATGGCGGCAGCGACGGCATGGACCTGGTACGCAAGATCATCGCCGGTGCGGCCGAGCGGCTGACCGACGACGGCATCCTGATGATCGAGATCGGCAACGAGCGTGAATATGCGGAAGCAGCGTTTGGCGAACTGGGCCTGACCTGGCTGACGACCAGCGCTGGCGATGATATGGTGTTTTTGCTGACGGCCGAACAATTGAAGCTGGTGTAAGCAGCGCAGCGCCTTAATTTACAATACAAAGAAAAAAATGATACGTTTCCTACAAGTAAGCCTGATGCGCGGCATCAAACCGTTGCTCGAGCAAGTCGATGTCACCCTCAACCCGGGCGACAAGATCGGCCTGATCGGCGCCAATGGCGCGGGCAAATCTAGCCTGTTCGCGATGATGCGCGGCGAGCTGCACCCCGACCAGGGCGAAATCGATTTCCCGGCCAAATGGCGCGTGGCTTACGTGGCGCAGGAAACCCCGCCGCTGGACCGTGCCGCGCTCGATTATGCGATCGACGGTGACGCCACCTTGCGCAAACTCGAAGCGGAACTGGCGTACCTTGAATCGCAACCGGAAACCACCGAAAACGGTATCGCCATCGGCAATATGTACAGCGCGCTGGCCGATGCCGACGCCTACACGGTGCAGTCGCGCGGCGAGCAATTGCTGCTGGGCCTGGGCTTTACCCTGGACCAGATGCAGCAGCCGGTGGCGAGTTTTTCCGGTGGCTGGCGCATGCGCCTGAACCTGGCGCAAGCGCTGATGTGCCCGTCCGACCTGCTGCTGCTTGATGAACCGACCAATCACCTGGATCTGGACGCCATCATCTGGCTGGAGGACTGGCTGAAACGCTATGCCGGCACCCTGCTGATCATTTCCCACGATCGCGACTTCCTCGATGAAGTGGTGAACGTGGTGGTGCATATCGACGAGCGCAAGCTGAAACGCTATTCAGGCAACTATTCGAGCTTCGAGCGCCAGCGCGCGGCGCAGATGATACTGGCCGCCGGCGCGCTGGAAAAGCAGCAGCGCAAGCGCGCCCACCTGGAGTCGTTCGTGAACCGCTTCAAGGCGCAAGCGTCGAAAGCACGCCAGGCACAAAGCCGCATGAAGGCCCTGGCCAAGATGGAAGAGCTGGCGCCGTTGCGCGCCGCCGCCGAATTCTCGTTTGAATTCCGCGAGCCGCTGAGCGCCCCGAACCCGCTGCTGGTGATGGAAGACGTCGATGCGGGCTACAAGATCGAAAACGAAGCGACCGGCGAGATCACGCATAAAACCATCGTCAACGGCATCAAGTTTTCGCTGCAGATCGGCCAGCGCATCGGCCTTCTGGGCCAGAACGGCGCCGGCAAATCGACACTGATCAAGACCATCGCCGGCGAACTGATGCCGCTGACGGGCGACGCCACCATGGGCAAGGGCCTGAACATCGGCTACTTCGCCCAGCACCAGGTGGAAATGCTGCGCCATGACGAATCGCCGCTGTGGCATTTGTCGAAGATCGCGCCGACCACGCGCGAGCAGGAGCTGCGCAACTTCCTCGGCGGCTTCAACTTCCCCGGCAATATGGTGACCGCCTCGATCGCACCGTTCTCGGGCGGTGAAAAAGCGCGCCTGGCGCTGGCCCTGATCGTCTGGCAACGGCCAAATTTGCTGCTGCTCGATGAACCAACCAACCATCTGGACCTGGAAACGCGCGAAGCGCTGACCGAAGCGCTGGCCCAGTTCGAAGGCACGCTGGTGGTGGTATCGCACGATCGCCACCTGCTGCGCGCCACCACCGATGAATTCATCATCGTTGCCGACGGCAAGCTGCAACCGTTCGACGGCGACCTGGACGATTACAAGGACTGGCTGTTCAAGACCAAGCTGGGCAAAGGCACCGACGTGCTGCCGGCGGCCGGCAAGGCCAACAAGACCGATTTTCCGGTGGTCTCTCCAGTAGTTGCCGCCGCACCTGCCGCACCCGTGCGCGACAAGCGCAAGGAAGCGGAAGACCGCCAGAAAACGGCCGCCCTGCGCAAACCTATCGAAAACAAGATCAAGCGCCAGGAAGAGCAGATTGCCAAGCGCAATGCGCAAAAAGCGGAAACCGACGCCAAGCTGGGCGAGCCAGGCATCTATGACGCAGCCAACAAGGCAAAGCTGAAGCAGTTGCTGGCCGACCAGACCTTCTTTACGAAGGACCTGGCGCAGCTGGAAGCGGAATGGCTGGAACTGCAGGATCAGCTGGAAAAAATCGGCGGCTGAACCAGCCCGGCTGCCACTCCTGCAAGCCTGTATGCGCCACCTCGTCGATCCTGCCGAAGTTGAATTTTCTGCCATCCGCGCCCAGGGGCCGGGCGGGCAGAATGTCAACAAGGTGTCGAGTGCCATTCACCTGCGCTTTGCGATTGCCGCGTCCTCGCTGCCGGACGCATACAAGGAGCGGCTGCTGGCCTTGCGCGACAGCCGCATCAGCAAGGACGGCGTGCTGGTCTTGAAGGCGCAGCAATCGCGCAGCCAGGAACAGAACAAGGAAGAAGCCTTGCGCCGGCTGCAGGAAATCATCGACAGCGTGACCTTCCTGCCGGCCTTGCGGCGCGCCACCAAGCCCACGCGGGGCTCGCAGCGGCGCCGCCTGGACAGCAAGAGCACGCACAGCGCCCTCAAGCAATCGCGCGGCAAAGTGACTGACTAAGTGACTGATTAAATCGTATCGAGTGGTGGCGGACTGTAGGTCCAGTCCAGGCTGCCGCTGCTGTCTGCAAACACCAGTTGCGTGGCGGGCACCGCGCTGTGCAGCAGGGCCTTGATCTCCTTCGGCGACAGGTCATATACCTTCGCTTGCCCGGGCGGCGCCACCATCGAGCGCACGACGGTGTCGCCATCGACCAGGCCCAGCACGCAGCGGGACTGGCCAGCCGTGGCGGCGCGCTGCGCGCGGCTATGGTCGGCCAGCGTCAGCATCTGCCCCTGCAAAATTTCCGACTGTTTCACTTCCACGCGCAGCCGCGCGACTTCCTTGAGCACGGGCGCAATGCGCGCCACCAGTTTTTCGTACGGCGCCTGCTGGGCTGGCTGCAACACCAGTTCGCCACGCCGCAACTGGCCGGCCAGGGTCAGGTAGCTGCGCACTTCGGGCAATTGCGCGATGGCGTCGATTTCCTGCTGGCGCTTGCGCTGCATTTGCCCGTACTGCCCAGCACGCGCCACGCTGTCGGTGATTTTCTGTTCCAGCAGCGCCAGGTCCGGCACCAGCGGAAAGGCGCGCATTTCAACCTGCTTGCGCGCGCCGGCGCTGCCGATGCGGATGGTGCGCGCCGCCACCGCGCAGCCGAGCGCCATCTCGATCACCACTTCATCGGCGATGATGTCGCAATTGCTGGCATGCTCGATCACTACGCGGGTACCGGAAATAACGCAGCTTTCGGCACGCTGCAGCCGCACTTCGCCGTTGCGCGTCTGGATCACGGCGCCGGACGCCACGCCATCGACGCGGATATCGCCCTGCTCGCTGACCGCCGTGCCGCCCACCAGGTTGCTGTGCAACACAATGGTGCCGCCCTGCGAATGCAGTCGGCCATACACATGGCCGTGGATGGTGATATCGCTGCCGTCAAGCTGGCGCTGTTCCTGCACTTCGCCATACTCTTCATAGGCGGCGCGCAACTTCAGGTTGCCCGTGGTGCGGCTGCTCACGCCTTCGCGGCTGACGATCTTGTTACCGATGGAAATCTTGCCCTGCTCGTCGATATTCAGATAGCCTTCCACTGCGGCCACCAGGAACTCGCCGTCGCTGTAGCGTTCGACCATGGTGCCCTCGCCAGCCACCGTGGCCAGCTCGACTTCCAGCGGTGGCGGTGGTGCCAGCACGGCGCCATCGAGCGCATGGCCGGGCAAGCCGGGCACGGACGGCAGCTTGTACAGCAGGCGCGCATGCTTCTTGACTTGCGGGAAACGGTTCTTGAAACTGAGCAGGTCGAGCCGGCCATTCGAGCGCTCGCGTGGCGCGTCGTCGCGGTGTATGCCTTGCGACACTTCCACCAGTTGCGCATCGCGCCCCGGCTGGGGCGGCAAGGCGCGCGCCACCGTGATGCGCTCGGCCTTGCCGGAGGCGATCATGGCGCGCACGACACCGCTGTCGATACCGTAATGCACGCCCTTGGCCCACAGCGCGGCAACCATCTCGTCGAAATCGCGCACCATCGGCACGCGGCTGTCCTCGCTCGATGGCACGGCTTCGAAATAGCAATCGGCCACCTCGGCGCCGACCTTGATATGTTCGTACAGTTCGCGCCGCAGCGGCGAAAATGGCGCCACGCTCGCGGCAATACGTACCACGGCTTCACCCTTGGGCGCCGTGCGTGGCGCTGGTGCGTGGTACAGGGTCATCAGGAAAAGAGGATAGTCGATGCCAGCGAGCAGCATGCCGGACTGGAATAGCTGGTCAACTGCCGAACGCAGTTGCTCCGGCGCCAGCGACAAGTCAAAAAATACACCGTCCTGGCGCTGCAGCAGGCCGGGCGCAAGGCCGCCCGCCTGGTTGGCGCCATGCGCTGGTGTTGCTTCGTTGCTCACTGCGTCCCCCGATCGCGAAACTGGTCAAATTGCATTAGAACAATATCACGGCGAAGCCCGGCGTGCGCGCCGGGCGGGTTGCGGAAACGCAAAAAATTTCAGGTGTCAAACGGTGGGATACGAGGGCACGCCAAACTGAGGCTTAACGGCGCGGTGGATTGGAATAGATATCCTGGCCCACTTCATTGATCTGGCGGCGCAGGTCGCGGCGCTCATCGGGGGTCATGCGGCCCGTGCGGCGCGCTGCCTCGGCGCCTTCGCCGGCGCGGCGCTGCTCTTCCATGCGCGTGTCGAAGCTGCGTGCGTCACGCTGTTCGCGCAGTCGGTTATCATTGTTGCGCTGCTGTTCGAAGCGTTGCGACTGCAGCTGCTGCTGTTCGTCACGGCGCGGTGGCTGCTGCGACTGAGCCTGGGCAACACCACAGGCCAGTACCGCGCACAGCACGAACGAAGACAGCACGTGCACGGCAGGTGCGGACGAAGATGCGCCGGGAGCGGTGTGAATTTTTTGGCTGACGATATTCATTGAGTTCCTCTTCCGCGATGCCATACAAACATAAAGCGCAATTCAACTGAGGCCCCAGTGTATGATGCTTTACACGGTGCAGTAAGAGTAATTGGGTAAAGTTTGTAACACTATGTAATGGGTCGCGCCAGCCGCTTGCTCATGCTGCGCCAAGCGTTACTATAGCAACTAATCGACGATAACACGACACCCCAAATGACTACAACCTCCACTTCCGGCAGCAATACAACAACGCAAAACATCCACGGTCACCAGGCGAAGATCATGGTGGTCGACGACGATGTACGCTTGCGCGACCTGCTGCGCCGCTACCTGACCGAACAGGGCTTCAATGTCTTCACGGCAGAGAGCGCCACCGCGATGAACAAACTGTGGCTGCGCGAACGCTATGACCTGCTGGTGCTCGACCTGATGCTGCCTGGCGAAGATGGCCTGTCGATCTGCCGCCGCCTGCGCGGCGCCGGCGACCAGACGCCTATCATCATGCTGACGGCCAAAGGCGAAGACGTGGACCGCATCGTCGGCCTGGAAATGGGCGCCGACGACTACCTGCCGAAACCGTTCAATCCACGCGAGCTGGTGGCGCGTATCGGCGCCGTATTGCGCCGCAAGGGTCCCGACGAAATTCCTGGTGCGCCGTCGGAAACGCCGCAAACCTTCGAGTTCGGCGACTTCGTGCTGGACCTGGGCACCCGCACCTTGAAAAAGAGCGGCGAGACCGTACCTCTGACGACCGGCGAATTTTCGGTGCTGAAGGTGTTTGCGCGCCATGCGCGCCAGCCGCTGTCGCGTGAAAAACTGATGGAACTGGCGCGCGGTCGCGAGTACGAAGTGTTCGACCGCAGCCTGGACGTGCAGATCTCGCGCCTGCGCAAACTGATCGAACCCGATCCGTCCAGCCCCCTGTTCATCCAGACCGTGTGGGGCCTGGGCTACGTTTTCATTCCGGACGGACAACCGCGCTGATCGCTGGCAAGGCTAGATGAAACTTGTTCCCCATATCAGCCTGGCGCGGCTGAAAAGCGGCCTGTTCTGGCGCACATTTTTGCTGCTTGGCACCTTGACCACCGTCAGCATGATCGCCTGGATCGGCATGATTTCCGTGATCCAGCGCGAACCGCAGGCGCAGCAGATTTCGGCCCAGGTCATTTCCGTGGTAACCATCACGCATGCGGCGCTGACGCACTCGGCGCCCGAACTGCGCCGCGAGCTGCTGTTCGACCTGGTCAGCAATGAAGGCATCCGCATCTTCCCGCTCGAGGAAGACGACCGCATCGATCCGCCGCCCGACAATTACCTGATGCCCGATATCGAGGCGCTGGTGAAGGCCAAGCTGGGCCACGATACACGCTTTTCGGCCAGGGTCAACGGCGTGGCCGGCTTCTGGGTCAGCTTCAAGATCGACGACGACGACTACTGGCTGATGCTGGACCGCGAGCGCCTGCGTGGCCTGACGGGTTTCCAGTGGCTGGGCTGGGCCAGCCTGGTGTCGCTGTTGTCGCTGATCGGCGCGGCCATCATTTCCAGCCTGATCAACCTGCCGCTGTCGCGCCTGACGGTGGCCGCACGCGCGATTGCGCAAGGCAAGCAACCGGCGCCGCTACCGGAAAAAGGCCCGATCGAAATCATCGAAGCCAATCGCAGCTTCAACCAGATGGTCGACGATCTGAAACAGGTGGAATCGGACCGCGCCGTGATCCTGGCCGGCATCTCGCACGACCTGCGCACACCGCTGGCGCGCATGCAACTGGAAGTGGAAATGGCCAATCTGTCCGACGAAGCGCGTATCGGCATCCAGTCCGATATCGGCCAGATGGACGACATCATCGGCCAGTTCCTCGACTACGCCAAGCCGACCGAAGCGTCGAGCTTTACCAACGTCGACCTGAGTGCTTTGCTGAACGAGATGGCGCGCGAAACGATGCGCCTGCCCGACGTGAAAATCACCACCGTGATCGCCGACGGCGCCCACGTCATGGGCAACCCGACCGACTTGCGGCGCGTGCTGAACAACCTGATCGAAAATGCGCGCCGCTATGGCAAGACGCAGGGCAGCGAGTTCGCTGAAATCGACATCACCTGCCAGCTCAAGGGCAGCAGTGCTGCGCGGCGCGTGATCATCGATGTGCAGGACCACGGCCCCGGCGTGCCGACTGAGAAGATCGAGCAAATGCTCAAACCGTTTACCCGCCTCGACACGGCGCGCGGCCAGGCCAACGGTGCCGGCCTGGGGCTGGCCATTGTCGACCGGGTGCTGCTGCGCCATGGCGCCGAACTGCAGGTGCGCAACCGCACCGGCGGCGGGCTGGCTTTCCAGATCAGTTTTCCGGCGGCGTGACCAGCAGCTTGGTCATCAACAATTCCGTCGCGCCATAGCCATACAGCGAATCGCTTTCCAGCCCCGGTGTGTCAAAAGGCACGGATTCTTCACGGTCAAGCTTGGCCGGGTCGGCATCGGCATAGGTGGCGCGCCAGGCGCGCTGCAGGGACTCGTTGCGGCGGATAAACGAAGGCATGGGCCAGGCGTCGCGGTCCCAGTGTTCGCTGTCGCCCAGCATGGCCCAGCGCTCGTTCAGCAGCGCCATGTCGCCGGTGCGCAAGCGGCGCACGGCCTGCTCGGGACGCAGGGTTTCCAGTTCGGCCAGCGACGGCAGCGCGTCGCGTTTCGGGCCGAACATATATGCCAGCATGATGCGGCCGGCAGGCGCCCTGCGCGCTACCACGCCGACCGCATGGCCTCCACCCTGCAAGGGCACGGCAAACCAGCTGCCTTCGCGGTATGGTAAAGACTTCATCAATGTATGCTCCCAAAATCATATTCGGGACACAGTCTACGCGAGCCCTCGCTTGCGCGGCGCATGGTACGCCAGTACAGCGCCCTCGCCTACCCGACCTTTTCGTCGTAGTGAAACTGCGCCACGATCGGCCCCGCCTTGAACAGCGCTTCCTTCAGTTCCTTGTCCAGCCGCGCATCGCGCCGGCGCATCCATTCAAGCAGCATGGCCGCTTCACGCCGGCTGGTGTCGCCCGCATGCGCCAGCACGCGGCGCAGCTCGGGGTCGGTACAGGCCTCGAAACGCTGGCTGTTGAGGTCCAGCGCCTGCAGCGCGGCGACCAGCGCGCCGATGGCGCGGTGCATGTCCAGCGCAGTGGCCGGCAAGCCGGATTCTTCCAGGGGGTGATGGGACATGCTGTTTCCTTTGTGTGCGCGGGCGACATGCCTCGATATGCGCTGCATTTTCCACCGCGCGCCGGAAAATCTCAAGCGGCAAACACGCGTGCTGCCATCATCGTCCATAATCAGGCCTCGAACCTCATCAGCATCAGGAGAGCCATGATCAATTTCGACTTCTACAATCCCACCCAGATCCTGTTCGGCCAGGGCCAGATCGCCGCCATCGGCAAGCTGATACCGCCACAGGCCACAGTGCTGATGACCTATGGCGGCGGCAGCATCAAGCAGAACGGCGTCTACGATGAAGTGCGCGCCGCACTGGCCGGCCACACGGTACTCGAATTTTCCGGCATTGAACCGAACCCCAGCTATGAAACCCTGATGCAGGCCGTCGCCCTGGTAAAAAGCGAAGGCATCGATTTCCTGCTCGGCGTGGGCGGCGGCTCGGTGGTCGACGGCACCAAGTTCATCGCGGCGGCCGCCCTGCGCGAAGGCGAGGCGTGGGACATCCTGGAAAAAGGCGGCAAGATCATCGACGCCGCCCTGCCCTTCGGCACCGTATTGACCCTGCCCGCCACCGGTTCCGAAATGAACGGCTCGGCCGTCATCACGCGCAAGGCAACGCAGGAAAAGCGCTCGTTCATGAGCCGCAAGGTGTATCCGAAATTTTCCGTGCTCGACCCGACCAAAACGTTTACCCTGCCGCTGCGCCAGGTCGGCAATGGCGTCGTCGACGCCTTTGCCCACGTGATGGAACAGTACCTGACCGCCTCCGTCAACGCTTCGGTACAGGACCGCTTCGCCGAAGGCATCTTGCTGACCCTGATCGAGGAAGGCCCCAAGGCGCTGTCGCACCCGGACGACTATGACGTGCGCGCCAACGTGATGTGGTGCGCCACGCTGGCGTTGAACGGCCTGATCGGCGTGGGCGTGCCGCAGGACTGGTCGACCCACGCGATCGGCCACGAACTGACGGCACTATATGAACTCGACCATGCGCAAACCCTGGCCGTGATCCTGCCCAGCATGCTGCGCGTGCGCAAGCAGGCCAAGCGCACCAAGCTGCTGCAATACGCGGCCCGCGTGTGGGGCCTGGATGGTGGCGACGAGGACGGCCGCATCGAAACGGCGATTGCGCGCACCGAATATTTCTTCCGCCATATGGGTGTCAAGACGCGCCTGGCCGACTATGGCCTCGGTCATGACAGCGTCGACGCCGTGATTGCCGCACTGGAAGCGCATGGCATGACCGCGCTCGGCGAACAGGGCGAAGTGACCCTGGCCGTCAGCCGCAAGGTGCTGGAACTGAGTCTGTAGACTGTTGTAAAAGCGCCAGCCTGGCAGACAGCGGGCGGCGGTTCATGTTAAGCTATCAATTCGCTAGGGGTCCTGGAGCAGTCATCCGGGTGAGAGATACCCTTCGTACCTGATCTGGATAATGCCAGCGAAGGAAAGCGCAAAGTACCTCCCTCCTTTGATAGCTCCTGCGTTGGCGCCAGCCGAACATGCCACCACGAGCAATCATGCCTACACCGAATTTGTCTGTCTCCCTGTTGACCCTGGCCATCGCACAGGCTTTTGCTGCGCCCGTCTTTGCTGCTGACGCTGTCGATACACCTTCCAGCATGGCCGAAGTCATCGTTACCGCCAGCAAGGTGCCAGCCGCCCAGCGCGCCTCGGTGGGCGGCTTCAGTGACGCGCCGCTGCTGCAGACGCCAGCCGCCGTCACCGTCATTTCGCAACAAACCATGCAGGACCTGCAGATCCGCAATACCAGCGACGCCGTGCGTCTGGACGCCAGCATCAATGACGCCTACAACGCGGTTGGCTATGCCGAACAGTTCTCGATCCGCGGCTTCAAGCTCGACAACAATTCCAGCTACCGCAAGGACGGCATCGCGATTCCCGGCGATACGCAAATTCCTCTGGAAAACAAGGAACGCATCGAAGTATTGAAAGGCCTGGCAGGCTTGCAGGCCGGCATGGCCGCGCCGGGCGGCGTGATCGACTTTATCGTCAAGCGCCCCACCAATACGCCACTGCGTACGGTTACGGTCGAGGCGCGAGAACGCGGCACCGTGTATGGCGCGCTGGACCTGGGCGGCCGCCTGGACGACCCGCGTTTCGGCTACCGCATCAATGTGGCGGCGGAGCGCCTGCGCTCGTACGTCAAGGGCGCCGATGGCAACCGCAAGTTCATCTCGGGCGCGTTCGACTGGCAGATCTCGCCGCAGGCGCTGCTGCAGCTCGACGCCGATTACCAGGACAAATCGCAGATCACGGCGCCAGGTTTTCAACTGCTGGGCAACACCACCCTGCCGACCGGTGTCAGCGCCGACACGCTGCTCAACCTGCAACCGTGGACGCGCCCGGTCGACACCATCACCAGCAATCTCGGCCTGCGCTTCCAGTACGCGTTCGACGACAACTGGCACGCTACCCTCAGCGCCAACCAGCACTCGTTCAAGCGCGACGACTACACGGCGTTTCCGTATGGCTGCGGCGCGCAGGAACTGTTTCCGGGCTTCTGCAGCAATGGCGACTACGATGTGTACGACTACCGCAGCCTGGGCGAAACCAAGAAACCCTTGAGCGCGCAAGCCATGATCCAGGGCAAATTCGCCACCGGCGCCCTGCACCATGAATTCACGGCGGGCGTGGCCACCTTCCACCGCAAGGACCGCGCCGGGCGCTATGTGTACGACTACGCCGGCACCAGCAATATCTATCAGCCCGTGATCGTGCCCATCTCGAACGGCGTGCAAGGCCCTGTGCGCGAAACGCGCAACGACAAGGAAAACTCGGTTTTCGTGCAGGATATTGTGAGCTTGTCCGCCAACTGGAAGCTGCATGCGGGCCTGCGCCATATCGATGTCGATGGTTTTCAATATGTGCTCAATGCCGACCCGAGCGTGGCCGAAGTGCGCGCCAAACATGCGTTCCTGCTGCCCAACCTGGCGCTGGTCTACAACCCGCTCGACAACGTGGCCGTGTATGGCGCGTATTCGCAGGGCATGGAGCATGGCGGCACGGCCGGTATCAATGCGGCCAATGCCAACCAAGAACTGTCGCCGAGCCGCTCGAAACAGATCGAGTTCGGCGTGAAAGCCGATATCACGCCCGAGCTGATGGTCGCTGCCAGCCTGTTCCAGATCCGCAAGGGCCTGGAATTCCAGAATGCCGACAGCTTTTTCGTGCGCGCCGGCCAGGCCCAGCACCGCGGCCTGGAACTGTCTGCGCAAGGCAAGGCCAGCGCCGACCTGAACATCGGCGTATCGGTCACCGCCCTGAACAGCCAGCAGTCAGGCACCGGTGTAGCATCGCTGGACGGCAAGCGTGTGCCGAACGTGCCGGCCCTCAAGAGCGCCATCAACCTCGACTACCGCGTGCCGCAAGTGGCGGGCCTGTCGGTCAACGGCAGTTGGGAATACTCGGGCAAAAAGGCATTTGAATTCAACAACAACACCTTTGTGCCCTCGTATCATGTGGCCAACCTGGGCGCTGCCTATGCGCTGCGCCTGGCGGGCAAGCAGGCCGTGCTGCGCGCCACCGTCAACAATGTGTTCGACAAGTTCTACTGGCGCGACGTGACGCCGGAGTCCGACGGCTACCTGTTCCCGGGCGCCAGTCGCACGCTCAAGGTGTCGGCGCAGTTCGACTTCTAGACGTCAGCCAGCAGCGCTGCGAGCAGCGGCATGGTTTGCGCCATGCGCTGCTGCAAGTTGCCGTGCAGGATATGATGGGCAATCCCGCGTGATGCCAGTTCGTCCAGCAATTGCCGGTAGATCAACTGGCGCACCGCTTCCGATTCTCGCTGCAAGCCGTCCGCCACCCACGGCGTATCGGGCGCCGTGACCAGGGTCAGGTCGTACTGCGTGCTGGCGGCCAGCGCCGCCAGTGGCGCATCCTCGCCGCCAAAATAATGGCGGCTGTACAGCACCGTCATCAAAGGCGTGGTGTCGCAGATCAGCACGCCATGGGCTGCGGCACTCGCTTCGCGTTCGCGCGCGACCTGGGTGCTGGCGATCAGGAACTGGTCGCCAGCCACCGGCACCCTGCCCTCTGTTTCAACAAATTCACGCAGATACTCGGGCACCCAGACGGTGCCCAGCCGTTCGGCCAGCGCTGCCGCAAGAGTGGATTTCCCCGACGATTCGGCACCCAGTATGGCAATGCGCAACAGGGCATGCGTCATTTGAGAACCATCGCATCAGGCGCAGCCGGTGCAGCCTTTTTCCAGGCCAGCAGGCCGATCGTCGCCATCACCACGAACACGGCATACAGAATGGCCGTCAAGGTCAGGTTTTTGTAGACATACAAGCCTACGTACAGGATATCGACCACGATCCAGACGATCCAGTTTTCGATCTTCTTGCGCGACAGCAGCAGCTGGCCCAGCAGGCTGCCGGCGGTCAGGAAACCGTCTGCATGCGGCACGTCGGTATCGGTCGACTTCAGCAGCCAGGAGATCAGCAGAAAGCCGATCAGCCAGAAGCAAGCACTGCCAAGCCAGCCGCGTGGCGTGAGCCAGGTGACGGGCAAGGCCGGCACGCCGCTTTTCGGATGCAGCCAGTGATACCAGCCCCAGGCGGAGATGGCAATAAACAGCAGTTGCAAGGCCATGTCGCCATACAGGCGCGACTCGAAAAACACGAAGCCGTAAGCGGCCGACGAGATGATCGCAAACAGCCAGGCCCACGGATTCTGGCGGATATTGAGCGCCACGTTGGCCAGCGCCAGGACAAAGGAAACCAGTTCAAGCGGCGTGGTGGCAAAACCCAGCAGGAGTAGCGTATCGTTCATGGGAAGTTGGACAAGGCGGGTGGCGCAGTATGCAATACCGGGCTTGAATAAGCAAGATTGCCGCTTCACTCCTGGCGCAGGCCAAAGCCTCGCTTTGCGGCACGCGTCAGCGAGCGCTGCACGATCAGCTGATGAAACGGCCGTATCAAAAAAATATACACGCGGCCGATTCTGTTATGGCAATGCACGGCGCTGGCCAGCGTGATGCTGCCATGCGGGCCGCCTTGCGCACTGCGCAGCATCGACAGACGAAAATCAAGATGGCTGTCATCCTCGCCCACAACGATCTCGTTGTCAGTAACGGCATAGATGCGAAAGATGCCGATCCTTCCACCTTCACCACTGGCAAGCTGGCCTGCCGTCTTGATCCCGAAGCGCGCCACGATGGCGTCGCGCAGCACCATCAGCGTTTGCGCCCAGCGCGGCTGACTTGCCAGCAGCGTGCGCGCCAGCGTTTCCATGTCCATCCGTGCAGCACCCGGGTTTGGCAGGGCCACGGCATACGCATCGGCCAGGTGGCTGCCACGATACAGTGGCGCGATGGCCGCCTGCGGTGGCAAGTCCACCTTGCGCGCCTTGAGTGTGACTGCTTGCATGCTGGCCTCATGTTTTCAGTGATAACATGGCTATCATACACATAAATCACACAATGTATACAGCGATAACTTATGAGCACAGCCAGCAATAGCTATCATCATGGCAACCTGCGCGAGACCTTGATCAACGCCACCATCACCCAGCTGGCGCAGCAGCGCGATGTGACCATTTCGCTGCGCGAACTGGCGCGCAGCGTGGGTGTATCGCTTGCCGCCATCTACCGCCATTTCCCCAGCAAGGAAGCACTGCTGGCCGAAGTGGCCGCCGCCGGCTTTGCCGCGCTGCGCCGCAAATGGGACGAGGAACTGCCGCCGCTGGGCAGCCTGCCGGCGGCAGAGCGTTTCCAGCTGCAAGGCCAGCAATATATCGAGTTTGCCCTGGCTGCCCCTGCTCACTACCGATTGATGTTCGAACACCAGGATGTGCGCCAGTTCCCGGTGCTGCTGGAAGCGGCGCACGCCTGCTTTGCTTATGTATTGCAGACGGCCGGCGCGGCCGTGCGCGAGGCCGGCGTCGACATGCGCTGGCAACGCGCCGCCGCCAGCGCCGGCTGGTCGCTGGGCCATGGCTATGTGATGCTGATGCTCAGTGGCCGGCTGGACATGATCGACGGCGGCAATGAGCTGTCGCCGGCGCTGGTGCCGCGTTTTTTCCAGTTGCCGGCAGAGGCGCTGCAGCGCCAGGAGCAGCAGCCATGACAGACATACTGGACGGTATCGAATGGTTCGGCGCACTCGGCAGCTATCGGGCGCAGCCAGGGCAACTCGCCCTCGCGGGCATGCACGCTTGGGACAGCACCCGCATGGCATGGCTGCCCACTTCCCGCGACCAGCCCGACCCCATCCATGGCAAGGAGCTGCTGCAGCTCCTCAAGCAAAACGGCGCGCCGTGGCAGCAGCAAGTCATGGCGAACTACAAGCTGGCGCTGCAATCGCTGCGCGCCGTGCCCGACAAGACCATCAGTTCGGAACCCCATGATTTCACGCCAGCGGCCACCGGAGCCGCGCTGTATTGCGTGCGCATGGCCAGCCTTGAAATCCTGGCCCAGCGCCAGGGCTTCTGGTGCGAGGCCCTGGCGCTGTACCGCCAGGGTCACTGGCCTTGCGGCTTGCTGCACGATGGCACGCTGGTGGTGTTTTAACACCGCGTAAAAAACTGCATCGACCAGGTGAGATATCTCGTGCAGGGAACGATGCCTTAGCCGAGATCAGCCAAGGACGCATCCATCAAATGCCAAGTCACCTGGTCATCCGGCAAATCGAGCAGCCAGTCGCGGCGCGGTTGCGGGAACCGCGCTCCCTGGCTCAGCCAGGCCTGGCGCCAGTACTGGTTGACGATGGCCTGCAACGGATGGTCGGGCGCAACCCAGGGCTGCCAGACGCCGCTGACCGGGCAAGCTTGCCCGCAAGCGCAGCTCAACCAAGGCTCGGGCCGCGCCACCTCGCGCAGCAGGCCGGGCGCCGCGCGCGGCTGCACGGCGCCATGGTCATGTCGTATCGTCAGGCACGGCTCCCAACTCACGCTGCCATAACGGCTATTGCCATCGGCATCAAGCACGCTGAAATGGCGGAATTCTTCACCTTGCTGGAATAATCGGGCCGGCTCCGTCAAGCCCTGCCCTTGAGCGGGCCGCCAATATGCGGAAAATGGCGCGCGAGGCGCATCGCTGTGCGAGCCAGCAGGGCGCAACGCATAGTCGGCGGGCAGGAAATACGGTTTTTGTAACAGCGAGGCGGCACTTGGTTTCGGGACGGTGGGCGGCGGCCGCACGCCCTTGGCGGCATGCAGCAAGGTATCCCGGTCACCATTCCAGGGAGGCAGATCGGCGGGCGGGAGTGGCAAGACCTTGTCCAAATTAGGAAAGCGCGCATTGGGATTGAATCCCAGTTCACGATTAAGTACGCCGTAACGTTCCGCTCGGGCTTTATCAATATACGGAACCAGCATGTTTGCAAGATCAAACGGATCTCCGAATTCAATCTTGAGTTTGTTTGCGCATTTCCGGCAACCTAATGCTACTCCCTTTTGTAAGACTTTAAGAGCAAGTGCCTTGGTTTCTGGCGTACGCGGACCGCTAACTCTCCCCGTGGCCGTTCTGGGGGATGCATACATATACGACAGATTATATGCCACCGTCCCATTTCCTTGGGAAAATGCACATTCCATCATTTTTATTGCGACAGGAATATTAGCCCAATACCCTGCACCCTCATTTGCAGGTCCGACATTTAACTTATCTGCCAAAAATTCCATCGCTTGAGGATTACCCATCTGCGCCGCCTTTTGCCAGAAGGCATAAGCACGAGTGATGTCGCCGTGAACGCCGGTGCCGTTCGCATAATATGTCCCCATCCGGTCATACGCTGCCGGTATGCCCAGCCGCATTGCCTTTTCCACCAATTGAACAGCTTCTTCATTGCCGTATAAAGGATCGCGCCCTTCCACATACAGGCTTGCCAGATTGAGCATCGCTTTCCAGTGCAATCGTTCCGCCGCTTGACGCGTTAGATCGACGATTTTTTTGTAGTCGCGGTCGTCCACGAAAATTTCAGGATCTTCCAAGGCACGTGCTGCAAGAAACCAATCCTCGGCTTGCGCATCAATGGGAGGAACCTTGCTTGCCTCGATTTCACAAATGAAATCCGCGACATGCGGATTAAAAAGAGGCAGGCTTTGGTTGCGTGGCAGGACTTCTTTTTTGTCGTTAGGCATTTTGCAGGCGATTAAAGAAATATTGAGGAATACTGTCAAGATAAAAGATGACGGGAGAAAAGCGGAGTTTTTATACTTTTTCATGTTCAACCCAAACGCAACGTTGAACTTCGGCTATCTTCAAAGGGAAGCAAAAATCCGCTCATTTTCTTGTGATCCGCACTTGCAGAATCAGATTTTTTCCTGCCGCGATTTTCTCCCATCAACTCCTCCCATTTCTCAAAAGCATCCACGATCTCCCCCTTCGTTCCTCCACCGCCATCGACCAGTCCCCCGCTATGCATGCGCCACACCCGCTTGCGCAGCTCCCGCGCCACGCGGTAGTCGACGGTGGCGATATTGATTTCGCTGTCAACGGCCATGCTGCGCTGGTTCAGGTTGGCGCTGCCCAGCGTCATGAACACGTCGTCGACCAGCATCAGCTTGGAATGGATGTAGATTTCACGGTAACGCCAGCGATCCTTGTCAAACGCGCTGACATTGAGCATGGCTACTGACACCTTCAGCCCGAAATCGCTCTCCAGCGTCATCGCGCCGGGTTTGTTGATGCCGTTGGAGTGCCGCACCACGTCGGGCAACTTGACTTCAACCTCGCTGGTGATGCCGAATCCGCCTCTGACCTGCCGGGTTTTCGGTCGCTTGTTGTAGTCGTCGATCATTGTGTTTTGCCCTGTCATGCCATCGTGCCGCCCCAGTGTCGCCAGCGTGTCGTGGGTGCGCGGCACCATCTGCGCGCGCTCGGGTACCGGAATAACGATCAATACGTGCATGATGGGCATATCACGCATGGTCTTGCCCGCTTTCAAGCTGCCGGCTTTCCAGGCAGCGACCACCTTCCTGCGCTCTGCAAGCAGGTGCCGGGCCCAGTCTTCATACTGGAAGTACTGATTTTCCACATACAGGTAGCCGGCCGCCAGGCTGGCCTGGGTCACGGCGCGAAAGTAGGTTTCCTTGATGGTCTTGTCCTGCTCTTCGGGCTGCGTCAGCACGATCTGCACGGTGGAGTCATCTCGCTCGGCCTTGCGCAACAGCAGCGCCGGCGGGCTGCCACGTGGCAACTTCCTGCTGACGCTGGCATTGGCGGCCGCATGCGTGCGGTCGTCGGCCGCACGATCCCAGGCCTTCACGAAATTATTGTAGAGCGCGATCAGCGCACGGCCGCCGTCGATGCGGCAGGCATAATCCTGATAGGGCTTGAGCGTGGCAAAGCCGCCGTCCGCAGCGAGGCCCTGCAAACACTCGCGCCGTTCGTTGACGCCGCCCTGTTCGCGCCGCGTATCATTGAGCAGATGGGCGGTCGTGTCCCAATAATCGGTCACCGAGTTCAGGCCCATTACATAGCCGACGGCCTTGGCTCCCTCTTCGTGGGCAAAATCGATCAGGACCGGCTTCTGGTGGTGAGTGCCCAGGTAGAGCATGCCGGGCTTTTCGATTTCTCCCATCGTCAAGCCATGCGGCTGGCTCAGTTCGGTCTCGATACTCTTGCTGATCGCGCCGCTGTCGCCATGGCGCAAGCGAATTTCCAGACCTTCAAACAGGCCCTTGAACGCGAGCACATACCAACTGTAGCAATATTCTTCACGCGCCAGCATCGGGATATCCTCGAGCGCGATCCTGTCGGCCCTGTGACCGCCGCTGACCCTCTCTCTCGTGGCGACCGCGTCCTGCAACATCGCCAGGCTGGCTTTGGCGCTGATGTCATCAACGCGCTGTCCACTGTTTTTCCAAGGCGAGGTGCCATGTGAATGGCCCGGCATATTGTGAACCATCGGCGAACCGAGCCGGTCATGCCAGATCAACAGGCGCACCCTGACATGGCGCCGTGCGGCGGCGATCAGCAAGTCGCCAAAGGTCTCGCCACGCGGCCAGGTGACGCTGTTGCCGCGCACCAGTTCCATGCCCGGATCGAAGCCCCAGCAGCACAGGTCAATGGAATCTTCAGCCCTGGCGATCTGGCCGGCGATGTCGGCAAACGCTTCCTGGCCGCAAATGAACAGCGTGAGCTTGTTGTTATGTGTAATCGGGTGGCTGGCATTGCCTTTCAGGTTGCGGTTTTCCAGCAGCCACTGGACCGAACTGATGGCAGTGCGGCCCACTTCGTCGATATGCGTGGTTTCGTTGCGCTTGCTTGAGTCCGGCATGACGTCTCCTTCAGTGCATGGAAATTACAGATGCAAACGGCCATCGCTGGTATCGTCCAGCGCGCGCAAGCCGCGGTTCGACAGGCGCTGTTCGCTGTCTGGCGCCGCACCGTCGAAGCACGCGCTGGCCTGCAAGAAAAACTCCTCGCCATTGCCAAGCACGATGCGGTAGCGCGGCGTGCCGTCTTCGTGCTTGATCGGAATGCGGCCAAATTCGTCGCTCAAGCCCTGCTCGACTTCGGCCTCGCCCTTGTACAGCGTGTACGGCACATGGGCGTATGGCGCGCCGTCGGCATGGGCCTGGATGGTGAGGTGCAACTGCCCCTCGACCGGCGCAACAGGCGGTTCAAGCTCCGGTTGTGGCCGGTTCTTGGGCGCCAGCGTTTCCAGGTTGCCATGAAACAGCGTTGGCGACGTGGTAAAAAACTGCACCTTGTCGCTGATTTCAAGCATGCAATCGGCGCCATGCAGGCGCACACCTTTGCGGCCGCGAATATGCACCCAGTCGGCCTGGCTGATCAGCTCCAGCACCTTGTTGGCGACGATCTCGACCGCATCGGTTTGCGCGGCAATCTGCACCGGCCCGGCTGCGGCGATCAGCTTCATGCCGGCCTTGTGGACGAACAGGCGCAATGCTGCACCGATGCTGGCAAACAGGCCACCGCCGGCCGCCATCGACAGGTTGCGCCCGGTAGTCAAGGCCGTGTCGTCGGCGCTGGCAATATGCGTCGATTGCGCACTGGTGGTTGCGATGCCAGCCGCGCTGGCCAGCACCAGATGCGGCTTCGATAATTCGGGAAACGCGTTTTCGCCACTGCCGGCGCCGCCCTTGATATCGGCATGCTGGGCTTTCAGCACATCGGCTGCAGCACCTTGCTGGGCAGCGCTTTCTTGCGCGCCGTAATGCTGCGCCATGGCGGCCAGCGCCTTGTGCCGTTCGGCAGCCTCGGCCAAGCGCTGCAAGCTTTCATCCATGCTTTTGATATGCGAAGCGGCGCCAGGGCGCGCTTCGGTGGTCAGCAACATGCCGCGCCCGGCGCGCGCCACGCCCCAGGCGTCCGACGCCAGTTCCCAGCCCTCTCCGCGCGCATCCTTGCGCCCGCTGGCGTCTTCGATGCGGGTGATGCAGCCGAGCGACAGTTGGCTATGCTGATGATCGCTATTCAGTTGCGCCTGGATGCGCTGATGCGTGTCGTCGAACACCAGCTGGTTGCCGCGCCTGCCATAGCCGCCGTCAGGCATCAGTTCGGCGCTGCGCCAGCCGCCGAGCATGGATTGCCCCGGCAAATCCCACGGCGGTGCGTGGTTGCCGTTGTACACCGCACCGACAATCACGGGATGGTCAATATTGCCGTTGAGAAATTGGATCAGCACTTCCTGGCCGATGCGCGGCAACGATATCTGGCCAAACGCCTGGCCCGCGCATGGCGTCATGACCCGTATCCATGGCGAACTGCCCGCGTCAAGCTTGCCCAGCCGGTCCCAGTGAAATTGCACCTTTACCCGGCCCAGCCCGTCGGTATGGATGGTTTCGCCCGGCGGCCCGGTGACGATCGCGGTCTGCACGCCAGGAAGCGCACAAGGCATGCTGTTGAACCGTCGCCCCGGATACCAGCGTATGCTCTTGCGGATGCAACTGAAACGGTTTTCATAATGCGACTTCGCGCCCGTCCCTGCCTGGTAATTGTTGCTGGCGACATGATCGACTGACAGGATCAGGTATTCGCGGGTGCGCATGTCCGGGCGCGCCGCTTCACCTCGGGCCGGCACGGATTGCCGGGCGCTGAAGTGGCCGCCCAGCGTGAAACTGCGCCCGGCCTGGGCGCAGCGGTGATTGCCACCGGCGTCGAAGTATTGCGCCTGGCAGGCAAGTTCCTCCAGACGGCGCTGCGCCAGCGCTGCACCAGCATCAATGTTGGCATAGCCATAGCCGCTGTCCTGATACAGTTCATGGGCAAACACGTCGCCCTGCTGGTGCAGCGCATGGCCGCTGGCGCGGCTGACATAAGGCTGCTTGTAGTTGAAGCTGGCCAGCGTAAGCGAGCCTGAGGCGATCTTGCGTATCGCCTGCCAATCGCGTATGCCATCGCACTCCAGCGAGCCGGCGCCGCTGCGAAACACCATCTCGTCGGGCACGCTGGCATGGCGGTCGCATGAGTCGATGCTGTCGGCCAGCCAGGTATTGTCGCCCAGACACAGCGTATGACCGTCGGCGCGATGTTCATACCAGTAATGGATGCCCTGGTCTTCCCAGCGCCGGTGCAGATGGTTGTAATCGGTTTCATTATACTGGTTGGCGCAGGTTAATATCGCTGTTTCCGCCTGCAGGCGGTTTTGCCAGTCGCGCTCCCAATAATGAGCGAAGGTGGTTTCGCTGATGTCAATGACCGTGCGGCCGTGGAACGAGACGTTGTCCATGCGCAGCCTGGAAAACGCCAGCCACGGTTGCAGCACCATCTGGTAGAACGCGAAACCGCCATCGCTGCGCAACAGGCGAAATTCGCCCACATAGCCATTAAAATGGCGCAGGCTGCCGTCATCGCGCACCATCGAAATGGTGACCATGCGTCCCATCATCGCTGTCAGGGGCAGGTGGAGATTGTCGGACAGCAGTTCGACGTCGAAACGGAAGTCGCGTGATATTTCCTCGTGCGCCCGCAAGCTGTTGACCAGCAGCGCCGTATCGGGCGGGCCGTCCTGGTGCGGAAAATCCATGCGCAGCAAGCGGCTTTCCTGCACGCCCTTGCCTGCTGCGAAAAGGCGCGCCAGATCGGCTGCCAGCCTGCCCTCATCCATATTGCCTCCTCCAGACTTGACGCCCCAGGTCATGCTAACCAGGGTGAACGCTGGCGTATTGAGGGAACTCAAGCTAGTTGCCCAGACGCAAAAAAGCCGCATCGGCCAGGTCGGCGGATGCGGCTTTGAGCAGTCGAAAATTACTTTTTCGCGGCTTTCGCGGCTTTCGCCACCTTCGGATACTTGATCGTCATTTCCGCCAGCAGGTTGTCGGCATGGTCGACTTCCTTCATTACCCACAGCATGTAGCGGATATCGAGGTGGATCGCGCGCGTGATGGCGGTGTCGAAGTACCAGTCCTTGGTGATCGATTCATAGGTCGAATCGAAATTGAGGCCGATCAGGTCGCCACGCTTGTTCATCACCGCCGAGCCGGAGTTGCCGCCGGTGGTGTCGGCACTGGTCAGGAAGTTGACCGGCACGGTGCCCAGTACAGGATCGCGGAACTGGCCGTAGCGTTTTTCCTTGACGGCATCTAACAGCGCCTGCGGTGCTTCGAACGGCGCCTTGCCGGTGACTTTTTCAACGATGCCTTCGACGGTGGTGAACGGTCCCTTGGACAGGCCGTCACGCGGCGAGTACGGCGAGACGGTGCCGTAGGTCACGCGCAGGGTCGAGTTGGCGTCCGGGTAGACCGGTTTGCCTTGCGACTGTTTCCAGGCGATGACCGCTTGCATGTATTGCGGAATCACGCGCTCGAGGTTGCCGTCGATTTCCTTGCGGCGATCTTCCAGCGAGGCAGCCACCGGCTGCAGCTTGATGGCCAGCTGCACGAAGGCGTCGTCGGACTGCTCGAAGGCTGCCTGGTCTTTTTCCAGCCAGGCCAGGCGCTTGGCGGTATCGGCCAGCTGCGTTTTCTGGTACAGGGCAGCCACCGCGTTCGGCGCCGGCAGCAGCGCGTCCAGGCCTTGCGGATGGCTCTTCGCGGCCAGCGCTGCGTAGCGCTTCAGGCCCGCTTCGAAACGCGCCTGGTCGACCTTGTTCACGTACGACTGCTCCAGGCGCGCCAGGCGAGCCTTGATGAAGGCCAGGTCGCGCTGCTGGTAGCCTGATTCGCGCTCGGCGTCGGGCTTTTTGCTTTCCAGCGCGTAGCGGTACAGCGAGCGAGCGCTTTTCAGCAGGTCGCTATTGGTCGCCACCGACCAGGCGAACTCTTCGTCGCTGAGCGCCATGTCGCTGGCAATCGCCGCGTCCAGTTCGGCCAGCAGGGTCGGCGACACGTTCGGCTGTTTCGCATACCAGGCGCGGAACTCGGCATCCTGCACGTCCTTGATGGCGGCGATGTCCTTGCGCGCGAAACCGTCGAGCAGGCCCTGGGTTTTCTTCAGCACATTGTTGATGCTTTTCACCACGCTGGCGTAGCGCACGCTGGCAGCGGCGTCGCCTTTGGTCGCGTCAGCCATCACGGCCAGGTCGGCCTGCAGTTCGGCGACTTTGAGCGGGAAGGCCGAGTCGCGTGCATAGCGGATCTCCGACGGCAGCTTGTAGCGGCTGGTGCGTCCCGGGTAGCCGGCCAGCAGGATGCCGTCGCCGTTCTTGATGCCTTCGGCCGACACCACCAGGAAGTCCTTCGAGTGGTAGGGCACGTTGTCCGGCGACGGATCGGCCGGGCGGCCGTCCTTGCCCACATAGGCGCGCAGGAAGGAATAGTCGCCCGTGTGGCGCGGCCATTCGTAATTGTCGACGTCGCCGCCGAAGTTGCCGATCTTGTCCGACGGCGCATACACCAGGCGCACGTCGCGTATCATCATCTGGCGGATACGGTAGTACTCGAGGCCGCGATGGAAGGCCGGCACCGAGCAGCGGTACATTTTGTCGGTCTCGCATTCGGCAATCAGATCCTTGATGCGTTTTTCCACCGCTTCGTGGCGTTCGCGGCCGCTCATTTGCGCGGTCAAATCTTTGAGCACGCGGTCGCTGACGTTTTCCACCTTGTCGGTGACATACACCAGGCTGTTCGGGCCGCCCGGCAGCTCGGCTGCGCGGGTCTTGGCCAGGAAGCCGTCGGTGATGTAATTGTGTTCGGGGGTCGAATTGCGCTGCACCGCGCCGTATGCGCAATGGTGGTTCGTTACCACCAGGCCGGCATTCGACACAAAGGCGGCCGAACAGCCACCGAGCGAGACGATGGCGCTCATCGGATGCTTGCTCAAATCGGCCAGCTTTTCAGCAGGGATCTCGATGCCGACACGTTTGAGTTCGGCTTTCAGCTGCGGCAGTTGGTGTGGTTGCCACTGCCCTTCGTCGGCTTGTACGCCGGCGAACGCACCCATCAGGGCGACTGGTAACACGATAGTCTTGAACAAGGTAGGCCTCCATAAAAAGCAGGCGAAAGTATAGCCTGTCCGGAGGGCATGAGTCGGCAAAAATTACTTCACGGTATTTTGTGTATCAAGCACACCACCCTGGGCTGGCATGCGCAGCGGCAACTGCAGCCACAAACGGCAGCCGCTTCCCGACGGCGGCGCGCCGATCTCGACCTGGCCGTCGAGCGCGCGCACCCGTTCGCGGAGGCCGATCAGGCCGAAACACTGCTTCTTGCGCTGCTGCTGGGCGGTAATGCCGACGCCGTTGTCGCTGATGCTCACGTACACGGCGCGCGCGTCCGAATGGAATTCCAGCTCGACTGCGCTGGCATGGGCATGGCGCATGACATTGGACAGCGCCTCCTGGACAATGCGAAACAGCGCAATCTCGACCTGGCTGCAAATCGCCGTGAACAGCGCTTCGTCGGCGATCCGCAACTGGCAGGCGATGCCGCTGCGCTTGCGAAATTCGCTCACTTGCCATTCGATGGCCGCCTGCAGGCCAAGGTCCAGCGCCATCGGCCGCAATTCGTTCATGATGCCGCGCACGCTCCTGATGGTCGTATCGACGTTCTCCAGCATGGCCGCCACCCGGCCATGCAGCCGCGGATGCGAATGTTGGGTGCGCGCGCCAAGCATGGAAATATCGATGCGCAGGGCCAGCAGGTTTTGCCCCAGCTCATCGTGGATATCGCGCGAAATGCGCTTGCGCTCCTCTTCCTTGACCGTTTCCAGGTGCAACGCCAACTGGCGCAACTGCGCATGCGACTGGCGCAGCGCGCCATCCATCAGCTTGCGTTCGGTAATATCGGTATGCGCCACCACCACCCGCAGCGGACCATCTCCCCTGAAGCGGCTGACCCTGGCATGCGACCAGTGCGCGCCGGTGCCGGTGACAAATTCATATTCGAGTTCAAAGGCATCGGCCTGGCCGGCGATCACGGCGCGGATACCGGCAGCGAGTTCGTGCCCGGCGCCGCGCTGCCAGCGTGGGTCCGTCTCGCAGAACAGCAGATAGGACAGTTCGCCTGCCGCATGGCTGGCAAATTGCATGCAAGCCTGGTTGGCATGCACCACACTGCCATGCTGGTCCAGCACCAGCACCCGGTCGGACAGCGAATCGATGGTGGCATGGAAAAACCGCTCGGCATCGCGCAAGGCTTGCTGCGCCAGTTCGCGCTGGTGCACTTCCTGCTGCAGGTGCTGGTTGGCGAGCAACAGTTCAGCCGTGCGCTCCAGCTCGTCGCCAGCAGCTTGCTGCGGACCAGGGTAATCGCATGGCAGTAGAAGTTGCAGCAACATGGCAGATCGCGTTGATTGACATGAATGAGAATAGACTGATTTCATGCGATTGTCGCACAGATCGCAGCCATATTGCGCAGCAAGCCCGGGACAGGCTTGCTGCATTTTTACGGCATTTGCGCTGCCTGCCAGCCGCCGCCCAGCGCCTGGATGAGGGCCACCGCCGTGGTCTGGCGGTCGGCCTGCGCCTGCACCAGCTGGCGCCGCGCCGACAAGGCCGTGACCTGCGCCGTCACCACATCGGTATAGCCGACCTGGCCTGCGTTATAGCGGTTCAGCATCTGCTGCTCGACTTCATCGGCGGCGCTGGATGCCTGGCGGCGCAAATCGATCTGTTCGGCCAGCGCGCGCGTGGCCGACAACTGGTCTTCCACCGAGCCAAACGCCGTCAACACGGTCTGGCGGTAGCTCGCCACGGCTGCCGCATGCCCGGCGCGTGCCGCGTCCACGCTGGCGGTGGTCGCGCCCGCATTGAACAGCGTCTGCGCGGCTGACAGGCCGAACGACCACAGGCTGGACGAGGCATTGAACAAATCGCCGACACGGCTGGCGCCGGAGCCATACGAACCGCTCAGGCTGAAGCTGGGATAATAGGCCGAGCGGGCAATGCCGATCTGCTCGTTGGCGAGCGCCACGCGACGTTCGGCGGCAGCGATATCGGGACGGCGCTGCAGCAAGGTCGATGGCACGCCGACCGGCACTTCCGGCACCGTGATGGTCCACGGCGCCACCACCAGGCTGAAATCTGACGGCGCGCGGCCCAGCAAAATGGCAATCGCGTGTTCGAGCTGGGCGCGCGCGCGCACCTGGCTCGACAGATCGATCTGTGCATTGGCCAGCTGCGTCTGCGCCTGCAGCAGATCGGACTTGGCCGCGATGCCTGAATTGAAGCGGTTGCGCGTGATGTCAAGCACGCGCTGATAGCCTTCGAGGGTCGACCTCAAGAGCGCGATCTGGGCATCGCTCTGGCGCAGCGAAAAGTAATTGGTGGCCAGTTCACCCTGCGCCGACAGGCGTGCGGCAGCCAGGTCGGCCGCACTGACCGAAGCACTGGCTTCAGCACTCGTCACGCCGGCGCGCAGGCGGCCCCATATATCGGGTTCCCACGACGCGCCCAGCGCCGCGCGATAGTTATTGCTGGTCTGCTGCTCGCCGCCACCGCCCGAGCGCGTGCCGCTGCCAGTAAGGCTCACGGTCGGAAACAGCGAGGCGCGCTGTTCGCGCACCAGAGCACGCGCCTGTTCATACGAGGCGACGGCGGCTGCCACGTTCTGGTTCGAAATATCGATGGCCTCGGCCAACTGGTTCAGCTGCGTGTCGCCAAACAGGGTCCACCAGGGACCGCGCTCGAGGGTATCGGCCGGCGCGGCAGGCTGCCAGCCGGCGGCCTCCTTGAACGCCACCGGCGCCGCAGTGGCCGGCACTTCATAGACGGGGCTGACCGCGCAGCCGGTCAGCAGCGCCAGGGTAGCGGCGGCGGCCAGCGCCAGCACGTGCTGCTGCAGACGTGCGGGAAAGGGGGACGTACGGTGTTTTACTTGACTCATGATTGTGTGCTCGGGTTATCTGGCCCAGGAATGCGGCTCAATTGCTGCTCGTCGGCGCTGCGCGTGCGCAGTTTGTCGAGCAGGATATAAACCACCGGGGTGGTCAGCAGGGTCAATAACTGGCTGGCAATCAGGCCGCCGATAATGGCAACTCCCAGCGGCTGGCGCAGCTCGGAGCCTTCGCCAAAGCCGATCGCCAGCGGCAAGGCACCAAGGGCGGCCGCCAGCGTCGTCATCAGGATGGGGCGGAAACGCAGCAGGCAAGCCTCGCGCACGGCCTCGATCGCCGTCAAGCCGCGCGAACGTTCCGCTTCCAGTGCGAAGTCGATAATCAGAATCGCATTTTTCTTGACGATGCCGATCAATAAAAACACGCCGATCAGGGCAATGATGGAAAATTCCATGCGGAACATCAGCAGCGCCAGCACCGCGCCGACGCCTGCCGACGGCAAGGTCGACAGCACCGTGATCGGATGGATCAGGCTTTCATACAGAATGCCCAGCACGATATAGATCACCACGATGGCCGCCAGGATCAGGAACGGCTGCTCCTTGTTGCTGTCCTGGGCGCTCTTGGCCGAGCCCTGGAAACTGCCGCGCACATTGACCGGCATGCCGATCTCCGACTCGGCCTGGGCCACGGCCGCCTGGCCGTCACTGAGGGTATAACCATCGGCAAGGTTGAACGACACGGTGGTCGCCAGTTCACCACCCTGGTGGTTGATCGCGGTGGCCGTCGAGCTTTCGGCAAAGCTGCTGAACGACGACAGCGGTACCATCGTCGCCAGAGTGGTGGACAGCGCCGTGCCGCTCGACGGATCGCGCGCGGCCGTGGTGTTCGAAGTGGTTGCGGTCACCGCCGAGGTGACGGCAGGCGTCGTGGTGGTGGTACTCGAGGTATTCGAGGTATTCGAGGTGGTCGCAGTCACCGCCGAGGTGGCGGCTGACGTGGTGGTGGTGGCGGCGGCCGCATTCGAAGCCGGCACATACACCGAGCGCAGCGCTTCCGGGCTTTGCGCATAGCGTGGCGCCACTTCCATGATCACGTGGTACTGGTTCAGCTCATCGTAGATGGTCGCCACCTGGCGCTGGCCGAAGCTGTTGTACAGCGCATTGTCAATGTCGCGTACCTGCACCCCCAGTTCGGTGGCGCGGTCCTTGTCGATGCTGACAAAGGTTTCCACCCCATTTTCCGCCTGGTCGGTATCGACATCGATCAGGGCCGGCTGCGACTTCATCTGGTCGGCCAGTTTCGCCGCCCATTTTTTCAGGTCGGCCTGGTTGTCGCTGATCAGGGTGTACTGGTAGGTCGAGTTGCTGGAACGCCCGCCCATGCGCAAGTCCTGCACCGGGTTCAGGAACAGCGAAATGCCGGTCACCTTGGCCAGTTGCGGGCGCAGGCGCGCTATCACGGCCTGGCCCTTGTCGGTGCGCTGGGAAGCCGGTTTCAGATCGATGAACATGAAGCCGCCCCCTGCCCGTCCGCCCCCCGTAAAGCCCACCACCGTGGCCACGGCCGGATCGGCCTTGATGATATCGACCAGCTGGCGCAGCTTGCTCTGCATGGCCTGGAACGAGATGCTCTGGTCGGCGCGCATGCCGCCATTGATCTGGCCCGTGTCCTGCTGCGGGAAAAAGCCCTTGGGCGCAGCCGCGAACAGATACACGTTCAGGCCGACCACGAATACCAGTATCGTCATCACCAGCGCGGCGCTCGACAGGGCCCAGTCCAGGCAGTGTTCATAGCCCTTCAACAGCTTGTCGAAACCGCGTTCGAACCAGCGTGCGATGGGACCCGGTTGTTTATGCTGTTCACCGCTTTTCAGCAGCCAGGCGCACATCATCGGCGTGGTGGTGAGCGAAATGACCAGCGAAATCATCACCGCAGCCGACAGGGTCACGGCAAACTCGCGGAACAAACGCCCCACCTGGCCGCCCATGAACAGCAGCGGAATAAACACCGCCACCAGCGACAGGCTGATCGACAAGACGGTAAAACCCACTTCGCGCGCACCGAGCAAGGCCGCCTTGAAGCGGTCCATGCCGGCCTCGATATGGCGCTGGGTGTTTTCCAGCACCACGATGGCGTCATCGACAACAAAGCCGGTGGCCACCGTCAGCGCCATCAGCGACAGGTTGTTGAGCGAAAAGCCCAGCATGTACATCACGCCGAAAGTGCCCAGCAGCGACACGATGGTGGCCACCGCCGGAATAATGGTGGCGCGCACGCTGCGCAGGAAAGCGCTGACCACCAGCACTACCAGCACGATCGACAAAATCAGGGTGAACTCGATCTCGTGCAGCGACGAACGGATGGAATTGGTGCTGTCCGAGGCCACCTGCAGCTTGATGTCGCCGGGCAGCTGCGCCTGCAATTGCGGCAGCAGCGCGCGCACGCCGTCGACCGTGGCGATCACGTTGGCGCCGGGCTGGCGCGTGATCAGCACGATCACGGCCGGGTCGCCATTGAACAGGCCCAGGGTATTGGTATTTTCGACGCCATCGACCACTTCGGCCACATCGTCCAGGCGTATCGCGGCGCCATCGCGCCAGGCCACGACCAGGCTGCGGTAATCGGCGGCACTGCGCCCGCCCGAGGCCGTGCTGGCGCCAGAATAAATCTGCAGGCTGCGCGCGTCGCCCGTCACCGCGCCCTTGGGGCGATTGGCGTTGCTGGCCTGGATCGCGGCGCGCACGTCTTCCATCGACACGGCATAGTGATTGAGCTGGTAAGGCAGCAGTTCGACGCGCACGGCCGGCAGCGAGCCGCCACCGAGTTCCACGTCGCCCACGCCCTTGACCTGGGCCACTTTCTGCTGCACCAGGTTCGATACGGCATCATAGATCTGGCCAGGCGTACGCGTCTTCGATGTGAGCGCCAGGATGATCACCGGCGCGTCGGACGGATTGGCCTTGCGGTAGGTCGGGTTGCTGCGCAAGGTGGCCGGCAGGTCGACGCGCGAGGCGGCAATCGCCGCCTGCACTTCACGCGCGGCCGCATCGATCTTGCGATTCAGGTCGAACTGCAGGTTGATGCGCGCCGAGCCGGTGCTCGACGACGAGGTCATTTCATTGACGCCCGAAATCACGCCCAGGCGCCGCTCCAGCGGCGTGGCGACCGACGACGCCATGGTGTCGGGGCTGGCGCCGGGCAGGCTGGCGCTGACCGAAATGGTCGGGTAGTCGACCTGCGGCAGCGGCGAGACGGGCAGCACGAAGAACGCGCCGATGCCCGCCAGCGCTATGCCGATGGTCAGCAGCACCGTGGCGATGGGCCGCTTGACGAATGGTCCGGACAGATTCACGCAGCGCTCCCCGCCGGCGGATGGTCACCGGGCTTGTCCAGGTTCACGCCGTCTTTTGGCTTGGCCGCGAAGCGCCGGCCCAGGCGGTCAAAGCCCAGGTAGATCACCGGCGTGGTGAACAGGGTCAGCACCTGGCTGACGATCAGGCCGCCGAAAATGGCCAGGCCCAGCGGACGGCGCAACTCGGCGCCCTCGCCCCAGCCCAGCATCAGCGGCACGGCCGCAAACAGCGCCGCCAGGGTGGTCATCAGAATCGGCCGGAAGCGCAGCAAGGCCGCCTGGTAGATCGCTTCCTGCGGACTCTTGCCCTGGTCGCGTTCGGCTTCGATGGCAAAGTCGATCATCATGATGGCGTTCTTTTTCACGATGCCGATCAGCAGGATAATGCCGATAATGCCGATCACGCCCAGGTCCTGCCCGGACACCATCAACGCCAGCAGCGCGCCGACGCCGGCCGACGGCAGGGTCGACAGAATCGTCAGCGGGTGGATATAACTTTCGTACAGCACGCCGAGCACGATATACACGCACACCACGGCCGCCAGTATCAGCCACAACTGGTTCGACAGCGAGTTTTCATATGCACCGGCCGCCCCCAGGAAAGTCATGGTCACGGAAGCGGGCAAGGCGATCTCGTGCGCCGCTTCGCGGATTGCATCGACCGCGCTGCCCAGCGCCACGCCCTTGGTGGTGTCGAAACCAAGCGTGGTGGCCGGGTATTGCGCCACGTGCGTGATCTGTAGCGGCGACTGCTTTTCGGTGATGGTGGCGAACGCCGACAGCGGCGTCGACTTGCCGGAACCGGTGCGCACCTGCAGCTCGCCCAGCTCGGCCGGCGTGGTGACGATGCCCGGCTGCGCTTCGAGAATCACGCGGTACTGGTTGGTCTCGGTGAAAATCGTCGAAATGATGCGCTGGCCAAAGGCGTTGTACAGCGCGTCGTCGACGGTGGCGGTGGTGACCGACATGCGCGCTGCGCTGTCGCGGTCGATCGCCACGTTGACAGCCGCGCCGGTGGCGCCGGCGTCAGTCGTCACATTGCGCAGCTGCGATTTTTCACGCATGCGCGCCGCCAGTTTGTTGGCCCACTCGGTCACTGCAGCCGTGCTGGCGCCTTCGAGCGAAACGCGGTATTGCGTCGGGCCCGATTCGGCATCGATGGTCAGGTCCTGCGTCGGCTGCAGATACAGCGTGACGCCGGCCACTTTGGCCACGCGGTTGCGCAGGCGGTCCATGATGTCGTTCTGATTGCCGCTGCGCGAACGTTTCAGGTTGATCAGCATGCTGCCGGTATGCAGCATGGTGTTGTTGGCTGCGTCCACGCCGACCAGGGAACTCAGGGTTTCCACGTCAGGGTCTTCCAGGATGGCGCTGGCGGCCGCCTGCTGCAGGCTGGCCATGCGTTCATACGAGACCGCTTGCGAGGTTTCGATGCGCGCCTGCAGTTGCCCCGTGTCCTGCGTCGGGAACAGGCCTTTCGGAATGGTGATGTACAGGATCACCGTCAGGATGAGCGTGGCCAGAGCAACCAGCAACGTCAGGCCCTGGCGCTTGAGCACCCACACCAGCGCATGGTCGTAGCGCACAATCACGCGGTCAAGGAACGCCTGGATGCGCTGGCCGGTGGCGCCGATCTTTTCATCGGCATGGCTTTTCAGCCAGCGCGCCGACATCATCGGCACCAGCGTCAGCGACACCACGGCGGAAATCAAAATGGTAATGGCCAGCGTCATGGCAAACTCGCGGAACAAGCGCCCCACCACGTCGCCCATGAACAGCAGCGGAATCAGGACGGCGATCAGCGAGACGGTCAGCGAGATAATCGTAAAGCCGATCTGCGACGCGCCTTTCAGGGCGGCGGCCATCGGCGTTTCGCCCTCTTCGATATAGCGGGCGATGTTTTCGATCATCACGATGGCGTCATCGACGACAAAGCCGGTGGCAATCGTCAAGGCCATCAGGGACAGGTTGTTCAGGCTGTAGCCGAGCAAATACATGACGCCGCAGGCGCCGATCAGCGAGATCGGCACCGACAGGCTGGCGATCACGGTGGCACGCAGGCTGTGCAAAAAGGCGAAGATCACCAGCACCACCAGCAGCACGGAAGCGAGCAATTCGAGCTCCACGTGTTCGACCGAGGCGCGGATGCCCGTCGTGCGGTCGCTCAGCACGTCAAGCTTCATGGCGGCCGGCAAGCTCGTTTGCAGTTCCGGCAGCAAGGCCTTGATGGCGTCGACCGTCTTGATCACGTTGGCGCCGGGCTGGCGCTGCACATTGAGGATAATCGCCGGCTGCTTGCCAGCCCAGGCGCCCAGGCGCGTGTTTTCGGCGCTGTCGACGACATTGGCCACGTCCTGCAGGCGCACCGGCGCGCCGTTTTTATAGGTGATGATCAGGCGCTTGTAGTCTTCGGCCGTGACCAGCTGGTCGTTGGCGTTGATCGTAAACGAGCGCGTTGGGCCGTCGAAACTGCCCTTGGCGCTGTTGACGTTGGCCCCCGCAATGGCGGTGCGCAGCGTATCGAGTCCCAGGCCGTACGAGGCCAGCAATTTGGTGTCGCCCTGGATACGCACGGCCGGGCGCTGGCCGCCCGACAGCGATACCAGTCCCACGCCGTCGACCTGGCTGATTTTCAGCGCCAGGCGCGTGTTGACGATATTTTGCACTTGCGTGAGCGGCATAGTGTCGGACGTAATGGCGAGCGTCAGCACCGGCGCGTCAGCCGGATTGACCTTGGCGTATACAGGCGGCGCCGGCAGGTCGGTCGGCAGCAGCGAGCCGCCCGCATTGATCGCCGCCTGCACTTCCTGCTCGGCCACGTCGAGCGTCTGACCCAGGGTGAACTGCAGGGTGATGATGGACACGCCGGCGGCACTGGTCGAACTCATGCGCTGCAGGCCGGCCATCTGACCGAACTGGCGCTCCAGCGGCGCGGTGACGGTCTGGCCCATGACTTCGGGGCTGGCGCCCGGATACAGCGTCTGCACCTGGATGGTCGGGAAATCAACCTGCGGCAAGGCCGCCAGCGGCAGGAACTTGAAGCCCACCATCCCGGCCAGCACGATGGCCAGCATCAGCAGCGCAGTAGCAACTGGCCGCTTGATGAACGGGGTCGATGGACTCATTGCGCCGCACCCTTCGCTGGCGCGGCAGCCGGAGCAGCAGGAACAGCAGGGGCGGCGGCTGGCGCCGACGATGCCTGGCCAGCCGCAGCGCCCTCGGCGTGCTTGCGGTGCTGGCGGTGTTCGCCGTTCGCGCCACGGCCACCTTGGCCCTGCGCGGCAGGCTTGTCGCCGGCCAGGGTGACTTTCGCACCTTCCTTCAGGCGGTCGGCGCCTTCGGTGATCACCTTCTCGCCCGCTTCCAGGCCGGCGCGAATCTCCACCATGTCGGTGGTGGCCTGGCCGCGTGTGACGATCCGTACGGTGACGGTCTTGTCCTCTTTCAGCACATAGACAAAATCGCCGTTGTTACTGTGGCGCAGGGCCGTGACGGGCACCAGCACGGCGCCCGTGATATTGCCCATCTCCAGGCGCACATTGACGAACTGGCTGGGGAACAGCGCCATCTTGTCGTTGGCATAGCGGGCCTTGGCGCGCACGGTGCCGGTCTGTACGTCAACCTGGTTGTCGAGCGCCGTCAAGCTGCCTTTATCGAGCGTAATGCTGCGCGTGCGGTCCAGCGCCAGCGCCGGCAGCGCGACGTTCTGCGCCTGGCGTTCCTGGATGGTCTGCACCTTGTCTTGCGGGATGGCGAACTGCACGTCGATCGGCGACAACTGCGTCACCACCACCACGCCGCCGGCGTCGCCGGTGCTGACCAGGTTGCCGATATCGACCACCTTCAGCCCGGCACGGCCGCTGATCGGCGAGACTACCTTGGTGTAGCCCAGGTTCAGCCGCGCCGTGCCTTCGGCGGCGCGGTCGGTCATGACGGTGCCTTCAAGCTGCTTCACCAGTGCGGCCTGGGTGTCGACGTCCTGGCGGGCGATCGAATCCTGGCCCAGCAGGGTCTGGTAGCGCTTCAGGGTCAGGCGGGCGTTTTCCAGCTGCGCTTCATCGCGCTGGCGCTGGCCGGTAGCCTGCATCAGCGCCATCTCGAACTGCGCCGGGTCGATCAGCGCCACCACCTGGCCGGCCTTGACCATCGCGCCTTCCTTGAAGCGCAGCTCCTTCAGGATGCCCGACACCTGCGGACGTACCGTGACGGTGGATGCGGCAGTGACCGTACCGAGTGCATCGAGCACCACCGGCAAGTCCGATTTGACGGCAGTTGCCACACCCACCGTGGTCGACGGACCGCCACGGCGACCGCCGGGACCACCAGGGCCGCCTGGCCCACCCGGACCCATGGCGCCGGCGCCGCCTGGCGCGCTGGCGCCCGAGTGCGTCAGATACCATGCGCCGCCGCCCAGGGCGGCCATCACGGCCAGGGCAACCACGGTACCGACGATCTTGGAGCGGCGGCTGCGCCGTACTGGTGGGGGTGTCATCTGCGAATCCATCGCTTATCCTTTTATGAGCCGCTGGCACGGCGTAGCTATTGGCGCCCACCGAGTTGATTCACTCTGGCAGGCGCTTGTTTTTCGGGTATTTTTTACAAGATTAACGGAGAATCAAGAGCTGAAAATCAGCTGAAAAAACATCGTTCTCCATCGAGCGAGGACTCTAGCATAGTCATGTAACTGTTTCATTTCTATCTGAAACAATTGCAGACAGAAACAAGGCATCCAGCCTGCGCCAACACTCGCAAGTATCAGGCTTTCAAGGGAGAGCGCATCAGGGCCAACAGCGACTGGCAGATACAAACTCGCTACAAATCTCTGGCCACCTTTACTTGCCTTTACAGGCGCCCAATAAAAACAAGCCGGACAAAGCCGGCTTGAGGGGTTGAAGCGAATGTCGTAACACTTGAATCTTCAGGGTGGGACTTGCTTCATGAGCACGCGAAGCACTATGCCAGTGCCCCAGACGCCAGCCCAGGCTCTCGGGCCAAGCGGACCCGAAATTAATCAGTCTACTTCCCACCCATCGGATCAGTACACAAGCAATGCGTCAACGCCATGAAGGGCTTCTGTTCCCGCGTAATCGAGGACAACCAGCTCAGGTCACTGGCAATCCCCAGCGCCGCTTGCGGTGGCAGGCCGGTGGAGGCCAGGCCCAGCTTCACATGCTCACCCAGGCCCAGCGACGCCATCGCTTTCGAGCCAAACATGCCCAGCAATTTATCGACGGGCGACATGTCCTGCTCCATGTAGGCGACGCGGTAATCGGCGCCCAGGTTCGCCCGCTTGGCGGCCGAAGCGAGTGCATCGCGGTAGCTGCCGATGCGGTCGACCAGGTTACGGTCTTTCGCCTGCAGGCCGGTCCACACGCGGCCCTGCGCCACTTCATTGATTTTCTCCGGCGTGGTCTTGCGCGCCTTGGCGGCGATGTTGATAAAGTCGCCGTACACATGGTTGATCGAACCCTGTATCACTTGCGCAAAGCGCGGATCGAGCGGGCGCAGCGGGTTGCCGGCATCGGCCAGCCAGGTTGTCGGTGCGCCGGCTGTGTGGATGCCCAGCTTGTCGATGACTTTTTCGGCCGTCGGCAGTATCGCGAACACGCCGATCGAACCGGTGATGGTGGCCGCGTCGGCAATCACTTCGTCGGACGAGGTGCTGATCCAGTAGCCGCCGGAAGCGGCCACGTTGCCCATCGAAACAACGACTGGTTTACCGGCGGCGCGCGTCAGTTCCAACTCGCGGCGTATCAGTTCCGAACCGAAGGCACTGCCGCCGGGCGAATCGATGCGCAGCACGACGGCCTTGATGGCTTTGTCTTCGCGCGCCTGGCGAATCAGGCGCGAGGTGGACAAGCCCCCGATGGCACCGGCCGGCGCCACACCGTCACCGATTTCACCGGAAGCGATCACCACCCCGACGGCGTCGCCCATCATCGCCGGATGCAGGCGGGCCAGGTAGTCGCTGTAGTTGACGCGGCGGAAGCTGTTGCCGTCTTCATCTTTGGCGCCACGCGTCATCATCAACTGGCGAATTTCGTCACTCGTTTTCAGGCCGTCAACCAGCTTGGCGTTCAAGGAAGCCTTGGCAATATCGCCGCCAGTCGCTTCCAGCAGTTGCGGCAGGTTGTTGATCGAGGCCATGATAGCGCCGGCCGGCAGCTTGCGCGCCTTTTCCACTTCGGTGGTGTAGGTGGTCCACAGGCCGTCGTTCAGGTAACGGTCCGCCTCGGCCGCCGCATCGGACGGGCCATTGGCGATAAACGGCTCGGCAAAGCTTTTGTAGGTACCCACTTTCAGCAGGTTGACCGTGACGCCGACCTTGTCGAGCGCATCGCGGTAGTAATTGCGGTAGCGGCCAAAGCCTTCGAGCATTACGCCGCCCATGGGGTGGACGAATACTTCATCGGCTTTCGAGGCCAGCAGGTACTGGCGCTGGTTATAGCTCGCCCCCCAGGCCGTGACCTTCTTGCCGCTGGCGCGGAAGCGCTCGATGCCGGCCGCCACTTCGCGCAAGGACGCCAGGCCGCCGCCTTCGAGCTCATCGAGCTGCAGCACCATCGCGCCGATATTCTTGTCTTTGGCAGCGCTGTCCAGCACGGCCAGCACGTCGCGCAGCTGCACGGACTTTTTCACTTCGCCGCTGACATTGGCCAGCACCGCTTCGCGCACGCCACCCGGCGTTTCTTCCACCAGCGGGCCTTGCAGGTTCAGCACCAGTGTGGTCTTTTCATGCAGCGTCTTGGCGCCGCCGCCGAAGATGGCGATCAGGATGGCGATCACAATCAGCAGGAAAATCAGGTTGAACACGGCGCGGCGCGTGGCGTCGAGTGCACGCCAGAAGGCGCCGAAACCGCGACGCAGCGGAGGAAACGGGTTGAGTGACATTGATTGATGCTCCGTAGAGGGTGAGCTGAAAAAAAATCAATATAACTGAAACCGCCTCAATAGTCTTGTCCTGGCAACTGCGCCCTGCCCTTTTGCCTTGGCGTGGAGATCAGAAACAGCCCTGCCAGTACCAGCGCGCCGTTCAATATCAGCAGTTCCAGGCCGATGCGGTAATGCGCAAACAACCGCGCCTGTTCCTGCTCGATCAGAGCACACAACAGCGGCCCGGCCACCGCCACCAACGGCACCCAGCGGTCGCGCACGCCGCGCCGGCTGAGCAGGCCAAACGCGAACAGCCCCAGCAGCGGCCCATAGGTATAGCTGGCCAGCTTCAAAATCACCACGATCATGCTGGGGCTGTCCATCCACTTGAAGGCCATTACCAACAGCAGGAACAGCGCGCCAAAACCCAGGTGTACGCGGCGGCGCCAGCGCATCTGCGTGGCTACATCCAGCTCCGGCCTGCGCTGCAGGCCCAGGATATCGATACAAAAAGTGGATGTGAGCGCCGTCAGCGCACCATCGACGCTGGGGAACAGCGCAGAAACAAGGGCAATAAAAAAGATCAGTTGCACAATCGCCGGGAAGTGCCCGAGTACTACCGCCGGAAACAGTTTATCGCCCGTCGCGGTAACACCGACCAGCGGCGCATACAGATGCAGCAGGCCACCAAGAAACAGAAACAGCAGCAGCACGCAGGTCAGCACCACGGTGAGGCTGAGCATGTTCTTTTGCGAGTCACGCAAGGTGCGCACCGAAATATTCTTCTGCATCATCTCCTGGTCCATGCCCGTCATCGCTATCGTGATAAACATGCCGGCCACGATATGCTTCCACACATAGGCCGGGCTGTCCGGATCCAGCGTGAACACCCGCGCCAGCCCTTGCGAGCGCATGCGTTCCAGGCTGTCGAGCACGGAAAGATCCATCTCGCGCAGCAAAAACACGCTGCAGATCACCAGCCCGGCCAGCATGCAGGCCGTCTGCAAGGTATCGGTCCAGACGATGGTCTTGACGCCGCCTTCATAGGTGTACAGCAGGATCAGCAACATCACCACGGCAGCCGTGGCCCAAAACGGCACGCCAAGACTGTCGAGTATCGTCGCCTGCAAAATATTCACCACCAGATACAGCCGCGCCGTCGCCCCCAGCAAGCGCGACAGAATAAAAAACGCCGCCCCGCTCTGGTAAGAACGCCGCCCCAGCCGCAGCTCCAGATAGCGATAAATCGACGTCAATTGCAAGCGGTAATACAGCGGCAGCAAGATAAACGTGATCGCCAGGTAACCCGCTACATACCCGATCATCAGCTGCACATAGCCCAACCCATTGCTGCCCACCGCCCCCGGCACACTGATAAAAGTCACCCCCGTCAGCGTGGTGCCCACCATGCCAAACGCCACCAGCATCCAGTTGCTGTCCTTATTACCGATAAAAAAGCTCTCATTGGTGGCGTGACGGGAGGTGCGCCAGGCAACGGCCAGCAGTATCAGGAAATAGGCAAGGACGACGGAAAACAGGATGGCGGGGGACATGGAAGCGCAGGCAAATGGACAGGGGCGTGAATATACAGCAAAGGGAGGAATGCTTGCGGCGGGTGGGTGGATGATACGTTTGAAGCTCTCAAAGCTTCTAACGTAGCTCGCGCAGCCCTGCATTCATGCCGGTTTTAAGCGGACATCCCAGCGGGTGTGATGGGAAATGAGGTGGCTGCACACCGAAAATTGCTGTCACAGCGTAGTTGGCATCGATGGATCACGACAAAGCTATACGTCATCCATCAATTCGCTTTCGGCCAAAAGCAGCAGTCTTACGTCTACAAGGAAGCAACCAAGATAAAGTATTCACTGGCAGGAAGTTCACTGCGGATGTTGCATAAGTTCAATAGTGTGGCCGTCAGGTCCTCGGGTGTAGACCATGATTGTTCCGCTAGGCGCGGTTTGTGGTTCGCCGGTTGCCGTCCATCCATAAGGGGCCATGCGATTTAGCATTGCGTAAAGATCAGTCACGGCAAACGTCAAATGAGCCGAACCGACGTCGCATGGACGTTGTTTCAAAACCACTCGGTCTTCCGGTGAGTCGTACTCAATCAGCTCAACTCTATATCCATCAGGCCCCTCCAGGAGAGCATTTCTTAAATAAGCCCCCGACACACCGACCACTTGTTCCATCGCATGCCCACCGCCAAGCTCTTTGCGGTACACGAGTTGAAAGCCGAGAACTTCAGTCCAGAAATCAAGTACGCCGTCGATCGACGCGACTGTCAGCCCAGTGTGCTCGGTGCGCAATACGGTAGAGGTTTGGTCGTTCATAGGTGCATCCCGTTCTAAGAGTCGAGGCCGCAGATTTATGCGAGAGTTAAGAATCCGGTCTGGACTTCCCCCATTACTTTAACAGATGAGCGTTTGGGGCGGCCAGTCGCTTGTGACTTTTTGACGCAAGGAGTCGCCGGCCTTCGTGCTTCAGCAACAAAAACATGGGTTTGCTGGTACTACTCTTCGGACAAAATGACAAACCCTCCAACAAACGGACAGTTAGCTTGTAGAGCAGGCATCACAGCGCATCAGCAGCTTTTTCGACTCGAAGTGGGGTCGAAAATGTGATGGCGCGTAACTTGTTGATTAAGGTGGCGTTTTGGTGTGATCGCAGGCTCATGCGCTTAGAAGCCGCATGAACAGTGGATCTTGGCGAGGTGGAGGGGCTTGGGAAGATTCTAACGTACTGACGGAATCCTTGCGTCCGTACGAGTCTGAGGCGCGTTGCCAGCAAATTCTGGCAAAAATGTGACATGTCGTACCGGATAGCGGCAAAGCTACAAACCGGATACGGCATATCCTGCGCATAGAGGCAATGCAGTGGGATCTCATAAAGCAAACAACTAGTTACCTGTCCACCTCATGACCCCACTTTTCCCAAAAGGCACGCTCAAACAGAGGCACTAATATGCAAAAGCGCCCGCCTCCTTACGAAGACGGGCGCCATTACTTGCGCTTCCGGCTTACACCGGCGTCAAATAAAATACGTTATTTCGACAGCTTCACCTGCGTCAACTCCGCCGTCAGATAGCCAACCGCGCCACTGAACTTGTTGTTGTAGTTGGTGTTGATCATGATGTTGATCTGGTCTTTCAGCGCCGATGGCAGTGACGGGAAGCGGTTCCATTCGTCGCCAGGGTGCTGGAAGTTGCTCATCACGTAGGTCCAGCCGTTGATTTCGTCAACCGCATGCAGGCCGGTCGATTCTGCGCCGGCCGGGCACGACAGCAGGCGGTCGAGTTTCTTGGTGTCGACGTTGTAGCCCCACAGGAAGTTGTTCAGGTGGTTGCCGCTGTCTTCGCCGATAAACAGGGTGCGCAGTTTTTCCGAGAATTTCAGGTTGTCGGGGCTGGCGATCTTGTCCGGGTTGGCGGTGTTGCCCAGGGCGTCGCCGGTGATGTCTTCGCCGGCGATCAGCACGCTCGATTCGCTCGGTACCCATTCGCTGTCGATGGCAGCACCGGTGTCGTCCTTCTGGCCGCCGGCCAGCTTGTGCGACACGACGGCGCCTGCTACCAGTTTCTTGAACTTGACGTTATTGGCGGCCACATAGCCCGAACCGCCTTCGACCATCGAATCCTGGATATTGGCGTAGGCCGAGTAGGCAATCTTGTCCTTGGCGTTGACGGTCGTGCCTTCGTTCTTGGTGAATGCCATGCTGCCGCCCTTGAGGGCCGCGTAGCGGTGGGTTTCCAGGAAAGCAGCGGCTTTTTCCATGCCGGCCTTGACGCGGACCCAGGCGGTTTTCTTGTTCAGCACGATCTTGGTGTAGCTGGCGTCGTTCGGATCGGTCAGGGTCGAATCCATGATGTCGGTGGCCTTGATGCCACCGTCGACCAGCGCCTTGATCTCGGCGTGCGTTGCACGGCCCAGCTTGACCCATTGCAGCTTTCCGGTGGTGGTTTCGGTCAGCTGGGTCGTGTATTTGGCAACATACAGCGTGCCGCCTGACGCCAGGTCGGCGGCCTTGTCGGCCACGAACATGAACAGGCCGCCGTTGGTGTAGTCGTCGCCGCCCAGGATGGTGCGCTGGTCGGGCATCACCTGCACCAGTTCGCGCGAGTAGCGGCCCAGGCAATAGTGCTTCTTGATACTGCCGGTGCCGTCCGGGTTGACGGAAACCTCTGGCAGGTGGCCATAGTCATACGGATTGGCGGTAGCCGCATTGCCGAACACGTTGGTGCTGAATTGCTTGAGCACGGCCAGCGACTGGCCACCCAGGCCCTGGTCGAAGGCGTCCGGTTCGTACTCTTCGCTCGACAAATGGGTGTTCCATGGCGACAGGCTGGCGCCGCAGGTAATCCACAGGCCCTTGACGGACGAGGTATCGACGTTATGGTATTTCACCATCGACAGCTTGCCGGTGGTCTGGTCCTGGTCCAGCGTCAGCACGGCGATCGGCGAAGGCAGCGTGCCATAGGTGGATGCGCCGGCCTGGTTCAGCGAGTTGTATTCAAACTGCACCACGGCAAACACGGCCTTGCCCTTGATGCCGGTGACGGTAGGGTTGGCCACCGTCATCATCGAGCTGCCATCTGGCGAATCGGAGAAGAACTGGCGCTCCCTGCCCGGCACCGAAGCGTCGATAATCGGCTGGTTCTTGATATCGTAGTAGCCGCCTGCAATCATGGTACCGCCCTTGCCGTCTGGTACGCGGTCGCCGGTCAGGAAGAAGGGCTGGTAGGCCAGGTTATAGCTGTTGCTGCTGCCATCGCTGAAGTTGACCTTGAGTTTGGAGCCGACGGTGGTGGTGGCCAGTGCGGCCGGCGAACTGGCAGTGGGCGCGGCCATGCCGGTAAATTCTGCCGTGGTAAAAGTGGCGACCGGCGTGCCTGGGACCGGCGTGGTCACCGGTGGCACATCGTTATCCGAGCTGCCGCCGCAACCGGACAGGAAGGCGCTGACACCGGTCAGGCCAGCCAGCGGCAACATTGGGGCGCCGGCAAACAGTTGCAACAGGCGACGACGGGTGGACTCAGGAGCATAATTCGACATTTTTTGTTTCTTCCGTTATAAATAAATATCGTTGGACAGACCATCTTGAAGATGAAGCCGTAGCATAAACGACAAATATTTCAGCTTGATGACCAGGCCGCTGGCGTGGCCGATATGCTGGACAGAAAGACACACTGGAATGGGCAAATGAACTCGGAAAAACTGGCGCTGCTGCTGACGCGCGAAATGCCATACGGAAAATACAAGGGACGGCTGCTGGCCGACCTGCCGGGCCACTATCTGGGCTGGTTTGCGCGCGAGGGTTTCCCCTCGGGCGAGCTGGGCAGCTTACTGGCGCTGATGTACGAGCTGGACCACAACGATCTGCGCGGCCTGCTCGATCCCCTCAGGCCACGCCGTGAACCTTAAAACTGGCGCACTTTTTTTGCCAGCATGGTCGACAGCTCGCCGGACGTGACCAATGCCTGCAGTTCGCTGGCGCCGCCAACGAGCACGCCGTTGACAAAGACCATCGGAAACATCGGCCAGCCGCTCCACATTTTCAGTGCATTGCGGCGATGCCACTGGTTGAAATAGCTGCCGTATTGCAAATATTGGTAAGGCGTGCCGAGCACATCGAGTATCTTGCGGGCCTTGCGCGGAAACGGATTGAGCGCCATGCCGACCACTACCACCTGATGCGCGGCAATCGCGGCCTGCACTTCGCGCACGATATCGCCATGCTTGCTGCCGATCAGCGGGCGGGCGGCAGGATGGATCTGGGTTTCGTCGAGGATGGCGCGGGTCATGGAAGTCCTGAAAGAGGCACCTGGGGTGCGAATGGCGCATTGTGCCATGAAGGCGGCGCCGGCGAGCATTTACGCTGCCTGCAGCCTGACTGTAAAGCGGCTGCCCTTGCCCTGCCCTTCGCTGCAGGCCTCGACGCTGCCGCCGTGCAGCAGCACCAGCGCCTTGACCAGCGACAGGCCCAGCCCCAGGCCGGCTCCCTGGCGCAGCGGCGACTTGTGCACCTGCGCATACAGATCGAAGATGTTGCGCAAGTTTTCTGCCGGGATACCGATGCCGTTATCGGTCACGGCGAGCTCGACCATGCCGCCCTGCTGGCTCACCTCGATCGCAATCGCGCCACCGATATCGCTATAGCGCACCGCATTGCCGAGCAGATTGCCGACCACCTGGACCAGGCGCGTGTGATCACCATTGACGGCAGGAACGCCGTCGGCAATGTGCACGGTCAAGCGTTGCGCCTTGGCCGCCAGGCCTGATTGCAACTGCTCGGCTGCCTCGGCAACCACGGCACTGATCTCGACACGCTGTTGATTGAGGCTGATTTCGCCACGGCCGATGCGCGACACATCGAGCAGTTCTTCGGCAATATGGCTCATGTGCACCATCTGGCGCTGGATCAGTTGCGCAAACTCGGCCGTGCGGCCATGGTCGAAAGCTTTTCTTTTCAGTATTTCGGCCGCATTCGTGGCGGCCGCAATCGGGTTGCGCAATTCATGGGCAACGGTGGCAAGGAAGGCGTCCTTGCGCAGATCCGCTACGCGCAGGGCCTGGCGCGCCAGGAACAATTCGCTGACATCGCGCGATACCACCATCACTTCCCTGACGGCGCCAAATGCATCGAACACCGGACTGGTCACTACGTCCCACCAGCGCGGCGTGCCCTGGGCAGTGGGGCAAAATGCATGGAATTTCTTGATCTGGCCCATCCTGGCCGAGTCGAATGCATGCTGCGCCAGAGCCTGCGTATCTTCAGGCCAGATGCTCCACCAGACGGCGCCCGCAAGTTGCTCGGGCGTGTCGAGTTCGAGCGCAATCACGCCACCCGCGTTGAGCTGCAGCAAGCGCCCTTCCAGGTCGAGCACTTTGATACAGTCGGCAGAACTGGCAAACAGGTCGCGGTTCAGTTCTCCATCATATCCGGAGTAGCGGGCACAGCTTGATTCAGGCATGGGGAGGTGTTCCAGGTCGCATGGCAAAAAAAGGATGCGGGGGCGGAGCGTCCAGAAGAAAATACCCGACAATTTTACAGCAGTTATGCAACCCACACCGAACGCGCCTCACCGCGCGGCAAGGCCCTTCGGTGTTCATTGCACTTATTGCATCAAATAAAACCAGGCCGTAACCATTACGTTAGTTCGGCCCGGTTCCTGCGCGCCAGCCAGGCCAGCGGCAGCAGCGCCAGCAGGCAGGCCGCCACGCCAGCCCAGGGTGACAAGGCCATCGCCTGGCGTGCCACCATCAGCGCACCCAGCATGGAGCCCAGTGAAATGCCCAGGTTAAAGGCCGAGATATTCAGGCCCGACGCAAAGTCGACCGCCTCCGGCGTGTAGCGCTCGGCCGTGGCCAGCATGCCGGCCTGCAAGGCCGGCGTCAGGCCGAAGGCAAACGTACCCCACACAAACAGCATCACCACCATCATCGGCTGCGAGCCGATCGCCAGCGCCACGCCCACTTGCGTCACGGCCAGCAACAACAGCATCAGGCGCAGCGCTTTCTGCCAGCCATGATGACTGGTCAGGTAGCCACCAGCGAGGTTGCCGGCAAAGGTGGCAGCGCCAAACACGATCAGCAAGGCGCTGGCGGTGGTGCTGGAAAAGCCGCTGATGTCGGTCAATATCGGCGTAATGAAGGTGAAAGCGGCAAAGCTGCTGCCAAAACCGAAAATGGTCACCGCCATCATGGTCAGAATCGGGCCGTTGCCCAGCGCCGCCAGCTGCGTGGCCACCTTGCCGGGCGCGCCTTGCGCCAGCTTTGCCGGCAGCCAGCGCGCCATCGCGCCCAGGCCCAGGGCAGCCAGGACCGCCACGGCGAAGAAAGGCAGGCGCCAGCCCATCAGGTTGCCGAGGAAACTGCCTAGCGGCACGCCGATCACCATGGCCAGGGTCAGGCCGGCAAACATCACGGAGATCGCCCTGCCCGCCTGCGCTTTCGGCACCAGATTGGCCGCCACCGTGGCGCCGATGGCAAAAAAGGTGCCATGCGCCATTGCCGTGATGATGCGGCCCAGCAGCAATACCTCAAAGGTCTGCGACAGTGCCGCCAGCAGGTTGCCCGCCAAAAATACCGTCATCAGGCCCAGCAAGGCCTGCTTGCGCGGCAGGCGCGACAAGGCAATCACCAGTAGCGGCGTGCCGATGGCCAGCGCCAGCGCATACAGGCTGACCAGTGTTCCGGCAGATTCGAGGGAAATATGCAGGTCTTTCGCCATCGCCGGCAAGATGCCGACGACAATGAACTCGGTCACGCCGATGGCGAAAGCGCCAACGGCCAGCGACAGCACGCCAGGCGGCATTGTGGTGCTTGTAACGGTAGTGCTCATGCGGTTCTCCGGCAATCAATCAGGAATATCAGTGTAGAGCCTGCGGCATTTTTGATATAGACTCCTTGAATTGAAACACCCATGAAATGGATTCAACAATGGCCAGGCAAGACATCAACCGTGCCTTTGAAATGACGGTGTTCGTGACGGTGGTGGAAGCGGGTGGCTTTACGGCTGCGGGGCGCAAGCTGGCGCTGACGCCATCGGCCGTCAGCAAGTTGGTCAACCGGCTGGAAGCACGGCTTGGCGCACGCTTGCTCCAGCGCAGCACGCGCCAGCTGCACACCACGCCCGAAGGCGACGCGTTTTACGTGCAAAGCAAGCGCATCCTCGACGACATCGATGGCGCCGAGCGCGAAGCGGCGCAAGGCGCGGCGCCGCGCGGACGCCTGCGCATCAACTGTTTTGTCCCGTTCGGCGTGCGCCATCTGCTGCCGATCCTGCCCGAATTTGCGCAGCGCTATCCCGACATCGTGCTTGACGTGGTGATCAGCGACGCCGTGGTCGACCTGCTGGAAGACCGCACCGATATCGCCATTCGCACGGGCAAGCTCAAGGAATCGAACCTGGTGGCGCGCAAGCTTGGCGACGACGCGATGGTGGTGGTCGCCTCGCCGGCCTATCTGGCGCGCCACGGCATGCCGCTTACGCCGGCCGAGCTTGGCGAACATAATCTGCTAGCCTTCAATTTTCGTTGCCAGAACGAGACCTGGCCTTTTCTCGATGGTACACAAAGCCTGCTGCAAGTCACGCCCCGTGGCAATACCCAGGTCAGCGATGGCGACAGCATGCGACATCTGGTACTGGCCGGCATGGGACTCGGGCGGTTTTCACGGCTGCATGTGCAGCCCGATATCGACCGTGGCCTGCTGCTGCCGGTGCTCGAAGAGTTCAATCCCGGCGACCGGGAGATGGTACACGCCGTCTTCGTCGGCCCGGGCCAGCAAGTACCGGCGCGCGTGCGCGTGATGCTGGACTACCTGCTGGAAAAGGTCAGGCTGGCCTGACCAGGCCCTGCCAGGCAACGCTACATCACCTCTTCCAGCAGCAAATGCTTGCCTTCATCGAGCATGATTTCGAATTCGCTCGCCGTCACTGCCGGACTGAACAGATAACCTTGCAGCTGGTCGCAGCCCAGACTGCGTAGAAAACGCATCTGTTCCGGCGTTTCCACGCCTTCGGCGACGATTTCCTGGCGCAACTGCTGGGCCATGGTGACGATGGCGCGCGCGATGGCGCAATCGTTTTCTTCGTAGGGCAGGCCGATCACAAAGGCGCGGTCGATTTTCAAGGTGCTGATCGGGAACTTTTTCAGATACGCCAGGCTGGAATAGCCGGTGCCGAAGTCGTCCAGCGCCAGCGCCAGGCCCATGGCCACCAGTTCGTTCATGATCTCGATCACCTTTTCGGCGCCGCGCATCAGCAGGCTTTCGGTAATTTCCAGCATGATCTGGTCGGGCCGTACCTGGTAGCGCTCCAGCACTGCCGCCACGCGTGCCGGCAAGTGGGCGTCGAACTGGCGCGCCGACAGGTTGACGGCGATCACCGGCATGTGCAGGCCACGGTCTTCCCATTCGCGAATCTGGCGGCAGGCTTCGTCGAGCACCCAGGTACCGAGTTCCAGTATTAAACTGGTTTCCTCGGCGACGGGAATGAAGACGCCGGGCGAGACCATGCCGCGCAGCGGATGCTTCCAGCGCAGCAAGGCTTCCGCGCCGACGATCTGCCCGCTGCTCAAGCTCACTTTCGGCTGGTAATGCAGTTCCAGTTCCTGGTCGCCCAGGGCGACGCGCATTTCACTTTCCAGCCGCAAATGTTCCTTGGCGCGGCGGTTCATGTCTTCGCGGTAAAACAAAAAGGTCGGCTCAATGGTCTGCGCCGCTTTCGCCACGGCCACGTCGGCAAAGCGGAACAGCGCCGGCGCTTCCATGCCGTCTTCCGGGTAGACTGTAATGCCGATGCTGGCGCCCACATACAGGGCGTGGCTGTCGATGCGGATCGGCGCTTCGAGCAGGTTCAGCAGCTTTTGCGCCACATTCGCCGCGTGTTCGCGCTTTTCGATATGCAAGAGGGCGACGACGAATTTGCTGTTGTCCACGCGCGCCAGGATGTCTGCGTCGCGCAGCGCGCCACGGAACAGCTGCCCAATGGCGATCACCAGCTGGTCGCCCACTTCGTGGCCCAGGGTATCGCTGATCGAGCCGATGCGGCTGATGTCGATCACCATCAGCGCACCATGGCTTTGCTGGCGCTTCGCTTCGGCCAGGCCCTGTACCACCAGCTGGTTCAGCAGGCAGCGGTTGGGCAGCCCCGTCAAGGTGTCGTAATTGGCCATGCGCTGCATGCGCGCCTCGGCATCCTTGTGCACCGAGATATCGGAAAACAGCGAGAACACATGGCTGATTTCGCCATATTCATTGCGCACCACGCTGATGGTGACGGCTTGCGGAAACAGTTCGCCATTCTTGCGCCGACCGATGATTTCGCCGCGCCAGGAACCGTGGCCGCGCATGGCGGCGCGCACCTTGGCGCGAAACTCGGCGTCGTGCACGCCCGAGCGCAGCAGGTCCGGCGTGCGGCCGATCGCCTCAAACGGCGAGTAGCCGGTAATGCGGCTGAAGGAACTGTTGACGGACACGATGCGCTCATCGGCGTCGGTAATCAGCACGCCCTGTTCGCTGTCTTCGATGATGCGCGCGTGCAATTTCACCTTGTCGATATCGGGCAGCGGTTCGGCCAGCATGGACAGCCGCACGGCCACGCCGCAAGTCTTGCCGGACTGGTCGAGGATGGCGTGCCGCTGCATGCGCAGCCAGGTCAGCACGCCCGACTTCTTGCGGCGCAGCACATCGATGGCCACTTCGACCTGTGCCGGCAGCAATTCCACCGGGTTGGCTGTTATCTCGTCGGGCGGATACAGGAACAGGATGTGCTGGCCCAGTGCTTCGAATTCGGCATAACCGAACATCTGGTCGGCACCATGGTTCCAGCCGATCAGATAACCGTCCAGGTCAATTTCCAGCAAGGCATCGGACGGCGCCAGGCGCAGCACGGGCTGGCTGGCGCCACGCAGCAGTTCGAGTTCGACCTGCAATTGCGCCAGCGTTGCCGCCAGCTGCGTGCCGTCCTGCTGCTGCGCTTCATGGCTCAGGCGCAGGCACTGGGCTACCCGCGCCTCAAGCACGGCGTCTCCGGGCGGCGGTCAGCCTGCAGGAGGAGCGTGGATGGAGCGCTGCTGTATATGTCATGATCAAAATCCCGGGTCCGGCCTTGTTAGGCGCACAATGCTGTGAATATGATAACCTGAAATTGTTGTTCTATGTCAACATTTTACATGACTGGTGGCGGCACTTGCCCGCTCGCTCCGCCCGGCAGATAGCGCGCCAGGCGGGCAAACAGGTCAGGCTCGCGCATGCGCGCCATCCACCAGCGCAGCGCTGCGCCGTCTTCACCCACGCGCCAGGCCAGGTAAAAGGTCTCTGCCGGCTTCGGTTCTTCCACCGCCTTTTCCACCAGCAGCCCACGCGCAATGGCGGCGCGCGCGCATGGGCCCGGCAGGAAGCCGAAGCCCAGCCCCAGCACCTGGTAGTCAAACTTGACCTGCATGTTGGGCACGGTCAGCGCATCCTGCCCAAGCAGCAAGCCCACCGTACGCGGCACCAGCTGGCGCGCAGAGTCCGCCACTACCACGGCGCGGTGATGCTGCAGGTCGCCGCGCGACAATCGTCGATCGATCTGTGCCAGCGGATGCGTGGGCGCCACCGCAAACACGAAGTCCAGCATGCCCAGCGGCTGGGCAATATAGCCGCCGCCAGGCGGGCCGTCGCCGGGTGCACCCACCAGCAGATCGACGCGGCGCTCCAGCAACGCTTCCCAGGTACCGGACAAGGTTTCCTGCACCAGCCGCAAGCGCGTCTGCTGCGCCACTTCATAAAAGGCGGTGATATCGCCAGCCAGCGCCAGCGCGGAAAACACCGAATCGAGGCCGATCGCCAGTTCCGTTTCCCAGCCCGAGGCCACCCGGCGCACCCGGTGCTCCAGGTCCTGCGCGGCCTTCAGCAGATAGCGCCCTTCTTTCAGCAATTCCTGGCCAGCCGCCGTCAGCATCACTTTCGGGCCATTGCGCTGGAACACCTGCACGCCCAGGTCGTCTTCAAGTTTCGCCACCGTATAAGAGATGGTCGATGGCACCTTGTGCAGTTCCTTGCCGGCCGACGAGAACGAGCCACGGCGGTCGATGGCGTCGACGATTTGCAGGGCTTCCAGGCTGAGTCTTAGCATTCGATTTTTTCGATCATAGAGCGGTAATTTTTCCGTTTTTCTTTCTTGTACTGCAGGTCTATACTTTCTTCATCGCATCACGAAAGACGAAGTTAGCCCGGAAATGAGGGCAACGTTCCTTCGAAATTATCGCACATTAACCAACAAAGAAATGGAGCCTTACCATGTTACAAATCCGTCATAGCGAAGAACGCGGCGCAGCCAACCACGGCTGGCTCAATTCCCACCACAGCTTTTCTTTCGGCAGCTACCACGATCCGAAACACATGGGTTTTGGCCCTTTGCTGGTGATCAATGAAGACCGGGTCACGCCGGGCCAGGGTTTCGGCACGCACGGCCACCGCGACATGGAAATCATCTCGTATGTGCTCGACGGCGCGCTGGAACATAAAGACAGCATGGGCACCGGTTCGGTCCTGCACTACGGCGATGTGCAGCGCATGAGCGCCGGCACCGGTGTGCGTCACAGCGAGTTCAACCACTCGCAAACGGATGGCCTGCATTTCCTGCAGATCTGGATACAGCCGAGCGTGACCGGCATCGCCCCAAGCTACGAAGAGAAACACTTCGCGCCGGAAACCAAACAGGGCAAGCTGCGCCTGATTGCATCTTCCGACGGTCGCCAGGGTTCGGTGCTGATCCACCAGAACGCCGCGATCTACGCCAGCATTATGAAAGAAGGCGATGCGCTGGAACATGCTCTGGACCAAGGCCGCACCGCGTATGTGCACCTGATCCGCGGCAGCCTGGTAGTCAACGGCACGCCCTTGAAAGCGGGCGATGCACTGAAACTGACGCAGGAAGCCAAAGTAACGCTGGACCATGCAGAAGACGCCGAAGTGCTGCTGTTTGATTTGCCTTACTAAACCGATGCGAGGGAAACAGGCTGCAGCGCACCACGCTGCAGCAGGCAAATAGCAGCCACGGAAACCGTTTTCCTGCTTTTTGGTATGATGGCAAGGCGCGCCGGCACCGCAGTGGTGCAGCGCGCCTTTTATTTTTGATACTTACCTATATGAGCACAACCATGCAAAGCGGCGCGGACCTCCTGGCGACAGGCGAATTGGATTACACGACTTCCTGTGCACTGCCAACGCCGTGGGCCCAGTTCACGCTGCACGCCTTTGTCGAACACGCCACCGGCAAGGAACACCTGGCCATGGTGCTGGGCAATGTCGGCGACGGCGCCCCGGTGCTGGCACGCGTGCATTCCGAATGCCTGACCGGCGACGTGCTGTTTTCGCAGCGTTGCGACTGTGGCGCCCAGCTCGAAGGCGCGCTCAAACGCATCGCCGAGGAAGGCCGCGGCATCCTGCTGTATCTGCGCCAGGAAGGACGCGGCATCGGCCTGATCAACAAGATCCGCGCCTACCGCCTGCAGGAAGCGGGCGCCGACACGGTGCAGGCCAATGAACAGCTGGGCTTCAAGGCCGATGCGCGCAACTACACCTTGTGCAAGCCGATGTTCGAGCAATTCGGCATCCACAGCCTGCGCCTGATGACAAATAATCCGCGCAAGATCGCGGCCATGGAAGCGCTTGGCGTAACGGTGTTTGAACGCGTGCCGCTGCTGGTCAACCGCAACGCCTTCAACCAGCACTACCTGAACACCAAGGAAAGCAAGCTTGGCCACATGATGACACCGGCAGAAGCACCAGCGCTGGAAGACGGCGCCCTGTAAGCTTTGCCACGCGGGCCGGGCGCGTGGCCTGGTGCGCCACCTGCTTTCCTCACGCCCCAAGGATGCATGAAACTACTCGATACTGCCCTGTTGCTGGCTGGCCTGTCCGCCACCGGCACGCACGCCGCCCCGGCGCCCGCCGCGCTCCCTGCCGCCACCGCAGCCACGCCCGCCAAGCCGCCGCCGGCCACGGCAGCGCCCGCCGCAACCGAAAATGCAGCGCTGCCGCCACCGTCGTCAGCCGCGCAAAAACTGTACACGGCCGCCCGCGCCGACATCCTGCAAGTACGCGTACTGCTGAAAAATGGCCGCACCCAGTCGTCGGTCGGTTCGGGCTTTTTGATCGGCACCGGTGACCTGGTGGTCACCAACTACCATGTGGTATCGCAGTTCGCGCTCGACCCCGACACCTACGTGGGCGAATGGGTGGACACGGCCGGCCAGCGCGGCAATGTGGAGTTGCTGGCAGTCGACGTGCTGCACGACCTGGCCGTGATTCGTGTCAGCCGCCACGGCACGGGCTTTTTCAAGATGCCGGCACAGCTGGCAACGCTGACGCAAGGCCAGTACCTGTATTCGATGGGCAATCCGCTGGACCTGGGCTTTGCGATTTCCGAAGGCGCTTACAACGGCGTCGTCACGCGCAGCTTTTATGACCAGCTGATGTTTACGGGTCCGATCAATTCCGGCATGAGCGGCGGGCCCAGCGTGACGGCCAGTGGCGACGTGGCCGGCATCAATGTGTCCAAACGGCTGGACGGCGAACTGGTCAGCTTCCTGGTGCCGGCCCGCTACGCCCAGCAGTTGCTGGAGCAGGCGGCGCACCTGAACCAGCCACCGAAGGACTTCAAGCCGGTGGTGACAGCGCAATTGCTGGCGCACCAGGACGCCATGGTGGCGCGCCTGCTGGCAACCCCGTTGAGCCTGAAAGCGATGGGGCCGTATCGCGTGCCGGTGCGCGAATCGGAACAGATGCGCTGCTGGGGCCGTTCCAACGTGAAGGCCGACAAGCCCTACACCATCGACAATACGAGTTGCGCGATGGAGTCGGCGATCTTTATTTCCGGCGCCCTGCAAACCGGGCAGGTGTCGATGCGCCACGAGTTCCTGCGCAGCAGCGAGCTGGGCGCCCTGCGCTTTGCCGAGCTGGCCAGCACCTCGTTCAAGAATGAAAGTTTCGGCAGCTACAAAAGCGCCAGCCTGACCGGCCCGCACTGCACCGAGCAGTTCGTCAGGAACGCCACCGTGCCGCTGCGCGCCGTCATGTGCGTGCGCGCCTACCGCAAATTTCCCGGCCTGTATGATTTTTCCCTGCTGGCCGCCAGCACCGATGAGCCACTGATGAATCTGCAAAGCCGCATCGACGCGAGCGGCGTGTCGTATGCCAATGGCCTGCGCGTAACGCGCACCTTCCTTGAAGCGCTGGCGCGCACGCCGTCAAACAAACTGGCAGGCAAGCCATGAGAGCGCCCTATTACATCGAGATCCTGGCCGCTAATGGCGAGGTGCAACAGCGCCAGCGAGTGGAGTCCTTGCCGATCCGCATCGGCCGCAGCTACGACAACGACTTCATCCTCGACGACGCACATACGGCACCCGAACACGCCATCGTTGAAGACGACGGCGAAGGCGGCCTGCTGCTGCGCGACCTGGGCAGCCATAACGGCGTGATCCATCAGGGCAAGCGCCAGCCAACCCTGGCTTTGCAAGGCGACACCGTGGTGCGCCTGGGCCACACGCGGCTGCGCGTGCGCGGCGCCGACCAGCCGGTCGCACCTGAACGCAGCGACACCACCATGCATGGCTGGGAGGGCTTGCGCCCGGCCGTGGCTGGCCTGGCCATGATTGCGGCCTCGGCCGCTTTCAGCAACTGGCTCGGTGACGCCGAGAAGTTCGAGCCGATTTCCTATCTGATGATCATCGCCTATGCGATGGCCGGCGGCCTGGTGTGGGCCTCGGTCTGGGCCGTGGCCAACCGCCTGTTCGGCCAGACGGCGCGTTTCGGGCGACATGTCTTCATCATCGGCTGCGGCCTGGTGGCAATGGAAATGTGGGAACTGGGCAGCAGCGTGGCCGCCTATGCGCTGTCGCTCGAAGTGCTGACGCGTTATGGACGCCATATGTTCATCGTCATCATCTGCACCATGATCTTCTTCCACCTGTGGACCATCAAGCCCCAGCACCCGCGCCGCTTCGCGCTGGTGGGCGCGGTGCTGGCGATTATCGGCTCGGCCATGATTTTGCTGGGTAATCTGCAAAGCAATGGCCGCCTGTCCGACGAGCTGTATATGTCGGTGCTGTATCCGCCGGTACTGCGTCTCAGTCCCGACCATACGACCGATGCCTTGTTCAAGGATGCGCAGGCGCTGCAAAAAGGCGTCGATGCGGAACGCGGCAAGGGTGGGGACGGCGATGAAGACAGCGAGGATGACGGCGGCGACTGAACGGTCACTGCCAACAGGAAGCCCGCCGGCACGGTAACGCGCCAGCGGGCTTTTTTATTGCAGCACAGGGTGCTTACGCCTGAAAGTTGACCTCCTGCGTGCTGCGCCGGCAGGTAAACGCCAGCAGGCCCAGGCCGATCATCAGCATGGCGTAGATCGACGGTTCCGGCACGGCCGAGACCGCGGCCAGGCCGTCAGTGGAACTGAAGCTGGCGAAGCTGCTGTTGCCCGCCTTGAACTGGGCTTGCTGGAAGCCGTCGCAGCAGCTTTCCAGGCCATAAATGCTCAAGCTGTGGTTGCCGGCGGCCAAGGTGCTGCTGCCGCTCAGGAAGCCATTGCTGTTGTTGTAGCTGCCGTTCCACCACATGTCGCTGGTGCCGACGTCGAGCGCCACGCCGTCAAGGAACAAGGCGCCGCCATTCGAGAAATCAACGCCGGTGCGAACGCTCCAGCTGCCGGCCTGGGCGGTGGTGACGCCGAAATCGATGGTCGAACGAAACGCGATATTGGTCGAACTGCCGAACAGGCTGCTGTTATCGAGGGCGTTATAGCTGGCAACGGTCTTGCTGCCATAGCCCAGGGTTGGCCTGGCAACGGCGGCATCGACCACGGTTTTGTACGCGTCGGCGCTTTTTTGCGCGCCGGCAGTGGTATAGCCGGTGGAAACAGTAATGGTGCTGGCACCCGCGTTCGCGTGGGCAAACACACCAGCGGCGAGCAGGCACAGGGCAAATTCAGGCAAGTTTTTCATGATGTATCCAGTGATAAAGGGCGTGGGAGCGCTTCAGCTGAATTCACGCTGCATTGAGGCGTGTCGCCGGTGCGCTGCAAACTGCAGTAATGAGCGGCCGGTGGCATGAACCCCGCGCGGGTGGCGGACTTGCGGCAGCGCGATTGCGCCACAAGTGTCCTGGAAAAGGGTCGGGTTTCCGGAACAGGATCAAAACGGTAGACGGGTCAGGCAAGACAATGACACTATTCTATCTGAAAATTCTCAAATGCAAAGAATTTTTCTTTTTGCCATCAAAGATATTTTAGTTGCAACTATTAAAATTCGGCGCAACCAGGGAAAATGCGGCGTGTGACGTCTCTGGACGTACTTGCCGCTGCAGCCCGGGTGTCGCACCTGCGCTACAAACCGTACGGGAACTGTCGCGTGGCGCCACATTCTTTTCGCGCATGCCTGCCCCACGCGCCGGAGCTACATGGCAAAATGCATCTACGTTGCTGTTTGTCCGATAAGGGAGAAAGAGGAAATGGTCGACCTGGAAGAACTACGCTATCTGGCATTGTCATTTCCCGATACCACCGAGGAAGAGCACCACGACCGCCCCGCTTTTCGCGTCGGCGGCAAGATCTTCGCCACCCTGCCCGACGATGAACACATCAATGTACTGCTCGATGCGGAAGCGGCGCATATCGCCACCGTGATCTCGCCCACCGGCTGCGAAAAACTGCTGTGGGGAGAACGCTTGGCCGGCATCACGGTGCGCCTGGCGGACGCCGAACTGGACATGCTGGCGGCGGCCCTGACGGCGGCCTGGCGACGCAAGGCGCCGAGCGACCTGGCGAAAACCATCTCGTCCGGTTCCTGACCTCGTGCGGCGTCAGATGCGCCCGCGCCTGAATTCGCCAAGAAACTTGTTTACTTCGGTCGGCGTCATCGGCACGTCGGCGTCGCCATGCCAGGCGTACAGATACGGCGTGCCGCCGAGGCGGTCGGTCAGTTTGGCGGACAATAAAAAACGGCTGCCCAGTGGGTAGCGCCGCAGGTCAAGCAGGCGGCGCGAGCACTGCACGGCCAGCTCGGGCGAGAACGCCTGCCCCGGCACAGGGCGAATTTCCAGCTTGCCTTGAATCTCGCGCGATTCGACGGCGACCTGCCGATAGGCATAGGTATCACGGGCCATGGAGTACTCTTCCTGAACAAAGGCGCCATCTTAAAGCACGACGGCGCCTTGCCTGGTGTTTTACTGCGCCACGATGCGCAGCAGCTTGCCGTTGCTCTCGTCCGTCAGCGCATACAGGTAGCCGTCCGGCCCCTGCTTCACGTCACGCACGCGCTCGCCGATGGCCAGGCGGTCCTGGCCTATGACCTTGCCATTGCCGTCGAGCGCCACGCGGCGGATATCCTTGGCCGCCAGACCGCCGCTGAACACGCTGCCGCGCCAGGCAGGGATCTTGTCACCCGAATACACGGCCAGGCCCGATGGCGCCGGCGACGGCACCCAGGCCACGCTGGGGTTGATCATGCCGGCCACTTCGTGCTTGCCCACCGGCTCATGGGTTTTATAGTCGGCGCCATAGGTTTGCAGCGGCCAGCCGTAGTTGCCGCCGGCCACCACCAGGTTCAGCTCGTCGCCGCCGTAAGGGCCGTGTTCGGTGGCCCAGATCCGGCCCGAGACCGGATCGCGCGCCAGGCCCTGGATATTGCGGTGGCCCATCGACCAGATTTCCGGCAGCGCGCCCTTGGCAGCCAGCGGATTGCCGGGCGCCGGCTTGCCTTCGTCGGTCAGGCGCAATATCGAGCCAAGGTGGGTGGCGGGATTTTGTGCCTGCTCGCGCGCCAGGCGGTCGCCTATGCGCAGCGGCGGGTTGCCACCGTCGGCCACGCTCATCAGCAAAGTGCCGTCGGGCAGCCACAGCAGGCGCGAGCCGAAATGCTGGCCGCCGCTCTTGTCGGTGGAGACCTTGAACAAGGTCTTGATACCCGTCACCTTCTTGCCATCGAACACACCCTGCACCAGGGTCGTGCGATTCGCCTCGCTGGTGCCGGTCGCCACCGTCATATAGACGCGTGGATTCGGCTTGGCCGCATCCTGCGGGTGCAGCACGATATCGAGCAGGCCGCCCTGCCCGCCCGTAAAGACTGTCGGCATGCCTTCCAGCACCACTTCGTCGAATTTCTGGCCGTTCAGGATATGCAAGCTGCCCTGCTTGCTGGTGACCAGCACACGGCCGTCACCCAGCCAGGCGATGCCCCACGGCTGGCGCACGCCTTCAGCCACCGTCACGGCGCGCCAGGCCTGTTTCGCGGCCGGTGGTTCGCCGCTGGCGGCCAGTTCGGCGTGGGCGGGCAACATCGAGGCCCCCAGACTTCCCAGCAACAGGGCAGTGGCGAGACAAGTGCGCTTGAAGATAGGCATCGTGGAATTCTCCTGTTTGAATGAAAAAAGGCGGCAAGGAGGGCAATACCCATCTTGCCGCCTTCTTAAAATATCACAGATCGCCGGGCGCACGCGCCGCTCCATGATCGACGATCAGCGATACACCAGATAGCCTTTGGCGCACGCCCTTGAGCTGATATGGTACGAGATCAAGCCTTCAGCAGCAACGCCACCGCCTCCGCCGCTATCCCCTCTTCGCGGCCCAGATAGCCCAGCTTTTCATTGGTCTTGGCCTTGATATTGACCTGGCCCACGGTGACGCCCAAATCCTCGGCCACGTTGGCGCACATGGCGGCTATATGGGGCGCCATTTTCGGGCGCTGGGCGATGATGGTGGCGTCGATATTGCCGACCACATAGCCTGCGGCGCGCACGCGCGCGGCGGCTTCGCGCAGCAGGGTGCGCGAGTCGGCACCCTTGAAGCGGGCATCGGTGTCCGGGAAATGGCGGCCGATATCGCCCAGCGCCGCCGCGCCGAAGATGGCGTCGGTGATCGCGTGCAGCAGCACGTCGGCGTCGGAGTGGCCCAGCAATCCCAGGTGATGCGGGATCTTCACGCCGCCGATGATCAGGTCGCGGTTTTCCACCAGCGCGTGGCAGTCATAGCCCTGGCCGATGCGGAACGGTAATACGGGAGTGGTGGTCATGGTGGCTTTCAGTTCAGTTCGGGATGTTGCAAGTACAGTTCGGCGGTGGCTATGTCGCGCGGCAAGGTCACTTTCAGGTTGCGAGGATGGCCCTCGACCAGTTTTGGCGCCAGGCCCAGCGCTTCGATGGCAGAAGCGTCGTCGGTAATCGCATGCGGGTCGGGTACTTCGGACAGGGCGTGGCGCAGCAGCGCGTAGGAAAACATTTGCGGCGTTTGCGCCAGCCACAGGTTGTCGCGCGACACGGTGGTGACCGACATATTGTCTTGCTCCGCCCGCTTGACGGTGTCGACCACCGGCAAGGCCAGCAAGCCACCGGCCGGATGGTCACCCACTTCGGCGATCAGCCTGGCGATCAGGGACGGCGTCAGGCCCGGCCGCGCCGCGTCATGCACCAGTACCTGGTCCTGCCCCTGCAACACGCCTTCCAGCGCATGCAGGCCATTCAAGATACTCTCCATGCGAGTGGCGCCGCCGCAGCGCAGAACCGTCACGCCATGCCCGGGCAGCACGCTGTCGATCCAGCCGTCGTCAGCGCTGACCACCACATAGGTGTGGCTGACCAGCGGGCTGGCCAGAAAGGCGTCCAGCGCGTGGCGCAGCATCGGCTTGCCGGCGATCGGGAGGTATTGCTTGGGGATGTTTGCTTCCATGCGTGCGCCCACGCCGGCGGCCGGGATCAATGCAACATGGCGCGCGGTATTGAGTTGTTCTGTCATTGCTGCTTTCCTCACTTGGGGGCCGGCGCAACCTTGCCGGCCAGGATATTCTGAATTTCGCCATTGCAGGCCTTGCCGAGACGCGCATATTCCTGCGGCGTATCGATGGCCGCCTGCAGGGTTTCCACCTTGCGCATTTCTGCCTTGATATACGGCAGCCAGCCGGTGTCGATCTCGCGCGCCAGCGCCGCCTTGGCGGTGCCACGCGGCGCATACAGGGGGCGCGCCTCGAACCGCCTGGCCAGCGCGGCGCGCACGGTTTTTTCCACCCGAGGCAAATGGTCCATATAGGTTTTCATGTGCCGCAGCTCATGCTTGAGTATCTCATCATACGCGCAGGTACCGGGAGGAAACTCACGGCCGATATAGATGATCACGGGGGCGTAGGTCAGGCTTACGCCGATCTGTGGCGCCACGCATTCATAGCCGCTGACGGGATCGAACAGCATCGGACCGGCCAGCGCGATTTTCACCTGCGAATCGGTCTTGGTCAGGCCCAGCACGAAGGCATTGCTGCGTACCTCGCCCTTCATCACGGTCAGCGCCCGGTATGGCAGATGGGTGTCGATGCTGTAGCCATTTTGCTGCGCCGTCAGCACGGAGACCGTCTTGCTGATGGTGTCTTCGCAGCGCACCTGGAATGGCGTGCGTGCCTGTGCCTGCGCGCTCAGGCTGCAGCAGGCCAGCAACAGGAACAGCAGCGTGCGCATCCGGCAAATCAGCCTGGCTGCCAGGCGCCGCTGGTGATCTTGTCGAGCCAGAAGATGCCGATCACGGTCTTGACGTCGGTAATCGTGCCGTCGCGCACCCAGTCCAGCAATTGCGGCACGGTGGCGGTAAACGTTTCCAGGAATTCTCCATCGTCGAGCTGGCGCTCGCCTGCCACCAGACCGCGCGCCAGGAACAGTTCCAGGTGCTCGTCCGAATAGGCGATGGCGTTATGGATGGTGGAAATAAATCGCCAGTCGCTGGCCGTGTAGCCGGTCTCTTCCAGCAGCTCGCGCTGGGCACAGGCCAGGTGGGCTTCGCCCGCATCGATTTTACCGGCGGGAAACTCAATAAATACTTTGTTCAGCGGGTAGCGGAACTGGCGCTCCATCAGCACCGTGCCGTCATCGAGCAACGGCAGGATCACCACCGCGCCCGGGTGCAGGATATATTCGCGGTCGGTGATCTTGCCATCGGGCAGGCTGACCCGGTCGCGTTGCACCTGCAGGAAGCTACCGGTAAAAACGGTTTCGCCGTCGACTTTGGTTTCTAGCAGATTCGTGTCCATGCATGTTCCTTTATTCAATGAAAAACGGCGCCAGAGGCGCCGCTTTTAAAGTGGTGTTTAGCGGCGTTTGCGCAGGTAGCGCGCCACGAAACCGGGGAAGGCCAGGACCAGGAACAAGCATCCCGTAATGGCATAAAACTCCCAGGTTTGCGGAAACGCATTGCCTAGGCGCGCTTCGAGCATGTATGCCACGCTGCCGACGATAAAGTACAGGATCACCATCTCCAGCAGGCGCAGGGCCAGCGGCTTGCGCCAGCTCTTGCCATCGGCTGGCGCCGCGTGCTTCAAGGGCACGGCGGCAAACAGCTTGTCGTTGAAGAAAGGCAGGTTGGCCGCCAGGATGCCCAGAGCGATGACCAGCCAGCTGGAAGCCATGGCATCCATGCTCTTACGACACCAGCGTTTTGGAAATCGCGGTGGCGCAGGCTGCCAGGATGCTCTGTGGCAGCACGCCCAGTACCAGTACCAAGGCGCCGTTGGCGGCCAGCACGATGCGCATGTCGCCATGCACCACCAGCGCGCTGGTGTCGGTCGGCTCGTCGAACCACATCATCTTTACCACGCGCAGGTAGTAGAACGCGCCGATCAGCGAGAACAGCACGGCAACGACGGTCAGCCAGATCTGGCCCGTGCCCAGCACAACAGCCAGCACCGAGTACTTGGCCATGAAGCCCATCAATGGTGGCACGCCGGCCAGCGAGAACATGAAGGCAGTCATCACCAGTGCGAAGATCGGGCTGCGTTTGCCCAGGCCCTTGAAGTCGGCCAGTTCTTCCGCCTCGAAGCCGTTGCGGGCCAGCAGCATGATTACGCCGAAGGTACCGAGCGTGGTAAACACATAGGTCACGACGTAGTACATGGCTGCGCCATAGGCGGTGGCCGCACCGGTAGCGTTCAGCACGCCGGTGGCTTCGGTAAAGGTACCCGACAGCAAGCCCAGCAGCACGAAGCCCATCTGTGCAATCGTCGAGTAAGCCAGCATGCGCTTCAGGTTGGTCTGTGCGATCGCGGTGAAGTTACCGATTGCCAGCGACATCACGGCCAGCACCATCAGCATCTGTTGCCAGTCGCGTGCCAGTGGCAGCAGGCCTTCAGCCAGCAAGCGCAGGCAGATGGCGAACGCGGCCAGTTTTGGCGCCGCGCCCAGCAGCAACGTCACTGCCGTTGGCGAACCCTGATACACGTCAGGCACCCACATGTGGAATGGCACCACGCCCAGTTTGAAAGCCAGGCCGGCAACCAGGAACACCAGGCCGAAGACCATGATGGTGTGGTTTTCCTTGCCCGTTTCCAGAATCGCGCGTACTGCGTTCAGGTCCAGCGTGCCGGTCGCGCCGTACAGCATCGAGATACCGTACAACATGAAGCCGGAAGCCAGCGCACCGAGGATGAAGTATTTCATCGCCGCTTCGGTGGCCTTGGCGTTATCACGGCGCAAGGCGATCAGCGCGTACAGCGAAAGCGACATCAGTTCCAGACCCAGGTAGATGATCAGGAAGCTGTTGGCCGAGATCATGATCATCTGACCCAGCAGTGCAAACAGGGCCAGCACGTAGAACTCGCCGCCCAGATTACCCGACAGCATGGTGCGGTCGGTAGCATAACTGCGTGAGTAGATCAGGGTCATGGCGACGGCGCCATACGAGAACAGTTTCAGCAACTGCGACATCGGGTCCGACACGAACATGTTGTGGAACGTGTAGACAGTGGTGCCGGCGTTGAAGTCGCCCACGGTCAGCAAGGCGCAGCCGGCCAGGGTCAGCAGCGACAGCGCATAGGTGATCGAACGCTTTGCCGCAGGCAAGAACATATCGATCAGCAGGATCGCCGAGGTGGCGATCAGCAGAAAGATTTCCGCGTACAGCGGTACCAGATTGGGTGAAGTAGTCATGTTATGGATCTTCTAATTAAGGCGCCAGCTTGCCGGCATGCACGTGGGCCAGCAGGTCGGTCACCGAAGTCTGCATCGTGTCGGTGAACGGCGCTGGATACAGACCCATCACGAGCACGGCGATGGCCAGCACGGCAAGCATGAAGAATTCACGTTTGTTGATGTCGGTCAGTTCAGCCACATGCTTGTTCTTGATCTTGCCGAACACCACGCGCTTGGCCATCCACAGCGAGTAAGCCGCGCCCCAGATCAGTGCCGTTGCAGCCAGCAGGCCGATCCAGAAATTGAATTGCACCGCGCCCAGGATCACCATGAATTCGCCGACGAAACCGGAGGTCGCCGGCAAGCCGCAGTTGGCCATCGAGAACAGCACGAAGAAGGCAGCAAACTTCGGCATGCGGTTCACGACACCGCCGTAGTCCGCGATGTTACGGGTATGCATGCGGTCATACAGCACGCCGATGCACAGAAACATGGCGCCCGAGATAAAGCCGTGCGACACCATCTGCACGATACCGCCCTGCACCGAGATGTCGTTGAACATGAAAAAGCCCAGGGTGACGAAACCCATGTGGGCGATCGACGAGTAGGCAACCAGTTTTTTCATGTCGGTCTGTACCAGCGCTACCAGGCCGACGTAGATCACGGCGATCAGCGACAGCGCGATCATGAAGCCCGACAGGTAGTGGCTGGCGTCCGGCGTGATCGGCAGCGAGAAACGCAGGAAACCGTAGGCGCCCAGTTTCAGCATGATGGCGGCCAGCACGGCCGAACCACCGGTAGGCGCTTCGACGTGGACGTCCGGCAGCCAGGTGTGGACCGGGAACATCGGCACCTTGACGGCAAACGCCATCAGGAAGGCGATAAAGATAAAGATCTGTTCGCGCATCGACAGCTTGAAGGCATGCCATTCGAGGATGTCGAAGGTGCCGGTTTTCGAGCGCAGGTAGATGATCGCAACCAAGGTCAGCAGCGAACCGAAGAAGGTGTACAGGAAGAACTTGAACGAGGCGTACACACGGTTCGAACCACCCCAGATACCGATAATGATGTACATCGGGATCAGGGTCGCTTCAAAGAAGAAGTAGAACAGCAGGCCGTCCATGGCGCAGAACACGCCGATCATCAGGCCGGACAGGATCAGGAAGGCACCCATGTACTGGGCGATGCGCTTCTCGATCACCTGCCAGGCCGAGATCACCACGATGACCGTAATAAAGGCGGTCAGCGGCACGAACCACAGCGACAGGCCGTCGATACCGAGCGAGTACCAGATATTGAAAGTTTCTATCCAGGGAGCTTTCTCGACGAACTGCATGCCGTGCGCGGCATTGTCGAAATGCTGGATCAGCGGCAAGGTGCACAGCATGCTGAGCACCGCGCCAGCCAGCGACAGCCAGCGGGTAAAACCCGCTTTGCTGTCACGGCCGAGAGCCAGGACCAGGACGCCGCAAATGATCGGCACCCAGATCGACAGACTCAGGTAAGGAGGTAGTGTAGAAATCGTAGACTGCATCATGGTTCTCAGTATTCTTTTATCAGGTCAGCTTACTTAGCGGGCCAGAATGGCAGGAAATAGACCAGGGCAGCCAGCACGCCCAGGATCATCACGAACGCGTAGTGGTAGATGTAACCCGTCTGCAGTACACGCGACAGCGACGAGATCCAGCCAACCAGCTTGGCGCTGCCATTGACCAGCAGGCCGTCGATGAGCTTCTTGTCACCGAAGTTCCACAGGCCATTGCCCAACAGGCGGGCGCCGCCGGCAAACACGACTTCATTGAACTTGTCCATGTAGTACTTGTTGTCCAGCAGGGTGTGGATCGCATGGAACTTGGCAAAGAACCAGGCCGGTACGCGCGGATTGATCATGTAGCAGTAGTAAGCCGCAACCACACCGGACAGCGCCAGCCAGAACGGCGCCGTCGACAGGCCATGCAGCGCCATCGCGATCGCACCGTGGAACTCATGCGACAGCTCTTCCATCGCAGGATGGTTTTCGCCGACAAAGATCACGCCCTTGAAGAAGTCGCCATGCAGCATGGGGCCGATGGTGAAATAGCCGATCAGCAGCGAAGGAATCGCCAGCATCACCAGCGGGAACCAGACCACGAATGGCGATTCATGCGGCTTCTGGCCGGGGGCCAGGCCGTGGTGGGCGTGGTCGTCTTCCTCTTCCTCTTCATGATGGTCGTCATGCGCGTCGCCGTGGGCGCCATGGGCAGCTTTCGGTGCGTGATGGTCGTCATGACCGTGCGCGTGCGCCTGGCCAAAACGTTCCTTGCCGTGGAAGACCAGGAAATACATGCGGAACGAGTAGAAGGCGGTGACGAATACGCCAGCCAGCACGGCGAACTGGGCAAAGCCTGCGCCCCAGATATGGGTCGCTTCAACCGCTTCGATAATGCTGTCTTTCGAGTAGAAACCGGAGAACAGCGGCGTGCCGATCAGGGCCAGCGAACCGATCAGCGACGTGATCCAGGTGATCGGCATGTATTTGCGCAGGCCACCCATGTTGCGGATGTCCTGGTCATGGTGCATGCCGATAATCACGGAACCGGCGCCCAGGAACAGCAGTGCCTTGAAGAATGCGTGGGTCATCAGGTGGAACACGGCCACAGAGTAGGCCGACGAGCCGAGCGCCACCGTCATGTAGCCCAGCTGCGACAGGGTCGAGTAAGCCACCACGCGCTTGATGTCGTTCTGGATAATGCCCAGGAAACCCATGAACAGCGCCGTGATGGAACCGATCACCAGGATAAAGGACAGGGCCGTGTCGGACAGTTCGAACAGCGGCGACATGCGCGAGACCATGAAGATACCGGCCGTCACCATGGTTGCGGCGTGGATCAGTGCCGAGATCGGGGTAGGACCTTCCATCGAGTCAGGCAACCAGACGTGCAGCGGGAACTGTGCCGATTTGCCCATCGCGCCGATAAACAGGCAGATGCAGGCAACGGTCAGCAGGGCCCAGTCGGTACCTGGCAGTGACAGCAGCGCCAGTGCTTCTTTCTTGGCGAATACTTCCTGGTAGTTCATGGTGCCGGCGTAAGCGAGCAGCAGGCCGATACCGAGGATAAAGCCGAAGTCGCCCACGCGGTTGACCAAAAAGGCCTTCATGTTGGCCACGATGGCGGTCGGGCGCTGGTACCAGAAACCGATCAGCAGGTAGGACACCAGGCCCACTGCTTCCCAACCGAAGAACAGTTGCAGGAAGTTGTTGGCCATGACCAGCATCAGCATCGAGAACGTGAACAGCGAGATGTAGGCGAAGAAGCGGTTGTAGCCTTCGTCGTCCTTCATGTAGCCGATCGTGTAGATGTGCACCATCAGCGAGACAAAGGTGACCACGCACATCATCATCGCCGACAGCGAATCGATCTGGAAGCCCACTTCCATCTTCAGGGTACCGATCGTCATCCAGTTATAGATCGTGCCATTGAATGTCGCGCCGTCCATCACTGCCAGCAGCGTCTGCACGGACAGGATGAACGCGATCAGTACGCCCAGGATCGTCGCGGTATGCGACGTCTTGCGACCGACCAAATTACCCAGGAACTGGGTGCCAAGCAAACCTGCAATCGCGGCACCGGCCAGCGGCGCCAGCGGTACGGCAAGAAGGAGGTTAGGGTTGAGGAGTTGCCCCGCCATGATGAACCTTAATCGTTATTATTCGAGAGATCGAGTCTGAAAAACATCAGCCTTTGAGGCTGTCCAGGTCTTCGACGTTGATGGTATCCAGATTACGGAACATCACCACCAGAATAGCCAGACCGATAGCCGACTCAGCGGCGGCAACCGTCAGGATGAAGAAAACGAAGATCTGACCGGCCGCGTCACCCAGGAAATGGGAAAACGCGATGAAATTCATGTTCACCGCCAGCAGCATCAATTCGATTGCCATCAGCAATACGATGATGTTCTTGCGGTTCAGGAAAATACCGACGATCGAGATTGCGAACAGGATCGCGCCCAGGACCAGAAAATGTGTCAGCGTAAGTGTCATGGTGTCTCCTTAACTTCCGGCGCCGCAGGACGCTCGACAACCGGATCCATCTTGATAATCTTCAGGCGGTCGTTACGCTTGACGCGTACGGCATCGCCAGGAGCAAAATGCTTGGTGTCCTTGCGCTTGCGCAACGTCAATGCAACTGCGGCAACGATGGCCACCAGCAGCACGACAGCGGCGATCTCAAAGGCAAACACGTACTCGGTGTAGATCAGCAAGCCCAGTTCCTTGGTGCCGCCCAGGTTGATATTGGCCGGAGCGATGCTGGGCGAGAAGTTGCGGAAACCATGCCACAGCACGGCGGCCATTTCCAGCACGATGATCACGCCCACCGTCACGGACAAAGGCAGATAGCCCCAGAAACCTTCGCGCATGCGGTCGATATTGATATCGAGCATCATGACCACGAACAGGAACAGCACCATCACGGCGCCGACATACACCAGCACCAGCACGATGGCCAGGAATTCCGCTTGCAGCAGCATCCAGATGCCTGCGGCCGAAAAGAAGGACAGTACCAGGAACAGCACTGCGTGGACCGGATTACGGGCCGTGATGACGCGCGTCGCTGCCAGGATCAGGATCAGCGAGAAGGCGTAAAACAAAATTGTTTTAAAGTCCATAAAAAACCCAAGAGACGTACAGATGAACGAAGGGTGCGCCGCAGCCATCGGCTACGGCGCCTCCATCAGCGATAAGGTGCGTCGGCGGCGCGTGCGGCGGCGATTTCGTTTTCATAACGATCGCCCACGGCCAGCAACATCTCTTTCGTGTAATACAAATCGCCGCGTTTCTCGCCGTGGTATTCCAGCACGTGCGTTTCGACGATCGAATCGACCGGGCAGGATTCTTCGCAGAAACCGCAGAAGATGCACTTGGTCAAATCGATATCGTAGCGCGTGGTACGGCGTGAACCGTCGTCACGCTGCTCCGATTCGATCGTGATGGCCATCGCCGGGCAAACTGCTTCGCACAGTTTGCAGGCGATGCAACGTTCTTCGCCGTTCGGGTAGCGGCGCAGCGCGTGCAAGCCACGAAAGCGCGGCGAGATCGGTGTCTTCTCTTCCGGGAATTGCACCGTGATCTTGCGCGAAAACATGTACTTGCCAGTCAGCGCCATGCCCTTGATCAGCTCGCCTAACAGGAGGCTGCTGAAAAAATCTTTTACCTTATCCATTCGTATGCACTCTCTTACTTCCAAATATTCCAGGATGTCTGCATCCAGGCAGCGACGAAGACCAGGTAGACCAGCGTCAGCGGGATAAATACTTTCCAACCGAGGCGCATGATCTGATCATAGCGGTAGCGGGGGAAAGTACCACGCACCCAGACGAACAGCGAAACGATAAAGAAGGTTTTTGCAAACAGCCAGAAGAAGCCGCCGAAACCACCCCAGAACTCGAGGAAGCCGAACGGTGCAGACCAGCCGCCCAGGAACATGATCGAAGCCAGGGCGCCGATCAGTATCATGTTGGCGTATTCGGCCAGCATGAACATGGCGTAAGCCATGCCCGAATATTCGACCATGTGGCCGGCCACGATTTCCGACTCGCCCTCGACCACGTCGAACGGGTGGCGGTTCGCCTCAGCCAGGCCGGAAACCAGGTATATCACGAACATCGGCAGCAGCGGCAGCCAGTTCCACGACAGGAAATTTACGCCCTTGTCGGCAAAGTAGCCGATCTGCTGGCCGCCGACGATGTCGATGAAGTTCAGGCTGCCCGACACCATCAGCACGATTACCATCACGAAACCCATCGGGATTTCATACGAGATCATCTGTGCCGAAGCGCGCATCGCGCCCATGAACGAGTACTTCGAGTTCGACGCCCAGCCGGCGATGATGATGCCGTAGACTTCCATCGAGGTAATCGCCAGCAGCAGCAGCAGGCCGGCGTTGACATTGGCCAGCACCGCTTCCGGGCCGAATGGCACGACCGACCAGGCGGCCAGGGCCGGCATGATGGTCATGATAGGACCGATCACGAACAGGCCTTTGGCGGCCTTTGACGGGATGATAATCTCTTTGAACAAGAGTTTGAGCGCATCGGCGATCGGCTGTAGCAGGCCCAGGGGCCCCACGCGGTTCGGACCGACACGAATCTGGATCCAGCCGATCAGCTTGCGTTCCCACAGGGTGGCGTAAGCAACCAGGCCCATCAGCGGCAACAGCACGCACAGGATCTTGATCAGGGTCCAGAAGAACGGCCAGGTCACGCCCAGCAAGTTCTGGCCGCCGGTATTGATGACGTTTACAAATTCAGGCAGCGCCATCAGATGTTCCCCTCTGCTGTTTCAACTGTGATGTCACCGAACATGCCACCCAGGCGAGCGGTCGAGGCATGCGCCGCCGACACTTTCACCACATTGGCTGGCAAGCCGGCATGGATGGCCGCCACCAGGATGGCACTGCCGGAACCCTGCGCGACCTTGACCTTGTCGCCGGCCTTGATACCCAGCTGGCTGGCCAGTGCTGGCGACAGATGGGCTTGCGGCGCAGCGCCGTCGGCCGTGCGCAGCAAAGGCTCGGAGCGGCGTACCAGCGCGTCGGCGAAATAGATCGGCACGTCGGCGATGCGTTGCAGCGCAGGTGAAGCTGGTGCGTAGCTGGCCGCTGCCGGGGCATTTTTTGCGATATTGTTCAGCTGAGCCGACAGGTCGGTCACGCCAACGCCAAACGCTTCGTCGCGGATCGCTTCCGAGGTGTCGTAGTCGAAACCTGGCAGGCCGAGGATATTGCCCAGCACGCGCAGCACTTTCCACGCCGGACGGGTTTCCGCCAGCGGTTTCACGGTGCCGTTGAAGCTTTGCGCGCGGCCTTCGCAGTTCACGAACGTACCCGAGGTTTCGGCGAACGGCGCGATCGGCAGCAGCACATCGGCGTAATCCATGCCGTGCTTGAAGGCCGACATGGCAACCACCATGTCGGCGCCGTCGAGCGCAGCGCGGGCTGCCTGAGGATTGGCAGCATCGAGTTCCGGCTCGGCGTGCAGCAGCACGTAGGCTTTTTTCGGCACCGCAAACGCGGCTTGCACATTTGTGCGCGGCTTGGCGACCAGGTGCGCACCAACCGTGTTGGCCGCTTCCGTCAGGTAACCGAGCGTGGCGCCGGTCTGTTCGGCGATCCATTGCGCGGCAGCGTGCAGTTGCGACGCTTGCGGGTGCTGCGTTGCCGCGTTACCCAGCAAGATGGCGCCATGGTCGCCGGCCATCAGGCTGGCGGCGATATTGACGGCCACGTCCGACGCGTTGATTGCGTCGAAACCGGCAGGTGCGGCGATGTCCTTGGCTTTCGCCACGGCAACCACCACTTCCGACAAGGCGGCCAGCCAGTCGCTCGGCGCGACTATCATCTTGTTGGCGATATTGATCAGTTGCTCATCGTCGGACGCGTGCAGGATCGACAGCTTGGCGCCGCTCTTGACCGAAGCGCGCAGACGCGTGGCCAGCAGCGGATGGTCCTTGCGCAGGAAGGAGCCGATAACGAAGGCGCGCTTGATCTGGCCAAATTCGCTGATCGGCATGCCCAGCCATGGTTTGACATTGGCGTCGAGCGCGAAGTCGGTCTGGCGCAGGCGGAAGTCGACGTGCTCGGAACCGAGACCGTTGACGACTTTTTGCAGCAGCACCAGTTCTTCCACGGTCGAATGCGGCGTGGCCAGCGCGGCGATGGCGTCGGCGCCATGCTCGTGCTTGATGTTTTTCAGGCCGTGCGCCACGTATTCCAGCGCGGTTTGCCAATCGACTTCTTTCCACTCGTTGCCCTGCTTCAGCATGGGCGAAGTCAGGCGTTCGGCACTGTCCAGCGCTTCATACGAGAAACGGTCCTTGTCCGAGATCCAGCATTCGTTGACAGCTTCGTTTTCCAGCGGCAGCACGCGCTTGACCTTGCCAGCTTTCACTTGCACGATCAGGTTGGCGCCCAGGCCGTCATGCGGGCTGACCGATTTGCGGCGCGACAGTTCCCAGGTACGGGCGCTGTAGCGGAACGGTTTCGAGGTCAGGGCACCAACCGGGCACAGGTCGATCATGTTGCCCGACAGTTCGGAGTCGACCGTCTGGCCCACAAAGGAGACGATTTCCGAATGTTCGCCGCGGCCGATCATTCCCAGTTCCATCACGCCGGCCACTTCCTGGCCAAAGCGTACGCAGCGGGTGCACTGGATGCAGCGCGCCATCTCTTGCATCGACACCAGCGGGCCGGCTTCCTTCGGCTTGACGACGCGCTTGTCTTCCTTATAGCGCGATTCGCTTTTGCCGTAGCCGACTGCCAGATCCTGCAACTGGCATTCGCCGCCCTGATCGCAGATAGGGCAATCGAGCGGGTGGTTAATCAACAGGAATTCCATCACCGACTTCTGTGCCTGCACAGCTTTATCGCTGGCGGAGCGCACGATCATGCCGGCGCTGACCGGGGTCGCGCAAGCGGGCAAAGGCTTCGGCGCCTTTTCCACTTCGACCAGGCACATGCGGCAGTTCGCTGCGATCGACAATTTCTTGTGATAGCAGAAGTGCGGAATGTAAGTTCCCAATTTGTTGGCGGCGTCCATCACCATGCTACCAGCAGGGACTTCGACTTTTTTGCCGTCTATTTCGATTTCAACCATGGTGATCGTTACCTGACGCAGCTTAGATGTAAGCGGGCACTAAGCAATGCTTGTGCTCGACATGATATTCAAATTCTTCACGGAAATTCTTAATGAAGGCCCTTACCGGCATGGCAGCAGCATCGCCCAGCGCGCAAATGGTGCGGCCCTGGATGTTGTCGGCGATCGAGTTGAGCATGTCCAGGTCGTCTGGACGACCCTGCCCCTGCTCGATGCGGTGCACCATGCGGTACATCCAGCCAGTGCCTTCACGGCAAGGCGTACACTGGCCGCACGATTCCTCGAAGTAAAAGTACGACAGGCGTTCCAGCGCCTTGACCATGCAGCGTGTTTCGTCCATCACGATGACGGCGCCCGAACCCAACATCGAACCGGCTTTGGCGATCGAGTCGTAGTCCAGATCGGTCTGCATCATGATGTCGCCGCGGATGACTGGCGCAGACGAGCCACCAGGAATCACGGCCTTGATCTTCTTGCCACCACGCATGCCGCCTGCCAGTTCCAGCAGCTTGGCAAACGGCGTGCCGAGCGGCACTTCGTAGTTGCCCGGCAATTCCACGTCACCCGAGATCGAAAAGATCTTCGAGCCGCCGTTGTTCGGCTTGCCCATCGCCAAGTATTTCTCTGGACCGATGTTCAGCACGAACGGCACGGCCGCAAAGGTTTCCGTGTTGTTGATGGTGGTCGGCTTGCCATACAGGCCAAACGAGGCCGGGAAAGGCGGCTTGAAGCGTGGCTGGCCTTTCTTGCCTTCCAGCGACTCGAGCAAGGCAGTTTCTTCGCCGCAGATATAGGCGCCATAACCATGGTGCGCATGCAACTGGAACGAGAATTCGCTGCCCATGATCTTGTCTCCCAGGAAGCCGGCGGCGCGCGCCTCTTCCAGCGCTTCTTCGAAACGCAGGTATTCCTGGAAGATCTCGCCGTGGATATAGTTGTAACCCACGGTGATGCCCATCGCATAAGCGCCGATGGCCATGCCTTCGATCAGGGCATGGGGATTGTAACGGATGATGTCGCGGTCCTTGAAGGTGCCCGGCTCGCCTTCATCTGTATTGCAGACGAGGTATTTCTGGCCCGGAAACTGGCGTGGCATGAAGCTCCATTTCAGGCCGGTAGGAAAACCCGCGCCGCCACGGCCGCGCAACGACGAAGCCTTGAGGTCGGCGATGATCTGTTCCGGCGTGATCTTCTCTTCCAGGATGCGGCGCAGGGCCGAATAGCCACCGCGGTTCACATAATCTTGCAAATGCCAGTTTTTGCCATCCAGATCCTTCAGGATCAATGGATCGATATGGCGATTGTGGAGTGACGTCATTTCTTGAGTTCCTCCAGCATGGCGTCGATCTTCTCGTTCGACATCCAGCTGCACATGGTTTTATTACTGACCAGCAGGACAGGCGCATCGCCGCAAGCGCCCATGCACTCGCCTTCGACCAGCGTGAACTGGCCGTCCGGGGTGGTTTCGCGGAAATCAATGCCCAGCTTCTGCTTCAGGTACTCGGCTGCGCGTACACCGCCCGACAGCGCGCATGGCAGGTTGGTGCACACGGTGATCTTGTGCTTGCCGACCGGTTTCACGTTGTACATATTGTAGAACGTCGCAACTTCCTGCACGGCAATGGCCGGCATGCCGATATAGTCTGCCAGTTCCTTCATGGTTTCCGGCGCCAGCCAGCCCAGTTCATCCTGGGCATGGGCCAGCGCGGCCATCACGGCCGACTGGCGCTGGTCGGCCGGATACTTGGCCAGCTCGCGGTCGATTTTTTTATAGCACTGCTCTGATAACAACATACTTTTTGCCTCTTAGCGGTCAATACTGCCGAACACGATGTCTTGCGTACCGATGATGGTCACGGCGTCGGCAATCATGTGTCCACGCGCCATTTCGTCGAGCGACTGCAAATGGGCATAGTCGGGTGCGCGCAGTTTCATGCGGTACGGCTTGTTGGCACCATCGGACACCAGGTAAATGCCGAACTCGCCTTTCGGGTGTTCGACCGCGCTGTAGGCTTCGCCCGGCGGCACGTGGAATCCTTCGGTAAACAGCTTGAAGTGGTGAATCAACGATTCCATGTTGGTCTTCATGTCGACCCGGCCCGGAGGCGCCACCTTGCGGTTGCTGGTCATCACGGGACCCGGATTGTTGCGCAGCCACTCGACGCACTGCTTGATGATGCGGTTCGACTGGCGCAGCTCTTCCACGCGCACCAGGTAGCGGTCATAGCAATCGCCGTTGGTGCCAACTGGAATGTCGAAGTCCATCAGGTCGTACACTTCGTACGGCTGCTGCTTGCGCAAGTCCCACTGCACGCCAGAACCGCGCAGCATGGCGCCGGTAAAGCCCATGGCCAGCGCATCTTCCGGGGAGACCACGCCGATGCCGACGGTCCGTTGCTTCCAGATTCGATTATCGGTCAACAGCGTTTCGTATTCGTCGACATAGGTCGGGAAACGGCGCGTGAAGTCTTCGATGAAGTCCAGCAGGGAGCCCTGGCGGTTTTCGTTCAGCTTGGCAATCGCCTTGGCGTTGCGGATGATCGAGGCCTTGTGCTGCGGCATGGCGTCAGGCAGGTCGCGATACACGCCGCCCGGACGGTAGTAGGCCGCGTGCATGCGCGCGCCCGACACCGCTTCGTAGCAGTCGAACAGGTCTTCGCGATCGCGGAAGCAGTACAGGAACGGGCCCATGGCGCCGACGTCAAGCGCGTGCGCGCCGAGCCACATCAGGTGGTTCAGCACGCGGGTGATTTCGTCGAACATCACGCGGATGTATTGCGCACGCAGCGGCACTTCCAGGCCCAGCAGCTTTTCGATCGCCATCACATAGGCGTGTTCATTGCACATCATCGACACATAGTCGAGACGGTCCATGTACGGCACCGATTGCAGATAGGTCTTCTGTTCGGCCAGCTTTTCGGTGGCGCGGTGCAGCAGGCCGATATGGGGGTCGGCGCGCTGGATGACTTCGCCATCGAGCTCGAGCACCAGGCGCAGCACGCCGTGCGCTGCCGGGTGCTGCGGCCCAAAGTTCAGGGTGTAATTCTTAATCTCAGCCATTATTTCATCCCGTAATGTTCTTCGCGGATCACGCGCGGCACGTTTTCCCGCGGCTCGATCGTCACGGGCTGGTAAATCACGCGCTTCTGTTCCGGGTCATAGCGCATCTCGACATAGCCGGAGACCGGGAAGTCCTTGCGGAACGGATGGCCGATGAAACCGTAGTCGGTCAGGATGCGGCGCAAGTCGTTATGACCTTCGAACAAGATGCCCAGCAGGTCAAACGCTTCGCGCTCGTACCAGTTGACCGAACGCCAGATGCCGATCACGGACGGCAGCAGCGGCATGTCGTCGTCTGGTGCGAATACGCGCACGCGCACGCGCCAGTTGTGCTTGACCGACAGCAAATGCGAAACGGCCGCAAAACGCAGCCCATCCCAGCTACCGTCGCCATAGGTCGAATAGTCAACGCCGCACAGGTCGAGCAGTTGCTCGAAATGCAGGGTCGGATCGTCGCGCAAGGTTTGCATCACGGCCAGGTAATCCTCGGCCTTGACCACCATCGTCACTTCGCCCAGCGCAACACTGATGCTGGCGCGTTCGCCCAGGGCAGTGCCGAGGGCGTTTTGCAATACTTCTAAATGTGTTGTCATAATCTGAAGCGGCCCGGTTAGCGTGCGATCGTACTGGTACGCTTGATCTTGTTCTGCAGTTGCATGATGCCGTACAGCAGCGCTTCGGCTGTCGGAGGGCAGCCAGGCACATACACGTCAACGGGAACGATGCGGTCGCAACCGCGCACCACGGAATACGAATAATGGTAGTACCCTCCGCCATTGGCGCAGGAACCCATCGAGATAACCCAGCGCGGCTCGGCCATCTGGTCGTAGACCTTGCGCAGTGCCGGCGCCATCTTGTTGCACAAGGTGCCGGCAACGATCATCACGTCGGACTGACGCGGCGATGGACGGAACACGACGCCGAAGCGGTCCATGTCGTAGCGGGCTGCGCCCACATGCATCATTTCGACCGCACAGCAGGCCAGACCGAACGTCATCGGGAACATCGACCCGGTACGCGCCCAGTTGATCAGCTTGTCGGCCGAGGTGGTGATGAAACCTTCGCTTAATACGCCTTCAATAGCCATGGCTTATTCCCAGTCAAGGGCACCTTTCTTCCAAATGTACCAAAATCCGACCACGAATTCGGCGATAAACACCATCATCGTGACGAAACCGGCCCAGCCCAGGTCGCGCATTGCCACGCCCCACGGGAAAAAGAATGCGGTTTCCAGATCGAACAAAATAAACAGGATTGCAACCAGATAGTAGCGCACATCAAACTTCATGCGAGCATCTTCGAATGCCTCAAAACCGCATTCGTACGGGGAGAGTTTTGCTGCGTCGGGCCGATGAGGACCCAGGATGCGGCCCAGGACCTGGGGCGCAATGCCGACACCAAGGCCGACAAGAATAAACAGCAGGACGGGGAAGTAATTTTCGAGGTTCACGATTTGATGAGCTTATATTGAACGATCGGTTAAATGAGGACGCCGCGGTGATTTGCAGCGTATCTAACGCACGATCCCAATCAGGGCTACGATCAGGATCGAACGACACATCCTCGTAAAAAAAGCCAGCAACTTTGTACGAGCCATGGCTCGTGCGCCGTTGCTGGCTTCTGATTTCTGGTGCCGACGACGAGACTCGAACTCGTACAGCTTTCGCCACTACCCCCTCAAGATAGCGTGTCTACCAATTTCACCACGTCGGCGGTAAGGCCCGTATTCTACTCTGCTTTGCTGCTAAAGTTAATGCAGAAATGCATCAAAACAGAGATAAAAACGATAAATTTTTACAGCTAATGCCTCTGAATTGCGTTTTCCTGGCGTACTGCCAAAACATTGAGCAATATTCTGCCCGTAATGAGAATTACTCTCGACAAACCGACCGAATTACTTCGGAATCGTGTTTGCCGGTGCGTCGGCAGCTGGCTTGGCCGGCACGGTTGCGGCTGGCACGCCGGTGGCTGGCGCCACTGGCGCAGCCGGAGCGGCACCAGGAATGGCGCCGGCGCCGGTCACTGGCACCGGCTTGACGACCTTGTCCATCACGCCGCCGCCAACAGCAGTGGCGCGCTGGTTGGCCATCAGTGACAGCGCCAGGGTAGCGCCGAAGAAGATGGCGGCAGCAACGCCGGTCGACTTCGACATGAAGTTTGACGAACCCGTCGCACCGAACAGGCTGCCGGACGCGCCGGAACCGAAGGCGGCACCCATATCGGCACCCTTGCCGTGCTGCAGCAACACCAGCGCAATAATCGACAAAGCGGACACTACCTGTACCACGACTACCAGATTGAACATCATGTTCATTGCAATTCCATTCTTAGTTTAAAGTGATTCAATCAGCGGCGTGAATAATCGCCAGGAAATCCGCCGCCTTCAATGCCGCTCCACCGATCAGACCGCCATCGATATCCGGCATTGCCATCAATTCTTTCGCGTTCTCCGGCTTCATGCTGCCGCCGTACAGGATCTGCACGCCGGCGGCCGCTACCGCATTCTTTGCCGCCAGTTGGCCGCGCAGCACCTGGTGCACTTCCTGCGCCATTTGCGGCGTGGCCGTCTTGCCGGTGCCGATGGCCCAGACCGGCTCGTAAGCGAGCACCAGCTTCGCCACGTCGGCCTCTTTGATGGCTTCCAGCACCGCGTTCAGCTGCTTGGCTACCACGGCGTCGGTCTGCCCTGCTTCGCGCTCGTCGAGATGCTCGCCGATGCAAACGATGGGCGTGATGCCCGCTGCCAGCGCCGCAACTGTCTTGGCCGCCACTTTCGCGTCGGTCTCGCCATGATAGGCGCGCCGCTCGGAGTGACCCAGGATCACGTAGCTGCTGGCAAAATCCTGCAGCATCGCGGTCGAGATTTCCCCAGTGTAGGCGCCACTGGCCTGCGCCGAAACATCTTGTGCACCCCAGGCCAGGCTTGAACCTGTCAATTGCGCCTGGCACTGCGCCAGATAAGGCGCGGGAACACAGACAGCGCTGGCTGCGCCATCGGCGCCCAAGCCAGCAACTATTTCAGACAATAACACCGCGTTCGAGGTGCGACTGCCGTTCATTTTCCAATTTCCCACGACGAGTTTGCGACGCATGGTAGCCTAAATTTTAATAACCCGTCATTCTAACGCTACCACTGTTGGCGGTCAAACCACTAGCTGCTGCTTTCAAGCAACTTGCAACATGATCTTGCCGATGTGCGTGCTCGCTTCCATCAGCGCATGCGCCTCGCCGGCCTTGTCCAAGGGGAAAGTTTTATAGATCACGGGCTTGATCTTGCCGGCCTCGATCAGCGGCCAGACGGTGTCGCGCAAATGCCGGGCAACTGCTGCTTTGAAGGCTACCGAACGGGGACGCAAGGTCGAGCCGGTGACCGTCAGGCGGCGGCGCAGCAAGGTGCCCAGGTCCAGCTCCGCGCTGGTGCCGCCCTGCACGGCGATCAGGCCGATGCGGCCATCGTCGGCCAGGCAAGCGATTTCACGCGGCAGGTAGTCGCCGCCGACCATGTCGAGAATCACGTCGACGCCCTTGCCATTGGTCAGTTCCTTGACGACAGCAACGAAATCTTCGGTGCGGTAATTGATGCCGCGCTCGGCGCCCAGCGCTTCGCAGGCGCGCGCTTTTTCATCGCTGCCGGCGGTGGCGAACACGCGGTGACCCAGCGCGCTGGCCAGCTGGATTGCCGCCACGCCTATGCCCGAGCTACCGCCCTGCACCAGCAAAGTATCGCTGCCCGACAGCGCGCAGCGGTCAAACACATTGCTCCAGACGGTGAAGAAGTTTTCCGGCAGGGATGCGCCCTCTAACGCCGTCAGGCCTGCCGGCAGGGGCAGGCACTGGCCGGCGGGTGCGGCGCAATATTCGGCATAGCCACCACCCTGCACCAGCGCACAGACCAGGTCGCCCGCCTTGAAACCGGTGCCTTCGAAATCGCCATCAACCAGTTCGCCCGCTACTTCCAGGCCGGGCAGGTCGGAAGCGCCGCTCGGGGGAGCATATTTGCCCAGGCGCTGCAGTACGTCGGGACGGTTGATGCCGGCCGCGTGCACCTTGATCAGCAGTTCGCCCGCCTTCAATACAGGCAGGGGACGTTCGGCAATTTTCAGGACGTCAAAGGGACCGGGTTGGCTGATTTCAACTGCGCGCATGGCAAGGCTCTCTTAAGGCAAAGAGCGATTGTACGCCAAGCTTGCACGCCTTGCAGAAGCCAGACGCGCCCTGTCCTGCGCTATTCACCACCGGTTCTGGAGGTCTGCGGCAAGGGGGTGCCGGGCTTCCACCTGGCAGACAAGGCCTGCCCTTCTTCCAACTGCTCGTGCGTCATCTTGCGCACCACGGCGGCACGTTGCTCGGCCGCATTCGAAGAGCCATTGGCGGCGGCCAGGTTCCACAACATATAGGCGATCACATTATCCTGCTGCACCCCGCCCATGTGATAACGGTACATCAGCCCCAGCACCTGCTGCGCCTCGGCATGGTTCTGCTCGGCCGCCTTGCGAAACCAGCTGACAGCCTGCTTGTGGTCCTGCAGCACGGCGTTACCCGTGTAATACATGGCGCCCACCACATATTGCGCGTCGGCTTTGCCCTGCTCGGCTGCCTTGCGGTGCCAGAACATGGCTTGCTTGTAATCCTGCGGCAAGCCGCGCCCCATGTAGTACATCAGGCCCAGCAGGTGCTGGGCGTCGGCGTTGCCGGCCTTGGCCAGCGGTAAAATTTCCTTGTAGGCCAGCGCATAATTCTTGTTGTTGTAGGCGCTGGCACCTTCGCTGAAGCCGGCCTTGGCCGGCAACTGTATCGCGAACAGCATGCATAGTGTAATGATCAGTTTTTTCATCGGAATGGGATGTGGTCTGACTGCTTTTATTATCGCGCACGGCGGCGGGACACCCGGGAAATCCCTTGCTGCCCTTACTTCCAGCTGACTTTACCAAGGCCGTCGACGCTGACATCGCGGTTGGCAGGCTTGCCATACACCACCACCGACCCCAGGCCACTGAGGTTCAGCTTGGCATTGCTGCGGGCATTGACGATGGCGTTGCCCAGGCCACTCAAGTCAAGGTTGACCGCATCGGCCTCGAATTGTTGCGCATTCAGGCTGCCCAGGCCGCCCAGCGACGCCTTGAGCACGCGGCCGCGCCCGCCCAGCACCACCGAACCGGCCCCTTGCAGGTCGAGTTCGGCCTTGTCGTTATTGCCGATCCACAGCTGCATGCTGCCCACGCCGCCCAAGGTGGCGCTCAATTTGCGGTAGTCGCCCACCACCTTCACGCTGCCGGCCCCTTCCAGTGACAGGGTCAGCTCGTCGCCCGTAAAACCGGACACATCGGTGCTACCGAAGCCTTCCGAGCTCACCTCGCGCAGGTTGGGCAAGACCAGGTCGGCACGGATAGAACCAGGACTCAGCTTGAAGCCGCGCACTTCCGTTTCGATATGCAAGGTGTCGCCGCTTTGCGCCGTGCTGACATCGGCAATATAGCGCTTGTCGGCCGTGATGCTCAGCGACGCTACATTGCCCTGGCGGATGCGCACTTCCATCACGCCATCGAGCTTGACGCGCACCACGCGCGCGTCGACCGTGCGCATTTCCAGTTGCCGCGTTTCGGCAGACACGGCACGTATCAGGCCGAACGTGGCCAGGAAAGCCAGCGCAAAGTGCAGGGTTTTTTTCATTGTATTCCTTGATATCTTGTTTTTATGTGCGACGGCAAGCGGCCACTCTAGCAGCGGCCAATATTGCTGGCAATCACTTATGCGAAGAAGGCTTTTGGGGTGGCAACAAGGCGCTTGGCCCTGACCTGCACGATATGTGCTTCCGGCGTTTTGGCGAGGGCCACGCCCTGGTAGCTGGAACTGGCTACTTGCAAGGCCGGCGCCGGCGCGTAGCAGCTGGCGCCGAGCAGGACGGCGGCGGTAATGACAATGGCTTCCATGTGTTTGGCGACGTTCATGTTGATCTCCTCTGGGTGTCTGGCTGCGGTATGTGACCACTATAGCCATGCCGCCTGCACCAGGCACCCCGATTGCGACGAACTGCAATTTTGGCGGCATGGCCGGACAAAATCGCCGATGAGCGCGCGTACAGTAAATCTACATCAGAACTCTTCCCACTCGTCGGCGGCGGGCTTGGCCGCCTTGGCCGGCTTGCTTGCACGGGTGGCAGGCAGGGCCTTGGGCGCCGGGCGCGGCGCGGCATTAGCAGCGGCAGGGCGCGCCTTTTCCGGCCTGGCCGGCGCGCTGGCGGCGACCGTGTCGCCAAGGCGGAACATGCCGACCGCCTGCGCCAGGTCCACCGCCTGCTCCTGCAGGCTTTCGGCGGCGGCCGCAGCCTGCTCGACGAGGGCGGCATTTTGCTGCGTCATGGTGTCCATGTGCGTGATCGCCGTATTGATCTCGCCGATGCCGGCGCTCTGTTCGCGGCTGGCGACCGTGATCTCGCTCATGATGGTGGCCAGTTGCTGCACCGATGCCACCACCTGGCCCATGGTTTGGCCCGCCTCATCGACCAGGCGGCCGCCGGCGCCCACTTTCTCCACCGAGTCGCCGATCAGTTCCTTGATTTCCTTGGCAGCACCGGCTGAACGCTGTGCCAGGTTGCGCACTTCCGAGGCCACCACCGCAAAGCCCCTGCCCTGCTCGCCGGCGCGCGCCGCTTCCACGGCCGCGTTCAGGGCCAGAATATTGGTCTGGAAGGCGATGCCGTCAATGACGCCGATAATGTCGACGATCTTGCGCGAACTTTCCTGGATGCCAGCCATGGTGCCCACCACTTGCTGCACCACTTCGCCGCCCTTGGCCGCCACTTGCGAGGCGGACACGGCCAGCTCATTCGCCGCATGCGCATTTTCCGCATTCTGTTTGACGGTTGACGTCAACTCATCCATCGAGCTGGCCGTTTCTTCGAGTGCCCCCGCCTGCGCTTCCGTGCGCGCGGACAGGTCGGCATTGCCGGCCGCGATATCGGCCGACTCGCTGCGCACCATCGTGCTGATGGTGCGTATCTGCACCAGCACGCCGGCGATCTTTTCCACGAACAAATTGAAGGCCCTGGCGATCTGCGCCAGCTCGTCCGTGCCGTCTGCATCAAGGCGGCTGGTCAGGTCGCCGTCGCCGGTGGCGATCGCATCGAGCGCATCGCGTACCAGGCCCAGGCGGCGCAAGGCGCGTGCCACCAGCACGCTCAGCACCGTGGCGGCCAGCACCAGCACCAGTATCGCCGTCAGCACCGAAGAGCGCAGCATCGATGTCAAAGCATGGGTTGCTTCGGCGCGGTCGAGCACGGTGGCCAGCAGCCAGTCGCTGCCCGGCACTTTACTGACGTGCAAAATGCCCTCGCGCTCGCCCAGGCGGATGGTCTCGCTGTCGCCGCTCTTTTCAATCTCGGCCAGCGCCTGCGAAGTCAGCTTGGCGTCAAGGTCGGCCAGCGGTTTCAACGTCAGCTTCTCGTCCGGATGGGCGATGATCTTGCCGCCGCCATCGACCAGGAAGGCGTAGCTCGATGGTGTCGGCTTGATCGAGGCGACGTTTTTCACCACCACGTCCATCATCACGTCGGCTGCCAGCACGCCGGCCGGGCTACCCTTGTCACCGAGCGGTTCGGCAAAGGTCACCACCAGCTTGCCGGTGCTGGCGCCGATATACGGCGCGGTGATGATCGCCCCGCCGGTTGCCAGCGCCTGCTTGTACCAGGGGCGCGCGGTCGGATCGTAATCGGCGGCGCGCTTGCGCTCCTGCGAAAACACGGCATGCTTGTCGGCAAAGCCAACATAGGCCATGTCGAAGATGCCAGCCTGTTCGGCAGCTTTCAGGGCCGGCAGTGGATCTTCCTGCTGGGCGCCGATCTTCATTGACGCCACCACCGCCTGTTTCGAACGCAGCCACTCGGCAATCGCTTGCGCATGGCTGTGCGACAGCTGCAACATCTGCGTGTCGAGCGCTGCCAGGGTGCTGCTGCGGGTGGTAAAGAAGTTGGCGATGGCGACTGCCAGCATGGCCAGCACGACGATGGATACGGAGATGGCGATCAGGCGTGCCTTGAGGGAGGACAACATTGGGAGCATCCAATAAAAAGGGGAAATCGAGGGGATGGACCATCGTCAGCGATTATTATTTTCCCGTCAAGACATACTGACTCTCAATTACCGTGAAACAACAAAAACGGCCATAAAAAAACCGCCAGGGCTTGCGCGCTGGCGGTTTTGACAAGCTTGCCAGGCGAGCCCGGCATTACTTGATACGGCGTTTGAAACTGACTCTTACAGTGCTGGCGCTTCGCCGCCTTCAGCAGCTTTCATCGACAGTTTCAGGCGGCCACGGTCGTCCGTTTCCAGTACTTTGACACGTACCAGCTGGCCTTCTTTCAGGTAGTCGGCGACGGCGTTGACGCGCTCGTTGGCGATCTGCGAAATGTGCAGCAGGCCGTCTTTGCCTGGCATCACTTGCACGATGGCGCCGAAGTCCAGCAGTTTCAGTACGGTGCCTTCGTAGGTCTTGCCCACTTCGACCGATGCCGTCAGTTCTTCGATGCGACGCTTGGCTTCCTGGCCGGCGGCAGCATCGACGGAAGCGATGGTGACCACGCCTTCGTCGCTGATGTCGATCTGGGTGCCGGTCTCTTCGGTCAGCGCGCGAATCACGGCGCCGCCCTTGCCGATCACGTCACGGATTTTTTCCGGGTTGATCTTGATGGTGATCAGGCGCGGTGCGAAATCGGACAGTTCGGTTTTCACGTGCGGCATGGCTTTTTGCATCTCACCCAGGATGTGCTCACGGCCTTCTTTGGCTTGCGCCAGCGCCACTTGCATGATTTCCTTGGTGATGCCCATGATCTTGATGTCCATCTGCAGCGCGGTGATACCGTTGCGGGTACCGGCTACCTTGAAGTCCATGTCGCCCAGGTGATCTTCGTCGCCCAGGATGTCGGACAGCACGGCAAACTTGCCGCCTTCCTTGATCAGGCCCATGGCGATACCGGCCACGTGTTCTTTCATCGGCACGCCGGCATCCATCAGCGCCAGGCAGCCACCGCAAACCGAAGCCATCGACGAGGAACCGTTCGATTCGGTGATTTCCGACACCAGGCGTACCGAGTAGCTGAACTCTTCGGCTGGTGGCAGGGCGGCGATCAGCGCGCGCTTGGCCAGGCGGCCGTGGCCGATTTCACGGCGTTTAGGGGTACCGACACGGCCCGTTTCGCCGGTGGCGAACGGTGGCATGTTGTAATGAAGCATGAACGAATCGGTGAATTCACCCATCAGTGCATCGATCTTCTGGCTGTCACGGGCGGTGCCGAGCGTGGCCACGACCAGCGCCTGGGTTTCGCCGCGCGTGAACAGGGCCGAACCGTGGGTGCGTGGCAGCACGCTGGTGCGGATCGAGATCGGACGCACGGTGCGCGTGTCGCGGCCGTCGATGCGTGGCTCGCCGTCGAGGATCTGGGTGCGGACGATTTTCGCTTCGATGTCGAACAGGATGTTGTTCACTTCGGCACTGTCGATCGCCGCGCCGCCGTTGGCAGCAGCTTCGGCCGACAGGTCGGCGATCACTTCGGAGGTCGCCGCTTTCAGCTTGGCGGTACGCTCCTGCTTGTCCTTGGTTTGATACGCATCATTGATCTTGGCGTTGGCGAAATGGGCCACGCGCGCGATCAGTGCTTCGTTTTTCGGCGCAGGCGCCCATTCGACTTCCGGCTTGCCGCCGTCACGAACCAGGTCGTGGATGGCGTCGATGACGACTTTCATCTGGTCATGGCCAAACACCACGGCGCCCAGCATGATTTCTTCGGACAGCTGTTTCGCTTCCGATTCAACCATCAGCACTGCCGTTTCGGTACCGGCAACAACCAGGTCCATTTGCGAGGTTTTCAGCTGCTGGACGGTCGGGTTCAGGATGTACTGGCCATTGGCGTAACCGACGCGCGCGGCGCCGATCGGGCCGTTGAATGGCACGCCCGACACGCACAGGGCGGCCGAGGCGCCGATCATGGCCGCGATGTCCGGATCGATTTCAGGGTTGACCGACAGCACGTGAATGATGACTTGCACTTCATTCAGGTAGCCTTCAGGGAACAAAGGACGGATAGGACGGTCGATCAGACGCGACGTCAGGGTTTCTTTTTCGGAAGGACGGCCTTCGCGCTTGAAAAAACCGCCCGGAATTTTACCGGCAGCGTACGTTTTTTCAACATAATCTACTGTCAAAGGGAAGAAATCCTGGCCTGGCTTGGCATCTTTGCGTGCCACCACGGTTGCCAGCACGACGGTATCTTCGATCGACACCAGCACTGCGCCGGATGCCTGGCGTGCGATCTCGCCGGTTTCCAGGGTCACTTGATGTTGACCGTACTGGAAGGTTTTCGTAACTTTATTAAACATTGGGGTAACCCTTTTCTATTTGCCGACAGATTTTCAGGGGCTGTCGTTCACCTCACCACAGGCGGCGCATTCAAGTTGCCGCCTTTGCTATTTTGCTTTTAAATCATGTTCATCCGCATAGGATACTGCATCCACGGGATTCAATTTGGAATTTCAAATGACAAAATGCCCGCGACAGCGAACTGGCGCAGGCATTTCTGTATAAACCTTGTACGGCAAAAATTACTTGCGCAGACCAAGTTTAGCGATCAGGTCGCGATAACGGGTAGCGTCTTTGGCCTTCAGGTAGGACAACAGGCTCTTGCGACGGTTGACCATCATGATCAGGCCGCGGCGGGAGTGGTGATCTTTCGAGTGGGCTTTGAAGTGGCCGTTCAGCTCGTTGATACGAGCGGTCAGCAGTGCAACTTGCACTTCAGGGGAGCCGGTGTCGTTCTGACCACGTGCGTTGTCCGCGATAATGGCGGCTTTGTTGATGTTCTCTACTGTCATGATAAACCTTTCACATGCGGTGCACAGAGTCTGAACCCTATCCACCGTGAACTACGATTAAAAAAACTGGCTTGAGTTCAAACCAGACGCGCAAGTATATCGGAAAAATGCCTGGCTGTATCCAGTCGTGCGCTTTTTTCTCGGTGCATGATAGGATTTTCCCCTCATTCGGGAGTCACACCATGAAAAAAGCATTCAAATTTGCAACGATCCTGGCGCCACTGCTGCTGGCAGGCTGCGCCAGCATGGGTGGTCCGCCACCGCAACCGGGAGAATCGCGCGCCGCCGTCGAAGCGAAGCTCGGCGCGCCGACCAATGTCTACCAGCTGCCCGGGGGCCCGGAACTGGAATACGCGCACGGCCCTTACGGCCAGGTGACCTACATGGCGCGCTTCGGTCCCGACCAGCGCCTGACGTCGTTCGAGCAGGTACTCGACACGCCCGGCTTTGCCAGGGTCAAAATCGGCATATCGACCCGGCAGGATGTGCTGCATTTGCTGGGCCGGCCAGCCGAAACCTCGTACCTGGCGCTGCCCAAGCTATACGTGTGGTCGTACCGCTACAAGGAGTCGGGCGTGTGGGATTCGATGATGCATGTGCACTTCGACCAGGCCGGCATCGTGCGCCAGATGATGAACGGGCCGGATCCGGCCAAGGAAGAAAGAAGGTTTTTCTGGTAATACAAGCTGTTGCCTTGTTTGCATATGTGACAAAATGTAAGTTTCTAATCGACAATTATTCGTCGGACTAGGAACTTGCGCCGGTTTGACATGACAGGCCGCCATTTACATTGCATACAAGGAAGCATATGCCGCATCACCCGCACATGCAGCGCCGCTCGCATGGCCCTGCCCACCTCAGCCTTTCCCTCACCATCCTGTTGGCCTCCCTGTTGAGCGCCTGTGGCGGCGGTGGCGGGGGTGAAGCACAATCTCCCGCCACGCCACCGGTGGTCGTGACGCCGCCGGCCAGCAGTGCCGAGACCGCGCTGTCGATAACGGCAAATAATGCCGAGGCGGCAAGCGTGCTGGCATTCAGCAACGGTGCGATCGCGCTGGCCGCGGTGCAGATGACCATCGACCTGGCGGCTACGGCCACTTCCAGCAGCACCCTGTCAAAGCCCTGCGGCAGCAACGGTTCCCAAACCATCACTTTCAGCGACAACGATGGCAACGCCCGCGTCAGCGCGGGCGACAAGCTCGTTGTTGCCTATTCTTATTGCTACTCAAAAGAACTTGACGGGATTGTCGACGGCACCATGAGTGCGACTTTTGCCGCGCCAGCCAATGGCCAGCAACTGAGCGGCACCCTGAGCTTCTCGCCCGGCTTTGGCGATCATACGTCGATACCTCGTGAAGAACTTGGCGGCAGCCTGCGCTTTGACTATGCCAGCGGTGAAGTGTCGAAGCTGCTGCGCGTCTCTTCCGACGTGCAGGCATTCAAGATGGTGTATACCGATGGCGCCGTCACCAAAACCGACACTATCACTGCGCTCGACGCCCAACATGAGCTACGCATCGATACGGCGCGCGCCACCACCGGCATGCGCTACCGGCTGGCCAGTAATCTTCTGGGCGGCAGCATCGATGTCAGCACGACGACGCCATTGCGCTCCTGGTTTGAAACGCTGCCCGATGCAGGGGAGCTGACGCTGACAGGAGCCGGCAACAGCAAGGCAAGCTTGCGTGTCAATCCCAATCCAGCTATGGCCAACTTCAATGTGCTGTTCGGCGACACGGTCATCACCTCCCTACCCTCGTCGGGCACGGACTATTTGTGGAGCAGTGGCGCCTGGCTGGCGCAAAACGCCAGTCTCGCCTCCTACACCACCAAGCCCGATCTGCCCGCCAGCTTCAAGGTCTTGATTGAGCCGGATACGGCCAATATGGCGCCCAACGGCGCCCTGACCTGGACCTATACCCGCACTCTGGGAACGCCGCTGCTGCGTGACGCACAGTTCCGCGAGGTCGGCAGCGGTTTTGTCAGCATTCCAGGCATTATCAGCCAGAATGGCGCAATGCTGACAGTCAAGCCGACCAGCCAGTTGAAGGCGGGTGCCACCTATAACCTGGTGTTCGATCGCATGGCGCCGGACTCGGTACGCGACAACGCAGGCAATGGGCTGTCTACCCCGTTCGGTACGGTCGAAGTCAAGGTGAAGCGCACCATCAGCGCCAATATTGACCTGCTGGGTAGCCCCGCTTTGTTGCTCGGCCCTGCCGCGACACTGACGGTTGACGCAAGCAAATCATCGGCCAATGGCAGCCCCGTCAGCAGCTTGCAATGGCGACAACTATCCGGGCCAGCGCTGACCATCGCCAATCCCTCCGCCGCGCGCCTGACCTTGTCGACCGCGGCCCCGGCTAAAGGTGTGGCGATCATCGAATTGACGGTAAGCAATGCAGCCAATGAGACAGACAAACAGCAATTCATTATCGATGTCCTGACAGACCTGTCAGCAGCACTGGTCTTCAGCTACAGCAGTGGCAATGGCAAGGTGACAATTGACAGCAATGCCGCCACCACCGCGCCTGCCTATGTGCGATATGTCGCCGACATCAATGCCATCGATATTGGGTCGACCAAAACCATGCAGCGACTCTTGCTGGGATTGCCTGGCACGCTACGCTGGCAGGCGGGCCTGTCCGCCTCTTTTGGCACCGGCAACAGCGATGGCGTCAACGGCCGCTATCTCGGCGAGTACAGCTGCTCGTCTTCCAACGGCAACTTCCGGGTCATTGATTTCGCCCTGGATGCGGCCGGCAATCCCTCGAGGGTCGCCATTGACCTTGATGAAAATTGTGCAGGCGGCATAGTCAATAAAGTATCCATACGCTACGGCAGCGATATGCCTTTGCGCAAATAAGAAACAGGCGCCGCGATGAAAAAAGCATGGGGCGCCTGCATCTAGCGATGAATCGGACGGTGAGCCAGCGCCCACCGTCCGCATCAATGCTCGTGATCAACCTGCACAATGCTGACCGGCTTGCCTTTGGCCATGCGCCAGAAAAACACGGCGTAGCCAGACAGGCCGTATGCGACAAAGATCGGGAACAGCACTTTAGGCGGGTCGATCGAGATCAGTGCGAAGAACAGCGCCAGCAGGAACACCACGATGAACGGCACAGACTTGCGGAAGTTCACGTCCTTGAAACTGTAAAACGGCACATTGGTGACCATGGTCAGGCCGGCGAACAGGGCGATCGCCCACGAGACCCAGGCCAATTGATTGCCGGCAAACTGCAGGTCGTTCATCATCAGGATAAAGCCGGCCACCATGGCCGCCGCCGCCGGGCTGGGCAAGCCCTGGAAGAAGCGCTTGTCGACCACCGCGATATTCGTATTGAAGCGCGCCAGGCGCAGCGCGGCGCCGGCACAGTAGACGAAGGCGGCCAGCCAGCCCAACTTGCCCATGCCGCGCAGCGACCATTCATAGATCACCAGCGCCGGCGCGGCGCCAAAAGACACCATGTCGGACAGGCTGTCGTACTGGGCGCCAAACTCGCTCTGGGTATTGGTCAGGCGCGCGATGCGTCCGTCGAGCCCGTCCAGGATCATGGCGATAAAGATGGCCCAGGCCGCGTGTTCGAATTTCTGGTTCATGGCCATCACGATGGCGTAGAAACCACAGAACAGGGCCGCCGTCGTGAAGGCATTGGGCAACAGGTAAATGCCGCGGCGGCGCAAGGTTTTCTTGCCTGCGGCCTCGGCCGGCGGCACCCGCGCGAATTTACTGAAGCGCGATGCCTTGGACGTTGCCGGGTTGCCGTTCTTGCCTCGACGACGGGGAAAGTTTGCCATGTTGATCCATTTCTTGTGTGCTGCAGGGTAATCGGAACTGAAAGGCGCGCACCTTGCTGCGTGGCTGCGCCGGTATTACATTATAGAGGAGACAAGGCCCAGCGCACCCCGCTCCGCCATGCATTACTTGAACTTTACCTTGGCCACCAGGCCCAGCGTCAAACTGGTTTCGCCCGGCTCGAAGTTCGGCTCTTCCACCTGCACGCCCTCGCTTTTCGGCGCGGCGCGCAGATTGGCAGCACCCATGACATTGACCCGCTGCGCATAATTGCCCGAACCTTCGAAATCGATGCTCTCGACCACCGCGTCATTGGGATTGCGGCCCATGGCGCCGGCGATTGACGCCACGCGCTGGTTCAGGTTTTTATAAGCAGCCACGATGCGCTCATCGTCAAGCTTGCGGATGGTCTCGGGCGCCAGGCCGAAGTTCAGGCGATTCAGGGTCAGGATGGCTTGCGCCGCCGACACGGTCTTCGGCAAGGCGGCCAGATTCGTTGTCTTTACCTGCAGGGTCTGCCCCACGCGCCAGCCGGTAGGCACACGCGGCTTGGCCACGCTGCCAGCTGGCAACGGCGCCACTTCCGGATACACCGCGTAAGTATAGTAACCCTGGGTTTTCAGCACGGCTTGCGGATCGGCCTGCTTGACGATGGCCACGCCCTGGTTCATCTTCTGATTCACGCGCGAGGCGGCGGCGGCCTTGTCCTTGTCCTGCTCCTCAATCGCCAGGGTAATAATGACTTGGTCGTTCGCATGCACCACTTCGCCGCTGGCAGGTACCACCACCAGAGTGCCGGCGGTGGGCAGGCCTTGCGCATGGACGGTAGCGGCGGCAGTGACAGTGGCAGCAAACAGCATCGATTTCAGGACAGTCATGAAAACCCTTTCAAAATGGTGGCGGCAAAAACAATCATGGGGCCAGATAGCCCCATGATTTTTTACCAAGTCATTCTAGCGCGAAAATATTTACTTTGTCGCACCATCACCGCGTCGCGGTTTATTTGAACTTGACTTTGCCCACCAGGCGCATATTCAGGGTGGTCTCGCCGGGTTCGAAGCTTGGCTCGGCAACCTGGCCATCCTCGGCCATCTTGGCGCTGCGCATCATCATCGGCGCGGGCGCCGCAGGGCTTTCGCCAGCGTAATTACCGGAGCCTTCGAAGTCCACCGTATCGAGCACAGCGTCGGACACATTGCGGCCCATCGCGCGCGCGATCGAAGCGATGCGCTCGTTCAGGTTTTTATAGGTGGCGGCGATACGCTGGTCGTCGAGCAGGCGGATGGTTTCCGGCTTCAGGCCAAAATTGAGGCCGTTCAGTGTCAGCACGCCCTGAGCGGCAGAGACGGTTTTCGGCAGGCCGGCCAGGTTGGCAGTGGTCACTTCCAGGTACTGGCCCACGCGCCAGGCGGTCGGCACGCGCGGCTTGGCGACGGCACCGGCCGGCAGCGGGCGGTCTTCCGGATACACCGGGTAGGTGTAATAGCCATAGGATTTCAGCACGGCCGACGGATCAGCCTGCTTGACGATGGCGACGCCCTTGTTCATTTTCTGGTTGACGCGCGAAGCGGCAGCGGCCTTGTCCTTGTCCTGCTCTTCGATGGCCAGGGTGGCGACCACTTGGTCATTGGCATGCTTGACTTCGCCAAAGGCGGGCACGACTACCAGGGTGCCGGTGGTCGGCAAGGTTTGCGCTTGCGCGGAAAGGGCAACGGTGGCTGCGGCGGCAACCAGTACGGATTTGATCATGGATACGACTCCTCGGTGGTGGATGCAGACAGGGTCGATGTGCGCCCTGCTGCTTATGGATATGGTGAGACTGGCCTGATTCTAACGGCCAAAAATTTGCCGTGGTGCAAATTAACAAATCGTCACACTTTCCGCCCCCCGCTCACATCCGGACACACTTTAGTGCCCTGAAACAACCCCGCCAGTGCGCCGGCCCGGCTTGAAGCTGCTGCGTGCCGACCAGGCGACAGCAAGGGCAGCGAGCAGCAAGGCCAGCACAGTCCACGGAAAGACCACCACGCCGTAGCCGTCGAGCAGCACGCCACCCACCACGCCGCCACCGGCAATCGCCACGTTCCAGATGGTGGCCACCATCGATTGCGCCACGTCCATGCCGTCGCCGGCCGCGTCGGCCGATGCCGTTTGCAACAAGGTACCGGCACCGCCAAAGGTCACGCCCCACACTGCCATGCTGACATAAATCACAAACGGGTTGTCCATGCCCAGGCCCAGCGCGATGGCAATCAGGGCAAACGCGGCAATACAGCCCAGCACCAGCTTGCGCAGCCAGCGGTCGATCAGCCGGCTGACCAGCCAGATGCCGGCCATGGAACCCACGCCATACACCAGCAGCACCAGGTCTATCCGCGCGCGCAAGCCAGACGGCGCCAGGAACGGCGCGATGTAGGTGTACAGGATGTTATGCGCCAGCATCCAGGCGACGATCACCGTCAGGATGGGCCGCACGCCTGGTGTCATGAAGACCTCGGCTATACTCTGGCGCTCGCCCTGCTTTTTCCCAGGATAATCAGGCACGGCCACCAGTATCCACGCCACCAGGATAATGGCCAGGCCGGACATCACGCCGAAGATACTGCGCCAGCCCAGCACGCCGCCCATCAGGGTACCGAGCGGCACGCCCAGCGACAAGGCCAGCGGCGTACCGATCATGGCGACCGCCATCGCCCTGCCCTGCTGCGCCATGCTGACCATGCGCCGCGCATAGCCGGCCATCAGGCCCCAGGCCAGCCCGGCGGCCATGCCTGCCAAGAAGCGCGAAGCCAGCGCTACCATGTAATTGGGCGCCAGCGCGGTGATGGTATTGAACACCAGAAAGCCACCGACGGCCAGCAGCAGCACCTTGCGGCGGCGCCAGCCGCTGGTCATGGCGGTCAAAGGGATTGCGGTCAGGATCGAGCCGATCGCAAACACGGTCACCAATTGGCCAGTCATCACTTCGGAAATGCCCAGACCGTGTGAAATCTGCGGCAACAAGCCGGCGGGCAAGGTTTCTGCCAGGATGGCGATAAAGCTGGTCATCGCCAGCGCCAGCAAGGCAGCCAGCGGAAAGCGTTGGGAAATGGCAGTGGCAGCAGCGCCTGGGACAGGCACTGTGGCGGTCAAACGGTCAGTCATGTGGGTACCTCGGGTTGCGCAGGCGATGCTGCAAAAGCCTGGCGTGCCAGCTAACTGGCGGTAATGCGCGTTGCGGTCGGCAGAAACCGAAACAGATGCCGTAGCGAGCGCAACGGCAAAGGAAGGGCGTAATTGTATAGGAAACGCACCAAAAGCGTGCGCACGGGAACGCCAGTCTCCTGGCCAGCCGTCATTCAGGCATCGTTGGCCGCCTTGCGCGGCGAAAACCAGGCGTTCGATGCTGGACTGAACAGGAAGGCGCAGATGACGACAAACGTGAGAGCACCAGGCAGCACGCCGGTCTTGACAGGCACGGTTGCCAGGCTGACGGCGATGTCGATCACGCTCCACACGACATACACGGTACGTGCGCCGCGATACCCTTGCAGCATGGCCGCTGCGCTTGCCAGCGTGATTGCCAGGCCACCGAGCAGGATGGCGTATTGTGCCTCGGCTGAAATCGGGCCGCGCGCCATCCACGCCAGCATCACGGGATCGTTGCGGCCGAGGTAAGCCGAGGCCAGCGACAACAACGAGCCCAGCATCAGGAACCAGCAGCTGATGGCAACCGAAACCGGGCGCTTGAGCGAGTTCAAATTTCCGACGATAACTTTTGAATGAACCAGCATGGATTGACAGTTATTTTTTAACGGCACTGATTTTAGCTGATCGCTGCCATGCCGGTCGCACTAAAAAAAAGCCGGCTTGCGCCGGCTTCGTATGCAATAAAAAAGCTTAGTTCTTCGACTGGTCGACCATCTTGTTCTTGGCGATCCAGGGCATCATGGCGCGCAGCTTGGCGCCGACTTCTTCGATCTGGTGCTCGGACGTCAGACGGCGGCGCGAAATCAGGGTCGGTGCGCCGGCCTTGTTTTCCAGGATGAAGCTCTTCGCGTACTCGCCGGTCTGGATGTCCTTCAGGCACTGGCGCATGGCATCCTTGGTGGCCGAGGTGACCACTTTCGGGCCGGTCACGTATTCGCCGTATTCGGCGTTGTTAGAGATCGAGTAGTTCATGTTGGCGATGCCGCCTTCATAGATCAGGTCGACGATCAGTTTCAGTTCGTGCAGGCACTCGAAGTAAGCCATTTCCGGCGCGTAGCCAGCTTCGGTCAGGGTTTCGAAACCGGCCTTGATCAGTTCAACGGCGCCGCCGCACAGCACTGCCTGCTCACCGAACAAATCGGTTTCGGTTTCTTCGCGGAAGTTCGTTTCGATAATGCCGGCACGGCCGCCGCCGTTGGCCGAGGCGTACGACAGGGCGATATCGCGGGCCATGCCCGATTTGTCCTGGTACACGGCGATCAGGTGCGGCACGCCGCCACCCTGGGTGTAGGTGGCGCGCACGGTGTGGCCTGGCGCTTTCGGTGCGACCATGATCACGTCGAGGTCGGCGCGTGGCACGACCTGGCCGTAATGCACGTTGAAGCCGTGGGCAAAGGCCAGCACGGCGCCTTCCTTGGCGTGTGGCGCAATGTTTTCGCTGTAGACCTGGGCGATGTTTTCATCCGGCAGCAAAATCATGATGATGTCGGCCGCTTTCACGGCGTCATTGACTTCCGCCACTTTCAGGCCGGCTTGTTCGACCTTGTTCCACGAAGCGCCGCCCTTGCGCAGGCCGACGGTGACGTTAACGCCCGAATCGTTGAGGTTTTGTGCATGGGCATGGCCTTGCGAACCGTAGCCGATGATGGCAACGTTTTTACCTTTGATCAAGGAGAGGTCGGCGTCTTTGTCGTAAAAAACTTTCATGGTATTTCCTATGTATTTGATGAACTGCGTTGTATGGGAGTGCGGCCGGGGCCGCGTGCTGCATTTTTTATACTTTGAGGATGCGTTCGCCGCGGCCGATGCCCGAGCCGCCCGTGCGGACGGTTTCCAGGATAGAGGCGCGGTCGATCGAATCGATGAACGCGTCGAGCTTGACCTTGTTGCCCGTCAGCTCGATCGTGTAGGTCTTTTCGGTCACGTCGATAATGCGGCCCCGGAAGATGTCGGCGGTGCGCTTCATTTCCTCGCGCTCCTTGCCCACTGCTCTTACCTTGATCAGCATCAGTTCGCGTTCGATATGCTGGCCTTCGGTCAGGTCCACCACCTTGACTACCTCGATCAGGCGGTTCAGGTGCTTGGTGATCTGCTCGATGATGTCGTCCGAGCCGCTGGTGACGATGGTCATGCGCGACAGCGTCGCGTCTTCAGTCGGCGCTACGGTCAGGGTTTCGATGTTATAGCCACGGGCCGAGAACAGGCCCACCACGCGCGACAGCGCACCGGCTTCGTTTTCCAGCAAGACAGAAATAATATGGCGCATGGTTACAGGTCCTCCGAGCCGAGCATCATTTCGGACAAGCCTTTGCCGGCTTTCACCATCGGCCACACGTTTTCGGACTGGTCGGTAATGAAGTTCATGAATACCAGCCTGTCTTTCATGCCAAACGCCTCTTTCAGGGCGCCGTCGACGTCGCCCGGTTTTTCAATTTTCATGCCGACGTGGCCATAGGCCTCGGCCAGCTTTTCAAAGTCCGGCAGCGAATCCATGTAGGACTCGGAATAGCGCGAGCCGTAATCGATTTCCTGCCACTGGCGCACCATGCCGAGGAAACGGTTGTTGAGCATGATGATCTTCGGCGTCAGGTGATACTGCTTGCACGTGGCGAGCTCCTGGATGCACATCTGGATCGAGCCTTCGCCGGTAATGCAGGCAACGGTGGCGTCCGGATTGGCCATCTGCACGCCCATGGCGTACGGCAAGCCGACCCCCATGGTGCCCAGGCCACCGGAATTGATCCAGCGGCGCGGCTTGTCGAAGCGGTAGTATTGCGCGGCCCACATCTGGTGCTGCCCCACGTCGGACGTGATGAAAGCGTCGCCCTTGGTGATCTGGAATACTTTTTCCACCACCGATTGCGGCTTGATCACCAGGTCGGAAGTCGGGTATTTCAGGCAGTCGCGGCCACGCCATTCGGCGATCTGCTTCCACCAGTTGCTCAAGGCATTGACGTTCGGCTTGGCTTCGGCCGCATCCAGTTGCGCCAGGAACTCGATCAGCACGTCCTTGACGTTGCCGACGATGGGAATATCGACTTTCACGCGCTTCGAGATCGACGATGGATCGATGTCGATGTGAATGATCTTGCGCGGATGCGAGGCGAAGTGTTTCGGGTTGCCGATCACGCGGTCATCGAAACGGGCGCCGATGGCGATCAGCACGTCGCAGTTCTGCATCGCCATGTTCGCTTCGTAGGTGCCGTGCATGCCGGGCATGCCGACAAACTGCTCGCTCGAGGCGCGGTAGCCGCCCAGGCCCATCAAGGTGTTGGTGCAAGGAAAACCGAGGCGGTCGACCAGCTTGTTCAGCTCGGGTGCCGCATGCGCCAGGATCACGCCGCCGCCGGTGTAGATCATCGGACGTTCGGCTTGCAGCAGCAGTTGCACGGCTTTGCGGATCTGGCCCGCATGGCCCTTGTCGACCGGACGGTAGGAGCGCATCTCGACTTCCTTCGGATAGTCGAAATGGCACTTGTGCATGCTGATATCCTTGGGGATATCGACCAGCACGGGACCGGGACGGCCGGTGCGGGCAATAAAGAAGGCTTTCTTGATTGTCGCAGCCAGGTCTTTCACGTCCTTGACGAGGAAGTTGTGCTTGACGACGGGGCGGGTGATGCCCACGGTGTCGCATTCCTGGAACGCATCCTGGCCGATCGCATGGCTCGGCACCTGGCCGGAAATGACTACCATCGGGATGGAGTCCATGTAAGCGGTCGACAGACCGGTTACGGCATTGGTGACTCCGGGGCCGGACGTGACAATGGCCACACCGACTTTGTTGGAGCTGCGCGAATAGGCGTCGGCTGCGTGCACGGCGGCCTGCTCATGGCGTACCAGGATATGCTGGAATTTGTTTTGCTGGAAGATGGCGTCGTAGATATACAGTACGGCTCCGCCCGGGTAACCAAAGACGTGCTCGACGCCTTCTTCAGCCAGACAGCGCACGACGATTTCCGCGCCGGTAATGGGACCGATGGCCGGTCCCGAGGCAGATCCTCTTGCTTCGGTATTCATGAAACATTCCTTTCAAGGTCCATTGGAGATTGATCGGATGTTCTTTCCTGACGAGGTACGCCTGACGCTACAGTCTTCCTGCTTCCCTTTTCATGCGGTCACGACATTTCTTTGGGCACCCATAGATACCTTACAAAACAACGCTTAACGCAACTCGTTTGGCCGGAGTTTCTGTGGCGACTGTACGAACCGCTCGCGCTTGTGGCGCGGGTTAGAACAAACTGCCTACAAATGAAAGCGCGTCTTGTCGCTGGTGGCGTTGTGTGCCAGTTGCAACTTGACCATAGAGCTTTGGGGTGTTCAAAGCGTCCCATACGTTATCGCGTCGCACCATGATGGTCAAGGAAAATGTATCCCAAACCGGCTTTTTGCGCGCCTGCGGTGCAAAAATCATGCGGAAATGCACATTTTTTGCTAGCATGCGCTCAGTTTGCATAATGCAGGCCACCTCCCCCCACAGCCCACGCAGCCGCCGGCTCGCTCCTTACCGCATGGCAACAGACAAAGAACTATCCGATTTTCTCGAACATGTGGAGCGGCGCGCCTTCAAGCAGGCCGCCTACGCCGTACGCAAGGACGAATCTGCGCTCGACATCGTGCAGGACGCGATGATCAAGCTGGCCGAAAAATACGGCGACAAACCGGCGGCCGAACTGCCGGGGTTGTTCCAGCGCATCCTGCAGACGACCATCCTCGATTACTTCCGCCGCGAAAAGGTGCGCAACACCTGGGTCAGCCTGTTTTCAGGCATGAAACCATCGGGCGACGAGCATGAGGACTTTGATATACTGGAGACGTATTCGTCAGAACAGGGGTCGAGCGCCGCAGAATCTTCGGCAGATCAGGTCGAACGCGCACAAATGCTTGATTTGATTGATGAAGAGGTACAAAAGCTGCCCGCGCGTCAACGCGAAGCCTTCCTCATGCGTTACTGGCAGGATATGGACGTGGCTGAAACGGCGCTGGCAATGGGCTGCTCGGAAGGCAGCGTGAAAACACATTGTTCAAGAGCTACCCACGCGCTCGCCGAATCGCTGAAAGCCAAGGGAATACAACTATGAATACCGACGACATCAACTTCGCCTACAAAGTGCGCCACGCGCTCAACGAAAAGCTCGACGACCTGCCGGCCTCGACCACCGACCGCCTGGCGGCCGCGCGCAAGGCGGCGATGGCGCGCAAGAAGGCCGACGTCCCCGCGCGCGTAGCGGCAAGGAAGACGGTATTGGCCGGCATCGCCACCAACCTGCTGGCCGAACCGCTGTCATGGCTGGGCCGCATGAGCGTGGTGATTCCGCTGCTGGTGTTGGTGCTTGGCGGCGTCGGCATCTACCAGTTCGAGCAGGAGCAGCAGATTGCCGAACTGGCCGAACTCGACGCCGCCGTGCTGTCGGACGAACTGCCGCTGTCGGCCTATATGGACCATGGCTTCAACGCCTACCTGACGAAAAGCGCGCAATAATGGCCGACGCCACCGCAAGCAAGGCCCGCAACGGCTGGATCATCGGCGGCGCGGCCCTGGGCGCCTGCGCTCTGGCGGGCGCGTCCTGGGTATACGCCAACCAGGACGCAGCACCGCCTGCTCCCGCCGTCGCGCCGGCGCCAGTGGCGAAAGCTGCCGCGCCAGCCGCGCCGGTGAAAAATGCCGGCAAGTTGCAGTGGGCTAACCTGTCGCCGGCGCAGCAAGCGGCCTTGCAGCCGCTGGCCGGCGAGTGGAACAAGCTCGAAGCGCCGCGCAAGCAGAAGTGGCTCGATATCGCGAATCGCTTTGCCTCGATGAAACCGGACGAGCAAGCGCGCGTGCACGAACGCATGCGCGACTGGATCAAGCTGACGCCCGAACAACGGCGCACGGTACGCGAAAACTACGCGCGCTCCAAGAAGATCGATCCGGGTCAAAAATCGGCTCAGTGGGAGCAATACCAGCAGTTGCCGGAAGAACAAAAGAAAAAACTGGCGGCCGAAGCCGTGCCGAAAAAAGTCCCTGTCGTCAAACCCGACATCCGCCCGCCGGCCGTCAACGCGGTGCCTGCGGTGCCTGCGCTACCAGCTGCGCCTGCAACCGTGCCAGCCGTTCCCCCGGTCGCTCCGGCAACCCCGGTGGCGCCGCCTGCCAATACCAGCCCCGCACCCGACTATGCCCGATAACACCGTGCTTCTCAGCACCACCCCCAGCATCGGGCGGCGCTTGATCTCCATCGTGTATGAGTCCCTGCTGGCACTGGCGGTGTTGTTCCTGCCCTTCCTGGTGTTTGAACTGGCGGCACAGGGCGCCCATACGCCATTGACCGAACATATGCGCCAATGCTTGGCCTTCCTGGTGATGGGCGCCTATTTCATTCATCAATGGAGCCGCGAGGGCCAAACCCTGGCCATGAAAACATGGCGCCTGAAAGTGGTGCTGCCGGGCCACTCCCACCTGCCACTGCGCGTGGCCGCATTCCGCTACGTGCTGGCGTGGATGTGGCTGCTGCCCGGCATCCTGGTATCGTACCTGCTGGACTTGCAGCACTGGCAGGCCCTGTCGGCGATCGGCATCGGCATGCTGGCTTGGGCAAGCACTGCCCTTTTCACCGGCAATGGCCAGTTCCTGCACGACAGGCTGCTGGGTACGCAGATTGTGCAATTGCCAGCACCGGCCAAAAAGGCCAGGAAGGTCGCCGCCTGAGGTAATGCCGTTCAGTTAGCACACCTACGCCACCGGTAAACCTGCAAAGCGGATTAAGACCCCAGTCGCCGGCACAGGCGCACCGGGCCAAGCGGGTCCGAAAAATGTCGAGGGCAAGGCGCAGCGACGACGACAGTACGCTAGTACGGCTAGAAGCTGCAACGCAGCCATCGGCATTTTCTCGGGCTCGCGACTCCGGCCCGCCATTTTTACGTTTTTAAGCTTTGCGACTTTCAATGCGTCGTACACGATGAGCGCTTGACACACTTTTTCCAGGCACTTGACCTGGATCATTGAAGAAAGCTGGGCGGCTCTGCCATCATGGCACGCCATGAAAACCGCTCCTCCACCCCACGTCCATATCCTCAAGTCGCGCACGGAAATCTGTACCGAAGAAGAAGTCACGCGGCTCGTCCACACGTTCTATGCGGCGGCCCGCGATGACGCCATGCTCGGGCCCGTGTTCGGCCGTGAAGTCAAGAATTGGGACGAACATCTGGCCACTCTGGTCGACTTCTGGTCAGGCCTGCTGCGCGGCACCATGCGCTACCACGGCAAGCCGCTGGCGCAGCACGCACAGATGGAAAACCTGACGCCATGCATGTTCCGCCGCTGGCTGACCTTGTTCTTTGCCACCACCGAAAGCCTGGGCAACCCGGCACTGCAGGAAAAAGCCGACGCCATCGCCCTGCGCATCGCCGAGCGGCTATGGAAGAGCTTTGCCGAAAGCCATCTGCAGCAGCACCCTGCTTAGAACCTTTCGTAACCTTGCAGATAGCGCCATTGTCCCGCAGGCATGGCGCCCATCGAAATACGGCCTATGCGCAGGCGCTTGATGCCCACCGCCTCCAGGCCCACCATGCGGCACATATGGGCCAACTGGCCCGGTTGCACGTTTTTCAGCGCAAAGCGCAGCCGCGTTTCGTTCTGCCAGCTTACTTTCATCGGCGGCAAAGGCTTGCCGTTGAACGGCAGGCCGTGATTGAGCAGCGCCAGGCCACCTTCTGCGATACTGCCCGTCACTTCGACGATGAATTCCTGCTCCACGGTTTTTGCTTCATCGACCAGTTTGCGCGCGACGCGGAAATCCTGGGTAAATACCAGCAGGCCCGAGGCCATGGTTTCCAGCGGATTGGTGACCGTCAGGCCGATCAGATGGCGTTTCAAAAAACGCGTGATCGAGCTTGGCGCCACGTTCTCGGGCGTAAAAATCTGTTCGGGAAGCAAGCAGCTCAATGCGGGCTTGCCATCGCTGCCAGCGCCACCATTGATGCCGGCCGGCTTGTGCAGCAGGATGGTAACGGGCGGCATTTCATCGAGCGTTGCGTTTGGCAACAGCACCACCTCCTGCTTGTCCGATACGCGTGCGCCGGCCTCTTCGACCAGCTCGCCATCGACCGTGACCCAGCCGCCCTCGATATACAGTTCGGCCTCGCGGCGCGAACAAGGCAAATCTTCGGCCAGGCGCTTGGCAAGGCGGACGGTGGGCATATCGATTGGTGTGGTCATGTAAAGTGCGGAAGGAGGAAAAGCAGGTATTGTAATCGACGCGCTCAATGCAGTGGCTGGGCAACGGAAGGCTGGGGTCAGACCCGACGGGTCCGACCCCGGCTGTTACGCTGCGGCCCTGGCCAGTTGCTCGGCAAAGAAACGGTGGCCCATCTCTTCCAGGCCCAGCGTCTGCAGCACTTCCTGCAGCCGCTCCGTCGGGCGCTGGCGCGGCAGATTCTTGTAGCTGGCGATAATCAGCTCGTTCTTCATCGAATGCTCCCAACCAACCAGTTCGGTCACGCTGACCTGGTAGCCATGGGCTTCGAGCTGCAGGCAGCGCAGCACGTTGGTGATCTGGCTGCCGAACTCGCGCGTATGCAGCGGGTGGCGCCACAGTTCCGTCAGCACGTTCTTGCCCAGCGTCTTGCCCTTGTTCTTTTTCAGCACGGACGCCACTTCCGCCTGGCAGCACGGCACCAGCACCATGAATTTCGCCTTCTTTTTCAAGGCGAAATGAATCGCATCATCGGTGGCCGTATTGCAGGCATGCAGGGCGGTGACAATATCGATCTGCTCCGGCAGAAGCGTCGACTCGGTCGACTCGGCCACCGACAGCGGCAAAAACGACATGCCGGGGAACTTGAATTTCGCGGCCAGCTCTTGCGAGCGCTGCACCAGTTCCTCACGTGTTTCGATGCCGTAGATATGCGAGCCATCGTTGCCGTTCTTGAAGAACAGGTCGTACAGGATAAAGCCCAGGTAGGACTTGCCGGCGCCATGGTCGACCAATGATACGCCGGGATGGTCGAGCTGCACTTCGCGCAGCAGCGGCTCGATGAACTGCGTCAGGTGATACACCTGTTTCAACTTGCGGCGGCTGTCCTGGTTCATCTTGCCGTCGCGCGTCAGGATATGCAGCTCCTGCAGCAAGGCAATCGACTGGCCGTCCTTGATCTCGGGCATATTGCTGGCGGCCGTGATCACGTCTTTAGTCGCAGCTGCCGCTGGTGCCGCGGCCCTGGCGTGCTTGGTCGAACTGGCCATCTTAGTGACTGCCTTCGCTGACCTGGTTGATGGTGTATTTCGGGATCTCGACGACGAGATCAGCCTCGGCCACGATGGACTGGCACGACAGGCGCGACACGGCTTCCAGGCCCCAGGCTTTGTCGAGCATGTCTTCTTCCAGTTCGGTTGCTTCGTTCAGCGATTCGATTCCTTCGCGCACCAGCACGTGGCAGGTGGTGCAAGCGCACGATTTTTCGCAGGCGTGCTCGATATCGATATCGTTTTCCAGCAGGATGTCGCAGATGGACTTGCCGGCAGGAGCTTCGATGACGGCGCCGTCCGGGCAAAGCTTGGCGTGCGGCAGAATAACGATTTGTGGCATATTTCCTCTGATTTCAATGATTACCGGCGCCGAGCAAGGCAGCGCCAGGCTGACTGTTACGCGACCTGGTCCAGCGACTTGCCGGTCAGCGCGGTGCGCACGCTGCGGTCCATGCGGCGCGCGGCAAATTCTTCGGTGCCGTCGGCCAGGGCCTCGATCACGCGCTTCAGGCCCTGGTGATCGACGGCGCCGGTTTGCGATTGCGCGATGGCGCTGCGCACCTGGTCCATCAGGCCGTCGACGGTTGCGCGTTCAAGCGCGTCGAGCAGCGCGCCATCTTCATCGAGCGCCGATTGGGTGGCCAGCACGATGCGCTCGGCTTCGACCTGCTCTTCGCGCAGCGCGCGCGCCACCATGTCGACATCGGCCGAGGTGTAGGAATCCTGCAGCATGCGCGCGATCTCGTCGTCGGCCAGGCCGTAGGCCGGCTTGACGCTGATCGACGCTTCCACGCCGGAGCGCAATTCGCGCGCCGACACCGACAACAGGCCGTCCGCGTCCACCTGGTAGGTGATGCGAATGCGCGCGGCGCCCGCCACCATCGGCGGAATGCCGCGCAGTTCAAAACGCGCCAGCGAACGGCAATCGGTGACCAGTTCGCGCTCGCCTTGCAGCACATGCACCGCCAGTGCCGTCTGTCCGTCCTTGAAGGTGGTAAATTCCTGGGCCCGCGCGCACGGTATGGTCGAATTGCGCGGAATGATTTTTTCCACCAGGCCGCCCATCGTCTCGATGCCCAGCGACAGCGGGATCACGTCCAGCAACAGCCAGTCATCGCCGGCGGCGCGATTGCCGGCCAGCAGATTGGCCTGGATCGCCGCGCCCAGCGCCACCACTTTGTCCGGGTCGATATTGGCGTGCGGGATGGTGTGGAAGAACTCGCTGACAACGCGCTGCACGTGCGGCATGCGCGTGGCGCCGCCCACCATCACCACGCCGTCGACGTCGTCGGCATCCACGCTGGCATCGCGCAAGGCCTTCTTGATGGCGTTCATGGTCTTGGCCACCAGATGCTGGGTCATGGCCGCAAAGTCCGACGCCTTGATGCGCAAATGAACTTCCTCGCCCGAGTTCAGCACGGCGTCGATGCTGGTTTCCGGCTTGCTCGACAGCAGTTCCTTGACCTCGCGCGCCTTGACCATCAGGATCGCCGTGTCTTCGTCCGACAGCGGTGCCAATTTTGCCTGCTCGCTGATCCAGCAGAACAGGCGGCGGTCGAAATCGTCGCCGCCGAGAGCCGAATCGCCGCCGGTAGACAGCACTTCGAATACGCCCTTGGAGAGTTTCAGAATCGAGATGTCGAAGGTGCCGCCGCCCAGGTCATACACGGCGTACACGCCTTCGGAGGCGCTGTCGAGGCCATATGCAATCGCGGCGGCGGTCGGCTCGCTCAACAGGCGCAGCACGTTGATGCCGGCCAGCTGGGCCGCATCCTTGGTGGCCTGGCGCTGGGCGTCGTCGAAGTAGGCGGGCACGGTGATCACGGCGCCGACCAGGTCGTCGCCGAGCGAGTCTTCCGCGCGCTGGCGCAAGGTGGCCAGGATCTGCGCCGAAATCTCGACCGGGCTTTTCACGCCGGCCACCGTTTTCAGCTGCACCATGCCAGGCGTATCCTGAAAGTCGTAGGGCAGGTTTTCAGCATAGGCGATGTCTGCCAGGCCGCGCCCCATGAAGCGCTTGACGGAGACGATGGTATTCTTCGGATCGGTAGTCTGCGCGTCCAGCGCCTTGTAGCCGATATTGGCGTGACCGTTCGGCAGGTAGCGCACGACAGACGGCAGCAAGGCGTGGCCGTCTTCGTCATTCAGCACTTCAGGGATGCTGTTGCGCACGGTGGCGACCAGGGAATTGGTGGTGCCCAGGTCGATGCCAACGGCCAGCCGGTGCTGGTGCGGCGCGGTCGACATGCCTGGTTCGGAAATTTGCAGAAGTGCCATGATATTCGTGCCTCGATGATGGATTGCGTGGTGCCGCAGAAACTGTAGCGCGCATTATAAGGCGCGAGCAGGACTCACGCTGAAGACTCACGCTGCTCAGGCCTCTATGGCCTCGAACGCAAAACGTACTTCTTCGCCGAATTTGTCGAGGAACATCAGCGAGCGCACGCTTTGCGCGGCGTTCACGTAGTCCTTTGCGTCGAGCTGGGCGCCCACCTGGGCCAGCAAGGTCTTGCGTTCGCCGCGCAGCTGGCGGTCCAGCAGCTCGAGCGCATCGGCATCCCTGGCGGCACGCGCATCGCCCAGTTCTTCGCGCCACTCCATCTGCTGCATCAAAAAGCTGACAGGCATGGCCGTGTTCGACTCCGTCTGCAGGTCAACGCCATTGAGTTCGCACAGGTACTGAGCGCGCTTTTGCGGGCTTTTCAGGGTCTGGTAGGCTTCGTTGGCGCGCGTGGCCCATTGCATCGCCACGCGCTTTTCGGCGCTGCTGGCGTTGATGAAACGGTCCGGGTGGACCTTGCCCTGCACGTCGCGGTATGCGCTGTCGAGCGCTGCCTGGTCGAGCGCAAACTGCGGCGGCAACTGGAATAATTCGAAGTGGTTTTGCATAGATGTCGGTGATCGCCGTGCCTCAATCGATGAGTACAGCGCACCGACCAGGGACTTGCCAGCTTGTTAGATTCTGAAGCTTTCGCCGCAGCCGCAGGCGTCTTTTTCGTTCGGATTGTGGAACTTGAAGCCTTCGTTCAGGCCTTCGCGGGCGAAATCGAGTTCCGTGCCGTCGATATATGGCAGGCTTTTCGGATCGACGAACACTTTTACGCCATGCGATTCGAACACGCTGTCTTCGGCCGCCACTTCATCGACATATTCAAGCTTGTAGGCCAGGCCCGAGCAGCCGGTGGTGCGCACGCCGAAGCGCAGCCCCATGCCCTTGCCGCGGCGTTCGATATAACGGTTTATGTGCTTTGCCGCTTTTTCGGTCAGTGTAATCATGTATCTCTCCACAACCGTCCCTGCCTTGCGGCAAGGGACGCAATGCCAACGAATTTAAGCTGCCGCTGGGTGACGGGTCTTGTAATCCAGGACCGCTGCCTTGATGGCGTCTTCTGCCAGGATCGAGCAGTGGATTTTCACCGGTGGCAACGCCAGTTCTTCGGCGATCTGGGTGTTCTTGATCGACAGTGCCTGGTCCAGCGTCTTGCCCTTGACCCATTCGGTCACCAGCGAGCTCGAGGCGATGGCCGAACCGCAGCCGTAGGTCTTGAATTTTGCATCTTCGATCAGGCCATCGGCGCCGACCTTGATCTGCAGCTTCATTACGTCGCCGCAAGCAGGCGCGCCCACCATGCCGGTGCCGATGGTGTCATCGCCCTTGTCAAAGGCGCCCACGTTGCGTGGATTTTCGTAATGATCGAGTACTTTGTCCGAGTAAGCCATGTTGATGCTCCTTAAATATGCTTGCCAGCCCCGATTGGGGTCAAATTGTTACAAAGTGCCTGGAAAACCGTAGCGAGCGGAAGTGAGTTGTGGCCGAGAAGCGCAACTGTGCTTGAGCACAGTGAGCATCGCAGGCCGCAAATCGCGACGCGCAGTAGGTTTGACAGGTACTTTTAGTGGGCTGCCCATTGAATGGAATTAATATCAATGCCATCTTTGAACATATCCCACAGCGGCGACAGTTCGCGCAGCTTGTGCACTTTCGATTTCAGCAGGTCGACGGCAAAGTCGATGTCGGCCTCGGTCGAGAAACGGCCGATGGTGAAACGGATCGAGCTGTGCGCCAGTTCGTCGCTGCGGCCCAGGGCGCGCAGCACGTACGATGGCTCCAGGCTGGCCGAGGTGCAGGCCGAACCGGACGACACGGCGATATCCTTGATCGCCATGATCAGCGACTCGCCTTCGACGTAGTTGAAGCTGACGTTCAGGTTGTGCGGCACGCGGTGATCCATGTCGCCGTTGATATAGACTTCCTCGATTTCCTGCAGGCCCTTGGCCAGGCGGTCGCGCAGCGCCTTGATGCGACCAATCTCGACATCCATTTCTTCCTTGGCGATGCGGAACGCTTCGCCCATGCCGACGATCTGGTGGGTCGGCAAGGTGCCCGAACGCAGGCCGCGCTCATGGCCGCCACCGTGCATTTGCGCTTCGAGGCGCACGCGCGGCTTGCGGCAGACGTACAGCGCGCCCACGCCTTTCGGGCCATAGGTTTTATGGGCGGTGAAGGTCATCAGGTCGACCTTGGTCTTCTGCAGGTCGATCACCACCTTGCCGGTCGCTTGCGCGGCGTCGCAGTGGAAGATGATGCCTTTCGAGCGGCACAGGGCACCGATTTCGTCGATCGGCTGGATCACGCCGATTTCGTTATTCACAAGCATGACCGAAATCAGGATGGTGTCCGGGCGGATGGCGGCGCTCAGTTGCTCGATGGTGATCAGGCCGTTATCTTGCGGCTCCAGGTAGGTCGCTTCGAAACCCTGGCGTTCCAGTTCGCGCACGGTGTCAAGCACGGCCTTGTGCTCGGTCTTGACCGTGATGATGTGCTTGCCTTTGGTCTTGTAGAACTGCGCCGCACCCTTGATCGCCAGGTTGTTGCTTTCCGTGGCGCCCGAGGTCCATATGATTTCGCGCGGATCGGCATTGACCAGCGCAGCAACGTGGCCACGCGCTTCTTCCACGGCTTTTTCCGCAGTCCAGCCATACATGTGGCTGCGCGAGGCAGGATTGCCGAACTGCTCGCGCAGGTAGGGAATCATTTTGTCGGCGACGCGTGGATCGATCGGCGTGGTGGCCGAGTAGTCCATATAGATCGGGAAATGCGGTGCCGTTTCAAAGTGCACCTGGCCTGCGTTTTTTTCTGGGGCGTTCATCAATAACTCCATGCGATCAGCAACTAGTATTTTGGTCTTCTTATCCGAGCGTGGCATGGTTACGGTGCATCACCATCACGTTTTGCTCGGCGTTCTTTTGTCTCTGCTGGTCGACCAGGTCCTGCAGCGACACAGAATCCAGATAATCAACCATTTTTTCATTCAGCGTGGACCACAGCTCGTGCGTCATGCAGCGCGCGCCGGTGGCCGCGTCGGCGCCGTGGCAATGCTCCTTGCCACCGCACTGGGTGGCGTCCAGCGGCTCGTCGACAGCGATAATGATGTCGGCCACCGTCACCTTGTCGGCACGGCGCGCCAGGCTGTAGCCGCCGCCGGGACCTCGGATCGATTCGACGATCTCATGGCGGCGCAGCTTGCCGAACAGCTGTTCCAGGTAGGACAGGGAAATCGACTGGCGCTGGCTGATGCCCGACAGCGTGACCGGACCCTTGCCCTGGCGCAGGGCAAGATCGATCATCGCGGTCACGGCAAAACGGCCTTTTGTGGTCAGACGCATACATCCTCGGTTCAGCTGGGTTAAAATATTGCGGCTTTTCAACTCCTCGGCTCAGCTTCTGAAGCCCTGAGTAGTTGAATGAATTAGTCAAGTATAACAAATCCGCAGCGGTTTGTCAGAGAGGCCTCAATTCCGCAGGATGGGCAGGGCCGTGCCGGCCGCAACAGCCGTTGCGGCGGCAGGAAAACAAACATTCAGGGGGCTTCAGTTGCCGCGCAGTGCGGCCCGTACCTTCATCAACTCGAACCCCAGCAGATTCAAGCCGTCCCAGCTTGCCGGGTCGAGGATGCGCGCGTTGTCCGAGGCCAGGCCCACGCCCCAGATGCGGTCGACCGGGCTGGCTTCGACGATGATGCGCTCGCCGGTGGCCAGCAAAAATTTGCGCAGCGCGGGCTTTTGCGAGAACTTGGCGTAGTTGCCGTCGAAGACGATGCCGGCGCGCGCCGCCTCCCACACTTTGGCGTCGAAATTGGCCACTTCGCGGCCCAGCTTTTTCACTTCCGACGGCCGCTCGGCGGCCACGATGCGCGCCTGTACCTTGGTATCGCCAAACAGGGCGGCTTTTTGCGCCATCATGTAATGCTCGGCCGTGGCATAGCGCACGCCGGCCAGGCTGAATGGCGAGGGAAACCACTGGCTAAGGCAACTCTTGTCAGCCAGTTGCGCCTGGGCCGGCGTATGGCCCCAGAAATGCAGGTAATCGGGCACGCCGCCGGCAGCGATCCAGGCCTTCAATTCTTCAACGTTATTGATATGCATATTCCTCGTACTTCTCGCTTGTGGCCGTGCATGACAAAAGCGAAATTGTAACTGAAGGCTGCATCGCCCTTTCAGAAGTGGCTTCAGCGTAGCCTCGCGTCGGCAGCTACGCTACGCCCTGGAGCCATGCGGCAGAACCTGGCCTTACTCGGCGTCCGGCTGACACGCTGGATGCGCCAGCTGGAACGCGGGCAGCTGCGCGCACGCCGCATCGATGCGCACCAGCGCCGGAAACGGCGCCAGGTCGACCTCAAAGCGCCGCGCGCTGAACAGGTGCGGCACCAGGCAGCAGTCGGCCAGGGTCGGCGTAGCGCCATGGCAGTATGTGCCCATGTGGCCGGCGCGCGCCAGCATCGCGTCGAACGTGACCAGTCCCTGGCGCAGCCAGTGCTGCTGCCAGGCCAGCTTGGCTTCTTCGCTCTGGCCCAGTTCCCCCTTGATATATTTGAGCACCCGCAAGTTGCCCAGTGGGTGGGTATCGGCCACCAGGGTCAAGGCCAGCGCGCGTACGTGGGCGCGGCCGGCCGCATCGGCTGGCAGCAGCGGCGGGTTGGGACGCGTCTCTTCCAGGTATTCGAGGATCGCCAGCGACTGGCCGATCAGCACGCCGTTATCGTCTTCCAGCGTGGGCACCAGCGCCGACGGATTGACCTGGCGATAGGCCTCAGCCAATTGCTCGCCCCCGCTGCGCAGCAAATGCACGGGCACCGCCTGGTACTCCACTGCCTTGAGGTTCAGGGCAATGCGCACGCGGTAGGCGGCCGAGCTGCGGAAATAGGTATAGAGTTTCATCAGGCTTTTTCGCGGTAGTGGAGCACGTCCTGTTCTATGCTGCCGAAGATGCTGGCACCGGTGGCGTCGCGCATCTCGATCCTGACGGTGTCGCCAAACTTCAAAAAGCCCGTTTTCGGCGCGCCGTGTTCGATGGTTTCATACATGCGCACTTCGGCCAGGCAGCAATAGCCCACGCCGCCGTTGTCGATGCTGGAACCGAACAGGTTACCCTGCTTGTTCGACACCGTGCCCGAGCCGATAATGGTGCCGGCCGCCAGCTCGCGCGTCCTGGCCGCATGCGCCACCAGCTGGGCGAAATTGAAGGTCATGTCCTCGCCCGCATTGGGCTTGCCGAACGGCTGGCCGTTCAGTTCCACCAGCAGCGGCAGGTGCAGCTTGCTGTCACGCCAGGAGACACCCAGTTCGTCGGGCGTAACGGCGACCGGAGAAAATGCACTGGCCGCTTTCGACTGGAAGAAACCGAAGCCTTTCGCCAGTTCGCCCGGAATCAGGTTGCGCAGCGAGACGTCGTTGACCAGCATCACCAGGCGTATCGACGCGGCAGCATCGGCCACGCTGGCGCCCATCGCCACGTCGCCAGTCACCACCGCCACTTCCGCTTCCAGGTCGATGCCCCATTCTTCCGACAGCGCAAAGATGGGGTCGCGCGGACCGATAAAACTGTCCGAGCCGCCCTGGTACATCAGCGGATCGGTATAGAACGACGCGGGAACCTCGGCGTTGCGCGCCTTGCGCACCAGCTCGACGTGATTGATATAGGCCGAGCCGTCGGCCCACTGGAAGGCGCGCGGCAGCGGCGAATGGCACAGCGCGGCATCGAACGGCCGTGCACCCTGCGCCTGGCCGGCATTCAGGCTTGCGTAGGCCAGCTCCAGTTGCGGTGCGATGGCATCCCAGTCGTCGAGCGCGGCTTGCAAGGTGGCGGCGATGGCCGGTACCGGCAGGTACTGGCTAAGGTCGCGGCTGACGAGGACCAGCGCGCCGTCGCGGCTGGCGTTCTTGAGGGTGGCGAGTTTCATGGTGGTGTCCTTGTACGAGGTTTTTCACCATTAGAATCTTCCTGGGTCTATCATGCAAACAATATTTATCTCTCGATTTATCGGATTACCTCATGAGTCCCAGCCTGCGCCAGATGCGCGCCCTTGTCGCCCTTGCCAAGACCGGCAGTTTTACCCTCGCCGCCGCCTACCTGCACGTCACCCAGTCGGCCCTGAGCGGCTTGATCAAGGAGCTGGAAAGCATATTGGGCGTGCGCGTGGTCGAGCGCAGCACGCGCAAGGCGCAATTGTCCGAGATCGGCCGCGAACTGTATCCGCTGTTTGAAAAGATGATCGAGGACCTCGACGGCGCCATGGCCGGCATCGCCCAGCGCAAGGCCTTGAAAACCGGCATGGTGCGCATCGCCGCGCCGCAGATGATGTCGTGCACCCTGCTGCCCGAAGTAATCGCGGCCTACCGCCAGGCGCATCCGGACGTGCAACTGCGCCTGGTCGACTGCCCGGTGGAGCATGTATCGGGCCGCGTGTTCAGCGGCGAAGTTGATTTCGGCATCGGCCCCGAACGCGACCCGACGGCGGAAATCGCTGCGCAAGTGCTGTTTGAAATGCCGTTCGTGCTGGTGTTTCCCGAACAGCATCCGCTGCGGCACAAGGAAAAAATCACCTGGGCCGACGTCGGCGACTACCCATTCATTGCGCTGCAGGGCCAGTTTACCGAACGGCTGCTGCGCGACATGCACGGCGCGTTTCGCGAGCTGTCGCTGAACCCGTATAACGAAGTGACCTTCATGACCACCGCGCTGGCCATGGTCAGCGCCAACCTGGGCGTGACAGCCTGTTTGCCGTATGCCGAACCGATGGTGAAGCTCTACCAGTTGCAGATGCGCACCCTGCACGAACCGGAACTGACGCGGCGCTTTTTCGTGTACACCAAAACCGGCCGTTCGCTGTCGCCGGCTGCCGAAAGCTTTATGGCCTTTTTGTTCAAGTTCGTCGAGACGCACAAATGGAATCTCGGCAGCGGCGCGCCGGCGGCGCCAGTATAATCGCCGTTCATTGATAGCCGCAGCCGACATGAACCAGCCATCGCATGCCTTGCAAGACCTGTCCGAGATCGACGCCGCCACCATCGCCATCAACCAGCGCATGCAGCACTTCGACGGCCACAGCCAGGTATGGCTGTTCGGCTATGGTTCGCTGATCTACAAGGCCGACTTTCCGTTTATCGAACGCCGCCCGGCCAGCATCGCCGGCTGGACCCGGCGCTTCTGGCAAGGTTCGCACGACCACCGCGGCACGCCGCTGGCGCCAGGCCGCGTGGCCACCATCGTGCCGCAGGCCGGCGCCGTCTGCGACGGCATGGCCTACCTGATCACGCCCGAAGTGTTCGCCCACCTCGACCACCGCGAAAAGAACGGCTACCTGCGCCTGGCCACCACCATCACCTTTGACGACGGCGGCGCAACAGAAGGCCTGGTCTACATTGCCAACGAGGAAAACGCGGCCTTCCTGGGCGTGGCTCCCGAACTGGACATCGCGCGCCAGATCGCCAGCGCACATGGCCCGAGCGGCCCGAACAGCGACTACCTGCTGCACCTGGCCAGCGCGCTGCGCGAGCTGGGCAAGGTTGATGCGCATGTGTTTGCCATCGAACAGCATCTGGCGCAACTTGCGCAGGCAAGCGCGCTGCAAAAGACGCGCCAGAGCTGACGCTCCGGCGTCATGCGACCAAGGGTAGCATGGCCTGCTGCACCAGATGGCTGTCGACATATTGCGTCATGGTGACGATCTTGCCGTTCCTGAAGGTGTACAGGTGGGAGAACGAGGCTGTCATGGCGCGCCCGGTGGCTTTGTAGACGCCAGAATACACGCCGAAGACCGCAATCTGCTCACCCTGCTCCAGGTAGTGATGCGCCTGTGCGCGGTAGTCGATCCATTCAGTCGCCAGGCGCTGGAACACATGCGCGATGATCGCTTCGGCGCCCACATAGGTGCCGGCGTAGGGAAAACCTTGCGCTTCAGTCCAGCGCGCATCGGGCGCCAGTACGGCCAGCAGCCGGGTGACGTTTTCGCTGGAAGCGCCCTCATAGGTCGAGCGCAATGTGTCAAGATTGGTGCTCATCGCATCAGCCCCACGCCATTTCACCGAGCGCCACCTTGGCACCGATATTCAATGCCACGTCCATGCCCGCCTGCGGATAGCGCTGTTTCATGGCCGCGATCAGCGCCGTGCTGTCGGCGGCCTTGGCCAACTCCTCTTCGAAGGCCAGCAGATAGCTACGCGTATAGGCGATGCCAGAGGCGTCGGTCGGCGCGTCTGCGGTGGCATGGCCAGCGACCACGATCCGTGGCTGACGGGCGGCCATCGCGTCGAGGTTGGCGATCCAGGCTGCGCGCAGGGCGGGCGTGGCGGTATCGGCGGTCCACACATGAACACCGGAGAACACCATCACGCCACCAAAAATCGCGCCCAGCGACGGCACCCATAGATAGCGCCGGTTGGCCAGCCCGGTGGCCTGGATAATTTCGATCTGTTCGCCGTCGACGGTGAACTCCGGCGCATCGAACGCCGTTGGAAATACGATATCTGCACGGCTCTGCGGACCATCTTCTTTCAGTTGCGGCCCCCAGGCGGCAAGTTTCTTTTGCACGCTGGCCTCGATTGCAGCGAGCGTATCGGAAGCGGCCAGCACCGGCACGCCGGGAAACGCGGCGTGAATGGGAGCGAGGCTGAAGTAATAATCGGGGTCGCTCTGGCTGACGTAAATCGCCTTGAGCGGCGTGTTGCCCTCTGCGATGGCGGTGGCCAGCGCCTGACCATCGGACAATCTGAAGCCGCCGTCGATCAGCACGGCTTCAGTGGCGCCAGCGAGCAGCACGGGCGAGCGGAAAAAACCATCCTGGCCAGCGGGAAAGTGCTTCCAGGTAAGTGGGGTGCGAGTTGTCATGTTATGGCTCCATTCAGGTTGAGGTGGTAGATCAGATTGCGCAGCCATCGGGACCACATGCCGGGCCGCCGAGAATGTGGTCTGCTTGCGCTTCGGTGGACAGCTGCTGGCGCAGATAATCGCTCCACGCTTCGGTACGACCCAGCCAGTTGCCCAGGTCGACCGGTACCATGCGGCCATCGGCATATTCGATGGACAGGGTGGGAAAGCCCTGCCCGCCCAGGCGTGCCAGCAAGGCGCGGCTGTGCGCGACATGCTGTTCGGTGGCGGCGCCTGCCAGGCGGTTGAAGGACTCGGCAAACAGGCCGGCGTCCAGTTCCAGCTGCTGCGCCAGCCCTGCCAGCACGCCGGCGTCGGCAACGCGCTGGCCCAGCACATAATGGGCATGCTGGATCAGGTGCAGCATGGCCAGACCCAGGCCGGCGATCTCCTGCGCAGCCAGGATGGCGGTGGTTGGCGGAGTCGAATCGAACACGGCGCCCGTGTCGCGCAGCAGGCCGTCGAAATACGCCTGCCCGAACGGCTGGCCGGTCGCCTCGGCGATGCGCTGGTCATGCGCCATCACATGGCGGCGCAGATTGTCGTTCACGCTCTGGCGACTGGCGCCGCTCATCATGCCGCCGCCATGCAGCGCGATGGCCAGGTCGTCAATTGCCTGCGCGGCGGCCAGGAGGGGCGCGGCGCCGTAGCACCAGCCACACAGCGGGTCATACACATAATGCAGTACCGGCTGGCTTATTGCGGCCATGTCATTTCTCCCTTGATGACTTTCGCGCTCAGTTCCAGTGAAGCGCTTGCACCAGCCTGCGGGAATTTTTCCTTCATGGCCTTGACCAGCGCAGCCGAGTTCTTTGCATTTGAAGCCGCCGTTTCGAACGCCTGCAGGTAGTTGCGCGTGTAATCGAGCGCCGCCGTGCCGGCCGGCGCCGCACCCAGGAAGTGTCCCGGCACGATGGCTTGCGGCTGCAGTGCGGCGATCTGGTCCAGCGTGGCCAGCCAGTTGGCGCGCGACTGCGGCGTTTGCGTGTCGGCCACCCACAAGTGGATGCCGCTGCTGATGATGACACCGCCGGCGACGGTTTTCAGCGACGGTATCCACAGATAGCTGCGCTGCGGGCTGGCGCCGTCCAGGCCCCTGATCTCGATGGTCTTGCCTTCCAGCGTCAGATGGTCCGCGTGCAGCACTTGCGGCAGCACCAGCGCGCGTGGTGCATTGTCTTTCATGATCGGCGACCAATAGGCCAGCTTGGCGTCCATATTGGCCTTGATGGCGGCCACCGTCTGCGGCGTGGCGACAATTTTTGCAGCCGGAAAAGCGGCGTGGATAACGTCCAGGCCAAAGTAGTAATCGGGGTCGCTGTGGCTGATATACACAGTGCTCAAGGTCTTGCCGCTGTCCTTGATCTGTCTGACCAGCGCGAGCGCATCGTCGTGCTGGAACTGGGCGTCGATCAGGATCGCCTCGCGTTCACCGCTGAGTATCACCGAACTGACCGGGAAGATCGCCTTCTCGCCCGGATTGTAGACTTGCAGCTGCAGTGGCGCGGCGGCATGTGCGGCCGGCAACAAGGTGGACAGGCCAACGGCGAACAGGGTGGCGATCAGGTGGCGACGGTGCATGCTGGTTTCCTTTAACAGTTCAGGCCCGAACAAAGGGCGACAACAGCATGGTAGCCCTGCCAGCCTGTTCGATAAATCACTTAGAATGCAATGGATTGTTGCTCGAATCGAGCAAATAACACTTTGAAAGGAAGCGCCCAATGGACCGCATCGCTGCTGCGAAAGTGTTCGTGACCATCGCCGAATGCGGCAGCCTGAGCGGCGCCGCCGAACTGCTCGACATGTCGCGTGCGATGGTCACCCGCTATCTGGCGGAGATGGAAACCTGGGCCGGCGCGCGCCTGTTTCACCGCACCACGCGCCGCATCAACCTGACGGCCGCCGGAGAGATCACCTTGCTGCGCTGCCAGGAACTGCTGTCGCTGGCCGACAAGATGCCCGGCGTGGCTGATACCGGCGACGAGGAGCCAAGCGGCATCCTGCGCATTGCCTGCTCGCAGTCGCTGGCGCAGGCGACCCTGGCGGCGGCGATCGCCGCCTACCTGAAACGCCACCGGCAGGCGGCGGTCGACCTGCGCATCGACAACCGCGCTGTCAACCTGGTCGAGGAAAGAATCGACCTGGCGATCCGCATCACCAACCAGCTCGATCCCGGCGTGATCGCACGCCCGCTGGGCATCTGCCACTCGGTGGTGTGCGCCTCGCCCGCCTACCTGCGCGAGCATGGCACGCCACTTCAGGCTGCGGACCTGGCCACGCATGATTGCCTTACGTACACCTATTTCGGCAAAAGCCTGTGGCATTTCGAACATGCTGGCGCCACCGTCAGCGTGCCCGTCAGCGGCAGCCTGAGCGCGAATGAGTCAGTGGTACTGCTGCAGGCTGCGGTAGAAGGCGCCGGCATTTCGCTGCAACCGGTGTTTTCGGCCGCGCCGCTGATCGCCAGCGGGCAGCTGGTGGCCCTGCTGCCCGGCTACCAGCCGCACTCGATGGGCATCCACGCGATTTATATGTCGCGCGCCCACCCGAGGGCGATCAGCCGCACCATGCTGGCGTTCCTGGGCGAATGGTTTGCGGCGCACGAGACGTGAACCGATACTGGCCAAGATAGCAGCGGCCACAGTCGGGCGGCAGTTTGCGAACCACCATGCCATTGAGCCTGGCATCATGGCGTCTTCCGCATCAGCTAAAACAGATCGAGCTGCCCCGCATTGCCCCCCTTGCCCTTGACTCCCATAGTCGGCACCACCAGCGGACGCCGGAACTGGGTGCTGTCGAGCTGCCTGAAACGGCCGCCCTTGCCGTGCAGGCCAAGGCGGTGCACGGCTTTCTCGAATCGCTGGCGTATCAGGTCGGCCCACACGCCTTCGCCATGCATGCGCGCGCCGAAGCTGCTGTCGTAGTCTTTGCCACCGCGCATTTCGCGCACGCGGTTCATCACGCGCTGGGAACGTTCCGGGAAGTGGGCTTCCAGCCATTGCTGGAACAGCGGGTTGACTTCCCACGGCAGGCGCAGCACCACGTAATGGGCGTTGATGGCGCCGGCGTCGCGCACCGCTTCCAGCAATTGTTCGATTTCCGGTTCGGTCACGAACGGGATAATCGGCGCGATGCTGACGCCGACGGGAATGCCGGCGTCGGTCAAACTACGGATGGTGCGCAGGCGACGCGCCGGGGCGGCCGCGCGCGGCTCAAGGGTGCGCGAAATGGCCGGGTCCAGCGTGGTCAGGGTGATTGCCACCGAGGCCAGGTGCCTGGCCGCCATCGGCGCCAGCAGATCGATATCGCGCTCGATCAGGGACGACTTGGTAATCAGGCCCACTGGATGGTCGCATTCATGCAGCACTTCGAGCACGCGCCGCGTCAGTTGCCGCTCGCGTTCACATGGCTGGTAGGCGTCGGTATTGACACCCAGCGCAATCGGTTCGGCGACATACGACGGCTTGGCCAGTTCGCGCCGCAGCAGTTCGGGCGCGTTGACCTTGGCGAAGATGCGGCTTTCGAAATCGAGGCCCGGCGACAGGCCCAGGTAGCTGTGCGTGGGGCGCGCAAAGCAGTAGATGCAGCCGTGCTCGCAACCGCGATACGGATTGAGCGAGACGCCGAACGGCAGGTCGGGCGAGGTGTTGCGCGACAGGATGGTGCGCGCCTGCTCGTCGCTGACCTGGGTTTTCCAGGCGCTGGCGGCCTCTTCGCCTTCTTCGTCGGGCGCGCTCCAGCCGTCATCAAAGCCCTCGCGCCCATGCACCTCGTAGCGGCCCTGCAGGTTGGAGACGGCGCCGCGCCCCTTGCGCGCCTTGAGCGATTGCGGCGGCAGCATGGCCTGGCCGGCAAAACTGTCGTCATGCTGCGGGAAGATTGCTTTCATGAACGGCCCCATTAACTGTATATACGTACAGTATACTATGCCGCCATCAAGGCAATATCAAGCGTGGCCACTCGCTTATTTCACGCTTTTTGCATCAAATGACGTGATATAGCTCAACTGTTGCGCGACAAAGCCGTCAAATGCGGTGATCAGGGGCGCAAAACAGGCGGCCTCCTGTTCCAGTTGCATCAGGGCGTAGCAAGTCGCCTCCAGGGTCGACAACTGGTCTGGCGCATGCGCTTTGCGGATCAAATAGTGGGACGGCGGCGTGTCGCGCAGCGGCAAGCGTGGCAGGCGTTGCAGGGCGGGATTGAGATACAGCATCTTGCGGCTCTTGCGCCAGGTGGCGTCCAGCACCACCAGCCGCAAGCCGGCCGGGTCCTGCAGCAGCGCAGCATCGAGCGGCGGCGGTGGCGCGATGCCCAGCGAGCGGTCGCCTGGCGTATCAGGGTACAGCAGGACGTTATGCTTGCCAGCCAGCAGCGCATCGAGCTCCCCGGCAGCAAAGGACTCGCCGGCGACCAGGCGGCTGTTGGGCAAGCTCAGGTGCAGCAGGCGTGCGCTGCCCTTGGCGTTGTGCACTTCCAGCGGATGCTGGAGCAGCAATATCTCAACCTGGTGCGCCAGCGGCCGCACCCACTGGCAGATGCAGCCGGACTGCGCGCGCAAACAGGTGGCGCAGCGTTCGCGCCGGGAAGAAACGGGATCAGTCTGGGAAGTCATGGTGGGGCGGTCTATGCATCAGGACCGCGATTGTAGCGCCCCACCCTGCCGGGGGTTGTTAACTTGCTTAAAACTCTTCCCAGTCGCCGGCAGTGGCCGCCAGCGCCTTGCGTGGTTTGCCGGGAGCCGCGACGGCAACCGGATGGCGCTTGCTCACGGGTGCGGCAGCCGCAGCGCGCGTCACCTGCGCGGCGTCCAGCTTGAACAGGCCCACCACGTCGGTCAGGCGTGAAGCCTGTTCCTGCATCGATTCGGCGGCGGCCGCCGCTTCTTCCACCAGTGCCGCGTTTTGCTGGGTCACCTGATCCATCTGGCCGATGGCCTGGTTGACCTGTTCGATGCCAGTGCGCTGCTCTTCGCTGGCGTCGGTGATCTGGTTCATGATCTGCGTCACGTGGCTGATGCTCTGCACGATTTCTTCCATGGTGCGACCGGCCTTGTCCACCAGTTGCGAACCGGCTTCGACTTTTTGCACGGAGTCGTCGATCAGCCCTTTGATCTCCTTCGCCGCCTGGCTGGAGCGCTGGGCCAGATTGCGCACCTCGCTGGCCACCACCGCGAAGCCCCGACCCTGCTCGCCCGCGCGCGCAGCTTCGACGGCCGCATTCAGGGCCAGGATATTGGTCTGGAAAGCGATCGCGTCGATCACGCTGATAATGTCGACGATCTTGCGCGAGGAATCGTTGATCGAGCCCATGGTGCTGACCACTTCCGACACCACCGCGCCACCACGGCTGGCGATCTGCGAGGCGTCGATCGCCAGCTGGTTGGCGCTGCGCGCGTTGTCGGCATTGAGTTTCACGGTGGAGGTCAGCTCTTCCATCGACGAGGCTGTTTCTTCGAGCGAGCTGGCCTGCTGCTCGGTGCGCGACGACAGGTCCAGGTTGCCGGCTGCAATTTCGCTCGATGTGGTGCCGATGGAGTCGGTGCTGGCGCGCACCTGGCCGACGATGCTGACCAGCTTGTCGTTCATCTCTTTGAGTGCGTGCATCAACTGCCCTGTTTCGTCTGTGCTGTCGACCACGATATCGCTGGTCAGGTCGCCAGTCGATACCGCTTGCGCCACTTCCACGGCGCGCGTGATGGGCCGCGTGATCGAGCGGGTGATCCAGTAGGCGCAGGCGATGCCGAGCAGAATGGCCGCCACGCCCAGCGAGGCCAGCAGCACGCGGCCGTTTTCATAACCGGCGCGGATCTCGCCGGCCGTCACGTCGAGCAGTTGCGCTTCGAGCCTGGCCAGTTTATCCAGCGAGGCCAGGTAAATATCGCGCCTGGCGGACATCTCGCCTTCATACAAGCGCTTGCCCAGTTCCAGGTCGCCCGCACTCTTGGCCTTGAACACCTTCTTGCGCACTTCCGTATAGGCCTTGCGGCTGGCGAGCACGTCCTGGTACAGCGATTGTTCCTGGGCGTTCAGCTCGCTCTTGCCGATCGTATCCTGGATTTCCGTGGCGCGCGCGGACGAGGCCGCCATTTCTTTTTCGAATTGTTTCTGGTGTTCGGGGTCGCTGACCTTCCAGGCCGCCGCCGTGCGCGCGGCGTTCACTTCGACGACCTTGGCCCACTCACCGATCAGGCGCTCGTTGCGCACCTTGACCTGGACCAGTTCATCGGTCTGCTTGCTGGCATGTTGCATCTGTACGATACCGATCACCGTGAGTGTGGTGAGCAAGGCCAGTACTGCGGCAAAACCTCCACCGAGACGTACGCCGATCTTGAGGTTTTTCATGATGTTGTCCTATCTGACAAGGTTGCCGCGCAGCCGCAGGTGCATCGCGCGCTGAGGCTGATTGTGAGCGCATCAGATAGGCATTGCAAGAAAGAAGCTTCAAAAAAGCAACAGCGTGAAATGACGTCAGTTTTGATTGACGATAATCAATTTCGACGTATCGAAGCCCAGCCCTTGCGCTTTATCAAGCAAGCGCTTTTGCAAGGCCGGATCCATGGTGGGCGTGCGCGACAGCAGCCAGAAATACGATTTGTCGGGGCCGCTGATCATGGAGTAAGCATAGTCCTGCTGGTCCAGGTCGAAGACGATGTAGGAGCCATAAAAGGGGCCGAAAAATGACACTTTCAGATAGCCTTCGTCCTTCTTGTCGACAAAATAGGCCTTGCCTTCGGATTCTTTCCAAGCCGCGTCGGCATCCTTGTAGCCGCGGTTGAGCACTTTCAGGCCGCCGTCCTGGCGCAGGCTGTATTCGGCCGTCACATGGCTCAGGCCCTTTTCAAAGGAATGGTCGAGACGCGCGATTTCATACCATTTGCCCAGGTATTTGGTGGTATTGAAATTGGTCACCGGAACAATATTGTCGGGACGACCGACGCAGCCGGCCAGCAAAGCGGTAAACATCAGCGGCAACAGCAGTTTTTTCATGAGGTACTCCGTACAGATCGGTAAAACCGATTGTAGCGCTTATCCGGTCGCACCATCGCTGCCCAGCATCTCGTCGAGCTGGGCCAGAGTGCCCTGGTCCTTGACGACGGCGCGCAACCACAGGTGCAGCGGCATTTCGCCCCAGCTGGCCGCCTTGTCGGCCAGGTAGGCCACGGGGCTGTGCGGCTCGGTGCGGCGGAAAAAATCGGCCACCTGGCGCAGTTGGGCCAGCGCCTGCTGGCGCTGCACAATGGCACCAACATTGCCAATGCCATTTGCCGTCGGCGCACCGGGCAGCACCGCCACCAGTTCGGCACCCAGCGGCATGGGCGCGATAAAATGGATGGCGTTTTCCAGCGCCTCGCGGGCGGCGCGAAAGCTGGGTCCATCGATGCCGAAACACGCGTCGACGCAGCGTTCCAGCACCAGCAGCGACTGCATGCAGTACTGCGCATCGGCCAGCAAGGCGTCGCTGAACTGGCGCGTGTTTTTCTGCCGCGCCGCTTCCATCTGCGCCAGCGTCGCCCACTCTTCCTGGCGCACCTCGCCCCAGCCCTGGTCCGGCACTTGCGCACTGGCCGCCGCGCGCTGGCGCGCCGAGTCGAAATCCTGCAAAGAGAAGCGGCCATCGGCGCCGTCGGTCAGCGGCACTTCGCGCACCAGTTGCGGCGTGCGCGTCAATAGCCAGAACAGGTTGCCGATACGCTGTTCCGGGTCGCCGTCGTCGAGCGGCGGATACAGGCCATCCCAATAGCGCTCGCACAGGCCCGACAGTAGCGCAAAGCCGTCGCCCAAACCCCGGAAATGGCGCGTCTTGGCGTGCGCCTCGGCCAGCCAGACGGCCACGCGCAAGTCCTTGCTGTGCGAGGCGATCAGCTGCTCGCAGCGGGTGGCGACGAATGGCCAGTCGGCCTCCTTCAACGCCACCACCCACTCGCCCTGGTCCAGGCTGGGATCGTCGTGCTGGCGCGCGCGGGCAATCGCGTCGAGCTCCTGGCTGAAGGTGAGGTCCTCGCCGCAAGGCCTGATCGGGCTGACCGGCTGCAGCAGTTGGTCCAGGTTGAACATGGTGCGCTCCCCTCAGTTGATGCTCAGTTAATAGTGTAGGTGAGATGGCCGTGGGCATCGGCGCCCACGTGGATGGTCGACAGCGGCAGCGCGTCGGCCATGCGCGCCAGCACCGCCACGGCGATCTCGGGCAGCACGCTGCCATTGAGTATCTGGTCGACATTGCGTGCGCCCGAATCGACTTCGGTGCAGCGCGCCAGCACCGCCTCGACCAGCGCCTCGTCCATGCTGAAGCAGGCCTGGTGATTGCGCGCGATGCGCTGACCGATGCGCGCCAGTTTGAGCCTGATGATCTCGGCCAGCACGGCGTCGTTCAGGGGATAGAACGGCAGCACCTTCAGGCGCCCCAGGAAAGCCGGCTTGAAGTGTTTCACCAGCTGCGGACGCACCAGTTCTGCCAAAGCCCCGGGCGTCGGCAGGCTGTCTTCCGGCTGGTTCAGGCAGGCGGCCATCATGGCGGCCGAACCGAGGTTGGAGGTGGCGATGATGATGGTGTTGCGAAAGTCGATTTCGCGCCCTTCAGCATCATCGAGTACGCCCTTGTCGAACACCTGAAAGAACAGTTCTAGCACGTCAGGATGGGCTTTTTCCGCTTCGTCCAGCAGCACCACGCTGTAGGGCTGGCGCCGCACCGCCTCGGTCAGCACGCCACCTTCGCCGTAGCCGATGTAGCCGGGCGGCGAGCCTTTCAGCCCGGCCACGCTGTGCGCTTCCTGGTATTCGCTCATGTTCAGGGTAATCAACTTGTGCTCGCCGCCATACAGCAAGTCGGCCAGCACCAAAGCCGTTTCGCTCTTGCCGGTGCCGGACGGGCCGGTAAACAAAAATACTGCTTGCGGCTTGTCCGGGTCGTCCAGATTGGCGCGCGCCGTACGCACGCGCTGCGCCACGGCGGCTATCACATGATCCTGGCCCAGCACCCGTTCGCGCAAGGCCGCGTCCAGCGTCAAAACTGTGCGGATATCGTCCCTGACCATTTTGCCGAGCGGGATGCCGGTCCAGCCGGCAACGATGCCGGCCACCACCTGCGCATCGACTGCCAAAGGTACCAGCGGCGCATCACCTTGCAGCGCGGCCAGTTCGTCCTTCAAGGCCAGCAAGGCACAAGCGCCCGCTTCGCCGGGGCGCTCACGCTGCAGGCCGGCGCGCAGTTCGGTGATTTGCGCCACCAGCGTTTTTTCCACCTGCCAGCGCTGCGCCAGGGCAGCGATTGCCTGCCGGTGCAGTTGCGCGTCGCCCTGCAGTTGACGCAGCCGCGCGCTGGCGGCCGGGCCTGGCTGTTCGCCGCTGGCCTGTTCGCGCTCGAGCGCGGCGATTTCAACGACGACGCGTTCAAGCTGGCAGCTGGCGTTTTCCAGCTGCGCCGGGGTCGCGCTTTGCCCCAGCGCGACCTGGGCGCAGGCCGTATCGAGCACGCTGATGGCCTTGTCGGGCAACTGGCGCCCGCTGATGTAGCGGTGCGACAGGCGCACGGCGTCGACGATGGCTTCGTCGCGCACGCGGATATTGAAGTGGCGTTCCATCAGCGGCGCCATCTCGCGCAGCATGGCGCAGGCGATTTCCTCGCCGGGTTCTTCCACCTTCACCACCTGGAAACGGCGCGCCAGAGCCGCGTCCTTTTCAAAATACTTCTTGTATTCGCTCCAGGTGGTGGCGGCGATGGTACGCAAGGCGCCGCGCGCCAGTGCGGGCTTGAGCAAGTTGGCCGCATCGTTCTGGCCGGCCTGGCCGCCGGCGCCGATCATGGTGTGCGCCTCGTCGATAAACAGGATCACCGGACAGGGACTTTTCGTCACCTCGTCGATAACGTTTTTCAGCCGGCTTTCAAACTCGCCCTTGACGCTGGCGCCGGCCTGCAGCAAGCCCATGTCCAGCGCGTGGATACGCGCGCCCTGCAACACCTCGGGCACGTCGCCGGCAGCGATGCGCAAGGCCAGCCCCTCGACCACGGCGGTCTTGCCGACGCCTGCCTCGCCGGTGAGGATAGGATTGTTCTGGCGTCGGCGCAGCAGGATGTCGACCGCCTGGCGTATTTCATTCTCGCGCCCGATCACGGGGTCAAGCTTGCCGTCGCGCGCCAGTTGCGTCAGGTCGGTGGTGAACTGGTCCAGCGCCGGCGTCGGGCTGGCCTGGATGGCAACGGTGTTGTCTGGCGTCTCGCTCGGCTGGGGCGTGGCGCTGGCTTCTTCGGTTGAGCCGGCCGTCAGTTTGTCGGGATGGTGTTTCAGTTGCTCGACGCTGAAGCGCGCAAACAGCTTCGAGCCGCGATAGGCCAGTTGCGACAGTTCCGGCTCCGTCAGCAAGGCCAGCAACAGGTGCCGGCTGCGGATGGCCGCAGCTTGCCCTGCGCCGAGGGACGCGATCAGCCACGCATGTTCGAACAGCAGCGGCAAGTGGCGCGAGAACACGGGCGTGCGCGCGCTGCCGGTCTTGAAGTTGCCGATCTCGCGGCGCAGATCCGTTTCCAGCGCCGTGATGCTGATATCGCTGCGGCGCGCGGCCACGGCGATATCGCTGTTCTCCTGTTCCAGCAAGGCCAGGAACAGGTGTTCGATATCGACTTCGTACTGGCCCAGCCCCATGCAGAGACTTGCGGCGCGGGTGGCGGCCGTGCGCGCCGTGTGATTGAGTCTGGCGATCAGGGTTTTGAGGTTGTTGCTCATGCGGCGGCTCCCTTGCGGTTGATCGAATACCGCAGCGACGATGGCTGCAGCACGGCGTCGAAACTGACAGGCTCGCTGGCCTGCGCCACGGCCAGGGTGGCGCTGATGACAAAACTGACGCGGTTGATGGAACCGGCCTCGCGCTCCAGGCGCGCACGCACATGGCGCAAGCGCGGTTCGTGGCGTTCGATGGCGGCGGTCAGGGCGGCGCAGATGCGGGCGCGGTCGTCGCTGCTCGACAGGCACATGCCGGCAAAGTCGATCAGGCCGTAGTTGACGATGGAGGCGGCGCATTCGGGATAGCCATCGAGCGCGCCGGCCGGCAAGGCCACGCGCGTATTGAGCAGCTCTTCAAGGTCGCGCGCCACCGCGTCTTTCAACTGCTCGACCGACAGCCGCACCAGGTGACCGCCGGCGGCACCGTCGCCCATCAGGCGGTCGAACAATCCCGGCACGAAACCGGCTGCTGCGTTGAATGGAAATGACATGGCGGCCTCTTTGGAAAAAACACGCGGCAGGCGTCGCACTGGCGCCTGCCGCGCAACTGCTCAATTACTCAAAGCCGCGCCATCACACCACGCGGTTGGTGGCCAGGTCCCAGCCGCCCGAGGTATTGCCGCCGACACCGCCGGTGACCTTTTGCTGCGTGTATTTCCACTTCACTTTCGAGAACTTGAAGCCCACGTGTTCACCCAGGATGTCGCCTTCTGCCACGTTGGGCGTGACGGCGCCGATCAGCACGTTCTCGATTTCGATTTCAAAATACTTCACGCGCTCGCCCTGGCCGTCGGCGCGCATGAATTCGAAACGTGCTTTAGGGATGGTCTTGCCGGCCGAGCAGGTCTGCAGCAGCACCGGCGAGGACAGGTCGGCCAGCTTGGAGATGACGATGTCCTTGTGCTCGCAACGTTCGGCCGTGTGGCCGCCGCCGGTCGAGGCGGTGGCCGACTTGGGCTGCTCCACGCTCCAGCTGACCGATTTGCACTCGATCCAGTCCTTGTGCTTGTCATCGGTCGATTCGCCCTTGATGCCGTCTATCTGCAGATATACATCGATTGCCATGGTGTGCTCCTCTGGTTGAACAAAAAATCGGATGGATCAGGAATTGGTCGACTTCGGCAGCTCCGCGACCAGTCGGAGCGAAACGGACAGCTCGTCGAGCTGGAAATGGGGCCGCAAAAACGATACGGCGCGATACACACCGGGCCGCCCCGGCACTTCGTGTACCTGCACCGACGCTTCGCGCAGCGGGAACTGCGCCTTCTGATCCTGGCTGGCGTTATCGTCGAGCAGCACGTAGGTCATCAGCCAGCGGTTCAGGAAATCCTCGACATTCGAGGCGGCGGAAAAACTGCCGATCTTGTCGCGCATCATGGCCTTCATGTAGTGGGCGATGCGCGAGACGGCAAAGATGTACTGCAGTTGCGATGACAGCAGCGCATTGGCGTTGGCCGCCTCGCTGTTGTACTTGCGGCTTTTCTGCGTCGACTGGGCGCCGAAGAAGGCGGCGTAGGCCGTGTTCTTGCAGTGAACCAGCGAGATGAAGCCGAGGTCCGACAGCTCCTTTTCGCGCCGGTCGGTGATTGCCACTTCGGCCGGGCATTTCAGGGCCACGTCGCCCTCGTCGGTTTTGAAGGTGTGGGTCGGCAGGTCGTCGACCAGGCCGCCGCCTTCCACGCCGCGGATCGCCGCGCACCAGCCGTAGTCGGAAAAGGCGCGCGTGAGCTTGCTGCCAAACGCGTAGGCAGCGTTACACCACAGGTATTTCTGATGGTCGCTGCCGTCGACTTCCTCGACAAAATTGAAGCCTTCGACGGTGGTGCCGTCGACCGGATTGAACGGCAGGCGGCCCAGGAAGCGCGGCAAGGTCAGGCCCACGTAGCGCGCGTCTTCGGACTCACGGAAAGCCTTCCATTTGGCGTACTCGATGGTGTCGAACACCTTGGCCAGGTCGCGCGGCTTGCCCAGGTCGCCGTAGGTTTCCAGGCCAAACAGTTCCGGCGCGGCCGACGCGATGAACGGTGCGTGCGCGGCGGCAGCGATATGCGACATCTGCTCGATGAAATACATGTCTTCGGGCTGGCGCGAGATGGCGAAGTCGCCCAGCAAGGCCGCGAATGGCGCGCCGCCGAAGGTGCCGAATTCTTCCTCGTAGATCTTCTTGAACATGGTGCTCTGGTCGAACTCCAGCGCCGACTGGAAGTCCTTTACCAGCTCGCGCTTGGTGGTGTTGAACATGCGGATCTGCAGCCGCGTTCCGGTTTCGGCATTGCCGACCAGGTAGTGCAGGCCGGTCCAGCTTTGTTCCAGCTGCTGGAAGACCGGCGAGTGCATCACTTCGCTCAGCTGGGCCGAGATCAGCTGGTCGATCTGCGCCACCCGTGCGTCGAGGGTGGCCGACAGGCTGCTTGACATCAGCACCGTGCCGTCGAGCACCTGCCCCACCAGCTCGGCGATCAGGTCGCGGGCACGCGCATGTTCGGCGTCGGACTTGGCGACCCGGCTCTGTTCGACGATCTGGTCCAGCAGGTCGCTCGATGCGGGCGCAGCAAAAGCGGGCGAGGCCTTGATTTGTGCCTGTGCATTCATCTCAATCCTCCTTGATCGCGCGTTGCGGTTGCAGGGCGGCCAGGCTGTCGGTGTTGTTCAGCACTTCCGTCAGCAGGTCTTCCAGCTTGTCGTTGCCGGCCAGTTTGTTGCGCAGGTCGGCCAGCTTGGTGCGCGCTTCGAGTAGCTTGCGCAGCGGCTCGACCTGCTGCACCACCGACTCCGGACGGAAGTCGCTCATGGCGCGAAAGCGCAGGTCGACCGGAAAGGTGCCGCCTTCGCCGCTCAGGCGGTTCTGTACCTGGAAGCGCGCCACCGGCTCGACGCTGCCCAGCACTTCGTCGAAATTGTCCATGTCGATGCCGACGAACTTGCGGTCTTTCAGGCGCCGTTTCTCGACCTGGGAATCACCACCGAAGTCGCCCAGCACGCCGACCACGAAGGGCAGCTCCTTGTTTTCTATCGTGTCGCCGATCTCCACGTCATACGTCATCTGCACGCGCGGCGCACGCACCTGCTGCAGCCGCTTCTGGACACTGTCAGGCTTGGCCATGGGGTTTCCTTCGCAAAGTCGATGGGGAGGCGCCGCCAGGGCGCCCGGTGAACTGCTGCTTACTTCAAGCCACTGAATGGGTCGGCGCCGCCTTTTGCAGCTGGTGCGGCTGCCGGCGCCGGAGCAGGCGATGCCGCCGCACGCTTGCCGCCGGCCGCCGTGCGCCTGGCCGGCGGCACCAGCACGTCGTCGCCGATGCTGGCGCGCAGCAGCTTGGCCAGTTCCTGCGCTTCCGAACGCAGCGAACCATTCAGGTTGTTTTGCCGCGACAGGTCGGCCAGCGCCTTGCCCGACAAGCGCAGGCCGCTGACGGCGACGATGCTGTTGGCGACCTTGTCTTCGGAGTCGCGTTCGAGCGCTTCAAGCGCATGGCTGATGGCGTCGCCATACTGGCCGCGATCGAATTTCAGCTGCGCCAGCTGCAGCCACGGCGCCTTGTCGGCCGGATAGGCGCTGCCGCCTTTTTCCAGCAAGGTGTAGGCCTTGCCGTACTGGCCGGCGCGCGCTGCCACATCGGCCTCGGACAGCACTTGCGCCAGGGTCGGAGCCGGTACCGGCTTGGGGGCAGGCGGTGCGGTAGTGCAGGCGGCCAGCAGGAAGGCGCAGGCCAGGCAAGCCAGGCGGGGTGGATGCATGCGTGACTTCATCTTGAGTTTCCTTCACGTAAAGGACGCTGCCGCTAGGAAAGATGGGCGACGCCGTTGGAGGCCATTATTGATCGCGCTATTTTTTGCCAGCTTGAGCTTGATCAGCAAAGAATAAGTTCAATTCAGGCATGCCATCAACGCAGATAAACGCTGATCTGGCGCAGGCATTTCAACGCTCAGATATCGTGTTTGTGCCAGCGCAAACGGCCAACCATGCCATGCGTTTAAATAGCGGCAGCACTTTATTTCCGCATGTTTACTTTCTGAGAGGCCAGCCATGTGCCCTTCCCTGCCGCTGCGCTGTACCGCCTTCGCGCCGTTGTCGATGTTGCTGCTGTTGTTGCTGCTGCCCCTGTCCGGCTGCGCCGGTGGCGCCATCGGTGGCATGACCAATGCGGCACTGCAGATGGTGGGCCTGGCCAAGCCGGCGCCCGAGGTGCCTGACGCACAAAAGCCGCCGCGCAAGGTCAGCATCCGCCTGCATGCCGGCCAGCGCCTGAACACCGATCCGCAAGGCCGTCCGCTGGCGCTGGTGGCGCGCATCTACAAGCTGCGCCAGAGCGCCGTCTTCGAGCAGGCACCGTACGACAGCTTCCTGGACACGGCCAGGGAAAAAGCGCTGCTGGGCAGCGACCTGATCGAGGTGCAGGAAGTGCTGCTGGTGCCGGGCCAGCACTACGAGATACAGGAAAAAGTCGGCCGCGAGGCGGCCTTTATCGGCGTGGTGGCACTGTTTCGCGCCCCCGCCGCGCAGCGCTGGCGCGCCACCTTTGCAGCAAGCGACGCCGAACGCGATGGCGTCACCATCGGCCTGCATGCCTGCGCCTTGAGCGTCGGCGCGCAGGCCGGCCTGGCGGGCGCGCGCTGCGAGCAATGACGACAAACCCATCACCAGCACACCACCGACACAAGGAGAACAGCATGGCCATGGCAGCGAAAGTCCTGTGGGGAGAGGGTCAGTTTTTGCGGCCGCAGCACTTCCAGCGCCAGGATCAATATCATGAAACTCGCCTGCACCAGACCGCCAGTGCGCTGCATCCGTATGCCTGGGGCGTGGCGCACATGCAGTGGGATCTCGATGCGCTGAAGACCGGCACCCTGCGCCTGCAGGCGCTGTCGGCGATCTTTCGCGACGGCGAAGTTTTTGATGCCGCTGGCGATGGCAGCGGCGGCGATAGCCTGCCGCCGGCGGTCGACCTGGCCGCGCTGCCGGCCGCGCTGCAGGAAGTGACATACTATGCCGCCCTGCCCGTGCTGAACCGCGAAGGCCTGAACTATACCGCGCAGGCCAATGGCGCCGGCGCGCTGCCCGACACCCGCTACACACACGCCATGCGCGCCACGCCCGACCTGTATACAAGCGCCAGCGTGGCCGAAGTGGCCTACCTGAAAAAGACCGTGCGGCTGATCCCCGACAGCGAGGCGCGTGGCTCCTACGACTGCCTGCCTTTGATCACGCTGCGCCGCACGGTGACGGGTGGCTTCGAGCCGGTGCCCTCATTCATGGCGCCCAGCCTGTCGATCGGCGGCGCGCCGCGCCTGCAGGACCTGCTCGAACACCTGCTCGACGCCTTGCAGGCCAAGGTGGAGGCCCTGCACGGCCACCACCGCGAACCGAGCCGCAACGTGATCGAGTTCCGCTCGGGCGATGTATCGTCGTTCTGGCTGCTGCATACGGCCAGCACGGCCGCTGCTACCCTGATGCACTATGCGCGCCATCCGGCGCTGCACCCGGAGCGCCTGTACGAGGCGCTGCTGTCGCTGGCCGGCGGCCTGCTCAGCTATGCGCGCCACCATACCCTGGCCAGCCTGCCCGTCTACGACCATGCGCAGCCGGGCGCCTGTTTTGCGGCGATCGACGCCATCATCCGCGAACTGCTCGACACCGTCATTTCGTCGAAATACTTTTCCATCGCTTTGGTGGAAAGCAAGCCGTCCTATTACCTGGGCAAGCTCGATTCGGGCAAGGTCGACCAGCACACCACCTTGTACCTGGCGATCCGCGCCGCCATGCCGGCCATCGAACTGGTCGACATCGTGCCGCTGCGCGTGAAAGTGGGGGCGCCTGACGACGTGGAAAAATGCGTGCTGTCGGCCATGCCGGGCGTGAAACTGTCGCATGCGCCGCAAGTGCCGGCGGCGATTCCAGTGCGGCCCGACACGTATTATTTTGCGCTTGAAAGCCGCGGCGGCTTGTACGAGCACATGCTCAAGGCGCAGTCGATCTCGGTGTATGTGCCGAGCGGCATACGCGAGCTGCAACTCGAACTGATCGCGGTGACGGCATGAGCCAGCTGATCGAACGGCGTTCGGCACCTTCGCTGCTGGTACCACGTGGACCTGCCCCCACCGGCGTCAACGCCGGCAGCGCCCTGCTCGACCTGATGCACGAAGGCTTCTACATGCTGTTCCTGCTGAGGAATGGCTGCTCGCCCGGCGACGAACAGGGCTTCACGGAACACATCAACACCTTTTTGGCCGACTACACGCGCGAAGCGAAAAAGATGCGCGCCGATGACGACGATATCGAAGCGGCCAAGTACGCGTTCTGCGCCGCCGTCGATGAAATCATCCTCGCTTCGCCGTTCGATATACGCAAGCCCTGGGAACGGCGCCCGTTGCAGCTGCTGATCTTCGGCGACCAGCTGGCCGGCGAGCATTTCTTCGACCGTCTCGACGCGCTGCGCGGCAAGGGCGGCATGCGGGTGCAGGCGCTGCAGGTGTTCCACATGTGTTTGCTGCTGGGTTTCCAGGGAAAATACGCGATCGACGGCGGCGAAAAACTCAGCTACCTGACGGCCCGCCTGGGCGACGAGATTGCTCATATCAAGGGCAAGAGCCGTGGCTTCGCGCCGCGCGCCGAACGCCCCGACCAGGTGGTCAACCAGCGCCGCAGCGACCTGCCGCTATGGGCTCTGACCAGCATCTTCGCGCTGCTGGCGCTGTGCGCTTATCTGGGCCTGCGCGCCCACCTGACGCGCAATACACAAACCACGCTGGCCGCCTATGCCGACCTGGTGAAACTGGCGCCACGGCCAGCCCATTTGACAATTACCTTGCCCTGATTTACTGGGCGATGCGAAATTCGATGCGCCGGTTCCTGGCCCGACCGTCGACGGTGGCATTGCTGGCTACCGGGCGGTCCGGCCCCTGGCCCGAGGTCAGCACGCTGTCCGGTGCGATGCCCTTGCTGGCCAGGTAGCTGCGCACGGCTTCGGCGCGTGCCTGGCTCAGCGACACATTGCTGGCGCGCAGGCCGGTATTGTCGGTGTGGCCGATCACCTCCACCTTGCGTCCCTTGAGCTTTTGCATGGCGGCTGCCATCTCGTCGAGTATGGCCAGGCCATGTGGTGTGATGCTGGCCTGGCCGCTGTCGAATTCGATGATGCGCTTGTCGAGCGCCGTATCGAGCACGCCCTGGTCAACCGCGGCGACGCGCAAGCCATTGTTGACCGTGTAGGTGGGATTGAGGCTGGTGGCGATCTCGCTGGCGATCTGCTGGCGCTGCATTTCGTTGGCCACTTCGCCGCGCAGACTGACGCTGCTGCCGTCGATGCTGAGCTGGCCGCGCGTGATCAGTTTCAAGTTCGGCGTCAGCAGCTTTTGCACATGGGCGTTCCAGTTGGCCGGCACCGACACGGCGCCCACCGCCACCTGGTCGACAACGCGGTCAAAGCCATACAGTTCGCTAAGCCGTGTCAGCACGGCCGCCTTTGATGCTTCGTCGACAACAGTGCCGGTTACCAGTATCTGGCCAGGCTGTGGCGACGCGGGCGCCGGCGCCTGGGTTTGCGCCTGGACGTTGAAAATTGCTGCCAGCAGCAGGAACAGCGAGATCGGTTTCATGTCCATCCTTCAGTGAAAAGTATCGGCCAGCAAGGCGCAGGCCGAGCGCAGCGACAACTGTTCCTGCTGCAGGCAGGCGGACAAATGGCGCAACTCCGGCTGCTGCGCCAGGGCGTCTTCAACCCAGTCCAGCTGGTCGAGCACGATCAGGCGTTCGCACGCCGCCTGCGGGTCGATCAGCGCGCGCAGTGCATGCGGATCGGCGCCGCAAAAACCGACCAGTAGCACCGGCGCGTCACCCAGGTGGGTAAAGAACAGCGCCAGTTCAAAGTCCAGCGGCTGCAGGAAGGGCAAAATCAGCTGCAGCCAGTAGCTGGCCACCAGTTCGCGCTGGCCTTCGTCGAGCGGCAGCGGCAGCACCAGGTTTTTCTCCAGCCGAACACACCCGCTGTGCCGCAGCGGCTGCAGCAGCATGCTCAGGCTTAGCAGCAGTTCACGCACGGTGACGGGAAAGGTGGGCGAGGCGAGCATCGTTTGCAGCGAGTGCAAGGTCTGTGCCTGCAGGAAGCTTGACAGCCGCGCCGCATGGCCAGGGTCGCCGGGGTCGACCTGCACCACCTCGCCGGCCAGCGCCTGCAGCTTGGGTGCCGGATCGGCCTGCGACAACAAACCGGCGCACAGGTAGTCGAGGCGCTGCCACAGCGGCTGCAGCACCAATGGGCTGCAGCCGACAAAGGCGCCGGCGTCCGGCACCTCAATCGCGCTCATGGCCATGAAGGGGAAGCGGCGTTGCGACACATCGCAACTGGCCTCCAGGCGCCCGGCGATGGCGCGCCGGCTGCGCGTACCGACAAAGGCAAAGCGCAGCGGCGCAAGCGCGTCGTAATTGAGCTTCCAGCGCGGCGCCATCGTCAGGGCGCTCATCACCTGCGCCAGCCAGTCGTCAAGCAGTTGCACCAGTGCGTGACTGTCGCAGGCCTTGACGAAGTCGCCACGCGCAGGCAGCTTGCCAAAGTAAGCGAGGCGCACGGCTTGCGCCATCGCCGTCATGGCGCCGCTCCCGCCTGGGCCACCGCCGCTTCCGGTACCAGTACCGGACCACCGACGATCGTTTCCGGCAGCTGCATGCCGCGAAAACCCTGCTCCTGCACCGCCGCAGCGGCGGCGCTGGTTTCCGGGCTGCTGGTTATTTTCAGGTCGACCGCCACCGCCACCTCGCCGCGCGTCCAGCGCAATTCGAATACGCCGGCGTCCTTGCGCTGCTTGACGGCGGCGTCGATCATGCGTTTCAGGCCGAATTGCCCCGGCTCGTTGAACAGCTCCACCGTGCGCCCGTCAAAAGTGGTTGCGGTGATCTTCGCACCGGAGCTGCCTTGCGGGCCCGGATGCACCATATTGGTCCACTGGGCCGGCGTATTGCGGTAGCGTAGCTGCTGGTCATCGATTTCCACCGTGTACTCCAGCGTGCCGGGCGCCGGCGACGGCAGGATCTGGAACACGGTCTGCGCCGCGCCGGAGGTGGCCGCCGCGCCACCGGCGCCAAGTGGCGCGATCCAGCCTGGAAAGCGTGCCACCATCTGCGGCGACAGGCTGATGCCCATGTCGGCCCAGGTACGCGGCGCCAGCACGTCGCCGCGCCGCACCACCAGCGGCCCCATCGCGGTCGTGACGAACCTGGCCACCAGTCCTTCGGGGCCGAAGAACTGGCCGATTTCAAGGTGGCTCGCTTCGATGCGGGCGCTTGGCGCAAACGGATATTTGTTCGCCAGCGAGCGCTGGAACGGCTCGTACACCTGCGCCGACCAGGTCTTGTTGACTTCCAGTTCCGCCGGCGCCACGATCACCGCAAAGGTCTGCATCAACGGGCGCACCAGGATCGGCCGGATCGCCTGCTTTTGCGCGTCGCTCATGCCGGTCAACATCTGTTCGTCGACCAGTTTCAGGGCGTCGGCCAGTTCCGAGCCGCTGCCCTCCAGCGTCTGCTGCATGAACTGCTTGGCGCCGGGGCCGGCGTCGCCCTGGTTCTTCAGTTGATTCAAACGGCTGCGCAATTTCGACAGCGCTTCCAGGTAAGCGCGCATCAGGGAAGCATCTTTCTCTTTTGCTGCCACCAGCTTGCCGACACCAGCAAATTCGCGCCCGATCGGCCCTATCGGCTTGTCGAGCCGGGCCGGGTCGACCTGCGCATTCAGGCCCGGGTTGGACGTGACTTGCGACGGCGTGCGGCGCAGGAAGGTATCCTTCAGCCAGGCGATGATGCCGCTTTCGGCCTGGCGCAACTGGGCGTTCTGCAGGGCCGGGTTGTCCCACGAGGTTTCCTCGTAAATCGTGGTCAGCAGCCTGGCGATCGGCGACGATTGCGGGTCGCCCAGCCGGTTCATGGCCTGCACCGCGCCATCAAAACCTTTCAGGTCGGCCACCGCCATGCCCTGCACGAACTTTTGCCATTCGCGCGTGTAATCGGCCTTGTACAGTTCCACCAGGTTTTTCTCGATCTGTTCGGGGCTGCCCTCCAGGGTCAGGTCGTCGGTGGAAGCGCTTTTCAGCACCCAGTCGGCGCTTTGCAGTTCGCGGTTGGCGGCCTCGCGGAAAGCGCCTGCCACGAATTTTTCCCAGGCCTGGCGCGTGTAGGCGCCGGAGACGGCGTGGCTGCCCAGCAGCAGGCCCTGGTCCGCCTCGCCGACGATGCGCGCCACCGTCACGCCGGGAAAGCGGGTCGAGGCGCGCGCCTTGACGTCCGCATACACACGCTCGCGCGCCGGCATGCCGCGCACCACGCGGCGCAGGTTTTCGCGCGCCTGGTCGACCAGCGCCAGCTTCTGTTCGATGCGCGGCCAGGACGGATCGTCCACCTGCGCCAGGTAAAACGTCAGCAGCCTTTCGGCACTGCGTATCATCTGCTCGCGCGGCATGGCGCCGCGGTTGTTTTCCAGCCAGCCGCGCCAGAAGCGCGCCATCTGGTCGTTCAGATGGCTGCTTTCGGCATGGTTTTTATCGGCCAGCATCAGATAGGTTTTCAGTGCGTTATAGGCGTCTTCGACATTGGTGGCGCTGGCCGCCTGGTAAGGCTGGTTGCGGGCGGTGCGCGCTTGCGGTACGCGCGAGGCCAGCTGCAACTGCTCGGCATTGGCGTTCATCTCGGCCAGCAAGCCTTCCAAGCCGGCCGTCACCGGTTCGAGCATCACATGGCGCGCGCCGGCAAAATACTCCTCGCGCAATTTGCGCTCCAGCAGTTCGCCCTGGTACAGCCCCAGGCGCAGCGACCATGGGCTGTGGTGCCGGTAGGCGTCCAGCTGCTCGATGCGGTCCTGCAGTATCTCCAGCGCTTCCAGGCGCGATTGCAAGTCCAGCCGCTGCTCCTGCAAGCGCAGCACCTTGTTCATGTCCGCTTCGACATTGGCCACCAACTGGCGGTTGCCCAGGTAGGACCAGCTCCAGCCGCCAAGGCAGGCGCCCAGCAACACGGTGGCCGTGAAAAACACCGCATACTTGAAGCGCAGCCGGTGCCGGCTGGCGTAGTTGGAGACCAGGTATTTGTCGGCAAAGATCACCTTGCGAAACAGGTCGAGCAAAAAATATCCGTGCTGGCGCTGGCCGGCCGCCACCGGTGGCGGCACGTAAGTCAGGTCGAAGCGCTGCGCCACCTGCTGCGAAGAAGCGCTGACCGGCACGCCTTCCTGCAACGCACTGGTCAGATAAAATCCGCGAAACACGGGCTGGAACTGGAACGGATTTTCCTCGAACAACGTGCCGATAAAGGCCCGCAGCGACGGCTTGATGGCGGCAAATTCGAGCGGAAACGTGAACACCCCGGGCGGCATGGTCTTGCGCTGGCGGTGCGCCATATTGGCCAGGCTCAGCTCGGTCAAGCCGGCGTGCAGCTCGTCGAAACTCTGGTCGAAGAACGCCAGCAGTTCCGGCGTCGGCAGCTTGCGCTGGTAGGGCATGGTGGCGCCCCAGGCCCGTTCGCGTTCGCTGCGTTCGGCGTCGAGAAAAAACTCGCTGAAGCCGGCGATCAGATCGGCCTTGGTAAATACAATGTACAGCGGCGCGAACACTTCCAGGCGTTCGATCACGTCCTGCACCCGCTTGCGCAGGCTGCGTGCCAGCTGCATGCCGACATCCGGGTCGCCTTTCAATTCGGCGATGCTGACCGCAATGATGATGCCGTTGATTGGCGCCTTGCGCCGGTATTTTTTCAGCAGGTCGAGAAAACCGAACCATTCGCCACGGTGCTCCTCGACCACCGAATAACGCCCGGCCGTATCGAGCACGATGCCGTCGGTGGTAAAGAACCAGTCGCAATTGCGGGTGCCGCCCACGCCCTGCACCACCTTGCCATCGGCAAACGGAAACTGCAGGCCCGAATGCAGGATTGCACTGCTTTTGCCGGCGGCGGGGTTGCCGATGACCATATACCACGGCAATTCATACAGGGCTGCCGCACCCGATTGGCGGCCCAGTTTGGAGGTCTTGATGGTCTCGATGGCGGCCAGCAGCCCGGTGCGCACGGCGTCGATCTCGCCATCTCCGGGCGCGGCGGCCTGAGCCGCATTGGCGGCGGCGATTTCGGCCTGGTTGAGAATGACCTGCCCCAGCGCGTGGGCGTCGCGGCGCGCACGGCGCCGGCGCAGCAGCCACAGCGTCAACCAGATCACGAAGGCCAGCAGCAGCAAGGCCAGCGCCCAGGCCAGCGCCAGTTCCAGCACTTCAGCCCCCAAATAGAGCAACAAGGCCAGCGCCACGAAGCCGAAAATGGTCAGCTGGCGGCTATCGGTGAGGAAATTCCAGATTCGTCGCAGCATGGTGGGTCCTGGTTGAGTCCGACAAAACGGGCGCCGCCGCAAGGGCGAACCAAACCATGCTGACAGTAAAAAAGCCGTGCTTTGTTGACGTGTGACAAGTTTTTCGACCCGGGCCACGCCACCCGGCACGCCCTGCTTGACGCTGCACAAGCATGAGTTCGCCTAAGGAAATCCGGTCGCGGCGCCGGGCTAGAATGGCTGGCGCGCAGGCCCTGGCAGTCAATTGCCCAGTACGCCGCGCTGGCGCAGTTCCGCATGGCCGAAGTCCATCATGGTCCAGCGCCCGCCCCAATGCAGGCCCACCGATTCGGCCGTCACGCCGTACAAACGGTAGCCACGCATGGCCCAGGCATTTTTTTCGGAAATAATGAGTTTTCCCTCATGCATGAATGCGCAATCGGCGGCCAGGCCGTACTGGTGATAGCTTTGAAACGCCTTGGCGTTGGTCACGTTCGGCCCGGCGGCGGCCAGCTGGTCTTGCCGCGCCGGACTGCGATAGCCTTCCAGCAGCACCATGTCATAGCCGTGCATGTCCTTCATGATCTTGAACACCAGCAGCAGGCGCTGCGCAAAATCCTGGTCCAGCAACTGCCAGTTGCGGCTGGCGCCGCCCAGCAGCGGACGCAACTGCGTCACCTCGGCAGTGGTAAAGACCAGCGGCGGCAAGGCTGGCGGGGGCGCCAGTTGCTCGCCCTTGAGCAAGTCGCTGACCTGCTCGTTGATCACATATTGCCGGTCCGCATAGCCGCCCAGGGCGATGCGGTCGCTCCAAAGCCAGGCCAGCAGCGGTGGCGCCACGATCAGCAGCGCGCCAGCGAGCGACAGCCAGCGGTGCTGCAGCAGCCACTGCCAGCCTTGCGCAACGCCGTAGCCGGAGCGGTGACCAAGATGTTGCAGCCGCGCGCCGCCGCCGTGCTTCAGCTTGCGGACACGGCCATGCATGCGCCAGCCCAGGTTGACCATCGCCTGCACCAGTACGGCGCGGCCCGAGGGAAACAGCAGCAGCCAGCAAGCAAACGAGGCAAGCAGGAAATACATCAGGATCACGGCGATCAGCATCGGACACTCCGTCAGGGGTTGCCAGCAGGTATCGGCAAATCGTAGGCGCGGGCGCCCCGACAAGGCGCGGCATTTATCAAACGAGATCGAATTTGCACAAGTGCAGAGGTACTATTTTGGCGACAAGCACAAGCAAAGGTGGCCGCAAGAGTGGCCCGGACCTGCTGGCCCCGGCCGGCATGGCGGACAGCAACCGCATCCTGTCGCAGCTGGAACACGGCAGCACGCCGCTTTCCGCCCTGCGGCCGGCACTGCACTGGCGGCACGGCTGGCGCGCCATCGCTGGCGTCGTGCTGGGGATCATGTTCCTGCTGCTGGCCTGGCTGGCCTGCGAGGCGATGCTGGCGGTGCCAACGCACGCACCAGCGGTCGTGCAGCGCAGCACGCTGCCCGCCGCCGCACCATCACCGACAGAAATGCACGTTCCGGCGGCCGCCACCATTATCAATCTGCCGCCTGCCGCCGAACCCGCGCCACAGGCTGCGGCGGCGCAGCACAAACAGCATGCGCCAGCCCGGCAGGCGGCAGCGCGCGCGATGCCACTCAAGCCCAGGCCGAGCGCTACGGCCAGCGACAGCGACGTGACCTTGCTGGCGGCAATCCTTGCCCATGGCAAGCGATCGGCGCCACCACGCGACGTGGTGCTGCGCAAGGATGAAGAAGAAACAGCCAGCCTGCTTCAGCGCTGCCGGCAACTGGGCTTGATCGAAGGCATGCTGTGCCGCGCGCGCATCTGCGCCGGCCGCTGGGATAGCGACCCGGCCTGCCATTGAGTTGGACTCAGCGTATGGCGGCGATGCGCCCTTCCAGGAAAACCCGCATCAGTTCCAGCACGGCCTGCGGCTGCTCCTGGTGCGGCGTATGGCCGCATTGTTCGATCATCGCCGGCACCGCATGCAAGGCTGTTGCCACGATGGCGTCGACCTGGGCCGCGCTGCCGTACTGGTCCGCGCTGCCCTGCATCACCAGCGCCGGGCAGGTGATCGAGGCCAGCAGGTATTCGATATTCCAGAATTGAAATCCATGGCTGAGCCAGGTTTCCGACCAGGCCTTGAAAATAGTCTGCGTCTTGTCGCCATGGTATTTTGCCAGCGCGCGCAATTTGCCGGCGTCAAAGGCCGCATTGGCGGTGCGGATGCCGGCCAGCGTCACCGCTTCGACAAACACATGCGCCGCTTCGATAATAATGGCGCGCAAGTACGCCGGCTGCTGCGAGGCATGGATCAGGGCAATGCTGCCACCGTCCGAATGGCCGATCACGATATGCTCCTGCTGCGGAATCAGGCGCTCGAGCACTGCGGGCAATTCACGCAGCGCGTAGTCGTGCAGATAATGCAGCTGGCGCGGCGCCGTCAATGGCGACGACAAGCCGTAGCCGAGCCGGTCATACAGCAGGCCGCGGCAGCCGGTGGCCTGGCATAGCCGGGCAGGAAAATCCCTCCACATGGCACACGAACCCAGGCCCTCGTGCAGGAACACCAGCACCGGCCGCGCCGGGTCGCCGGCGATCAATTCGTAATACAACTCGTGGTCAGGGCTGAGTGTCAATATCGGCATGGGCAGGCGCATCACGAAGAACAGGATCCCTGCATTGTGCCATCGGCGCACCCGGCACGCTGCCATCACCGTAAAAATAGCTGACAGGAAAACGCATCTGCGACGGGTTTGTCGCAACGCAAACCTGCTGGCACCCACACGGCGCAATACCCTCAGCGCACGCCTAGAATGAACCTCGCCATTCGACCACAGACTGGCTCGCAGTCCAACGCATCAAACAGGAGACCATCATGGATACACAATTACAAGATCGTACAGGCAGCAACCTGCAGCCCGAGGCCACGGATATGCCGCAGGAAGGAAAAACCGCACAAGACGCCGGCGGCCAGGAGGCAACGGCAAACCTCAGCGGTTCTTCGTTTACCACCTACTTTATCTGGCGCGCCAATGGCGTCCATGCCAACGTCAATTTCACGCAAGCGCGCGTACGCGCCAATTCCCGCGTTTTCTTGAACATCAGCGAGTACGGCGCGAATGCCCAGAACCGCTTTATCGGCGCGGCCCGTATGGCGGTGTACAACATCGCCCCGTATGACGGCGGCTTCCGCGCCTGGGTCGACATTTCATGGAACAGCCCGCTCAATATCCGCTTCGACGTGCTGGTCGATCCTTGATACAGGGTGCCCCCTCGGCATGATTACTGCCTCCAACGCAAAAAGCCCAGTCCGTAAAGACTGGGCTTTTTACTGTCTTGCATATTCTGGCTCCCCGACCTGGACTCGAACCAGGGACCTGCGGATTAACAGTCCGTCGCTCTACCAACTGAGCTATCAGGGAAGTGAGGCCGTATTATATACGCCGATTTTTCCTGTGTCCAGAAGCAATCTGCACGCCATCATCAAAAATCACGCTTCTACTCCGCACCCAGGTAGATGAACTTGAACAGGAAGATGGCGGCGATGATATACGCCACTACCGATACCTGCCTGCCCTTGCCCGTCAGCAGTTTCAATACCGCATAGGTAATGAAACCGAAGGCCACGCCGCTGGCGACCGAATAGGTGAATGGCATCATCAGTGCGGTAATCGCCGCCGGGATGCTTTCGGTGCTGTCGTCCCAGTCGATAAAGGTCAGTTCGCGCAGCATCAGGCAGGCGACATACAACAACGCCGGCGCGGTGGCGTACGGCGGCACGGTATGGGCCAGTGGCGCAAAAAACAGGCTGCCCAGGAACAAGAGCGCGACGGCAACGGCCGTCAGGCCCGTACGACCACCCGCCTGCACGCCGGCCGCGCTTTCGACAAACGCCGTGGTGCTCGATGTACCGAGAAAGGCGCCGGCGGCGATCGCCGTGCTGTCGGCCAGCAGCGCCTTGTTCATGCGCTCCATCTTGCCGTTCTTGAGCAGGCCGGCGCGGTTGGCTACGCCCATCAGGGTGCCGGTGGCGTCGAACAATTCAACCAGGAAAAACACCAGCACCACATTGACGATGCCGACCGACAAGGCACCCATGATGTCGAGCTTGAACAGGGTCGGTTCGAGCGAAGGCGGCGCAGAGACAATGCCGTTGAAGTGATTGCCACCAAAGAAAAAGCTCGACACCGTGATCACCAGGATGCCGATCAGGATGGCGCCCGGCACCTTCAGTCGATCCAGCGCGACGATCATGAAAAAGCCGACAATGGCCAGGATGGGCGCCGGCTGGTGCAAGTCGCCCAGCGCGATGATGGTGGCCGGATTCGATACCACCACGCCGGCGCTTTTAAGCGAAATGATCGCCAGGAACAGGCCGATGCCGACCGTGATCGCCGTGCGCAGCGCCGGTGGAATGCTGTTGATGATCAGCTCGCGCACCTTGAACAGGCTGACCAGGATAAACAGGCAGCCGGAAATGAAAACGGCGCCCAGCGCCACTTCCCAGCTCATGCCCATGCCCTTCACTACCGTGTACGAAAAGTACGCGTTCAGGCCCATGCCAGGCGCCAACGCGATCGGGTAGTTCGCGTACAGGCCCATGATCAGGGTACCGATGGCGGCGGCCAGGCAGGTGGCGACAAACACGGCATCCTTGGGCACGCCGGCATCGCCAAGGATGCTGGGGTTGACGAAGATAATGTAGGCCATCGTCAAAAATGTGGTCAGGCCGGCCAGCAGCTCGGTGCGCACATTGGTGCCGTTGTCCTTCAGTTTGAAATAGCGTTCCAGGAACTGCATGCGTAACCCCTTGTCTTGTTTTTGTCGTGCAGAGACGATCGTTTATTTGGCCGCCGTATCGGCCGGCTTGAAGGCCCACCAGCGGCTGCCGGCAAAATTCCATACCAGGCCCAGGCCTGTCGCCAGTACCTGCGCCAGCCAGACATGCCAGCCCTGCTCATGCACAAGGAACCACATCAGGCCGGTATTGATGCACCAGCCGACAGCCAGCAAACTGAAGTACTTGGCGGCCGCCTCGCCATGGCCCTTGTCGCTCTTGAAGGTAAAAAAATAATTGAGCACATAGTTGACCATCGAACCCATAATATAGCCCAGTCCGGAAGCGACGGCGGCGGCATCGACGCCAAAAAATGTCACGCCGGTCCACAGCACGGCATACTGCACAAGCGTGCCGGAAGCGCCGACGGCGGCAAAACGCAGGAACTGGTGATGCAGGGCATGAGACATGGTTGATTTCACCTGGAACAATTATGAGCAGCCGGGCAGGCAACAACAAAAAATGGCTACGATTGCTCGTAACCATTTTTCACCCTGCATTTTACTGCAAGTTGCGACAAGGATTCAAAATCAGGTGCTCAATTCTTGCCTTGGCGACGGCTGCGGCGCCAGACCAGCAAGGCGATCAGCGCCAGCAAGGCGGCCACCCCAGCCGGCACGATAAAGTGCGGCAAGCGCGCCAGCAGTGGCGTTTCGCCACCGCTGCGCGCCTGCGCCACGTAGGCCGGCGTAACCGTCACTGCCGGATTGCCATATTGCTTGAGCACATAGTTGGCGATCGAGGCGATCTGCTCGTCGGTCAAGGCTTGCACATAAGAACGCTGGTCGAAGCGCGGCATGAACGCTTCCACCTCCTCGCCTTCCTTGCCGATCTTGCGCTCGACGCCGAACAGGATCGCCGATACCAGATTGGCCGGCGTGGCCGCACCGGTGGCCGTGTTGTTGAAAAGGGCCGGATACGCCTGGCCCGTGCTGCCGGCGCCGCTGGCCGAATGACAACTGGCGCAATAGCCACTGAACAGCACCGCGCCGCTGTTGAGCGAATGGTGCTCGGTGGAACTGGCCATGCCGCGAAAGGCCGCTTCTTCGCTGACGGCGCTGCCATAGCTGTAGGCGGCCTTTTGCTGGCCGGCGGCGCGCACCGGAGGCACTGTGCGCAAGTAGGCCACGATGGCGGCCACGTCATCGTCGCGCAAGAACTGCAAGCTGTTCTGGATCGCCTCGGCCATGCCGCCGGCCGCCTGTCCCTTGCCTTCCACATGGCCGGTTTTCAGGTAGGTGGCGATTTCCGCATCGCTCCAGCCGCCGATGCCGCTGATCGCATCCGAGGTGATATTCGGCGCATGCCAGGAACCGAGGTCGGCGCCTGCCAGCTTCTGGCTGCCCACTTCGGCCATCAGCATATTGCGCGGCGTATGGCAGGCGCTGCAGTGCGCCAGCCCTTCGGCCAGGTAGGCTCCCCGGTTGATCTGCGCGCTCTTGCCCGCATCGGGCACGAAGCGCTTGTCGTCGAGGAACAGGGCATTCCAGCCCAGCATCGACAGGCGCACATTGAAGGGAAACGGCAACTTGGTCTGGCGCGCCGGCTCGTCCACGGGTTTTACGGCGTGCATGAAATAGTAATAAAGGTCGCCCACATCGGCGTCCGACAGCAGCGCATAGCTGGTGTAGGGCATGGCCGGATACAGATGGCTGCCGTCGGCGCGCACGCCCTGGCGCAGCGCGCGTGCAAAATCGGCTTGCGTGTAGTGGCCGATGCCGCCTTTTTTCGATGGCGTGATATTGGTGGCGTAAATCGTGCCCAGCGGCGAATCGATGGCGTAACCACCAGCGTAGGGCTTGCCGCTGGCGGCCGTATGGCAAGCCATGCAGTCGGCGGCGATCGCCAGGTAGCGGCCGCGTTCCAGGCGCGCGTCCTGGCCGGGCGAGGCTGATACGGCGGCCGGCACGGCGGGACGGTCCGGCGTTAGCGTCACGGGCGGCGCGGCCAGGGCCGAAGCCATCGCCGCCAGCAATAACGCCGAGGCGCTCAATAAACGGCGCATCATGACGCCTCCCGCGCCAGGGTGCGGGCAATATCGTCGGCCGCGCGCAAACCGAGCGCGGCCATGCTCAGGGTGGTGTTGACCACGCTGGCCGACGGCATCGCGCCGCCGCCGGGCAGCCACAGGTTGGCATGGTCGTGGGCGCGGCAATTGCCGTCCACTACCGAATCGTGACGGTTGCTGCCCATGATCACGCCGCCCATGATGTGGTTGTTCGCGTTCAGGCTGCTGGTGATATTGAATTCCACCGCGCCGAACAGTTTGCCTATATGTTCCAGCTGGGCATGCGCAGCCTTGGCGCCGTTGCGCACATAGTCGCCCACGTCATAATAAATATCGGGGCAAGCCAGGCCCAGCGGATCCTTGCGCGTGCGGCTCAGTGTCAGGCGGTTATGCGCTTCCGGCAAGGGTTCCAGGCTGATCGACAGGTCGACGCCAAACGCAGCACGGCGGCGGATCTCGTCGTCCAAATCTTTGCCGACCAGGCCCAGCTTCAGTGCCTGCTGGGTGGCCGGGCCAACCCGCGTGATGTTATTGAGAATCATCTTGTTGGCCGAATACTGCGCGCGGAAGGCGCCGTCGCGCGGCCCCACCAGGCAGCTGCTCTGCGCCGGACCGCGGCCGGTCCAGATCGGTTCATTGGCCAGAAAGGTACAGTGGAAACCCGAATGGTCCATCATGTTGCGGCCGACCTGGTCGGAACTGTTGGCGATGCCGTTCGGATTGTTTTTGTTCGCCGCGAGCAACAGCAAGCGCGGTGTCTCGATGCCATTGCAGGCGATCACGAAAGCCTTGCCGGTCGCCATGTGTGACTGTTTCTTGGCGTCATACCAGTGCACGGCCGTCACGCGGTTGTTCTGGTCCGTGTCGATGCGGTACACCACGGCTTCGGCCAGCACGCCGGCGCCATTCAGCTCGGCACGCTGCACATGGTGGATGCCGTTGTACATGGCGCCGATCGGGCAGATCGGCTGGCAATTGTTGTTGCCGCAGCAGGTAGGGCGGCCCTGCCATGGGCGCGTCGAACGGCCTTGCGGAATCGGCACGGAACGGTAGCCGTGCGGGTTGACCACTTCGGCAAAGCGCTTATCGCCGTAGCCCCATGGCACCATGTCCATCGGATAAGGCTGGCTGCGTTCGCTGGGCGACTGCAGCGCAGGGTCATTCGGGCCGGCCACGCCCATTTCCTGTTCGGCGCGGCAATAATACGGTTCCAGCTCGTCATAGGAAATGGCCCAGTCGCGCCCTACCCCGTAATTGCTTTTCATGCGCATGTCCGACGGCAGATGGCGCCAGCATGACGCCGCCCAGTGCCAGGTGGTGCCGCCGACGGTGCGCAAATATCCCTGCTGGAAACTGCTGCCGCTTGGGCCGGACAATTCCACGTAGTTATTTTTCGGAAAATACAGCGGCGCCGGCGCGTTCTGCGCTTGCGGATACAGTCCCTGGAAGTCGGATCCGACGCGGTTCTCAAACGGCATATTGCGCCAGTTCTCCACCGCCTGGCCGCGCTCGATGCGCAGGCCCGCTTCCAGCATGATCACGGAATGGCCTTGCGCGGCCAGCTGGTCGGCCATCATCGCGCCGACCACGCCGGAGCCGACAATGACCACATCGGCAACGACGTCGCCATTACTCTTGAATTCGGGGGATTTCATTGTACTTGCTTGCCTTTCGGTTCGGGAGTGCCGGTGGTGGCCGGGGCAGGTACCGGTTTTGGTGCGACAGGCGCGGACACCAGGATAGGCGGCGGCGCCTTGAGCCACCACAGCGGACCATAATTGCAGTACGTCGGCACCACTTGCCCATCCGCCACGGTGCGGTACATCAGCGCCTCGGCATACGCCACCACGATGGACTTCGTGCCATTGGCCGGGTTGCCGGCCACCGTGCCCGTGTACCAGGCGGCCACGATGGCCAGCGCCAGTTCGCGCAAGGCAGGATCGGCATCGGTGGCGGCAGCCAGCAAGTCTTTGGCCGGCTGGCCGGTTTTTACCAGCGCGCCCAGCCTGGGCAAATGCCCGGCAAAGCCCGGCACATTGCTGCGCATGGCCTGCTCGATACGCGCCGCCGTTTCCGCGCGCAAATCCTGATGGCCGGTAATCGCTTGCGACAAGGTGTAAAACAGCATGCTGCCCGGCGCAGGGCTAGCAGCCGCCACGCCGGACGGCATCGCCGCCGACAAGGGATTGCTCCAGAAACCGGCCTGCGCCAGCAAAGCCGCCAGCCCGATCAGGGCATGGCGGCGCGTAATGCGCGGCAGAGCAGCATCGGAAGAGGTGGAGAGAGTGGAATCCTGCATGAAGCTCCCGCAATTTATTGTTGTGTTGACCTGGATACTTGTGTTGAATCGTATTTGAGCAAATACAGTCTGTTTGTCATTATCCTACAAAAATAAATTGTTCGCCAATGTAGTATTACTACCTTAACAATATCAGGGCAACAGGCACAGGCGCAGATGTGGCCTTTCGGGATACGACCCCGGCGAAAAACTAAGCGTACGGCAGCTGCGTGCGCGCATGGCGTAGCGGAACATTCCGTTCGTCATCGAAATCCATGGTCTCGGGATCGGGATCCGAAGCCAGCGGTGCGCCCATGAACTTGAGCCAGATAAATCCGGCCAGGCCGGCAACAAACGAGGCCAGCAGGATCGCCATTTTCGACGCATTGATCAGCTCCGCCTGGCCCACGAAGGCAAGGTTGGTGATAAAGATCGACATCGTGAAGCCGATACCGCCGAGCAAGCCCGCACCGAGCACGTGCCGCCATGCGAGGTCCAGCGGCAGGCGGCAGGCGCCCAGCGTCACGGCAGCGAAGGTGAACAGGAAGATGCCGACCGGCTTGCCAAGACCCAGCCCCAGCAGGATGCCGGCGCTGTTGGTTGACAGCAGCGACTGCGCCCAGCCGGCGCCGATCACGATGCCGGTATTGGCCAGCGCAAAGATCGGCAAAATCAAAAAAGCGACTGGCTTGTGCAGGACATGTTCGAGCCGGTACGAAGGCGAAGTGGCATCGTCCTCGACAGCCGTATCGGGAATGGCAAAGGCCAGCAGCACGCCGGCGATGGTCGCGTGTACGCCGGACTGGAGCATGAAAAACCACATCGCCGCGCCGCCCAGCAGATAGGGCCACAGCACCATCACGCGCAACACGCGCTGCATCAGCAACAGTGCGGCAAACACGCCCAGCGCCACCAGCAGGCAGGCGAACGACAGCTGCGTCGTATAGAACACGGCGATAACGATAATGGCGCCGAGGTCGTCCATGACAGCCAGGGCCGCCAGGAACACCTTCAAGGACGCCGGCACCCGCTTGCCGAGCAAACTGAGCACGCCTAGCGCGAAGGCGATGTCGGTGGCCATCGGGATGCCGATGCCTGCCTGTGTCGGGGTGGCGCCGTTGAACGCCAGATGTATCAGCGCCGGCACGGCAATGCCCCCGGCCGCCGCCAGGATGGGCAGCATGGCACGGCGCAGGTCGGACAACTCACCGTTGTAGAGTTCACGCTTCAGTTCCAGGCCGATCAGCAGGAAGAAAATCGCCATCAGGGCGTCGTTGACCCACAGTTCAACGCTCAGGCCGGCAATATGGCGATGCCAGAAACCCAGATAGTCCGTTCCCAGCGCGGAGTTGGCCAGCGCCAGCGACACCAGCGTGCAGACGATCAGGATAATGCCGCCGGCTTTTCCGGACTGCATGAATTCATTGAATGTTCTGGAGAGTTTTTTTTCGATGCGCATGGTATGTTCGGCCCCCTGTCCTGCCGGATGGGCACGCCATTATCTATGGTAGAGATAGTTAAAGAAGTCGGACCAGTTACAGTCGCGCCTCAGCAAGTATCGATCAGGCAACGCACGGCACATGGCGCAGCAGCGCGGCGCGCGTGTCGACGGGAATAATGGAGAAAGGAAATGCAGGAGAGCAGCAGGAGCATGGGCAACGGGCGCAAGTATGGTGCGTGGCGGCCCGACCAGCGCATGTCCTGTCATACCTGTTAAGTATGATCACCCTGGCACGATTATACAGCACGCACCATGCGCGGAAGCAGCACGCCGGTGCGTCTATGCCTCGCGCGAGTGCGCGGACGATGGACGCAAAAAAGGCCTTGTGCTTGCACACAAGGCCTTCTGTATTCTGGCTCCCCGACCTGGACTCGAACCAGGGACCTGCGGATTAACAGTCCGTCGCTCTACCAACTGAGCTATCAGGGAAAAGAGGCCGCATTATATACAGCGATCTTGCCACTGTCCAGATTCTCGCAGGAAAAAACTCAATACGCGCTCAGCCCGGCACTTCCTGCGGCGCGTAGTCAAACACCAGCACCCGTGCCAGCCACGGCTTGAGCAGCTCGACAAAGGCCAGGTGGGCCGGATGGGAGAGATAAACATCGCGCGCGGCGGCGCCGTCGAAGGTCAGCGTAAAGCAATCGGTAAAGCCATCGTCGAGGCCCTCCGGACTGATGTTTTCGCCGCATTCGAATTGCAGCACGCCGGGCACGCTGTATTTGAGCAGGGAAAATTCATGCACGAGCTCGGCATGTTTAGCAGGCGTGATGTCGCTGTTGAATTCGCACAGGACGATATGGCGCAAGGCGGCGGTGCAGGTCATGGTGGCTATCCCTCTCGTAACGTTCAGAAAGAGGATAGCGCAAATCGGCCAAGCGGGTTGGGGGCAGCAAAAGATGCTTGGCGTGAAATGTGGCGCTGAAAATGAAAAAGCCACGTTTTTCAACGTGGCTTTCAAATTCTGGCTCCCCGACCTGGACTCGAACCAGGGACCTGCGGATTAACAGTCCGTCGCTCTACCAACTGAGCTATCAGGGAAAAGAGGCAATATTATATGTCGTTTATATCGTATCTGCAAGACTTATCAAATACGACTGCTACGACTTTCTACTGCCTTCGGTGCCACTCTTGCAAGCAGCACCGAAGAAGCAAGATCTTAAAGCACTTTGGCAATCGCGTCAATCACGATGTCGATATTGCGCGAATTCAATGCTGCCACGCAGATACGGCCGGTATCGACGGCGTAGATGGACTGCTCGCGCAGCGAAGCCACTTGCTCTTTGGTCAGGCCGGAGTACGAGAACATGCCGATTTGCTGGCGCACGAATTCGAAATCGTGGCCTGGCGCTTTGTCCTTCAGTTTTTCAACGAAGGCGTTGCGCATTTCGCGGATGCGCACGCGCATGCCGGCCAGCTCTTCTTCCCACAGCTGGCGCAGTTCCGGGGTCGACAGCACGGTGGCAACGACCTTGCTGCCGTGTACTGGCGGGTTCGAGTAGTTGGTGCGCACCACGCGCTTCAGTTGCGACAGCAAACGCGTCGCTTCTTCGGCACTGGCCGCGACCACGCTCAGCGCGCCGACGCGCTCGCCATACAGCGAGAACGACTTCGAGAACGAGTTCGACACCAGCAGCGGGCCGCCGGCGTCGGCAAAACGGCGCACCACGGCGCCGTCTTCGGCGATGCCGTTGGCAAAGCCCTGGTAGGCCATATCGAGGAACGGCACCAGGCCGCGCGTGGTCACTACGGTAATGATCTGGTCCCACTGGGCGACAGTCAGGTCGGCGCCAGTCGGGTTGTGGCAGCAGGCGTGCAGCACCACGATGGAGCCGGCCGGCATGTTGTTCAGGCTGGCCAGCATGCCTTCGAAATTGACGCCATGGGTGGCGGCGTCGTAATAAGTGTAGTTGTTGACTACGAAACCGGCGCTTTCAAACAGCGCACGGTGATTTTCCCAGCTCGGGTCACTGATATGGACCTGGGCACCGGGTGCGAAACGCTGCAGGAAATCTGCGCCGATCTTCAGTGCGCCCGTACCACCGATGGCTTGCACGGTGACGGCGCGGCGCTCTTGAATCACGGCACTATCGGCCCCAAATACCAGTTCTTGTACCGCTTTATCGTAAGCTGCGAGACCTTCGATCGGCAGGTAAGTGCGTGGCGCGGCCTGTTCGATCAGGATCGCTTCAGCTTTGCGTACGCAAGCTAACAGAGGCACTTTGCCGTTGTCGTCATAATAAACGCCGACGCCGAGATTGATTTTAGCGGGGTTCTGATCCGCGTTAAATGCTTCGGTGATACCCAGAATCGGGTCACGTGGGGCCATCTCGATGGCGCTAAACAGACTGGCAGAAACAGTTGGGTTCGTCATGATAAGATTGGATTCGATTGGAAGCAGGTTCACAGCGGAGTTGTTGACAGCGCCCAAATTACGTCAATACTGCTTCGGGGCCGCCAGCAGAGGTCTATTCTAACAAAGGTCTGATTCACATGCCCGATTTATCCAGCGTCAACGACACCGAACCGACAGTCGTTACCTTCCCCGATTCGCCGTTCAAGCTGCACCAGCCCTTTCTGCCGGCCGGCGACCAACCGACCGCGATCGCGCAATTGTCCGAAGGCATCAACGACGGCCTGGCCTTCCAGACCCTGCTCGGCGTGACGGGCTCGGGCAAGACCTATACGATGGCCAATGTGATCGCCCGCATGGGCCGCCCGGCCATCATCTTTGCGCCGAACAAGACCCTGGCCGCGCAGCTGTACAGCGAGTTCCGCGACTTCTTCCCGCAAAACGCGGTCGAATACTTCGTCAGCTACTACGATTACTACCAGCCGGAAGCGTACGTGCCGCAGCGCGACCTGTTCATCGAGAAAGATTCCTCGATCAACGAGCATATCGAGCAGATGCGCCTGTCGTGCACCAAGTCGCTGATGGAGCGACGCGACGTAGTGATCGTCGCCACCGTCTCGGCCATCTACGGTATCGGTAATCCGAACGAATACCACCAGATGATCCTGACCTTGCGCGTGAAGGATAAAGTCAGCCAGCGCGACGTGATCGCGCGCCTGATCCAGATGCAATACACGCGCAATGAAGTCGACTTCGGGCGCGGCACGTTCCGCGTGCGCGGCGACACCATCGATATCTTCCCGGCCGAGCACGCCGAACTGGCGGTGCGCCTGGAAATGTTCGACGACGAGATCGAATCGATCCAGCTGTTCGACCCGCTGACGGGCCGCGTACGCCAGAAGATCCCCCGCTTTACGGTGTACCCTGGTTCGCACTACGTTACGCCACGCTCGACCGTGCTGCGCGCCGTCGAAACCATCAAGGAAGAACTGCGCGAGCGCCTGGAATTTTTCCGCAAGGAAAACAAACTGATCGAAGAACAGCGGTTGGAGCAGCGCACCCGTTTTGACCTGGAAATGATGGCCGAGATCGGCTTTACCAAGGGCATCGAAAACTATTCTCGCCATCTGAGCGGCGCCCTGCCCGGCCAGCCGCCACCTACCCTGGTCGACTATCTGCCGCCCGACGCCATCATGTTCCTCGACGAGTCGCATGTGCTGACCGGCCAGCTGAGCGCCATGTACAACGGCGACCGTTCGCGCAAGACCAACCTGGTCGATTACGGCTTCCGCCTGCCGTCGGCACTCGACAACCGGCCCTTGAAATTCGAGGAATTCGAACAGAAGATGCGCCAGACGATTTTTGTCTCGGCCACGCCGGCCGAGTACGAAAGACAGCACTCCGACCAGGTGGTGGAACAGGTGGTGCGTCCAACCGGCCTGGTCGACCCGCAGATCATCGTGCGTCCGGCCAGCAGCCAGGTCGATGACCTGATGTCGGAAATCGTCGAGCGCATCAAGAAAGACGAGCGCGTGCTGGTCACCACCCTGACCAAGCGCATGTCCGAGCAGCTGACCGAATACCTGAGCGACCATGGCATCAAGGTGCGCTACCTGCACAGCGATATCGAAACCGTGGAGCGCGTGGAAATTTTGCGCGACCTGCGCCTGGGCACGTTTGACGTACTGGTCGGCATCAACTTGCTGCGCGAGGGCCTGGACTTGCCCGAAGTGTCACTGGTGGCCATCCTCGACGCCGACAAGGAAGGCTTTTTGCGTTCCGAACGCAGCCTGATCCAGACCATCGGCCGCGCCGCACGCAACCTGAACGGCACGGCGATCCTGTACGGCGACCGCATTACCGATTCCATGCGCCGCGCCATCGACGAAACGGAACGGCGCCGCGCCAAGCAGATCGCCTTCAACACCGCCAACAACATTATCCCGATCGGCGTGAAAAAATCGATCCGTGAAATGATCGACGGCGTCTACAGCCCGCAGGAAGCGCGCGACAACCTGCAGGTGGCGCAGGAAGCCGCCAAGTTCGAGGCCATGAGCGAAAAACAGGTCAGCAAGGAAATCAAGCGGCTGGAAAAACTGATGGTCGACCACGCCAAGAACCTGGAGTTCGAAAAAGCCGCGCAGGTACGCGACCAGCTGCATATCCTCAAGCAGCAGCTGTTCGGCGCGCCCGGTACCGACAATGTGACGTCGATCCTGGGCAAATAGCCATCCGCCTTACGGCGCCCGCACGAAGGCCGTCACGGCATCGACCAGCGCGGGTGCCAGCGGCAAATGCGGGTTGCTGTAGGACGGCAGTTGCTGCGTCAGGTCGCCACTGACCAGCTTCAGTACATGGTTCATGCCCGGTACAATCACCAGCTTCGCCTTCGGTGCAGCAGCCGACAAGGCCTGGGCGTCCGCCACCGACACCTGCAAATCACTGCTTCCCTGCACTATCAACACCGGCATGCGCAAGGCGCCCACCGCCGCGCGCGGGTCGACCTTCAACGTTGAGATCAGATACGGCTGCACCGAAGGGCGGTACAGCGCCAGCAGGGCTGGCGGCACGTCGGCTACCTGCTCGCCGCGCTTGAGCGCCAGCAAGATGCGCTCGTTCTGCGCATACAGGTCAGCCGGCAGGCGTGGTTTGAGCTGCGCGCGCAGTATGTCGTCCAGCGCGCTGCCCGCAGCGGCCATCAATACACAACCGTCGACCTGCGCCTGCCGGCAGGCGACCATTGCGATCAGCGCGCCTTCGCTATGGCCGGCCATCACGATGCGCGTAAAGCGTGAATCGGCGCGCAGCTGGCGCAGCCATGCGGTGGCGTCATCGATGTAGTTGTCCAGGCGCAAATCGGCTTCGCGCACACCAGGCAGGGCGCTGGCACCGACGCCACGCTTGTCATAGCGCACCGATGCGATGCCGGCGTGCGCCAGCGCATCGGCGACCATGCGCAAGGAATCATTGTGCCCAGGTAGCGCGGCGCTGTTGCCATCGCGGTCGGTGGGGCCGGAACCGGCATGCAGCAGCACCACCGGCACCCTGCCCTCGACCTCGGGTAGCGACAAAGTGCCATGCAGCGCGCCACCGGGCACTGCCAGCGTCACCTCCTGTTCGCCGGCGGCGGCATGTGCCGGCAAGGCCAGCATCATGACCAGCACACCACATATCCATCGCTTCATTTCAATTCTCCCTTTTATTGAACATCGAGCTGCTTGTACTGCAGCAGCGAATACAGCACGGCCACCGGCGCCCAGGCAATCGCCGGCACCAGCAGCAGCCAGCCGGGTACGCCCGCCGCCAGCAAACCCAAGCCCAGCAAGCCGCTGCCGACCATCAGCCTGGCTGCCAAGCGGTGCGTGGCATACCACACGCGCTCGCTCGACAAGGTCCACGGCGTGCGGATACCCAGATAAAAATTGCGGCGCACCTTGCCCATCGGATTGCCGGCCAGTATCAGCATCACGAACAGCCCGGCCGGCACTGCACGGTCGATCGGCACTGCCATGCCGATGGCACTGGCCAGCACCAGAGACTGCACATAAGCGAGCAGCACCAGCACGATGCCGAAGTTGTAGTAGTAGGTCGATTCGAACCTCGCTATGCCATGATCGCGCGGCGACAGTGATGGCAACACCAAGGCCAGCAGCGTGATGACCGCCATCAGCCCCGGTCCCAGCAGCCACAGCACCGCACGCGGCGCATAACTGTCGGCCTCGCCACGCCAGTTCCAGTGCACAGCCACTACCTCGGGCAACTGCGGCCAGGCATACACGATGGCGGCACTGACGGCCGCAATCATCAACAGGCTCAGGGCGATAAAGCGCGCTTTCATCATTTGCTCTCCTTTTGGTGAACATCGGTCAGGTCCAGCATCCACGCCAGCACATCCTGCAACACGGTGGTATTGAGTCCGTACCAGATGGTCTGGCCTTCGCGCCGGCGCGTGATCAGGTCGGCTTCAGACAGCACGGAAAAATGGTGCGACATGGTGGGTTTGCTCATGTCGAAGTTGGCAGCCAGGTCACCGGCCGTCATCTCGCCGGCCCGCAGCAAGCGCAGGATTTCACGCCGTGCAGGGTCGGCAATTGCCTTGAAAGCGAGGTTGGTGGCACTCATATTAAGACATGCATCTAATTAGATAATGATCTAAATATAATCAAGATCGCCAGGCTGGTCAAGCATCTTGTTAAAATTACGGCAAGGAATAATCGAGTTCGTAAAAATGCTGGCCGGCTTCGATGCGGATGGCCATCGTGCCGCTGATGCCCTCAAGCTGGCCGGTACCGGAATGCGGCACGATCACAATGCTCAATTGCTGCTTGCCGTCGGCCATGGTGCCGGCGTGCTGCACCACGAAGCTGCCCTGCCGGCCCTGCAATACGCCGGTAATCGCCTCGATGGCAACATAGCCGGCCGCGCCTTTGGTATCGGTGACGGCACTGAGCATCTCGCCGCTGGCAGTGGCTGCCAGCTCGCCCGCATACACCTTCTCCAGCAGCATACGGCCCAGCGCCGTGCGCCCGGATTGTTGCGGCGTGGCAGCCGGTGTCATGATGACGCTGAAGCTTCCTGAAACACGGGTACTCATGCGATGATCTCCTTGCATCTGCGGCGCAGCGAGGGCGGGCGCCGCCAATTGACAAAATGCGGCAAACAGGCAGCCCAGTATGGGGAGAACAGCGCCACAGGGTTTCATGATTTCTTTCCATCAAAACGAAAACACCAGCCTAACGCCACACGAGAGCATCATATTGGATAAAGCCGACAGCACCATCAATTTACTGACAGAACTCGAACACGCCCCCAAAGGCATCGTCGATCCGCGCGCTACGGCACGCAGGATACGGCTGGCAACCTACCCGCCTGCTGCCCCGCTGGCGCCGTTTGTGGATTATTTCTGGGTAGTGCAATGGGACCTGCGCGGCCGTGCGCCGGAGACACAGCGCGTGCTGCCGTATCCGAATGCGCACCTGGTGTTCGATACCGGCCGCACGGCCATTCATGGCGTGGTGCGTGGCGCGTTTGAGCGGCCTCTGGCAGGCGCTGGCAAGGTAGTGGGCATGCGGTTCGCGCCGGGTGGCCTGCGCCCTTTTATTGGCCAGCCGCTGTCGTCATTTACCGACAGCACGATCGCCGCCGATGCGCTGCTGGGCATGCTGGCCGGGCTTGCGGAGTTGCTGGTATTGCAGCAACCGGACGACAGCGCGATGGTGGCACAAGCCCAGGCAATGCTGCTGGCGGCACTGCCGGAAATCGATGACGCGGCGCGCCTGGCTAGCAGCTTGGCCGGCAGGCTGGCCGCAGCGGTGGCGGCGCCGAACGGCCCTGCCAGCGTTACACAGCTATGTGAAAAAATGGCGATCAGCGAGCGCCGCCTGCAGCGCCTGTTCGCCGACCAGATCGGCGTCAGCCCGAAATGGGTCATCCAGCGCTATCGCCTGCAAGAGGCGATCTGGCGGCTGGCCCAGCCCGATGCACCCGACCTGGCCAGCCTGGCGTTGGAGCTGGGCTTTTTTGACCAGGCGCATTTCAGCGGAAAATTCACGGCACTGGTCGGCAGCACGCCGCTCGACTATCGCCGCTCGCAACTGCCCGCAGCAGGCGCAGCATTCAAATAGGCGGCCAGCCAGCCCAGCCCCTCCTCGGTGCGCCCGCGCGGACGGTATTCGCAACCGACCCAGCCGTCGTAGCCGAGTTCGTCGAGCAGCGCAAACAGATACGGGTAATTGACTTCACCATTATCAGGTTCATTGCGCGCCGGCACGCTGGCGATCTGCACATGGCCGATGCCGTCAAAGTGCTGCCTGAACTTCATGGCGATATCGCCTTCGACGATCTGCGTGTGATAAAAATCCATCTGTACCCTGACATTGGGCGCACCCGATTCCAGGCGCAGCGCATGGGCCTGCGCCTGCGTCACGAGGAAGTAGCCAGGCATGTCGCGCCCGTTGATCGGCTCGATCAGCAGTTCGATACCGTGCTCGCCGACGGCCCTGGCAGCGTAGTTCAAATTGGCCAGGTAGGTGGCTTGGTGCAGCGCCAGGTCGGCGCCCGCTGGCACCAGCCCCGCCATCATGTGCAGACGCGGGGTGCCCAACGCCAGCGCATAGTCGATGGCCTGCGCCACGCCCGTGCGAAACTCCTTTTCGCGGCCCGGCAGCGAAGCGAGGCCGCGCTCGCCCGCCGCCCAGTCGCCTGGCGGCAGGTTGAACAGCACATTCTGCAGGCCATGCTCGCGCAGCCAGCCGGCCACGTCCGGCGCCGCATGCTCGTACGGGAACAGGAATTCGACACCCTGGAAGCCGGCGCCGGCAGCCGCAGCAAAGCGCTGCGGAAAAGGCACTTCATTGAACATCATGGTGAGGTTGGCGGCAAAACGGGGCATGCGGGTCTCCTTGAATTTGTCTGCACCGGGTTCGACAGTGTATGCCAGGCGCGCTTACGCTGGCCGCCGCTGCCTGACGGTGCTGGCGGCCAGCATGTCGAACAGGGTGCGTGAGGCCGGCGGCATCGCGTGCCGATGCTTGCTGATCAGGCCCAGCGTACGCTTGACGGCGGGATGAATCAGCGGCACGCCAACCACCATGCTTTGCCGCTCCGGCAGGATGGACAGGGCCGGTACGGCGGCAACGCCCAGGCCCGCCTCCACCAGCGCCAGCACGCCCGACACGTGATTGACCTCGCACGATATCCACGGGTGCTTTTCCACACCCGACAGCGCGGCGTCGAGCACGCTGCGGTTGCCGCTGGACTTGGCCACGGCGATATAGCGTTCATTGACGGTATCCTTCCAGCTCAGCTTCTTGCGCCCGGCCAGCCGATGGTCGTGCCGCATCGCCAGCACATAGTTCTCGACATAAATCGGCTGGAACAGAATTTCCGGATTTTCCGCACCCGTAAAGCAGATGCCGAAGTCTGCCTCGCCGGCCAGCACGAGATTGAGCACATCCTGCGCACTTTCGTCATGCACGCGCACGCGAATTTTTGGGAACTGCGTGCTGAAGCGCTGGAGCACGTCGGGCAAAAAATGCCGGACGGCCGACGGCACGCAGGCAAACGTCACCGTGCCGGTGCGGTGCGCGGCAAGGTCGGCCACGCCCAGCACGGCGTCCTCGAGGCCGTTGAGCGCGTCGCGCACGTTCACCAGGAAAACCTGTCCCACATTCGTCAGTTGCACGCGCCGCGTGGTGCGTTCGAACAGCCTGACCCCCAGCACATCCTCAAGTTTATCGATGCGGCGGCTGAGCGCCGGCTGCGAAATAAAAAGATCGGCGGCGGCCTGGCGAAAGCTGTTGCGCTCGGCCACGGCGACAAAAGCCTGGAGATCGTGGAGATCATAATTGATGCGCTGCATGCATTAATCCCTGGAAAAATTGCAATTATCAAATAATGCCATTTCAACGATGATGGGGCATGAATAACGCCTCGCCAAGGCGGCATCGCCAAAAAAATGGAGACCTGAGCTTCTTCCCCTATCTGGAAAAGTCTGTCTCGCCGCGTGCCGCCTTTTACCTCGAATCGGACTGCATGGCGTGGCCCTGCCGCCGGGTCACATGGAAAACTTTTAACACAGGAGCACTACCATCTCTTACCCCACTCTGCTGCAAACATCGCGTCCACTGCTCGCCGCACTGGCGCTGCTCGCCGCCGGCATGACCCAGGCGGCCGACATCCGCGTAGTCAGCTCGGGCGGCTTCGCTCAGGCCTATAAAAACCTGGCGCCCGCATACGAGCGCGCCAGCGGCGACCATCTGCAGTCCGAATGGGGGCCATCGATGGGCACGACCAAAAATGCCATTCCCGCACGACTGGCGCGCGGCGAACAGATCGACGTCGTCATCATGGTCGGCGATGCGCTCGACAAGCTGATGCAGGAAGGCCGCCTGGTCCCCGGCAGCAAGGTCGTGCTGGCAAACTCGCCGATTGCCTGCGCGGTGCGCCACGGTGCGGCCAAGCCGGACATCAGCACCACCGAAGGCCTGCGCAAAGCCTTCCTGCTGGCGAACAAGGTGGCCTATTCGGACAGCGCCAGTGGCGAATACATCGAGAAGCAGCTGATGAACAAGCTGCAGATCGCCGAGCAGATGCAGGGCAAGGCAGCCAGGATTCCTGCCACCCCGGTCGGTGAAATCATCGCCCACGGCCAGGCCGATTTTGGCTGCCAGCAGCGCAGCGAACTGATGCCGGTCGAAGGCATCGACATCGTCGGCCTGCTGCCGGCAGAAGTGCAGATGATGACCGAATTTTCTGCCGCGCTGGTGCGCGATGCCAGACAGCCGGTAGCCGGACGCTCCCTGCTGCGTTTTCTGGCCTCGCCCGCCAGCTCCGGCGCCATTGAGGCCACCGGACTGCAGCCCGTGGCGGTGCCAGCGCCCATACCGGCAACACACTAAACGGTTACACTTCGTTCTTCACAACAGGTATTAACAGGTAAACCATGGCCATTCATTCTACCGCCACACCCGTCGCCGAAGCCGTGCCGCCGCGCGTGCCCGGGCGCGCGCCCTCGCGTATCGCCACCGTCATCCGGGTGACGAGCGGGAACTTCATCGAAATGTACGATTTTTTTCTGTTCGGCTTTTATGCGACGTATATTTCCAAGGCGTTCTTTCCCGCCACCAGCGAATTTGCCGCCCTGATGATGACCTTCGCCACCTTTGGCGCAGGGTTTTTCATGCGTCCGCTCGGCGCCATTATCCTCGGCAGCTATGTCGACCGCATCGGCCGGCGCAAGGGCCTGGTGCTGACCCTGGCCATCATGGCGTCCGGCACGGCGCTGATCGCCTTCGTGCCCGGCTACGCCACCATCGGCCTGCTGGCGCCGTTGCTGGTGCTGCTCGGGCGCCTGCTGCAAGGCTTCTCCGCCGGGGTTGAACTCGGTGGTGTGTCGGTCTACCTGTCCGAGATGGCGACACCAGGCAACAAGGGCTATTACGTCAGCTGGCAATCGGCCAGCCAGCAGGTTGCCATCATCTTTTCAGCGGCGCTCGGCTACTTCCTCAACCAGACCCTGAGCCCGGCCTTTATCGCCGACTGGGGCTGGCGCATCCCCTTCTTCATCGGCTGCTCGATCATCCCGGTGGTGTTCTATATCCGCAGCTCGCTGCAGGAGACCGAGGCCTACCTGTCGCGCAAGTCGCATCCGACCTTCCGCCAGATGTTGAAGACCATCGGCCTGAACTGGCCGCTGGTGGTGACCGGCGCGATGCTGGTGGTGCTGACCACGGTAGCGTTCTACCTGATCACCGTCTACACGCCGACCTTCGGCAAGAGCGTGCTCAAACTGAGCACCGAGGAGAGCCTGCTCGTCACGCTGTGCGTCGGCCTGTCGAACTTTATCTGGCTACCGGTGATGGGTGCGCTGTCGGACCGCATCGGCCGCTGGCCCATCATGGCGCTCTGCGCGGCGCTGACCATGCTGACCGCTTATCCCTCGCTGTCCTGGCTGGTCGGCCACCCCAGCTTCAACCATATGGTGATAGTGGAATTGTGGTTTTCCTTCCTGTACGGCAGCTACAACGGCGCCACCATCGTCGCACTGACAGAGATCATTCCGGCCAGCGTGCGCACTACCGGCTTTTCGCTCGCCTACAGTCTGGCCACCGCGCTGTTCGGTGGCCTGACGCCGCTGGTATCGACCTTGCTGATCGAGAGCACTGGCGACAAGGCTGCGCCAGGCTACTGGATGGCGGGCGCCGGCGCCATCAGCCTGCTGGCTACCTGGCTGGTCTACCGCGGCATCGTCAGGGAACGCCATCCCATGCCGGCTTGATGCGGCCCAACAGGATCAAGGCCAGGCTGGCCGGCGCATCTTGAACAGGCGGTCCGCCGTGATTTCAAAATAATCGGCCGGACCGCCGGCGCGCAAGATGGGCGCTGCGGCGGCCGTGTCGTACACGCCATCGACCAGCAGGTGGCGCGCAATATGCACGCCCACCACCTCACCCAGCACCAGCCAGCTGCCGACGCCGTCGCCATTGAGGCCCTGCAGTTCAATGATCTGCGTGCGCCGGCATTCGAACGACACCGGACTTTCGGCCACGCGCGGCACCGCTATCATGCGCGAAGCGACCGGCGTCAGGCCGGCCAGCGCGAACTCATCGACTTCCGGCGGCGCCGGCGTACAGCTGGCATTCATCGCCTCGGCCAGCGGCCGCGTCGCCAGGTTCCACACGAATTCGCCGTTCTCTTCAATATTGCGCAAGGTGTCCTTGCGGCCGATGCTGGCAAAGCCGATCAGCGGCGGCGTGTAATTGAAGGCATTGAAAAAACTGTAGGGCGCAAGGTTCAGCACGCCGGCATTGCTGCGCGTGGCGATCCAGCCGATCGGACGCGGCCCGACAATCGCGTTGAAAGGATCGTGCGGCAGGCCGTGGCCGTGGGCAGGCTCGTAAAAATGGATGTGATCGCTCATGGGGTTTCCTGTGATGGTGGTCGGGGCCAAAAATGGCAGCTTAACAAAATCATCGAGCTTTGGTATTCATGCGCCATTTTTCGAACTCCCGGCGATATTGCACACTGCCATCGGCGAGCTGCAGAAGTACAATACATTCGACCATTTCCTTCCGCAACCATGCAAAATACCGACCATGAGCCGTGCACAAAACGAAATTCTGCTGGAAATCGACCAGTTCAAGCCTGGCCCTGCTGACGATTGGCGCGAGATGGATGCACTGCTATCGGAACTTTGGCAGGGGCAGGTCTGCGAAACTTGCCTGCCGTTCTTGTTTCGCGTTTTTGAACGATTCCCCCACGATGATGGCGCCGGCGTCCTGTGGGGCATCGTGCATGGGATTGAATCGACTGATCTGAATTACGAGCAAGCCCTGCGCGACTCGTTGTCGCGACAACCTTCCGAGCTCGGTCAGATCATGCTTCACCGTATCGATAAATGAAGACTTCCTGAGGTCCGGTCAGGCCAGATATGGGGTGGACTGGCACTGCGGCTGGGCAAACCATCCAAGCTGACCCGCATCACGCTCAAAAGAAGAATGGACGAAAGCCGCGATAAATCGCGCAAACCGGCAAGCTGACATGCGGCACGGCGCATCTTGCGCTACCTTCGGGAGCACCATCTGCATTACCTGCGAAAGCTGTTTACAGCACTGTTGCAAATTTGCATACTGGTGCCTCTTCCATCCCGCAAGCACACAGCAGATGAGCATCCACCCAGCGCAGCGCAACTTTATGATCGGCCATCGCCATCAAGGCTGGCGTATTGCAGCCATCACCATCTTGCATCTGGCCGTATTCTGGGCTGCCACGCGGCCTGTGTACACCAGCATGGCCCCGGACCGGCGCGTGTGGATACAACTGGTGCAGCCGCAGCAGCCAGCAATGACGCCGCCAGCAATCCTCGCTCCCGGCCCTGCTGCGCCAGCGCTTCCTGCAAGAGCCCGGGAAACCCCCTCGGCATCAGCACCCGTATCAGCAACAGCTCCCGCACCAGCAGCGACAGGGACACCGGACCAGCCTGACAAACCTGAAGAGAACACACAGCCGGCGCCGCAGACGCCATCGACCGCCGTACCTACCCTGGCGCAGCAGGCCCTGCAAGCCGTCGGCGCCATCGACCGCCAGTTGCGCAAAGAGCATCCGCAGGAGTTCGTGGCGCCACCCGATACGCCGCAGGCACGCCTGGCGAAAGGCTTCGAGGAAGCGCATGCAGCGGTCCGGCCGAAGTGGCATGAGGCGGCCCGCATCGAGCTGTGGAGCGCACCGAACGACCCGAAACGCATTTACCGCGTCATTACGTCGAGCGGCGAATACTGCATTTATATGCCCGACAAGGGCAGCATGTCGCTGAACCTCAGCGCCCGGTCCGGTTATGCCGGCTTTGGCGGCGGTACGGCGGCGCCGTGTCCGATACGGTTTTAATCCAGTGAAAGCGCCAGCAGCGCGCTAATGCCGTTCAGTTGGCGCCCCTGCGTCACCATTAAACCTGCAAAATGGCTTAACGCCCCAGGCCAGCAATCCGCTGGGTGCTTTTCACTGCCAGGCGCGTGCCATCGGGCGAAAACTGCACGCCATAGGCGCAGCCCAGGTTCAGTGCCTTCATGGCCGCTCCAGGCGGTACACGACAGAATCGAGATCGTAGTGTTTTTCCCTGCCCGTGTACTGCATGCCCAGGCGCGTCATGACCTTGATCGAAGCGGCATTATCAGGGTGGGCCACGGCGACCAAAAACGGCGCGTTGATCACGTTGAAAGCATGATCGACGATGGCGGTGGCCGCCTCGCTGGCGTAGCCCTGCCCCCATCCTGCGCGCGCCAGGCGCCAGCCGATTTCGTGCGGCTGCGTTTTATCGCCGCCGAGATGCTGCAGGCAAGCCAGGCCGACCATGACTTCGTCGTCCTTGCGTATCAAGGCCCACCACGAATAGCCCCACTCGGCCCAGCGCCCCATGATGCGGACGACGGCGGCGCGCGTGTGCTCTTCCGTCTCGGGCTGGCCGGCATTGAGGTAAGTCATCACCTCGACATCGGAGTTCATGGCGTGCATGGCCTCGTAATGCTGCTCGGTGACGGGTTCGAGGCGCAGCCGCGCCGTGTGCAGTATGGTCATGCGCAATTCCTTGAGGCGAAAAAAAAGACGATACACGATCGTCTTTTTTCTGCCAACGCACAAGTAATGATTACTTGCCCGTTTCGCCTTTCTTGATCCACGCCGCCAGCTGGTGCGGGCGCAGGCCGTCATAGTCTTCGAACGGCTGATGGATCCACGGGTTGTGCGGCAGTTCTTCCAGGTAGTAGTCAGGGCGCACGACGGAGCAGCCCTTGAGCCAGATCACGGCCGATTTGACTTCGGTCACGCCCGGGAAATTGTCTTTGAGGTGACGCGTGACTTTGTCGAGCGTGACGCCCGAATCGGCCAGGTCATCGACCAGCAGGATGCGGCCAGCCAGCGGGCCCTTGGTCATCGTCATGTATTTGGCGATATCGAGGTCGCCCTGGGTCGTGCCTTTGTCTTCGCGATAGGAACTGGTCGACAGGATCGCCAGCGGCAAATCAAAAATGCGCGAGAATACGTCGCCGGGGCGCACGCCGCCGCGCGCCAGGCACAGCACCTGGTCAAACTTCCAGCCCGACTCATGAACCTTGAGCGCCAGGCGCTCGATCAGGCGGTGATATTCTTCCCAGTTCACCCACAGGTGCTGGTCATTGCTTTGTGGCGTAGTCATGATGTTCTGTCTTTATGCTTGGCTTGAAAAAATCCGCCTTGCGGCGGATTGGGTGCTACGCGTTTATTCGAACGGGTGGCGCAGGACGATCGTTTCTTCGCGATCCGGACCGGTCGAAACCATGTCCACCGGCACGCCGACCAGCTCTTCGATGCGCTTGATGTAAGCGCGCGCGGTAGCCGGCAGCGCGTCCATCGACTTGGCGCCGACCGTGCTTTCGGTCCAGCCCGGCATCTCTTCGTACACCGGCACGCAACGGGCTGCTTCTTCAGCGCCTGATGGGAAGATGTCGACCGACACGCCATCGATGGTGTAGCCGGTGCACAGCTTCAGCGTTTCGATACCGTCCAGCACGTCCAGCTTGGTCAGGCACATGCCCGACACGCCGTTGATCTGCACCGAGCGGCGCAGCAAGGCGGCGTCGAACCAGCCGCAGCGGCGGGCACGGCCCGTCACGGTGCCGAATTCATGGCCCACTTGCGCCAGATGATGGCCAACGCCGGCATCGGTCGGCAGTTCCGACGGGAATGGGCCCGAGCCGACGCGCGTGGTGTAGGCCTTGGTGATGCCCATGATGTAGTGCAGCATGCCAGGACCGACACCCGAACCGGCGGCGGCATTCCCGGCCACGCAGTTCGACGAGGTAACAAACGGATAGGTGCCGTGGTCGACGTCGAGCAGCGAACCCTGTGCACCTTCGAACAGCAGGTTGGCGCCGGCCTTGTGCGCTGCGTACAGCGCGCTCGACACGTCGGTCACCATCGGACGCAGGCGCGGCACATAGGCCAGCGCATCATCGAGGGTTTTCTGATAGTCGACTTTCGGCGCCTTCAGGTAATGTTCCAGCACGAAGTTATGGTAATCGAGGTTTTCGGCCAGCTTTTCGGCAAAGCGCTTCTCGTTGAGCAGGTCGGCGATACGGATCGCGCGGCGAGCCACTTTGTCTTCGTAGGCAGGGCCGATGCCCTTGCCGGTGGTGCCGATCTTTGCATCGCCACGCTTGGCTTCACGCGCCAGGTCGATCGCGGTGTGGTAAGGCAGGATCACGGGCGCCGCGTCCGACACTTTCAGGCGCGAGGCGACTTCGACGCCGACTTTTTCCAGCTTGTCGATTTCGCGCAGCACGTCCGGCACCGACACCACCACACCGTTACCGATGTAGCATGCCACGCCTGGACGCATGATGCCCGAAGGGATCAGTTGCAGCGCGGTCTTGACGCCACCGATGACCAGCGTGTGGCCTGCATTGTGGCCGCCCTGGAAGCGCACCACACCCTGGGCGTGATCGGTCAACCAGTCGACGATCTTGCCTTTACCTTCATCGCCCCATTGGGTGCCGATGACAACGACGTTCTTTGCCATAATTTTGTTTGACATCACTCAACCTAAGTTTTTAAGAATCCAGCTACTACCATTATCGGCAAGTACCAGCACGCGATCGCACTCGAACTCGTCTTGTTCATTACTGTGACCCGGCAAACTCTGGATCACGACCTCGCCCGCCTTGCGCAACTCGGCGATTTTTTCCTTCAATTCTGGCGCACTGCCCCACGGCGCGCGGATGGAATGCTTGCGCTCCGCGGTCGGCAACAGGCGCGCCAGTTCGCGCAAATCGAGCGAGAAGCCGGTCGCGGGACGAGCCCGGCCGAACGCTTCGCCGACGTGGTCATAACGGCCGCCGCGCGCAACCGCGTTCGGCAAGCCAGGTACATACAGCGCAAACATCGCGCCACTTTCATATTGGTAACCGCGCAGGTCGGCCAGGTCGATCGCCACTTCGGCGCGACCCAGTGCCGAGCCAGCCAGCGCAGCCAGTTCAGCCAGCGCCTTTTGCACGCCAGGCAATGGCGGCAGCACTTCGCGCGCACGCGCCAGCACGTCGATGTCGCCATACAGGTTCGGCAGAGCCAGCAGCGCGTCGCGCGTGACGGCATCGTAGGAGGCGGTCAGCGCGCGCAAGCCTGGCGCATCTTTTGCGCGCAGCAGGCTGAACAAGGCCGCTTCGTCGCGGCCGGCGGCGGCGTCCTGCGCAATAATAGCGCGCAACAGGCCGACGTGGGACAAATCGAGGCGCACGGCATCAAAACCAGCCAGTGCCAGCGAAGCGAGCGCCAGTTCCTGGATTTCGGCGTCCGCTTCCAGGCCGGCATGGCCGTAGATTTCGGCGCCGATCTGCAGCGGTTCGCGCGTCGCATGCAGGCCCGAAGGACGGGTATGCAGCACACTACCGGCGTAGCACAGGCGGGTGACGGTGGCGCGGTTGAGCAGGTGGGCGTCGATACGGGCCACTTGCGTGGTCATGTCGGCGCGCAGGCCGAGCATGCGGCCCGAGAGCTGGTCTACCAGCTTGAAGGTGCGCAGATCGGTATCCTTGCCGGCGCCGGTCATCAGCGACTCCAGATATTCGAGCAGCGGCGGCATCACCAGTTCATATCCGTAAAGACGGAAATTATCCAGCATGAGGCGGCGCAGCTCTTCGATCTTGCGCGCTTCCGACGGCAATACATCGGCAATATTTTCGGGCAAAAGCCAATTCGGCATGAGGGAGCGAGATACGGGAGAAAGTTGAAAAATGCATCAGGCGAGGCAGCGGCGGGCGCGCCAGGCAAGAGGCCGAACCTGATATTTTACGCGAAAAAGTGTGGTTACAGGGATAAGTTGTCGCCACGGCGATCACTGAAGGCAAAAAAAACGCCCTTTTCACCCGCCTGCATGGCCATCGCAGCCATAAAAAAAAAGCGGAGCCAGCATTGCTGCCGGCCCCGCTTCAAGTACTACTCTTGGATTACTTCTTCGGTGCGCTCGCCACGCCAGCCGAACCGCCAGCCTTGAAATACTTGAAGAACTCCGAGCTCGAATCAACCACCATCACATCGCCCTTGTCCTTGAACGTGGCGCGGTAGGCTTCGAGGCTGCGGTAGAACTTGTAGAACTCGGGATTGCGGCCAAACGCTTCGGCGTAGATTTGCGAAGCCTTGGCGTCGCCCTCGCCGCGCAGCTTCTCGGCTTCGCGGTAGGCTTCGGCCAGGATCACCGTACGCTGCTTGTCGGCATCGGCCCGGATCTTCTCGGAATCGGCCGAACCGGTGGAGCGCAGCTCATTGGCCACACGCACGCGCTCGGACTTCATGCGTTCGTACACCGAGTTGTTGATCTGCTCGACGTAGTCAACTCGCTTCAAACGCACATCAATGATCTCGACACCGATCGCTTTCGCTTCGGCCGACACCTTGGCCAGGATCGCTTCCATCACCTTGCCGCGCTGGCCCGAGATCACTTCGCGCACCGTGCGCTTGGTGATTTCGTCATTCAGCGCAGCCTTGACGATTTGCGACATGCGGTTACGGGCCGGATTTTCATCGCCGCCGAAGCTGCGGAAATACAGCAGCGGATCACCGATGCGCCATTTCACATAGGCATCGACCAGGATGTTTTTCTTCTCGGCCGTGATGAAGCGCTCCGGCTCAGGTGTATCCAGGGTCAGGATACGCTTGTCCAGATACAGCACGTTCTGGAACGGTGGCGGCAGCTTGAAGTACAAGCCCGGTTCGCGTATCACTTCCTTGACTTCACCGAGGGCGAAGACGACTGCGTATTTACGCTGGTCGACCACGAACACGGTCGACGACAACAGCATGATCGCGATAAAGCCCGCGATCAGGGCGGCTACGATACGGTTCATCAGCGGCTCTCCCGTTCACGCGAAGAGCGGCGCGTATTAACTTCGACTGTCGGCATGGCGTCCTGTGGCAAAACAGTGGTGGTGGCAGGGGCAGCGGTACGGGCGGCAGCGGCGCTGGCGTCGGTCGCGGCCGTCTGTGCGATCAGCTTGTCGAGCGGCAAATACAGCAGGTTGCTGCCGCTTTTCGCGTCGACCATAACCTTGCTGGCGCTGCTGAATACTTGCTGCATGGTTTCCAGGTACATGCGATCGCGCGTGACTGCCGGCGCTTTCTGGTACTCGACCAGCACCTGCTTGAAGCGCGACGCATTACCAGCAGCGTTCTCGGTCACCATGGCGCTGTACGCTTCGGCTTCTTCCATCAGGCGGAAGGCGGCGCCGCGCGCTTTCGGAATCACGTCGTTGGCGTAAGCCTGGCCTTCATTTTTCTGGCGTTCGCGATCCTGGCCCGCTTTCACGGCATCGTCAAACGCGGCTTGCACCTGTTCGGGCGGCTGCACCGCCTGCATGGTCACGTTGGTGATCAGCGCGCCGAGCTTGTAGCGGTCAACGATCTGCTGCATCAGCTTCTGGGTTTCATATGCGACTTTTTCGCGCCCTTCGTACAGCACGAAATCCATCTTGCTGCGGCCGACCACCTCGCGGATCGCCGTTTCGGCGACCTGGCGCAGGGTGTCTTCCTGGTCGCGATTCTGGAACAGCCAGTCGACCGGGCCCTTCAGCGTATATTGCACGGCGAACTGGATGTCGATAATGTTTTCATCGTCGGTCAGCATCAGCGACTCGCTGGCCTGCTTGTTGCGCAGCGACTGGCGGTAGCCGACTTCCACCGTACGCACCTGCGACACGTTGACGGTTTCGTCCGTCTGGAACGGATACGGCCAGCGCCAGTTGAGACCGGCCGGTGCGGTACGCGCGTATTTGCCGAACGTCATGACGACGCCATTCTGGCCCTCTTGCACGATAAAAGCGCCGCTGGCCAGCCAGATGAAGACGGCGATGACGCCGACCACGCCGGCGGTGATGCCGGCACCCTTCATATCCGGACGCGGGCCACCACCGTTGTTGTTGCCGCCGTTGCCGCCGTTGTCGGGACGATTCTTCTGGCCGAAAAAAGCATTCAGGCGCTGATTGAAATCGCGCCACAGCTGATCGAGGTCCGGCGGACCTTCGCCTGGCTTTTTGCCTTCTTGGGCTTTCTTGCCGTCGTCCTTGTTATTGCCCCAGCGGGGGTCATTCAGGGACAACTTCAAGCCTGTTTTTTTGAGTAGGGAGACAAGCATAACTATCGTGTTCCGACTTTGGAGTGGGTGGAAATACCATCGTCCGGGCCAATTTCTTTGGCCTGGTCCGGGGCGGCGCCATCGTGCTGGCCAGCTTGATCGTCTTGCTCCTGCGGCTCGTCGATCAACTGGCTGTCCTGTGCTGCATCGTACTGATAGAGGTGGGCGGAACGTGGCGCGCTCTTGGCCATCTCGACGATGGCCTCGCGCAACAAGTCCAGCCCGCTGCCCTTGTGCGCGCTGACGAACACACGGCTGAGCACGCCATTTTCATCGCGCTCAACCGAAGGCTCCAGCCCGGCCGCGTCGATCTTGTTCCACACCAGAATTTGCGGTATATGATCGGCGCCGATCTCTTGCAAGACCAGGTTAACCTGCTCGATCTGCTCCATGCGTACCGGCGACGAAGCGTCGACGACGTGCAGCAGCAGATCGGCGTGGATGGTTTCTTCCAGGGTGGCGCGGAACGCCGCCACCAGCTGGTGCGGCAATTCGCGCACAAAACCCACTGTGTCCGAGATCACCACGTTGCCCACTTCCTGGCCCAGATAAACCCGGCGCGAGGTAGTGTCGAGCGTGGCGAACAACTGGTCGGCCACATACACGCCGGCCTTGGTCACGGCGTTGAACAGGGTCGACTTGCCGGCATTGGTATAGCCGACCAGCGAGACTGAAAACGTGTGATTGCGGCCACGCGAACGGCGCTGCGTTTCGCGTTGCTTGTGCAGCTTTTCCAGCCGCGCGCGCAGCGCCTTGACACGGTCGCCGATCAGGCGGCGGTCGGTCTCGAGCTGCGTCTCGCCGGGGCCGCGCAAGCCGATACCGCCCTTTTGCCGCTCAAGGTGAGTCCAGCCGCGGATCAGGCGCGTGGCCAGATGCTGCAGCTGGGCCAGCTCGACCTGCAGCTTGCCCTCGTGGCTTTGCGCGCGTTGCGCAAAAATGTCGAGTATCAGGCTGGTACGGTCGAGCACCCGCACATTCAGGCGCTTTTCCAGATTGCGCTGCTGTGCCGGCGAAAGGGCGTGGTTGAAGATAACGATTTCCAGGCCATCGTTGACAACGGCGTCGCCAATCTCGTCAGCCTTGCCGCTACCGACAAAATAGGCGGAATCGGGACTGGAACGTTTGGCCGTGATGGTGGAAACCGGGTCGGCGCCAGCCGAGCGCGACAACAGCATGAGTTCCTCCATGCTGGCGGCAAAGTCGCTGTGACCGAAGTCAACTCCGACTAGTGCCGCGCGCATGATGGCAACATAGAGGTTGTCGCGGGCGCCGATGCGGATGCATCAACGCCGCTGGCACGGACGCAGGCGATGGAAGGTGAAAGGCGCGGGACCGTCAGGCTCAACGGCTTACTCCGCTTCGGATTCAATATTGAGATTGACGGCACGGGCCGGCACCACGGTCGAGATGGCATGCTTGTACACCATCTGTGTCACTGTATTGCGCAGCAATACGACGTATTGATCGAACGATTCGATATGGCCCTGCAATTTAATGCCATTGACCAGGTAGATCGAGACAGGAACATGCTCTTTGCGTAATGCATTGAGGAATGGGTCTTGTAACAGTTGCCCTTTGTTGCTCATAACAGCTCCGTTTGTTTATGTTGTTGTGTAAGAATTGGAGGCGACTCGCTTGATTTCAAGTGCTCTCGCACCTCTCTCACAGAGAAAGATGCTCTACAGCTACTGTAACCTGTTTTCACGATCGCTGTCGCGCATGGCGCATTAACACTTTATTATTTTGGCGTTAATGCCCATGAATGGCAATATTATTTCCTGCTGGCGCCGCATTATCACTGCGGCGCCTTAATATGCACTTAATTGCGCTGATTTACGTGTCCCTTACTTGCTTGGCGTACGTGCAAACGGATTTTTACCGGTACGCAGTTCAATCCGCAATGGCGTGCCGACCAGTGCAAAGGTATCGCGAAAATGTTTTTCCAGATAGCGCTTGTACGGGTCGCCGACAGCGTCGAGCGCATTGCCGTGAATCACGATCACCGGCGGGTTCATGCCGCCCTGGTGGGCATAGCGCAGCTTCGGACGGATCGAACCCTTGCGGCGCGGCTCCTGCTTCTCCACCGCTTCGATCAGGGCGCGCGTCAGCTTCGGCGTCGACAAATCGCACATCGCGGCTGCATACGCGGCGTTGAGCGACTTCATCAGCGGACCGATGTTGGTGCCCTTCAGCGCGGAAATGAAATGCATCTGTGCGAATGACAGGAAATCGAGCTTGCGGTCGATATCGATCTTGATCTCGTCGCGCTGGTGCGATTGCAGGCCATCCCACTTGTTGACGGCAACTACCAGTGCACGGCCCGATTCCAGGATAAAGCCGGCGATATGCGCGTCCTGTTCCGAGATATCCTGCTGTGCGTCGAGCATCAGCACCACCACGTTGGCTTCCGAAATCGACTGCAGCGTCTTGACCACCGAGAATTTCTCGATCGCTTCGAACACCTTGCCGCGGCGGCGGATACCGGCCGTGTCGATCAGGGTGTATTGCTGGCCGTCGCGCTCGAACGGAATCTCGATCGAGTCGCGCGTCGTGCCCGGCATGTCGAAGGCGATCACGCGCTCTTCACCGAGCAAGGTGTTGATCAGCGTCGACTTGCCCACGTTCGGACGGCCGACCAGCGCGATCTTGATGCCACGGTCGGCTTTTTCCAGCTCTTCCGGCTCATCCGGACGCTGCGCGAACGCCAGGTCCAGCATCACTTCGACCAGGTCGTTGACGCCGTCGCCGTGCGCGGACGAGATCGCATACGGATCGCCCATGCCCAATTCATAGAATTCGGACACCACGGCCGTATAGCGCATGCCTTCGCTCTTGTTGACCACCAACAGGACCGGGCGACCGCTCTTGCGCAGGAAGTCGACAATGGTCTTGTCATGCGGCGTCAGGCCCTGGCGGCCATCGACGATGAATACCACCACGTCGGCCTCGGCCACGGCCTGCTTGGTCTGCAGAGCCATCTGGAACATGATGCCTTCCTTGGCGACGGGTTCGAAACCACCCGTATCGATGACCAGGAAGGGACGTTCGCCGACACGGCCTTCGCCATAGTGACGATCGCGCGTCAACCCAGGCAAATCCGCCACCAGCGCATCGCGCGAGCGGGTCAGACGATTGAATAAAGTCGATTTCCCAACATTGGGTCGACCTACTAGTGCAATTACCGGCTTCATTTGTATTACTCGACCGCGAGAGCGGTCACTGTCCCTGATTGGGTTTGAAAAATCAAATTCGAACCGGCAACGACAGGAACCGAAACAATCGGGCTGCCGTCGGTGCTGACCCGACCTATTAATGCGCCATCTTCCCGTGACAGGAAGTGGATGTAACCTTGATAGTCGCCGATGGCCACGCTGCGGCCATACGATGCGGGCGTGGACAGGCGGCGGCGCGCCAGCGCCTCGTTCTTCCAGGCGCCCTGCCCGCCTTCGCGGGCGAATGCCAGCACGGTGCCCTGGTCATCGGCGGTAAACAGGAAACGCTGGTCGACCGCCACGCCCACATCGGACGAGACCGGCTTGGTCCAGCGCGGCACGCCCGTGGCGGCGTCGAAACAGCCGGCTTTGCCCTGGTACGTGACGGTGCACACTTCGCCTTCGAATACCACTGGCGTGCCGGCGATGTCGGAGACGCGTTCGAGCTCAGTGGCGCCGCGCGGTTCGCTGACCACGGTTTCCCAGCGCACCACGCCGGTGGCCGCCGTCAGCGCCACCAGCTTGCCGCCCGGCTGGGCGACGTACACATTCGTGCCGCCGAGCACCATGCCCGGCGCATTGCGCAGGGTCAGGGCTGGCGTCGTGCGCTGTACCACCCATTTGCGCTCGCCGGTTTTGGCATCGAAACCGAGGATGCGGTTGTCGACGCTGCGCACCACGACCATGCCTTCGCCGACCACCGGCGCCGTCAGCACTTCGCTCGACGCCTGGGCTTTCCACAGTTCCTTGCCATCGGCGTCAAACGCCAGCACGGTGCCCTTGGCGCCGCCGACCGCTACCACGCTGCCGTCGGTACCGGCGCTGGACGTAATATCGGTGCCGGCCTTGATGCGCCAGGTTTCACGGCCGGTGGCCGCATCGATGCGCGCCAGCGCGCCATCGGCGTTGACCACATACAGGCTGCTGCCGGACAGGGCCGGAGTGAACGCATACACGCCCGACTTGCCGATCGAATACTTCCATGCTTCGCGCACGGCCATGCTCGATTTTAACTCGACCAGCTTGGCCGGCTCGGTTTTCGGATCTTTCTTGGAAAACGGATTCCATGACGAGCAACCCGCCATCAAGACCAACAGGCTTGCCGCTACCAGTTTTTCAGTGAGACGCATAAATGTTATCCAACCTTTTTCTTGTACTTGTAAGGACTATCAGGCAGCCGCTGGTGCGGTCTTGGCCTTCTCTTCCGGCACGCTGCCGCCGATCGCTTCCAGTTTCACCTGGATCAGCTGGCGACCCGGGTTGTTCTTGTCGGTCGCGGTGAACGCGGCCAGGTAGGCGGTGCGCGCATCGGCCAGCTTGTTTTGCGCGACCAGGATATCGCCCTTGCGGTCGGCCACGGCACCGGCAAATTGCGGCACGCTGGCGCCCGACAAGGCCTTCAGGGCGTCGTCGTAGGCTTTTTCATCGAGCAGCACGCCAGCTAAGCGCAGCTTGGCGATCACCTTGTACTCTTCGTTGCCATGGTCAGCCACCCATTGCAGCTGGGCCTTGGCGGTTTTCATGTCATTCGCGTCGAAGGCCGCCTTGGCCGCAGCCAGGCCACTCATCTGTGCGTACGCCGTGCTGCCGAAGCGCGACTGCATGTCGCCGGCCGCGCGCTGGATCTTGGCCGTGTCCTTGGCGGCGATGGCGCCTTGCAGCTCATCGTACAGCTGGCCTGCCTGCGCGGCCTGCGTGCGCTGGTAATACTGCCAGCCGGCCCAGCCGCTGTAGCCGGCCAGCGCCACGATCAGGACCCAGGAGGTCAGGTTGCCGTAGCGCTTCCACCATGCCGAGAGGGATGCCAGTTGTTCTTGCTCTTCGTGATCGTATGCCATGAGTCGTCAGTGTAATGAGTAGTGGATCGAGGGGTACGCCATGTTGCCACATCGCTGTGGCAACGTAGTTCAATGGTGGTGATGCACATGGCCGCCAGGGCCGTGGTCATGACCGCAATCATGGTCACCGATAATCTGGTCGACCACGTAATCGACGACATCGTCGAACGGCACCGTGTTCTGCTGCGCCGCGCCTTCGGCGTCGCGCATCGCTTTGACGGTAGCGACGTGGTTGGCAACTTCATCGTCGCCGAGGATCACGGCAAACGACGCGCCGCTGGCGTCGGCCTTTTTCATCTGCGTCTTGAAGCTGCCGCCACCATTGCTGGCGGCGCAGTGCAGCACCACGTCCAGGCCGGCGTCACGAATGCGCTCGGCCAGCACAAACGCTTGCAAGTCCGCCTGCTCGCCCTGGTGCACCAGATAGACATCGCACTGGGCTGGCTGTTCAGGCTCGGCCGCGTCTTTCATCAGCAGCACCAGGCGTTCGACGCCCATGCCGAAGCCGACCGCCGGGGTCGATTTGCCGCCGAACATCTCAACCATGCCGTCATAGCGCCCGCCGGCGCAGACCGTGCCTTGCGCGCCCAGCTTGTCGCTGACCCACTCGAACACCGTGCGGTTGTAGTAATCGAGGCCGCGCACCAGGCGTGGATTGATGGTGAACGGAATATTGTTGTGGTTCAAAATCTTTTGCAGGCCGTGGAAGTGCGCCAGCGATTCTTCGCCCAGGTATTCCAGCAATTTTGGCGCGCCATTGACCAGTTCCTGCATGGCAGGATTCTTGGTGTCGAGGATGCGCAGCGGATTGCTGTGCAGGCGGCGCCTGGCTTCTTCGTCGAGCAGTTCGCTGTGGCTTTCCAGGTAAGTAATCAGGTCGGCACGGTGGCGCAGGCGCTCTGCGGCATCGCCGATCGAGTTCAGTTCCAGGCGAATGCCTTCCAGGCCCAGGTCATCCCACAGGCGGCGCGACATCATGATCAGTTCGGCATCGATATCCGGACCGGCAAAGCCGATCGCCTCCACGCCGAACTGGTGAAACTGGCGGTAGCGGCCTTTCTGCGGGCGCTCGTGGCGGAACATCTGGCCTTTGTACCACAGTCGTTTAGGGCCTTCGTAGACGAGGTTGTGTTCGACCACGGCGCGTACCACGCCGGCCGTGCCTTCAGGACGCAGGGTCAGGTTGTCGCCGTTCATCGAATCGGTGAACGAGTACATTTCCTTTTCCACGATATCGGTGACGGCGCCGATGGCGCGCGCGAACAATTTCGTCTCTTCCACGATCGGCGTGCGGATCTGCTGGAAACCATAGCTTTGCAGCACGGACTGGGCGGTGTTTTCAAACAATTCCCACAGCGGCGCGTCAGCCGGCAGCACGTCGTTCATGCCTTTTACTGCTGTAATCTTTTCTGCTTTTTTCTGTTCGGACATGGGGTTCTACTTTTCTGTTTTTATTGGTTCAGGCGGCAGTCGCTGCGCTGTAATGACTCTGGACATACTTCAGGACGATATCCTGGAATTCTTCGACGATGCGCTCACCGCGCAGGGTGACCACTTTTTCGCCATCGACAAACACCGGCGCAGCCGGCGATTCGCCAGTGCCCGGCAGGCTGATGCCGATATTCGCATGCTTCGATTCACCGGGGCCGTTGACGATGCAGCCCATCACAGCCACGTTCATCGCTTCCACGCCCGGGTACAGTTTTTTCCATTCCGGCATCTGCTCGCGCAGATAGGTCTGGATATTGTCGGCCAGCTCCTGGAAGGTGGTCGAGGTGGTACGGCCGCAGCCCGGGCAAGCGATCACCATCGGCGCGAACTTGCGCAGGCCCATGGTTTGCAAAATCTCCTGGCCGACAATCACTTCGCGCGTGCGGTCGCCGCCCGGCTCTGGCGTCAGGGAAATGCGGATAGTGTCGCCGATACCCTCTTGCAGCAACACCGACAGCGCCGCCGTCGAGGCCACGATGCCCTTGCTGCCCATGCCCGCTTCCGTCAGGCCCAGGTGCAGCGGATAGTCGCAGCGCCTGGACAGCTCGCGGTAGACAGCGATCAGATCCTGCACCCCGGAAACCTTGCACGACAGAATGATCTTGTCGCGCGCCAGGCCCAGCTCTTCGGCGCGCACGGCGTTTTCAATCGCCGACGTGATCAGCGCCTCATACATCACGGCCTGCGCCGGCCAGGGCTGGTCGCGGCCGGCGTTTTCATCCATGATGCGCGCCAGCAGCGCCTGGTCCAGGCTGCCCCAGTTCACACCGATGCGCACCGGCTTGTCGTAGCGGCAGGCCGCTTCGATCATCTGCGCATATTGCGTGTCGCGCTTGGCGCCCTTGCCGACATTGCCCGGATTGATGCGGTACTTCGACAGCGCACGCGCGCAATCGGGATAATCGTTCAGCAGCGTGTGGCCGTTATAGTGGAAGTCGCCCACCAGCGGCACGTCGATGCCCATCTTGTCGAGCTGGTCGCGGATATACGGCACGGCCATCGCACTTTCCGGCCGGTCGACCGTCAGACGCACCAGTTCCGAGCCGGCACGTGCCAGTTCCTTGATCTGGATCGCCGTGCCGATGGCGTCGGCAGTATCGGTATTGGTCATCGACTGCACCACCACGGGGGCGTCGCCGCCCACCCAGATCTGGCGCTGGCCGTGGGCGATCAGTACCTTGCGGCTGTCGCGCCGGCTGGACGGGCCGGAGCCGATCGCTGTATTCGAAGTCACCATAATATTATCTTGTCAGTTATTTGATGTTCACGCGGGCAATCGTGCCGCCCGCAATGCGCGGCAGCTCCAGCCTGGCGCCGCGCAGGGTCGCTTGCACCACTTCGGGTTTGCCCACCACCAGCACCGCAGGGCCGGTGATATCAAAGGTTTCCGTGCTGCCCGCCTTGACCAGGCGCGAAATCAGCGGCGTACTGCCAGGGCGGCGAATTTCAACCCAGGAATCCTGTTCCACTTTCAGCACCAGCGCATTGGCGCTGGCGACGGCCGGCGCTGCCGCCGGCGTCTCGGCTGCCGGCGCAGGCACGCTAGCCGGCGCTGGGGCCGTGACTGGTGCCGGCGCACCAGTGCCGGCCCCGGTCCCGGCATCACCGGCCGGTGGCACGGAAATCAGCGGCACAGACGGCGTCTGCACCGGCGACAAATCCTGGCCCGGCTTGATCAGGGTGGTTTCCACCGGCGCGGTCACGCCGCTATGCACGGCGTCCTTGTCGCCATGGGCAAACAGGGCTTCAGGCACATAACCCATTTTATAGGCGCCAAAAGCGGCAGCAGCCACCACCGCCACGGCGCCGGCGATCCACACGCCGGAATGCGAGGAGCGCTGCGTCATCGACGGGAAGCGCGACTCGGAAAACGTGGCGGAAATATCGCGGCGCGCCGGCGTGGCCTGGTGTTCCTGTACCGGCGTCGGCGGATGCACTGCTATCATCGCCACCAGCGGCGCCGCATCGAGCCGCACCACCTTGGCATAGGCGCGCACGAAACCGCGCACCACGGCCAGGTTCGGCAAGGCCGCCATGTCGCCCTCTTCCAGCGCCACCACCTGGCGCGGCGCCAGCTTGAGCTGTTCAGCCACCTGTTCCACCGGCCAGCCCAGTGCTTCGCGCTGCGCCTTCAGTTGTGCGCCTGCCAACGCAAGATTGCCCTGGGGTTGCTGCTCAGGTGTTTCTGCCCGCTCTGAATTCATTGGTATCCCTGTCTCACTCATCAAACGCCCCACTTTGATAAGCAGCATATTCGGGCGAGCCGGAGTGGTGGCGGCGCAATTGCGCTACCAGGCCAGCTTCCGCACCCGCATCTCCGAGCTTATGCCGCACCTTGATCGCTAGCCACAGCACATCGGCCGTCTGGCTTTCCATAATCGTTACACCGCCAAGGCGCTCAAGATAACGCGCCGCCTGCCGGTAGTCCTGTTGTTCGTAATACGTGCGCGCAAGGCCAATGCAAGTGCTTGCCACGCCCGGCGCAATACGCTCCGCGCGCAGCCAGTAAGCGCTCGCACGCGCATAATCCTTCACCGCCAGGCTGCAAGCACCGCCATTGTTCAGCGCCTTTTCCGGCGTCACATAGGCAGCATCTTGCAGCGCGGCGTCAAAATACGCCAGCGATTGCGCCGCGCGCCCGGTCTGGCACAGGAACTGACCATAATTATTGCTCAACTCGGGATTGTGGGGCGCAAGGCGCAATGCGTAAAGAAAATCTTTTTCAGCAGGCTCGGGCTGGCGCATGGCAGCGAGGATCAGCGCACGCATGCCATGAACCTGGGCCTGTGCATTGGCATCGCCCGGCGCCAGAGTAATCGCCTGCTCCACCTCGCTCAGGGCGACGCCGAACTGGCCTTGCTCATAGTAGGCGCTGGCCAGCTGCAGGCGCAGTGCAGCGCGCTCGCGCAAGGAAGCAGCCTGCCCCTTGTCTGCGGTGGAAGCACAGCCGGCCAGCAGCACGGCCAGGCTGACAACAGCCATGGCAAGCGCGCGAGGGTAAGCCATGCCTCCCCGCATCAGGAGCGGATCTCGACGATCTTGCCGAAATTGGCGCCGAACTTTTGCTGGTATTCCGTCATTTTTTCCATCCGCTCCTGCACCCGCGTACGGTCCTTGACTTCGCCAGCGAGCTGACCGCAGGCCGCATCGATATCGTCGCCGCGCGTCTTGCGCACGGTGGTGATAATGCCGCCATCCATCAGCACCTGGGCAAACGCCTTGATGCGCGGGTTTTTCGAGCGGAACAGGCCCGACTCGGGGAAGGGATTGAACGGAATCAGGTTGAACTTGCAGTTCACGCCGAACTCGCGATCCTGCACCAGGGCCAGCAGTTCGCGTGCGTGCTCGTCGCTGTCGTTGACGCCGTCGAGCATGCAGTATTCAAAGGTGATGAAGTCGCGCGGCGCGAATTCCAGATAGCGCTTGCAGGCTGCCATCAATTCCTTCAGCGGGTATTTCTTGTTCAGCGGAATCAGGCCATCGCGCAAGGTATCGTTCGAGGCGTGCAGCGAGACGGCCAGGGCCACCGGCACTTCCTGCGACAGCTTGTCCATCATCGGTACCACGCCCGAGGTCGACAGGGTCACGCGGCGGCGCGACAGGCCGTAGGCGTTATCGTCGAGCATCAGTTTCAGGGCGGTGACAGTCGGCTCGAAGTTCAGCAGCGGCTCGCCCATGCCCATCATCACCACGTTGGTGATCTGGCGCTCGCCCTTCGGACCGGGCTCGATGCCCTTGGTGCGGCGCAGTTCGAATTCCGCCATCCACAGCTGGCCGATGATTTCGCCAACGCTGAGGTTGCGGTTGAAGCCCTGCTTGCCGGTCGAGCAGAAACGGCAGTTGACGGCACACCCAGCCTGGGTCGAGATGCACAGGGTGCCGCGATTTTCTTCCGGGATAAATACGGTTTCCACGGCATTGCCATTGCCGACGTCGACCAGCCACTTGCGGGTGCCATCAAGCGAGGTATGGTCGCTGATAATCGCCGGGGCGCGCACTTCGGCGCGCGTAGCCAGCTTGTCGCGCAGCGACTTGGCCAGATCGGTCATGGCGTCGAAGTCGGAGGCGCCAAACTGGTGTATCCAGCGTTGCAGTTGTTTCGCACGAAACGGTTTCTCTCCCAACTCGGCGCAATAAGCGATCAGTTGCGCGGGATCGAGGTCCAGCAAGTTGGTGAGGGTAGTCGTCGTCATGATGTTGCCTATTCTAAAAATCCGTCCCCGCGCGCAGAAGAAACAAGCGCAGCGGAAACGGGTGGGGATAAAGTTATTTCACAGATAACGCCAGGAAATAACGTTATCCAAGGCTATCAAGCCTTCAGTTCTGGGAAGAAGTAAGCGATTTCCACTTTGCCAGCTTCGACAGCGTCCGAACCGTGTACGGCGTTGGCATCGATCGAATCGGCGAAATCGGCGCGGATCGTGCCTTTTTCTGCTTTTTTCGGATCCGTTGCGCCCATCAGGTCACGGTGGGCCAGAACGGCGTTTTCGCCTTCCAGGGCCTGGATCATTACTGGACCGGAAACCATGAAGTCAACCAGGTCCTTGAAGAAGCCGCGCTCTTTGTGCGCTGCGTAGAAGCCTTCAGCTTGTTCGCGCGACAGTTGGGTCATGCGGGCTGCAACGATCTTCAGGCCAGCGTTTTCGAAACGGCTGTAGATTTGGCCGATTACGTTTTTTGCAACTGCGTCTGGTTTGATGATCGACAGGGTGCGTTCGATTGCCATGTGTGAAAACTCCAATAAAAAGAAAGGTTTAAAACAATAATTGATAGTTCAATCAACCTTCGATTTTACCATACTACACCCCATGTCACCCAGCATCGCCGTCACGATCCTGCAACCCAACTGCGTTTAATGCAATCTTAAGCTGGTTTTTTTGCAAAAAAGCGGGGCCATGCTATCCTTGCAGAAAGAAGTAAATCGATTTGACAACACGGAGGCTTTATGAATCAGAACATGCAACGCACCTTTGACCTGTCGGGAGGCATGCAACAAGTACGCCATCAGGTCTTGCGCAATACCTACTGGCTGCTGGCGCTGTCCATGATACCGACCGTGCTGGGTGCCTTTATCGGCGTGCAGATGCACCTGCCGATGCTGACCGGCGGCATGGGCTTCATCATCTTCATGGTGGTGGCCTTCGGCTTCATGTACGCGATTGAAAAAACCAAGAACTCGGGCCTCGGCGTCGCCGTCCTGCTGGGCTTCACCTTCTTCATGGGCCTGATGCTCACACCTATCCTGACCCGCACGCTGGGCTACTCGAACGGCGGCATGCTGATCATGACAGCCTTCGGCGGCACGGCCACCATCCTGGCCGTGATGGCGACGATCGCCACGGTATCGAAGCGCGATTTTTCGGCGATGGGCAAATGGCTGTTCGCCGGCGTGATCGTGCTGATCCTGGCCTCGATCGCGAACATCTTCCTGGGCCTGTCGGCACTGTCGATCGTGATCTCGGTGGTGGCGATTGCGATCTTCTCGGCCTACATCCTGTATGACGTACAGCAGATCATCAACGGCGGCGAGACCAACTACATCTCGGCCACCCTGCGCATCTACCTGGACGTGTACAACATCTTCACCAGTTTGCTGTCCCTGCTGGGCTTCGCCGGCGGCAGCCGCGATTAAGCGCAGTCGCAAAAAACGTCCATGGCTGCGTTGCGGCGCCTTGCCCTGAACGTTTTTGCGAAGCGCTTATCCTTGGAATGATGCAGCAATAAAAACCGGCTTCGGCCGGTTTTTTTACATATCTACGTTTGTACATAGAACAATTCTTTTTGGAAATAACAAGCGATGCACCTCTATAATGGTCCGTCTCCCCTTGACACATCCCCACCATGACCCTGAACACGCTCCTGATTGTCACTGTCGCCAGCATTGGTATTTCTTGGTTGATACACAAGATGAGCGGAAAATTTCCGCCACTGGCGGCGCTGCTGCTGCTTGACGTGGCGTTCAGCGTGGTCGTGTTCGGCATGCCGACGACGGCCGGCGGTACGCGCATTACCGATGAGCAGGTCGCGATCTGGCTGGCCGTGATGGCGTATGGCGCTTTTCTGGCGCAGTACGTCAGACAGCTACCCAAGGACGCTACGCAAGTGCTGGGCTTGCTCGGCTTGCTGGCGCTGGCGTATTGGTGCGGGCAGACACTGATCGGCGGCATGTCGCTGGGCGCCGTTTATGCGAGCCTGCCACTGGCCTTGTTGTTGGGCTTTCTGTACCGGGTGGGCGGCATGCTGCGCACCAACCTGCAACACCAATACCGCATGCTGAAGGGCGGCGTGGTCAACAGCACGCATTACCGGTCAAAGACCATCACCATCGCTTACCAGCCCGGCAGTGAACTGGTGCAACTCGACCTGCTGCCCGACACTATCGAAGACGAAGACGGCAACGCTCTGCCGGTGCAGCGCCAGCGCCTGGCGTTGCCACTGCTGGCCACGCGCAAGAGGAGCAGAGCTGATACCACGCCTTTGCTGGTGGCTAGTGTCAGCGCCTGGTTTCGTGAAAAAACCCAAACAGCTCTGCGTACGTCCAACACCACCCACTACGTGCCCGGTTCGATCGCGACCGGCTACAGCGGCGCCGACTCGGTTACCGTGCATATTCCCGCCACCACGGTGACCACCACACAATTGAGCGGCGGCACCTACGAAAGTGGCACGGGCTTCGGTACCTTGTGGATGACCATCACCAGCGACGGCCAGACGCGGCGCCTCAGTTTCGCGACCAATCTCAGCACAGGCAATGCCGTTGAAGAGACCTGCAAGGCGATTGCCGCCCATGTACAAGCGCCGCTCGATGCACAGGAAGCGCAGCTCGCCGCTGCCGCCGAACAACAGCGCCTGCAAAAGGAACAGCAGCAGCGTGACGACGACGCGGCGCAAGTGCAGCAAGCTCATGCAACGAAAGAATGCGCAGCTGCTGCCGCGCAGGAAATCGTGCGCGCAGCCGGCTTGAGCACCTTGCCTGAAGAAGTGTTCATCCACTATACCGGCAACAAGCAGGGTGGCGTGAGCGAATTGATCGCCGCCGACCGCCACGGGCGCGGCGTGCTGGTGTATGAGAATGGCGCCAGTACCTGGCAAGGCCCCTGGGCCGGCGCGCAAGTGTCCTGCGACGAATTCTGCTTGCACATCAAGCTGGTGGATGCAGCTTACCGCCAGCAGCACCTGAAAGAGCGGCGCGCCTCGCTGCTGCGCAAAGAGGGCAAGCTGGTACGCCAGGAGTGGGCCGACCGCATCAGCATCCTGAGCGGCCAGGCACCTGCTTAAACCAGGTCGAACACCGCCATCGATTCCACGTGCGAAGTATGCGGAAACATATTGACGACACCAGCTTTGCTCAATTTATAGCCCGCTTCCAGCACCAGGATGCCGGCGTCGCGCGCCAGGGTCGACGGGCTGCACGATACATACACGATACGTTTCGGCAGCATATCGGGGCGCACTTGCGCCAGGCCGACCAGCGCCTGGCACAGGGCCATGGCGCCGTCGCGCGGCGGATCGACCAGGATACGGTCAAACTTGCCCAGCGCGATCAGGTCTTCAGTGGTGACTTCAAACAGGTTGCGGGTCGAGAACGAAGTTTTTTCCGACAGGCCATTGGCCAGCGCGTTTTCCAGCGCGCGCTCGGTCAGGGTGGTGCTGCCTTCGATGCCGACCACTTCGCTGCCTTGCGTAGCCAGCGGCAAGGTGAAGTTGCCCAGGCCGCAGAACAGGTCGGCCACGCGGTCGGCAGGCTGCACTTCCAGCAGGCGCAGCGCTTTCGACACCAGCACGCGGTTGATATGATGGTTCACCTGAGTAAAGTCGACCGGCTTGAACGGCATCCTGACGCCGAACTCGGGCAGCAGATAGTGCAGCTGCCGGTCGAGCGGATAGAACGGCACGGCTGTTTCCGGGCCTTTCACCTGCAACCACCATTGCACGCGGTATTCGTCGGCAAATGATTTGAGCTTGCTTTCGTCGTCTGCCGTCAACGGCGCCATAATGCGCAGCACCATCGCCGTGACATCTTCACCGATGGCCAGCTCGATCTGCGGCATCTGGTCGAAGATCGACAGCGAACCGATCAGCGCGCGCAGCGGCAACAGCATGTTTGATATATGCGGTGGCAGGATTTCGCAGCTGTCGATATCGGCGACAAATGCCGACTTCTTTTCGTGGAAACCGACCAGTACCGTTTCTTTTTTCTTCACGTGGCGCACCGACAGGCGGGCGCGGTAGCGGTAACCCCAGGTCGGGCCATACATCGGGCGCATGATGTTTTCGGCGCGCACCTTGCCGATATGCCACAGATTGTCTTCCAGCACGCGCTGCTTAATGGCGACCTGGGCCGATGGCTCCAGGTGCTGCATCGAGCAGCCGCCGCAATAATCGAAATGCTTGCACTTAGGCGTCACGCGCAGCGACGACTCGCGGTGCAGCGCCGTCATGCGGGCCGCTTCCCAGTTTTTCTTCTTTTTGAACGTCACGAAGCTGACCCGTTCGCCCGGCAAGGCGCCTTCGACAAACACGACCTTGCCCGGCGAGCCGTCTTCATTCTCGATATGGCCGACGCCGCGCGCGTCCATGTCGAGCGATTTGATTTCGATGATATTTTCTTGCATAGCGATCAATAGGTAAAAGTGGGCCAGGACACAGGGCCGCGCTGAAACTTGAAGGAGGATGGAGAAAGGTCAGGCGCCGCGAGCGGGGCGTATGATAGCAGATGCAGGCCCGCAGCGACCGGGCCAGAGCGTCTTACAACAGCGAATCGCGCACCACGCCGCGTGCCGCCATCGCCCGTTTCAGCTTGATCAGGGCTTCCTGCTGGATCTGGCGTACCCGTTCGCGCGTCACGCCCATTTCCTCGGCCAGCGTTTCCAGCGTGGCCGGATCGTCGTTGTCGAGGCCAAAGCGGCGCATGATCACCACGCGCTGCTTGTCGGGTAGCTTGCCGAGCCAGTCGCGCACCAGCAACGTCATTTCATGGTGTTCGGCGCGCGCGTCGGGGCTGTCTTCGGCCGCGCCGGGCAGCATGTCCATCAGGGAAGACTGCGGGTCGTTGTCGAGCGGGGCGTCGAGCGAAGTCGCGTGTTCGGACAAAGCCAGGATATCCTGCACCTCTTCCACCGGCCGGCCCACCAGATGGGCGATGTCTTCGGCCGACGCATCCTTGCCGTCGTGGTGCTGCGCTTCAAGATGGTATTTGCCGCGCAGGATCTGGTTCAGTTCGCGCACCATGTGCACCGGCAGGCGCACCGTGCGCGCCTGGTTCATGATGGCGCGTTCGATGCTCTGGCGTATCCACCAGGTGGCATAGGTGGAAAAACGGAAACCGCGCTCGGGCTCGAACTTGTCGATGGCGCGCATCAGCCCGATATTGCCTTCCTCGATCATGTCGAGCAGCACCACGCCGCGATTGATGTAATGCTTGGCGATCGACACGACCAGGCGCAGGTTGTGCTCGATCATGATTTGCCGCGCGTCGAAATTGCCCTGCTTGGCCAGAGTCGCGTAATGCACTTCCTGCGTCGCCGTCAGCAGCGGGCGCGTGCCGATCTGGTTCAGGTAGTGCTGGGTGGTGTCGGTCGACAGTTCGGCCGCCAGCACTTTTTTCAATTCGTCGACGCTGTCGACCAACACGCTGGCGACGGCCGCGTCACCAGTGTCGGCCTCGGCAGTATCCATGCCGTCAAACTCGCCTTCATCCTCCGCCAGCAGCTCGTCCACCACTTCGTCGTGCGGGTCCGGTTCATCGGCATGCGGATCGTGCGGCGCGTTTTTCATTGCTTTACCTAACGGTTAGGCAGGAACCTGGACGGATCGACGGGCTTGCCCTGCTGGCGGATCTCAAAGTGGAGCTTGACGCGGTCGGCATCGGAATCGCCCATTTCGGCAATGGCCTGGCCCTTGCTGACGCTCTGCCCTTCCTTCACCAGAATGCTGCGGTTGTGCGCGTAAGCCGACAATAAACTGTTACTGTGCTTCACGATAACAAGATTACCATAACCCCGGATGCCGCTGCCAGCGTACATTACTTTTCCGGCGCCAGCGGCCACCACTTGCTGGCCAGCCTTGCCGGCAATATCGACGCCCTTGTTCTTGCCTTCGTCGAAAGTGCCGATCACCTTGCCCTCGGAAGGCCACATCCAGCTGAGCTTTTCATCGCCACTGGCAGGCAGGGCAGCGGCCGGCGCTGCCGCAGGGGCAGCAGTCACGGCCGGTTTGGCTGGCACGGCCAGCGGCGCGGCCGGTGGTGTCTCGGACACGCCTGCATCGCTGCGCAATTCGGCCAAAGTGGCATCGGAATACGGCCGCTTCTCGCCGCGCGGACCATTCTTTTTCGGCACCACCGGCGCGGCAGGGCGTACTTCGGTGACAGCCGGCATGACGATGGCCGAAGTCTGGGCGCCGCCCGTGTCGCCGGCCGGCGGCAGCACGCGCAGCACCTGGTCGACCTTGATGTCGTTCACATCGCTGATGTTGTTCCAGGCCGCCAGGTCGCGGTAGTTCTGGCCGTGTTCGAGTGCAATTCGCAACAACGTGTCGCCGCGCTTGACGGTGTACAGGGCGGGATCGCGGTCGCGCGCCTCGCTCGCTGCCGCGGTGCCCGGCGCATGCTGGCGTTCGACCACGGGCGCCTGCACGCCGGTGGTGCCGCAAGCGCTGAGCAGCATGGCCAGCGTGATGCCGCTGAGGAGTAGCTTGGTTTGTTTCATCATTCGCATGTCGTTATCTGTCCTGCTTGCTGGCTGATCCGCGGATCAGATGGTGCCCGGGCACAAAGGCACGAAATGGCAGTCTTCCAGGGTTTCGCTGGTCCACTCCATTTTTCCTGCCCGGGTAATGAGTTGTAAACGCTGTAATTTGTCGCCCACCGGCGCTACCAGGCGCCCGCCTATCGTCAATTGCTCCAACAGGGCTTGCGGCACTTCCAGGCCGGCTGCGGCAAGGATGATCCCGTCAAAGGGCGCCGCCTGCGGCAAGCCTAGCATACCATCTCCGTACTGCAAGCGCAGGTTCGGCACGCGCAATGGGCGCAAGTTGGCCTTGGCCAGCTCATGCAGCGGCTTGATGCGTTCGATGGAAAACACCTCTTTCGCCACCCGCGACAGCACCGTCGCCTGGTAGCCGCAGCCGGTGCCGATCTCGAGCACGCGCTGCAGGGGGCCGCCATTGCGCATCACTTCGATCATGCGCGCCACGATATACGGCTGGGAAATCGTTTGCTGGTGGCCGATCGGCAGCGACGCATCGATATACGCCTGCGAGGAAAATGCCTCGTCGACGAACAGGTGGCGCGGCACGGCCTGCATGGCGTCGAGCACCAACTGGTCCTTGACGCCCTGCCGGGCGATGCGTGCCACCATCGCGCGCCGCACAGCGTCCGAGACCAGCGGGTTTTGCCTGGCCGTCGCCGCGGGGGCTGGTTGCGCCCGTTGATTGGCTATCGCCTGCGCGCGCGACGGCGTGATGCCGTTTGGCGCGCCGTAAGCTGGCGCACTGCCGCGCACGGCGTTTTGCGCCTTGTTCTGGGTCGCCGTTTGCGGCGTGGCGATGCGCGACTGGGCCAGCGTGGGTGCGGCACCCTGGCGCTGTGGCTTGCCGGAAAGGGCATCGAGCGATAAAGGAAAACTGCGAGGAACACTGCGCGGTTTGTCGCTCATGCCAGGCCTTTCGACAACGCGTCGAGTTGCGTCACATGGGTCAGGTCGATCTGCAGCGGCGTGATCGACACCTGCCCTTGCGCCACCGCATGAAAGTCGGTGCCGGGGCCGGCTTCGCGGGTGGCACCCACCGGGCCGATCCAGAAGATTTCGCGCCCGCGCGGATCGAGCGCGCGTATCACCGGCTCGGCCGAATGGCGCTTGCCCAGCCGGGTGGCGCTGATGCCCTGCAGCTGATCATATGGAATGGCGGGAATATTCACGTTCAGCAGATACGGCTTTTGCAGCTCGTCAAAACGGCGCTCGACAATGTCGCGCGCCACGCGCGCGGCCGCATCGAGATTGACCCAGCCATACTCGGCCTGTGAAAAGGCGATTGCCGGGATGCCGAACAGATAGCCTTCCGTGGCGGCCGCCACCGTGCCCGAATACAGGGTGTCGTCGCCCATATTGGGGCCGTTGTTGATGCCCGACACCACCAGGTCAGGGCGCTCGAGCATCATGCCGGTCAGCGCCACGTGCACGCAGTCGGTCGGCGTGCCGTTGACATAATAAAAGCCGTTGCCGGCCTTGTGCACCGACAGCGGCCGGTCCAGCGACAGTGAATTGGAGGCGCCCGAACGGTTGCTGTCGGGCGCCACCACCACGATCTCGGCTATCGGCGCCAGCGCATCGGCCAGCGCGGCCAGGCCCGGCGCCAGGTAGCCATCGTCATTACTGATTAAAATTCTCATGCCAAGATTTTACCCGAAGCAACGCCCGTACTGCGTATGCAGACCATGCAATAGGGCATTGTTTGTATTGCTGGCCAATGACCCGCCCTTTCATGCCAGAAACAGACTTATTTACGCCAGATTCTGGCATAAAAAGCGCGTAGCCTTGCAGAATTGAATTTTTCCAAGCCGTTGAATATAAAAGAAAATTAACCGGCACCAGCGTACCGGCCAGAACTGTAGCTAGGACTTCGCTGGCAGGTTGCGGAAAAACTCGATGACCTCGGCAGTCTCACGCGTGCGCTTGAACGGCGGCAGGCTTTGCCAGATGCGCTTGCCATATGGCTTGGAAATCAGGCGCGGATCGCAGATCATCAGCACGCCGCGGTCGCCTTCGTCGCGGATCAGCCGGCCGGCGCCCTGCTTCAGGTTGATGATGGCTTCCGGCAGCGAATGATGCATGAAACCGTTCTTGCCCTGCTTTTCCATCACCTCGATGCGGGCCGCCAGCACCGGATCGTCGGGCGGCGCAAACGGCAGCTTGTCGATGATCACCAGCGACAAGGCGTCGCCGCGCACGTCGACGCCTTCCCAGAAACTCTGGCTGCCGATCAGCACGCCATTGCCGGCCGCACGGAACTGGTCCAGCAATTCGGTGCGGCCACGGTCGCCCTGCACGAACAGCGGGAAATTCAGGCCGCGCTGCTTGAATTCGTCGGCCAGCCGTTCGGCTGCACGTCTTACCGCGCGCAAGGTAGTGCACAGGAAGAAGGTGCGCCCGCCCGCCGCTTCGATGATCGGCAAGGCGCAGTCGATCACGGCGTCGGTATAGCCGAGCGAATTGGGCTGCGGCAGGTTTTGCGGCACGAACAGCAAGCCTTGCTGGCCGTAATCGAATGGCGACGGCCAGGTGTGCGACGGTTCGCCCGTCAGCCCCATCTGTTCGGAAAAATGTTTGAAGTCGTTTTTCACGGCCAGCGTGGCCGAGGTAAAGATCCAGCTGCGCGGCGTGCCTTCGCGCTGGTTATTGAAAATCGGTGCGATCGACAGCGGGGTTTTATGCAACTGCAGCGAGCTGGAGAACGCTTCGACCCAGAACACGGCTTCTTCGCCGGCGGCGATCTTGGCTTTTGGGTCGAACTTCCAGCTCGATAGCTGCTGCGCCAGTTCCACGCCGCGCACGCGGCACTGTTCCAGCGTCTCGGCCCGTTCAGCCTGGGTTTCCAGCACCGCCACCATGCCGTCGAACTCGTCCTTGAGGGTTTCAAGCGCCGGGAAAAAGTCGCTCGACGACGCAATCTGCGGCAAGGACATGCGCACGATATCTTGCGGGAACGTCAGGCGCAGGTCGCGTGCGGCTTTCTCCACCACCGTCACCGTCTTGGCCCAGTCGATGCCGCGCGCATGGGCCAGGCCTTCGGCCAGCACGTCGCGGCACAATTCGAGGATTTGCGAGGTCGACACCGTATTGCCGAAGAACAGGGTGGCGGTATCGGGCAGCTGGTGCGCCTCATCGAAGATGATGGTGTTGGCCGAGGGCAGCAATTCAGCCACGCCGGTGTCCTTCAGCGCCACGTCGGCAAAGAAGAGGTGGTGGTTGACCACCACCACGTCGGCCTGCTGGGCTTCCTTGCGCGCCTTCATCACGAAGCAATCCTGGTAATACTGGCATTCGGCGCCCATGCAGGTATCGCGCGTGGAGGTGACGAGATTCCAGATCAGGGCGTTTTCGGGCACCTTGGCCAGCTCGGCCTTGTCACCGGAACTGGTCATCTTGATAAACCGCGAAATCTCGCGCAAGTGGCCCACGTCGTCGCGCGAGGTCATGCGCCCGTTCTGCAAGGTGCGTTCCAGGTGGTAATGACAGACGTAGTTCGAGCGGCCCTTCAGCAAGGCAACAGAAACCGGCGCCTGCAGCGCGGCGCGCACGGTAGGGATATCGCGCAAGAACAATTGATCCTGCAAGTTCTTGGTACCGGTGGAAACAATCGTCTTGCCGCCCCACATCAGGGCCGGCACCAGATAGGCAAAGGTTTTGCCCGTACCCGTGCCTGCTTCGGCGATCAGGGTAGTCTGGCTGTCGATGGCGTGGGCGATGGCCTTGGCCATCTCGGTTTGCGAACGACGCGGCTTGTAACTGCCCACCGCTGGGCCCAGCGGGCCACCGGCGCCAAACAGGCGCTCGATGTCGGCGTCGTGCTTGCCGGGTTCGGCTGCCACCACGTCGGCTGGCTCGGACAGCAAGCCGTCTTGGCTGGCAGGCAATATTTGGTGATCGGTCAAAATAAACTTAAGTAAGGACTGGACCGGACGCTACTGGCGTCCCTCAGGCGGGCACATCGGGCACCAATTGCATTTTCAGCAAGGTGATATGGTCTTTCAATTGCAATTTGCGCTTTTTCAGGCGCCGCAGTTGCAGCTCGTCATGATGGCCATCCAACACCAGCAACTCGATGACGGCATCGAGGTCGCGGTGTTCGACGTCCAGTTCAATCAGGCGCCGCTGTATATGCTGTGCATCGCTCATGTGTTGCGTTCCAGAGAATGTGGGAGTAGCGCCGGCATCACCGGCAAGGCCGTAGTTTAACCTGCCGCACGCGATACGGCACGCCATTTCAGGGCCGGCACTATCAGGTATCAATTGTCGCCGATAGGCGGTGGCGGTGCGCTGGCGGCTGCGGCCGCACGGGCGGCCTTGGCGGCGGCCTCTTTCTCGCGCTCGGCCAGGCGTTTGGCGACGCGTTCCTGGCGTTTCACCGCTTCGGCCTGCTTGCGCGCAAAATTGGCTTCGCGCGTGGCGCGCTGCGGCGCCTCGGCAGCATCCTGCGCAGCCTGCTGTTTCAGCTCGGCAGCATGCTGGGCCTGGCGCTCGGCCAGGGTCGGCCCGGCTGGCTTGGTCGGCTTCGCTTCCGGTGCCACCACTTTAACGGCCTTCGACGTGGCGGCAGTGCGCTCGGCCAGCTCATCGCGCGCATCCTGTTGCGTGCGCGCCAGGTCGGCGTCACGCAGGCGCACCGATTCGGCCCGCTGGAAATGGCTGGCTTCGACTTCGATGGCGCGCAGGCGCAACAGGGTCAAACGGCGGATTTCCTTGGCCTTGTCCAGGCAGTTGGTCACAAAGAACCGGTCATAGCACACCAGTTCGCGCGCCGCATAGGTACTCTCGGCGGCGGCACGTTCGCTGGACACCTGCTTGAGCTTGGCGTTGGCTTCGGCCATCGTCACGGTGGGCGCTACCTGCGGCATGCCCACCTCATCCAGGGCGGCCTTGTCCTGCACGGCGCAAGCCGACAGCAGCAGCGCGCCTGCCAGCGCAGCGCCCAACTTGATACTTGCCATCATTGTCATCCTTTGCATTCCTGCCTCAAACGATCGCGTCGGCTGCGCCGCGCTGTTCTTTTTCCATGTATTCGCGCGATTGCATTTCGACGATGCGCGAGACGGTACGGTGAAATTCATTGGCCAGCATGCCGTTCGTATACAGCTGCTCGGGCGGCACTTCGGCCGACATGATCAGCTTCACCTTCTGGTCATAAAACACATCGATCAGCCAGGTGAAGCGGCGCGCCTCGGACGACTGCGCCGCCGACATGGCCGGTATTGCCGACAATATCACTGTATGAAAGCGGCTGGCGATTTCAAGGTAATCATTTTGCGAACGTGGTCCGCCGCACAGGGTGGCAAAATCAAACCAGATAATGCCGCCGGCGCGGCGCAGGCAGTGGATTTCGCGGTTTTCGATGCGGATGCGCGCATCTTCGTCGGCCGTCTCGGCGATGCGAACATACGCGTCACGCAGCGCCTTGTCGGTGGCCGCGCCCAGCGGCGTATAGTAGCTGTCCACCTGTTCCAGCGCACGGCCGCGATAGTCAACGCCGGCATCGACATTCATCACGTCGAGCTTCTCTTTCAGCAGCGCGATGGTCGGCAGCATGCGGTCGCGGTGCAGGCCGTCCGGGTACAACAGGTCGGGATCGTAATTCGACGTCATGATAAAGGACACGCCGTTGTCGAACAGGGCCGACAGCAGGTTGTACAGGATCATCGCATCGGCGATGTCCGAGACGTGGAATTCATCGAAGCAGATCAGGCGGTATTTCTTGGCGATCCGTTTGGCGACCTCGTCGAGCGGGTCGGCCACGCCCTTCAATTCATCGAGCTGCTGGTGCACGCCACGCATGAATTCATGGAAGTGCAGGCGCGTCTTGCGCACCACCGGCACCACCGAATAAAAACTGTCCATCAAAAAGGACTTGCCGCGCCCTACCCCGCCCCACATGTACACGCCTTTCGGCACGGCTGGACGATTGATCAGGCGCTTGAAGGTGCTTGAGCGCTGGCCCTTGTAGGCCACCCATTCGTCAAAGCACAGTTGCAACCGGTCGACGGCGCGGCGCTGTGCCGCGTCGGCCTTGAAATCGCGCTGCTGCAACGCGTTCTGGTAAAACTCTTCTACGTTCATGGGGCTCGATTCAACGCACAAGGGCGCTGGCGGCAAAACAGCCGACAGCGCCCCGTAGGACTAACTGCGATTAAAAGTTCAGGGTACGCTTGTCAACCGCCAGCGCCGCTTCCTTGGTCGCTTCCGACAGGGACGGGTGAGCGTGGCAGATGCGCGCGATATCTTCGGCCGAAGCCTTGAATTCCATCGCTACCACGGCTTCCGAAATCAGCTCGGAAGCCATCGGACCGACGATGTGCACGCCGAGGATTTCATCGGTGGTGGCGTCGGCCAGGAATTTCACCATGCCGGACGTATCGCCCAGCGCGCGTGCACGGCCATTGGCCAGGAACGGGAAGCTGCCTGCCTTGTAAGCGATGCCTTCGGCTTTCAGCGTCTGCTCGGTCTTGCCTACCCACGCGATTTCCGGCGAGGTGTAGATCACCCATGGAATCGTGTTGAAGTTGGTATGGCCATGCTGGCCGGCGATACGCTCGGCCACGGCAACGCCTTCTTCTTCGGCTTTGTGCGCCAGCATCGGGCCGCGCACCACGTCGCCCACCGCCCAGACGTTCGGCAGGTTGGTCTTGCAGTCGCCGTCGACGGCGATAAAGCCGCGTTCGTCCAGTTGCAGGCCCACTTTGTCGGCGGCCAGGCCGTTGGTGTTCGGCGTACGGCCGATCGAAATGATCAGCTTGTCGAACACAGCGCTGACAGCTTCGCCCTTGGCATCGACGTACTCGACGGTGACATTGTCCGCACCCGGGGTAATGGTACCGATCTTGCAACCGAGGCTGATCTTCAGGCCTTGCTTGGCAAACAGCTTGCCGGCTTCCTTGGCGATCTGCTCGTCGACCGCACCCAGCAATACTGGCAGGCCTTCGAGGATGGTCACGTCGGCACCCAGGCGGCGCCATACGCTGCCCATTTCCAGGCCGATCACGCCGGCGCCGATCACGCCCAGCCTGGCCGGTACGGCGTCGATCGCCAGTGCGCCGGTGTTCGACAAAATCAGTTTCTCGTCAAATGGCGCGCCCGGCAATTCGCGGGCGTTCGAACCGGTAGCGATGATGACGTGCTTGGTCGTCAAGGTTTCGTTGGCGGCGCCAGCCACGCTGATTTCGTAGCCTTCGCCAGCGGCGCCGGCGAACGATGCGCGGCCGTGGAAGAAGGCGATCTTGTTCTTCTTGAACAGGTACAGGATGCCGTCGTTGTTCTGCTTGACGACGGTATCCTTGCGCTTCAACATCTGGCCCAGGTTCAGTTTCAGGCCGGCGACATCGATACCGTGCTCGGCGAAGCTGTGGCCCGCGTGTTCGAAATGCTCGGACGATTGCAGCAGCGCTTTCGACGGGATGCAGCCGACGTTGGTGCAAGTGCCGCCAGGAGCAGCGCCGCCCTTGGCGTTCGACCACTCGTCGACGCAAGCAACGGTAAAGCCCAGTTGGGCGGCGCGGATTGCGGCGATATAGCCGCCAGGGCCGGCGCCGATAACGACGACGTCAAATTGTTTAGTACTCATGTTTTGTTATTCCAATCTCTTCGTCAGGGACGAAAATCCACAATAGAAGGTAAATCACCACGCCAAAGCCGAAGGTCAGCGTAAACAGCACGAACACCAGGCGCCAGATCCATGCTTCCATGCCGGAAGCGCGGCCCAGGCCGCCGCAGACGCCGCCCAGCCAGCGGTCATTGTGCGAGCGGCGCAGCCGGCTGAACTCTTGTACCAGGTCGTTCGAAGGACTATCGCCGAACGTAGTGTCCGGTTTGTCCAGGTTGATGCCGCCCAAAAGCTTGGCCTTGGCTTGCGCAAATTCGCTATCGCTCAATGCGCCAGCCAGGTGTAACTCATGCAGACGCTTGATTTCTTCAGAGACGTTCATGGGAATCCTCTTTGAGTTGAGATCAGCCAGCTGCGTCTTCTGGCACGGGGTACAACGGTGCTGCTTGCACTGCCCCGGCGGCTGCGCCGGGGCGTACGTGGTACTACAGCTCAGGTATTACAGGTCCAGCAGCAGGCGTGCCGGATCTTCCAGTGCTTCTTTCATCGCGACCAAGCCCAGTACGGCTTCGCGGCCATCGATGATGCGGTGATCGTAGGACATTGCCAGGTAGTTCATCGGACGAATCACGATCTGGCCGTTTTCCACGACAGCACGGTCCTTGGTCGCATGCACGCCCAGGATGGCCGATTGCGGCGGGTTGATGATCGGGGTCGACAGCATCGAACCGAAGGTGCCGCCGTTCGAGATCGAGAAAGTACCGCCGGTCAGGTCGTCCAGGGTCAGCTTGCCTTCTTTTGCCTTGGCGCCGAATTCGCCAATTTTCTTTTCGATCTCGGCGATCGACATCTGGTCGGCATTGCGCAGGATAGGCACTACCAGGCCACGTGGCGAACCGACCGCGATGCCGATGTCGAAGTAGCCGTGGTAGACGATGTCATTGCCATCGACCGAGGCGTTGATGATCGGGTACTTTTTCAGGGCGGCAACAGCGGCCTTGACGAAGAAGGACATGAAGCCCAGCTTGACGCCATGCTCTTTCTCGAACTTGTCCTTGTACTTGTTGCGCAGTTCCATCACTGGCGCCATGTTCACTTCATTGAACGTGGTCAGGATGGCGTTGGTCGATTGCGATTGCAGCAGGCGCTCGGCGATACGGGCGCGCAGGCGGCTCATCGGCACGCGCTCTTCCGGACGGTCGCCCAGGTTGGCGGCGGCTGGTGCGGCGACTTGCTGCAGGGCTGGCTTGGCGGCCACTGGCGCAGGAGCGGCAGCAGCTGGCTTGGCGGAAGCGGCCAGGGCATCGCCCTTGGTCACGCGGCCGTCTTTGCCGGAACCGGCGACGTCGCCGGCGGCCAGGCCTTTTTCGGACAGGATCTTGGCGGCGGCAGGCATCGCCACGTCACCCTTGGTGGCAGCGGCGGCAGGCGCCGAGGCGGTCGCGGTTTCCTGTGCGGCGGCAGCCAGGGCCGGTGCAGGGATGGCCGACACTTCCAGCGGGCTGACCTTGGCCGAACCTTCGGTATCGATGATGGCGATCACTTCGCCGGCAACCACGGTGGCGCCGTTGTCCTTGATGATTTGCACGATCACGCCAGCGGCTGGCGCCGGCAATTCCAGTACCACTTTATCGGTTTCGATATCGATCATGTTCTCGTCGCGCGAGACTGGCTCGCCGACTTTTTTATGCCATGCCAACAGGGTTGCTTCTGCGACCGACTCCGACAACTGGGGTACTTTGACTTCGATTTGTGCCATGTAAAACTCCGTTTATTTTGTTATTGCGGCGCCGCCACTGCGTAGCAGCGGCGGCGCTCCGTGACAGTTGCCGACCGTTTACTTGGTCAGAATAAAGCCCTTCAGCTTCGAGAATGCCGTTTCCAGCAGATCTTTTTGCTGGGCGTAGTGCTTGTCATAGTAACCGACAGCCGGCGACGCCGAAGCAGGACGGCCGGCGTATGCCAGGCGTTGACCGGCTTCCAGGCCTTCGAAGATGTTGTGCTGGATCTGGAACCAGGCGCCCTGGTTTTGCGGCTCGTCCTGCGCCCATACCACTTCGACCAGGTTCGGGAACTTTTTCAGTTCCGCAGCGAACGACTTGTGCGGGAACGGATACAGCTGTTCCAGGCGCACGATGGCCGTGTCAAGCTGGCCGCGCGTCTTGCGTGCGTTGACCAGATCGTAATACACCTTGCCCGAGCAGGCGATCACGCGCTTGACCTTCTTGGCGTCGATTTTCTCGTCGACTTCGCCGATCACGGTCTGGAAGCTGCCCTTGGACAGGTCGGTCAGCGGCGAGCCGGCGTCCTTGTTGCGCAGCAGCGACTTCGGCGTCATGATCACCAGAGGCTTGCGGAACTGGCGCACCATCTGGCGGCGCAGCAGGTGGAAAATCTGCGAAGCCGTGGTCGGCTGCACCACTTGCATGTTGTTGTCTGCGCACAGCTGCAGGAAACGCTCGGGGCGGGCCGACGAGTGCTCCGGACCCTGGCCTTCGTAACCGTGCGGCAGCATCATGACCAGGCCCGAAGCGCGGCCCCATTTTACTTCGCCGGAGCTGATGAACTGGTCGATGACCACTTGCGCGCCGTTGGCGAAGTCGCCGAACTGGGCTTCCCAGATCGTCAGCGTGTTCGGCTCGGCGGTCGAGTAGCCGTATTCGAAGGCCAGTACGGCCTCTTCGGACAGCACCGAGTCGATGACGGTGAACGGCGCCTGGCTGTCGGACACGTTTTGCAGCGGAATGTAAGTACCGGCATCCCAGCGCTCGCGGTTCTGGTCGTGCAGCACCGCGTGGCGGTGAACAAAAGTACCACGGCCGGCGTCCTGGCCGGTCAGGCGGATCGCGTAGCCGGACGACACCAGCGAAGCGTAGGCCAGGTGTTCGCCCATGCCCCAGTCCAGGTTCATTTCGCCACGGCCCATGGTGCCGCGGTCGCCCAGGACTTTTTCAACCAGCGAGTGGACCTTGAAGTTTTCCGGCACGGTGGTGATGCGGCCAGCCAGGCGTTTCAGTTCGGTCATCGGCACGGCCGTGTCGGCCGAGTCGGTCCATTTCTTGTTCAGGAACGGCAGCCAGTCGACTGCGTATTTGTTCTTGAAGTTCGAGATGACCGGGTCGACGGTATGCTTGCCGGCGTCCATCGCGTCGCGGAAGGCGGCGACCATCTTGTCGCCATCTTCGGCGCCAATCACGCCTTGCGCCACCAGCTTGTCCGCGTACAGCTTGCGGGTGCCCGGATGCTGGCCGATTTTCTTGTACATCAAAGGCTGGGTCAGCGCTGGCGTATCTTGCTCGTTGTGGCCCAGTTTGCGGTAGCAGATGATGTCGAGCACGATGTCCTTCTTGAACTCCATGCGGTAGTCGAGCGCGATTTGCGTCGCCAGTACCACGGCTTCAGGATCATCGGCATTGATGTGCAGTACCGGCGCTTCGATCATTTTCACGACGTCCGAGCAGTACAGGGTCGAGCGTGCATCGCGCGGGTCGGAGGTGGTGAAACCGATCTGATTGTTGATGACGATATGCACGGTACCACCGGTGTGGTAGCCACGCGTTTGCGCCAGGTTCAACGTTTCCATGACCACGCCCTGGCCGGCGAAAGCAGCGTCGCCGTGCACCAGGATAGGCAGCACTTGCGCGCCTTGCGCGTCGCCGCGGCGGTCCATGCGGGCCTTGACGGAACCTTCGACTACCGGGTTGACGATTTCCAGGTGCGACGGGTTGAACGCCAGCGACAGGTGGACCGGGCCGCCTGCGGTGGCGATGTCGGACGAGAAGCCCTGGTGGTATTTCACGTCGCCGGCAGGCAGGTCGTCGCCGTGCTTGCCTTCGAATTCTTCAAACAGTTCCTGCGGCGCCTTGCCCAGGGTGTTGACCAGTACGTTCAGGCGGCCGCGGTGGGCCATGCCGATGACGATTTCCTGCACGCCTTTTTCGCCGGCGCGCTGGATGGTTTCATCCATCGAAGCGATAAAGGTTTCGCCGCCTTCGAGCGAGAAGCGCTTCTGGCCGACATAGCGTGTGTGCAGATAGCGTTCCAGGCCTTCGGCTGCCGTCAGGCGGTCCAGGATGTGGACTTTTTTCTCGGCGCTGAAATTCGGGGTGGAGCGGATCGATTCGAGTTTCTCTTGCAGCCAGCGCTTTTCGGCCGGGTCGGAGATGTACATGAATTCGGCACCGATCGAGCGCGTGTAGGTGTCGCGCAGGTAGTTCAGCAGATCGCGCAGGGTGGCGGTCTCGGGGCCGAAATAGGTATTGCTGATGTTGAACACGGTGTCCATGTCGGCATCGTTGAAACCGTAGAAGCTCGGCTCCAGTTCCGGCAATGCAGGACGTTCCTGGCGCTGCAGCGGGTCCAGGTTGGCCCAGTGCGAACCGAGGTAGCGGTAAGCGGCGATCAGCTGCGTGGCGGCGACGCGCTTGCGGCCCATTTCGGCGTCGAACGAGGCGGTAACGGTGCGGATCGGACCAGCCTTGGCGCGCTCGGCGAACGAGGCAACCACGGATGCGTGGCCGACGTCAGGCTTGTTGGAACCGTCGACGGCAGGTACGTGCTGCATCGCGTCGAAATACGCACGCCAGTTGTCAGGTACCGAGCCGGGATTGTTCAGATACGCTTCGTACAGGTCTTCCACGTACGGAGCATTCCCACCGAACAGGTAGGAGTTGGTCGTTAATTGTTGCATATATTGCTCACCTCTCTTCGCGCTTCGCGAGGAATTAGCGGGTTAATCTAACCTTCCGCGACACGGCCTGACCGGTTAGCGGATTGCACATCAAGTTGTGGGGAAGGGCTTGTTTATTGCACCAGCATTCTGCATACCGTCATTCAGAGTAGCACGCGGTATTGTAACGCAACAACTGCCGCCTGACTTTTATTTGGCAAGCAAACGTAAGGTTTTACCGGAATGGCGGTCTTTCGCAAGCGCCCAACCCGGCCACCAAGCACGAATTGCGCTTGCAGGCATTTCCCATATCACTCAACTGTTTGCTTCGCATCTTTGCAGCGGCAAGCCATATGGTGGATTTTTTAATCAACACAGGATTTCCGGTGATGAAGTCCGCTTAGTGCTGGTTTTTCCGGCGCAGCAGGTACACCGCCGCGCCGAGCGCAGCCCACGCGCCCAGCACCGCGTAAGGCCGCCAATCCGTGTTAAAGCCGATGACGAGGATCAGTACCGACATCACTGCACCGCACTGGCACACCACGCAACCACGTTCGCCGGCAACACAAAGCCACTGCTCAGTTCTGGATGACTGCGCACCACCTTACGCGCAGAAATACAGATGCAGAAATACTTGATCAGGATCGGCACATTGATGGCGAGGAACAGGAAGGTCAGTTCGGTGGGCAAGAGAAGACCGACGCTGGCCAGCTGGAAGACAGCGAAGCAAGCTACGTGGGGCGACTTCCAGCGTGGGTGGATTCTGGCAAACACCTCCGGCAAGGCGCCGCTGCGCCCCATCGCATACAGATTGCGGCTAAACCCGTACGCTTCGTTATCTCATGCAACGACAAATTGTCGCGCAGATACATCCGTCGAATCTTGCCCAAAATTTCCATGGTGATCACCCTGTTTTCTCCTGCCTAGAAAGTAGGCAGCAGTAGTAGAACACTTGGGTCAATTTTCGATCAGCATTCCCCTTGTAGGTGGGTCAATTTTCGGTCAGCGACAACATATGGGCCGCAAACAGAAGTAAACGCAACATTACTATTTTGTAATGCAGTACGCCGGAACGCTCCGCTAGAATCAACGCGTCAATGTTGGCAGCTTGTCATACTGCAACGCGTGACATCTGCGGCGGTGATTGGCGTCTTCGGGCGTCGTTGTAGCGTGCAATGCCATCGTTGAGCAACCGCTAGCGAAGGCGATATGTATGAAACGATAACACTGGCGGGCGGCGAGCATGCGGTTCTGGCATTGAACGGACGTGCGTATGCGGAGGTATATGTCGCGACCGTTCAAGCGATATGCGTTGCCCGCAGCCCGAAAGGTTTGTATCAGCGCGCGTTGGACGGCAAGCTCAATGGAATGACGGGCCTGCAAGCGCCCTACGAACCGCCATTAGCGCCAGAGATACGCATCGATACATCGACCTTGGACGTCGAGGAATGTATCGCTCTTTTGCTCGCGTATGAACCGTGCGTTTCGAGCGGATCCAATCGAACCGAAACGCGGTAGTCAAGGGATGAACAGAATGGTTTCAGCAATTCCCGCGTCGCGCGAACCCGTGGCGACATCAACAGATTCTCCAACCGACAGTGGCTTGCGCTGCCTGATACAAATGGCAGGGTTCCACGGCATTCCCGCAGATGAAGAAATGCTTCGTCACTCGTTTGGGCACGGAGCGCCATTCGGCAATGAGGCTATTCTGCTGGCGGCGCGAAGCTTGGGCTTCAACGCCAGACAACTCAGGCAGGATGCTCGCCGCCTTCACCTTGCACCGTTGCCGACGATTGCCCAAGATAAGGAAGGACGCTATTTTATCCTCGCCAAAATCGACCAAGATGCTACTCAAAATTTGGAGTCCACCGTTTCATACAACGATGCCTCCGTTCGCGGACGCGTGCTCATACAGCGTCCCGGCGAACCACCCCAAGTGCTTACTCTCGCCAACTTCCTTGACCAGTGGACCGAAGAACTTATTTTTTTTACCAGCAAGGCTAGCTACATAGGCGCGACCTCACGTTTTGACTTCACCTGGTTCATTCCTGCGATTGTCAAATACAGGCGGCTGCTCGGCGAAGTATTGCTCATTTCACTGGTTCTTCAATTGATCGGCCTAGCCACGCCGATGGCATTTCAGGTAGTGATGGATAAAGTGCTCGTCAATCACGCAATGAAGACCCTGAACGTCGTCGCTATCGGACTCGTTTGTGCAACCTTGTTCGACTCTGTGCTCACGTTAATCCGTACCTACGTTTTTTCACATACCAGCAGCAAGATTGACGTCGAGCTAGGCGCGCGGCTATTTACGCACCTTCTGAATTTGCCAATCGCGTATTTCCAAGCTAGACGTGTGGGCGATTCCGTGGCCCGTATCCGCGAGCTGGAAAATATCCGTGCGTTTCTAACCGGCAATGCGATGACGCTCGTGCTCGACGTTATGTTCTCCTTCGTTTTTCTTTCGGTAATGCTTTGGTACAGCCCCGTGCTGACTTTGATTGTGGTCTGTTCGATACCAGTTTACTTTGTGCTGTCGCTGGTCTTTACCCCAATCCTGCGCACGCGGCTGAACGATAAATTCAACAAAAGTGCCGAAAACCAGTCATTCCTAGTCGAGACCATAACTGGCATCGATACAGTCAAGGCGATGGCTGTAGAACCACGCTGGCAGCAAAAATGGGAGAAACAACTGGCGTCGTATGTGTCGGCCGGGCTTTCCGCTACAAACGTAGGTATGGTTGCCAGCGGGGGCGTGACGTTAGTAAGCAAATTGGTGACGGCAGCCATCATGTGGTTCGGCGCCGCATTGGTCATCGATGGCCAACTGTCGGTTGGCGAATTGATCGCATTCAACATGTTATCCAGTCAGGTGGCCTCTCCGATCATCCGGCTTGCTCAGCTTTGGAATGACTTTCAGCAGGTCGGCATTTCCATGGGACGGCTCGGCGATATCTTGAACACCCGCACGGAAGTTGCGACGCAAAAGTCCCGGCTGCCGCGTCTGGCCGGCGCAATCGAATTCGATAACGTTTCCTTCCGGTACCGACCGGATGCGCCTATCGTCATTCAGGCGTTGAGCATCAAAATACGGTCGGGCGAAGTGATCGGTATCGTTGGGCGCTCCGGCTCGGGAAAGAGCACGCTGACCAAGCTAGTTCAGCGCCTCTACGTACCCGAAAAAGGCAGGGTGCTGGTCGATGGCCACGATATTTCTATCGTCAATGCGACGTCATTGCGCCATCAGCTGGGCGTAGTCTTGCAAGAAAACACGCTCTTTATGCGCAGCATTCGTGACAATATCGCGCTCAGCAATCCGGCCTTGCCGATCGAAGCCATCATCGACGCGGCCAAGTTGGCAGGTGCACATGAGTTCATCTGTGAATTACCAGAAGGCTACGATACCGCCGTCGGCGAAAACGGCACCGGGCTGTCGGGTGGACAGCGTCAGCGTATTGCGATCGCGCGCGCGTTGATTGCGAATCCGCGCGTACTCATTTTCGATGAAGCGACTAGCGCGCTCGACTATGAGTCCGAGAGCATCATCCAGGCCAACATGCGCCGCATTTGCCAGGGCCGCACCGTGCTCATCATCGCGCATCGACTCTCGGCAGTGCGTGACGCGGATCGCATCGTGGTAATGGAGCGGGGCCAGATTTCAGAAGTTGGCAGTCATCAGGAATTGTTGTGCAATCCTCACGGCATTTACACCCATCTGCATCGACTCCAGCACGGCGATCACGAAAGTAGGGACGAGGACGCTCTCCCACCGGAACATTGCGGCGGGCGTGGAGTCACCACATGACAATGCGCCACAGAATGGCAGCCTACCGGGACCTTTTGAAACTCTATCGTGCAGCCTTAGCTCATGCATGGCAGCGCCGGCATACCCGAGCCGCACGTCTGTTCAGCGAGCAGGAAGCCGAATTTCTGCCTGGCGCGCTTTCGCTGCAAGAGAGACCGGTCTCGTCGACCGCAATGGTCACAGCTAGGGTGCTGTGCCTGCTGATCGCGGTGCTCATCATTTGGTCCATCCTCGGCCATATTGATATCGTGGTTAGCGCGCAAGGCAAGATTATACCAAGTGGGCACATCAAAACCATCGCTTCCGTCGATACTGCCAGCGTGCGTGCGTTGCACGTCGTGGAGGGGCAACAGGTAAAGTCTGGCGATGTGCTTGTCGAGCTCGACACCAGCGCGAGCGATGGAGAACGCGACAAGGCAATCGACAGTCGCAGTGAGGCCGTTCTGCAGGAACTACGTGCGCGCGCCCTGATTGCAGCATTGACTAGTAATGAACGCCCGCGGTGGCCCTCTCTCCGTGCGTTGCAGCACGAAGATTCTCGCATTACAGCTGTGCAGTCCCGCGCGGAGGAACTGCATCTCGAAGGCGTGTATCGCGACTATCTCGCGAAACTGACTCGTATCGACGGTGACATTGCACGCTACACCCAGGCCCTACCACTGGTCACCCAGACTGCACAGGATTACGGCGCACTGCTGAAATCGCACGATATCTCGGAACATGCTTGGCTGGAGAAAGAGCACGCGCGCGTTGATCTGGAGGGACAACTTGCGGATGCGAAGAACCAGCGCGCTGCGCTACGGGCCGAAACCCGACGAGATGCCTATGACCAGCTGACTGAGGGCACCAAATCGAGGGCCGCTGCGGATCAGGATGCCATTCGGTTCGAGTCCCACAGCAAGTTACTGCGACTCATTGCACCTGTCGATGGCGTGGTGCAACAGTTAACCGTTCACACGATCGGCGGTGTCGTCGCGGCCGCGCAACCTTTGATGGAGATTGTGCCCAATGAAAAAACCGTCGAGGTCGAGGCAACCGTCGATAACAAAGACATCGGGTTCGTGCAGGAAGGCCAAGCCGCGCAGGTCAAGGTCGGCGCATTCGAGTACACCAAATACGGCACCGTTCAAGCGACCGTGGCGCATGTGTCGAGGGATGCAGTGCAGGACGAGAAAAAAGGCCTGCAGTACCTCAGTCGCATCACGCTCAGTCGCGCGACGATCAATGTGGACGGCCGCACGCTCGCGCTAACACCAGGTATGGCAGTCAACGTTGACATTAGGACGGGTGATCGTCGCATTATCGAATATTTCTTGGCGCCATTACTTCAACATCAGCGCGAGAGCTTGCATGAACGTTAAAATTTTTCGATCTACCTCTGCGACAACGTTTCTGTACCAGCTTGGGTTCCTAATCATCACGCTGGCGTGTGCTGGGACAACGGTCGCGGCGGGGCCAATGGACTTGCTCCGCGCTGCATGGTCCGATCCTTTGGCCACCCGCCCGGCCGTGCTCGATCACGGCCATCCTCTTCCGGGGGATGAATTCATTCTTGGTTGCTCGGTCACCAGCCTTGACGATGCGCCCTTGAGTCTCGAACGGGCCGTGGACCTGGCACTTTGCACCAATCCAAAAGTTAAGAACACATGGCTCGGCATCAAAGTGCAAGCCGCCGCACTGGGTGTGGTGGAAGCGGCTTATCTGCCGACCGTTTCGGCCAACCTGGGACGTGAGCGCAGTGCAACAGGCTATCCCGACTCGCCTGTCCCAGCCAGCACAGTATCAGGCAACACTGCCTACGCCTCGCTCAACTGGCGACTGTTCGACTTCGGCGAGCGCGCCGCCGATCGCGAGTCGGCCAACCTTTTACTGGTGAGCGCCATCGAAACCCATGACGCTATGTTGCAGAAAGTCATGGAAGACACGATCCAGGCATACTTCGATGCGCAGAGCGCGCGCGCGACATGGCAGGCGAAAGAGGAAGGTGAGCAGATCGCCAACGCGACCTTTGCCAGCGCCCAGCGCCGGGAGGGGCATGGCGCGCTGGCACATGGCGATACGTTGCAGGCAGCAGCCGCACATGCGCATACATCGCTCGATCGCAATCGGGCGCTGGGCGACTATCTCAAAGCCTGTGCTGTCCTTGTCTACATGATGGGCATTCCGCCCGATTCCGAGATCGTCCTGGCCGACATCGACCCGGTGGTGGCCGCGTCGCCGCTCATGCCCCAGTACAGCAGAGTTGATCTCGCCGCATGGTTAGAGGAGGTTCGGCGCACACATCCTTCCATTATGGCTGCACGATCCCAATGGGAAGCCGCACGCGCGACGCTCAGGTCCACCCAAGCGTCTGGAAGGCCGACTATCGACTTCGCGGCAAATTATTACAGAAACGGTTACCCGAACCAGAGCATTTCTGGTGTCGGTTCCCATGTGCGTACCGTAGGGGTTTCTATTTCATTTCCGATTTTCTCGGGTTTCTCCTACACATACAAAGTCCGTCAGGCCGCAGCATTAGCGGAGCAACGTGAAACGAACGTGCTCGAAACAGAACATGACATATTGACGGACCTCGTCAAAGCCTATTCAGATGCGCGCTCTGCACTTGAGAGCTTGGATGCGTCCGCTTTGCTTCTCTCCGCCGCGCAGGGAGCGCTAATCTCATCTCAGCGAAAATATGACAGAGGCGCTACCGATATCACCGAAATTCTGAATGCACAAAAAGAACTTGCGGATGCCAAAAATGAACGCGTGCGCGCGATAAATGACTGGCGCTCAGCAAGACTTCGCCTAATGGCTGCTGCCGGTCAACTTGGGAGAAAGCAACTGGCGGTCGGCATGGTGAATTAGGAAAGACCAATTCGTCGCCGTTTTTCGGGAAGACTCAACTAAGGCTGCCTGTTCAAATGCATGATCTGATAAAGAGAGGTTGTTAATATGATATATAGATTTTTCGCTTGGTACCGTTCCATGCCACTGCTGCGTCGAAGATTTTTGGTTTTCATGCTTGTTCCGGTCCAGGAATATATTTTTTTGGGACCTTCCAGGATGGCTTTAAATTTTATCGCGAAGTCAAGTCCAAATCTTGCGATAGCATTATTGCCGGCAATCTTGGTTATGGGGGTAATGACAGCGGCAATTATATGCATTTTTGCATACGAATTTTTAGGTGTTGGGAAGGAGATAAAAAATAGGTTTATTCGGTTATTTGTATTTTCTTGTGTCATCGGTTTTATTTTTACTTGGGTAATTTTTCCGTTGCATGTGATAAAATGATTGGAGATCAATAATGAGCACAGTAGGAGTAGCCGGCGTTGTCGCCGGAGTCATCGACGGATCAAGTTCAATTATTCAACACATTCAGGAACTCCAAAAAAATCCGAACGATCAGGTTGCGTTTGCCCAGGTTAATGCGGATTACCAGAATACTATTGCTGCTATGACGGCGCTGGTGCCGGGAATAGGGGCGAGTACTGCTTTTGTGGCGCTTAGTGCCGATTTCAATCTTTTAATTCAAAAGATTGGAAATGGGGCTGAGTTTAGCAAGTCTGATTTTATCCCGATCGTGGGGAATGTTGTAACTCTTACCGGGCAGGTCGTAGAGGCTGCTGGTCTGGCAGGAACGCCGGCAACGGGTGGTCTCAGCTTGGTGGCGGGTATCACAGCAGGTGAGGTGTTTGATGGACTAGGCGCTGCGGTCAATTTCTATGGTCTGGGCGTGGATATAAAGGATGTTCGCGCCACGCTTGGCCAGTTGGCAGATGCGATGGCGTCGAGCACTAACGAATCGGCACCCACAACAATTCCCCAAGTGATTATTACCGGAGATCGGGTCACGACGATCAACTCGGCTTGGTCTAGCGACGGGAAAACTTTGACTGAAAATTTATCTGACCAAAGTACCAGATTCACGACCGTCTCCCCAGATGGCACATCGGTAACAAAAGTTTTTCAAGAGGCCGATGGGCACACCTCGATGACGCAATCCGAATTTTATACTGACAGCAGTCGGTCTACATTGTCTTCTGCCGTTGAAAGCGCAACTGACTCTGCGACGAACAAAACCACGATAACGACCACTTATTACAACTCCGGCACTCCGACGTTTGACACCGAAGTAATCGATAACGCAAACCCAGGTACAATTATCGGATCAGCGACTGGATCGCTCAATCAAGATGGATCAATTTCTAGTGGCTCCATAAATGGAAGCGGAATCCAAATCAACGCGAATGGTGCAAATATAACACTAAATTCCGGCGCTCAAGTAAGTAGCGCGGGTTTAGATAATACGATTAACGCAACCGGAGCCCAAATTAACGTCGAGGACAATTCGCGCGCGAATATTTTTGGCGACAATGACTTAGTCACGGGGGGCGCTAATGATAATTATGGCGTCTATGGAAGCAATAATTCGGTGTTTTTGACAGCCGGTTCCAGCGTCTGGCTCGGTGGAAACGGGACGTCCGGCAATGATGCCGTGTTTGCGAACGGAGGCACAGTAACAGTTTCCGACTCATTTGACGCCTCTATTTCAGGCGGGACCATCTATGCTGGAAGTAACGATTTTCTTTCGATATTCGGTGATAATACTCATGCCATTGTCAATGGAAACAACACCGGGATCGTCAATTTTGGGGCATCCGACGTGACAACTGTATATGGTTCATATGACAGAATTGATAATTACGGCAATGGCGATATAACTAGCAACTATGGCGCGGGTGACGCCACTTATAACAATGGTTCATTCGAGCAAAATTACAATTACGGTGACGACGATTACGGCTGGAACGGAGGTGCGTCGGATACAAACTATGATGCAAACCCGACTAACACCGGAGGCGGCTATACACCTGATCCTAGTCCCGGCGATGGGGGCGATGGTGGCGGCGATGGGGGCGGAGGCGGTGGGGGCGATGGGGGCGGCGGCGATGGCGGCGATGGCGACTATGACAGCTCTTACGGTCGTTCAACTAGGGTCACGATGTCTGATTCGACCGCAGCTAGCAATGTCGGAGCGCTCGCGCAACACGATAAAATGCATGGCAATGCAAGCGCGGGGGCAAGATGGGACCATCGCACGATCAGTTGGTGCCTGGGAAGCGGCGGGCAGTTCAGTGGCAGTATGAACCCCGCTGAAGAAAAAGCGGCAAAGCAAGCGTTTGCCGCATGGGGCGCAGCCACCGGATTGACCTTCATGGAAATAGCACCGGGGGCTGGGGCTGATATCACCGTTGGCATGGGCAGCTTTAATACGCCGGACACCAATGTCACTGGCATCACAACGCTGAAGACAGTTGACGGCAAAATTCAGCCTGGGGTGGTCGTCCGCGTGGAAGACACGTCCAAAGATCTGCTTGTTGCCGGTGCCGACGGTATAAACGTGTACGGCGGCACCGACGTAACCTTTAGTCAAGCATTGCTACATGAAATCGGCCATGCACTCGGCTTCGGCAGCAACTCAGACCCGACTTCGGTCGAGTCATATGATTTGAACGCCGCTAACCGCATTTTAGGCGTCAATGATCTTAGCCGTGCCGCAGCGATGTATGGCAAAGACAGCGACACCGTTCAAAGTACTCAGCAGATTGTCCAGGCGATGAGTTCATTTGCGCCAGCATCAATGGTGAATAGCGAAGCTGCAAACAACGCGAATATTATCACCCCATCTAACCTGTTCATAAGCCGTCAGGCACACGCGATCCGATAATCACTTTGCTCATCGCGACCCAAATTGCCCCACCGTGCCGATCGAAATTTGACCGAGGGCGGGGTGCTGCGTTCTTGAGTGTCGGCGGCGGATAAGCGTACCAAATATGGAAGGGGAATTAGTGGAGGTCGAAGCCCAGAACGAATTCCCCTTCCGCCTTCGCGCTTTATTTAATGACATAAACGATTTAGTTCATTATCCATTTTTACGCACTTTCATTCTCTCCAGCGGCGTTCGGATCGGCCTTGTCCGCTTTGCGCTTCTGTTCCCGCGCCTTGATCCCCTCGGCCGCCATGCTGCTGTGCTGGAAGTTGTACGACTCGTTTCCGGTCTCCACGATGTGGCAATGGTGGGTCAGCCGGTCCAGCAGCGCCGTGGTCATCTTGGCGTCGCCAAACACGTTCGACCATTCGGCGAAACTCAAGTTAGTGGTGATGATGACGCTGGTGTGCTCGTACAGTTTCGACAGCAAGTGAAACAGCAAAGCGCAGGGTTCTGTCGCATTAGCGCCCATACGATCCGTGCATTCTTGTTGGCCAACGCAACTGTTGCTACATTCTTATTGCGGCGACCCATCAACGTTCGTAGCCATTCATGCCCTTGAGTTGTTCTCAGCGTGACGGACTACTGATCTGGCGCCGTGAATGAGCAAAGTGCGCAAGTAGCAATCGCCACGCTTACTAATTCCCAGCAGATTCGATTTGCCCCCGGTTGAATGTTGGCGCGGAACGAGCCCCAGCCAAGCGGCCAGTTGGCGACCACTTTCGAAATTGCGTGCGTTGCTAATCGATGCAACCAATGCGCTGGCCGTGATCGGAGCAATACCCGGTATTTTCTCCCAGCTTAAGGCTCAATGCGCTAGCGCGGTGCCATGCCTGGATCTGCTGCTCCAGTTCGCGAACGTGGCGATCGAGCGTAGGCGGCCAATTGCACCATAAAAAAAAGCGAACCCGCAGGCTCGCTTTTTTGCTTGCTACATCCGCATGATATTAAGCGCGCTGATCCAGCGGCTTGACTTCACGCGTGGTCGAACCGACGAACAATTGACGCGGACGGCCGATTTTTTGTTCCGGGTCGGCGATCATTTCGTTCCATTGTGCAATCCAGCCGATCGTACGGGCCATGGCAAAGATACCGGTGAACAGCGATACCGGGATGCCCAGTGCGGACTGCACGATGCCCGAGTAGAAGTCGACGTTCGGGTACAGTTTGCGCGAAACGAAGTAGTCGTCGTTCAGTGCAATCTTTTCCAGTTCCATCGCCAGCTTGAACAGCGGGTCGTCCTGCAGGCCCAGTTCGGCCAGCACTTCGTAGCAGGTTTCACGCATCAGCTTGGCGCGCGGGTCGAAGTTCTTGTACACGCGGTGGCCAAAGCCCATCAGCTTGACGCCAGAGTTCTTGTCCTTGACTTGCTCGATGAAGGCAGGGATGTTCTCGACGGTGCCGATTTCCTTGAGCATGTTCAGTGCTGCTTCGTTGGCGCCGCCGTGGGCAGGGCCCCACAGGCAGGCGATACCGGCAGCGATACAGGCGAACGGGTTGGCACCCGACGAACCGGCCAGGCGGACGGTCGAGGTCGAAGCGTTCTGTTCGTGGTCTGCGTGCAGGATCAGGATGCGGTCCAGGGCGCGTACCAGCACGTCGTTGACCTTGTAATCTTCGCACGGGTTGGCAAACATCATGTGCATGAAGTTGGCGCTGTACGACAGGTCGTTGCGTGGGTAGGTGAACGGCTGGCCGATCGAGTACTTGTAGGTCATCGCGACCAGGGTCGGCATCTTGGCGATCAGGCGGATGGCCGACACTTCGCGGTGGCGCGGATTGTTGATGTCCAGCGAATCATGGTAGAACGAGGCCAGCGCGCCGACGGTGCCGACCAGGATCGACATCGGATGCGCGTCGCGGCGGAAGCCACGGAAGAAAAATTGCATTTGCTCGTGCACCATGGTGTGCTTGGTGACGGTGTCGACGAACTTGGCTTTCTGTTCCGCGTTCGGCAGTTCGCCATTCAGCAGCAAGTAGCACGATTCCATGAAGTCGGCGTTGACGGCCAACTGTTCGATCGGGTAACCGCGGTACAGCAGTTCGCCCTTGTCGCCGTCGATGTAGGTGATCGACGAATTGCACGAGGCGGTCGACATAAAGCCTGGGTCGTAGGTGAACTTGCCGCTACCGGCGTACAGCTTGCGGATGTCGATGACGTCCGGGCCGACAGTGCCTTTGTAGATCGGAAATTCAAGCGATGGGCTGCCATCGGAGAACGACAGGGTAGCTTTTGTGTCAGAGGTATTCATGGGCTCTTCCTTCTCGGGAGTGAGTCGAAATTAAAATCAAAAATTCTGGCTGCAATTCGCTTCGCATCGTACAAAGCTACAGCGCGCCACTCGCACCGTTTGCAAACTATCGCCCAGGCGGCTAGGCAATGCGCAGTCGTTGCAGCAGTGCGCGCACATGCGGCAGATCGACTTCGCCTTCCGGCTCTTTACGGGCCAGTACCAGATCCATTAACGCATTGTCCGACAAATCGAGCAAACGCGTCAGCGCGTCGACTTCTTCGTCGGTCAATCCGGTTTCATGCGCATCGAGAAAACGTGTCAGGATAATATCGTTTTCCAGCAGACCACGGCGCGCGCGCCAGCGCAGGCGGGAGCGGTTGGCCGGGTCGGCCTGATGCGGGGACAAAATTGATTCTGTCATTGGTTTTACCATCTTGCGCGTGCCGTCGGAAACGGCACGGTACTGCTTTGCCGGCGCCACCCGGCAGGACAAGGGCCACTCCCCTGCCCTGCCTGGGCCGCGCCGGCGGGATACGTTCTGAACGGTCAGATCGCGCGGCGTACCATCAGTTCCTTGATCTTGCCGATCGCCTTGTTCGGATTCAACCCTTTCGGGCAGACGTCGACGCAGTTCATGATCGAATGGCAGCGGAACAAGCGGTACGGGTCTTCCAGGTTGTCCAGGCGCGCGCCGGTCGCTTCATCGCGCGAATCGGCGATGAAACGGTAGGCTTGCAACAGGCCGGCTGGCCCCACGAATTTGTCCGGATTCCACCAGAACGACGGGCACGAGGTCGAGCAGCAAGCGCACAGGATGCACTCGTACAGGCCATCGAGCTCTTCGCGCTGTTCCGGTGTTTGCAGACGCTCTTTTTCAGGCGGGATCGAGTCGTTGATCAGGAACGGCTTGATCGAATCGTACTGCTTGAAAAATTGCGTCATGTCGACGATCAGGTCGCGGATCACCGGCAGGCCTGGCAGCGGACGCAGCACGATAGGCTCGGTCAGCTCGTTCAGGTTGGTGGTGCAGGCCAGGCCGTTCTTGCCATTGATGTTCATCGCGTCCGAACCGCACACGCCTTCGCGGCACGAGCGGCGCAGGGCCAGCGAGTCATCGACGTCCGCCTTGATGCGCTGCAGTGCGTCGAGCAGCATCTTGTCGGTGTCTTTCAATTCGACCGTGACGTCCTGCATGTACGGCTTGGCGTCCTGGTCCGGATCGTAACGGTAAATTTTCAGTTTGAGAGTGCGTGCCATGGTATAGCCTTAGAAAGTACGTGGTTTCGGTTTGAAGGTATCTACCGTCAGCGGCTTGGTCACGACCGGCTTGTAGTCCAGTCGGTTGCCTTCCGAATACCACAGAGTGTGCTTCATCCAGTTGTCGTCGTCGCGGGTCGGGTGATCGTCCTGGGCGTGGGCGCCGCGCGATTCCTTGCGCGCCGCTGCCGAGATCATGGTCGCTTTTGCCGTTTCGATCAGGTTGTCCAGTTCCAGCGCTTCCACTCGGGCGGTGTTGAACACCTTCGATTTGTCCTTGAAGGAAACGTGCTTGCGACGCTCGTCGAGCTTCAGGATTTCTTCGACGCCCTTGTTCAGCATCTCGTCGGTACGGAACACGCCGCAGTATTTTTGCATGGTGGCGCGAATGTCGTTCGCCACGCCCTGCACGGTTTCCGTGCCGGTCGAGTTTTCCAGGCGCGCCAGGCGGCTCATTGCCAGCTCGGCTGCATCGGCTGGCAATGGCTTGTTTTCCTTGCCTTTCAAGCCGCTGTTGACGATATGGTTGCCGGCCGCGCGGCCGAACACCACCAGGTCGAGCAGCGAGTTGGTGCCCAGGCGGTTGGCGCCGTGCACCGAAACGCAGGCGCATTCGCCGATTGCATACAGGCCGTTGACCACTTTGGCCGACTTCTCCGGGCCGGTCGGGGTGACCACCTGGCCGTGGATATTGGTCGGAATGCCGCCCATCTGGTAGTGAATCGTCGGTACCACAGGAATCGGTTCCTTGGTGGCGTCGACGTTGGCGAACTTGTGGCCGATTTCCAGGATCGACGGCAGGCGCTTGGCGATGGTATCGGCGCCGATATGGCGCAGGTCCAGCATCACGTGATCCTTGTTCGGACCGCAGCCGCGACCTTCCTTGATTTCCTGGTCCATCGAACGCGACACGAAGTCACGTGGCGCCAGGTCTTTCAGGGTAGGCGCATAACGCTCCATGAAGCGCTCGCCTTCCGAGTTGATCAGGATGCCGCCTTCGCCGCGCACGCCTTCGGTGATCAGCACGCCTGCGCCGGCCACGCCGGTCGGGTGGAACTGCCAGAATTCCATGTCCTGCAGTGGCAGGCCGGCACGTGCCGCCATGCCCATGCCGTCGCCGGTGTTAATGAAGGCATTGGTCGAGGCGGCAAAGATACGGCCCGCACCGCCGGTGGCCAGCACCGTGGTTTTCGCTTCCAGGATCATGCATTCGCCGGTTTCCATTTCCAGCGCAACGACACCGATCACGTCGCCTTCGGCGTCACGGATCAGGTCCAGCGCCATCCATTCGACGAAGAAGTGGGTACGTGCGCGCACATTGCGCTGGTACAGCGTGTGCAGCAGGGCGTGGCCGGTACGGTCGGCTGCCGCGCAGGCGCGCTGCACCGGCTTTTCGCCGAAGTGGGCCGTGTGGCCGCCGAACGGACGCTGGTAAATCGTGCCGTCCGGGTTGCGGTCGAACGGCATGCCGAAGTGTTCCAGTTCGTACACGACTTTTGGTGCTTCACGGCACATGAATTCGATGGCATCCTGGTCGCCCAGATAGTCGCCACCCTTGACGGTGTCGAACATGTGCCAGAACCAGTTGTCTTCGGCCATATTGCCGAGCGAGGCGCCGATGCCGCCCTGCGCTGCCACGGTGTGCGAGCGGGTCGGGAAAACTTTCGACAGGACCGCGACGTTCAGGCCGGCTTCAGCCAGCTGCAACGACGCGCGCATGCCGGAACCGCCGGCGCCAACGATTACCGCATCAAAGCGGCGGGTAGGAATTGCAGATTTATATGCTGCCACGATTACACACTCCAGAGTATCTGTACCGTCCAGCCGGCACAAGCGATCAGCCACAGCATGGTGGCAATTTGCAGGGTCAGACGGAGGCCAGCGCTTTTCACGTAGTCCATCCAGATGTCGCGTACGCCGACCCATGCGTGGTAAAACAGCGCCAGGAACGTCACCAGGCTGAATAATTTGAACCATTGCTGAGCGAACAGACCAGCCCAGCCTTCATAGCTGAAGTTTTGTGCGGTCAGGAAAGAGATCAGCAGGATGGCGACATAGGCCACCATGACGATGGCGGTGACGCGTTGCGCCAGCCAATCGCGCAAGCCGTAGTGAGCACCGACGACGAGGCGTTTCGGTCCGATGTTATTGTCTGCCATGTTTAAAATACTCCAAACAGTTTCAAAGCGACCAATGCGGTCAGTATCAGGCTGATGACCAGCACCGACGAGGCGGTCTTGCGTGCCGGTTGTTTTTCGATAGCGACGTGCACATCCATGAACAGGTGGCGGATACCAGCGCAGAAGTGGTGCAGGAAAGCCCATACCAGGCCCAGCGTGATCAGCTTGACGAACCAGTGCGATGCGATGCCCTGGAAGTAAGAGTAGGACATTTCGGAACGCAGGCTCAGTTCCAGCATGTACAGGATGCACGGCAGCAGGGCGAACATGATGAAGCCGCTGATACGATGCAGGATCGAGACGATGGCGCCGACCGCCATGCGGTAGTTCGACAACTCGGTAACATGGATGTTACGGAATTGCGGCCGTTCTTTTTTTGGTACTTCTTTTACGGCTTCAGACATAACAAAAACCTCCCCTTTGAACTGAACTAAATATTGGAAGCCGCGATTTTCGCCGATTTTCGCAGGCCCTACCAATATGTATTGTTACACATAACCAAAATGGTTTTTTACTACACGATACCGCGCTACTTTCCGTAGTTCACGTAATTTAATTACAGAAACGCTGGCAAAAAACGACCCGCCGATGGCATACGCCTGGCGGGCCGCGCTTTGCCTGCGATTTCTGCTGTCTCCGGCACCTGCTTTCGCAAGCGCTTTTCCAACGATGCACGTCAGCTTGTCTGCTTGTTCGGGCGCCGGCTGGCGCCCCGCAGCTTCAGCTGAGTTCATTCTGATAATGGTGGCGGCTGGTCAGGTACAGGCCGCGGCGCAATTCTACCGGCTTGTCGCCATACGTGAATGACACGCGCTCGGAACTGAGCATCGGCGTGCCCGGCGCGACGCCCAGCAGCTGGGCAGCGTCTTCGTCGGCGCACACGGCGCGGATCTGCTCGGACGCGCGTATCATGCGCGTGCCGAATTCGGTTTCAAACAGGCCATACATCGGTCCCTTGTATTCCACCAGGCGTTCAAACGTCAGGCCCTTGAAGATCTGCCCCGGCAGCCACAGTTCCTCGACGATAGTCGCCACACCGTCGAAATACTGCACTCGCTTGATAAAGATGACTGCGTCGCCCGATTTCAGTTCCATCAGGCGCGCCACGTCGGCCGGCGCACGCACGCGCTTGACTTCGATGAACTTGCTTTCGGGATAATGCGGCACACCTTCGTCCGGCACCAGGCGCAGGAAGCGGAAATGTGCGCGCGCCTCGTGGTGGGTCGACACAAACGTGCCCTTGCCCTGGCGGCGCATGACAAGGTTTTCGGCTGCCAGCTCATCGATTGCCTTGCGCACGGTGCCCTGGCTGACCTTGAAACGGCCGGCCAGTTCGACTTCGCTGGGGATCAGCTCGCCCGGCTTCCACTCGCCCGACTGCAGGCTTTGGGTGATCAAAGCCTTGATCTGCTGGTACAGGGGGCTGAAGGTGGGCGAAGCCACAGCAGCGGGGGTGGGGGTCGGCGCGGCAGCCGTCAAAGCGGCAGTGGCAGGAGGATTGGGCGTGGCCGGTGCGTCCGCAGTCGGACCGATTGCCTCGCTTGCAGCAGTGGCATGGTTGGTCAGATTGGACGAGGCGGAATTCATAGTGCGACATTTCAACACAAATCACTCTCCGCGTCCAGTAAAACCCCTGCAGTTATCTGTCTTATATAAGACATAAGATAGGATTGACAGAAGCAAATCGGAGGCCTACACTGCCCCGATAAACTGATGATTTCATCCCGGCGCGTTGCTGGTCAGCCACTCTGGCCTGTAGCAGCGCGGGCGCAATGGCGCACACCACTGGCAATTCGGTGGCACCAGCCGGTTTTGGTATCATTACAGTTTTCCGAACAAGCGTAAGCCCAGCTTCCAGCCCGTTTTCCTTCCCATTTTTGGAGATTCATCATGGCAAAAACCCCTATGCGTGTTGCAGTAACCGGCGCCGCCGGCCAGATCGGCTACGCCCTGTTGTTCCGCATCGCCAATGGCGACATGCTCGGCAAGGACCAGCCTGTTATCTTGCAATTGCTTGAAATCGCGGACGAAAAAGCCCAGAAGGCGCTCAAGGGCGTGATGATGGAAATCGACGATTGCGCCTTCCCGCTGCTGACGGAAATGACCGCCCACTCCGACCCGATGACCGCCTTCAAGGATGTCGATGTGGCCGTACTGGTTGGCGCCCGTCCACGCGGCCCAGGCATGGAACGCAAGGACCTGCTGGAAGCCAATGCGCAGATCTTCACGGTGCAAGGCAAGGCGCTCGACGCCGTCGCTTCGCGCAATGTGAAAGTACTGGTGGTCGGCAACCCGGCCAACACCAATGCCTACATCGCCATGAAATCGGCGCCATCGCTGCCAGCGAAAAACTTCACCGCCATGCTGCGCCTGGACCACAACCGCGCGCTGTCGCAAGTCGCTGCCAAGACCGGCACCGCCGTGAAAGACATCGAGAAGCTGACCGTGTGGGGCAATCACTCGCCAACCATGTATGCTGACTACCGTTTTGCCACCGTCGGCGGCAAGGCCGTGAAAGACCTGATCAACGACCAGGAATGGAACGCCAACACCTTCCTGCCGACCGTCGGCAAGCGCGGTGCAGCGATTATCGAAGCACGCGGCCTGTCGTCGGCAGCGTCGGCAGCGAACGCCGCCATCGACCACATCCATGACTGGATACTGGGCACCAATGGCAAATGGACCACCATGGGCGTACCGTCCGACGGTTCGTATGGCATTCCTGAAGGCACCGTGTTCGGTTTCCCTGTGACCACGGAAAACGGCGAATACACCATCGTTCAAGGCCTGGAAATCGATGCATTCTCGCAAGAGCGCATCAACCTGACCCTGAAAGAGCTGACCGAAGAGCGCGAAGGCGTGAAACACCTGCTCGCTTAAGTAAAGTGCAGTTCAGGCGGCGCGGTGTACACTGCGTCGCACGCCACAAGGCCGCACCGCGCATGTCGCGGCGCGGCCGTTTTATCAAGCAGTTTTCATCAGCAGAGATGCCTTAACGCATGCACCCCTCCGAGGTTTTATTCCAAGGCAAACGCCAGCCGCTGTTGCTCGCCGCTTGCGACCACTACGCCGGCTCCGAAAAGCTGATGCGTAAATCGATTGCTTTGCAACAAGAGCTTGGTCCTTTGTTCGACATCACCTTCGATTGCGAAGACGGCGCCAGCGCCGGCAATGAGGAAGCCCACGCGCAGATGGTGGCCGAACTGCTGGCCAGCGATGGCAACCAGTTCAACCGCATCGGCGTGCGCGTGCACGACGTCGACAGTCCGTTTTTCGCGCGCGACGTGGAAATCGTCTGCGCCGCTGCCCAGCGCATCGCGTATATCGCCGTGCCCAAGGTCAACGGCGTGCAGGACGCCATGCTGGCGATCGACCTGATCAACCTGCACGCGCGCCGCGCCGGCCGCGACAACCTGCCGGTGCACATCCTGATCGAGACTCACGGCGCGCTGCGCGACGCGTATGCGATCGCCGCTCTGCCCCAGGTCGAATGCCTGTCGTTCGGCATCATGGATTTTGTCTCGTCCCACTACGGCGCCGTGCCCGCTGCTGCCATGCGCACGCCCGGCCAGTTCACGCATCCGCTGGTGGTGCGCGCCAAGCTGGAAGTGGCAGCCGCCTGCCACGCCCACGGCAAGGTGCCGTCGCACAATGTAACCACCGACGTGCGCGATTCGGCAGTGGTGGCAAATGACGCCCAGCGCGCGACAGCCGAATTCGGCTACACGCGCATGTGGAGCATCCACCCCGACCAGATCAAGCCCATTATCAAGGCCTTCACGCCCCGCCTGTCCGAGGTGAATGAAGCGAGCAATATCCTCAACGAGGCGCTGCGCGCCAATTGGGGACCGATCGCGCAGAATGGCCGCTTGCATGACCGCGCCAGCTACCGATATTATTGGACCGTTTTGCAACGCGCCAAGCTGGCGGGCCTGGGCCTGCCCGAGGCGGCTGCTGCATTACTGAATCCGCCCACGACCAGCACTACCGAAAACTGACAGGAATACCACGATGTCCCTCTCCAAATTAGCCCTGGCCTGCAGCGTCGCGCTGGGCGCCATGACGCTGGCCCTGGCGCCGGCCAGCTACGCTGCCACCGATACCAAGACACCGGCCAAAGCCAAAACCGCCAAAGCCAAAACCGCCAAAGCCGCGAAGACTGCCAAAGGCAAGGCAAAAGCGCCGGAAAAGGCCGAGAAACCGGTCGCCATGCCGGCCGAACCGAACGAGGAAACCGACGAGCCCGATACCGCCGGTTCGTCCACCACCCAATTCAATTGCGAACTTGGCAACAAGATTACCATCTACAGCAATGCCACCGATGACTCGCATATCGCCTTGCGCTGGCAAAAGCGACTGCATAGGCTGAGCCGTGTTGGCACCACTACCGGCGCCCACCGTTTTGAAAACCGCTTCTACGGTCTGATCTGGATCGGTATCCCGGCCAAAGGCATGCTGCTCGATTCCAAGCAGAACCGCCAGCTGGCCAATGAATGCAAGGATGCCGAGCAGGCCAAACCGATAGTGGCGACCGAGGCGCCGGTGTCGCTGGGCGTCGTCAAGCCTGCTGCTGCGGCTAATGCAGGCGTGACGACCGAGGCGCCGGTATCGCTGGGCGCCATCAAGCCTGCTGCTGCGGCTGATGCAGGCGTGACGACCGAGGCGCCGGTATCGCTGGGCGTCGTCAAGCCTGCTGCTGCGGCTGATGCAGGCGTGACGACCGAGGCGCCGGTATCGCTGGGCGCCATCAAGCCTGCTGCTGCGGCTGATGCAGGCAGCAAGGAGTTCCCTCGGGAACCTGGTGATGTTTTGCACCCTGAATAATCAATGATACGACGACACCCAACAAGGAGAGGCCATGCCCAGTAACACTTTGAATACGCTCAAGGACTTTACGATTTCAGCCAGCAAAAAGGGACAGTTCTACTCCCTGCCCGCACTGGAGAAAAGCCTGGGCATTAATGTCTCGCGCCTGCCGGTGTCGATCCGCATCGTGCTCGAATCGGTGCTGCGCAACTGCGACGGCAAGAAGGTCACCGAAGAACACGTCAGGCAACTGGCGAACTGGGGCCCGACCGCCGAACGCACCGACGAGATCCCGTTCGTGGTGGCGCGCGTGGTGCTGCAAGACTTTACCGGCGTGCCGCTGCTGGCCGACCTGGCCGCGATGCGCAACGTGGCCGCCAAGATGGGTATCAATGCCAAGAAGATCGAGCCGCTGGTGCCGGTCGACCTGGTGGTGGACCACTCGGTGACCATCGATCATTACCGCGAGAAGAAAGCGCTGGACCTGAACATGAAACTGGAATTTTCGCGCAATAACGAGCGCTACCAGTTCATGAAATGGGGCATGCAGGCTTTCGACACCTTCGGCGTGGTGCCGCCGGGCTTCGGCATCGTGCACCAGGTCAACCTCGAATACCTGGCGCGCGGCGTGCACAGCACCGGCAAGAAAGCCGGCGACGTGTACTACCCTGACACCCTGGTCGGCACCGATTCGCACACCACCATGATCAATGGCATCGGCGTGGTCGGCTGGGGCGTGGGCGGCATCGAGGCAGAAGCCGGCATGCTCGGCCAGCCAGTGTACTTCCTGACCCCGGACGTGATCGGCGTGAACCTGTCGGGCGCGCTGCGCGAAGGCTGCACCGCCACCGACCTGGTGCTGACCATTACCGAACTGCTGCGCAAAGAAAAAGTCGTCGGCAAGTTCGTCGAGTTCTTTGGCGAAGGCACCGAGTCCCTGACCCTGACCGACCGCGCCACGATCGCCAACATGGCGCCGGAATACGGCGCCACCATGGGCTTCTTCCCGGTCGACGACGCCACCATCGATTACTTCAAGGGCACCGGCCGCAGCAAGGCTGAAATCGACGCCTTCCAGAGCTACTTCAAGGCGCAGAACCTGTACGGCGTGCCAAAAGCGGGCGAGATCGACTACACACGCGTGGTGGAACTGGACCTGGCATCGGTGGCCCCATCGCTGGCCGGCCCGAAACGCCCGCAAGACCGTATCGAAATCGGCAACGTGAAAGCCAACTTCGCCGAGCTGTTCGCCAAGCCGACCACCGAAAACGGCTTTAACAAGAACCCTGCCGACCTCGCTGCCGTATACGAAACCACCAACGGCGTGAAAGTGTCGAACGGCGACGTGCTGATCGCCGCGATCACCTCGTGCACCAACACCTCGAACCCGAGCGTGATGCTGGCCGCCGGCCTGCTGGCGAAAAAAGCCGTCGAAGCGGGCCTGAAAGTAGCGCCGCACATCAAGACGTCGCTGGCGCCCGGCTCGCGCGTCGTGACCGAATACCTGACCGCCGCCGGCCTGCTGCCCTACCTGGAAAAACTGGGCTTCGGCGTAACGGCCTACGGCTGCACCACCTGTATCGGCAATGCCGGCGACCTGACGCCGGAACTGAACGCGGCCATCACCACGCACGACATCGTCGCTTCGGCCGTGTTGTCGGGCAACCGCAACTTCGAAGCCCGTATCCACCCGAACATCCGTTCGAACTTCCTCGCTTCGCCACCGCTGGTAGTGGCCTACGCCATCGCCGGCAACATGACGCGCGACCTGATGACCGAACCGGTTGGCAAGGGCAAGGGCGGCAAGGACGTTTACCTCGGCGATATCTGGCCGACCTCGGCTGAAGTGTCGGCCATGATGAAGTTCGCCATGAACGCCAGGGTATTCAAGGACAACTACGCCGACGTCAAGGGCGCGCCAGGCAAGTTGTGGGAGAAAGTCACGACCGTGTCCGGCCAGGTCTACAACTGGCCGAAATCGACGTATATCGCGGAACCACCGTTCTTCGACAATTTTTCGATGACGCCACCGGCCGTGGCCACCGGAATCGAAGGTGCGCGTGCACTGGGCGTGTTCGGCGACTCGATCACCACCGACCATATCTCGCCAGCCGGTTCGATCCAGGAAAACGGCCCGGCCGGCAAATGGCTGAAGGAAAACGGCGTGTTGAAGGCGGACTTCAACTCCTACGGCTCGCGTCGCGGCAACCATGAAATCATGATGCGCGGCACTTTTGCCAACGTGCGCATCAAGAACCGCATGATACCTGCCAAGGCAGACGGCTCGGCGGTCGAAGGCGGCATCACGATCCACCAGCCGTCCGGCGAACAGATGTCGATCTACGACGCGGCCATGAAGTATGTGGCCGAAGGCACGCCGACCATGGTGTTCGGCGGCGAAGAGTACGGTACCGGCTCGTCGCGCGACTGGGCGGCCAAGGGCACCCAGCTGCTGGGCGTGAAAGCCGTGATCACCCGCTCGTTCGAACGCATCCACCGCTCGAACCTGGTCGGCATGGGCGTGTTGCCGCTGCAATTCATCGGCGACGACAGCGTGCAGACGCTGGGCATCACCGGCAATGAAACGTTCGACCTGAAAGGCCTGGAAGGCGAGATCAAGCCACAGCAACTGGCAACGCTGGTGATCCACCGCGCCGACGGCACATCGAAGGAAGTGGCGGTGCTGCTGCGTATCGACACCCCGATCGAAGTCGATTACTACAAGCATGGCGGCATCCTGCCATTCGTGCTGCGCCAGCTGCTGGCCGAGTAAGCGATCAGCTGTAGCGTCGTGAGCAAAAACGCCGGTTCCGACCGGCGTTTTTTTTGCGCTATTTTCCCGGTTCAGGCTTGAAATTGCCGCAAGCGCCATGATCTGCATTCTGCTTGTGCATCCGTGTGGCCATATCCTCTACAATACGGTTATAAGGGTTCGTCATTGCGAAGTTGACTTTGCCTGATCCATTTTTTTCACTTTCCGAGACTCTTATTCCGCTATGCGTCGTCCTTCCAAAGATTCATCCCATAAACTGACTGCCGACAGCCAGCGCCTGGTCACCTTTGCCCAGGCGGTCGTCCAGGCAGCGAGCCGTCTCGAAGAGCGGTCCTGGGAACACAGCCTGGATACGCAGCTCCAGAAGTTACTCAAGACCGGTCATCAGGACACCATCGACAATACGCTTGGCAACCTGTTCAAGGAAGACCTGAACGCCTACGACGTACTGATGGACAGCGTCGAAGCCGTCAGCGAAAGCACGGTCATCGTGCATGAAGACGTGCGCTATGATGCGCTGCTGGTGGCCGTGCCTATCCTCGCCTGGACGCGTTTTTCGATCGCCTCCGGCAGCATCGCTGCCGAAGCGCACGGCGTGCTGTCGGCGCATTTCTCCGCCCACCTGCTGGCCGACGATACGAAAATGGCCATGGCGCCTACCTTGTATTCGATCGACCAGTTGCCGCGCAGCCATGTTGAAACCTACGCCAAGACGCAAAAGCTGGCGCAGGCGGCGCTGAAAGGCTCGACCCTCAAGCCGTCAGGCAAAGAAGCGGAAACGGCGCCCTTCCTGGCCGACACGCGCTACCTGCTGGTGGCAGTCGTGGCGCCAGCAGGCAGCCCGCTGTTCCGCTGGCAAATGCCGGCCGCGCAGAATGACTTTATCGTCGAGCGCAGCGCTGCGCTCGATCAGTGGCGGGTGCAGGCCACGCCGACGATCGCCCGGCTGTTGCCCGGCTGCGGCCTGGAACTGCTGCTGCCGGAAGCGTATTACGTGGCCTGCCGCGAAGCAGACAAACTGATCCGCCCGGTCTCGGTGCGCGCCGCCGTGCACTACCTGACGCACACGCTGGCCATCGAACCGTCGGAACTGCGCGCCGTGATCGCCGGCTTCGGCGAAGAGTCCATCGATGGACAGGTCGACGAATACCGCATCGCGTTTACCCTGCGCCAGGCGCCGGAAGTGATCTACGGCATCGTCTGGCCGTTGTACGGCCAGGAAGACGAGGACGGCACGCCGATCGAAGGCCTGATCCAGGTCGGCATCGGCGCGCTCGACAAGCAGAAAACGCCGGTCGAGGAAATCATCGAGCACCTCAATGAAGCCGGCATCGTGCAGGTCAAGCGCCATGCCGAGCGCTATGTTGCCGAATATTGCGACGACTGCGGCGCACCGCTGTTTGCCGACCCGGTCGGCGAGCTGGCACACGCGGAAATGCCGGAAGATACGCCGCAAGGCAGCGAGCACTTCCATTAATTGATGCAGACGTAAAAAAGGCGGAACCCCGGTTCCGCCTTTTTTACGTTCAATCCACCAACATCACCACTGCGAATACGGATGGCGTATCAGGTTGGCGTTGTAGTAACGCGCATCATCGGACACTTCTTCGCCGATCCAGTCGGGCTTGTCGAACGGCTGGTCTGCCGAGTGCAGCTCGATCTCGGCAACCACCAAGCCCGCATTCGCCCCCAGGAACTCGTCGACTTCCCATACCATGCCGGCATACATGATGCGGCGCCGGTATTTCTCGATCAAAGGCTGCTCGCACAGGCCGTCGAGCAGTTCGCTGGCGTCGGCCAGCGGAATCGGATACTCCCATTCGCCACGGCTGTTGCCCACGTTCGGGCCCTTGATGGTCAGCATGGCGTGGTTTCCCTCGATGCGCACGCGCACCACGCGTTCGCGCGTCGACGACAGATAGCCCTGGCGCAGCAGTTCCGGCTCGGCCAGGTCGCGCCAGCCGTCATTGGCGAGCAGGAATTTACGTTCGATCTCGACGCCCATGATCACCTCCTCAATCGAGCGATAGCAGGATGGGCTGCAGCATGGCTGCGCCCAGTGCCGCACTGCGCGCGCCGTTCCAGCCGACGAGAGGGTCGGGCAGGTCGGCATTTTCCTTGAACGGCATTTCCAGCGTCAGCGCCAGGCAACCGAAATGGTGGCCGATGTATTTCGAGGCCAGGGTCAGCATGTCGGACTTGTATTTGCTGGCGGCGTAGCCGAATTTGTCCTGGAAATCGGGACTGGCCTGCTTGTAGCGCTCGATGAAGGCCTTCTGGTGCGCGGCCTGCTCCGGCGTGAAGTTTTCCAGCATCTCGTTGCCGGCCACAAAGTTGTACGGCAGCGCTTCATCGCCATGGATGTCGAAAAACATGTCGACACCGGTTTCGTGGATCTTGTTTTTCACACACAGCACTTCCGGGCTGGACTCGAGTGACGGCGTCATCCATTCGCGGTTCAGGTTGGCGCCGGCCGCATTGGTGCGCAGGTTGCCGCGGATCGAGCCGTCCGGATTCATGTTCGGCACGATGTGGAACACGGCGCGCGCAAGCAACTTGCGCGCGATCGGGTTGGCGTTGTCCAGCAGGGAATCGATCAGCCCTTCGACAAACCATTCGGCCATCGATTCACCCGGGTGCTGGCGCGCGATGATCCAGATTTTCTTTTCTGCCTGCGGGTCGCCGATGGTCACCAGGTTCATGTCGCGGCCATCGACCGTGCTGCCCAGGTCGGACACGCGCACCAGAGGATGTTCGGCCACTTCGCCCAGCAGGCGCAGATGGCGCTCCCACGAATACGGCTCGAAGTAGGCGTAATACACGCTGTCGAGTTCCGGCGTGTGCGTGATCGTCATGACCTGGCCGTCGAAGCTGGTGGGCACGCGGAACCAGTTTTCGCTGTCGTAGCTGGCCACGGCCTGGTAGCCTTCATAGCCGGCCGGATAGGTCGCCTGGCCGGCGTTCAGGAAGCGCAGGGTGCAGGCCTGGCCACGCGCGCCTTGCAGGCGGAAATGGAACCACTGGTGGATGTCGGCGTGGCTGTCCTTGCGCAACTTCAGGTCGATGGCGCCGGCACTGGCGGCGTTCACCACCTCGATGGCGCCGGAGTCGAAGTTCTGGCTGATTTTAATGGTCATGTAACGATCCTGTAGAGATATAAAGGCGTTGTCAGTGCCACGGCGCGGTCTGCTGGAGCGCGCCGCAACGGCAAAACCGCAGTGTAAGCGATCCCGCCATTTTCCGCCCTTTGCCCTTGTTCGCAAAGCCTGGCCGGCGATTTTTTGCACCATTTGGTGGCATTGTTGGCAAACTGCGCGGCTGAGCCACGAAAAAACGGCCCGTGCTGAAGTCAAGCGCATAAAAAAATGATTTGTAACAAGTCTGGAAACATTCCAGGCCCCTGCCGCCCCCTATAATTCTTTTTTTTTGTGACCATCAAGAAAGAGTGTGGACAAGAAGTCAAGCAATATCCAGGAAAGAAAACTGCGTGAAGCACAGGCACGCCGCGAACATATCATCGCCGTGGTCAAGGACCTCATCAAGAAAGGCGGCGCGCGCGCCGTGTCGATCCGCAAGGTGGCGGAAGCGGCCGGCTTTTCGACCACCGTGGTGTACGCCCTGTTCCGCGACAAGGCCACCCTGATTGGCCAGGCCATGGACAAGGATATGCTGGCATTGTTGCAGGCCATGCGCAGTGCCAGCGAGGCCGGCACCAGCGCATGGGAACGCATTGCTCTGATGGGACGTGCGTATGTAGCGTACGGCCTGCGCCACCGCGACGAATACGCGCTGATGTTCATGGAGCAGCGGCCACATGCTGCCATCGACGCGGTCGAAGTGGAACACGGCAATATCGAGCAGGACCCCTACGCCTATGCGCTGCACCTGTTCGGCGAACTGGCGCGCAGCGGCCAGGTAGGCGAGGGCGAGGCGGCGCTGCACACGATGACGCAGATCTTCTGGCAGGCGCTGCACGGCATGGTGTCGCTGCGCATCGTGATGGACGATAGCGACCCGTGGACGCCGCACATGGAACCCGGCAGCCATCTGGACGACCTGCTGGCGGTGGTGACCGAAGGCATACGGCTGCGCTTTGCACCCTGAATGCAAAAAAGGTGGCCGAGGCCACCTTTCTTTTTTCTAGCTACCGCGAGTTATTTCACAGCCGCATCTTCGTTGTACATGCTGGCGTATTTCCAGCCGAAGTACAGGATAAAGGTGTAGCACAGGGCCGGCACGATAAACGACAGTTGCAGACTCATATGATCGGCCAGGAAACCCTGGATGAACGGCACGATGGCGCCGCCGACGATGGCCATGCACAGGATGCCCGACCCCTGGCCGGTTTGCGCGCCCAGCTTGTTCAGCGCCATGCTGAAAATGGTCGGGAACATGATCGAATTGAACAGGCCGACGGCGATCAGGGCCCACATGGCGGTGTGGCCGGTGCCGAACACGGCCACCAGGATCAGCGCGATCACCACAGCAGCGTTGAAGGCCAGGGTCTTGCCCGGGCTGACATAGCGCATCACGGCGAAACCGACGAAACGGCCGATCATCGCACCACCCCAGTAATAGCTGACGAAATGCGCGGCATCGGCCGGCGTCAGGCCGGCGATATGGCTCTCGCCCAGGAAGTTGATCAGGAAACTGCCGATACTGACTTCGCCGCCCACGTACAGGAAAATCGCCAGCGCGCCCAGCACCAGGTGGCGGTGCGACCAGATCGAGACCTTGTGGCCTTCGCGGTCCAGCTTGGCTTCATCGTCCGCATGCGAAATGGTCGGCAGCTTGGCCAGCGCAAACAGCACCGCCAGCCCCACCAGGGTGGCGGCCAGCGCCAGGTAAGGACCCTGCACGGCGGCCGCTTCCTTGGCGCGGTAAGCCAGTTGCTCGGCCGCTGGCAGCAGGTCGAACTGCTGTACCGTCAGCACGGTGCCCGACAAAATCAGGATACCGCCCAGGGTCGGCGCCACCGTGGTGCCGAGCGAATTGAACGCTTGCGTCAGAGTCAAACGGCTCGACGCCGTTTGCGGGTCGCCCAGTTCGGTAACATAAGGATTGGCCGCTACCTGCAGCACCGTGATGCCGGCCGCCAGAATAAAGAAAGCCAGCAGGAACAGCGCATAGCTGCCGGTCGACGCAGGGTAGAACATGGCGCAGCCGGCAGCGGCGATCAGCAAGCCGGCGACGACGCCGCGCTGATAGCCGATGCGCTTGATCAGCGCGCCGGCCGGCATCGAGACAATGGCATAAGCGCCAAAGAAACAGAATTGCACCAGCATCGCCTGCACATAGGTCAGCGTGTAGATCGAGCGCAAGTGGGGAATCAGCACATCGTTCAACGATGTCAGCAGTCCCCACATGAAAAACAGCACCGTGACAATTACCAGGGCGCCCGTATTGTTCGCACCGGCCTTCGTAGCGCGTACGCCCGGGCCTTGCTTTACGTGTTCCATACCTTCTCCATTTCAGTTCCTCAGATAATGTTGTCTTGCAGTTTCCTTATATCTGTCATGCACCACGCAGCGGGTCATGCAGGCAGAAGGTCTGAAAACAACAGCAGCAAGCATTCAAGTGTCGTAGTAATACTACTTCATTATGGTTGCATTATGCCTGAAAGCCCCGAATTACGCTGCTTGCGCCACCATTATTCGATAATTGAATAGCCGACATTTGAAATCAAAAGTATACTTATAACTTGAGAAGGCTATACTTATATTGCGGTGCAGCAGTTGCTACACCCCAACTAACTGGAGCCTGCCATGTCAACCACATTCATGTATCACAGCACCCCATCGAACAACATCGTTGCCACGCTGGCCAACATCGTCAAAGGCATCAGCGCCTTCCTGTCGCAAGGTCCGGACCACCGCGAACGCGCTTACGAAGAAGCCTACCTGGCCGAAGCGACCGACCGCTACGACCTCGAATACCGCATGCGTGAACTGTCGCGCGCACATCCGCAACCAAGCTGGATGAGTGGCCTGGGTCGTTAAGCAGTACTGCAGCACCTGCCTTGCCTGTACTGCCAGAAAGCCAGCAAGCCCCTTGTCCACGCCTCGCGCGTCCGCGACAATATCGATAGCACCATCCTGCTCGCCCTCAGGCTTGAGCTGGGGATGGGCTATATAGGGCAATATTGCCAGGGCCGCTATGTTGCGGCGCACCATGGCTCTAATAGTTGTAAAATCGAATTTTTGCTAGTTTTACTACGAGATTCTACTTAGATGCTACCTTTCCAGCATGCCCTCGTCCTGCGCATGGACGCGGAACTGCTGCCACCGTTGCAAATGCGAAATCCTGACCAAGCGCTGCTGTTGCCTGCATCTCCGGCAAATTGACACGTGCACGGCAGTTTGCCGCTAACTGTGCACGATCGTACATACATTGCAAAAAGACAAAGCTACGCTGTTAAAAAAACAGGAGCTTGCAATGTCTGCCACCACCGCCAATACCCAACCGAATGACGCTTTCAGCAGCGCGGCGCTGTCCACCCTCCTGGGGGACGATACGTCGCAGCGGCCGATCGACGGCCTGCGCCGACTGATCGATGCCGGGCTGGACGATATTCCCCTGCCCGGCCACGGCAGCACCTTGCGGCGCTGGCAGGCGTTGGCCGCAGTGGCCGCAATCGACCTGTCGCTGCTGAAACTCTACGAAGGCCACACCGACGCGCTGGCCATCCTGGCCGAGATCGACGGCACGCAGGTTCCTGCTGGCAGCAACTGGGGTGTCTGGTGCGCGGAAATGCCGGGCGCGCGCCTCAAGCTAAGCCAGTCGGCCGACGGCCACTGGCAGCTCGATGGCCGCAAGGCCTGGTGCTCGGGCGCTGCCGGCTTGAGCCACGCGCTGGTCAGTTGCTGGAACGAGGCCGGCGAGGCCGGCCTGGCGTCGGTGGCGCTGGCGCAGCCCGGCGTCACGGTCACGCACGAAGGCTGGCAGGCGGTCGGCATGGCTGGCAGCGGCAGCGTTGACGTGCTGTTTGCCGCTGCCCATGCCACCCCTGTCGGTGCGCCGGGCGCCTACCTGGCGCGCCCCGGCTTCTGGCATGGCGGCGCCGGCATCGCGGCCGGCTGGTATGGCGCCGCCTGCGCCGTGGCCAGTTACCTGCACACGCGCGCCGGTCATGCCACGCCCGACCCGGTGCGCCTGGCGCAGCTGGGCCAGATCGACTGCGCGCTGCGCGCCGCCGGTGCCCTGCTGCGCGAAGGCGCGGCCGCCATTGACGCCCAGCCGCAGCGCGACTGCATGGAACTGGCGCTGCGCCTGCGCCTGGCCGTCGAAGACTGTGCCACCCTGGTGTTGCAATTGACCACGCGTGCGCTGGGCGCCGGCCCGCTGTGTCGCGATGCGCGCTTTGCCCGCCTGGCCGCCGACCTGCCGGTCTTCCTGCGCCAGAGCCATGCCGAACGCGACCAGGCTACCCTGGGCGGCATCGTCGCAGGCGTAGCCGAACATCCATGGGGGCTGTGACATGCGCATGCTGATGATCCCCAAACAAGAGCGCCAGATCGAAGGCGAGGGTACGCCGGACGCCGACTGGCAGGCTTGGCCCGGCCTGGCCGCCCTGCCGTCCATCACGGCGCGCGAACTGGTGCCGGGCAGCGCGCGCGCCGTAATCGTCGCGCCCCACCCCGACGATGAAATCCTGGCCTGTGGCGGCCTGCTGCAGTTTCTGGCGCAACAAGGCAGCGAGGTACTGCTGGTGGCCGTCACCGACGGCGGCGCCAGCCATCCCGGTTCCAGCCTGTGGCCAGCAGAACGCTTGAGCCGCGTGCGACCCGATGAATCAAGGCAGGCCGCCGCCGCGCTGGGTATCTCGCCGGCATGGCTGCGCCTGCACCTGCCCGATGGCGGCGTCACCGCGCGCGAAGCCCACCTGGGCGCCATGCTGCGCGAAATCCTGCGCCCGGGCGACACCGTGCTGACCACCTGGCGCTTCGATGGGCATCCCGACCATGAGGCCTGCGGGCGCGCCTGCGCCGCGGCCGCGCCGTCCTGCGGCGCGCTGCTGGTGGAAATGCCGGTCTGGACCTGGCACTGGGCCGCACCAAACGACGCGCGCGTGCCCTGGCAGCGCGCGTACCGCCTGCTGTTGCCCGACGAGCTGCTGCGGCGCAAGCGCGACGCCGTGCGCTGCTTTGCCAGCCAGGTCGAGGCCGACGCTTCCACCGGCCAGCCGGCCATCCTAGCCCCATATGCCCTGCAACGCCTGCTGCACCCATGCGAGGTCTACTTCCGATGAACCTGACATCGACCACCGGCGACGCGCGCGGCGCCTATTTTGAACAGCTGTACCAGGACGATGCCGACCCGTGGCGCGTGAGCCAGCGCTGGTATGAAGCGCGCAAGCGCGCGCTGCTGCTGGCCTGCCTGCCGCAACAACGCTATCGCAACGCCTATGAACCTGGCTGCGGCAACGGCGAGCTGACGCTGGAACTGGCGCGCCGCTGTGATCGCCTGCTGGCGGCCGATTTTTCCGCCGAAGCGTTGCTGCTGGCGCGGCAAAAGCTGGCCGACGCACGGCAGGAAGGCAATGTCAGCTTCGAGCGCCACAGCCTGCCGCAGGACTGGCCGCGCACCAGCAAAGGGGCGGAAAAATTCGACCTGGTCGTCATCAGCGAAATCGCCTATTACCTGTCGGCCGAAGAACTGGCGCAAGTGGTCGAGCACAGCGTGGCCGGCCTGGCGCCGGGCGGCAGCATTGCTCTGTGCCACTGGCGCGCACCGTTCACGCAGCGCATCTTGTCGACCGTGCGCGTGCATGATGCCTTTCAGCACGCGCCCGGCCTGCACTGCCTGGTGCGTCACGAAGAAAGCGATTTCCTGCTTGGTGTGTGGTCCAACGATGAGCGCTCGGTAGCGCAGAAAGAAGGTTTCGCATGATCGGCATCGTGGTTCCTGTACATAATGAAGAAGCCTGCCTCGAGGCGTGCCTGCGGGCCTTGCGCAATGCCGCTACCTGCGACGCACTGGCTGGCGAAGCGGTCAGCATCGTCATCGTGCTTGACACCTGCAGCGACCGCTCGCAGCGCATTGTGCTCACTCACGCCATGCAGGCCGACGCGCGCTGGCGCCTGGACTGCATCGCCATCGATGCGCGCAACGTGGGCGCCGCGCGCGCCGCAGGCGCCCGGCTGCTGCTCGAACGCGGTGCGCGCTGGCTGGCGTTCACCGACGCCGACACCTGCGTCGCACCGGACTGGCTGTGCAGCCAGCTGAGGCAGGGTGCCGACGCCGTCTGCGGCACCATCGCCGTCGACGACTGGTCGGTACACGATGGCGACGCTGCCGCCCTGCGCGAGCATTTTGCCCGTACCTATAACGACAGCGATGGCCACCGCCATATCCACGGCGCCAACCTGGGTGTGTGCGCCCGGGCCTACCGTCGCGCCGGCGGCTTTGCGCCGCTCGCCTGCAGCGAAGACGTGGCGCTGGTCGCCGCCCTGCAGGCCACGGGCGCGCGCATCGCCTGGAGCGCCGCCCCGCGCGTGACCACCAGCGCGCGCCGTGACGCCAGGGCCAGGGGCGGCTTTGGCGATACCTTGCTGCAGGTGGTGGGTGCGATGGGGGCGGCAGGGGTGGTCAAGGAACTGGTGACCTCAGTGGGGCAGACGCCGGGCCAGCAGCTTGGTGCAGTGTACTAGCACACTGCACCGAAGCCGCTTTTACCCTTGCGCGAAGCAAGCCCGAGGTAACAGGAGTAGCCGTACATACCTGACTCCTGTAGAGTACATGACCATCAAAAATGTAACTGTCATTTTTGATCGACTCAAGCAGGAGCCAATTGTGCAAAATCAATTCACCGATACGAGCAAGCGCAGGCAGCCACGTTCGTGGACCACCAGGCGATGGATTAATACATGCCGGTACGTGGGCCGCCGCTGGCCGATGCGCCCATATCCATGATGCGTTCGCCCAGCGCGATGCCCCACTCGCTCATTTGCATGCCGTGGCGCAGCGCCTGCTTCTGCCAGCGGGCCAGTGCCGCGTCGATTCCGGCACTGGTGTCGGCCGAGCGCAGGCTGCGCGCCAGGCTCAAGGCATTGGCAGCGGCCTTGGCGGCGCCGCCGGCCGTATGCGGGCGCGGCACGGAGGCGGCGTCGCCCACCAGGAGCACGCGGCCAAATACCATCTGCGGCACCTGCATGTCGAGTATGGCCTGCACGAACGGCTCGGGCGTCGCTTCGACCAGGCGCGCAAAGCTGGGGGCCAGCAAAAGGGCTGCGTCGCGGCGCAAGGCAGCAACCGCTTCCGGCCGCATGGCGCCTGGCGGCAGCGAAAAAGCATGGGCCACGCCATCGCGGTCAGTCAGGGCCTGCACCAGCTGCGCACCGGCCGTTATTTTGCGGTACCAGACCCAGTTGCGCCGGCGCTGGCCCGGCTGCGTGGATTCATTTTCGCCAGGCACCAGGTATTCGAGCAGCATATGGTCGTCGCCTTGCTGGAAAGCGAAGCTGTCGGACAGCTTGCCCTGCAGTACCTGCGGCAAGCCATGCTCGGCTGCCAGCCCGCGCCAGGCAACATAGCCGGCATATTCGGGGGCAATGCCGGGCAGCAGTTGCTGGCGCACTGTCGAGCGCGAACCGTCGGCGCCGATCAGCAGGTCGGCCTGTTCGACACGGCCGCTGGCAAACCGGGCCGTGACGCGTGCGCCGTCCTGCTCGAAGCCCTGCAGGCGTTCTCCGGCCTGCAGCACGCCGTCCGGCAGGGCCCGCCGCATGCTGCCATGCAGGGTGTTCCAGGAAGTCTGCATCTGCGGCATCATGGCCCGACTGACAATCTCGTCCTGCAGATTCAGGTAGATGCGCTCGTGCGACATCACGCCCAGCGGCACGGCATGCGGCACGTGGGCAAAATCAAATACCGCTTCGACCTCAGGCTGCAGCACGATGCCGCCACCACGGCTGTCGGGCACGCCGGCCGAGCGCTCGAATACCTGCACCTCCCAGCCGATGGCGCGCAGCGACACTGCGGCGAACAGGCCGCCGAGCGAGCCGCCGATAATGATGGCGCGAGGCCGGGAAGTGGTGGGGTCCAGCATTGACATGATCGTTCTCCTTGGGATGGCCTGGCCTGGGGTCCAGGCATACCGCCGAGCTTATCCCAATGACGAAAAAAAACACTCGTCCTTCGGTATGCGTGGCTCATCCCAAGGTATGAGCGCTTAGCGCAGCGCCTGTGCCAATCCAGGCGCAAATTCGGCGCCATGCGGCACTTGCGCGGTCGAGGCCTTGAGCGTGTCGCCGATCGGCTCGGCGCGGCCGTCCAGGCAGCGGCCGAGGAAGTTTTCCGTCACCGCGTTAAAAGCAATATTGTTGACGGGCCGCGCGAAACCATGGCCTTCGTCGGGAAACACAACGTAAGTGACCGGGATCTTCTTGGCCGACATGGCTTCGACGATCTGCTCCGACTCGCGCACATTGACACGCGGGTCGTTGGCGCCCTGCCCGATCAGCAGCGGGCGCCGGATGTCGCCGGCAAAATTGAGCGGCGAACGCTCGCGCAGCAGGGCCTTGCCCTCTTCCGTGTTCGGGTCGCCCATGCGCTTGTAGAACTGCTGCTTGCCCGCTTCCCAGTACGGCGGTATGGTCTGCAGCAAGGTGAACAGGTTGGACGGACCGACGATATCAACGCCGCAGGCAAAGGTATCTGGCGTAAACGCCATGCCGGCCAGGGTCGCGTAGCCGCCATACGAGCCGCCCATGATGGCCACCTTGTCGGCGCCCGCCACGCCGCTCTTCACGGCCCACTGCACCGCGTCGAGCAAATCGTCGTGCATCTTGCGGCCCCATTGCAGGTCGCCGGCCGAGATAAACTGCTTGCCGAAGCCGGTCGAGCCGCGGAAATTGACCGACAGCACGGCGTAGCCGCGATTGGCCAGCCACTGGTGGTAGCCGCGATAGCCGTAGCTGTCGCGCGCCCACGGGCCGCCATGCACCAGCAGCACCATCGGCACCGGCGTGCTGGCGCGCCCGCTGCCGCTTGCATCAACCGATTTCGGCAGCGACAGATACGACACCAGCGTCAGGCCATCGCGCGCCCTGATTTCCTGCGCGTGCATAGGCACCAGCGGCGCGCCTTCCAGCTCGGGCCGCGTCACATACAGCTGCTTCAGGCGTTTGGTCTTGCGCTCGTATAGCCAGGCTGATGCTGGCGCGGTGACGGGGTCGACCGACAGCAGCCACTTGTCATCGGCATCAGTGCGCGAACTGACACTGAACTGGCCCTTGACGTTTTTCTTCAGAAACGCCAGGTCGTCCCGGATGTCATTCGACAGCGGCACATATTCCTGGCGCAGGTATTCGAGTCCATACGCCTGCGCGCGGCCGGTGCGCGGGTCGTACAGCGCATCGGCAATATCGGCGCGCGGATCCTGTGCCAGCACCATGCTCTTGCCGCTGGCCACATCCTGCGCCAGCAATGCCGAGGTATTGCGGCCGCGCGAATCGGTCCAGTACAGCGTCTTGCCATCGGCCGTGAAACCGAGCGGCGCGGTGGTCTGCGAGTCGTCCAGCCCCACTTCGGTCAGCGGCGTGGTGTCGACCTTGCCGTCCACCATGCGGTAATAGGGCGAGCCACCATCGCTGCGCGCCTTGCTGGCCATGCGCAAGGTGAGCGTGTCGTCGGCCAGGTAGCCCGCATAGCCGTCGTTCTGCTGCACCAGCGTCAGCTTGCCGCTGGCCAGCTCCAGGCTGTACACATCGTGCCAGCGTGCGTCACGGTTATTGATGCCGACCAGTATGCGATCCTTGACCTTGCTGCTGATCTGTATCACCCGCACGCGGGTTTTTTCAAACGGCGTGTAACTGATCTGCTTGCCGCTGGCCACGTCTACGCCGTACAGCAAAAAGTTTTCGTCGCCGCCCTTGTCCTGGATATACAGCAGTACTGTCGAATCAGGCGACCAGAAGCTGCTGCGCACGGGCCGCAGCTTTTCATCCGTCAGCACGCGCGCGTGCGACGAATCGCTGGCCGGCGCCACCCACACATTGAGCACGCCATCGCGCGGCGCGATCCACGACAGCCACTTGCCGTCCGGGCTGATCCTGCCACCGGACTTGCTGGGATTGCCGAAAATTTTGGCGCGCTCGATCAATGGTGTGGCGTCGGCAGGAACCTGGGCCTGCGCAGGCAGCAGGCTGGCAAACAACAGGACTGGAACAATCGGCAGAAGACGGCGAATCATGGTCACCTCGTGGCTGGTTAGGGGAAAAACTGAATATTTTTTATTGCCAATAAATCATAGATCAAAGCAGGCTTGCCAGGTTGGCCGGCATGCCGAACGCCTGAAATAGCGTGACATGACGCCAGAATCGCGGCATGAAGGGCACGTGCATGAAACATGGCTTTTCATGCAACAGTGCAAAAACACCACACATTGCTACGAAACACCACGTGCCACATGGACGCATTGTTCCGCCAAAAACTATAATTGCGATTGCTTCTCATTTGCATTCTTATTTACAGATTTTTATTTTCCAGGAGTTTTGATGTCCCGCCACTGCGCCCCAGCCCACCCCGCCTTCGCCTTGCATCCGTTAAGGCGCGCCGCCAGGGCCACTCTGCTGTGCGCAAGCGCTGCCCTGACTATGCTGCCGGCCCACGCCGAAACGGATACCGGCGATGCCCTGGCCACGCAGCCCGACGCTACCATGCCCGCCATTACCATTACCGGCACCGCCGACAAGGGCAGCACCACCGAGAATTCGCGCTCGCTCGCCTCCGGCAAGTCGACCCTGTTCAAGGGTTTCGAATCGAACCGCGAGATTCCGCAGCCGGTCACCGTCATCACACGTCAGTTGCTCGATGACCGCGCCTTCTTCGACATGAACGAAGTGCTGCAGAACACGCCCGGCGTGACGGTCGATTATGTCGACAGCGAACGGGTACAGTATTTCTCGCGCGGCTATTCGATCGACGCGATGCAGGTCGATGGGCTGACGATCACGCAAGGCGGCTCGATCTTTATCCAGCCCGACACCGCCGTGCTCGATCACGTGGAAGTGCTGCGCGGCGCCTCCGGCATGCTGCGCGGCTCGGGCAGCCCGTCGGCCACCGTCAATATGGTGCGCAAGCGACCGACCAAGACCTTCCAGGCCAACCTGGGCCTGTCGCTGGGTTCCTGGGACCGCCGCCGCCTGGAAGCGGACGTCTCCGGCCCGCTCAATGAAGACGGCAGCATCCGCGGGCGCATGGTTGCCGTAAAGGATAAAAAAAAATTCTTCCAGGATGCCAAGGACGAAAACCGCAAGGTGCTGTACGGCGTGCTGGCGATCGACCTGAGCAAAAACACCACCTTGACCACCAGCTTGCAGCACACCGACCTGGACGCCACCGGCGCCTGGGGCGGCCTGCCGGGCAACTTCGACGGTTCCTCGCTGAACTTGCCGCGCAACACCTACCTGGGTGCCGACTGGAACCGCTGGAACCGCTACAACCAGCAAGCGTTCGTGGAGCTGGAACACCGCTTCGAGAACGAATGGACCGTCAAGCTGAGCAGCGAATACACGCGCATGCGCATGGACGACAACGGCTTCAAGCAAAGCTATTTCACGCGCTCGTCGACCACCAACCCCTACCTGTTCGGCGTGACCACTTCGCTGTACACCGGTGACGCCGGCGACCAGGAAGCCACGGGATTGACGGCCAGCGGCCCGTTCACACTGTTCGGGCGCAAGCACCAACTGGTGTTCGGCGGCGAAAGCCTTCGCACCAAGACGCGCGGCACGGCCGGCCTGTTCAATCTGAACCCCTTGACCAATGTCGATATCCGCACCTGGAACCCGTACACCAGCTATATCGACCGCGACGTGACGGCGACCAATACCTTGACCCCGACCTATACGCGCCAGCAGGGCCTGTTCGGCACGGCGCGTTTGTCGATCACCGATCCGCTGGCCGTGATCATCGGCGCGCGCGCCAGCTGGTGGGATTACAAGGCGCCCGCCTCGCCCGCCACCAACTATGAAATCAAGCACGAGATCACGCCATTTGCCGGCCTCACCTACGACATCACGAGGCAGGTCAACGCCTACCTGAGCTACACGGAAATCTTCACGCCGCAAAACGTCAAGGACGTCAACAACCAGCTGCTCAAACCGATCACCGGCGAAGATTACGAAGCGGGCCTGAAAGGCGAATTTTTCGGCGGCAAGCTGACCGCCTCGGCCGGCATCTTCCGCATCAACAACGAGGGCCGCGCGGTCGACGATACCAGCTCTGCCAACCCCTGCGGCCTGTCCAACCCGACCGGCTACTGCCGCATTGCCGATGGCAAGACGCAAAGCGAAGGGTGGGAGCTGGAAGTGACCGGCGAAATCATGCCGGGCTGGCAGGTCTCCGGCGGCTACACCAACACCCGCACCAAATACCTGGTCGACCCGGCCAAGGCCAATCTGGGCCAGCCGCTGCGCAGCATGGACCCGCGCCAGCAACTGCGTGTGTTCAGCAACTACCGCGCCAGCGGCGCGCTGCAAGGCCTCACCTTTGGTGGCGGCGTGGCGGTCCAGGACGACTCGTACATGCGTGCCGGCACCCTGACCGCCGCCCAGGGCGGATATGCGATCTTCAACGCCATGGCCGGCTATGAGTTCAGGAACGGCTACGCGCTGCAGGTCAATGTCAACAACCTCGACGACAAGGTGTACTACAAGAAATACGGCGCAACCGGCCTCGCCTACTACTACGGCGACCCGCGCAACGTGGTGATGACCCTGCGCGCCAGGTTCTGAGCGTTGGCCCTACGCGGCCATTCCCCGCCAGTCTTTATCGGTTCAGTCGACTTGCCTGGCGGCGACAGATATTCGTTCGCCGCTGGCAGTGAGGTCTGCGACCGATACTGCCCTGAGCGCGCGTTCGAACTCCAGCCGGGCCGATGCCAGCGCAGCCATCGTTGCGGCATCGGCGGCGCGCGCCAGCAGGCAGGACGTTTTCTCTTCATCCTTGCCAATCGCAAACAGCTCAGGCGAGCCAAGGGCCAGATAGATATCCATTAATGAGATGTCTGTCAGTGGCCTGGCGAGCAGCCAGCCGCCCCGGTGCCCCTTGGTCGACGTGACGATCCCTGCCTCGCGCAGGCCTGCCATGGTCCGGCGGACCACGGCGGCGTTGGTCTGCAACATTTGCGCAATGACTTCCGAAGTAGCGGGAGTCTCCATCAGATCGAGATGCAGCAGTGCATGCAAGACTCTGGAAAGGCGTGTGTCGTAACGCATCGTATCGGGTCCAATCAAGTAACAATAAAAGATGCAAGACTTTGACCAAGCAGCCAAAGTCATGCTACATTAGATATTACATGGGATGGCAGGTCACCGGTGCCGACATTTCACCGACAGCGCTCGATATCGCGCGCGCCAGTGCCAGCACGGCCGGCGGGGCTGGCCAGATATCGTTCCTGCGCTGCGATCTTGGCGACGCCTTTCCGGACGGACAATACGATCTGGTGTGCGCCACTTTCCTGCACTCCCCGGTCCACTTCGACCGGATCAAGGTGCTGCGCCGTGCCAGCAGATCAGTGGCAAGCGGCGGCCTGTTGCCGATCGCGTCGCATGGATCGCGCCTGCCATGGTCATGGTCGCCGGTGGACACGGTGTGCCAGTCCAGTGAGTACGCGCTGGCAGAACTGGAAGCAAAGGTTGTCCCTGCCCTACCTAGACCTAGGCATAAAGTCAACTACCCGATGCTGCTGCAATTCGGCCTAGCTCGCAGCAGCCATTTCCTTTCGGTATTCACGCTCAACTGCGGCCAGCAACAATAATAAGCCTTCAGTATCTGACACGACACCCGGCAGTGGCGAAAAGTAATTGAATCCGGCATCGCTGATGACGAGAGACACAGTGCCTCCACCGGGAAAGATGTAGTAGAGGCCATATGTTCCGTCATTGGACTGCGTAGAAACAGCCACATTGATGGCTGACGCCACCGACTGTAAGCTGCTACGTAGCTTTGCAGTCTTTCGCTTGCCCAGTAGTTGTTGACGCAAAGCAGTATCAGAGAGGCAAATACCGATGACTAGCACTCCCAGCCCTATTGCCGCGAAAACAGCTTCTCGCAACCAATACACCGTGCTGCCCCCCCACATCTTGTTTCAATTGACCAACTATACTCCTGAACTAAAAGCCCTGAACGTCAGGGCTTTTTCTTTTGTACTGCGCCCGATCCCAAAAATGCATTCAGATTTTTTTGCATTGTGCGGGTACAAAAAGCGCATGCAGGGCCTCGATCTATAACGCCGTTAAGCAGGAATTTTCCCCAACCAGTGTCCGATCGTAAGCAATTCGATGGCTTGGAGTGCTGACGGAATCAAGACCTGGCAACAGCCTCAGATTGATGGCGCGCGTGCACTAAGCGCCTCGATGGGATCCCCACAGGCGCCGGAGACAGCCTGGCGATTGGCGGATCGAAGGAATGACCTACTGCTATCGCCGTCTAACCCAGGCCATCGCGGTATATCGATTTTCTCTTGCCAAATTTCTTACCAAGGCGGCTAAAAATGAAAAAGGCCAATCCGAAGATTGGCCCAAGTCATTGATTCTTTTGGTCGGGGCGAGAGGATTCGAACCTCCGACCCCGTGCACCCCATGCACGTACGCTACCAGGCTGCGCTACGCCCCGACAAGGTGAAGATTATAGCAGACGCTTTTGGGTTTTTACCATGCTTTCAGCAGGATAAATATTGCATGTCAGAACACCAGGCAACGGCGTTCATTCTCCCAGCAGCAGTGCTGTCAGCGCCACGCGAAAACCGGCCACCAGTGGATCGATCTTGACGTCGGGTTTGTGCAGCACGCGCACCGGCAAGCCCTGGAACATGGCGATAATGGTATCGATACGGCCGTCCAGCATGTCTTCATCGGCAGGCAGGCCGCGCTTGATGCGGGCGTCCCTGACGATGGACACGAACAGCTTGCGCGAGCGGCGATCGGCGCACTGCAGCTTGGCGGCGATCGGCGGATTGCGCGAGGCCTCTGAATGAATCTCCAGCGGCATCATCCACACTTTCGGATCCATACCTTCAAGCACGCGCTCGCCGGCGAGGTCGATCAGGGCCTGCAGCGGATCGTCCTGCTGCGCCAGGTCGCGCATCATGTCCGACACGCGTTCCATGTTCTGCTCGACAAAGGCCGCAATGATGGCGTCCTTGCTGTCGAAATAATTGTAGATATGGCCTGCACTCATGCCTGCGGCCTTGGAAATCTCGGCCATGCTGGCGCCGTGAAAACCGCGGCGGCTGAAGCAGCTTTCGGCTGCATCGAGCACTTGCCGGCGCCGCGTATTGGCACGCTCGGGGTCAGGATGCTTTTTTTCAACTTGGTTCATGTCTTTTCCAGTCGCGCGCCGGCCCTGCCCTTGCAGACAGGACCAGCGTCGGCGTGCCCTTGATTACCGGGCTGCGCCAGCCGCTGCGACGGCTGTTTGCTCAGGTTGCCAACCGCCGCCCAGCACCTTGTACAAGGTTACCAGGTTGGTCGATTTGGCCAGGCGCGCCGTGATCAGGCTCTGCTGCGCCGAGTACAGCGCACGCTGCGCGATCAGGGCGTTCAGGTAGGTCTCGGCGCCCTGCTTGTAGCGCGCATCCTGGATCGCATAGCTCCTGGTCGAGGCATCGACCAGCGCTTCCTGCGACTGCAAACGCTCGTCGATGGTGCCGCGCTGGGCCAGTGCATCGGACACTTCACGGAAGGCGACCTGGATTGCCTTTTCGTACTGCGCCACCGAGATTTCACGATTGACCTTGGCGATATCGAGGTTGGCGCGGTTCACGCCACCATCGAAAATCGGCAGGCTGATCTGCGGAATGAAACTCCAGCTGCCGCTGCCCGACTTGAACAGGTCGGACAGATTGCTGCTGACCGAACCCGCCGTCGCCGTCAGCGAAATGCGCGGGAAAAAGGCCGCGCGCGCCGCGCCGATATTGGCGTTGGCAGAGCGCAGGGTGCGCTCGGCCACCAGCACGTCCGGGCGGCGTTGCAGCACGTCCGACGGCACGCCGGCGGGAATGTCGGACAGCGATGTCACCGCGCCGAATTCGCCTTGCGGCAACAGTTCGGCTGGCACGCTGCTGCCGACCAGCAGCGCCAAAGCGTTCTGGTCCAGCGCGACCTGGCTGGTGTAGACGGCGACGTCGGAACGGGCCAGCTCGACACTGGTCTGGGCATCGTACTTGTCCAGGCCTGAGGTAGCGCCGGCACTGAAACGGCGCTCGGCCAGGCTGTAGCTGGCCTGCTGGCTGCGCAGGGTTTCCTGCGCCACGCTCAGGCGCTGCTGGTCGGCTACCAGGTTCAGGTAGCTGCTGGCCACGTCGGACACCAGCGTGATCTGCTGGGCGCGGCGGGCTTCTTCGGTGCCCAGGTATAGCTCCAGCGCGCTGTCGGACAGGCTGCGCACGCGGCCGAAGAAGTCCAGTTCATACGCCGAGATACCCAGGTTGGCCGTGTACTGGCGCGTAATCGATGCTTCGCCGTTCGGGCTCTGGTTTTTCGGAATACGCGTGGCCGTCTGGCCACCCGAAGCCGACAGGCTCGGAATCAGTGCAGCGCGCTCGATGCCGTAGGTGGCGCGCGCTTTTTCGATGTTCAGGATCGATACGCGCAGGTCACGGTTGTTGGCCAGCGCCAGCTCGATGACCTGGCGCAGGCGCGCGTCGGCAAAGAACTCGCGCCAGGCGAGGTCGGACACCGCCGTGGCGCCGGCGGGCGCATCGGCCTTGTACGACGGGCCGGTCGGCCAGGCGCCTGGGGACGGCGCCGCCGGACGTTCGTAGGTCGGAGCCAGGCTGCAGCCGGCCAGCAAGGCCAGCGCCGCCATGGAAAGTAGCGTTTTTTTCATATTAATGTGCATCCTTGGAAAGCGTGACGGCTGGCGCACCAGGCGAAGCTGGCGTGCTTGGCGTGGTCTTGTCGTCGGACTTCGAGAAGAAGCCGCGCACCAGCACGAAGAACACCGGCACGAAGAAAATACCGAGGAAGGTGGCCGACAGCATCCCGCCCAGCACGCCGATACCGATGGCGTTCTGGCTGCCCGAACCGGCGCCGCTGGAAATGGCCAGTGGCAGCACGCCCAGGCCGAAAGCGATCGAGGTCATCAGGATAGGACGCAGACGCAGGCGCACTGCGTGCAAGGTCGCGTCCAGCAGCGACATACCCGATTCCTGCATTTCCTTGGCAAACTCGACGATCAGAATCGCATTCTTCGCCGACAAGCCCACCACGGTCAGCAAGCCCACCTGGAAGTACACGTCATTCGACAAACCGAACAGCCAGGTACCGAGCACGGTGCCCATCACGCCCAAAGGCACGACCAGCAGCACCGAGAACGGAATCGACCAGCTTTCATACAGCGCGGCCAGGCACAGGAACACGATCAGCAGCGAAATGGCGTACAGCTGCGGCGTTTGCGAACCGGACTCGCGCTCTTCGAGCGAAGTACCGGTCCAGGAAAGGCTGATGCCGGCTGGCAGTTTGGCGACCATTTCTTCCATCGCATTCATGGCAGCACCGGTACTTTGACCAGGCGCCGGCGTGCCGAGAATTTCTACCGACGGCAAGCCGTTGTAACGTTCCAGGCGTGGCGAGGCATAGATCCACTTGCCGGTGGCAAAAGCCGAGAACGGCACCATTTCGCCGGCGGTATTGCGTACGTACCACTTGTTCAGGTCTTCCGGCACCATGCGCGAGCTGGCTTCGCCCTGCATATAGACCTTCTTGACGCGACCGCGGTCGATGAAGTCATTCACATAGGCACTACCCCAGCCGACGCTCAGCACGCGGTTGATCTCGTCGATCTTCAGGCCCAGCGATGTGGCTTTCTGCTGGTCGATGTCGATCTTGTACTGCGGCGTATCTTCCTGGCCGTTCGGACGCACGCCGACCATGACCGGATTTTGTGCGGCCATGCCCAGCAGCTGGTTACGCGCCGCCATCAGGGCGTCGTGTCCCAAGCCAGCATTATCTTGCAGCTGCATGTCGAAACCGGTGGCGTTACCCAGTTCCAGCACGGCCGGTGGTGCAAACGTAAACACCATCGCATCCTTCAGTTGCAGCAGCGCACCCATGGCACGGCCTGCAACGGCGGAAGCCTTGGCGTCGCCGGCCTTGCGTTCGGACCAGTCTTTCAGGCGCACGAAGGCAATACCGGTGTTCTGGCCGTTGCCGCCGAAGCTGAAGCCGGCCACCGCAAACACGGACGCGACATTGCCTTTTTCGTTTTCCATGAAATGCTTCTCGACCTGCTTGATGACACCGAGCGTGCGCTCTTGCGTGGCGCCCGTCGGCAGCTGGATCTGGGTAAACAGAATGCCCTGATCTTCTTCCGGCAGGAACGACGTTGGCAGGCGCATGAACACCAGCACCAGCGCTACCAGCAGCACGGCGTACATCAGCATCGAAGGCAGGCGGTGCGTGATCATGGTGCCCACGAAGCCTTGATATTTATCGCTGCTGCGATCGAAGCCGCGATTGAACCAGCCGAAGAAACCCTTGTTGGTGGCGTGATGGCCTTTTTCAATCGGTTTCAGGATGGTGGCGCACAGCGCCGGCGTAAATACCATTGCGACGATCACCGACAGCACCATCGACGACACAATCGTGATCGAGAACTGGCGATAAATCACACCGGTCGAACCGGAAAAGAAAGCCATCGGCACGAACACGGCCGACAGCACCATGGCGATACCCACCAGCGCGCCGGTAATCTGCGTCATCGACTTGCGCGTCGCTTCCAGCGGCGACAAGCCCTCTTCGCTCATCACCCGCTCGACGTTTTCCACCACCACGATGGCGTCATCGACCAGCAAGCCGATCGCCAGCACCATCGCGAACATGGTCAGGGTATTGATCGAGTAGCCAAAGGCGTTCAGGATACCAAAGGTACCAAGCAGCACCACCGGTACGGCCATGGTCGGGATCAGGGTGGCGCGGAAGTTCTGCAGGAACAAATACATCACCAGGAATACCAGGATCACCGCTTCAACCAGGGTTTTCACCACTTCTTCGATCGACAGCTTGACGAATGGCGTGGTGTCAAACGCTACCACGGCCTTCATGCCGGCCGGGAATTGCTTGCCCAGTTTTTCCACCATCGCCTTGACGGCGGTAGCGGTATCGAGCGCGTTGGCGCCGGTGGCCAGCTTGATGGCGATACCGGTTGCGGCATTGCCGTTGTAGCGTGCCACCGTGTTGTAGTTCTCGCGGCCCAGCTCCATGCGGGCGACGTCTTTCAACAGTACTTGCGCACCGCTGGTGGTGGTTTTCAGCAGGATCGCGCCGAACTGTTCGGCGGTCTGCAGGCGGCTTTGCGCCGAGACGGTGGCGTTCAGCTGCTGGCCAGCAACGGCTGGCGCGCCGCCCAGTTCACCGGCCGACACTTCGGCGTTCTGCGCCTGGATCGAGGTGATGACATCTGCCGGGGTCAGCTGGAAGCTTTGCAGCTTGGCCGGATCGAGCCAGATGCGCATGGCATATTGCGAACCGAACAGAGTGACGTCACCGACACCGGGTACGCGGCTCAGCGGATCGACCACGTTGGCGGCCACGTAATCGCTCAAGTCGGTCTGGTTCATCTTGCCGTCTTCGGAAATGAAACCGAACACGATCATAAAGTTCTTGGTAGCCTTGGCCACCACCAGGCCCTGTTGCGTGACAGCGGACGGCAGCAGTGGCGTGGCCAGCTGCAGCTTGTTCTGTACCTGCACCTGGGCGATGTCGGGATTGGTGCCGTTGGTGAAGGTCAGCGTGATGCTGATGCCGCCGGTCGAATCGCTCGACGAAGACATGTAGCGCAAGCCATCGATGCCCTTCATCTTCTGTTCGATGACCTGGGTCACGGCGTCTTCCACCGTTTTGGCCGAGGCGCCAGGGTAGGAACCGCTGATCGAAATCGACGGCGGAGCGATGCTTGGATACTGCGCAATCGGCAGGCTGAGGATCGAAATCACGCCGGCAAGCATGATGACGATCGCGACCACCCAGGCAAAAATCGGGCGGTCAATGAAAAAACGGGCCATTAATATTCTCCTGAATTATTGGGCGCTGGCGGCTGGTGCTGACGCGGCTGGTGCTGCACCAGGGGCGGCTGCTGCGCCACCGGCGGCGGCAGGCGCAGCGGCAGGCACGGCAACGGCAGGCGCACCCGGCTTGATTTTCTGCAAGCCTTCCACGATCACGCGATCGCCGGCGGCCAGGCCAGACGTCACGATCCAGTTGGTGCCCGAGGTGCCGTTGGTGGTGATGACACGCTGTTCAACCTTGTTTTCCTTGTTCAGGATCATGGCGGTAGCTTCGCCCTTCTGGTTACGCGAGATGCCCACTTGCGGCACGGTGATGGCTTTGTCATCGATACCCGTTTCCAACTGGGTACGCACGAACATGCCTGGCAGCAGCTCGCCTTTCGGGTTCGGGAACAGCGCGCGCAACACCACGTTGCCGGTGGTTGGCTCAACGCTCACACCGGAAAACTGCAGCTTGCCCGATTCGCTGTACTTGCTGCCATCTGGCAGGATAAGGTTGACCTTGGCCTGGCCATCGCTGGCTTTCTTCAGGCTGCCATCGGCCAGCTGGCGCTTCAGGCGCAGCAGGTCGGTGCTCGACTGGGTCACGTCGACATAGATAGGATCGAGTTGCTGCACGGTGGTCAGCGCGTCGGCCTGGCCTGCAGTGACCAGTGCGCCGGCGGTCACGGTCGAGCGGCTGGTGCGGCCGCTGATCGGCGCCGTCACGGTGGTGTAGCGCACATTGATATTGGCCGATTCCAGCGCTGCGGTGGCCGCTTCCACGTCGGCCTTGGCCTGCTCGTAGGTAGCGACGGCATCGTCGTATTCCTGGCGGCTGACGCCTTCGATGGCAACCAATTCCTTGTAGCGCGCGACTTTCGGACCGGAAGTCAGCAGGTTGGCCTTGGCCTTGGTCAATGCGGCCTTGGCCGAATTGTAGGATGCACGGTAGCTGGCCGAATCGATCTGGTACAAAGGCGTGCCGGCTTTCACATCGGCGCCTTCGACAAACAGGCGCTTCTGGATAATACCGCCCACTTGCGGGCGCACATCGGCCACTTGATATGCATTGGTCCGGCCGGACAACTCGGCCACCATCGGCAACGCGGCCGGATTAACAGTAAACACGACAACCTGCGGCGCTTGCTGCGGCGGAGGCGCTGCCTGTTTTTTACTGCAGCCGGCCATGATTACAGTGGCGCACAGAACGGCAATAGCGCCGCTCGTACGCGGCGACGTCAGGGAAAATGTTGGTTGCATCTTGGACTTTCTGAAAAAGAAGCGGGCTTAGTGTCGTTAGAAATGAGGTAATTTATTAACGCAGATCAAAGAATGAACGATCATTCTAAAATCGTCAAGCAGATTTACAATTAATGTACGGAAACTTTTCTGTGAATTCAATTGCCAATCAGGTAACAATAGCAATGGGCGAGAAGATGATGCTGAGCACATAATGTAGCAGGCTCAAGCGCTTTGCGCTCGCCAGCATCAGAATCATATGCTGCAGTGCGGTATCTGTTGGGCGGCGAGCGTGTCGCCAGAGATGGCAGGGGTGGTTTCAACCGGTGCGGCGATGCTGGTCAGGATGATCACCGCATTGTGCGTCACCCCAACGGAGAACTGGCCTGCCGTTGGGTTCAATCCTGAATCGGGATTATTTCCACTTGCCGCGCAAGTCCTGGACTTTTTGCTGCAACAGCTCCGGCGTCGCGTCCTCTGGCGCCACCGGCATGCCGACGGCCAGCGACAGGCGCGAACGCAGGCCTGCCTTGAAGGCGCGCTCGAACAGGTGGCCGTTGCGGTGACTGAGCAGATGGCCCCACAGGCCGCGCAGCGCCAGCGGGATCACTGGCACCTTGCTGCGCGCCACAATTTTCGACACACCGCCCTTGAATTCATTGATCTGTCCCGTGCGAGTGAGCTTGCCTTCCGGGAAGATGCACACCAGGTCGCCTTCGTGCAGTGCCTGGGCGATATCGACAAAGGCGCGCTCCATCAGGAAAGGATCGTCCTTGGCAGAGGCGATCGGAATCGCCTTGGCGGTGCGAAATAACCAGCCCATCAGCGGCATTTTGAATATTTTATGATCCATCACGAAACGGATAGGGCGCGGGCTGGCCGCGACGATGACGATGGCGTCCACATAGCTGACGTGGTTGCACACCAGCACGGCCGCACCCTCGGCGGGAATGCGCTCGCCATCGACCACTTTCACGCGGTGCACGGTCTGGATCAATATCCAGGCCAGGAAGCGCATCAGGAATTCAGGCACCAGCGAGAAGATATACGCCGCCACCAGCGCGTTCAGGATGGCGGTGACGAGGAACAGTTGCGGGATGGTAAAGCCTTGTCCCAGCAGCACGATGGCCACGCCGGCCGCCGCCACCATGAACAGGGCATTGAGGATATTCATGCCGGCGATCGTGCGTGAAATATGTTTCGGGTCGCAGCGCGTCTGGATCAGCGCGAACAGCGGCACGATGAAAAAGCCGCCGAACACGCCTATCATGACGATATCGAACAGGATGCGCGGCACGCCGGCCTGGCTGACAAAGGCCAGCGCATCGACGATTTGCGTATTCGCGTAGGCATTGCTGGCAAAGTACAGATCGATGCCGAACAGCGACAGGCCGATCGAGCCGAACGGCACCAGGCCGATCTCGACCTTGTGACCGGACAATTTTTCGCACAGCAGCGAACCGGTGCCGATGCCGACCGAAAACACCGTCAGCAGCAGCACGAACACGCCATGGTCGCCATGCAGGAAATCCTTGGCGTAGACAGGGAACTGCGCCAGGATCAGCGCGCCATAAAACCAGAACCAGGAGTTGCCCAGCATGGCCAGGAAGACGGGGCGGTTCTTGCGCGAAAAATTCAGGTTGCGAAACGATTCGGCCACGAAATTGATGCTGACCTTCAGGTCCGGTTCGGGCGCCGGCGTGCGCGGCACGCGATAGCTGGAGATCAGGCCGAAGACCGACACCACGATGGTCGCGCCAACCACCAGTTCCACCCCCAGCGGCTTGTGCACGATCAGCACCGCGCCCAATATCTCGCCGAGCAGGATGCCGACAAAAGTACCCATTTCGATCAGGCCATTGCCGCCGACCAGTTCCTCGGGTTTCAGTTGCTGCGGCAAATAGGCATACTTGACGGGACCGAACAGGGTCGAATGGATGCCCATGCCGACCACGGCCGCCATCAGCAGCCACAGCGTATGCGTCATCCAGCCGGCAGCGGCGACGGCCATGATGGCCAGCTCCATCCATTTCACGAAACGCGCCAGGCCGGCCTTTTCGAATTTGTCGGCCAACTGGCCGGCGGTGGCCGAAAACACCACGTAGGGCAGGATAAACAGGCCGGGGATCAGATTGGTGATGGTGGACGGATCGAGCGTGGTCCAGCTCAGGGCATCGTAGGCCAGTATCACCATCAGCGCCGTCTTGAACAGATTGTCGTTGAAGGCGCCAAAGAACTGGGTCCAGAAAAACGGCCCGAAACGACGCTGCGACAATAAGGAAAACTGGCTGCTCTGACTCATGGCGTGGGAATGGGAAGTGAACGAATTGCTAAAATACAGCACTATCTTGCGCACGACAATCTGAATGTCGTGCTATTGCTTCTAATCAATACCGGTACCCCTGAGAAATTACATGCTGGCAACTTCTTCTGAAAATTGCCACATGGCTATAAGAACACCCTTTTTCTTAATAATAAGGTAAGGTGCGCATATTATCGGGAGCGACTTCCTGTTGCACCCTGTTCTGCCAGGAAAGCCGACCTATGTTTGTATTGACACCGCTGGTATTGCTGGGCTTGTTGATTACCGCCTTTGTCTTCGCGCTGAAAAGCCGCCGCAAAGTGGCGGACCTCGAAGCCGCCACCGCGCGCTTGCGCCGCGAAGTCGACAGTATCCAGGAGCGCCTGAAAGTGCTCGATCTCGGACCTACGGTGCCACGCGCCAGCGCCGAAGCCACGATGGGGGCCAGGACGCAAGCCCGGGTGGAGCCCGCGCCGCCAGTGCCTGTACCGATACCTGTGCCGATACCCGTGCCCGCGCCTGTGCCAGCTTCGGCGCCCGAGTTTGTGCCACCGGCGGTAACCATTTCGCTAGCCAAGCGTGAACGCCAGAGCGCACCGCCTGCCACGCCACCTGTGCCGCCCGTCAAGGCTGCCCCGCCCCTTCCACCCCTCCCGCCAGCGCCAGCCAACACGCCGGTCTGGGTCTCGCGTGGCAATACTCCTGCCAGGGACTCTACCGGCAACGAGCTGTTTGCCAAGGCCAAGACCTGGCTGTTGACCGGCAACCTGGTCGCCAAGCTTGGTTTGCTGATCCTGTTCCTGGGCGTCAGCTTCCTGCTCAAATACGTGGCGGCGCAAGTGACGGTGCCGATCGAGCTGCGCCTGGCCGGCATCGCGCTGGCCGACATCGCCCTGCTGGCCTGGGCCTGGCGCATCCGCCTGACCCGGCCCGGCATCAGCCTGCCACTGCAGGGCACGGCATTGGCGATATTGATGCTGGTGACCTTTGGCGCCTTCCGCCTGTACGAACTGATGCCTGCCACCCTGGCCTTCGTTTTGCTGTTCGTGCTGACGGCGTTCACCTGTTTGCTGGCGGTGCTGCAAAACGCCGTCTGGCTGGCCGTGTTCGGCATCGTCGGCGGCTTTGCCGTGCCGGTCCTGGTGTCGACCGGCGGCGGCAGCCATATTGGCCTGTTCAGCTACTACGCGCTGCTCAACGCGGGTGTGTTTGCCATTGCCCTGAAACGTGCCTGGCGCGTGCTGAATGTGCTGAGCTTTGGCTTTACCTTTGCCGTCGCCACCGCCTGGGGCGTGCTGCGCTACACACCTGAACACTATCTGTCCACGCAGCTGTTCCTGATCCTGTTCGTGCTGTTCTATGTCGGTATCGCGATCGCCTATTGCGCGCGCCAGGCGCCGCGCCTGAAACACTATGTGGACGGCACGCTGGTGTTCGGCACGCCGCTGGCGGCCATGGGCTTGCAGTACGGCCTGGTCAAGGACCTGCATTTCGGCCTGGCGTTTTCCTCGCTGGCGGGCGGCCTGTTCTATACCGGCCTGGCGCTGGCGCTGTGGCGCCGCCACAGCGGCCACTTCAAATTGCTGGCCGAAGCCTTCCTGGCGCTCGGCATCGTGTTCGGCACCCTGGCAATACCGTTTGCGCTCGATGGCCGCTGGACTTCGGCCGCCTGGGCGCTGGAAGGCGCCGGCATCGTCTGGGTCGGCCTGCGCCAGCGCCAGCCGCTGGCCTGGGCTTTCGGTCTGCTGGTACAGGCCGGCGCCTGGCTGTCTTTCCTGGACATACTGGCCGATATGGATACGGCAACGGCGCTGCAGTCGAATCTGTGGCTGGGCTTCCTGCTGCTGGCCGCCGCCGCGCTGCTGATGGCGATCAACTTCCGCCGCCAGCAAGGCGTCGTGCACGCCAGGCTGTCGCCGGCGCTGATGCAGGGCCTGTCGGTGGTGTTTATCACTGGCGCCACTGCCTGGCTGCTCGGCGGCCTGTGGACGGAGATTCTGCTGCGCACCGACAGCTTGAAGCAACTGAACCTGCTGACCGTCAGCGCGCTGGCCGTTGCTGGCGGCCTGTTCTGGCTGGGGCAGCGCCTGCAATGGACGGCGCCACGTCTGCTGATGCTGCTGGTACAACTGCTGGCCGGCGCCGCCTTGTTGCTGCACATGGGGTTGAAATGGAGTTTTGCCCCGTATTACCTGTTCCACAGCACCTTTTTCAGCGCGCTGCTGCTGGCGGCGGCAGCCTTGGCCAGTGCATGGTTTGTCCAGCGCCAGGCACGCGTGCAAGCTGATCCGAAGCTGGCATGGACCGCGCTGCCGCTGCTGCAATGGAGCGGCGTGCTGTGGTTCGTCGGCGTTTTGTATCCGCTTTGCGGGGTTCTGTTGCGCCTGATCGATCACAACGGCCCCTTGCAAGATCACCTTTTCGAGCACTTCATGGCGCTGTATCTGATTGCAGCAGTCGTCGGCACGCCATTGTTTGCACTGCTGGCGCGCCGCCTGGCCTGGCTGCAATTGCGCTGGTTCACGATCGCCGCCTGGATCGGCCTGGGCCTGTGGAGCGTCAATATGCTGCTGGCCTTGTACCTGCGGGACTACGTGCCAACCGGCCTGTCCTGGCTGGCGCTGGCCTTCGCGCTGGTCACCGGCGAATACATGCTGCGCACCTGGTCGCGCGCCGGCTGGCAGTTCGAGCTGCGCATGCTGCGCTTGCTGCATACGGTGCGCACGGCTGCGCCATGGTTGATGCTGTGGCCGCTAGGCGCGATTTATCTGGACGCATGGCTGGCTGGCCAGGGCGACGACGTCAGCCCTGCCTGGTCGCGTTATCTGCCGGCCTGGGCCATGATGCTGGTACTGGCCTGGCTGATCCGCCGCTGCCGTGCCGGTGGCTGGCCGGTGGCGCCGATTGCAAGCTGGTACCAGCACTATCTGATACCGCTGGGGGCAGCGTGGCCGCTGCTGCTGATCGCCACCTGGAACCTGATCGACAACGGCGCGATGGCGCCCCTGCCCTATCTGCCTTTGCTCAATCCGCTCGATATCAGCAGCGGCCTGGCGATACTGCTGGGTATCGCGGCTTGGCGGCTGCTGCAATCAAGCCAAACGCCATGGCTGGATCAATTCAAGCCGCGCGCGCCGCTGGTGGCCGCCTGTCTTGTCTACGGCTGGTTCAACCTGATGCTGCTGCGTACAGTATCGAACTACATGGGCGTGCCGTACGAATTCGACGACCTGATGGCCTCGCAGTTCGTGCAAGCCATGCTGTCGCTGGTATGGAGCATTACCGCCCTGCTGCTGATGCGCCATGCGGCGCAGCACCAGCGGCGCCAGCAATGGAGCCTGGGCGCGGCGCTGCTGGTGCTGGTGGTGGGCAAACTGTTCCTGGTCGACTTGTCGAACTCGGGCAGTATCGCCCGCATCGTGTCGTTCGTGGGCGTGGGCCTGCTGATGCTCTTGATTGCTTACCTGGCGCCGTTTCCCAAGGCAGAGACCGTAATTGAAACGAAAGCGGAGGGTGCATGAAACTGAACTTGCTGCTATGCGCGACACTGGCCTGCGGCACGGCGCTGGCGCAAACCACGCCGGACCATCCGTCCGGCTACGGCTGGAGCATGCCGGTAAGCGTGCCGGCCGGTGCCGGCGTGGCCCGCTTGCCGCTGCCCAGGGAAGTCTACCTGCACGCGCGCACCGGCAACCTGGCCGACGTGCGCCTGGTCGACCGCGACGGCCAGCGCCTGCCGTTCGCCATCAGCACGCCACCGGCGCAGTCAAACACGCAGCGCAGCAACATCGCCGCACGCATCTTCCCGGTAACCGGCAGCACGGCGAGCGGCGGCGGCTTGCAAAATGTGGAAATCCGCACTGGCAGCGACGGCCAGCTGTTGTCGGTCAGCGCCAGTGCCGGTGCTGGAACTGGTACCGGCACTGGCGCGGCAGGCAAGACCCTGCAAGCGCTGATCCTCGATATCGGCCAGCAAGCGCCAGGCAGCCGCATCGGCGCGTTGCGCTTTACGCCGCCCGCCAATGCCGGTGATTACAGCGCCCAGGTGTTGCTGGAAGTGAGCGATGACCTGAAGCAATGGGATGGGGTAGGCACCACGACCTTGAACTGGCTCAGCAACAGTGACACGCAGACGCTGGCCAACGACAGCATCGTCTTTGCGCCACGCGCCTTCCGCTATGCGCGCCTGAGCTGGCAGGACGGCCAGCCGCTGGTGTTTGCCGCCATCGCAGCGCAGGCCGTCAGCGAAACCGAGGCGGTGCTGCCGCGCGCGTCCATTGTGCTGCAAGGCGTGGCCGGCAAGCAGGCCAACGAATGGCGTTACGCCACGCCGATTGCGATTCCCGCCGACAGCATCGCACTGCAATTTGCGCAAGCGAATGTGGTGCTGCCGGTGACCCTCGGTGTCTATCGCCAAAGCAACTATGTGCCGCAGCGCCGGCTGCATCTGCACCGCCAGGCGCGCCCCGCACAAGGCGACTATTTCGACCCCTTGTTGAGCACCAGTTTTTACCGCATCAGCGACGCCGGCAAGGAACGCGTTTCAGGAGAACTGGCGATGCCGGTGGTGCAGACCACGCAATGGATATTGCGCCCGCAGACAGATGGCACGGCGTTGCCGGCCCAGCCGCCTTCCCTGCGCCTGGGCTGGACACCTGAAACGCTGGTGTTCCTGGCCGGCGGCAAGGGACCCTATCGCCTGGTGTTCGGCAAGGCCGACGCCCAGCCTGTGGCGCAGCCGCTATCACAAGTGGCGCCCGGCTACCGCGCTGGAGAATTGCAGGCGCTGCCGATTGCAACCGTGGGTGCACTGACGGCGCGTGCCGGCGTCGCAGCCGAAAACACCGCTGCAGCGGACCAGGGCCTGCCGTGGCGCCTGGCGGCGCTGTGGGCCGCACTGCTGCTGGGCGTGGGCGTGCTGGGCTTCTTTGCCTGGCGACTGCTGTCGCAGATGAAGCAGGAGCAGCCGCCGCAGTAACTGCTACTGGCGCAGCAGCGCCTTGAACGTTTGCGGCATCCACGGCCGCGCCGCCAGCATGAAGCTGATGGCGCGGCGTTCTTCAACCGGCAGGCGCGCGTCTTCCTGGTGCTGGCGCGAGAACTCCACCGCCACCTGCTGCAGCCGCTCCAGCAGCGCTGCAGTGGATTTTTTCGACAGCATCACATTCACCAGGCGCAGCAGTTCGCTGTCGCCATCGAACTGCGAGTTCAGGTAGTCGTCGTAGGCTTCCTGCTTGAAATAGGCATGGATGGGGCCGTTCGGTATCCAGGCAAAGGTACGCGCCACCAGCAGCTTGACCCGGTTGTTCGGCAACAGTTCCAAAAAACCGATCTTGTCCAGGCGCAGCAGGCAACTGACGGCCTGCGCTTCGCTGATGTCGTAGATGGCGAGGATCTGTTCCAGCGACAGCAAGTTCAAGGCCGAAACGGCAACGATGAACAGCCTGGTGTCTTCGATGATTTCCTTTTCCTGCGCATAGGTCAGCCCCGTGATCAGGGTGGGCGCAGCCTGGGCAGCCTGCACGGCTAGCGCCAGCTGCTGGAAATCGCTGTCGATGGCCACCAGGATCTGCTCCACGCGCTGCAAGGTAAATTGTTTGAGCGAAAACATGCGCTTGACGCTGGCCTCGGACACATTGATGCGCCGTGCCAGTTCCGCGTAAGTCACCGAGCGCGCCTTGAGCAGGCGCTTGAGGGCTTCGATCAGGGCATGGGTCTGCTGCATAATCATCCTGGGCTTGATAAAGAGCAACATAGTATCAAAAAGTGATACCCGCAGTATGGGCGGCCACTACGAGTAGCATTTACATTGACCTGCCTCACGCCATCGACAATGATGGTCATGCCAATTCGGCCACTCTGAAGGAGAAACACCATGAAGCTGACCACACGTTTGTTGCCACTGTACCTTGTGCTGAGCTTGTCCGCTGCACTGCCATCGATGGCGCAGGCCGCGGCCTCCGAAAACCTGTCACGCGGATCGCAAAACCTGAGCCAGGGTTCCGCCGTGGTAGTGGCCGGCTCCATGTCGATGCTGGTGGCCTCGGGCCAGGTGATGATCGCCAGCCTGGAAGCGGTAGGCGAAGGCGTGGTCATCGTGCTCAAAGGCGCGTCGGACGCTGGCAGTGCATCGATACAGCTCAGTAGCCAGGCGGCGCAAGGCTTGTCGCTGGCCGTCGGCACTGTGGTGAGCGTGGTGGCGGTGTCTACCGGCCACGTGCTGGTGGCGTCGGGCAAGGCCATCGCCTTTATTCCGAACGAACTGGGCAAGTCGCTGCTGTATCACTCGAAGGCATAAGCCATGAAACAGCTGACCGCCCTTGTTTTGAGCCTGCTGCTGGCCGGCGCCGCCCATGCGGGGCGCTCGTGCGAAGAAAAACCGACCGAAGCGAACACCGTCGTCAAATCGATGGCGCTGGCGCAAAAGACCATGCAGGCGCTCGACGCCTCGGGCGCGCAGGTGGCGCTGGTGGCGCGCGCGGGCCAGGACCTGTCAAAATACAAGTTGCGCTATTCGCACATGGCGCTGGCCTGGCGCGACCATCCGCAGGGACGCTGGCTGGTGGTGCATGAGCTGAACGAATGCGGCACGGCGCAATCGTCGCTGTACAACGAGGGACTCGGCAATTTTTTCATGGATGATGTATTCATGTATGAAGCGCTGATCCTGATCCCCAGCCAGGAAACGCAGCAGCAACTGGCACGCCTGCTGGCGTCGAACACGCCCAAGCGCCTGCATGAGGCTCACTACAATATGCTGGCCTATCCGTTTTCCACCAAATACCAGAATTCGAACCAGTGGGTGCTGGAAACCCTGGCTGCCGCCAGTAACGAGCCGGGCAAGATCGAAACACGCGCCGAGGCGCAGGGCTGGCTGCAAAGCGCGAGCTATGTGCCGCAAACGCTGAGCATTCCCGCGGCCACCCGCCTGGGCGGGCGCATGTTCCGCGCCAATATCGCCTTTGACGACCACCCGTTCGCGCGCCGCATGACGCGCCAGATCGACGTCGTCAGCGTCGACTCCATCGTGCGCTTCATGCGCCAGCGCGAACCGCAGGCGCAGGAGATCGTGGTACGGGGCGACTGACGGCCGCCCCGTACCTGCTTAAAACACCCAGAGCTTGTCGACCGGCATATGCAGCCAGTATTTACCGGCGTCGAGTTTATGGCGCGAATAGGCGCGCAGGCTGAGGTTGTCGATGCCGCCGCGCTCGAACAGGCACTCCCAGCGGTCGCCCAGGTACATGCAGGTCAGCAGCGGCAACTCGATCGCGTTCTCGACCTGGGTCGCGCTGACCTTGACTTCCTCTACCCTGATCATGGTGGTCACGTCAAGGCCGGTATTGACGCCGCGCGCCACGCCCTGCAGCGGTGCACCGTCGATCTGCAGGCTGACCCGGTTGCCTTCGCGCTGCAGCACCTTGCCCGGCAGACGGTTGTTGCTGCCCATGAATTCGGCCGTAAACAGGGTGTCCGGCGTTTCATACATGCTTTGCGGCGTGCCCTGCTGCTCGATCTTGCCGTTATTGAGCAGCAAAATACGGTCGGAAATGGCCATCGCCTCGCCCTGGTCGTGCGTCACCATCAGCGCCGACAGGCCCAGGCGCACGATCAGTTCGCGCAGAAAGGCGCGTGCTTCCTCGCGCAGCTTGGCGTCCAGGTTCGACAGCGGTTCGTCGAGCAGGATCACCGGCGGGTTGTACACCAGCGCCCTGGCAATCGCCACGCGCTGCTGCTGGCCACCGGACAATTGATGCGGATAGCGCTCGCCCAGGTGGCCCAGGCCCAGCTGCGTCAGCACTTCCTTGACGCGTTCGGCAATATCGGAGGTGCCCATCTTGCGCAGTTTCAGGCCATAAGCGACGTTGTCGAACACGGTCTTGTGCGGCCACAGCGCGTACGACTGGAACACCAGGCCCAGGTTGCGCTGTTCGGCCGGCATCTCGAAGTGTTTCGCGCCGTCGTACACATTGCGCGCGCCGATGTCGATGGTGCCCGCCTTCGGGCTTTCCAGCCCGGCGACAGCGCGCAGCAAGGTGGTCTTGCCGCTGCCCGAAGGCCCCAGCAAGGCGACCACTTCGCCTTTTTTCAGGTGCATCGAAACACCTTTCAGGATCTGGTTGGCGGATGCGCCCGTGCCATAGTCCAGGTGCAATTCATTGACGGTCAGTTCATTCATGATAAGGTCTCAGTCTTTTTTTAGTTATGCAGCTCAGTTATGTAACTTCACGCCGAAGCGCAGCGCGATGCCCAGGCCAATGGCCACCAGGGTGATATTGATGAATGACAACGCCGCCACCAGATCGGTCGAGCCGCCGGCCCACAGCGATACCAGCATCGCGCCGATCACTTCGGTGCCGGGCGAGAGCAGGTAGACGCCGGTCGAGTATTCGCGTTCGAAAATCAGGAACACCATCAGCCAGGCGCCCAGCAGACCGTATTTGATCAGTGGCAGCGTGACGTCGCGCGTGACCTGGCCACGGCTGGCGCCAACGGCGCGCGCCGCCTCTTCCAGCTCCGGCCCCACCTGCAGCAGCGCGGTGGAAATCAAACGCATGCCGTAGGCCATCCATACCACCGAATACGCCAGCCACAGGGCGAAGATGGTCGAACGCACTTCGCGCAGCACCGGGATTACATGGCCGCTCAGCCACAAGGCCACGCCGTTGTCCATGCCCTTCAACATGCCATCGAGCCAGGCCGGCACGAACAGGAATACCCACAGGAACGACAGGCCGGCCAGCAGGCCCGGCACGGCGCGTGGCACCAGCACGCTGTAGTCGAGCAGGCGGGTGATGCCGTCCTGCTTGCGGTGCATGGCCAGCGCGATAAAGCTGTAGCAGCCGACCGCCAGCGCGCCGCCGACCACGCCGATCAGGATGGTGTTGACGATGCCGCGCACCAGCGAAGGCTGGTCGAAAATGTCGCGGAAGTGTTGCAGGGTCAGTACGTCGGCCAGGTGCACACCCTCGCCCCAGTACTGCACGAACGAGCGCAGCACGATGCCCGTCAACGGCAGGATGATGGTGAAGATCAGCCAGCCAGCCAGCAGCGCAAACGCCAGCCACTTCCAGCGGCCCAGCGGCATCGCCTTGCTGCGCGCGCCCTTGCCCTTGATCGACACGTATTTGTTGGCCGATTTCAGCAACCAGCGCTGTATCATCACCAGCGGCATGGTCACCATCACCAGGCAGACGGCGACGGCAGCCATCAGGTGGTAGGACGGCGTGCCCAGTTTATTGGTCAGCTTGTACAGATAGGTCGGCAGCACCAGATGGCCTTCCGGGTCGCCCAGCACCAGCACCAGGCCGAACACCTCGAAGCCGAGGAAGAACACCAGCACGCCGGCATACGCCAGCGCCGGCATGATCATCGGCAGCGACACATTCATCATCACCTGCACCGGCGAGGCGCCGGCCACGCGGGCCGCTTCCTCGACGTCGGAACCCAAGCTTTTCAGCGCCGACGAAGCATACAGGTACACGTGCGGCACGTGCGTGAGGCCAGCGATAATGACGATGCTGGTGAAGGAATAGATATTCCAGGGCACGAAGCCGAGCAGCTCCTTGGCCCAGATCGAGTAAAAGCCCACCGGCCCCATCGACACCACGTAGCCAAAACCCATCACCATCGGCGACACGAAGATCGGCACCAGCAGCATCGGCGCGACCCAGCCACGGCCCGGCAGATCTGTACGCACCATCAGGAAGGCCAGCATGCCGCCCAGCGGCACGGCGATCACGGTCAGGCCGAAGGCCAGCATCAGGCCATTCTTGAAGGCCATCGAGAAATCGGGATCATCGAAGATGAAACGGTAGGAATCGAAGCCGAATTCGCGCACCGGCATAAAGAACGGTGCGGACAGGAAGCTTTGATAAAAAATCAGGAACAGCGGCAGGAAAATGGCGACCAGGGTGATCGCCACGACCACGCCGCGCGGCCAGTTCAAGCGCGACAAGGGAGAGCGCGACCGTGCAGGCAGCGGCAAAATGGCAGTTTGCATGATGAATCCAATGAATGAGGGATGCGGCATCCCTGCGCAGGCGAAACTGCGCAGGGTCAGGACGGCATTACTTTTTGCCGGCTGTTTCTTTCCACTGCTTTAAGAATGCCATGCGCTTGGCCGGTCCCAGAAATTGCAGGATGATCGGATGCACCGGCACCGGCTTGACGTTGGCGGCGCCGATTTCCTTGATCAGGTCAGCCGAAGTGGTCTCGCCCGTTACATCAGCGCGGATCGCATACAGCTTGGCGCCGTTGGCGATGATGGTCTGGCCACGGTGCGACAGGATGTAGTCAAGCCACAGCTTGCCGGCGTTGACGTTCTTTGCGTTCTTGTTGATGAACTGCACGCGCGACAGGATCAGGGTGTAATCCTTGGGCAGCACCACGCCGATCGACGGATCGGTCTTGGCGCGTACCAGGGCGTAGGAACCCAGCACGTTATAGCCGATCAGGTTTTCGCCCGACGAGATGCGCTCCATCATGGTGCCGGTCGACGACTGTACGCGTACCTTGGCGGTACCGAACGCGTTCTGCAGCGCCAGGAACTGCGGATACTGCTTGGCGTCCTGCGACATGAACATGAAGCCCACGCCCGATTTTTCGATATCGTAGGTGGTGACCTTGTCCTTGAATTTCGGCGTGGTGATCAGCTTCGCGAAGTCATCATGGTTTTTCGGCACTTCCTTCGGATCGAGCAAGCGCTTGTTGTAGACGATGGCGGCCGGCTCGAACGTGGTGCCGTAAGCCTGGTCGTCCCACATCGCCCAGCCGGGGATCTTGGCCGCTTCGACCGACTTGTATTTCAGGGCGTAGCCGTCCGAGGCCAGGCGCATCTGCAAGTCCATCGCCGACGACCACATCACGTCGGCCGTATTGCCGCCGGCAGCCACTTCGGAAATGAAGCGGTTGTACACTTCGGTGGAATTCATGTCGTTGTACTCGACCGAAATGCCGGGATACAGCGCGCTGAAATCCTTGATCAACGGCGCGGCGGCCTTGCTGTCGGTGGCACTGTAGATCACCACCTTGCCCTCTTTCTTGGCCGCGTCGATGATCTTCTGGTAGTCGGCCGGATAACCGGCCGGCACTTGTGCGCAAGCGCCACCAGTGGCGCCGGCGAAAGCGGCGGCCAGGGCGATGGCGAGTATGGTCTTGGTTTGCATGGTTGTCTCCGTCTGTGATTGTTATAAGGTTGCTTGCAATGGCGTCAGCGCATCAGGCCCAGTTCGGCGGCCTGCCTGGAGTAGCGCTCGACTGCCTGGTTGACATACTGTGTCAATTTGTCGCCCGTCAGCGCGAACGGAAACATGCCGGCCTGCGCGCGCCACTGGGCAAACTGCGGCGTGGCCATGGCGCGCTCAAAAGTGGTTACCCAGCGCTGGTAGTCCTGCTCAGGCACTTGCGGCCCCATCCACAGGCCGCGGATGATCGGCCACACCACGTCGATGCCCTGCTCGCGCGCCGTCGGCACGCCGGCCAGCACACCGGGCAGGCGCTTTTCCGACAGCACTGCCAGCACGCGCGCCTGACTATCGTCCGCGTTCAAGGTCGCTTCCGAGGTATCGCCCGACATTACCTGCACGTAGCCGGCCTGCATCGCTGTAAAGACTTCGCCGCCGCCTTCCAGCGCCACGAAGCGCAGCACTTTCGGATCGATGCCGGCGTGGCGCGCCACCAGCGCCATCTTCAGCCAGTCCTGGCTGCCGATGGTGCCGGACACGCCGATCAGTACCTTGTCAGGGTGGCGCTTGAGCGCGGCGATCAGGTCGGCCAGGGTTTTATAGGGCGAATCGCTGCGCACGGCGATCATGCCGTAGTCGGCGCCCAGCGCGGCCACCCAGCGTACGTCGCCCGCCTTGGCGTTGCCGAACTTGCCCTGCGCCAGGTTCAGCAGCGAGCCGCCCGAAAACGCCACCAGCGTGTTCGCTTCGGCACGCCGGCGCTGCGAACCCATCGAACGCCAGGCGACTGCGCCGATGCCGCCCGGCAGATAGCTGATGCGCACCGAAGACGCGAACGGCGCCGACGCAGCGCTCTGCAGCAAGCCATGCCGGGCCAGCTTGCAGGTCAGGTCCATGGCGCCACCCGGCTTGGACGGCACCACGCACTCGACGTCGGGTGCCGCCGCGCCGGCAAAGGCAGGCAGCAACGACAGCAGCAACAACGCGGTGCGCAGCATGGCCATGGTTTAGAAGCGGTGCTGGATGCCGGCGATCAGGCCACGCTGCGTGTCGCCGAAACCGGCGTCGTCACGCGACAGGCTGACCAGCTGGCCATGCTTGGCCTTGGCGTAGGCGCCAGCCACATACAGGTCGGTGCGTTTGGACAAGGCGTAGCGCACGCGCGCCACGTACATGATTGGATCGGCGTCCAGGTTGGCGGCAACGTTTTTCACGTCCTGGTAGTAGACCACGCCGGTCAGGGTGATCACCGGGGTGGTCTTGTAGCTGACGCCGCCCCAGTACAGGGTGCCGCGCACATCGGCGCGGTTGGCGGCGGCCGGATCGAGCTTGTAGTCGCGCGCCGCAGCCTGCACTTTCCAGGCACCTTCTTCGTACATGGCAGCTAGGTGCAGCACCGTGTTCTTGTCGCGCGCGCCGCCGGTGATTGCATTGCCGTTGATGCGTTCATAAGTGGCCAGCACGCTGACCGGGCCGCTCTTGTAGTTGACGGCCGTCGACAGCTTGGCGCTGTCCGAGGTGCTGCTGCTCTGTTCGCCGAATCCGTAGGAAGCGCCATAAGTCAGATCGCCGGTCTTGCCCGAATACTTGACCAGGTTGTCGAACGCGGTGGTCATGCCATATTTGCTGGGACCGCTTGCATTGGCTGACGTGGCCCAGGAGTAGAACGGCGCATAAGCCATCGGATCGTAGGGCAGCACGAAGTCGTACACGGTGGTAAACGAGCGGCCCAGTACCACTTTGCCGAACGCACCTTCCAGGCCCACATTGGCCTGGCGCTTGAACAGTGCGCCGTCGGCCGCGCCGGTATCGACCAGGATGCCGCCTTCGAGGTTGAACACGGCTTTCAGGCCGCCACCGAGGTCTTCGCTGCCGATAATGCCCCAGCGCGAAGTATTCATGCCACCCGAGCTCACTTGCGTGACCGAGTCTTTCGACGGACCGGCGTTGCTGGTGGTGCTGACGCCGGCGTCGAGACGACCGTACAGGGTCACGTTGGACTGCGCCTGGGCGGCGCCGGCAACAGAGAACAAGGCCAGGGCGGCCAGTGGTAATGCGGTAGTCTTCACAGGAATCTCCCTTTAGTTATATTTTTTGGTGATATGCCCGATTCGTTTTCTGAATCAGGATCACACTATATGAGCTGCATCCTTTCAATTGGCTTTCAGCCAGGCAGATGTCGCCGGCCAGCCACAAGCGGCCCATAACAACCCAAAACAACCCAAAACAGCCCAAAAGGAGCAGCGCCTCGCTTACACTGCACCCACGACAACGAATGGCGGAGACCATGCGCATACTATTAGTGGAAGACCATCTGGAGCTGTCGCACTGGCTGGCAAAAGCCCTGCGCGACGCGCACCTGACGGTGGAGACAGTCCATAACGGCGCCGATGCCGACGCCCTGCTGCATACGCAGGATTACGCGCTGGTGCTGCTCGACCTCAGCTTGCCGAAAATGGATGGCCTCGATGTGCTGCGCCGGCTGCGCGCGCGCGGCGGCACGCGCGCAAAAACGCCCGTCATGATACTCACGGCGCGCGGCGGCATCGATGAAAAAGTGCAGGGCCTGAACCTGGGCGCCGACGATTACCTGGCCAAGCCGTTCGAGCTGGCCGAACTCGAAGCGCGCGTGAAGGCGCTGCTGCGCCGCAGCCAGGGCAACGAGGCGCTGGTGCATACCTGCGGCGCACTCAGTTTCGACACCATCACGCGCATGTTCAGCTATGGCGGCACGGCGATGGCCCTGACGCCACGCGAACACGCTGTACTCGAAGCGCTGATCTCGCGCCTGGGGCGGGCCGTCTCGAAAGAAAAACTGTTCGATGAAGTATTCGCGCTGGCCGACGACGTCAACCTGGACGCGATCGAACTGCTGATACACCGCGTGCGCAAGAAACTGGAACAGGGCGGCCTGGCCGACGCCGCCGCTATCACCACCCTGCGCGGCATCGGCTACCTGCTGCAACCGCGCAGCGCCATGCCGGCCGCCGCCGCCAAGTGAAACCAGGTATCGACCAACCCCGCCTCAGCTGGCTGGAACGGCTGCAGCGCCACCTGCAGACGCGGCGCCTGGGCAGCCTGCGCAACCAGCTGCTGCGCTGGCTGCTGATTCCGCTGGTGATGCTGGTGCTGCTCGACGCCGTTTTCGTCTACCGCAATGCGCTCGACGCGGCCGACATGGCCTACGACCGTTCCTTGCTGGCGTCGACCCGGGCGCTGGCAGAGCGCGTCTCGATCGAAGGCGGCAAGGTGGTGGCGGAGGTGCCCTATGTCGCGCTCGACAGCTTCGAGACCGATACCCTGGGCCGCATCTACTACAAGGTGACCGGCATCCACGGCGAGCTGGTGTCGGGCTATGGCGATTTGCCGGCGGTGCCGGCCAATGTGCCGCGCTCGCAGAATTACCCGGCGCTGGTGCGCTTTTATCACGCCGACTATCACGGCAAGCCGATCCGCATTGCCGCCCTGCTGCAGCCGGTGTTTGACGACTCCATGCGCGGCATCGCCCTGATACAGGTCGGTGAAACGCTGGACGCGCGGCGCGGCCTGTCGAACCAGATCCTGCTCGACACCTTGACGTGGCAGGCGGCGATGGTGCTGGTGATGGCGGCGATGGTGTGGTTTGCCGTGCGCCTGGTGCTGCAGCCATTGATGCGGCTGAAAACCGAAGTTGAAACGCGTGCCCTGTCCAATTTGTCCGATGTCGACCCGGCCCTGGTGCACCGCGAAATGCGTCCGCTGGTATCGGCCATGAACGGCTCGATGGCCAGGCTGCAGCAGTTGATTGCCAGCCAGCGCCGCTTTATCGCCGACGCCTCGCACCAGCTGCGCACGCCGCTGACGGTGCTGAAAACCCAGGCCGAACTGGCGCTGCGCGCCTGCGACCGCCAGCCCGACAATCCCCAGGCGGTGGCCGCCCTGCGCGACATCGTCGCCAGTATTGCCGCCACCACCGATTCGACCGTGCTGCTGGCCAACCGCCTGCTGACCCTGGCGCGCATCGAGCATGGCGACGAACACCTGTTGATGGAAGACGTGTCACTGCGCGACCTGGCCCAGCAGGTAGGGCTGGAGATGGCCATGTCGGCCGTCGGCCGCGAGATCGACCTGTCGCTGGAAGCGGAGCTTGACGCCACCGTGCAGGGCCAGGCGCTGCTGCTGCACGAACTGCTGGTCAACCTGGTCGACAATGCGCTGCGCTACACGCCAGCGGGCGGCAGCGTGGCACTGCGCGTGCATCCGCCACAGGAGGCAAGACAGGGGCCAGTGCTGGAGGTGCAAGACAGCGGCGCCGGCATACCCGAATCCGAACGCGAACGCGTGTTTACGCCGTTCTACCGTGTGTCGTCGGCACTGGAACGCAATCCGGGCGGCGCCGGCCTGGGCCTGGCCATCGTGCGCGATATCGCCGCCCTGCATGGCGCCCGGCTGGAACTGGGCACGGCCGACAACGGCCACGGCTTGCTGGTGCGGGTACAGTTCAATAGCGGCAGCAGCAGTGGCACGTGGCCGGGAAATATTTCCGCACAGACATCAATGTGACATTTTTTGGCGTTTTACACCGTGTGCGCCTGACATAAAAAATAACTTTGTTATAGAATCCGGCTCCCACCAAGCGATGAATCCCTCGCCGCATTGGTGCTCACTGGATAAATCATGAAAAAACAACTGTTCGCGGTCGTCGTCGGCGCCGCCCTGGCCCTGCCAATGTTTGCACAAGCGCAAAGCAGCTATGTCGGCGTCAATGCCGGCCGTTCGGAATTGAAATTGTCGGGCGACCTGGGTTCGGGAAAAGAAGACAAGACCGGCTACAAAGCGTACGCCGGCTACAACTTCACGCAAAATTTCGGCCTGGAAGCGGGCTACGCCAATTTCGGCAAGCTCAAGGACAACGATGGCGCCACCGCCGTCAGCATGGAAACGAGCGCCTTCTACCTGGCCGGCACCGCCACCATGCCGATCAACCCGCAGTTCTCGGCTTTCGCCAAGGCTGGCGTCTCGCAAAACCGTACAAAGGCCACCGTCAGCGGCTTTGGCCTGCGTTTCAGCGGCAAGGAAGATAAAACCGCCGCCATGTTCGGCGTAGGCGCTGCCTACCATGTCAACCAGAACGTGTCGGTCGTTGCAGAATACGAAAACTTCGGCAAGACCTACAGCGAAAACGGCGCGAAACTGAAAGCGTCGATGCTGTCGGCTGGCGTGCGTTACCAGTTCTAAGTATTTCATATCGAGCCAGTTGCTGGCGGATAGCAAAAACCGGCTGAGGTGAATGCACCTCAGCCGGTTTTTTTGTGCGCGCATGGTGCGCGATGGCGGCCGATGTTACCATCGCGCCCTGCCTATCAAACAAGGATACCTGCCATGATGACCAAAGAAGAAGTAACCGAACTGTTTGACAATATCGCCGAAAACGCGCCCTGGGACCTGACCCAGCCGCTGCTGTGGGGGTACTACTTCACCAACCCGACGCCGGAAGCGCTGGAGCAGGCGGCCGGCGTGCTGGCGATCGACGGCTACCGCCCGGTCGAACTCTACCAGCCCGAACTGGAAGACGCCGCCGCACCACCGGTGTGGGTGCTGCATGTGGAAAAAGCGGAAGTGCACAATGTCGACAGCCTGCACGCACGCAATGGCGAGCTGCAGCAGTTTGCGCTGGAACAGAAGCTGGCCAGCTATGACGGCATGGATGTGGGGCCGGTCGGCGCAGCGCAGTAACCAGAGGTGTAATATCCGGCACGCCAGCCAGCAAAACGTATTCAAAGCCCGGTCGCCCGCAGAGGCTCCCCGGGCCAAGCGGGCCCGAAAAATGTCGAGGGCAAGGCGCAGCGACGACGACAGTACGCATGTACGGCCAAGAGCTGCAACGCCGCCATCGGCATTTTCTCGGGCTCGCGTCTCCGGCCCGCCATTTTTGCCTTGCGACTTTCAATGCGCTGGACAGTTTATCAGCTGAGGTTTTCCAGCCGTATCTTGGTCACCGTGCCAACCACGCTATCAAGCGCTTCCATCTGTTCAATGGCGGCCGTAACGTTTTTCTCCTGCGTCTGGTGCGTCAGCATGATGATATCGGTATGCGTCTCGCCGTCGGCCGGTTCCTTTTGCAGCATGGCGTCAATCGAAATGCCACGGTCAGCCAGAATGCGTGTCAGGTCGGCCAGCACGCCCGGCTGGTCGGCCACATGCATGCGCAGGTAGTAGCTGGTGGTGATTTCCGACATCGGCAAGATCGCAATATCGGTCATCGCGTTCGGCTGGAAGGCCAGGTGAGGCACACGGTGTTCCGGGTCGGCCGTGGCCAGGCGGGTGATGTCGACCAGGTCGGCAATCACCGACGAGGCGGTCGGCTCGGCGCCGGCGCCACGACCCGAATACAGGCTGGCACCCACGGCATCGCCATGCACCAGCACCGCGTTCATGGCGCCTTCGACGTTGGCGATCAGGCGCTTGGCCGGGATCAGGGTCGGGTGCACGCGCAGCTCGATGCCTTCCACGCCATTGACGGTGGCGCGCTTGGTGATGCCCAGCAGCTTGATGCGGTAGCCCAGTTCTTCGGCGTAGCGGATATCGATCGCATTGAGGTTGCTGATGCCTTCCACGTAAGCCTTGTCGAACTGCACCGGAATGCCGAAAGCGATCGCCGACATGATGGTGGCCTTGTGGGCCGCGTCCACGCCCTCGATGTCGAAGGTCGGGTCGGCTTCCGCATAGCCCAGTTGCTGCGCCTGTTTCAGCACGGTGGCGAAATCGAGGCCCTTGTCGCGCATTTCGGACAAGATGAAGTTGGTGGTGCCGTTGATAATGCCGGCTATCCATTCGATGCGGTTGGCCGTCAGGCCTTCGCGCAGCGCCTTGATAATGGGGATGCCGCCGGCAACAGCCGCTTCGAACGCCACCATCACGCCCTTTTCCTGGGCGGCGGCAAAGATTTCATTGCCATGCACGGCCAGCAGCGCCTTGTTGGCGGTGACCACGTGCTTGCCGTTGGCGATCGCCTGCAGCACCAGGGTTTTCGACAGGTCGTAGCCGCCGATCAGTTCGACGACGATATCGATTTCAGGGTCGTTGACGATGATGGACGGATCGTTGACGACCTTGCACGCACCGTTGATCAGGCCTTCGGCCCGCGCCACGTCGCGCACGGCGACAGCCACCACTTCGATGCCGCGTCCGGCACGGCGTTTGATTTCTTCCTGGTTGCGCTGCAAAACGCTGAACGTGCCGTAGCCTACATTGCCCAGGCCCAACAGGCCGATCTTGATGGATTTCATAATGGTCTTGTGCTCATGAGTGGCGCGGGCAAACCGCCCGCGCCAGGTTGATCGATACTGCTGCTGGCCGGCTCACAGCCGGCTGTGACGCTTGCGATAACCTTCCAGGAAGCGCGCAATGCGCCCCATCGCCTCGGTCAGGTCGTCCGAATTCGGCAGGAAGACGACGCGGAAATGATCGGGCGCGATCCAGTTGAAACCGGTGCCCTGCACGATCAGCACCTTGGCCTCGGCCAGCAATTCATAGGCAAACTGCTGGTCGTCGGCGATCGGGTAGACGGCCGGGTCCAGCTTCGGGAACATGTACAGCGCGGCCTTCGGTTTGACACAGGTGACGCCCGGGATATCGGTCAGCAGCTTGTGCGCCAGGTCGCGCTGTTTCAGCAGGCGCCCGCCCGGCCCCACCAGGTCGTCTATGCTCTGGTAGCCGCCCAGCGCCGTCTGGATCGCAAACTGCCCCGGCGCGTTGGCGCACAGCCGCATCGAGGCCAGCATGTTCAGGCCCTCGATATAATCCTTGGCGTGGCGCTTTTCGCCCGACACCACCATCCAGCCGGAGCGGTAGCCGCAGGAGCGGTAATTCTTCGACAGGCCATTCAGGGTAATGAACAGCACGTCGTCGGCCAGCGAGGCAATCGACACGTGCTCGGCTTCGTCGTACAGTACCTTGTCGTAGATCTCGTCGGCGAAAATGATCAATTGATGCTGGCGCGCCAGCTCGACGATCTGCAGCAGCACCTCGACCGGGTACAGCGCGCCGGTCGGGTTGTTCGGATTGATGACGACGATGGCCTTTGTTTGCGGCGTGATTTTCCGGCGCATATCCTCGATATCGGGATACCACTGGTTCTCTTCGTCGCACACATAATGCACCGGATTGCCGCCCGACAGGCTGACGGCCGCCGTCCACAGCGGATAGTCGGGCGCCGGCACCAGCACCTCGTCGCCACTGTTGAGCAGGGCGTTCATCGACATGACGATCAGTTCGGACGCGCCATTGCCCAGGTAAATGTCGTCGATGGTGACGCCGGCGATGTTCTTGCCCTGCGTGTAGTGCATGACGGCCTTGCGCGGCGCGAACATGCCCTTCGAATCGGTATAGCCGGCGGCATTTTGCAGGTTGAGCATCATGTCGCGCACGATCTCGTCGGGCGGATCGAAACCGAACACGGCGAGGTTGCCAATGTTCAGTTTGGTAATCTTGTGGCCTTCTTCTTCCATTTGCCTGGATTTTTCCAGGACCGGGCCGCGGATGTCGTAGCAGACATCTGCCAATTTGTTCGATTTCTGAATCGGTCGCAAAATAAATCCCTGTCGTGATGCGGCGCTGAGCCATGGCGCGCCTGAACTGCCCCAATGCATTGCAAGGCGAAAACGAGCATTCTCGCCGAAAGCAGGCCATTTTATCAAATTAAACATGGTCAACCCCAGCATTTCGCGTCCATCCTGCCACGCCTGCCCATATACCGGGCAGCAAGCTGCGGCGCCCTTCTTCATGTTCTCTTAATCTTCGCTGGTTAGCATGCACAGGCATGTCAAGGTTTGGATTGCAGTTTGGAAAGCTTGCGATTTTTCATTCGCTCTTTCGTGTTGTTTATGGCATCCTGAAGGCCTGCGCCACATGTTTTTTTTGCAAGCAACACACTGATTCACCGAACCGAGTATCTGACCCACCATGAAACTGCACGCCTCCAGCACCCAGCAATACCAGACCGTGACCGGCTATGACGCCACCGGCGTGGAAATCAACGCCGAACACTTCGGCTACAGCCTGATCGTCATGCCGGAAACGGCGCCGCGCGCCTGGGATGTGACGCGCTTCGAAGACCTGACCGAAGCGCATTTCGAGAAGATCCTGGCCGACGCCCCCGACGTGGTAATCCTTGGCACCGGCGAACGCCAGCGCTTCGTGCATCCTAAACTGACGGCATCCCTGACGATGCGCCGCATCGGCGTTGAATGCATGGACAGCCAGGCTGCCTGCCGCACCTACAATATCCTGATGGGCGAGGGCCGCAAGGTGACCCTGGCCCTGATCCTGCCCGCAGCGCAGACTGTTACCGCCGGCGCATGAGCCTGCACATGCGCGAGCTGCACGCATCGAAAGCAGCGATGTGGACCCTGTTCGGGCTGTTCGTCGTGCTGACCATCTATGCACTGGGCATCCGCACCCTGGTGCCGCCCGACGAGGGCCGCTATGCCGAAATGGCGCGCGAGATGTTTGCCAGCGGCGACTGGATCACCACCCGCCTCAATGCCATCAAGTATTTCGAAAAACCTCCGCTGCAAACCTGGATGAATGCGTTGACCTTTGCCGCCTTTGGCCTCGGCGAATGGCAGGCGCGGCTGTGGACCGGCTTGTGCGGCATTCTCGGTGTCGGCATGACGGCTTGGGCCGGCCGCAAGGTATTCGGTCCACGCGTCGGCCTGTATGCAGGCCTGGTGCTGGCGTCGAGCCTGTTCTGGCTGGCCTCGGGCCAGATCAATTCGCTCGACATGGGTTTGTCGGGCATGATGACGCTGACCCTGGCCAGCCTGCTGATCGCCCAGCGCGATGAAGCGACGGCTAGCGAGCGGCGCAACTGGATGCTGGTGTGCTGGGCCGGCATGGCGCTGGCGGTGCTGGCCAAGGGCCTGATCGGCCTGGTACTGCCGGGCGCCGTGCTGATCCTGTACAGCCTGTTCGCCCGCGACTGGCGCATCTGGAGCCGCTTGCACCTGGTCAAGGGCACGCTGCTGTTCTTTGCCATTGCCGCGCCATGGTTCATCCTGGTGGCCCTGCGCAACCCCGAGCAGCCGTATTTCTTCTTTGTCCACGAACACTTCCAGCGCTTCATGATGAAGGGCCACAAACGCGAAGGCGCCTGGTACTACTTTCTGGTGCTGCTGATCCCCGGCATGCTGCCCTGGATCACCTTGTTGCCGCAAAGCCTGGCCGCAGGTGCCAGGCGCCAGGCCGGCGCCTTCCAGCCGCGCCTGATGATACTGGTCTGGGCGGTGTTCATTTTCCTGTTCTTCAGCTATTCGACCTCGAAGCTGCCCGGCTACATCGTGCCGATCTTCCCGGCGCTGGCGCTGCTGGCAGCACTGTTGCTCGACGCGGCCTCGCGCCGCCAGCGCATGGTTTTCGCCGCCCTGGTGAGCGTGCTGGGGCTGGCCGTGCTGCTGGCCGTACCGATCACGCTGGCCCTGATCACGGCCCGCGACGAAGCCCACCTGGCGGCCCTGCATGGCTACCAGCCATGGGTAATGGCCGCAGGTTTCCTGGTGATGGCCGGTGGTTTGCTGGCGTTGCTGCATGAACGCCAGTCGCGGCGCGACCTGGCCGTACTGACGGTGGCCGTGGCAGGCTTCCTGGCGACCCACAGCATCCTGGCAGGCTCGGAACTGTATGGCCAGAACCGCGCCGGCACCGACCTGCTGCCGCAGATCCAGGCCGAACTGAAACCCGATACCAAGCTGTATTCGGTCGGTATCTACGAGCAGTCGCTGACGTTCTATCTGCAGCGTCCGGTGACTCTGGTCGCTTACACCGATGAGTTCGCTTTTGGCCTGAAACAGCAGCCTGAATTGTCCATGCCGGCGATAGAGACTTTCATCACGCAATGGAAAAATGACGCCAAAACAGGCGTACGCAGCTTGGCCATCATCAGCCTGGACCGGTATGAAGACTTGAAACACCGCGGTGTCCCCATGCATGTCGTTGCCGAAGATGCACGCCGCATGATCATTGCCAATTTGTAATAAAGCCGTGGCCCAAGCATGCGCCACGACAGCAACACCGGCAAGAGCGGCCAGCCATCAGGGTTTGCCGCGATTGCCCGCCCTTTCGCAGCACGAACCTCAGCCCCGCCCCCGCTGAAATTGGCCGTGCCGCAACATTGAGAAGCTTTAAAATGGAAGTGCCTGCAAACACGATTTGCGGGCGGCTTTCGCGAGTGCGCCGCATGGCGAATGACCAGCCTGAACCGAGAAACTGTGAGTGCAGCATGACAAACATTACGACCCCGCCCCTGCCATTTTTGCCGTTTTCCAAGCCCACCATCGACGAGGCCACGATTGCCGCCGTCGGCGAGGTGCTGCGCTCGGGCTGGATCACCAGTGGCCCGCAAGTGCAGGCTTTTGAAGCGCAGTTGTCCGAGTACTTCGGCGGGCGCCCCGTGCGCACCTTCAATTCCGGCACCTGCACCATGGAAATCGCGCTGCGCATCGCCGGCATAGGCCCTGGCGATGAAGTCATCACCACGCCCGTGTCGTGGGTAGCCACAGCCAATGTGATCCTCGAGGTGGGCGCCACGCCGGTGTTTGCCGATATCGACCCCGTCACGCGCAATATCGACCTCGACAAGCTCGAAGCGGCGATCACGCCGAGGACGAAAGCCATCATTCCCGTCTATCTGTCGGGCTTGCCGGTCGACATGGACCGCCTGTATGCGATTGCCCAGCAATACAATTTGCGCGTGGTGGAAGACGCGGCGCAGGCTTTCGGCTCATCGTGGAAAGGCCAGCGCATCGGCGCCTTCGGCGACTTTGTCTCGTTCAGCTTCCAGGCCAACAAGAACATCACCACCGGCGAAGGCGGCGCGCTGGTGCTGAACAACCTGGAAGAGGCCAGGCTGGCCGAAAAATTCCGCCTCCAGGGCGTCTCCCGCAGCGGCGTCGACGGCATCGATGTCGACGTGCTGGGTGGCAAATACAATATGAGCGACATCATGGCCGCCATCGGCCTGGGCCAGTTCGCCAATATCGAGGCGATTACCGCCCACCGCCGCGCGCTGGCGCGCCATTATTTTGCCAGGTTCGGCAGCGATTTCGAAGCGGCCAGCGGCGCGCAACTGCCAGTGGCCGACTTTGACAACAGCAACTGGCACTTGTTCCAGATTATCCTGCCCGATCGCGGCCCCGACACGCGCGCCACCTTTATGCGCCAGATGGCTGAACTGAATGTGGGCACCGGCTTTCATTACGCGCCTATCCATCTGTTCAGCCTGTACCGCGCCCGTGGTTTTACGGAAGGCATGTTCCCCCATGCGGAAAAAATCGGCCGCCTGACCGTCACCCTGCCGATGTTCTACGCCATGACCCTGGCCGACGTGGAGCGCGCCGTGGACGCCGTCAAATCCATCCTGATCAACCAAGCGGTGCCATCATGAAACCCGAACTGTCGGTCATCATCCCGATCTACAACGAACAGGAAGGCCTGGCCAGCCTGTTCGCGCGGCTGTATCCGGCGCTCGACGCCTTGCAGACCACCTACGAAATCATTTTCGTCAACGATGGCAGCCGCGACAATTCCGTGGCCCTGCTGGCCGAGCAATTTCGCCAGCGCCCGGAAGTGACGCGGGTAGTGCTGTTCAACGGAAACTACGGCCAGCATATGGCGATCCTGGCCGGCTTTGAGGTATCGCGCGGCCAGATCATGGTCACGCTCGACGCCGACCTGCAAAACCCGCCCGAGGAAATCGGCAACCTGGTGGCCAAGATGCGCGAAGGCTACGATTACGTGGGTTCGATCCGGCGCAAGCGGCAAGACTCCGCCTGGCGCACGGTGGCCTCGAAAATGATGAACCGCCTGCGCGAACGCATCACCAATATCAAGATCACCGACCAGGGCAATATGCTGCGCGCCTATGGCCGCAATGTGATCGACCTGGTCAACCAGTGCGCCGAAGTGAACACCTTCGTGCCGGCGCTGGCCTACACGTTTGCCCGCAAGCCGACGGAAATTATCGTCGAGCACGAAGAGCGGGCGGCCGGCGAATCGAAGTATTCGCTGTACAGCCTGATCCGCCTGAACTTCGATCTGGTCACCGGTTTTTCGCTGATCCCGCTGCAGATCTTTTCCATGCTGGGCATGCTGCTGTCGTTCAGCTCGGCCGCGCTGGTAGTTTACCTGCTGGCGCGGCGCTTCCTGTTCGGCGCCGAAGCCGAAGGTGTGTTCACCCTGTTCGCGATCGCATTCTTCCTGATGGGCGTGATCCTGTTCGGCATCGGCCTGGTCGGCGAATACGTGGGCCGCATCTTCCAGCAGGTGCGTGCGCGTCCGCGCTACGTGGTGCAGACCATCTTGCAGGACGGCATGGCGCAAGCCGAGGCCGAAGCCGCACCGTATGTGCGCCTGGAAAAACGCCAGGTGGCCCGCTGATGCGCGCCGTGGTTTTCGCCTATCACAATGTGGGCGTGCGCTGCATCAAGGTGCTGCTGGCCGGCGGCGTCGATATCGCGCTGGTCGTCACGCATGAAGACAATCCACAGGAAAACCTGTGGTTCGAATCGGTCGCCGGCCTGTGCCGCACCGAAGGCATTGCCTTTGTCACGCCGCCAGATGCTGGTGCCCCGACGCTGCTGGCGCAAGTGCAAGCTGCCGCGCCCGATATACTGTTCAGCTTTTACTACCGCCATATGCTGCCGGCCAGCATTCTCGATGTGGCGCCGGCCTACAATATGCACGGCTCGCTGCTGCCGCAGTTCCGCGGCCGCGCGCCCGTCAACTGGGCCGTGCTGCACGGCGCCACCGAGACCGGCGCCAGCCTGCACGCAATGACGGTCAAACCGGACGCCGGCGCTATCGTCGCGCAGACTGCCGTACCGATTTTGCCCGACGACACCGCTTTCGAGGTGTTCGGCAAGGTCACCGTGGCCGCCGAGCAAACCCTGTGGCGCGTGCTGCCGGCCCTGCTCGATGGCAGCGCCCCGCTGCTGCCAAATGACCTTACCCAGGGCGGCTACTTTGGCGGGCGCAAGCCGGCCGACGGCCGCATCGACTGGAGCTTGCCGGCGCAGCAGGTCTACAACCTGCACCGCGCCGTCGCGCCGCCCTACCCTGGCGCATTTACCGAACTTAATGGCGTCACCTATGTGATCGGGCAAGCCAGGCTGGGAAAGCAGGCGCCGGTCGCCCTGCCGCCAGGCCTGGCCGTGATTGACGGCGCCATCGTCGGCGTCTGCGGCGACGGCCGGCTGCTGGCCATTTCCTCCTTGCATGCCAATGATCAACCGATTTCTGCCGCACAACTGCAAGTCCAGCTGACCGCCCGTGTCAGCCCTCCAAATTCCACTCAAGAGAAATTTATATGAAAAAAGTCCTTATCCTCGGCGTCAACGGTTTTATCGGCCACCACCTGTCCAAGCGCATCCTGGAAACCACCGACTGGCATGTGTACGGCATGGACATGAACTCGGACCGCATCACCGCCGTGCTGGAAAACCCGGAATACAAGTCGCGCATGCACTTCTTCGAAGGCGACATCACCATCAACAAGGAATGGGTGGAATACCACGTCAAGAAATGCGACGTGATCCTGCCGCTGGTGGCGATCGCCACGCCGTCGACCTATGTCAAGCAGCCGCTGCGCGTGTTCGAACTGGACTTCGAAGCCAATTTGCCTATCGTGCGCTCGGCCGCCAAGTACGGCAAGCACCTGGTGTTCCCGTCGACCTCGGAAGTGTATGGCATGTGCCACGATGAAGAGTTCGATCCGGAAAACTCGGAACTGATCTGCGGCCCGATCAACAAGCCGCGCTGGATCTATTCGAACGCCAAGCAGCTGATGGACCGCGTGATCTGGGGCTATGGCATGGAAGGCCTGAACTTCACCCTGTTCCGCCCGTTCAACTGGATCGGCGCCGGCCTCGATTCCATCCACACGGCAAAAGAAGGTTCCTCGCGCGTGGTGACGCAGTTCTTCGGCCATATCGTGCGCGGTGAAAATATTTCGCTGGTCGACGGCGGCGCGCAAAAACGCGCATTCACGTATATCGACGACGGCATCGATGCGCTGATGCACATTATCGCCAATCGGAACGGCATTGCCAGCGGCAAGATCTATAATATCGGCAATCCGGGCAATAACTATTCGATCCGCGAACTGGCCGGCATGATGCTGACCCTGGCCACCGAATATCCCGAATACGCCGACGGCGCGCAGCACGTCAAGATCGTGGAAACCACCTCGGGTGCCTACTATGGCGCCGGCTACCAGGACGTGCAGAACCGCGTGCCGAAGATTACCAATACCTGCGAAGAACTGGGCTGGGCGCCGACCACCACCATGAGCGACGCGCTGCGCCATATTTTCGACGCCTACCGCAGCCAGGTCACGCAGGCGCAAGCGCTGATGGATTAATGTTGAGCAAACCCTTATTGACACTGAAGATCGACGTCGACACCTATCGCGGCACCCGCGAAGGTATCGAGCCCCTGGTGCGCATGCTGGCCGCGCACCAGGCCCAGGCAACGTTTTTGTTTTCGCTGGGCCCTGACCATACGGGCTGGGCCTTGCGCAGGGCCTTGCGGCCCGGTTTTTTCAGCAAGGTCTCGCGCACCTCGGTAGTCGAGCACTATGGCTTGAAAACCCTGATGTACGGCACCTTGCTGCCGGGGCCGGACATCGGCAAGCGGTGTGCGGATCAGTTGCGCGCCGTGCGCGACGCCGGCTTCGAATGCGGCATCCATACCTGGGACCACACCTTGTGGCAGGATAACGTGGCCCGCCGCGACGCCGACTGGACCACCGCCATGATGCGCAAGGCCGCTGCCCGCTTTGCGCAGGTGTTCGGCGCGCCGGCGCGCACCCATGGCGCCGCCGGCTGGCAAATGAACCTGAGCGCCTTTGTCGAGCACGATGCGGCGGGCTACATGTACGCCTCGGACGGCCGCGCCATGCTCGACGAACGCGGCGCCATGGTACGCGCCAGCGACGGCCCGCACCGCCTGCGCAATGGCAATACGGTACTGCAGTGCGTGCAGCTGCCGACCACCCTGCCGACCCTCGACGAATTGCTCGGATGCCAGATTGATGGCAAAATGCTCACCACCAGCAATATTGCCGACCATATCCTGTTTCTGACGGCCGAAAATCGCCGCGATCATGTCTATACTTTGCACGCAGAACTTGAAGGACAGAAACTCGCCCCCATTTTCAAGCAACTGCTGACAGGCTGGCAAGCCCAGGGTTATCAATTGGCCTCGATGGCCGAATATCATGACAAGGTCAAACAGTCCGAATTGCCGGTCTGCCCCATCACCTGGGACGAGCTGCCGGGCCGCTCGGGACGCCTGATCGTGCAGGGCAAAGCCGCCTGAATGCTGTATTGTTCCACCTGGATGCGTTGCCAGGTTAAAAACAGCGCTGATGATCACCGTTCAGGAGAGAACCTGTGGCTGAGAGCCTATCCCTCGTCGCCGTACCCGATTTTACCGCCGCCATGACCAGCGACAAAACCTTTCAACTGCTGGGCCGTCCAGCCAAGGCCACCGTCTTGTTCTTCTACCCGAAAGACAACACGCCTGGCTGCACCACGGAAAACATCGCGTTTCGTGATGCCTACGAAAAATTTACCGCCGCCAATGTGGAAATCTACGGCATTAGCCGCGATTCCCTGCGCTCGCACGAAAGTTTCAAGGCCAAGCTGGAACTGCCGTTCGAGCTCATTTCCGACCCCGACGAAGCGATGTGCTTGCAATTCAATGTCATGAAGATGAAACAGATGTACGGCAAGACCGTACGCGGCGTCGAGCGCAGCACGTTTGTGATTGACGCTGAGGGCCGAATAGTGAAAGAATGGCGAGGCGTGAAGGTCGCAACTCACGTGGAAGAAGTGCTGGAATTCGTGGCGCGTCTGAACTGATGCGCATGTCGGGTTTCCAGCAAGCGTCGTTCAACCTATCGTTCAGTTCACAGCAGCCATCGCCATTTTGAGTCAACGAAGCGCCTCACTCCACTCCCCCAGCCGGGCTATCCGCCCGCTGATGGACCTCCTTACCGGCCCCGAGGCCGGCCAGCCGGCAGTCATATCGTCCTGTCCCATTGTTGTTCCCGCATCCACCCCATGCTGCGCCGCCGAAAGTTGGCTGCCCGTGGGAGATTCATTCCAGAAATTTTTTGATTGAGATCCTGATGCCACTGCCAAAATTACCGAGCAAGCCAGCCACTATCCTGGCCACAGAAGATTATCCAACCGCAGGCGCAGCGCGCCCGGCCACCAAAACCCCGGCAGCCAAGAAAGTGGCTGCACCGATCATTGAAGCGGCGATCGCCGAAGTTGCAAAACCGGTCCGCAATGCGGCCACCAGGATCAAGCAAGTGGCGGCATTGATGGTTGCCAAGCCGGTGCCTGTCGCGGCGCCAGCGCCAGCGCCGGAACCAGTTGCCGCTCCAGCACCTGTAGCCAAGGCCAAGTCCAAGCCTGCCGCCAAGGCCAAGGTCACCGAGGTGCCAAGCGCCAAGGTCACGCCGATCAAAGCCGTCAAGCAGGCCGAGCAAGCCCATCCGGCCAAGCACAAGCCGGTCGAAGTGCCGCTCAAATCGTCGGCCAGCCGCGCCGCCGACCAGCGCGGCGTCACCAAACTGTTCGTGCTCGACACCAATGTGCTGATGCACGACCCATCGTCGCTGTTCCGCTTCGAAGAGCACGATGTCTACCTGCCGATGATGACGCTGGAAGAGCTGGACAACCACAAGAAGGGCATGACCGAAGTGGCGCGCAACGCACGCCAGGTGTCGCGCACGCTGGACGCCCTGATCAGCAATACCGATGACGACGCGATCGAAAAAGGCATTCCGCTGGCGAAATTGGGCAACAAGGACGCCAAGGGCCGCTTGTTCTTCCAGACGCGTTTGCAAAGCGCCGACCTGCCAGCCGGCCTGCCGGTCGGCAAGGCCGACAACCAGATCCTGGCCGTGGTGCGTTCGCTCGAATCGGAACAGGAAGGCCGCCCGGTAGTGCTGGTGTCGAAAGACATCAATATGCGCATCAAGGCGCGCGCCCTGGGCCTGCCGGCAGAAGACTACTTCAACGACCATGTGATGGAAGACACGGACCTGCTGTACTCGGGTATCGTGCAACTGCCGGACGACTTCTGGAACAAGCACGCCAAGGACATGGAATCGTGGCAGGAAAGCAAAAACGGCTACAGCTCGACCTTCTACCGCGTTACCGGCCCGTTCATTCCATCGTTGCTGGTGAACCAGTTCATCTACCTGGAACCGAAAAACGGTGAAGCGCCGTTCTACGGCCAGGTGAAACAGATCAACGGCAAGACGGCCGTGCTGCAGACCCTGCGCGACTTCAGCCACAACAAGAACAATGTATGGGGTGTGACCGCGCGCAACCGCGAGCAGAACTTCGCGCTGAACCTGTTGATGAATCCGGAATGCGACTTCGTCACCCTGCTGGGCCAGGCCGGTACCGGCAAGACCCTGCTGGCCCTGGCCGCAGGCCTGGCGCAAGTGCTGGAAACCAAGCTCTACAACGAAATCATCGTTACCCGCGTGACGGTGCCGGTCGGCGAAGACATCGGTTTCCTGCCGGGTACGGAAGAAGAAAAGATGTCGCCATGGATGGGCGCCTTCGACGACAACCTGGAAGTGCTGAACAAGTCCGACTCGGATGGCGGCGAATGGGGCCGTGCGGCAACGCAAGACCTGATCCGTTCGCGCATCAAGATCAAGTCGCTCAATTTCATGCGCGGCCGCACTTTCGTGAACAAGTTCCTGATCATCGATGAAGCGCAGAACCTGACGCCGAAACAGGTCAAGACCCTGGTCACGCGCGCCGGTCCCGGCACCAAGATCCTGTGCCTGGGCAATATCGCCCAGATCGACACGCCTTACCTGACCGAAGGTTCGAGCGGCCTGACCTATGTAGTCGACCGCTTCAAGGGCTGGTCGCACAGCGGCCACGTGACCCTGGCGCGCGGCGAACGCTCGCGCCTGGCAGACCACGCCAGCGAAGTGCTGTAGGTTTTTACGAGGCAGCGAGCTGCCTCGGTAGTTGAAAAGCCCCGGCCGCAGCGATGCGGGCGGGGCTTTTTTCTTGCCGGGTGCTTTATGCGCTGTGCTGCTGGCGTAGCTCAAACACCTCGCCGTTCTTCTGCAGCAAGCCGCGCAACAGCAGCTCATCAAGGCGCAGCCTGATGGTTTCGCGCAGCTGCGGGCTGGTGGACCTGAAGCCGAACAGGCGCGCCACGTACTGGGCAATTTCGACCAGACCTGCACCATAGTTTTTCTGCAAGGTGTCGAGGATGGCGGCATCGATTTCCTGCGGCGGCAGCATGTCGGGTTTGCGCAGCGTGTCCGAGACCACGGCGCTGCGGTCGCGGATAAGCACCACCGTGTCGGCCATGCTGAGGAAACGCTCCGTCATCAGCATGCCATCGAAGCGGATGGCGGCATCGATGGCCCGTTCCACCGCTGCCTGGATGCGCGCGCCGGTGCGTTTCAGGCCCCAGGCGGCGCGCAGGCGCATCACCACTTCATCGACATGCACCGGGCCTTCCAGGCGCACGATTTGCCTGACCAGTTCGCTCAAGGCCGCCACCGGCATGTCGTGCAGTTCATCGGCATGGGCAGGCTTTGCGGGAATCGCTTCGACATACACTGGCGGGCGCTGGCGATCAGTCCTTTCCAGGCCGATTTCCGCATGGTCTTCGCGCTCCACGGTGACCACCGATACGGTCGGCTTGCGTTCCTGGCGGCCATTGAGTTCGGCGCGCGCCGCCAGTTCCACCCTGGCCGCATCGATGGCCAGTATCAGGCGCTGCAATTCGTTGTTGGGCCTTTGATACCAGTCCAGGCTCCAGATGCGGTGGATGATCCAGCCATGGTCTTCCAGCACGGCCTGGCGCAGCCGGTCGCGGTCGCGCGCGGAACGCGAGCGATGGTAGGACTCGCCATCGCATTCGATACCCAGCAGATAACGGCCAGGATGCTCAGCGTCGGCGATGCCCAGGTCGATGAAAAAGCCGGCGATGCCCACCTGCGGATGCACTTCATAGCCGCATGCCTTGACGGCGTCGGCGACCTGCACTTCGAACGGGCTGTCATATTCGCGGCCCGAGACGCGCGACAGGCCCAGCTTGCCGGTTCGGGCGAAATGCAGGAACAGCTTGAAGGCGGCCACGCCACGCCCCCTGGCTCGTTCCAGGTCGATGTCTTCATCGGTAATCGAGGCGAACACTTCGCAGCGGCGCTTGGCGCGGCTGATCAGCACATTCAGGCGCCGCTCGCCGCCCTCGGCACTCAGTGGACCGAAGCGCATGGCCATATAACCGAGCTTGTTGCGGCCATAACCGACCGAAATAAAGATTACGTCACGCTCGTCGCCCTGCACGTTTTCCAGGTTCTTGATAAAGAACGGTTCGCTGGCATGCTGCTGGAAAAACGGTTCCACGTCCGGATGCTGGCGGCGCAACAGTTCCAGTTCATCCTGGATCGCGCGCCGCTGTTTGACCGAAAAGGTGGCCACGCCCAGCGAGTGTTGCGGCGCGTTGCGCGCATGGTCGATGATGGCGGCAGCAATCACCCTGGCTTCTTGCGCATTGGTGCCGGTATTGCCGGAATCGAAAACACCGTCGGCGATATGGTGAAACTGCAGGCCCATGCCTGCTTCACGGGTGTACGGGCTGGGTACGATAAACAGCTTGTTTTCATAAAACTGGCTGTTCGATACCGCGATCAGCGATTGATGGCGGCTGCGGTAATGCCAGCGCAGCATGCGCTGCGGCAAGCCGCGTGCCGTAAACAACCCCAGGATGCTTTCGATATCGGACATCTGCGCATCATCGTCGCCATCCTCGTCAGGCTCGGCACTGGTCATCTTGGAAAAGAATTTGGTCGGCGGCAACTGGCGTTCATCGCCCACGACCACTACCTGGCGCGAACGCGCAATCGCCCCCAGCGCATCGACCGGCTGGATCTGGCTGGCCTCGTCCATAACCAGCAAATCGAAGCTCAATTGCCCGGCCGGCAGGAACTGGGCCACCGACAGGGGGCTCATCATGAACACCGGTTTCAGAGCCTGGATGGCGGGCGCCGCCCTTTGCATCAGGCGGCGGATCGGCATATGGCCCTTGCGCTTGGCCATTTCGCCGCGCAACACGCCCAGCGGGCCGATCGCGCCGCCGCCCTGCGGGATGCGCCGGTGGTGGGCGCGCACCACTTCCAGGCTGGAAGCGGCAATGCGATCTTTGTCCATCTGCGCGAAACTGGCGGCCAGGCGGCCGTGCAGATGACCGTCAAAATGCGCCAGCGCCTGGTCGCTGCCAACCTGGTCGGAAAACAGCGCCTCGAAATATGCCATGGAAAAGGTGCACATGGCCTGCGCCGGCAGCAGCAGGCCCGCTTCGAGCTGGGTGACGATTTCGCCGATGCCCAGCTGGCGCGCTTTGGCACAGCGGTCGCGGTAGATCACCCATTTCGACAGTTCTTCGGAAAATTCGACCCACAATCCCAGCCGGCCCAGCAAGGCAAACGCCGGCAAGTCGCGTATGGCCGGCACCTCGAACAGTTTCTCGTTATTGGTGCACAGCTCGCCATACAGCGCGTCCAGGTCGACCAGCAACTGGTCCTGCGCCGCCTCGATCTCCAGCGCCCGCCGCAAGGCAGCATCGCGGTCGTCGTGGCGCGCCACCATATGGCGCAGTGCCTGGTGCCCGGCCAGCCACTGCGCGCTGCTGCGCAAATGATTCCAGTCCGACTGCGCTCCTTGCCATGCCTCACCAAAGGCGCCAGCTGCCAGTTCGCTGGCGGCATCGAGACGGGTTTGCAGCGCCTGCATCTCGATCAACAGATCAAGCCGGGCTATTTTTTCAGCCGTGCCTGGCGGCACGTTCAGCATCACGGACGCACAGCCGGCCAGGCAGCTTTCAAACCGCGCCACCTGTTCCCCTATCCGTTCCAGCGATGCCGTCTCCACGCTGGTCCACTCGCGAAACGCCGCATCATCTTGCCAGCCATTGAACCACAGCGCATCGAGCAAGGGCCGGAGTTCCTGCAGCAGGCTGGCCAGCAGCGCGGCGCGCCGGCAGATCTCCGTGCGGTCCGGCAATTTGCTGGCGATCAGGCGCGGCTGCGCGCCCAGGCCACGCAGGCTGCGCATCCATGCCACCAGCGCCAGCAGCGGCGCCGAACGCGTCTGCGCGCCGCGCCAGTCCGCGCCAAAAGCGCCAGTGCCAAAGGTTTGTTGCGAGGCGATGCGCTCGATCAGCCTCCTGCCTTCGGCAAGATCATCGAGAATTTCCAGCTGCTCCGGCAGCGGCGCGTCTGGATTGCGCAACACTCCCTTGACCTGCTTGCTGGCGGCGCGCCATTCGCCGTTGACGAAACGCAGCAGGCTGTCGCCATGCGCGGCCAGTGTCTGCCGCGCGCTGCCAAGGTCGACCTGCCAGGCGCTGCTGCTGACTTGACTGTCCAGCCGCGCCTGCAGGCCTTCCAGCGCAGCGACCGCTTGCGCCAGGTCGGCCGCCTGTTCCACACCCTGGTCCCATACCGTCGAGATAAACACGTCGGGACTCACATCCGGCGCGCTCGCCACCTTTTGCGCCGTCTGCACCAGGCGGTTGAGCTCGCTGTAGCTGGCCAGATAACTGGCCGCATCGACACCGAGCAGGCGGCCCAGCAACACCACCTCGCCGGCCAGCCGGCCGAGCAAGGTTTTCAAGCTGGCGGCCCGCTCGAATGCCTGCGCGTTCGCATAGGGCGGCAAGCCGGCCAGTTGTTGCCGCAAGTCCAGCACATCGCGCTGCCAGGCATCGGGCTTGACCTCGCCTGCCAGGGCGGCCGTTATGCGCTGCAACTGCACACCATCGTCGACCAGGGCGACCAGGCCTGCCGCCTGGCCGTCCCAGCCGGGCGAGCGCAAGGCCGCCGCAGACAGCCTGGGCGCTGCAGCCACTTCGCGCGCCAGTTCGGTCAGATAGTCCATATCGCGCAGCACGGCCGGCGCCATGGTGTCGAGCGACAGGGCGAGATCGGCCTGCTGCGCGGCAAGCGATTGGCAACGCGCGCGCAAGACCGTAATGCGCGACACCAGGCGCTCGACATCATTCGGCAATATCACCTTGAGCGCCACGCCGCGCCATGGATGATCGTGCGGCTCGCCGATCTCGACGATGCGCTGCGCCAGCTCTTCGACCACGGCCAGGCGCTGCTGCACATCATCGGGCGACCAGCTCTGCGGCTGCTGCAGCCGGATATCGACCGGTTTGACATTTTCCTGGCGCAACTTGCTCAGTTCGCCGATCACCTGGTAGGGCGTCAGCATGGCGGCCGGGTGGCGCCGGTGCAGGCGCGCGCTGTGCGCATTGAGCTCATTGCGCGCCGCCAGCAGGCGGCTGTTGAGCGTGGTGGCCGTATCGCCCTTGGGCGAACCGAGTTCCGACGTGCGACGCAGCTCGTCGAGAAACATCTTCTTGTTGGCTTTATTGCTGTGCAATTCGATACAGGCGTCGCCCACGCCGGCCTGGTCCAGCCGGCGCTTGACCACTTCCAGTGCGGCCATTTTTTCCGCCACGAAGAGCACCGTCTTGCCGTCCGCAATCGCCGAGGCGATCACATTGGCAATCGTCTGCGATTTGCCGGTGCCGGGCGGGCCCTGTATCACCAGGTTGCGCCCGGCCCGTACATCGTGCACGGCCAGGGTTTGCGAGCTATCGCAGTCGACGATATGCAGCAGCTCGGCCGGCGAAATATGCTCGTCGAGATTGGCGTCTTCGGGTATGGTCGATTCTTCAAAGGCGAAACCATCGGACAGCAAGCCGCGCATCAGCGGCTGATTCGTCAGAGCGCCCTCGGGCCAGATAGCCGGATCGAGGTCGCGGTACATCAGGAATTTGGAAAACGAAAAAAAGCCCAGCACGATGTCGTCGCAATCGACCACCCAGCCTTCCTTTGATTTGACGGCGTCCCTGACGGCTTCGATATACTCCAGCGGATCGAATTCGTCACCCGCTTCATAGGCGGGCATTTTCAAATGGTGCACGCGTTCGAGTAACGCTTCCAGCGACAGATTCGACGAATGATCTTCCTGGCGCCATTTCAATTTGAATTGCTCGGCGGCGTTCCCGCGCTCCAGGCTGACAGGGATCAGTATCAACGGCGCATGGCGCACGTTTTTGGCATTCAATGGATCGAGCCATTTCAAGGTACCGAGCGCCAGGAAAAGAATATTTACGCCCTGCTCTTCTTCCAGGGTGCGCGCATCGAGATACATGTCGAGCAGGCGTTTTTGCAGCCCTTTTGACGTCAGCCGCGTTTGCAGTCTGGTGTCGGCGTGGCGCGACAAAACTCCACGCTCATCGACGCTGTTGTCTATGCTGTCATGACCCGGCTGCGCCAGGTCGCCGGCTTCATCGACGTCCTCGTCATTTTCCGTTTTACCGAGATCGACCTTGTTTGCTTCCTTGCCCGGCAAAAAAGTAAATGACCGGCTTTCCGACACCATCAGGCGGAAAATTTCGCTGGTCTTTTCATCGACCACATCGATGGTACGCGCCGTGGTCGACGAGCGCGGGATATTGAGCAGGCGGTTGCGGGCCGTCAGGTCCAGCAGCTCGGTGCGTGCGCGTTCAAGCTTGGCGTCTGCCGACAGGCTGCCCTGTAAAAACGTTGATTCAAATGCAGGTACCACGACGTCCGCGTCATTCATTGTCGTCTCATCATTTCACTATAAATTGGGCCACTGGGGGTTTATCTGTAACTTTACTCTTTAAAGCAGATTGACGAAGCCAAAGAGTTTACTGAATAAAAATAGCGCGTAGCGGACATGGCTTTTTCTTATGCCATGTTTTAATACTATTCCCTGCCATCAACCATTTCCTGCAATGCACCCAGTCTTCCAATTCCTGCTTGCCACCTTCCTGTTCATGCTGATCCACGTTTCCGTGATGGCTCTGTGCGCCCGTGCTTTCGGCATCACTATTCGCCGCATCGCTTATGGCGTGGGCCCCACCGTGCTTTCAATCGGAAAGGCGCAGATCAGGCTGCTGCCATTTGCCGGCAGCGTGGTGCTGAAAGATACGCGCGAACAACAGATTTACGATGACGAATCTGGCGGCGACATCTACAACGAGCGGCCGCTGTGGCAGCAGCTCGCCGTGTTGCTCAGTGGCGTGGCGGTGCCCTTGATACTGGCGCTGGGCTTGCTGGGCGCGCAGGGCTGGCCCAGTTTTACGGGCGCTTTTGCGCAGATTATCTCGGGCGCGCTGGCGCCTTTGCACATGGCGCAGCTGCTGCTGGCCGATGGAGCCTCGTTTGCCGCTACGCATGGCTTTGTGTTGTTGTTCGCCCTCGTGAGTGTGAAACTGTGCGCGTTCAACTTGCTGCCGTTTGGCGGACTGAACGGTGGCCAGGCGCTGCTGGCGCTGGCGCGTGGCGGCAAACCTTATGTGGCGTGGGAAGAGACGGTGGCGAAATGGCTGCTGCTGCCGGGGCTGGCAGTCACGCTGGCCTGGCTGGTGGCGTTCGGATTTTTTTGCTGGAGCCAGCCATGAGCGCGCCGCGGCTGACACGCCATGCAACCTGGCCTGGCTTGGCTGGGCTGGTCTTGATTTGCCTGCTGCAACTGTGCTGCACGCTGGCACAGGCCGCCATCACGGTGCCGCCCCTGCAGTCGCACGTGAATGACGTGGCCGGCGTGTTGGCCGCACGCGGCCCGGCCATCGATGCGCAACTCAAGGCCTTCGAAGCGCAGACCGGGCACCAGGTGTTCGTGCTGACCGTGCCATCGACCGGCACCGGAAACTCGATCGAAGCGTACGCGTTGGCCGTGTTCGAGCAATGGCAGCCGGGCCGCAAGGGCCAGGACGATGGTGCACTGCTGGTGATCGCCACCGGCGACAAGACCATGCGCATCGAAGCGGGCTATGGACTGGAAGGCAAGCTGACCGACCTGCAAAGCGCGCGCATCGTGCGTGAGGTGATTACGCCAAAGTTCAGACAGGGCGATATCGAGGGCGGCGTGGCCGATGGCGTCGAGGCTATGCTGGCCGTGATAGGGGGCCAGCCATTACCGGCTCAGGCGGCCGCCGCAAAAGCTGAAGAGAAGGAAATTTCCGGTGCGGCAAAATGGATAGTGCTCGGCATCTTCGGCTGTCTGGCGCTGTTTGCGTTGGGCATGTCGCTGTTTGCCGGTGTATTTGGTCTGCTGGCAAGCATTGCCGTGGCCGTTGCCGTCGTGATGCTGGCGAAGGGAGACAGCCGTGCCGCGGCCTGGGCCGGCGCCGCCGTGCTGGTGCTGGCGTGGCTGCTGCTGCGCTGGAAAATGGTGGCCGCGAATGTGCGCAGGTATCACTTGCCCAAGGCACGGCACAAGCTGCTGGCGTGGCTCAAGGTGTATCTGTTTGCAATGGGATTTGCACGCGGCGGCCCGCAGCGCAAGCGTGAACGTGATGACGGGCGCCGCAGTGATAGTGACAGTGACAGCGACTCGTCAGGCAGCAGTTCGTCGGGAAGCAGCACAAGTGGCACCTCAGGTAGTGGCGGACGCTCCGGCGGTGGCGGAGCGTCCGGATCGTGGTAAGGCCAGTGGCCTTGCCACGACTTGTTACTTAGCCCACCAGCACCAGCTTGCGGTTGACGAACTCCATAATGCCCAGGTCCGACAGTTCGCGGCCGTAGCCGGAGTTCTTGACGCCGCCAAACGGCAAATCAGGCGCCGTGACGGCAGGCGAGTTGATAAAGACCATGCCGGTGTCGATCTGGCTGGCCAGTTTCTTGGCGCGTGCGATATCGGCCGTAACGATGGTGCCGCCCAGGCCAAATGGCGAGTCGTTGGCCAGCTTGATCGCCTCGTTTTCATCCTTGACGCGGAAGATCATGGCGACCGGCGCAAAGAACTCCTGGTAGTAGACCGGATTGTCCGGCTTCACATCGGTGAGGATGGTCGGCTCCATGAAGTAACCGGTGCGCTCCATGCGCTTGCCGCCCAGCAGCACTTTCGCACCGCCTTCGACGGCCTGGCCCACTTGCTTGACTGCCAGTTCCAGCGCCGCCTTGCTCGACAGCGGCGCCACGGCTGTAGCCGCGTCCATCGGATCGCCCGCCTGCAGCTTGGCCAGTTCGGCCTGGAAGCGTTCGACAAAGGTGTCGGCAATGCTGTCGACCAGGATAAAACGTTTCGAGCCGTCGCAGACCTGGCCAGAGTTCTGCATGCGGCCGATCACGGCCAGCTTCACGGCCAGGTCCATGTCGGCGTCGCCCAGCACGATAAAGGCGTCGCTGCCGCCCAGTTCCATGGTGGTCTTTTTCAAGGCCTTGCCGGCGGTAGCGGCAACCGAGGCGCCGGCACGTTCGCTGCCGGTCAGGGCCACGCCCTGCACGCGCGGGTCGGCAATCGCAGTGGCCACCTGCTCGCTGGAGAAGAAAGCGTTGGTATAGGCGCCGGCAGGGGCGCCGGCGTCCGTGAACAGTTTTTCAAACGCCAGCGCGCATTGCGGCACGTTCGACGCATGCTTGACGACCAGGGTATTGCCGGCCATCAGGTTCGGGCCGGCCACACGGGCCAACTGGTAGTAGGGGAAATTCCACGGTTCGACACAGAAGATCACGCCCAACGGCGCGATTTCAACGCTGGCTTCGCCGCGCTTGACGTCGAGTTGTTTCGGCGCCAGGAACTGCTCGCCATTCTCGGCATAGTAATCAAGGATTTGCACGCACAGGGACACTTCCTGCTGCGCTTCCTTGAACAGCTTGCCCATTTCCAGGGTAATCAGTTTGGCAAAATCATCGCGCTGCTCTTTCAACAGCATGGCCGCTTTCTTGACCACTGCCTTGCGCTCGGCGAAGCTGCGCTGGCGCCAGTCGCTCTCGAAGGTGGTGGCTGCCTGGGCCAGGATGGTTTCCATTTGTGCGTCGCTGTGCGGCGTGAAGGTTTGTTCGATCTGTTCGCTGTACGGATTCGTGGTCTGATAGCTCATCTGTTTTCCTTTTTCATGACGCCTCGCGATTGCGTGGGTACTTTTTCAGTATGCACTACATCGCCGCAACACACTGTTCGCAGACGTACATAGTGGCGGCATCAGATATTTGCCCAAAAGCAGGACTGGACGTATGCTGCCTGTTTTAAATGCATGGGAGCGCCATCATTTTCCACTACCCTGCCCTGCTGGCCATTCGCGCTTACCAGCTCTACCTGTCGCCGCTGAAGGGATATGCGTGCGCCTTCCGCGTGCTGACGGGTCGCGACAACTGTTCGGCCTATGGCTATCGGGTGATCGCGCGCTTTGGCCTGCTGCGCGGCCTGGCGCTGCTGCGACGCCGCACCCGCGCCTGCAGCCAGCATTTGCAAGCACATCGTGCGGCAGCGCCTGCCACACGCTGCCATACGGCACGCCACCAGGCGCAGGCAGGCTATTGCGACTGTGACCTGCCATCTGCCGATTGTGCGGCCTGTTCCTGCGATGGGAGCGACCTGATCGATTGTTGCGACTGGCCACGCGAAAAAAAGAAAAAACAGCATTAGTTCACATATTTATAAAGCATACATTCATAAAGTAAATAACTGCCATGGCGATTCTGAATTGGCCGCCAGGCTGCCTGGCGGCCTATACTCGCGCCGTCTCCTCACCACTGGCACCCATGCTTACCGTTCCCAGCCCGCACTCCTTGCGGGCTTGTTGTTCGCAATACTTTTCCACACTGTCCACCATGTCCGGGAGCACGCCATGATCGTGCGCGAGCGCCCTTCGGCGCTACGGCTGTTCCTGATCGTGCGTGGTTCGATTTTGCCGCGCATTCGCGTCACCCTGATCGTCAATACCCTGATCGCCACCCTGGTCACCTGGTGCCACGGTACGCTGTTCGACCATAAGGTGATCCTCACCACAATTCCGTTTACGCTGATCGGCCTGCCGCTGGCGATCTTCCTCGGTTTTCGCAACACGGCTGCCTATGACCGCTACTGGGAAGGGCGCAAGCTGTGGGGCGAACTGGTGCTGCGCAGCCGCAATTTTTCGCGCCAGTGCCAGAGCATGATCAGCAGTGATACGGTGGCCCATGCGAAACTCGGACTCGACGATGTGCGCGTGCGCATGGTCTGCCGCACCATCGCGTTTTGCCATGCGCTGCGCCATCAGTTGCGCGATTCGACAGGTGCGGCCGACCTGCAACCGCTGCTGCGGCCCGGCGAATGGGTACTGGCCTGCAAGTCGTCGAACCCGTCCGACTACCTGATGCAGCAGATGGGCCAAGACCTGGCCACCTGCGTGCGTGAAAAACGCATCGACACCATCCTGGCCGCACAGCTCGACAATTCGATCTCGGCCATGGTCGGCGCGGGCGCCTCGTGCGAACGCATCCGCGGCACGCCGATTCCGTTTTCGTACTCGCTGCTGCTGCACCGCACGGCCTATCTGTATTGTTTCCTGCTGCCGTTCGGCCTGGTCGACTCGCTCGGTTTCATGACGCCGTTCGTGGTGGCCATCGTCGCCTACACCTTTTTTGGCCTCGACGCGCTCGGTGACGAGATCGAAGAGCCGTTCGGCGAAGACGCCAACGACCTGCCGCTGTCGGCCATCTGCCGCACCATCGAAATCAACCTGCGCGAGTCGCTGCAGGATGAACAGGCTCCGCCGCCGATGCAGCCGGAAAACTTCATGCTGACCTGAGCGGCACCAGGCGCCGCACGGTTCGTGCGCCGCTTGACCTTCCCATGGCAGCAAGGCTTATAGTGGTGCAGTCAACCATTGAGGAGGAATCGCCATGTACCAGTTACAAGTTGAAAACATGACCTGCAACCATTGCGTCAGCGCCGTCACCAAGGCCGTGCAGTCGGTCGACCCGCAGGCACAAGTGCAGATCGAACTGGAAGAAAAAAGCGTCAGGGTCGGCACCGACAAGGCGCTCGAAGCGATCAGCGCAGCCATCGTGGATGCTGGTTATCCGGTAACCAGCGCACAAGCACAATAGCCACACGGTGCGGCAGCTCAGCCATCGAGTTCCGGATAATGCCGGAAGATGCCTTCCTGGCTGAACGGCAGGCGCCGCTTCGACTTGAGGTAGCGGGCAATGTTCGGCCGTGCCGCCACGCTGTGGTGCAGGTCGGACAGCGCCTGGTAGCGCGGCGCCAGCCTTTCCATTGCCTGCGGAAACGCATAATGCAGCCCGGCGATCATCTGGAACAGCGACAGATCGCCATACGTCAGTTTTGCCCCCACCAGGAAGCTGCCCCGGCTGCGGTTGTTGGCCAGCACCTGGTTGAAATAATCGAGGAATTTCGGCAAGCGCGTGTCGCGAAAGTCCCTTGCACGCAAGGCAGCGGCCGCCGCCTGGTCTTCATAATACTGGCCCATGGACAGCGGATGATGCGTGTCGTGCACTTCCGTCAGCCAGTCGGCTATGGTCAGCTGCAACTGGTTCAGCCACAGCCGGCCCGCCTCGGCACGCGGCGCCAGGCCCAGTTGCCTGCCCAGATAAAACAGAATATTCGGCGTCTGCGCCAGCAGCAAATCACCATGGCCAAGCACGGGCGGCGCATACGCCGCCTGCGGCGTGGCGTCGCCATCAAGGCAGGCCAGCATCGCGGGCATGCCCTGCTGCTTTCCCTTGCGCTCGGGCAGGCGCGCCACGTCCTGGTAGTCGGCACCGGCCTCTTCCAGCGCAAGGCGAACGAATTCGCCACGCCCCTGGATGGTGGGCCAGTAGTACAGCAGATACGGTGCGCTCATGGATGACCTTTCAAGATTGGCAAAGCTGGATTAATCAAGGCTCAGCAGGTACGCCGCCATGTCGCGCGCATCTTCGGCTCCCACGCCCATGTTCGGCATGGCCGTCTGCGGTTTCACGGCTTGCGGATCGCGTATCCATTGCTGCAGATGCGCGTCAGTATTGGCCAGACGGCCGGCCAGGTAGCGCCGCTGCGCCAATTTATCGAGCGGCGGCCCCACAAACACCTCCGAGCCGGTGATACCGGGGATCATGTGGCAGGCCCGGCAGGCGAACTGCGTCAGCGCCAGCTTGCCCCGTTCGATGCTGGTGGCCCGGTCAGTCGAGCGGCCACGCGTGCTCTGCGACTGCAGTTTCAATGGCGCCGTTGTGGCGGACAGGTGCGCATAGTCCTGCGCCGACAGCCTAGGCAACTGGCCCAGGAACGCTACCACCGCCCACAGTTGCTCTTCATCCAGATGATGGCCCCAGGCCGGCATGCCGCTCATCTTGATGCCGTGCCGCGTGATCCAGTACAACTCGTTGTTGCGCCAGCGCCTGGCCGCGTCCACCAGCGGCCCTGGCACGGGTTGCATGCTTTGCCCGATCAGCGCCTGCGCCACGCCAGGTGCGCCATGGCACTGCACGCAGTGCTGGCGGTACAGGCCGGCGCCTGCCACCACTTGCACTCTGGCGGCTGCACCGGCCAGGGCTGGGGGCACCCTCAGCTCGCTGGCATAGTGGCGCACCGATTCGTGCATGCCCTGCTCCAGCAGGCTGTACACGGGCTGCCAGTGCTGTCTGGTGGCGCCGATGTTGTACCAGCCGCTTTTGAGCACGAGCCAGCCTCCCAGTGCACCTGCGCCCGCGCACAGCAGCAAGGTGGCGGCGATGGTGCGAATGATGGTGGCGCGGCGTGATGTCATCGGGACGGCTCCATGGCGACAGTACGTTTCTATTGAAAACAAGGAAACAATGTCTTTGTCGTATTATAAAGATCGGTCAGGTTTCAGCAGGAAGCAATCGTGCGCAAGCCCTTTCTCCACTGTCGGACACTGTTTTCCCTGGCGTCAGCCTGGCGTGCCTGCCTGCTCGGCTGCGCACTGCTTGCCACCGCCTGCGACAGCCGCGAGACACCAACGCCACCGGCCTCGCCTGCCAGCATCGGCAACGCCGAACGGGGCCAGCGCCTGCTGGCGCAGTTCCAGTGCGGCGCCTGCCACCAGATTCCGAATGTACCAGCGGCGCGCAGCCAGATAGGTCCCAGCCTGGCCAACCTGGGCAGGCAAAGCTATATCGCTGGCCAGTTTCCGAACCAGCCCGAGACCCTGGTGCGCTGGATCGTCGATCCGCAAGCCATGCAGCCAGGCACCCTGATGCCTGCCATGGGCGTGTCGCCGGAACAGGCGCGCGACATGGTGGCTTACCTGTATGGCTTGCCATGACCACAAATTTCCGGCAATCGGCACTGCATCCGGCTGGGGCCGATGCGGCCATCATTCACAACCTGTCGTGGCTGCTGATCATCGGCGCCAGCGTGATCCTGCTGGGCATGATGGTGCTGCTGGCGCTGGCGCTGCGCCGGAAAAAAACCGGCGCGCCGCTGCGGCCGCTGCGCTGGCTTGTCGGCGGCGGCGTGCTGCTGCCGCTGGTGGTGCTGACGGCGCTCCTGGCCTGGAGCACCTTGCGCAGCGCCCACCTGACGCGGCCCTCGTCGCAGCATGCGATCAAGATCGCGGTGACCGCAAAAATGTGGTGGTGGGAAGTACGCTATACGGACCCGGCCAGCGGGACGGACATCGTGCTGGCCAATGAAATCCGGCTGCCGGCCGGGCAACGCGTCTACCTGGGCCTGTCCAGCGATGATGTGATCCACAGCTTCTGGGTGCCAGCGCTGGCCGGCAAGGTCGATATGCTGCCGGGGCGCCTGCATGGCATGACGGTGCGCGCCGACCAGCCCGGCATCTATCGGGGCCAGTGCGCCGAATACTGCGGCGAACAGCATGCGCGCATGGCGCTGCATGTGGTGGTGCAGACGCCTGACGAATTCGCCGCCTGGCTGTCCGCGCAATCCAGGCCTGCTGCCACGCCGGCCGGCGCGCTGGCCCTGCGCGGCCGCGATGCCTTTATCGCCCGGCGCTGCGTTGCCTGCCACGCGGTGCGTGGCGTGGCGGACGAGGGCGCACTGGGCCCGGACCTGACGCATATTGGCAGCCGCCTGTACCTGGGCGCCGGCACCTTGCGCAACAGTCGCGGCGCCATGGCCGGCTGGATCGCCGACCCGCATGCCAGCAAGCCGGGTGTGCGCATGCCGGCCGCCGGCGACCTCGACGGCCCTACCCTGGCAGCCATCACCGCTTACCTGGAGCAGTTGCAATGACCTACTCCGCATTGCCAAGCTCCCTGCCGCGTCCACCGGACGAGTTGGCCAGGCTGGAAGCAGTCTGGCGCACGCCCACGGGCTGGCGCTTCTTTACCACCGTCAATAACAACAATATCGGCCTGCTGTATATCGGCACGGCCATGCTGTTTTTCTTGCTGGCCGGCATCCTGGGCCTGTTGATACGGCTGCAGTTGGCAGTGCCGGAAAATGATTTCTTGTCGGCCGGCACTTATAACCAGATATTTACCATGCACGGCACGGTGATGATGTTTTTGTTCGCGATTCCCGTGGTCGAGGCGATCGCCGTCTATTTGCTGCCCGGCATGCTCGGTGCGCGCGATTTACCGTTTCCACGCCTGTCGGCCTATGCATTCTGGGCGTATGCGGTCGGTGGCCTGGGGTTCTTTACCAGCCTGTTCTGGGGCATGGCGCCCGACGGCGGCTGGTTCATGTATCCACCGCTTACCGGCAAGCAATATTCGCCGGGCCTGAATGCCGATTTCTGGCTGCTGGGCATCGGTTTTATCGAGATCTCGGCAATTGCCGGCGCCATTGAGCTGATCGTCGGCATCCTGTACACGCGCGCGCCGGGCATGAGCCTGTCGAAAATGCCGGTGTATGCCTGGGCTATGCTGGTGGTCGGCGTGATGATCGTGTTTGCGTTTCCTGCCGTGATTGCCGGCACCACCCTGCTGGAAATGGAGCGGGCGTTCGACTGGCCCTTCTTTATCGTCGAGCGCGGTGGTGATCCGCTGCTGTGGCAGCACTTGTTCTGGTTCTTCGGCCATCCCGAGGTCTACATTATCTTTTTGCCGGCCGCCGGCATGGTGTCGACCATGATACCGACGCTGGCCGGCACTGCCCTGGTCGGCCACCGCTCGATCGTCGCGGCCTTGCTGGCGGTAGGGTTTTTCAGCTTTGCGCTGTGGGCCCACCATATGTTGACGGCCGGCCTGGGCCTGCTGGAAATGAGCCTGGTGTCGGCTGCCAGCATGGCCGTGGCGATACCGACCGCCGTCCAGGTGTTTGCCTGGATCGCCACCTTGTGGCGCGGCAAAGCCTCGCCCGCCCAGGCACCGACGCTGTTTTTGCTGGGCTTTATGTTCATCTTCGTGCTGGGGGGATTGACGGGCGTGATGGTGGCCGTGCTGCCGTTCGACTGGCAGGCGCACGACAGCTATTTTATCGTGGCCCATTTGCACTATGTGCTGATCGGCGGGATGGTGTTTCCGATGTTTGCCGGCTTTTACTACTGGCTGCCACTGGTCAATGGCCACCGGCTGTCCGAACGCTGCGCGCGCTGGGTCTTCGGCCTGATGTTCGGCGGCTTCAACCTGGCGTTTTTCCCGATGCACCTGACAGGCTTGTGGGGCATGCCGCGCCGCGTCTACACCTATCCGGCCGACATGGGCTGGAACAACTTGAACCTGGCGTCCAGCATCGGCGCCCTGATCCTGGCGCTGAGCATCGTGCTGTTCTTTATCGACCTGGTGCACACCCTGCGCAAACCGCCGCAGGAGCACGGCAACCCGTGGCGCGCCGCCACCTTGGAATGGCTGCCGATGGAAGACTATGCCGTGCGCAGCATTCCCGATATAGGCTCGCGCCACCCGCTGTGGGATCAGCCAAACCTGCCCGAAGAAGTGGTGGCCGGCCGGCACTGGTTGCCCGGCACCGTGACAGGCTTGCGCGAAACCATTATCACCAGCCCGATACAGGCGCGGCCGGTGTACTTGCAAATCTTGCCCGGCGACAGCGCCTGGCCTTTGATCGGCGCGCTGGGCACGGCCGGCTTCTTCCTGCTGTTGACCATCGCGCAGACGCTGCTGGCTTGGAGCTGCGGGATTGCCGCCATCGTGGCAATCATTGCCTGGATGTGGCAGTCCGACAGCACCCCGCCCGTGACGACCGCGCAGGTATCGGATACGCTGGTGCTGCCGGTCGGCATCAGCGGCCCTGCATCGCATTCCTGGTGCGCCACCATCATCATGCTGGTGGTCGACGCCAGCATCTTTGCCGCCTTCGCCTTTGCGCATATCCACAGCGCGATGGCGCTGCAGATCTGTCCGCCGCCGGGCGCCAGATTACCCGCGCCGCTATGGCCCTGGGCCGCCTGCGCGCTGTTGATACTGGGTTCGGCCATGATGTTATGGGCACGGCGCTTGCAATCGAGCAATCGCCAGGGACTGCTGCGCCTGGCCGTGCTGCTGGCGCTGGCCTCGGCCGTGGCCGGCTTCGGCATGGCGTGGTACAGCCAGGCGCAGGCTGGCCTGTCGCCGACATCCAGCGCCTGGGCCGCCACCGTGGCAGCCTTGCTGGCCTACCAAGGTTTCCATGTGGTGATCCTGGCACTGGTGGCGGGCTTCCTGTGTGCGCGTTCGTGGGCCAACCGCTTGCTGCCGAGCCACCGCGCCACGCTCGACAACTGCAGCCTGCTATGGCACGGCACGGTCCTGCAAGGCAGCGTCGGCATTGCCATCGTGCACCTGATGCCGTCACTGATGGGCTAAGGATAACCTCAATGCGCGCACAGGACCATTTGCTCCGTCATCTGCTGCAACCGTCGCTGCCGCTGCTGATCTGGGGCGTGCATTTTTTCTTTTGCTATATCGTTACGGCCGAGCAAATGCGCTTCGGCAAGCTGTCACTGTTGTGGACGGTAGGGATCGCCTCGCTGCTGGCGCTGGCGTTGTTGTCAGTGTTGTGCTGGCGCGCGCTGCGCCGCCTGCATGCGGGTAGTGCAATCAGCATGCTGGACTGGGCCAGCGCCGCCTGCGCCGTGCTTGGGTCGCTGGGCGTGGCACTGAGCTGCCTGCCGATGGTGCTGCTGCTCGGCTAGCTCAACTGCATCAGCCGCAGCACGTCTTGCGGGCTGCGCCACCCTGTGCCATCGACAGTCCCAGGTTCTGCAGGATCGGGCAATCGGGCTGGTCGTCACCGTGGCAGGAAGCGGCCAGCTGACTGAGGGTATCGCGCATGTCGGTCAGTTCGGCGATGCGCTGGTTCAGGTCCGCCACATGAGCCAGCGCGATGGTTTTCACGTCGGCGCTGGCGCGCTGGTCGTTCTGCCACAGCGACAGCAGTTCGCGTATCTGTTCCAGCGAAAAGCCCAGGTTGCGCGAACGCTTGATAAAGTGCAGCGCGTGCAGGTCCTGCGGCGTGTAGATGCGGTAGCCGGCATCGCTGCGCGCGCTCGGTTTCAACAGCGTAATGCTCTCGTAGTAGCGTATCATTTTTGCCGAGACCCCGGTCTCGCTTGCCGCCTGGCCGATATTCATTATGATCCCTCTTTGTGATGCGCCTTGCCGGCCTTCCAGCGCCGCAGCAACAGCGCATTGCTGATCACGCTGACTGAGCTGAACGCCATTGCCGCACCGGCCACCATGGGGTTTAGCAAGCCGAACGCGGCCAGCGGAATGCCGATCAGGTTATAGATAAACGCCCAGAACAGGTTCTGCCGTATTTTGCTGTAGCTGCGGCGCGAAATATCGATGGCGTCTGCCACCAGGGCCGGATCGCCGCGCATCAGCGTGATGCCGGCCGCGTGCATGGCCACGTCGGTGCCGGTCGACATGGCGATGCCGACATCGGCCGCCGCCAGCGCGGGCGCATCGTTGATGCCGTCGCCTACCATGGCGACCTTCGCACCGGCCGCCTTCAGTTCCATGATTCTAGCGGTTTTATCGGCCGGCAGCATTTTGGCCGCCACGGTACCGATGCCCAGCAGCTTGCCGACCGCATCGGCACTGCCCTGGTTGTCGCCAGTCAGCATGACGGTCGTGATACCGAGTGCATGCAGCCGTGCAATCGCCTCGCGCGCGCCGGGCTTGGGCTGGTCGTTGAAAGCGAACAGGCCCAGCAGTTGCTTGCCGGAAGACAGCCAGGAAATCGTATTGCCGGCCGCTTCCAGCACCTGCGCCTGGCAGGCCAGTGCCGACAGGTCCACGCCCTGTTCCTGCATCAGCCGGGTGCTGCCGAGTCTCAAAGCCAGGCCATCGACCTGCGCCGCCAGGCCGCGGCCCGGCAGGGCCGACAAATCGTTGGCCGGCAAGGCCACGATGGCGCGCGCGATGGCCGCCTCCAGCACGGCCTTGGCCAGGCTGTGTTCGCTACCCGACTGTATGCTGGCCGCCAGTTGCAGCAAGCGCTCTTGCGTCACGCCGTGGGCATGCAGTGCTGCCAGCGACGGCCTGCCTGCCGTCAGGGTGCCCGTCTTGTCGAACACTACCGTGGTGACGCCATGCGCCACTTCCAGCGCTTCGGCGTCCTTGATCAGGATGCCGTAACGGGCCGCCACGCCGGTGCCGGCCATGATGGCGGTCGGCGTGGCCAGGCCCAGCGCACATGGGCAGGCGATCACCAGCACGGCAACAGCATTGATAATGGCGGTTTCCAGGTCGCCATTCGCCAGCCACCAGCCCAGCAGGGTCAGCAGCGCCAGGCCCAGCACCACGGGAACAAAAATGGCGCTGACCTTGTCGACCAGGTGCTGGATCGGCGCCTTGGCGGCCTGCGCGTCTTCCACCAGGCGGATAATGCGCGACAAGGTGGTATCCACGCCCACCGCAGCAGTGCGCACCAGCAACAAGCCATCGCCATTGATGGCACCACCGGTGACCTGGTCGCCCACATGCTTGTCGACCGGCAGGCTTTCACCAGTAATCAGCGACTCATTCACCTGGCTGGCGCCTTCCAGCACCACGCCATCGACGGCGACCCGCTCGCCGGGCCGTATCACCACCAGGTCGCCCAGCCTGACCAGTTCTACCGGTACATCGACCTCGAGGGCGTCGCGGCGCACGCGCGCCGTGGCGGGACGCAGCACTTGCAAGGCCCGGATCGCCGAGGCTGTCTGGCGCTTGGCGCGCCCTTCCAGCCATTTTCCCAGCAGCACCAGGGTGATCACCACGGCCGACGCCTCGAAATACAGGTGCGGCATCATGTCGCCCGCCGTCAGCCATTGATAGACCGACAAGCCATACGCGGCGCTGGTACCGAGCGCCACCAGCAGATCCATATTGCCGCTGCCCGCCCTGAGCGCCTTCCAGCCCGCCCTGTAGAAGCGCGCGCCCAGGTAAAACTGCACCGGCGTGGCCAGGGCGAACTGGCACCAGCCAGGCAGCATCCAGTGCACGCCCCCCCAATCCAGCAGCATCGGCAGCAGCATCGGCAGGGCCAGCAGGCCGGCAAATACCACCTTGATCCCATCATGCGATGGCGATGGCGCTGGCGCACTGGCTGCGCCGCCGGCTGGCACTGGCACGCTGGCCTGGTAGCCGGCAGCGGTGACTGCCGCAACCAGGGTCGAGGCTTGCACGCCGCTGACCGTCACGCGCGCGCTTTCGGTGGCCAGGTTGACGCTCGCGGCCAGCACACCGGGCACTTTCAGCAAGGCCTTCTCCACCCGGCCCACGCACGAGGCGCACGTCATGTCGGCCACCGACAGGTCGATCTGCGTGCTGGCCACGGCATAGCCGGCCTTGTCCACCGCCGCCTGCAAGGTGGCCAGCGCAAGGTGCTGGCTGGACGCCACCCTGGCAGTATCGGTGGCCAGGTTGATGCTGGCGCTGCTTACGCCCGGCACGGCCGCCAGCGCCTTTTCAACGCGGGCGGCGCACGAGGCGCAGGTCATGCCTTCGACCGTGAATGACTGCAGATAAGGGGAAGCTGGCGGCATGGAGAGCATCCTGTAGACAAGAGTGTATGACTACAGGATGCGCCCTCCAACGATGGGAAGGTCAAGCGGAAATCAGCGTACTATGCAGTCGATACCGTCCGACTTGCCCGGCGTGCTGTTGCTGGCGGTCGGGATGTTGCCGGAACCGAACGCGACCGGCAGCGTAAACTGCATGCCCGGATTGGTCGGCAGCATGACTGGCGGCTGCTTGAAGCTAGGCGTAAAACCGAACTGCCCGGCGGCGAACTCGAGCACCCCGGCTGGATTGCTCACCACGATTTGTCCACTGGTCACCGACGTGTAAAGCCCTGGCGCCAGCGCCGGCCCTTGCGGCAGTGCCGTTTTCGGCGGCGTTGAGCCTGGTGCAGCAGAGCCGCCGGCGCCGATATATTCGGCCATGAAATAGGTGCCGCGGATGCCGATGGTGGCGACCGGCGTTTTCAGGGAAAACTTTTCCTTGTTGCGCTTGCCCAGCAAGCCCGACAGGGAGCGCAGCCCGCCCTTGACCAGGTTGAACGAGGCCTGGTCACCGTCAGGCTGGTCGGCCTGGTAGGCAAACTGTTCGACCACAAAGGTGGTGCTTGGCTTCAGCGTGATCTCGCTGTTGTCGATGAATTTCACCAGGGCATAGGTGTTCTTCTCGGTAATAAGCGTGTCGCCCGATTCCACCTCGGATTTCAGCGACAGTATCTTGACCTTGCCATCGGCCTTTTTCGCCATCATCGGCCCACTCAGCTGCGTCACCGTGCCGGCCACCTGGGCGAACGCATGCAGGCTGATGCTCATCAGCACCAGCCACAGCATGGCGCCCGCCAGCATCGACCTAGTTGCAATAGGTCTTTTTGATACCATTTTGAGGGTCATCTGTGGCTTTCTTCGTCGATTCTTTGGAGGTCGCGCTCGCCAGCAGTGGCGTGCTCACGTTGTTGGGCGTATTGAACTGGTTGAGCGGGTTGTATTGTTCGCTGAGCGCCGGCAAGGTATTGCTGGCGCTGATGATGGTGCTTGGCGGCAGCACCGGCGTCGTCACCGGCTGGGCAACCAGCACCGAGGCCGGCACCGTCACACGGCCGTTCGGTGCGAGCAGCGAGACGGGTGAGCCGCGGCTGTTGATGCGTACCGTTTCGGCGGCGGTCAGGTCGCCGTTTTTCGCCAGCACGGCGATGCTGCCAGCGGCCTGCGTATCGAGCGCGGAAGCGCCGGCAAAGGTGACGCCGTTACCGGCCGTCACGGCAATGGCGCGCGCCGCACTGACGCGTGCGCCGTCACCAAAGGCCACGTCCGTGCTGGCGTCAATGGTGACGTCGTTGCCGTTGACGACACCCTGCACATTGACGGGGCTATGCGCGATCAGCGTCACATTGCCGCTGCTGGCATTGATCGCATGGCTCTCGATGCCACCCGTGCTTTCGATGCGCACATCGCCGGCACCGGTCGACACGCTTCCCAGCACCAGCACGGCAGGCGCACTGGTATTGGTCAGTGCAATGCCACCGGCGCCGCTGTTGCTGGCACTGAAGTTCCTGACACGGTTGCCAGTATCGTTCAGCACGGTGCCGGTTTGCGATTGCGTGGCCAGGCTGCCGGCAACCACGGCGCCGCTCTGGCTGATGGCGCCGGCGGCAGCGTTCAGGCGGATGGTATTCGCGGTCAATGCCGCGAAACGCAGGTCACCGGCGGCCTGGTTCACGGCCAGGTTGCCGCCGATATTGATGGCGCCTGCGCTCTGGCTGAAGCTGTTGCTGACCGTCATATTGCCCTGCCCACCGAGCAGGCCGCCGGTCTGAGCATAGTTGGCCACCGTCAGCACATTGTTGAGCAGCAAGCTGCCGCCGGTGAGGTTCAGGCCGCCGCGCGAGTTCAAACTGTTGAGCACGGTATCGCCAGCCGCCGCCGTGTACACCACGTTGCCGGTACTGGCCGCGAAATCGGCCGCCAGCACATTGGCCCCGCTAGGCGCCACGCCCCCTTCCCAGTTGGCAGCGTCGCTCCACAAGCCACCGCTTGCACCGATCCAGGTCGACAAGGCGCGCTGCGCAATGCTGGCCTGGGCCACGCCGCTGTTCGAAGTCAATACATAGTTGCCGGCATCGCTCCCTGCCAGCTGGAAGCCGCCCACTGCCACGGTTTTACCTGTGCCGAAGTTGCGGTCGGCAAAGGTGCCGCTGCCGCCCGCCAGGCTGACGGCATCCTGGCCGATCACGCCCGCCACCGTGCCGCTGACACTGGCCACTTGCGTGCCGTCATATATCTTGTCGCTGGCACTGACGCTGGCCAGGGTCAACGCCGCGCGAGCAATGCTGGCGCTGGTAACGCCGCCGGTAGCGGCCAGCCGGTAATTGCCGGCGTCCGTGCCCGACAGGGCGATATTACCCACCGTGACTGCCTTGCCGGTGCCGGCGTTCTTGTCAACAAACGCCGCGCTGGCCGATGCGCTCAGCACATCGCCAACGATACGGTCATCGCTGATCGCCACCTGCGCGCCGGTCGCGCCGTCATACACCTTGTCGACACCCGTATAGCCCAGGTCCAGCGTACGCTGCGCGATGCTGGCCGTTGCCGTGCCACTGGTCGTGGCCAAAATGTAGTTGCCCGCATCAAGGCCGGACAGGCTCGCATTCTGCACCGCTACAACTTTGTTACTACCAGCGTTCTTGTCGGCAAAGGCGCCGGAAGCCGTGGTTGTCAGGACGTCACCGGCAATACGGTTGTCGGTCACCGCGACCGTGGCGGCAGTGCTGCCGTCATACGTTTTGCCGGCTGCTGCAAAGCCCAGCGCCAGCGTACGTTGCGTAATGGTGGCGCTGGTGGCGCCGGTGGTCGAGGCCAGCGTATAGTTGGCAGCATCGGTACCGGACAGGCTGGCGCTCTGCACCGTCACGGTCTTGTTGGCGCCGGCATTTTTGTCGGCAAATACACCTGTCGCCGTTGCCGTCAGAACGTCGCCGGCAATACGGTTGTCGGTGACGGCGACCGTGGCGGCGGTATTGCCGTCATAGGTTTTACCGGCTGCTGCAAACCCCAGCGCCAGCGCACGTTGCACAATGGTGGCGCTGGTGGCGCCGGTGGTCGAGGCCAGCGTATAGTTGGCAGCATCGGTACCGGACAGGCTGGCGCTCTGCACCGTCACGGTCTTGTTGGCGCCGGCATTCTTGTCGGCAAATGCGCCGCTGGCCGTTGCCGTCAGCACGTCACCAGCCACGCGGTTGTCGGTGACAGCGACTGTGGCGGCGGTATTGCCGTCATAGGTCTTGCCTGCAGCCGTGAAACCCAGAGCCAGCGCACGTTGTGTAATGGTGGCGCTGGTGGCGCCGGTGGTCGAGGCCAGTACATAGTTGGCTGCATCGGTACCGGACAGGCTGGCATTGCGCACGGTCACAGCTTTGTTGGCGCCGGCGTTCTTGTCGACAAACGCGCCAGTCGCTGTTGCTGTCAGCATGTCGCCAGCCACGCGGTTGTCGGTCACCGCGACCGTGGCGGCGGTATTGCCGTCATAGGTCTTGCCTGCAGCATTGAAACCCAGCGCCAGCGCACGTTGTGTAATGGTGGCGCTGGTGGCGCCGGTGGTCGAGGCCAGTACATAGTTGGCTGCATCGGTACCGGACAGGCTGGCATTCTGCACGGTCACAGCTTTGTTGGCGCCGGCGTTCTTGTCGACAAACGCGCCAGTCGCTGTTGCTGTCAGCATGTCGCCAGCAACACGGTTGTCGGTCACCGCGACCGTGGCGGCGGTATTGCCGTCATAGGTCTTGCCTGCAGCATTGAAACCCAGCGCCAGCGCACGTTGCGTGATGGTGGCGCTGGCGGCGCCGCTGGTCGATGCCAGCACATAGTTGGCCGCATCGGTACCGGACAGGCTGGCGTTCTGGACCGTTACGGCCTTGTTGCTGCCGGCATTCTTGTCGGCAAACGCGCCGCTGGCCGTTGCCGTCAGCACGTCACCAGCCACGCGGTTGTCGGTGACAGCGACTGTGGCGGCGGTGTTGCCGTCATAGGTCTTCCCGGCAGCCGTAAAGCCCAACGCCAGCGCACGTTGCGTAATGGTGGCGCTGGTGGCACCGGAGGTCGAGGCCAGTACATAGTTGGCTGCATCGGTACCGGACAGGCTGGCGTTCTGGACCGTTACGGCCTTGTTGCTGCCGGCATTCTTGTCGGCAAATGCACCGATGGCCGTTGCCGTCAGCACGTCACCGGCGATACGGTTGTCAGTGACGGTGACCGTGGCGGCAGTGTTGCCGTCATAGGTCTTGCCTGCAGCATTGAAACCCAGCGCCAGCTCGCGCTGGCTAATCGTGGCGCTGCTGGCGCCGGTGGTCGAGCTCAGCACATAATTGGCGGCGTCAAGACCGGACAGGCTGGCGTTCTGTACCGTCACCGTCTTGCCGCTGCCAGCGTTCTTGTCAGCAAACACACCGGTTGCCGATGTTGTCAGTACATCACCGCTCACACGATTATCGGTGACCGTCACGGCAGCATTTGTGCCGCCATCGTAAGTTTTATTGACGCCGGTAAAGCCGAGATTGAGCGTGCGCGCCGTGATGCCGGCACTGGTCTTGCCGGAGCTTGTATTGAGTACATAATTGCCCGCGTCGCTGCCGCCCAGGTTGCTGCCCCCCACGCTGTAGTTGACGTCCTTGCTGGCGCCCACGTTCTTGTCGGCGAAATTGGCCGAGGCGCCCGACAACTGGACCTGGTCGCCACCGATCACGCCGGCCAAGGTGCCGCTGAGGCTGGCGCTGGTACTGCCATCGTAGACTTTGCTGGCGGCGCTGACACTGGCCAGGCTGAGGCTGGCGCGGCTGATCTCGGCCGTACCAGTGGCGGTCCCGGCCAGGCTGTAATTGCCCAGCTCATTACCGCTCAAAACCAGGCCGCTGAGATTGACCTGCTTGGCGGCGCCGGCATTTTTGTCCACAAATTGCGCCGTGCCGGTCACGCCCAGGGTGTCGTTACTGACCGTGTTACCCAAGCTTAGGATCGCATTGGCAAAGCCTACCTGGCCGTCATAAACTTTGCTACCGCCCAGGATCACGCTCAGCGCGCGCGGCGTGATGGCCAGCGTGGTGGTGCCTGCATACGTGATATCGTATTTGGTCGACCACAGCCCACCCAACGCATAATTGCCGACATTCACGGCATTGCCGTAGCTGGCGGTGCCGCTGGCGGCCACATCGCCGTTCGTCAGGCCGACATAGCTGAGCGTGCCGGCATTGGCCAGCACGCCATCATAGACCTTGCTGGCCGCGCCGCTGGCACTCACCGCCAACGGTGTCAAAAAGGCTTTCAGCATCGGCGTGGTATAGCCGTCGTAGATGCGCCAGACGGCATTTTCGCCAAAATTGAAGCCTCCGAACTGGGCTTGCTGCTGCATTTGCGCCGTGGAGCGGCCACTGGCACCACCCCGGTCAAAAGGAGTGCCGGCAGTGTCGCCATTGAAATAGGCATATTCCACGACCGCCCCCGAATCAGCGCGCCCGATCACCGCGCCCACCGTATTGAAGTCAAGACCATTGCCCGACACATGGCCCGAGAAATACAGCCGACTGGCGCTGCTGCCCACCACGCTCCAGCCGATCACGCCGCCCAGATTCTGGCGCGCAAGCGTTTCGTCGCTGTTGCTGGCCAGGCCGATGGCGCCGGTCGCATACACATCTTCAATCGTACCGCCGTTGCGCCCGACCAGGCCGCCCACATTCGCGCCGCCGCCCACGCCGCCGGTGGCATACGCTTGCGAGATGTTGCCGTCGTTATTGCCAACCAGGCCACCGACATTGCTGTTGCCGCTAACAGCCATGCTGCTGCTGACGTTGCTGATCGTACCGCCATTGTTGCCGACGACGGCGCCGACATTGTTGCCGCCCGTGACGCTACCACCCAGCATGGCCAGGTTGCGGATGGTGCCACCCTGTACCCTGGCGAACAGGCCGCTGCCAAAGAACGAGGGGTTGGCGCCGCCGTTGATGGTCAAGCCGCTGATGCTGTGACCGGCGCCATCGAAAATGCCCTCATACGCCGCATCGTCGCCTTTGAACAGCGGTGTGAAACCGGTGCGCACGCCTTCCCGGGTCCAGCTGGCGGTGCCGCTGGCGTCGATATTGGCCGCCAGAATATAGTTTTTATTATAGCTTTGCGTGGCGATGCCTTGCAGGCCATACACATCAGCGATCTGGTACGGCGTCGCGACATCGCCATTGCCGCCCTTGACCCGCAGGAAGGTACCACTGCCGATATTGAAACCGCTGGCGGAAAATGCCGGCAGGTTGGCGTTATTCTGGACCCAGTTGCCGCCTTCAAGGAAAAACTCGCCGCCCACAATGAGTGGGCTGCTGGACGTGATCAGATTGTCACTGCTGTTACCACCGCCGCCAACGTTCAATTTCAGGTTATGCAGCACAGTGAAAAAACTGTCGAGGTTGATGCCTGTGCCGCTATTCAACACCAGATTGGTCACGTGGTCGCTGATGCTGAGCGAACCGGTTTGATTGATGGTGCCGGCATTGCTGCCGCCGATGGTCAGTGTGCCGGCGATAACCTGGCCCAACTCGTTATTGGTCAAACCCAGGCTGTCGGCGGGCTTGGCGCCGACAACGCCCAGCGTTATTTGCCGGCCCGGACTCATCGGCGTCAATGTAACGTTATTGCCCCTGATGAGGCCGAGGCCAAAAGTGATATTGTCTGCTTGCAACTGCAGCGTATTTCCGGTCAGCTGATTGCTGCTGCTATCGGTGCTTGTCAGGGTGATGCCGCCGTTGGCGTTATTCGCGCGCAAGGTCAGGTCGCCGAAACCGACCTTGGTATTGACCGTGCCGGCGCCCGTCACGCTGGCGCCCGACAGATAGGCGTTGCCGCCGTTGGTATTGATCGCCGCGTTCAGGTTCAGGTTCGCGCCGTAACCGTAGAAGGTGCCGCCAGTGGCGTCATTGGCAGACAGGACAACGGCGCCGGCCGAGGTCGTGATCGGCGAGTTGACATTGATGCTCTCGCCGGCTATCGCGCTCAGGCCGACGCCCGGGTTGGCCATATTGATGGCGCTGTTGAAATTGATCTGGTGCGTCGCCTGCAGCGTCACATTACTGCTGGCATTGGAAATGGTGTCCGCGCCAATGCTGGCGGTACCGGTCGACGGCGCGTCGCCAAAGTCATCGAAACTGCCCAGTTCACCGGGGTAGACGGCCACGACATCGATATCATAGGGATCGATCAGCCAGTTGCCGCGCTTGCCGCGCGACGAGGCAGTGTCGACACGGATGCCCTTGATGTCGAGGTAATGGCCCGAGGTTTCCACCAGGCCGCCGTTGCCCGAGGCCGCGCCGCCGCGTGCCGAAATGCTGCCCAATACGCGCGCCGTCTGGTCACCCCATACAATCACCTTGCCGCCGTCGCCGTTGGCGACCGCGTCGGCCTTGATGCTGGCGCCGCTGTCCATCGCCACCTGGCGCGCATTGCTGATCGCCGGATTCTTGCCCTGGTAGTCGCCACCCAGCAGCACCGTGCCACCGCCCATGACGCCGCTGACATCCACTCTGGCGTCGCCCTGCATGCCGACCTGGTCGCCCAGCACCGTCACCTCGCCCCCCTTGCCCGCCGTGCTGGTGGCGGTAGTGACACTGCCATTTTCCAGCAGCGCCTTGCCGGTGGCTTTCAATACGATCTTGCCGTTCTCGCCAAGCACCGCGCTATTGGCATTGAGCACGCCACGCTGGTTCAGCAGCGCACCGACCATGCCGATGCGTCCGCCCTGGGCCACGATCTGGCCCACATTGATGGCACGGTCCGCAGGGGCAGACAGCACCACGCGCAGGTCCGGGTTGGCGGCATCGGCCAGTTGCACGCTGTGGCCTGCGGCCAGCAGCACGTCGCCGTTGGGCGCGGTGATAATGCCGCTGTTTTCCACGTTCGGCGCGATCAGCAGAATCTGCCCGCCGCTGCCGGCATGGATGGCGCCTTGGTTGAGGACGGCGCCGGCCTGCTCGCCGGCATTGAAATTCATCTTGCCGGCCAGGAAGTCCTGGTTCGACAGCGCCAGGCTGGACGCCACCAGGCCGGCCACGTCGACCCGTGCATCACGGCCGAACAGCACGCCATTCGGATTGATCAGGAATACCTTGCCGTTCGATTGCAGCGAGCCGAGGATCTTGCTGGGGTCTTGACCGGTGATGCGATTGAGCACACTGCTGCCGGCGTTTTGCTGGACAAACCGGGTGATCTCGCCCTGGTTCACCGAAAAACTCTGCCAGTTGATAATGGTGTTGGGCGTGTTCGTGATCGTAAACAGATTGCCCTGCTGGTTGAACGTGGCCTGGCCATGCACCACTTGCGGCAGGACCGGATTGGCGTGGGCCGCATTGAAGCAGGCGGCGATCAGCAAGGCCAGCGCAGTGCGGCGCAGCGGCGGCTCGGAAGTGCGGTCGACGGGCGCGATGCGCGATGGTTTTTGTTTGGTCATGATCATTTATCCTCGAGGCTCAGTACGACAGCGCAACTCTGAAATGCAGGCGATTGGCGTCGCGGCGCCCGGTCTGGCCGGCATTGACTACATGGGCGTAGTCCAGCTGCAGGTTGGCGTAGCGGCTCAGCAGAATGCGTAGCCCCAGGCCGGTCGAGCCGATAGCCATGCTGTCGATTTCGCCGGGCAAGGCGTGATTGCGGCGCACCCACCCGGTGTCATAAAACGCCAGCGCGCGGCACTGGTAGCTGCTGTCGCCGCACCAGTTCGGCGTGTACAGCTCCAGGTTCAGGTTGGCGCCCGAGTCATTGGCCACTTCGCGCTCGAGAAAGCCGCGTACGGTGGCCGCGCCGCCGACGCCGAACTGCTCGCCCGGCACCAGCGCGTCGGGCGTGTACTGGCCGTTGAACAGCGCGCGCCATTGCCAGTCGTTTTCCAGTACCTGGGTATAACTGCCCGCGAGGCGCAGGGTGCTGTAGCCGGCCCTGGCGCCGGAACGCGCCAGCGTAAAGTCGTGCTGGCTGCCATTCTTGCCGCCGGCAATATTGCGCGCCAGGGTCAGGCCCACGCTGGCCTCGCCACGCGGCAAGCTCCAGGCGCCGATATAGGCGATGCTCACCGGATGCACCGTCACGTCGGTGCCCAGCTCCATGCCGAAGAACTGCAGGCTGTTGCGGTAGGCCTTGAAGTCCAGGCCATACACCAGCTTGGGTTCGTAGTTGTCGCGCTTGCCGAAGTTCTGATTGTAGCGCGCACCGGCCGTGGTGCCGCGGCCGCTGACGGCCAGGTCGACAATGCCGGCCGACACCGTGCCCGAATCGACGTTCGAATAACTGGCAAAAAAATCGAGCGAATCGCCGAGCAGGTACAGCGGCACGTGGTAGCCGAGGCCGTACACGCCGACCTGGTTGGCGTGCTCCAGCGAGGTGGTGTATTGCAGGCTGGCCACATGATCGAGGCCCCACAGGTTGGCATGCTGCAGCACCACCCCGGCGTGGGTCTTGCCGGAGTCCTTGCTGCCGGTATTGTCGACATTGAGCGTGGCTTTCCAGGGGTTTTCATCGACCACCTTGATGTCGGCGTCCACCGTACCCTCGGCCTCGCCGCCAGCCAGTTTGACTTCCATCTTGCGGGCCGGGTTTTCATTGGCCAGCGTCAGGCTTTGCCCCAGGGACACCATGTTGGGCGTCTGTCCTTCGACCAAGGCTGGCAGGGCACGCCGCACATTGGCGTCATCGACATGCTGGTTGCCGGTAATGGCCACCTTGCCGACCTGCGTCTGCACCACGTTCAGGTGCACGGCGCCATGCGCCAGTTCCTGCTCCGGCAAGGCCACCAGCACCATGGTGTAGCCGCGCGCGCGATAGGCATTTTCCAGCGCCTCGACGGCTTGCTGGATGGCGCCAAAGTCGCGCTGCCGGCCGGCAAACGGCGCCACCAGCGATTGCACCAGTTGCGGCCCCAGCAAGGTGTCGCCGCTGACCTCGTAGCTGGCGATATCAAATAAGGGAACGGCACTGTCGGCAGCCTCGGTTTGGGCGTTCGCGCGTGCCGCGCAGAACAACAGCGCGGAACCTGCAAGCAGGCGCACCAGACGATAATTCATGTGTGAGAGTTCTTGTGGTTGCATGGCCAGCCAGGCGTGTCTGGACCATCAATTGATTGAAAGCAAAGTTTAGACGGATTTTGATTTCCAGTCAGAAATATCTATGCTAATGATGGTTATTTTGTTTCAAAACTGGTAACACCGTCCCAGTCCTCTCCGGGTGGATCGCTGCGGTACTGTCGCAGACGGGCGCCATACAGCCGGCGCAAGCCATCGTCTGGCAGTTCCATCAAGATTGCCTCAGCGCCATTCCAGTCGCGGGCCCGCAACAGTTCCAGCACGCGCGACCAACGCGCCAACAGCGCCAGTTCATCCGCATCAACGTCGCTGTGCAAGCCGCGCGGCTCGAAAATGGCTACCGGCTCAGTCTTGCCCTTAACCCGCACGCGGTCCAGTTCGCGGTAGGCAAATTGCGGCGCCTGCGCACGCGTAAATTCGCTCACCGCGATGCCCACGCCATACACCTTGGTAATGCCTTCCAGGCGCGCGCCCAGGTTGACCGCGTCGCCCATCACGGTATAGGCACGGCGGATGCGCGAGCCCATATCGCCCACATGCATCAGGCCACTGTTGATGCCGATGCCGATCTGCAGCGCCGGCCAGCCGCGCGCCTGGAACTCCTGGTTCAAACGACCTGCGCTCTTCTGCATCAGCAGAGCGCTGGCCACGGCCCGGCCAGCATGGTCGGGAAACGCCACCGGTGCACCCCAGAAGGCCATCACGGCGTCGCCGATATATTTGTCCAGCGTGCCGCCGTGGCTGTCGCGGATGTCTTCCGACATGGCAGTCAGGTAGAGGTTGATATACTCCCGCAACTGCTGCGGCGTCATCTGCTCCGAAATGGCAGTAAAGCCGCGCACGTCGGCAAACAGCACCGTCAGTTCGCGGCTTTCACCGTCCATGCTGTAGCGGTCGGGATTGTCGGCCATCTGCGCCACCAGTTCCGGCGCCACGTATTGGCCGAAGCGCGACACCAGCGCCCTGCCCTTGCGCACTTCGAAAAAATAGCCCCAGGCCAGGTTGGCAACGAACAGCGCCGCGATCAGCAATAGCAGCACGGCAACATCGAGCGCCGCATCAAAGCTGTGATACAGCCACCAGTTCAGCCCCAGCGCACCGGCCAGCGCGCTACCTGCCAGCAACACGGCTGCTGCCGGCGTGGCCAGCGCCAGCGCGCAGCCCAGCAGCAGGCCCGCCAGCACCACCTGGCCAAATTCGATTGCCAGCGCATAGTCGGGGCGCGACTTGAAATGGCCGTCGAATATCGATTTGATCAGGTTGGCATGCACTTCCACACCAGGAAACTCGGCATTGACGGGCGTGGCACGGATATCGTTCAGGCCTGCGGCGGTGGTACCCACCAGCACGATGGCGCCGTGCAGCACCTGCGCCGGCACTGCGCCCATCAGCACATCGGCCGCCGACACATACCGAAAGGCACCGCCGTCCGGGCCGCCCCTGCCGCGAAACTGAATCGTGGTGGTCAAGGCTTCGCCGACCGGAATATCGAGGCGTCCGCGCGGCGTAAAGATAGCGATGCGGTCCAGGCCGCCGTGCTCGCGCTCGGCCTCGGACAAGTTGTCGGCGCTCTGGCTGAACACGGGTGCAATCGCGCGCGCCTTCAGGAACACGCTGGCCGTGGCCAGCGACAGCGACGGGTAGTACGCGTCGCCGATGCGCTGCAACAGGGTCGACGAGCGCAGCACGCCATCACTGTCGGTCAGGGCCGTGAAGATGCCGGCCCCTTGCGCCGCCTGCTGCAGCTGTGCCAGGTTGGCTTCATAGCCGGGCGCCGTAAATGCCGTCACCGTGCGCCCGTTCAGGTCGCTCACGCTGAACGCCGGCTTGGGCAGCACGCCCTTCTTTTGACGGTCCGACACGCTGTAGCCAAGCACCACGGGCTGGCCGCGCATCGCCTCGGCAAACAGGGCGTCGTAATCCATCTGCGGTTTCAAACGTTCAAGCTGGCTGCGCAGCCCGGGCACGCCCGCCAGTTCGCCCCTGGCAAGCTGGGCCAGCACGCCATAGCCGGAGCTGGTATCGGCTTCCGGGAACGAAATATCGAAACCGACCGCAGCCACGCCATAGTGGCCCGTCAATTGCGTGACCAGGCGCGCCTGCACGTCGCGGCCCCAGGGAAAGCGGCCGATCTGGTTCAGGCTTTTTTCATCGATATCGACGATCACGATGCGCGTGTCGAGCTGCGGCTGTTCCGCGCGCATGCGCATGTCACCGAGCATGGCGTCGAGCCGGCCGACCGTATCGCTACCGAACAAACCGATGCTGGCGCAGGCGGCCAGCAGCGTCAACAACATGCCCAGCAGCAGCCGGCCACCATGCTTTTTCAATGCACCAGGCCAGCGCATCAGGGCACGTAACCGGGAATGGCCGCTTCGTCGACGGCGTCGATCTGCTCGGGATGCATGTGCTGCTGTGCAAAGGTCAGGTAAACTTTGCTGCGAATAAAGACATCGAACAGGTCGGGGTCGATATGGCCGTTCAGGCTGAAGTGGCCGAGGATGCGCAGCGACTCCGACAGCGACTTGCCCTTCTTGTAGGGCCGGTCTCGCGCCGTCAGTGCCTCGAAAATATCGGCAATCGCCATCAGCCGCGCCGGCACCGACATCTGCTCGCGCGTCAGCCCGCGCGGATAGCCGTTGCCGTCCATGCGTTCATGGTGGCCGCCCGCGTATTCCGGCACTTTTTGCAAATGCCTGGGCCACGGCAGCGCCTCGAGCATGCGGATCGACACCGCAATATGGTTGTTGATGATCTTGCGTTCTTGCTCGGTCAGGGTACCGAAACGGATGGTCAGGTTTTCGACTTCATTGGCATCGAGGAAATCGCGCTCGACACCGTCAGGCCCGACCCAGCGCCGCGCCGCGATCGTGCGCACCCGTTCCTGGTCGGCCGGCGACATGCCTTCGCCGCCGATATTGGCATGTCGCAAAAAGTCGCGCTCTTCGCGCAGCACAATCTGCTGCTGTTGCAATGCTTTCACGATCTCGTGCTGGCGTTCAGGCGCCGCCAACTGTTCTTTCAAGGCGGCAATTTCTGCGTCGCGCAGCAGCACTTCGAAGCGCGTGTCGATCAGGTGGATGCGGTCATGGATGGTTTCCAGCTTGGTGGCCTTGTCGACCACGTGCACCGGGGTGGTGATCTTGCCGCAGTCGTGCAGCAAGCCCGCCAGCCACAGTTGCTTGCGCTCGTTCTCGCTCAGCTGGAAACCGGCCATCGGGCCATGCGTGGTGGCGTGCACGGCGTCGGCCAGCATCATGGTCAGCTCGGGCACGAACTGGCAGTGGCGGCCCGTGTACGGCGACTTTTCATCGATGCCGATATTGATCAGGTTGACCAGGGACTCCAGCAATTGTTCCAGCTGGCGCAGCAGCAATTGATTGGTCAGCGCCACGGCCGCCTGCGCCGCCAGTGCCTCGATAAAGCGCTGGTCGGTGGCGGAAAACGCCTGTACCGCACCGGTCTCGCGATCCTGGGCGTTAATCAGTTGCAGCACGCCGATCAGCTCGCCTTCATGATCGCTCATCGGCACCGTCAGGAAGGACGTGGAACGGTAGCCATAGTGGCCGTCAAACGCGCGCATGCCCGAAAAATTGAATTCACCCGACTGGTACACATCGTCGATATTGACGGAAACGCGGCGGTGCGCCGCATACGCCGCCACCGAGCCAAGATTCGGAGTGCCGTCGTCCTGCCACAGCGCCACGCCGGGCACGCCGATGGCCACGCCGGCGCTGGCGCCCTGGCGCAGCCCCAGGCTGTCATTGATACTGATATGAAATTCGAGGCTGCGCCCGTCCGCGCCGGGACGGTACAAGGTGCCGCCGTCGGCGCCCGTCATGTCCTTGGCGACCAGCACGATGCGTTCGAGCAGGGGTGTGATATCGCCGCCGTGCAGCATGCCGGCCGCCGCGCCACGACCCAGTTCGACGCTCAGTTCAGTCAGCTGGTCGAGCCGCTGGGCAATTTGCTCGGGGTGCAGCTGGAGCATGATGGGGGCATGGGAAAGTGGCAACAAGCACTAGTGTAACGTTGCCAGCTGTCAGCTGTACATTCCAAAAAGGCAACAACTGAAAATAGATTTCCGAAACACAACAATTATAAAAAAATGCCGTTTTGGGCACGACGATTAGAATAGAATCAACAATCGTTACACTATAACAAGGCAGCGATGAAATTCACCTTCAGGGGCGTGCGCGGTTCGATCCCTTCGCCCGGCCCGCATACGGTGCGCTACGGCGGCAACACGACCTGCATCGAAGTACGCACGGCCAGCGACGCCCTGCTGGTACTCGATGGCGGCAGCGGCATCTTTGCCCTTGGCCGCGCACTGCCGCCGGGGCCGGCCACTGCCCACATCCTGATCACCCACAGCCACTGGGACCATATCCATGGCCTGCCCATGTTCGCGCCGCTGTTCATGCGCGGCAGCCGCGTGCACCTGTATGGCGCGGCCGACGCGGCCGGCAATGGCATCGAACACGTGATGGCCACGCAGTTGCAGAACAACTATTTTCCCGTCAGCGAAACGGCCATGGCGGCCGAGATCGACTACCGCACCGTGGCCGTCGGCGAGCGCTTCGAAGTGGCCGATGCGGTGGTAACGAATGCCGAAATGAATCATCCGGTGATCAACCTCGGCTACCGCATCGAGTCCGGCGGCGCTTCGCTGTTTTTCAGCGGCGACCATGAACCGTTCCACAATCCGCACACTGAAGGCTCGCCCGCACACGCCACCTGCCAAGGACACATCGCACAGCGCCAGGCCGCCATCGACGCGGTGATTGCCGGCGTTGACGCCCTGATCATGGACTGCTCGTACACGCGCGAGGAATATGAAACCAAGCGCGGCTGGGGCCACGGCACCTTCGACGGCGCGCTTGAACTGGCCGTGCGCTGCGGCGTCAAGCGGCTGTATTGCACCCACCATGAACCGGGCCGCAGCGACGAGCAGCTGGAAGCCGTGTTTGCCGACGTGATGGCGCGCTTTACCGGCCGGCTGGGCGCGTTGCAGGTGTTCCTGGCGGCCGAGGGGATGACGGTGGCGCTGGCTTAGACCGATGTATGTTGGATAACGAACGGTAGCGGCTGGCGGACAAGGGCATGATGAACTTTCATTACTCAAGGAGAGCACCATGACCCAGCAAAGCGATAAAGCGCGCGAACAACAGCAGCGCGAAGATCAGCAGGCCCAGCATGAAGCGAACAAAAGCCGCCAACAGGCCGAGCAGGACAAAGGCGCGATACGCCAGAATGACGGACTGAAGGAACACCAGGGTGGCGACAAAGGGCCACGGGGCCAGTAGAATCACCATCAAGGAGCTGCGGCTCCTTTTTCTTAACTGCTTCCGTGCCGCCACATGAAAAATCTGCTGACGATTGCCTGCCTCGCCCTGTTTGCCGCACTGGCCACCGCCGTGCTCGGCTTCCTGGCCCTTAACGTGCTGCCCTGCTCCTGGTTCGGCAGCGCTGCCGAAGGTGCTTGCGGCTATGGCGCCACCTTTGCCGTACTGGGCGCGTCGCCATTTGTGTTTTTGGTGCTGCTGGTGGCGTTTTGCATCGTGTACGCGCGGCGACAGGCAAAGGCATCAAAAATCGAGCGATAAAAAAAGGAGCCTGAAATGAAAGGCTCCTTTTTCAATTGCGAAGATATCGCATTACATGATGTGGTGACCGATCCACCAGGCCACTGCCGCCACAAAAGCCGACGCCGGTATCGTGAAAATCCAGGCCCAGACGATATTGCCTGCCACACCCCAGCGCACGGCCGACATTTTTTGCGCCGAACCGACGCCAACGATGGCGCCCGTGATCGTGTGCGTGGTCGACACCGGGATGCCCAGTGCGGTCGACACGAACAGCGTGATGGCGCCGCCCGTTTCTGCACAGAAGCCGCCTACCGGTTTCAACTTGGTGATCTTCTGGCCCATGGTCTTGACGATGCGCCAGCCACCGAACAGGGTGCCGAAGCTGATCGCCGTATAGCACGAGATGATGACCCACAGTGGCGGCATGGCGTCAGCCGCGCTGGAGTGGCCGGCAGCAATCAGCAGCATCCAGATAATGCCGATGGTTTTCTGCGCGTCGTTGCCGCCATGGCCCAGGCTGTAGGCAGCAGCCGAAGCCAGCTGCAGGCGGCGAAACCATTTGTCGACCTTGCGCGGCGTCGAACGCACGAATATCCACGATACGATCAGCATCATGATCGAGCCGAACACAAAGCCCAGCACCGGTGCGATGACGATAAAGGCGACGGTTTTCCACAGACCGGCCGCGACCAGCGCGCCGGTACCGGACTTGGCGACAGCGGCGCCCACCAGGCCACCGATCAGTGCATGCGAGGACGACGAAGGTATGCCGTAGTACCAGGTAAATAAGTTCCAGACGATGGCGCCCATCAGCGCGCCGAAGATCACATACTGATCGATCACCATCGGATCGATGGTGCCCTTGCCCACCGTGGCAGCCACGGTCAGCTGGTGAAACACGAAAATGGCAACAAAATTGAAAGTGGCAGCCATGGCAACCGCAGTCTGCGGTTTCAATACGCCCGTCGAGACCACCGTGGCGATCGCGTTGGCGGCATCGTGGAAGCCGTTCATGAAGTCAAACAGCAGCGCCAGGGCGATCAACAGGCCGAGCACGTAGATGCTGATTTGTATGGTCATTGGTAGATTCTTTTCTGATTCTGGTTCAGGACAGGCCCAACGCTTACGCGTTTTCGACGATGATGCCTTCGATGATGTTGGACACATCTTCGCAACGGTCGGTCACGGTTTCCAGAAGCTCGTAGATCGCCTTCATCTTGATCAGGGTGCGCACGTCCGGTTCGTCGCGGAACAGCTTGGACATGGCGGCGCGCATCACGTGGTCGGCGTCCGACTCCAGACGGTCGATCTCTTCGCAGATGGCAACGATCTTGCGCGAATTGTCCATATTGTGCAGCAGGGCGACGGCGTCGCGCACTTTTTCGGTACAGGCCAGCACCAGTTCGGCCAAGCGCTTGGCTTCCGGCGTGACGGCTTTCAGATCATACAGGGATACGGTTTGCGCCGCGTCTTCCAGCAGGTCCAGGATGTCGTCCTGGCGCGTGATCAGCTGGTGAATGTCGTCGCGGTCGATCGGCGTGATGAAGGTCTTGTGCAGCATTTCCACGGTGGCGTACGTCACCTTGTCGGCCTGTTTCTCGATGCTCTCGATGGCATGCACGCGGTTTTCCAGGTCGTCGAAATTGGTCATCAGGCCAAGCATCTCTTTTGCGCCCTTGACGCACAGTTCCGCGTGCTGGTTAAACAATTCAAAAAACTTGCCCTCGGTGGGCATCAAGCGTCCAAACATGTCATTCTCCGTTAAGCATAGCGTCGTGTTATTTACTGCAGAAAGCCGCCCCGGTAATGCGGGGCGGCCGATGGAATGCCAGTGTTGATGTATCAGTCGCCCTGGTAAAGCGCCAGGCCACCACTGTAATTGCCAAATTTGGTGTACTGCCCCATGAAAGTAAGGCGGATGCTGCCGATAGGCCCGTTACGCTGTTTGCCGATAATGATTTCGGCCGTGCCCTTGTCGGGCGAATCGGGGTTGTAGACCTCGTCGCGGTAAATGAACAGGATCACGTCGGCATCCTGCTCGATTGCGCCCGATTCGCGCAAGTCCGACATGACCGGACGTTTGTTCGGGCGCTGTTCCAGCGAGCGGTTCAGCTGGGACAGTGCAATCACCGGGCAACCGAGTTCTTTTGCCAGCCCTTTCAGGCCACGTGAAATTTCGGAAATTTCGGTCGCCCGGTTGTCGCCGGGGCTATTGGCCGACATCAGCTGCAAGTAGTCGACGATAATCAGGCCGAGCTTGCCGCACTGGCGCGACAAACGGCGCGAGCGGGCGCGCAATTCGATGGAATTGAGCGCCGGCGTTTCATCGATATACAGCTGCGCGTCGTTCATCTTCTGGATGGCATTGGTCAGGCGCGGCCAGTCCTCGTCATTCAGGCGACCGGTGCGCAGACGGTGCTGGTCAAGCTGGCCAACCGAACCGAGCATACGCATGGCCAGCTGGGCGCCGCCCATCTCCATCGAGAAAACGGCCACCGGCAAGCCGCTGTCGATCGCCACGTTCTCGCCGATATTGACGGAAAACGCGGTCTTGCCCATCGACGGACGGCCAGCCACGATCACCAGGTCGCCCGGCTGCAGGCCGGAAGTCATGCGATCAAGGTCGATGAATCCGGTCGGCACGCCGGTGATTTCACTTTGGTTGTCACGGCTGTAGAGTTCATCGATGCGCTCGACCACTTGCGTCAGCAGGGGCTGGATCGCGGTCCAGCCCTGGGCGCCACGCGCACCTTCTTCGGCGATCGCGAAGATCTTCGATTCGGCTTCGTCAAGCATCTGCTTGACTTCCTTGCCTTGCGGACTGAAGGCCGTGCCCGAAATATCGTCGGCCACGGTGATCAGCTTGCGCAGCACGCCGCGGTCACGCACGATCTCGGCGTAGCGGCGGATATTGGCAGCCGATGGCGTGTTCTGCGCCATCGCGTTCAGATAGGCGAGTCCGCCCACGTCGTCGGCCTTGCCAAGCTGGGTCAGGGTTTCAAAAACAGTAATCACATCGGCCGGCCTGGAGGCGTTTACCATCTTGACGATTTGCTCGAAGATGATGCGATGGTCATAGCGATAGAAATCATCCGCATGCATGAAATCGGCAATGCGGTCATACGCGGCATTATCGCGCAGCAGGCCACCGATGACGGACTGTTCTGCTTCGATCGAATGCGGCGGTATGCGGAGGGAATCGACTTGTGGATCTGAGGGGGCGTTCATGGCGCGAATTATACCCGCTTCGGCGTCCGGGCAAAAATAAAGGGCCGAAAATCAGCGAAAAAAAGGCCACAAAAAAGCCGGGCGAACCCGGCTTTTTTCTATTGCGGCAATGCCTGCAGGCCGAGGCCTGCAAACGATTTACGCGTTTGCGTCTGGTACGACAGCGATCACTACTTCCACTACCACGTCGGTGTGCAGAGCAACCGAAACGTTGTGCTCGCCAACAGTTTTCAAAGGGCCGGTAGGCATGCGGATTTGTGCTTTTTCAACAGCAAAACCTTGCTTGGTCAGCGCTTCGGCGATGTCGAAGTTGGTGACGGAACCGAACAGACGGCCATCGACACCAGCTTTTTGAGCAACTTGAACGGTCAGACCGCTCAGTTTTTCGCCCTGGGCTTGCGATGCGGCCAGTTTGGCGGCAGCAGCTTTTTCCAGTTCGGCGCGCTTGACTTCGAATTCGGCGATCGCCGAAGCGGTAGCACGACGGGCCAGGCGTTGCGGGATCAGGAAGTTACGTGCGTAACCGTCTTTGACTTTGACGACTTCGCCGAGGTTACCGACGTTGACAACTTTTTCTAACAGAATGATTTGCATAGTTCTTCTCCAGGAATATCTGACCGATTAAGCGTGGTGCAGATCGGTGTATGGCAGCAGCGCGAGGAAGCGAGCGCGCTTGATTGCGGTGTCAACCTGGCGCTGGTAGTGCGCTTTGGTACCGGTCAGGCGTGCTGGCATGATCTTGCCGTTTTCCTGGACGAAGTCTTTCAGCGTATCAACGTCTTTGTAATCGACTTGTTCAACGTGTGCTGCGGTGAAGCGGCAGAACTTCTTGCGTTTGAACAGTGGATTTTGCTGTTTGCGTTTTTCTTTAAGCTTGAGCTTATTTTTGTCGAACTTTTTACCGAATGCCATTCTAGGCTCCTGTATCTGTAAATGCGCTAGTCAGTGTGACTGCACTAAAATCAATGATGTGAAACACCAAACTCTTGCTGTTGCGGCTTTTTCTGGCCAGGAAACCCGTGAACTGATAGACCCCGCCCAAGCTTGCCTGGCTGAACCGGCCTGAAATTTCGCCAGCGGCCAGCGCGGCAAGTTCAAACTCGGTCAAACGGGCAATACCGGCTTCCATCTGCTGCGAACTGTGCTGCAATACTGCATTCACGATTGGCAACCCTGCCGGGGTGTAGCGCAATATTTCGCGCTCGGCAATGATGGCGGTAACTTGTAACTGGTTCAGCGCACGATCCTGGTCAATTAGGCTGCTGCGGCTGGAGCGGCTGCTGGTGCTTCGGTGCGGTGGCTTTTGGCCGCATCTTCACGTTGTACCGATTTCATCATCGGCGAAGGAGCTGTTTCAGCTTTCTTCATTTTAACGGTCAGGTGACGCAACACGGCATCATTGAATTTGAATGCTGTTTCCAACTCGACCAGGGTCTCGTTGTCGCATTCGATGTTCAGGCAGATGTAGTGTGCTTTAGGCAGTTTCTGGATCGAGTAAGCCATTTGACGGCGGCCCCAATCTTCCACGCGGTGAACCGAACCGCCGCGGGTGGTTACGCTGGCTTTGTAGCGTTCGATCATCGCGGGCACTTGCTCGCTCTGGTCCGGATGGACGATAAAGACTATTTCATAATGACGCATGCAAACTCCTTCAGGTCGGATTGATAATCGCCCACCCCGGCGTCAAGACGGGTGTGGGAAGGTCAGCCGAAGATTATAACCGCCTTTTGCAATCCGATCAACCATTGCTTGCCCTGCCGCTCGCCCGACGGCACCTGCGACAGCGTTTTTGCGCGCCATACGATTTTTTTCCATCGAAATCGGCGGAAAACACCGAAAGTCGCTTGCATAGTCGGCGATACTGTACAAAAATACAGACTGTTCATATAGACAGCATTTTACTATGCACCCACCATCCATGATCAAGCTGACAGCACGACAAGAACAAATCCTGAACCTGATCAAGGACGCGATTGAAAACACGGGTTTTCCTCCGACCCGCGCCGAAATCGCCAATGAATTGGGTTTCAAATCGGCCAATGCGGCCGAAGAGCATTTGCAGGCCCTGGCCCGCAAGGGCGCCATCGAGATTTCGCCGGGCACGTCGCGCGGCATCCGCCTGATCGGTGCGGCGGCGAGTGCTTCTGCAGCCGAGCCGGCGCTGCCGAAAGTGCCGGCCGCGCTGCTGATGTCGCTGCCGCTGATCGGCCGCGTGGCCGCCGGCTCGCCCATCCTGGCGCAGGAAAACCTGGAAGCGAGCTACAACGTCGACCCGGCCCTGTTTTCAGGCAAGCCCGACTTTTTGCTGAAAGTGCGCGGCTGGTCGATGCGCGACGCAGGCATCATGGACGGCGACCTGCTGGCCGTGAAAAAGATCGACAGCGCCAAGAACGGCCAGATCGTCGTCGCCCGCATCGGCGATGAAGTCACCGTCAAGCGCTACAAGAAGACCGGCACCCTAATCGAACTGCTGCCGGAAAACCCCGACTTCAAGGTCATTACCGTGACGCCCGAAGACGAGTTTGTCCTCGAAGGCCTGGCGGTCGGCCTGATGCGCAGCTGGCACTGAGTGAGCGCGCCCTCATAAACCTGCTGCGCAGCCCACTCTCGGGCATCCGTTGCTCGCTACGGTTTCTGAAGGCACGGTGGCATTACCATTTAACAAGAAAAACAAAGGGCCGCAACAGCATCGCTGTTACGGCCCTTTTTATTGCCGGAGAGATTACTCTTCCAGCGCGCTCTTGAAATCATCGAGCAGATCGGCTTCGTCTTCGATGCCGACCGAAACGCGGATCAGCGATTCTGCGATGCCCATGCTGGCGCGGCGCTCGGCACCCATCTCGTAGAAGATGGTATGCGCTACCGGGATGACCAGGGTGCGTGTGTCACCCAGATTGCTCGCCGGAATCGCTACCTTCAAACGGTTGAGGTAATCGAAGCAGTCGATACCGTCTTTCAATTCAAAGCTGAACAGCGAACCATAGCTGCGAAACAGCTCAGTCGCCAGCGCATGCTGCGGGTGCGAAGCCAGGCCCGGATAATGCACGGCTGCCACGCGTGGATCGGCCTGCAGCATGGTGGCCAGCGCCAGCGCGTTCGAACAGGTGCGGTCCATGCGCAAGGCCATGGTTTCGGCGCCGACAGCGATATGGTGCGCCGCTTCCGGTCCCAGCGAGGCGCCGAAGTCGCGCAGGGCCTTGGCGCGGATCTGGGCTATGCCCCACTGTTTCGGCGCTGCCTTTTTATAGTTCTCGAAAATATTCGGGTACTGCGTCCAGTCGAACACGCCCGTATCGGTCAGGCTGCCGCCCAGGGCATTGCCGTGGCCGCCGATCGACTTGGTCAACGCATTGACCACCAAGCCTGCACCGACCGATTTCGGGCGGAACAGATAAGGCGTGGTCATGGTGTTGTCGACGATATACAGGATGCCTTTGTCGCGGCACAGCGCACCGATCTTTGCCAGGTCGGCGATCTGGGTGCGCGGATTGGCGATGGTTTCAACGAACACAATGCGCGTTTGCGGCGTGATGGCGGCGGCCACGTTGGCGACATCGGTGGCGTCGACAAACGACACGGCGATGCCCTGGTTCGTCACCGTCTGCCACAGGCTGTTGGTATTGCCGAACAAAAAGGCCGACGACACAACATGGTCGCCCGCACGCAGCAGTGACTGCACCACGGCGCCGATGGCGCCCATGCCGGTAGCAAAGCACAAGGTCGCCACGCCGTCTTCCATCTGGTTGACCTTGTCTTCCAGCGCGGAGACAGTCGGATTGCCCTGTCGGCCATAGCGAAAGCCCGGCTCCTTGCCCTGGAACACCGACGCCAACTGGCGCGCGTCGCTGTAGCCAAACGCCACCGAGGTATGCATGGGCTTGTGCAGCGAGCCGTGTTCGATGCCCTTGCGGCGGTCGTTATGCAGGATGGTGGTGGTAAAGCCGTAGGTTTTTTTATCGTTCATGATCGCGGAGAAAAAAAGCCCGGCGCAGGCCGGGCTGGTTACTTATGCTTCGGTGGTCGCCAGGTTCAGGTTCAGCTGGGAACGCGGCGTATCTTCGGGCGCTGCCGCCTTGGGATTATGGCGCGCATATTCCAGGCGGTCCAGGTAGTCCTGCGATACGTCGCCGGTCACGTAGACGCCGTCGAAGCACGACGCTTCGAAGCTGGTCAGGGCCGGGTTGACGTCGGCAATCGCCTGCTTCAGGTCGTCGATATCCTGGTAGACCAGGTAATCGGCCGTGATTTCGCGGCACACTTCTTCGGTGGTGCGGCCGTAGGCGATCAGTTCGTCGCGCGTCGGCATGTCGATGCCGTACACATTCGGGTAGATCACCGGTGGCGCGGCCGAGGCGAAAATCACCTTTTTGGCGCCCGCTTCGCGCGCCATCTGCACGATCTCGCGGCTGGTGGTGCCGCGCACGATGGAGTCATCGACCAGCAGCACGACTTTATCCTTGAATTCGGACGGAATCGCGTTGAGCTTCTGGCGCACGGATTTCTTGCGCGCCGCCTGGCCCGGCATGATGAAGGTACGGCCGATATAGCGGTTCTTGATAAAGCCTTCGCGGTACTCGATATTGAGCGCCAGCGCCAGCTGGATGGCGGCCGGACGCGAGGAGTCGGGAATCGGCATGACCACGTCGATGCCGCCTTCTGGCAGTTCGCGGCGGATCTTTTCGGCCAGGTACTCACCCATTTTCAGGCGCGTGGCGTAGACCGAGGCACCGTCGATGACGGAATCGGGACGGGCCAGGTAGACGAATTCGAACACGCAAGGGTTGAGGCTGGCGTTGTCGGCGCACTGCTGGCTGTGCAACTGCTTGTCGGCATCGATGAAGACAGCTTCGCCCGGCGCAATATCACGCACGAAACGGAAGCCCATGCCTTCCAGCGCCACCGATTCGGAGGCGATCAGGTACTCGGCGCCCTGCTCGGTTTCATTGATGCCCAGGCACAGCGGACGGATGCCGTGCGGGTCACGGAAGGCCAGCAAACCCACTCCGGCGATCTGGGCGACAGCCGCATAGCCACCCTTGACGCGGCGGTTCAGCACGGTGACGGCCTTGAAGATGGCTTCAGGATCGAGTACCAGGCCAGTGGTAGCCTGGTGGATTTCATGGGCAAGCACGTTGAGCAGCACTTCCGAGTCGGAATCGGTATTGATGTGGCGGCGGTCGTTCTTGAACATCTCCTGTTTGAGCTGTTCCCAGTTGGTCAGGTTGCCATTGTGCGCGAGGGTAATGCCGAACGGCGCATTGACATAGAACGGCTGCGCTTCTTCCTCGCTCGACGAGCCGGCGGTAGGATAGCGGCAGTGGCCGATGCCGGAGTTGCCTTGCAGCGAACGCATGTTACGCGTACGGAAGACGTCGCGCACCAGGCCATTGGCCTTGTGCATGGAAAACATACTGCTGTGATTGGTCGCAATCCCTGCCGCGTCCTGACCGCGATGTTGCAAGAGCAACAAGGCATCATAGAGCAATTGATTGACAGGTTGATGGGAAACGACGCCGACGATGCCACACATGGTGTGCTCCTGTAACTGTGTTACTGATTTAAAAAGATCAAAATTTCACATGCTGCGCGTAGGCGGCAGGCAGATAAGGCTTGATGGCGCGCGCGCCCTGTTCGGCGTATGGACTGAGCAAGGCGTTCTTCCAGAAAGGCTGTTGCGGAATGGAGGTCATGCCGCACAAGATGACGGTGGTCAGCACAATTACAAGGCCCCTCGCCGCGCCGAACAGGCTGCCCAGCAGGCGATCAACCAGGCTCAGCCCTGTTACCTTGACCAGCGCATCGACCGTCATGCCCAGCAGTCCCATCAAAATGCGCACGCCGATAAACAGCAGCACGAAGGCCAGCAGCAGGCGCACGGCCTCGCCCGGAATCACGGCAGGCAGGAATTTCGCCAGGGTCGCACCATAGGCATTGGCGGCGACAAACGCCACCACCCAGCTCACCAACGACAGGATTTCCTTGATCAGGCCACGCATCATGCTGATCAATACCGACGTGGCCAGCACGAACAACACCAGATAATCGAAGATCGTCACGCCGTCAGCCTGCCACGGTTACATTGCTCACGCCGGCACCAGGCTGCCACCCAAGCCCAGCTTTTGCAGCTTGGCACGGGTTTTTTCTGCCTCGTCGCGGCTGCCGAATGGCCCGACGCGCACGCGGATGCGCTGGCCACCGCCACTGGACACTTTTTGCGTATAGGAACTGATGCCAGCGTCGCGCAATTTCGCCTGCAATTCATCAACCTTTTCCTGCGTCGCCAGCGCGGCCACCTGCACCACGAAGCGGCCAGAATCGGCCTCGGCCGGTTTTTCCTCGGCCTTGGCAACAGGCTTGGCCTCGGCCTTGACGGCAGGCTTGCCTTCCAGGATGGCCAGCGCGCGCGCCGCATCGTCATTCGATTTTTCCACCTTGACCGGTTTCGGTTCGGGCTTCGGCTCAGGCTTGACGTCATGTTTCGGCTCGGGCTTGGGTTCAGGCTTGACCTCCCGCTTGGGTTCGACCCTGGGCTCCGGTTTTGTTTCGTGCTTGGGCTCGACCTTGGGCTCGACTTTCGGTTCGACCTTAATCGGCTTCGGCTCGACATACGCCGGCTTCGCCGGTTCGGCGGTGGCCACCACGGTGGCAGGTACCGGGGTTGGCATCGGCACGGGCTTTGATTTGGCCGGCAATGGGGTATCGACGATTTCTTCCGACTGGTCCAGGCCATTGTTGGCCGCGCCCTGCGCCGGCACCGCCTGCACCGGAGCCGGTGCAGGTGTGGCGGCTACTTTGTCCTTCGACGGAATCTCGATGGCGATATCGTTGACGGGCGCCTTTGGTTCCGAATCGAGCAGCATCGGCAAGCCGACGGCCACGCCCAGCGCCAGCGCGATGGCGCCGATCAGGCGGCGACGTGCACGTTTCTTTTCCGGCAAGGCCGGATCGGGCACATCGCGGCCAGCACGGCGGCCACCACCACCGGAGGTGTTGGCGGCACGCTTGCGAGTCGGCGACTGTGCTTCGCCAGGAACATAAAAGCCGCTGTCTTCGCCAGAGGATTCTTGCTTGTTTTTAAACAGTTTCGAGAACAAGCCCATGCGTCATTTTCAGTCGAGTGCGTTTCAGTGAAGTGAGGATTTCCTGGCCTTCATCACGCCGGCGACGGTGAGGAAAGAACCAAAGACCACAATTCTATCATTCTCACCGGCCCGGCTCATTGCATTTGCAAAAGCTTGTGCCGGGTCATCGAAAACTGACACCGTATGATCGCCACTGTCCGGCTTGTCTTCCAGCATGAGCTGCACCTTGGCCGCCAGCTCGGAAGCGGTGGCCGCGCGCGGCGAGGGCAGGCCTGCCAGGCACCAGTGATCGACATGTTCACTCATGGCTGCCAGCACGCCATCGATATCCTTGTCCTGCATGGAACCGAAAACGGCATAGGTGTAGGGGTGAAAGCCCATATTGCCCAGGTTCTGGTTCAGCGCGGAGGCCGCGTGCGGGTTGTGCGCCACGTCGAGGATCACGCTGGGGCGGCCCGGCAAGACCTGGAAACGGCCCGGCAGTTCCACCGTGACCAGGCCGGTGCGCACTTCCTGCGCGCCGACGGGCAACTTAAGTTTGAGCACTTCCAGCGCGGCCAGCACGGCGGTGGCATTGAGGATCTGGTTGGCGCCGCGCAGGCTCGGGTAAGCCAGCGAATTGCGGCGCTGCTCGCGCCCGCCGTAGTTCCACTGCTGCTTGTCGCCCGAATAATTGAAGTCACGCCCCATCAGCCACAGGTCCGCCCCGATGGCGTTGGCATGGTCAATCAGCGATTGTGGCGGCACCGGGTCGCTGCAGATGGCTGCCTTGCCGGGGCGGAAGATACCGGCCTTTTCAAAGCCGATCGCCTCGCGCGTGTCGCCCAGGTAGTCGGTATGGTCGATATCGACACTGGTAACGATGGCCACGTCGGCGTCGATCACATTGACGGCGTCCAGGCGCCCGCCCAGGCCCACTTCCAGGATCGCCACGTCCAGTTGCGCATGCGACAGCAAATGCAAAATGGCCAGGGTGGTGAATTCAAAATAGGTCAGCGGGGTCTCGCCGCGCACGGCTTCGACGGCATTGAAACTGGCGACCAGCTCGTCGTCGCTGGCCATCTCGCCCAGCACACGGGCACGCTCGTTAAAATCGAGAAAGTGCGGCTTGATATACAGGCCCACTTTGTAGCCGGCGCGCAACAGCACCGATTCCAGCATGGCGCAGGTCGAACCCTTGCCGTTGGTGCCGGCCACCATGATCACGGGGCAGGCAAAGGCAAGCTGCAGGCGCGCCTTGACGGCCTGCACGCGGTCCAGGCCCATATTGATCTGGGTTTCCGAATGCCGGGCTTCCAGCATGGCGAGCCAGTCTGGCAAAGTGGTGGGGAGGTTTTGCATGGGAGAGTTCTTGAAAGAATGCGCGAGGCAGGGAGACAATTAACCCAAAACAAAGTCTGGGGTCGGACCCTGCAGGGTCCGACCCCGGCTGTTCAAGGGTTCAGGTGCAAGATCAAGCTAATACTTCCACCGCCTGGTTTTGCAACAGTGCCAGCAAATGGGCGATTTCTTCGCGCATCTTGCGGCGGTCGACGATCATGTCGACGGCGCCCTTCGTCACCAGGAACTCGGCGCGCTGGAAGCCTTCCGGCAGTTTTTCACGCACGGTGTTTTCAATCACGCGCGGGCCGGCAAAACCGATCAGCGCTTTTGGCTCGGCAATCACCACGTCGCCCATGAAGGCAAAGGAAGCCGACACACCGCCCATGGTCGGGTCGGTCAGCACGCTGATGAAGGGCAATTTCTTTTCGGCCAGCTTGGTCAGCATGGCGGTGGTTTTTGCCATCTGCATCAGCGACAGCAAGCCTTCCTGCATGCGTGCGCCGCCGGTGGCGGTGATGCAAATGAACGGTACTTTCTGTTCCAGCGCGATCTGCGCGCCGCGCACGAAGCGCTCGCCGACCACCGAACCCATCGAGCCGCCCATGAATTCGAATTCAAAGCAAGCCACTACCACCGGCAAGCTCATGATGGCGCCGCCCATGACGACCATGGCGTCGGTCTCGCCGGTCGCTTCCATGGCGGACTTCAGGCGGTCCGGGTATTTCTTGCTGTCCTTGAACTTCAGCGTGTCGACCGGCAGGATTTCCTGGCCGATTTCATAGCGGCCGCCGGCGTCAAGCAGGCTGTCGAGGCGCTCACGCGCGCGGATGCGCATGTGATGGTCACATTTCGGGCAGACATGCAGGTTCGATTCCAGGTCAGTGCGGTACAGCACGGCTTCGCACGACGGACATTTGACCCACAGGCCTTCCGGCATGGTCTTGCGCGCGGCAGCATCAGAGCGCTGTATGCGCGGTGGCAGCAGTTTTTCCAACCAACTCATATTTTTCTCCTGGTACCCTTGTCGGGCAAGAATGTCGTGTCGGTGCGTCGGTGGACGCCCCCGGCGAACGATGATGGGACAGCCGCGTCTTGCGGCGGCCCTGTTTTATCTATTGCACAATATCAGCCAATTCGGTGGCCGAAGTGTAGCCGTTTATCGCCGGGCTGTCGAACTTTGCCATATTAACGCATTGCTTTGGAGATAATATTGTCAGGCATCGAGCGCGGCGCGAATACCGGCCGTAAAGCTGCGTACGGCTTCCGCTTCGCCACCTTGCGGGGCATTTTCTATTTCCTGGATAATGCGGCTGCCGATCACTACGGCATCGGCCACTTCCGCCACGGCGCGCGCAGTGGCGGCGTCGCGGATGCCGAAACCGACGCCGATCGGCAGTTTCACGTGCTGGCGGATGGCGGCCAGGCGTTCGGCCACTTGTGCAGTATCGATATTGCCGGCACCGGTCACGCCCTTGAGCGACACGTAATAGCTGAAGCCGCCACCGACCTTGGCCACTTGCGCGATGCGCTCCTCGGTCGAGGTTGGCGCCAGCAGGAAAATCAGATCCAGGCCACCGGCACGCATCGCGGCGGCAAAGTCTTCGCACTCTTCCGGCGGATAATCGACGACGATGGCACCATCGGCGCCCGCCTCTTTTGAGGTGGCAATAAAGTCGGTGATGCCGATGCGCTCGATCGGGTTGGCGTAGCCCATCAGCACCACCGGCGTGTGTTGGTTGGTGAGACGGAACTGGCGCACATACTCGAACACATCGTGGATGCCCACATTGAATGCCAGCGCGCGCTCGCAGGCACGCTGGATCACGGGGCCTTCGGCCATCGGATCGGAAAACGGGACACCGAGTTCCAGGATGTCGGCGCCGCCGGCGACCAGTGCGTGCATCAGCGGCACGGTGGCGTCAGGGCCGGGGTCGCCGGCGGTGATAAAGGTGACCAGGGCGGTCTTGTTGTGGGCTTTTAAGGAGGCAAAGGTTGCGCCGATACGGGACATGGAGTATCTCTTTTCTAAGGGAAATTGAAGGCTGGGGTCAGACGGGGACGCCGAGTTCCGGCGGGTCTGACCCCGGTTGTCAACAGCTGTAATGATCAGCTGAAATTCAACCCCATGCGCTCGGCCACCGTATGCATGTCCTTGTCGCCACGGCCCGACAGGTTGACCAGTACGCTTTTCTCTTTTGGCAAGGTTGCCGCCAGCTTGGCCGCGTAGGCCAGCGCGTGCGACGATTCCAGCGCCGGAATGATGCCTTCGATATGGCAGCAATCGTGGAAGGCCTGCAGCGCTTCGTCGTCGGTGATCGAGACGTATTGCGCGCGGCCCGAGTCTTTCAACCAGGAATGCTCAGGCCCCACGCCAGGATAGTCGAGGCCGGCAGACACCGAATGCGTTTCGATAATCTGGCCGTTAGCATCCTGCAGCAGATAGGTGCGGTTGCCATGCAGCACGCCGGGAAAGCCTGCCGTCAGCGAGGCCGAGTGCTTGCCTGTTTCCAGGCCTTCGCCGGCCGCTTCCACGCCGATCAGCTGCACATCCTTCTGGTCGACATAAGGGTAGAAAATGCCCATGGCGTTCGAGCCGCCGCCGATGCAGGCCAGCACGTAGTCGGGCTGGCGGCCCGTCATTTCCGGCATTTGCACCAGGCACTCTTCGCCGATCACGGACTGGAAGTCGCGCACCATCATCGGATACGGGTGCGGGCCGGCGACGGTGCCGATAATATAAAACGTGTTTTCGATATTGGTGACCCAGTCGCGCATCGCTTCGTTGAGCGCATCTTTCAAGGTCTTCGAACCGGACTCGACCGGCACCACGGTAGCGCCCAGCAACTTCATGCGATAGACGTTCTGCGCCTGGCGCTTGACGTCTTCGCTGCCCATGTACACCACGCATTCAAGGCCGAAGCGGGCGCAGATGGTGGCGGTGGCCACGCCGTGCTGGCCGGCGCCCGTTTCGGCGATGATGCGTGGCTTGCCCATGCGCCTGGCCAGCAGGGCCTGGCCGATCACGTTGTTGATCTTGTGTGCGCCCGTATGGTTCAGGTCTTCGCGCTTGAAATAGATCTGCGCGCCGCCGGCCATCTCGGACCAGCGCTTGGCGTGGTAGATCGGCGACGGACGGCCGACAAAGTGTTTCAGCTCGTAGCGGAACTCTTCGAGAAATTCCGGGTCGGCACTGTAGCGTGCATACGCATCTTTCAGCTCGGCCAGCGCGTGGGTCAGCGTTTCAGCAACAAACGCACCGCCGTAGGGGCCGAAGTGGCCGCGTGCGTCGGGAAAAGCGTAATCGGCAGCGTGGAACAGCGGCGCTGCGCCGCTGGTATTGAATGGCTTGGTCATGGGGTATTTCCTCTGGCAATGATGGCATCGGCGTCCTGCACCGCGGCGATAAACGCGCGGACTATGGACGCGTCCTTGATGCCCTTGGACGCTTCGACACCACTGCTGATGTCGACCGCGTAAGGGCGCACGCGCACCACTGCGTCAGTCGCGTTGTGTACGCTCAAGCCACCACTCAAAACGACCCGAGGCGCGAGTTCTTCTGGAATAAGGGACCAATCAAACACCTTTCCTGCACCGCCGTAGGCGTCCACATAGGTATCGAGCAAAAGGCCGGAAAACAAGGGACTGGCGGCGCGATAGCGCTGTTCGTATTCTAGCAAATCTTCCACGCTTGTGTCGGGCTTGACGCGGAAAACCTGTACGAACGGCGTATTGACGGCGGCGGCGATGGCGGCGCTGTGTGCCGGCGTCTCGTCGCCGTGGAATTGCAGCAGCGACAAAGGCGCCAGCGCCGCGACCGCCTGCACTTCTTCCACGCTGGCATTAACGAACAGGCCCACGCTGGCCACATATGGCGGCATGGCGGCGATCAGGCCGGCCGCCTGTTGCGGCGTGACATGGCGCGGGCTTTTCGGATAAAACACGAAGCCGATCGCATCGGCGCCGGCGGCAACCACGGCCTGGACGTCTTCGACGCGGGTCAGGCCGCAGATCTTGATACGGGTGCGTGGCATGGGGTAATCCTTTTAAATCAAAACCAGGGCAAGGCGCTGCTGGCGTCCTGCGGCAAGCCCCATTGCGGGTCGTAATCGATTTTCGCCAGATACAGGCCATCGGGCATGAAGGTCGGCGCGGCCGCATGGCGGTCTTTGCTTTGCAGCAGATACGCCAGCCACTCGGGTTGTTCACGACCGCTGCCGATATACACCAGCGAGCCAACCAGGTTGCGCACCATATGGTGCAGGAAGGCATTCGCGGTGATGGTAAAGATGACCATATCGCCGCGCCGTTCGATCTGGATGTCATGCATCAGTTTGACAGGCGACTTGGCCTGGCACTGGGCGGCGCGAAACGCCGTGAAGTCGTGCCAGCCTATCAGTGGAGCCACCGCCTGGCGCATCAGTTCGACGTCCAGCGGACGGAAAAAGAAGCCGGCGCGCCCTTCCACCAGCGGCGAACGGGTCGGATTGTTGTACAGCACATAGTGATAGGTACGCGCGCGCGCGCTGAAGCGGGCGTGAAAGAAATCATTGACGGTGGGGTCGCCAGGCAATTGCCTGGCCCAGCGCACCGCGATCGAGGATGGCAGGAAGGCATTCACGCCGCGCACCCAGGAATGGATGTCGCGGTCCAGGACGGTATCGAAATGGACGACCTGCTCGAGCGCATGCACGCCGGTATCAGTGCGGCCGGCGCAGGTGGTGGCCAGGCGCACGCGGGCAAACTTCTCCAGCGCATTTTCCAGCTGGTCCTGCACCGTCAGGCCGCTTTCCTGCTTCTGGTAGCCATGCCAGGCCAGCCCGTCATACTGCAGGCCCAGGACAATGCGCTTCAATGGCGTTGCTTCGTTAGTATTTTGCATCGCCGCATTATACCGGCGTGCATGATTAACTCAGCAATGCCTTCATGGTATTCGCCTTGGCTACCTGCTCGGCGCTGCCGCCCTTGATCACTTCATCGATCAGCTCGCGCGCGCCTTCCTTGTCGCCAATCTCCTGGTAGGCGATCGCCAGGTCCAGCTTGGTGTCCATTTCCATATGGATGGCCGACAGCGGGTCGTCCACGCCGACACTGGCCGCCGCCTTGCCCTCGTTCAGGTCCAGGTCGATGCCGGTGAGGTCAAATTCCTGCGGCGCCGGCGGCGTTTCTGCGGGCACTGCCGGGGTCGGCGGCGTCACGGGCGTCGCTGGTGTTGCGGGTGTCTCCATGTCAAAATCATCGAGGTCAATATTTTTCAATGGATCGGGCAGCGGCGTCAGGCCAGGGCCCAGGCCATTGGCGGGGCCGCCTGGCGGCTCCAGGTCCAGGCCGAAATCCATGCTGGCGTCGTACTGGTCCGCATCCTTGCCCTCCACCTTGCTGGCCGATGCATTGGCCGGCAAGGTGGAAGATGCGGGCATGACGATCGGGTCACTGGTCGAGACCGGTTCAAAGTCAAGGCTGTCAAGATCGAAGTCGAGCGGATGGCGCTCGTCGCGCGCAGGCACGGCAGCAGGAGCAGCAGCGGTTGCCAGCGCGGGCTCGGCCGGCGGCAAATCGATATCGAAGGCGCTTTGATTGAGCGGCAAGTCCGCGCTCTGGTCGTGCAACGGTGCTTCGAGCGGCTTGCTCAGGCTGACCACCGCATCGACATCGGCGTCACCGTACAGCGGATTGGTCGGGTCGAGCGCGGCGCCCATGGCGGCCGCCAGCGGCCACTCGTCGCCGTGGCCACGGGTCTGGCTGTACAGTTCGCTGGCTTGGTCTTCAAAGGCGGCCACGTCCTTGCGTGCCGAATAAATTTCCAGCAGCTTCAGGCGCGCCGCATGGCGCTCGGGGTTGGCGCGCAGGGCTTCCTTGAGAATATCTTCCGCCTGACCATCGCGGCCATAGGCGATATACACATCGGCTTCGGCCACCGGATCGACTTCATTCGAGGCCAGCGCCGTGCTGGCCACCACCGCCGCCACACCGGCCGCAGCGGCGCCGGTACCGGTCCCGAACAGATGATTGCTCGCTTCAGACTGCTGGTCTTCCGGCGCAAGATCATGCGGCGGCTCGGCATCGGTCCCGGTCCCGGTGTCGGCAAGCGACGGTTCATCCGGTGGCAGCACGGGCGCGATGTACTCGTGCGCCGGCGGCGTGTCTTTCTTGCGACGCGCGATCACCAGCGCGGCGACGGCCGCCAACAGGGCGGCCAGGCCGATGCCGATGGCGCCCAGGTGATCGTTGATCTGGTCGGTGAAGCTCGGCTCCTGCTGCGGCTTCTTGACCAGCGGTACCGGCTTGGCCTTGGGCACCGGTGGCTGCGGCGCAATCGGCTGCGTTGCCGGCGCGCTGGCGGCGACCTCGTCAGGCTTGGCCGGTGACGGTGCGCTCTTGTCGGCCATGGCCTTGTTCTTCACGGCCATCAGCTTTTCCAGGTCGCTGACGTTCTTTTCCAGCTCTTTGACGCGCGAGGCCGCTTCGTCCACCTGCCTGGCCTTGGCAATCTTTTCTTCCTCGCTGGCCACAGCACTCTTGCCGGCCGCCTTGGCTGCCGGCTCGGCTTTCGACAGTTTCAGCTTGTCTTGCGCTTCGCTCACCGCGGTCGGCTTTTCTTCGACCTTGGTGGCGCCTATCTTGCCGGCCGTGCTTTGTTTGGCCTGCGCCGCGCGCGCAGGACGGCTTTGCGCCACCTGCCCGGCCAGCTTGTTGCGGTAGGCTTCGAAATCGATGGCATGCGCGGTGACCACGGCCTTCGCCTGCGCCGTATCGGTGGCGCGCACGGTATCGTCTGACGGCACGGCCAGGATGCGCCCGGCCTGCATGCGGTTCATGTTTTCGCCCTGGAAGGCGTCGGGATTGGCGCGATACAAGGCCACCAGCATCATGTCGAGCGAAACGCCCGATGGTTTCAGCTCACTGGCGATACGGCTCAGGGTATCGCCGCGCCTGATGCGGTAGTTGGACTTGGCGGCGGGCGCTGCCGGCGTGGCTGGCGCCGCCCCACTGGCCTGCCCCTTGCCTGGCTGCACGGGCGCAGCCACTTGCGCGCCACGCGTCTGGCGCGCTTCCGGGCTATCGAGCACGAAAGCATATTCGCGCGTCTGCACACTGCCCTTGCTGCTCAGTTCGACCATCAGGTTGACCAGCGGTTCGGTCAGCGGTTGGGCCGAGCTGATGCGAATATAGGGGATGCCGCTACGCGTCTCGATGGCAAACGTCAGGTTGTTCAAGGCGGGATTGAAGTCAACCACGGCCCGGCGATAGGCATCGGGCGGCGCCAGCTTGGCCAGCAAAGCCGACGTTTCGCCCGGTTTGACGGCGCTCAGTTCGACTTCCGCTCGCAGCGGCTGGCCTGCGGCAGACAGCACCGTAATTTTGCCCAGCTCGGCCGCGTACGCCGCCGGTGACAATAACACCGCACAAGCGACAGCGCTGCTGAGTGTTTTGATGACAAGGGAGGCGACTCGGGGACGAGTGTGTACAGGCATAATTGGTGGCATCTTGGTTGGCGTGGGAAAACAGTTACTTTTCCAGAGGTATCAACATATCATCATGCCCATGGGGATGCAAGCGCCACATGGTTGAGGGGGCAAGGGGCGTGGACGAAAAAAAAGCCGGGAAAAGCTCCCCGGCCTGTGCTGGCTACTGCCTCAGCCGTGCAATCACTTGTCGAGCAAAATGCGCAGCATGCGGCGCAGCGGCTCGGCCGCGCCCCACAGCAACTGGTCACCGACGGTAAAAGCGGACAGGTATTCGCCGCCCATGCTCATCTTGCGCACGCGGCCGACTGGAATCGTCAGGCTGCCCGTGACGGCGGCCGGCGACAGGTCGCGCACCGATGCTTCGCGCGTGTTACTCACCAGTTTCACCCACTCGTTGTTGCTGGCGATAATGTCGTTGATCTCGTCGAGCGGCACGTCTTTCTTGAGCTTGATGGTCAGCGCCTGCGAGTGGCAACGCATGGCGCCGATACGCACGCACAGGCCGTCGACGGCAATTTCCTTGCTGCCGAAGTCGACACCGCGTCCGAGGATCTTGTTGGTTTCGGCGCCGGCCTTCCATTCTTCCTTCGACTGGCCATTGCCCAGGTCCTTGTCGATCCACGGGATCAGGTTGCCGGCCAGCGGCGCGCCGAACTGCTTGATTTCGTCCGCGCTGTAGCCGTGCTGGGTGGCCAGCACCTGGCGGTCGATTTCCAGGATGGCCGAGGCCGGGTTTTCCAGCAGCGCCTTGACGGAACTGTTGATGGTGCCGAACTGCGTCAGCAATTCGCGCATGTGCTGGGCGCCGCCGCCCGATGCCGCCTGGTAAGTCATCGACGTCATCCAGTCGATCAGGTCGTGCTGGAACAGGCCGCCAAGGCCCATCATCATGCATGAAACGGTGCAATTGCCGCCGATATAGTTCTTCACGCCTTTGCCCAGCGCATCCTTGATGACGTGCAGGTTGACCGGATCGAGCACGATGACGGCGTCTTTTTCCATGCGCAAGGTCGAGGCCGCATCGATCCAGTAGCCATCCCAGCCGGCAGCGCGCAGCTGCGGAAACACCGCGCTGGTGTAGTCGCCACCCTGGCAGGAAATAATGATGTCGCACTTGGACAGTTCGGCGATGCTGTTGGCATCCTTGAGTATGGTCTCATTCTTGGCCATCGCCGGCGCCGCGCCGCCCGTGTTCGAGGTGGTGAAAAACACCGGTTCGATATGGGCAAAATCGCCCTCTTCCTGCATGCGTTGCATCAGGACCGAACCGACCATACCGCGCCAACCTACCAAGCCTACTAATTTCATTACCATTCCTCGAGAAGAGACGGCCAGGGCCGTCATTGAAATATGTTACGCCAGTGCTTTTACGACTGCATCGCCCATCGCTTCGGTGCCCACCAGGGTGGTGCCCGCTTCATGGATATCGGCGGTGCGCAAGCCTTGCGCCAGCACGCTTTTCACGGCCGTTTCAATCCGCTCGGCTTGCTCGGCGCGATTGAGCGAATAGCGCAGCATCATCGCCGCCGACAAGATGGTTGCCAGCGGATTGGCAATGCCCTTGCCGGCGATATCGGGCGCCGAACCGTGCGACGGTTCGTACAGACCCTTGTTGTTGGCGTCCAGCGAGGCCGACGGCAGCATGCCGATCGAACCGGTCAGCATGGCGGCCGCGTCCGACAGGATGTCGCCGAACATATTGCCAGTAACCATCACGTCGAATTTCTTCGGCGCCCGCACCAGTTGCATGGCGGCATTGTCGACATACATATGGTCGAGCGCGACATCAGGGTATTCCTTGTGCACATCGGTCACGATATCTTTCCAGAACTGGAAGGTTTCCAGCACATTCGCCTTGTCGACGCTGGTCAGGCGCTTGTCGCGCTTTTGCGCGGCCTGGAAGGCGACGTGGGCGATGCGGCGGATTTCCCCTTCCGCATAGCGCATGGTGTCAAACCCTTCGCGCTGGCCCTTGAACGGACCGTCCGGGCACTCGCGCACGCCACGCGGCTGGCCGAAATAAATATCGCCGGTCAGTTCGCGGATAATCAGAATATCGAGGCCAGACACCACTTCGGGCTTCAGGGTCGAGGCGCCTGCCAGTTCCGGGTACAAAATCGCCGGACGCAGGTTGGCGAACAGGCCCAGATTCTTGCGCAGGCCCAGAATGGCTTGCTCGGGACGGAACTGGCGCTCCAGATTGTCGTACTGGTAGTCGCCGACGGCGCCAAACAGCACCGCATCGGCCGCCTTGGCCAGGGCCAGGGTGGCCTCCGGCAATGGGTGGCCATGGGCTGCATAGCCGGCACCGCCGACAGGCGCCGTTTCGAGTTCAAATGATTCGCCGAGCACATTCAGGACCTTGACGGCCTGGGCGACGATTTCAGGACCGATACCGTCGCCGGGCAGGATAGCAATTTTCATGTTTTGACAGGATTAGATTGTGTTGGCGAGCCAGGGCTGGTTGGCGAGGTGGCGTTCTTCAAAGGCGCGGATATCGTCGGCGTGGCGCAAGGTCAAACCGATATCGTCGAGGCCATTCATCAGGCAATACTTGCGGAAAGCATCGATCTGGAACGGATACGACACCGCCCCATTGCTGGTCGTGACACACTGCTGCTCCAGGTCCACCACCAGTTTGTAGCCGGGAAACGCCTTGACTTCATTGAACAGGTGATCGACCTGGCTTTCCGACAGCACGATCGGCAGCAGGCCGTTCTTGTAGCAGTTATTGAAGAAGATATCGGCAAACGAGGGCGCGATAATTGCGCGAAAGCCATATTGATCGAGCGCCCACGGCGCGTGTTCGCGCGAGGAACCGCAGCCAAAATTTTTGCGCGTCAGCAAAATCGACGCACCCTGGTAGCGCGGCTCGTTGAGCACGAAGTCCGGGTTCAGCGGACGGCGGCTGTTGTCCTGGCCCGGTTCGCCATGGTCCAGGTAGCGCCATTCGTCGAACAGGTTGGGGCCGAAACCGCTGCGGTGGATCGACTTCAGGAATTGCTTCGGGATAATCGCGTCGGTATCGACATTGGCGCGGTCCAGCGGAGCGACCAGGCCTTCGTAAATCGTAAATTTATCCATGCTCTACTCTATCTGCTCGGTAGGACGGGGGCGCTTGGCGCCAGCATCGTCACAGGGTTATTTTCCGCCGGCGCCAGTGACAACCTGGCCGACTTTCTGCACATCGCGGCCAATGCCCGAGACGGTGTTGCAGCCGGCGAGAACGATCGTGGCGATCAGGAGGGTGAAGAGTTTTTTCATTTTTTTCAGGTAATAAGCTAAAGGTAGCGTTAGTGTAATTCAGCGGCTCGAAGCTGGGGTCAGACCCGGCGGGTGACCCCTGATTTCAGTTGCGTTACCACGCAGTTTTTTAACTCATCGCAGGCCACGCACATCAACAAAGTGCCCGGCAATCCCCGCCGCAGCCGCCATCGCCGGCGACACCAAGTGGGTACGCCCGCCCTGCCCCTGCCGGCCTTCGAAGTTGCGGTTCGAGGTCGAGGCGCAGCGTTCGCCCGGCTCCAGGCGGTCGGCATTCATTGCCAGGCACATCGAGCAGCCCGGTTCGCGCCATTCGAAACCGGCGTCCTTGAAGATGCGGTCCAGGCCTTCTCGTTCGGCCTGATCCTTCACCAGGCCCGAACCCGGCACCACCAGCGCCAGGGTCACGTTCGAGGCGCGATACTTGCCGCGCACCACGCTGGCTGCCGCGCGCAAGTCTTCGATGCGCGAATTGGTGCACGAACCGATAAACACCTTGTCGATGCGGATATCCGAAATCGGCGTATTCGGCGTCAGGGCCATGTAGACCAGCGCCTTTTCGATGGCATCGCGCTTGACGCTGTCCTTTTCGTTGTCGGGATCGGGCACGCGGCCGTCGATGCCGACCACCATTTCGGGCGAGGTGCCCCAGGTGACCTGCGGCTCGATTTCGGCAGCGTTCAGGGTGACGACCAGGTCGAAGCGCGCACCCGGGTCCGAATGCAGGGTGCGCCAGTAGGCAACGGCGCGGTCCCAGTGCGGGCCGACAGGCGAAAACGGCCGGCCCTTGACGTAGTTGATGGTGGTGTCGTCAACGCCGATAATGCCGGCGCGCGCACCGGCCTCGATCGCCATGTTACAGACCGTCATGCGGCCTTCCATCGACAGCGCGCGGATCGCCGCCCCGCCGAACTCGATACAGTAGCCGGTGCCGCCGGCCGTGCCGATCTTGCCGATAATGGCCAGCACGATGTCCTTGGCCGTCACGCCGGCCGGCATCACGCCGTCGACCTGCACCAGCATCGATTTCGATTTTTTCTGCAGCAAGGTTTGCGTGGCCAGCACGTGTTCGACTTCCGAGGTGCCAATGCCGTGCGCCAGCGCGCCGAAGGCGCCGTGGGTGGACGTATGCGAGTCGCCGCATACCACCGTCATGCCGGGCAAGGTCGCGCCCTGCTCGGGCCCGATCACATGCACGATGCCCTGGCGCTTGTCGTTCATGTTGAAATACGTCAGGCCGTAGTGCCTGGCGTTCTTGTCCAGGGTTTCGACCTGCAGGCGCGAGACCGGGTCGGCAATGCCGTCGGCGCGGCTGGTGGTCGGCACATTATGGTCGGCCACGGCCAGATTGGCGGAAATGCGCCACGGCTGGCGCCCGGCGTCGCGTAGTCCGTCGAATGCTTGCGGGCTGGTCACTTCGTGCACCAGATGGCGGTCTATATACAGAATGGTCGTGCCGTCTTCGTCGGCGCGCACCACGTGGGATTCCCAGAGTTTGTCGTAAAGCGTCTTCATCATGAGTTATGCAGCAATGCCACAGCCTGTAGTAAGTGAGCAAGTGAATCCAGATTCATACGGTGATCCGCAAGGATTATGCCATATTTTACCCATTACAGAACCGAAAGCGGCCGATCCACAAGATTAGCGATACAAAGTTTGGTCACTTTGTTGGATTTGAGCTGGAAATTGCCGATTCAGCCGCTCTTGTGGCATCGGGCCACGTCAACAAACCCGCGCCCCGAAGCAAGCACGGTGGCCCTGCATGGGCATAGGCGTTTGGGCAACTTTCGTGTATTGTATTTTGACAACAATTTCAGGAAGGATTGCACTGATGAGACTGCGTTTTTTGGCGGCAACTGCCCTGGCCACGCTTGCTGCCAGCCATGCACTGGCGGCCACGCCCGGCGAAGCCTGCCTGCAGGACTTGCGCGCCCTGCCCGGCTTCTTGCTGGAAAACGATACCGGCGCGCGCCAGCACCTGGCGCAAAAAGGGCAAGCATATTTCGACCAGGCGCTGGCCAGCGCCAGCGAGGCGGCGGCCAATGCCAACGATGAGGCCGCTTGCAATATCGCGCTGTCAGCGTATCTGGGCAAGTGGCGCAAAGGCCATCTGCAGATCGTGCCGAACCAGGGATTGAGTCTGGACAAAACCTCCAGCAACGCCACGCCGGCGATAGCCACCCCGGACAGGGCGCCCTCGCTGCAACTGCTGTCCTCGCACACTGCGCTGCTGACATTGCCCAGTTTTTTTCCCCAGTACGCCAAAGCCATCGCCGATTTACTGGCAAGCAAACACAGCGAGCTGACACATCGGCGCAACTGGATCATCGATGTGCGGCGCAACAACGGTGGCGACGACAGCACGTATGCATCCCTGTTGCCATGGATCGCGTCAGGCGAGAGCGTCAACATGGGCGTGGAATGGCTGTCGACGCCGGCCAATATCGCCGGCCAGGAAACTATCTGCGCGCTGTATGCCCCCGGCAACGCCAGCTGCATGAAGCACATGGCCCAGGCCGTCACCCGCATGCGCAGCGTGCAGCCGGGCCAGTTCGTGGCGCAAAGCGCCGACGGCCCCATGGCCTATGCGCCATTTTCCAGCCAGCAAGGACAGCCGGCACGGGTGGCGGTGCTGGTCGACCGCGATTGTGGCAGTTCATGCGAACAATTCCTGCTCTCAGTGCGGCAGAGTTTTCGCGTCAAGCTGATCGGGCGCAACAGCAATGGCGCGCTCGATTACTCGAATCTGCGCATGCAGGCGCTGCCGTCAGGCCTGCGCCAGATCGCTTACGCCACCTCGCGCTCGGCCCGACTGCCGCATTTGCAGGTTGACCTCGATGGCATCCAGCCCGATATCTATCTGCCGCCACCGAAGGACGAAGCGGGTCGCGCCGAAGAAGTGCTGCGAGTACAGCGCTGGCTGGAAGGCGGCAGCTTGCGCCCGGTTGACGAAGCGAAATAAAAAAGCCTGCGGCAGGATGTCTGCCGCAGGCTTTTTCTGAAGATGCAAGTACTTACGCTGCCATGCGCACCGCGCCGCGGCAGCCATCCATCAGGAAGGACAGCCCCACCACCAGCACCAGTTCGCCTTCGGCCGAACGGGCGGTACCGGTAATGCCTTCGACGGTAATGGCCGTCATCGGCTTGATCACCAGGTCTGCAGTACCGTCGACGGCTGCCACTGCCAGGATATACGGCTGCGGCGCGGCCACCACGATGCCGACCCGCTCGCTGCACGGCTCGTACCCGAGCGAACCGGCCAGCGAACGCACCGGCAATGGACGGCCCTGGTCTTTCAGCACCGGCGCACCGCCCACTTCCATAAACGTTTCCGGCAACTCGACCACGCGCTGTACCACCGCCATCGGCAGCGCCAGCGCGGCACCCGAGGTCGATACCAGCATGGTCGGCACGATCGACAGCTCGATCGGCAGGCGGATGGCAAATTTCGTACCCTTGCCCAGCACCGACTCGATATGGATGGCACCACGGTTTTTTTCCACCGCAGTTTTCACCACGTCCATGCCGACGCCACGGCCGGAGACGCTGGAAGCGACTTCCTTGGTCGAAAAGCCTGGCAAGAACACCAGCTGGAAGCATTCGTCGTTGCTCAGTTGCGCGTTTTCGCTGATCAGGCCTTTTTGCTGTGCCTTGCTGCGCAGGAAGACCGGGTCCATGCCCTTGCCGTCATCCTGCAGCACGATCATCACGCTGTTCGCTTCCTGCCATGCTTTCAGGGAAATATACGACTTCGCAGGCTTGCCGGCTGCCAGACGATCTTCTGGCGACTCCACCCCATGGTCGAGCGAGTTGCGCAGCATGTGCACCAGCGGATCGTACAGGCTGTCGACCACCACGCGGTCGACTTCCGTTTCCGCGCCTTCGATGGTCAGTTCGACATCCTTGCCCAGGTCCTTGGCCAGCTCGCGCACCAGGCGCGGGAATTTCTGGAACAAACGACCCACCGGCTGCATGCGCGTGGCCAGGGTGGCCCTTTGCAGTTCAGTCGAGTAACGCGACGCGCGTTCCAGGGTTTCCGCCAGGGTCGCCATCAGGGTGGCGGCCTGGCCTTCGAATTTGAATTGCAGCAAGCGTTCAAGCAGCACGGCGGCCTGGTTGGCCGCTTGCACCGATTCGCCGGCCACTTCCAGCAGGGCGTCGAGCTTGACGGCGTCGACGCGAATGCTGTCTTCCTTGACCGGCGCCGCATGACGCATGTCCGGGCGCTCTTCGCGCACCACGCCATCGACGGCCTTGGCGGCCGGCCTGGCGGCGGCAGGTGCAGCCACGGCAGCAGCAGCAGGCACAGCAACCGAAGCGGCAGGCGCGACCACAGCCAGCTGGCTGCCGGCCGGCACCACGGCGTTATACAGGGCCGCCCAATCCAGGCCATCGGCACCGATCACTGAAACAGCGGCAGCGGCAACAGGGGCGGCAACCACAGGCGCTTCCACCACCGCCGGCATTGGCGCGGCGGCGACAGGCGCATCCATGCTCTTGCCTTCGATGGCGTTGGTAAGGATGAGTTCCAGCTCTTCCGGCATGGCCGGCAGGCTTTCCGGCGCGGCGCCGTTGGCCAGCTCCGTCAGCTGGTCGGCCACGAAGCCGGACGCCTGCAGTGCCGCCTCAATGGCGATCGGCGTCACCGGCGCGGCGCCCGTGCGCAGCGCGTCGAACAGGTTTTCGGTCAGGTGGCAGGCCGCAACCAGCGCAGGCAGGCCCATGAAACCGGCGCCACCCTTGATAGTGTGAAAGGAACGAAACACCGCATTGAGCGTTTCCTTGTTGTCCGGATCGCGTTCGAGACGCAGTAAGTGCTCTTCAACATTAACCGCAAGATCCATCGCCTCGACGACGAAATCCTTGAGCATATCGTCCATTAGAATCCCAAATCGGCAAGAAGGTCATCGACATTATCCTGGTCCAGCGCCACCGACGGCACGGAAGGCCCTTGCATCAGCGGCGCTTCCTGTTTCTGGGCAAGCTTTTCGCGCACTTCGGCAGGAGCGTTGTCACGCAGCAACTGCGCGAGCTCATTCTCGACCGTTTTAGTGATATTGACAACTTTTTTGATCAGCTGGCCCGTGATGTCCTGGAAGTCCTGCGCCATCATAATTTCCAGCAAGCGCGCTTTTTCCGCCTCGGTTGCCTCGGTGACGGCCTGCGCGAACTGGCGCGAATCACCGGCCAGGGCCTTGAACTCGTCCAGGCTCAGCTTGCCGTCGAACAGCGCAGTCCAGCGGCTGTCCATGTCCTTGGCCTTTTTCGAGAGCACATCCTGTGCCGGCATGCCTTCGTCGAGCGTGTTCAGCACCTTGTTGGCGGCCTGTTCGGTCAGGGTCGCCACATATTCCAGGCGGTCCTGCGCGTCGACGATCTGCGACGACGCCTCCGTCAGCGCCTTGTCATAGCCCAGTTCGCGCAGCGAGTCGTGCAGCAGGCGCACGATGCCGCCCAGGCGTTCGAACATCGGCTTGTCGGACTGGTCGACCGGTTCAGTGGCGAGGGCGGCAGCTGCTGGCGCAGGTTCCTCCACGCCAGGCGCCGGGGCGGCCGGCTGCGCAGCTGCGGCTGGCGCGGCGCTGGCCGATACCGAGTCGAACAGCGCGTCAAAATCATCGTCCGCAATCACTGCCGGAGCTGCCTGCGCGGGCGCCGGCTTGGGCGCCTCGGTGCGTTGGGCAGATACTTCATCGAATAAGGCATCGAAATCATCAGCGGCGTTGGTCATATCCCTGCTTCTCCATAATTTGTCAAAATTCCGCCTGAACTGTGCGTTTTACAGACTACTACCCACAATTTCTCGATTAAGATGATTTGAGGCAATACCGCTGCGATGATGCGAGTGTAGCAGGGCGCCGCCCTGTTGTTCAATCTCAAAACGCGCTTCCTGCCGTAAACCATGCCTGCAATACCTTTTCCGCACGGAAATATCTGTATCAGGTGTTGTATTTTGAAATACTACCATTGGCGCGCCGGCAAGAGCAGCTATCCGGCGAGAAAACCTTGCCGCAAGCCACTTGCCGCCAAACCAAAAGCAGCAAATGATCATCCTTTCGCCAACGTTGTCTATACTGAACCGGCACAACTGTTGATAAATATCAAATCGTTACATGAATACCATCATGCTACCCAGCCTACAATAAGGCAGGCTGTGCGCAACGGTTCACTTTAAGAAAGAGCTGTCATGTATAAGAAAATTCTGATCGCCACTGACGGTTCAGCCGTCTCCAACCTGACTGCCTGCGCCGGCGTCGCGTTCGCCGAACAAATGCATGCCGACATCCTTGCCCTGTACGTCGCGCCCGAATACCAGTACCCGGTGTATATCGAAATCATTCCACCCAGCTATCCCAGCGAAGAAGAATACCGCATCGCCATGCGCCGTGCCGGCAGCGGCCACTGGCAGCCCATCCTGGACGAAGCTGCCAAGCGGGGTCTGGAAGCGAGCGGCCTGACAGCCTTTTCCGACAGTCCGGCGCAAAAGATCGTCGAAGTGGCGCAGCTGCAGCATTGCGACCTGATTTTCATGGGCTCGCATGGCCGCAGCGGCTGGGGCCAGTTGTTGCTGGGCAGCGTCACCAACAAGGTGCTGTCGCACTCGACCTTGCCGGTGCTGGTACACCGCCTGATCAAGGAGCCGCCGGCCCAATGACGCACCGCGCCAGGGATCCCGGCGCGACGGGCGTTTTCGCCCGGCCTGGCCCCCTTTTCTGATGCCTTAACAATCGCCGCCCGGCGAACCAACCTACTGACGCTATGATACGTATTGTGATTGCCGACGACCACACCATCATGCGCGAGGGCCTCAAGCGCATACTGGACGGCGCGCCCGAGATCGACATCGTCGGCGAAGCCATCGACGGCTTCGAAGTACTGAACCGGGTGCGCCAGGGGGGCTTCGACCTGCTGTTGCTCGACCTGTCGATGCCGGGCCGCAGCGGCGTCGACCTGATCCGCCAGATCCGCAGCGAGGCGCCCAAGCTGGCCATCCTGATCCTCACCATGCACGAAGAAGAGCAATATGCCGTACGCGCCATCCGCGCCGGCGCGCAGGGCTACCTGACCAAGGAAAGCGCCGGCACCCAGCTGGTCGGCGCCATCCACAAGGTGGCCTCGGGGCGGCCGTACATCAGCGCAGAAGTGGCCGAGCAGCTGGTGCTCAACATCATGATGCCCAATGAAAGCCTGCTGCACAAACAATTGTCGGACCGCGAATTCGAAGTGTTCTCACTGCTGGTGGCCGGCAAGTCGATCACGGAAATCGCCAACAACCTGCACCTGAGCGTGAAGACGGTCAGCACTCACAAGACCCGCATCATGCAGAAAATGGGCATGAGTTCACTTTCAGAAATGGTGCAATACGCCGTCGCCCACCGCCTGCTGTCGCCCTTCAAGACCTGAATCAGCCCGCCGCGCGCGCGATCATCAGTGTAGGATTAATCCTACACCACCCACCTTGGCTCCTACTGCCATATTCAGCCTCGGCTGATATTAATTCACTACGTGTGTTGGCATACTGAAACCAGTTGCCGAGTTGCTGGAAATTATTTCTTTACATCGCACGTTTCAACGCTACACATATTAAACGCCAGGGCCATGCCGGCATACGGCGCAGCCCCTGAGCATTTCGCTGTTCCAACATGACCGACCTGCCACCAGGAGATGAACATGCTGTCCACGCACACGTCTGAAAACCGTCCGACTTCGCCGACACTCCAGTCGCCTTCCATGGAAGCGGGACGCCAGCGCCAGGGACGGTTGTGGTCAAACCTGAAAGAAGTCTGCGATCTGCTGCATATTTCCACCGCCTGCGCCATCGCCGCCGACGAACTGCTGTTCCAGCACGTGCAGTTCAAGACCGGCCAGCGCATCCACACCATCGGCCAGCCCTTCGACACCCTGTACATCGTCAATTCGGGCTTCCTGAAAACCGTGCTGATCGACGAATTCGGCAATGAACAAGTGCTCAGCTTCCCCATGAAAGGCGACATGCTGGGCGTCGACGGCATCCACACCCGCCATTACTCGTCGGAAGCGGTAGCGCTGTCCGACTGCGACCTGATCTTGCTGCCATTCAAAAAGCTGACGTCACTGGGCCGCGTGCATCTGGAGCTGGAAAACGTCATGTACGGCGTGATGAGCCGCGAACTGGTGCGTGAGCAGGCGATGATCGGCATGCTGGGCGCGCTCTCTGCCGAAGCGCGCGTGGCCCGCTTCCTGGTCTCGCTGGCCGACCGCTTCGCGCAGATGGGCTACTCAAGCAAGCTGTTCAACCTGCGCATGACGCGCCATGAAATCGGCAGCTACCTGGGCCTGACGCTGGAAACGGTCAGCCGCACCTTGTCGGCTTTTAATGAAATCGGCCTGATCACGGTCGACCAGCGCACCATCGGCATCAAAGACCCGGAAGCGCTAAAGACCTTGCGCCGTCTGCCACCGTCGCGCTCGCGCGCCAAGCAACTGGCCGCCGCCAAGCTCAAGGCCGAGACCCATGCCGCCAACGCCGCCGCCCTGGAAACACCGCAGTTGCTCGCCGTGTGACTCACCCGTACAGGCTTGACCCGGCCGGAGCACGCGCTCCTGCCGGGTCTTTTTTCGTGCGCACGAAAAGACGGTTTTCTGATGATGAATTTCTCGTGATCTTCTCTTAAATAAGGCTTGCATTTCCGGTCACATTCAACAATAATGCAAATACGAATCATTCTCAACTGAGACAAGGAAAGCCACCCATGCACAGCTCGAAACCAGCCATGATCCAGGATGCCGCCGCCGCCCATGTCCGTCCGCCCGTCAGCATGGCGCAGCCGGCTCGCCGCATCACCAGCGAAACGCTGCTGCAGCAGGGCCGCGAAATCGAAATCGAACACAGCGGCAAGATTTACCGCCTGCGTGTCACGCAACTGAACAAACTGATCCTCACTGCCTGAGCCCGCTGCGGCTGAACCGGCAGTCCATCCTTTTCGCAAGCCAGTCGTGCGCCTCCGGCGCGCCCGCCAGCGTCACTACCGCACAGGAGCGCTTGATGGCGAACGACCGTATAGACACGATGTTGGCGAGCAATCATGAACGGCAGCCCGAACTGATGCTGTCGAATGTGCTGCACCTGATGTCGCACTATCACGCCAACGCGGCGTGTCCGAAACTGGCGTCGGTCATCGAACGCCACCTGCAGGTGTTGTCCAGCCTGCCGAGCCTGGCGCCGGTGTTGCAGGCCACCTGCCAGCAGCTGTCGCAGCAATGGGCAGCGATGGTCACGGCCACCGTCAACCCGCCCAAACCGGCCAAGGGCACCTTGCTCGAACGCCTGGACCGCCTGCTCAACCCCACGCGCGCCCTGCCGCTGGCGCGCGCTGCCCACCCTGTTCCATCGCCACGCTTTACAGGAAACCGCCATGTGTGACAAAGACAAGTCCTTGCCCGTTATCAGCAACTGTGCCGCCAGCGACGCCGACACGGCGGCACTCACCTCGCGCCGCCGGCGCCTGTGGGAACTGTCGCATACCTGCCACTGTCCGCTGGTCGGCGTCGGTTTGCCGCTCGGTTATTTGCGCAAGCTGGTCGGCAAGATGACGGGCGGCCGCGTGCTGGCCGACGACTACGAAGTGCACGTCGGCGCGGTCACCGAATGCGGCGCGCGCAACCGTCTGTCGGAGGCGCTGCAGAAGGAACTGGAACGCCGCTACGCCCCCGTGATCCTGCGTTTTCGCGGCGCCAAAAGCAAGGAACAGGTAGCCCAGCTGTGGCGCACTGCGGTGGCCAATGGCGATGTGTCCGGCGCCTTCTGGGCCGGCCTGACCCATCCGCGCTGCGATGCGGAACTGGAAGAGCAGATGTGCCGCGACCTGCACATGATCCAGCACCAGGCCGGCGCCTGCGTACGCGCCGACATGGGCAAGTTTACGGCCTTGCAGGAAGAAAATGCGCGCCTGGCGCAGGAACTGTCGAGGCTGCAGCAACGCAGCCAGGCCATGTTGCAGGAGAAAACCGGCGAACTGGAACGCCAGGAAGCGGTACTGCTGCGCACCCGCCTTGACTCGATCAGCAAGGACAGCGTGATCGAGGAGCTGCGCGCGGAACTGGCGCAACTGCAGGCCGTTATCCCGTCGCTGGAATCGCGCACCCGTCTGGTCGAACGCCTGGCGCAAATGGATGAGCGCGAAAAGGAATTGCGCCAGCAAATTACCGAGTTGAAAGCCCAGCCAAAACCTGCCGCAGTCGCGACGCCGCAGTCGCCCAAGCTGGAGGTGCCTGACGGCGGCAAGCTGAAAATGCCGATCCGGCTGGTCGACCAGAGCGTGCTGTGCGTGGGCGGACGCAGCGGCAACGTCGCCACCTACCGCGCCCTGATCGAACGGGTCGGTGCGCAATTTGCCCACCACGATGGCGGCCTGGAAGACAATGCCAACCTGCTCGATTCGAGCCTGGCGGCGGCCGACCTGGTGATTTGCCAGACCGGCTGCATCAGCCACAGTGCCTACTGGCGCGTGAAGGATTATTGCAAGCGCACCGGCAAGCGCTGCGTCTTTATCGACAACCCCAGCATTTCCAGCTTGGCGCGCGGCCTGCAGGAAGTGAGCGGCGAACTGGAACCGGCCATCCAGGACGGCACGTCGCAATAAGCTGTCAGGCGCGCAGTTCGCGCTCGATGGCCTGCGCAAGGATGGCATCGTCAGGCAGGGTGTCGGGTGCGAAGCGCCCCACCACCCTGCCATCCTTGCTGATCAAAAACTTCTCGAAATTCCACAACACGTCGCTTGGCTTTTCTTGCGTGATGCCATAGCCGGCCAGCTTGGCGCGGAAATCACTGCCCGGTTTTTCCTGCGCCTGCGGCTGGGCGGCAACCAGTTGTTGATACAACGGATGCTGGTCTTCTCCCTTGACGGTGATTTTTTCAAACATGGGGAACTGCACGCTGAACTTGCTGGTGCAAAAATCGGCGATCTCTTCGTTACTGCCCGGCTCCTGCGCACCAAAATCGTTGGCAGGAAAACCCAGCACCACCAGGCCCTCAGCCTGCTTGTCCTGGTAAAGCTTTTCCAGGCCTTCGTATTGCGGCGTCAGGCCGCAGGCCGAAGCCACGTTGACTACAAGCAGCACCTTGCCACGGTAGGCGGCCAGGCTGGTGGCCTGGCCATTGATCAGTTTGACGGGAATCGTCTCGATATTGTCGCTCATGCTGTCTCCTGAGAATGGGTGGAAACAGCCATGATAGCTTGCCAGGTCAATACACGTCGCGGCGGTAGCGGCCTTGTGCCGCGAGCGCATCGAGGGCCGGGCGGCCCAGCATCTCTTCGAGCGCCTGGTCGACGCCGCCGGCCATGCCGGACAGGCTGCCGCAAATATAGATCGCCGCGCCCTGCGCCAGCCACTGCAAGACTTCATCGGCATGGCCGCGCAGGCGGTCCTGCACATACAGGCGCTGCTCCTGGTCGCGTGAAAACACCAGGTCCAGGCGCGGCAAGTCGCCGCTGGCGTGCCAGCGCTGCAGTTCTTGCTGGTAATGCGCATCGTGGGCCGCATTGCGCTCGCCAAACATCAGCCAGTTGCGCTGCTGGCCGGCCAGTATGCGGCTCTTCAAATGACCACGCAGGCCGGCGATGCCGCTGCCGTTGCCGATCAATATCAATGGCCGTTCGGCATTGTCTTCCAGCCGGAAACGCCGATGCTGGCGTACGCGCAGTTGTACCAGCTCACCGGGCTGGGCCGCCTGCGTCAGCCATCCCGACGCCACGCCCAGGCTGCCATCGGGATGGCGGTGCTGGCGCACCAGCAGGTGCACGCGGCCTTCCTGCGGTATCGAGGCGATCGAATATTCGCGCGGCTTCGATGGGTCGCTTGGCGCGGCGAGCTGCACCAGGTCGCCCGACTGCCAGGCGGGCAAGGCGCCGCTGGCGGGCGCCAGTTCCACGTGATAAATCGGGCCACCGGCGCTGCCGGGATTAAGCAGGCGGCGCTCCGTCAAACGCCAGTCTTCGAACGCAGGCGCGCTCCAGTCGGGCGCATCGCTGGTGCCGGCCAGATGGCTCAGTTGCTGGAACCAGGCGGCAATCGCCGCGCTGGCGCTGCGGTCGACCTCGATGCGTTCGAACAGCGGGGACGCGCCCTGACCGGCCAGCCAGGTGTCGAGCGCGCGGCCAAAGCCGCAGAACTGGCTGTAGCTGCGGTCGCCCAGCGCCAGCACGCCGTAATGCAGTTGCGGCAGCGGCAGTTCGCCCGTCATCAGGCGGCCAATAAAGGCAGCGGCATTGTCGGGCGCGTCACCCTCGCCATAAGTGCTGACCAGGAACAACGCCCGCTCGGCCTGCTGCAGCTCCTGCGCCGTTACTTCTGCCAGTGCGCACACGCGCACGGCGACGCCGGCCAGCTGCAGGCTGTGCGCCGTCTGCATGGCCAGCTCTTCGGCATTGCCGGTCTGGCTCGCATACGCCACCAGCCAGGCCGGATTGCCGGCCAGCGCCGCTTTGGCGGCAGCAGCGGCGCGGCGCCTGGCGCGCGCACGCAGCCAGGGCGCCAGGCACACGCCGGCATAACTGAAGGACAGGCCGGCCAGCAGCAACAGCCGCGTCATATCGTGGGTAAAAATCATGAGGTATCAGTCGTCAAGCAGGGCCAGCAGGGCACTGCTCAGGTATTCCTGGCAAGCCTGGCCATCGCGCTGCACAAAGCGGACCGCCAGGCCCTGCTGTTCGGCCAGCGCCATGCCGGCGTCGATACCCAGCACGGTCAAGGCGGTAGACCAGGCGTCGGCCGCCATGCATTGCGCATGCACCACGGTGACGGAAGCAAGATCATTGCTCAGCGGCATGCCAGTGCGCGGATCGATGGTATGCGCATAGCGCACAGTGCCATCATGGAAGAAGCGGCGGTAGTCGCCCGAGGTAGCGACCGACAGGCCATGCAGCGCCAGCATCATTTCCGCAGGATGCAGCGCAGCATCGGTGCCGTCAACCTGCTCCAGCATCACCCACCACGGTTGCCCGTCCGGTTTGCAGCCGGCGCCGCGCAACTCGCCACCGACCTCCACCAGGTAATGGTCGACGCCCTGGCTGTCCAGGTAGCGCGCCAGCCTGTCCACCGCATAACCCTTGGCAACAGAAGATAAGTCCAGCTGCACCCCGCCCGGCTGGCGCACGCGGCGCGTGGCGCTGTCAAACTCGATGCGGCGACCTTGCGACAACAAGTGCCGCACGGTCGCCGCATCGGGCGCCCGGAAGCCGGGCTGGTCGTGGCGGTTCTCGGGGCCAAAGCCCCAGGCATTGACGAGGGCGCCGGCGCACGGGTCATAAGCACCGCCGCTCAGCTGCGATACCTGCAGCGCAAAGCCCAGCACTTCGCCAAAGGCGGCCGGCAGTTGCTGCCAGCTGCCTGGCACGGCGCGGTTGAAACGGCCCAGGTCGGAGTCAGGCAGCCAGTGGCTCATCTGCTGTACCACCAGGTCCAGCTGCTGTTGCAAGCCCTGGCGCAAGTCGGCACTGCCGGCGCGTCCGGGCAGCGCAGTGTCGACCAGGCGCACCGACCAGCTGGTGCCCATGCTCAAGCCGTGCAGCTCCCGGACCGCAGCGCCAGGCGGCGGCGTGCGATCGTCCAGCTGCAGTGGCAACAGTACCCGGCGCATCGCTTATTCCGGCAACACTTCCACGGTGGCTGCATAGGTCATGCGGCGCTCCGGCATGGCTGGCGGCTGGCCGGCCACCGGTGGCGTGGCAGCTGGCCAGCTGCTGTTGACGTAATACATGCCGGCGGCCGGCACGGTGAAGGTGATTTCGCCCCTGGCGTCGGTGCTCTGGCGGATTTCACCGAGCACGCCGCGATAGCGCACGCCACCTGGCACCAGGCTGAAGGCCTGGTTGGCAGCCGGTTTGCCGTCGATCAGGAAACGCCAGGTGGCTTTTTCGCCCGCGCGCAATTCGTTCGGGTGCGTGACGGGCACCAGTTCCAGGCCCACGCCGGTCGGCTTGAAGACGCCGGTGCTCGCTTCGTCCTTGCTGAAGAAGGTTTCCAGGCGGCTGGCGGTGCGCGTGACCTTCACGTCCTGCGCATCGGCCGGCATGTCTTTCTTGAAGGTTTCTTCGTTGCCACGGAAACGCTTCTGCTCGCCGTTGACCTTGTAGCTGGCCATCACGTTTTGCGAGACGATGGCGGCTTTATAGGTACCCGGTTTTTCCATCTTGACGTCGAACACGCTGCGCAGGCGGCCGGTGACCATATTGGCCGGCGCGACGGTGGCGCCATCCGGGCCGGTGACGACCAGCGCATCGAGACGCAGCGGCTGGTGATCGATCTCGAACAGGCCTTCGGAGATGGCGGCATCGACCGTGACCCAGGCATCCTTGCTTTCGACCATCGTGCTCGACGGCACCATCCACGGACGGTGGGCATGGGCGTTCAGTGCCAGGCCGGCCAGGGCCAGCGCGATCAGCGGTTTGTTCAATTGCTTCAACATGATGGGTGCGCCTTAAGGTTTGAGTTGGACGACGACGTTACCGAGTTCTTCCTTGCCTTTGGCAGGGACGGACTGGGCCGACTTCGGCGGCCACTGGAACGGTACGCGCACCAGTTCGCGGCCACCGGCTTCGCGCGCCGCTTCCACTACCAACTGGTATTCACCGGCCGGCAGCTTGTCGAGCACGGCTTTGGAACCAGGGAAGGTCAGGTTGTGTTCGCCTGGCGCACGGGTGGCGCCGCTGACGCCATCGACCGGCATGGCCAGGTCGCGGCCGCTCTTGCGCCACCACGAACGCATATCCTTGAGCCACTTCTCGCCCGCCTTGTCCTTCTTCTTCACGTCGTACAGCACGGCCAGGTTACCGACCACTTTCTGGTCTGCCGATTCCAGCCAGGCAGCCACGTAAGGGCGGTGGTATTCCGCTACATTCAGTTGCGGGATTTCAAGCTTGAGGGCCAGGTCGGCCGCCATCGCCGAGGTGCCGATCAGGGGAAGACCGAGCGCAAGGGAGTAGCGTAATTTCATGGTGTGCCTGTCAAAGTAAGGGAAAAAAACATCAATGGATAAACAGCAGCGCGATCGCGCAGGGTATCAAAATACCGAGGCCGACCATCGGCCAGGTAAACGGCCGATTGGCCGCATGAAACTTCAGTATCAACAGCCCGGTCAGGCAGAACACGATGCACAGGCCGGCAAAAATATCGATGAACCAGATCCAGGCCACGCCCGTGTTGCGGCCCTTGTGAACATCGTTGAGCCAGGAGATCCAGCCACGGTCCGTCAGTTCGTATTCCGCAGCGCCGTCTTCCAGGCCGATGCGCACCCAGGCGTCGCCGCCCGCCTTCGGCAGCGGCAGATAGACCTCGTCGAGGCTCCATTCGGCCGGACGGCCACCGGCATTGAGCGACCACTGCTGATTCAGCCAGCGCTCGGCCGCAGCCGGCATCGGCGCGTTGGCGCCATCATGCTTTGCAGCAAAGGTGGTTAGTTCCGTGACCAGGGGCGCGGGCAGTTGCGCCTTTTGCCGTGAAACGACGGGCCTGGCTTCGATCTGGCTGGCGTGATTCAGGGTAATGCCGGTAATGGCGAACAGAAACATCCCCAGCAAACAGAGTGCCGAACTGATCCAGTGCCATTGATGCAATTGCTTTAACCACACGGCGCGGCTGGCGTTGCTGCGCGACACGTCAGCTTGCTTCATTCATATCCTTCAATGGGGAATTGCAATAATCAATATCCAACAAATGATAATGATTATCATTTATTAAGTCAATATGCCACAGGCATACAGACCACAACGTTTTGTAACAACTTTGAAACATGGGGCGGTGGCGGCGACGTGCCTGCAAAGTACGCTGTCGAACAGAGCAAGCCTGGTGTGCGGCCTATGCTGTTGTTCAGGACAACCACAAACGGAGCACACCATGACTTCCTACACCAGCGAACAGATCGCCACCATTGCCGACAAGATCAAAAGCGTCAAATTCGGCATGTTTACCACCAGCGACGATACGCGCACGCTGACCAGCCGCCCGCTGACCCAGCAGCAAGTCGACGAGCAGGGCCAGATCTGGTTTTTTGTCACGGACGAGGCAGCCTACACGCGTGACCTGCTGAACAATCCGCAAGTGAACGTCAGCTTTGCCGAGCCGAGCGACAGCCTGTATGTGTCGGTCTGCGGCCGCGCCGAATTGCTGAAGGACCGCGCCAAGGCGGAAGAGCTGTGGAACCCGATCGTCAAGGCCTGGTTCCCGGGCGGCCTCGACGATCCTCACCTCTCCTTGATCAAGGTCACCATCCAGTCGGCCGAATACTGGGACAGCGAAGCCAGCAAAATGCGCCAGTTCTTTGAAATGGCCAAGGCTGCCATCACGGGCGACACGCCGAAAGACCTGGGCGAACACGGCCGCATCAACCTGTAAATATTTTTACCCGGGTTTTATTGACTTTCAATTTAATCCGGGTAAAATTAGCTGCTTACCTATTCCACAAGGAGGCAGCATGACCCCATCCCCCCTCACCGCCTTTGCCGGCAAGCGCAAGGTGGCCGCCGGCAACTTGCATGCGGTGGCGCAAACGCTGAAGGAACTCGTGACCACAGAACCCGACGCGCAAATCCTGATATTCAATGATGACAATGGCCAGCAGGTCGACCTGAACCTGCACGGCAGCCTGGCCGAGATATTGCAGCGCCTGCCGCGTGCGCAGGGCGCGGTGGAAGAAACGCTGGCGACTGCTGCGCCGCGCACGGCTGGCCGGCCCAAACTGGGGGTGGTGGCGCGCGAAATCACCCTGCTGCCGCGTCACTGGGAATGGCTGGCGACGCAGCCGGGCGGCGCTTCGGTGGCGTTAAGGAAACTGGTGGAGCATGCGCAGCGCGACAACAGGAGTGTCGACGAGCAGCGGCAGGCGCGTGAAACCGCCTACCGCTTCATGAGTGCGCTGGCCGGTGATGAAGCAGGCTTCGAAGAAGCGAGCCGCGCGCTGTTTGCCGGGCAGCGCGAAGCCTTTTTAACACAGGTAGCGAGCTGGCCGACCGACGTACGGGAGCATGTGCTGCAACTGGCACAAGCGGCATGGAGCGCCAGCTAAGCGACTGCACGTCTACACGCCGGTACTGCCGGTGGTGTCGGGCGCATTGTCGGCATTTTGCCTGCTCTGGCCCGCACTGCCGCCCTGGTGCTGCGGCAGACGGTCGGCGCGCCGCACTTCGCCGATGGAAAACAGATCGTCGCCGATATCGAGTCCCCGTTCACTGTCAACTAGCACAAAATATTCGCCATCCTGCGCATGGCTTTGCCGGTTGCCGCTCTGCGTTCCGGCATCTTGCTGAGTGCCTGCCTTGGGCGCCGGCTCCGGTGAAAGTTTCTGTGCCATGTCAACCTCCGTCAATGATGTGCTGCGTGATTGCAACCTTTTCAGCATAGTCCATGGCGATGGCGACAGACATAGGAAGTCATCAGATTGCGATGTAGGATTCATCCTACATCGCAAAACAAGGGACGACCGGCTGGCTGCCTGTTGTTTCAAGCTCAAGACGGGGTATCAGCCGCCACGGCTGCCCCCACTGCCACCACCAGACGAACCCGAGCCGCCGCTCTGCTTGTTGCCATCATTTTTATGGCTCTGGCTGCCAGCGCGGCGTGCTTCTTCCGACGTGAATTCGTGGGCCGTACCTTTTTCATGGGCGGCGCGTCCGCCTTCGCTGGCGATTTCGCGCTGCTGTGCCGGATCCATGGAAGCAAAACCGCGTTTGCTGGTATCGCTTTGCTTGTTGCCGCCACTGTCTTTGCCGCCTTGCTGACCTTGTTTGTTGTCGCTCGATGTAGCCATGATCATCTCCTTGATTGTTGATAACGTCGGTTACGGAACCACGCTTATGCATGGGAACAGTCATCTTAGTGCGTGAGCCAGCAACTCAGAATAGGAGCATGACAAGACGATCTGTAGGAACTTTCCGGCCTGCGGTGGCCAGGTTACTATTGGTTTTTGATCGACGGTACCAGACACTCAACCGTATCCGGCCCCTGCCCCGGCACGCGAAAAATGGCCGCGTCCGCTGTGACATACACCAGCTCGTCAGGCAGGGGTTTGATCGCATGACCGCCCGTAAATGCGCCGAACGAGGGCAACATGGCACGCCGTGGCCCCAGCAAAAAACACGGCAGGCGCAAGGTCTCGCGCGCGGCGCGCAAGTGAAACACGGGGTGGACATGGCCGGCCAGCACATAAGCGTCCGTCTCAAGGTCCGGATGATGGCACAGGGCAAACGGCCCCACCCGGTGCGGTTCGTCAACCATGGCAATACCGAGGCTGGCCGGCGGATCGCCCGCATGCAGGTCATGGTTGCCGCGCACCAGGGTCAGGCGCAAGGCCGGATGGCGCGCGCGCCAGGCCTGCATGGCGGCCAGGGTGGCCGGCGCACGGGCTGCCCTGGCGTGCAAAAAGTCGCCGAGAAACACGATTTCCTCGCAGGCAAAAGTCGCTATCAATTGCTCCAGTGCCTGCAGATTCTCGTTGGTGGTGCCGTGCGGCACCGGTACGCCCAGTGAACGAAAGGCGGTGGCCTTGCCGAAATGGATGTCGGCCACCAGCAGCATCTTGCGCGACGGCCAGTAAATGGCTTTGCCGGCCAGCAGCCACAGCGTTTCGCCGGCCAGTACAACTATGCTATGCGTCATGCAGCCGCTTTCTCCAGTTCGCGCACCAGGCGCGCCACCCGGTCCGACAGCTTTTCGGTGGTCAGCTTTTCGCGGAAACGCTCGACCATCAGGCCGAAGGCAAATGGCGAGGCGCGCTTCAGGGCTTGCACGCTCAAATGGCGCTGATGCAGCTCGCGCAAGGTGGCGCGCAAGCGTGTCAGTTCCAGTTCCTGCTCCAGCACTTCGCGCTGCGCCTGGGTCAGCAGCAGGTTGCCGGCATCATGCTTGCGGAACACTTCAAAAAACAGCGACGACGAGGCCTGCAACTGGCGCGTGCTTTTCGGCTGGCCCGGATAGCCCTGAAACACCAGGCCGGCGATGCGGGCGATTTCGCGAAAACGGCGCTGCGACAATTCCGTCGCGTTCAGGCTGGCCAGCACGTCCTCCAGCAGCTTATCGAGGCTGAACAGCGGCACGGCGCCGCCCGTTTCAAAGGCAAACAGCGGCGCAAAGTCGATATCGTCGGCGCCCAGCAATTCAAAACCGTAATCGTTGACGGCGATCGACAGGGTGGCCGGCTGCACGCGCGCAATCCGGTACGCCAGCAGGGACGCCAGCCCCAAGTGCACCGAGCGGCCAGCAAACGGATACAGGAACAGATGATGGCCTTCGCGGCTGGACAATGTTTCCACCAGCAGGCTGGTGCGCGTGGGCAGGCTGGACCATTTCTGCTGGATCGCCAGCAACGGCGCCAGCGCGCGCATTTCCGGCCCGGTGGCCTCGCCATCCTGTGCCTGCTGCAACTGGTCGAGCACGGCATGCGCCAGCTCCGACGACAGCGGCATCTTGCCGCCCTGCCAGCGCGGCACGGCGCCACGGTTGCCGGTGGCGCGGCGCACATAGGCCGTCATTTCATGCACCCGCACGAATTCCAGGATGCGCCCGCCAAACAGGAAATGGTCGCCCTGCTTCAGGCGCGAAATAAACGATTCCTCGATGCTGCCGATCTTGCCGCCACTCATATATTTCACTTGGATCGACGATTCCGAGACGATGGTGCCGATGCTCATGCGGTGGCGCCGCGCCAGCGCCGCGTCCGGCACGCGATAGACACCCTGCTCGTCCGGCAACACGCGCTTGTACTCGGGATACACGGTGAGGCTCTGCCCGCCGCGCGCCACGAAATCGAGCGCCCACTGCCATTCCTGCGGCGTCAATTGCCGGTAGGACCAGGCCGTGCACACTTCCTCGTACAGTTCTTGCGACTGGAAGCCGCCGCCGAGCGCGATCGTCACCAGGTGCTGCACCAGCACATCGAGCGGCTTGTCCGGCACCGGGCGCGCTTCGAGCTGGCCTTGCGCCAGCGCCTGGCGCGCGCCGGCCGCTTCCAGCAACTCCAGGCTGTTGGTCGGCACCAGGGTCACGCGCGACACCCGCCCCGGCGCATGGCCGCTGCGCCCGGCGCGCTGCACCAGGCGCGCGATGCCTTTCGCGCTGCCGATCTGCAAAACCCGCTCGACCGGCAAAAAGTCCACGCCCAGGTCCAGGCTCGAGGTGCACACCACCGCCTTTAACGTGCCCGCTTTCAGGCTTTGCTCGACCCACTCGCGCACCTCGCGCGCCAGTGAACCATGGTGCAAGGCAATCAGGCCGGCCCAGTCGGGCCGCGCATCGATCAGGTGCTGGTACCACAGTTCCGCTTGAGAACGGGTATTGGTGAATACCAGGGTGGTGGCGCTGCCGTCGATTTCCGCGATCAAGGGCTGCAGCATCTGGATGCCCAGATGGCCGCCCCAGGGAAAGCGCGTTGGATTGAGCGGTATCAGGCTGTCGACCACGATGCGCTTGCGCACCTTGCCTTCGACCAGCACGCCGCTGTTGTGTTCACCGAGCAGCACGTTCTGCGCCTGCTGCAAATTGCCCAGGGTGGCCGAAACACCCCAGGTAATCAAGGCCGGATTCCAGCGCCGCAGGCGCGCCAGCGCCAGCTGCACCTGCACCCCGCGCTTGCTGCCCAGCAGCTCGTGCCATTCGTCGACGATCACCGTTTCCAGCAAATTGAAGCGTTCGTGGGCATTGGCCTGCGACAGCATCAGGGACAGGCTTTCGGGCGTGGTGACCAGCACGTCGGGCCAGGCTTTTGACTGCCGCGCGCGCTGGGCCGCACTGGTATCGCCGGTGCGCGCCTCGATGCGCCAGCCGGGCGCCAGTGCTTCGCCCGAGGCTTGCAAGGCGCGCACGGTATCGGCCGCCAGCGCGCGCATCGGCGTGATCCACACCACGCGCAAGCCCTGCTTGCGGCTTTTGCGCACCAGCCGATCGGAGCGCAGCAAGGCGCCGAACCAGACGGCATAGGTTTTGCCGGAACCGGTGCTGGCATGCAGCATGCCCGGCTGGCCGCTGGCGGCCGCGCGCCAGACCGCGCGCTGGAATGGAAACACGGTCCAGCCCTTGGCGGCAAACCAGTCGTCGATGCGCTGCGCCAGCGCGCTTTTGCTCACGCTCGCCCCTTCACTGCGCACCCGTCAGCAAGGCTTTGAGCGTATCGAGCGTGTCGGCGTCGGCGATCGCCTTGTCGTCACGCTGGCGCAGGATGCGCGGAAAGCGCACCGCTATGCCGGCCTTGTGGCGGCCGGACGCCGCGATGCCCTCGAAACCGATCTCGAACACCAGCGTCGGTTTCACGCTGCGCACGGGGCCGAATTTTTCTATCGTGGTCTTGCGGATCACGGCGTCGACCTTGCCGATTTCGGCATCGGTCAGTCCCGAATAGGCCTTGGCGAACGGCACCAGCTTGCGCTGACCGTCTTCATCGTCATCCCACACGGCAAAAGTGTAATCGGTGTACAGCGAGGCGCGCCGGCCGTGGCCGGCCTGGGCATAGATCAGCACGGCGTCGACCGAAAACGGATCGACCTTCCATTTCCACCAGGTACCCACATCCTTGGTGCGGCCGACGCCATACGCGGCCGAGACCGCCTTGATCATCATGCCTTCCACTCCGCGCGCGCGCGACTCCTTGCGGATGGCGGCGAGTTCTTCCCAGCTGTCGGCCGTGATGCGCGGCGACAGGCGCAGCACCGGGTCGGCAATTTTTTCGATCAACGCTACCAGCAGCGCGCGCCGCTCGTGCTGCGGCAGGTGGCGGATATCGACGCCGTCGAGTTCCAGCACATCGTAGGCGACCAGCGCCGCCGGCAATTCGGCCAGCAGCTTGTTCGACACCGTCTTGCGGCCCATGCGCTTTTGCAGGTCGGCAAACGGCGACGGCGTATCGCCCGGCTGCCAGATCAAGATTTCGCCATCGATCACGCAGCCTTCCGGCAAGGCGATGCGGGCCAGTTCGGGAAAGCGTTCGGTAATCAGTTCTTCGCCGCGCGACCATAGCCAGGTGGTGCCGTCGCGCCGCAGCAGCTGGGCGCGCATGCCGTCATATTTCCATTCGACCAGCCAATCGCCCACCTCGCCCAGGGTGTCGGGCGCGGCCTGTAGCGGGTGAGCCAGGAAAAACGGATAGGGCTGGCCGCCGCGCAGTGCATGTTCGCCGTCGCTCTCTTCGCTGATCAGCTTTAAAAATCCCGCTGCGGTGGGGCTGACCTTGCCATCGGTCCAGCCCATCAGCCGCTGCGCGATCAGCTTGCTGTCGACCGCGGCGATGGCGCAGAGCGCGCGCGTCACCAGCAGTTTCGACACGCCGACCCGGAAACCCCCGCCGATCAGCTTGGTCAGCAAAAAGCGTTCACGCGTTTCCAGTTCATCCCAAAAGCCCAGCAAGGCGCTGCGGATGGTATCGGGCGCGGCGCCGCGCAAGGGCGCGATGCGCTGTTCGACCCATTCGGCCAGGCCGATATCGCTGACGTGCCCGGGCGCGGGCAGGATCAGGGCGATGGTTTCGGCCAGGTCGCCAACGGCCTGATAGGCCTCGTCGAACAGCCAGGTGTCGAGCACGGCCGCTTCGGTCGCGTACTCACGCAGCAACTTGGTGGGCACGGCCTGGCGCGGCTTGCCGCCAGCCAGGAAATACACGGCCCAGGCCGCATTCTCGGGTGCGGCGCTGGAGAAATAGGCTTGCAGCGCGGCCAGCTTGCGGCTGGTCGAGGTGGTCTCGTCGAGCTCGGCATACAGGCGGGCGAATTCACGCATGGGGCGCTCCCGCAGTGTCGTCCCCTGCGGCGCTGGCCACCGCCTCGTTGACGGCGTCGTTTGCCGCGTCGGCCGCTTCGTCATCGCCGTATTCCGTCTCGAAGCCGCCCGCCTGCCAGCCGTTCTGCTGCAGCCAGCGCACCATGATGGGAATCGAGCCGTGCGTGACGATCACGCGCTCCGCTTCGGTGGCCTTGATGGCGCGCATCAGGCCGGGCCAGTCGGCGTGGTCGGACAGCACAAAACCGCGATCGACGCCACGCCGGCGGCGCGCGCCGCGCAGCAGCATCCAGCCGCTGGCAAACGCATCGCTGTAGTCGCCGAAGCGCTTCATCCACGACGAACCGGCGGCCGACGGCGGGGCGATGACGATGGCCGTTTTCAAGGCCGCCTTGTCGCCCACGTCACCCACCATCACCGTGTGCGGCAATACCACGCCGGAGGCACGGTAGACTTCGGTCAACGCCTGCGCCGCACCATGGCAGATGATGGGGCCGATTTCAGGATCGAGTCCGGCCAGGATGCGCTGGGCCTTGCCGAAAGCGTAGCAGAACAGCACGCTGGTACGCCCTTCGGCCGCGTTCTTGCGCCACCACTGGTTGATCTCATCGTAGACGGTCTGCGACGGCTGCCAGCGGTAGATCGGCAGGCCAAACGTGGATTCGGTAATGAAGGTGTGGCAGCGCACCGGCTCGAACGGCAGGCAGGTCGGGTCGGACTCCAGCTTGTAGTCGCCCGAGGCCACCCACACTTCGCCGCCGCACTCCATGCGCACCTGGGCCGACCCGAGCACGTGGCCGGCCGGGTGCAGCGAAACGGTTACGCCGTTTTGATTGATGCGCTCGCCATATGCCAGGCCCTGGATATTGACGGGACCCAGCCGCGATTGCAGCACCTTCACGCCCGATTCAGCGCTCAGGTAATGGCCATGGCCCACGCGCGCATGGTCGGCGTGCGCATGCGTGATGATGGCGCGCTCTACCGGGCGCCACGGGTCGATATAAAACTGGCCCGGCACACAATACAGGCCTTCCTTGCGCACTACCACCATGTCACTCATGCCAGTTCCATTCTTTACTCAAATGTCACCATTTTAGCGCTGCAAGCCTTTGTGCTCTGTCCGACAACGCACACTATGCAGGGGCAACGAACTCGGCCATGAATGTCCTGGTGCTATTTTCAGGAAACGCGATGGTGACCTGGCCGCCCGCCACCGACAGCACGGTGCCGATATCAAAGCGTGGCACGCGCACCTTGCTGCCGACGGCGATCTGCGGCGTTGCAGGCGCTTCTGGCCCTTCCTGCACCATGGTCGCCAGCGTACTTGACTGCAAAGGCTTGTCAAGGGTGATCGGCACCGCCACGGCTGGTGGCGACAGGCAGTTGTCGCAGTTGCAGCAGCGCTCGAATTCGCCCGCGTCGCCAAAGTAATCGAGCAGCAGCTTCCACCGGCAAAAGCCGCTCTGCGCATAGGCTACCATCTGTTCCAGTGCCTGCTTGTCGCGTTCCTGTTTTTCAATATAGATCTGTTGCAGTTGCACATACGACGGTGTCCTGGCCGTCACCGCTTTCAGGCAATAGCCAAGCTTGCGGTCCTGGCGCAGCAACTTGCCATCCTTGAGTAGCTTCAAGCACACTTTCAGGTGACCTTCGGAAAAATCGGGCAGGCGACTGGCCAGTGCATCTACAGTAAATGTGGCCGGCAATTCCTGCGCTTCGAGCACGATGGCGGCCAGTTCGGTAGCGGTTGGATAATGCCTGGCAAGAAAAAATTGCTGCAAGCGCTTGTCTTCCTGGAAGTACAGCAAGGTGCAGTCTGCCGGCAAGCCGTCGCGCCCGGCCCGCCCTGATTCCTGATAGTACGCTTCCAGGTTGGCCGGCACCTGCAAGTGGATCACGAAGCGCGTATCGGGCTTGTCGATACCCATGCCAAAGGCATTGGTGGCCACCATGATGCGGCGCTCGCCACGCATGAACAGGTCCTGGTGCTCCTTGCGCTCGTGCGCCGCCAGCTTGCCGTGGTAGCAGGTCACGCTTTCACCGACTTCCTGCAATGTCGCGGCCAGCGCTTCGACGGCTTTTACCGTGGCCGCGTAGATGATGCCGACGCCGGCCGTTTCACGCAGCAAACGCAGCACATGATCGTGTTTTTCCTCGGCATTGGTGACTTGGATCACGCTGTAGCGCAGGTTGTCACGGTAAATGCCGGTATTGATCACATGCAACTGGCGCGCACCCAGCTGGGCGCCGATATCGTCGATGACGTCATTGGTGGCCGTGGCGGTCAGCGCCAGCACTGGCGGGCGCCCCAGCACGCACAGGGCAGCGGCGATTTCCAGGTAAGCCGGCCTGAAATCATGGCCCCATTGCGAAATGCAATGGGCTTCGTCAATCACCACCAACGACGGTGGCGTGGCAGCCAGCAGCGTCAGGAATTCGGCGGTGGCGAGGCGTTCCGGCGTACAAAAAATGATCACCTTGCCGCCGGCCGTGATGGTGGCGATGGCCTCCTGCTCTTCGGCGCGCGACAGGCTGCTGTTGAGTTGCACGGCGGTAATTCCCAAGCCAACCAGCTTTTCCTGCTGGTCTTTCATCAGCGAGATCAGGGGAGAAATCACGACCGTCGGGCCGGGCAGCAAGGAGGCGGGAATCTGGTAGCACAGCGACTTGCCGCTGCCGGTGGGCATGATGGCCAGGGTATCGCGGCCGGCCAGCACGCTGTCGATCACCTCCTGCTGGCCCACGCGCAGGCGCTCGACGCCGAACACGGAGCGCAGCAGGCGCTGGATTTTCTTGGCGGGGGTGTTTGCCGGTGTCTTGCCGGCGCTATGGGGTAATGCAGTGGCGAGGGTGGCCATCTTGTATCCGTCAGGTGAATGCCGGCGCCCGTGCGCCAGCGTCAGCTCACTCTACGGTTGTGACCGGCAGCGCACCATAGGACGGCTACCACTGCCTTTGTAGGACTTCAGGAAGGAAAAAGAATGGCCCAGAACAGCATCAGCATACCAATAACCGAGACGCACCATACGAGGGTGCGCACGACAGGAATCCCGAACGCATACAAGGGCAGATACAGCACACGCGCGCCCAAGTACAGCGCTGCGCCGTACAGGGTCAGGTTGTTGTGTATGCCAGCTACATGGGCGATCAGCACGGCAACAGCAAACAGCGGCAGGGTTTCAAACAGATTGGCTTGCGCCCGTTTCAGGCGCGCGGTGACCTTGCCCACGGGTGGGCCGGGTTCGTCGCGCGCGCTCATATTGTATTGCGTGCCCGTTTCACGGTTGCGCAGGCTCGAAGGCAGCAGTATCTGTACCAGCGCCAGCACCAGAGTCCAGGCCAGTATCGTCAATTCAGGAGTCATGCTCGTCTTTCAGGTAGTTAAAACCGGGCAAGATTGCCCGGCTTACGATTGTTCCAGCGCCGCCTGCAGTTCCAGCAGGTCGTAGGGCTTGCGCAGCACGCTGGCCGAAAAGCCCAATTCGTCCATCGATTCCTTGCCGTAACCGGTGGAAAAGATGATGCGCATGCCAGGCTTGTCGCGCAGCACCATGCGCGCCAGTGCGATGCCGGACATGCCAGGCAGGCTGACGTCGGTAAACAGGATATCGAATTCCTGCTCATTGAGCAGTTCCCACGCCGATTCACCGTCCGACACGCCGCTTACAGTATGGCCCAGCATGGCCACCAGTTCGCACACCATCAACTGCGAATCGAGGTTGTCTTCCACCACCAGGATTTTCATCGAAGTGGGCACGTCTGCCGGTGGCGCCGGTGCGTGGCCTGTCAGGTCCAGCCCCGGCGTGCCGGCCGCCGCGCTGTCGGCCTGCGTGGCGGACCAGTCGAACTGCCGCGCGCGCAGTTGTTGCTGGCGGTTGGCCAGCACATGGCGCAGCTTGCGCGCCAGTTCTTCGCGGCGGTACGGTTTGCTCAGCAATTCCACGCCCGCGTCGAGCCGTCCTTCGTGCACGATCACATCCTGCGCATAGCCGGAGGTGAACAGCACGGCGATATCGGGCTGCATCTCGCGCGCCATGCGCGCCATGTCGGTGCTGCGCACGGGGCCGGGCATGATCACGTCGGTAAACAGCAAATCGATCTGCGCGCCGCTTTGCAGCACAGCCAGCGCGCTTTCGCCGTCCTCGGCTTTCAATACCTTGTAGCCCAGGTTGCCCAGCATGTCGACCACGGTGGCACGCACGCCCACGTCGTCTTCCACCACCAGCACGGTTTCGGTGCCGCCCGTGACCACGCCGCTCAGTTCATCTTCGTCCGCCGCTTCCGCCATCAGGGTGCGCGGCAGGTAGATCTTGACGCCCGTGCCATGCCCGGGCTCGCTGTAGATGCGGATATGGCCACGGCTTTGCTTCACAAAACCATACGCCATCGACAAGCCCAGGCCGGTGCCGGCGCCTTCGGGCTTGGTCGTGAAGAAGGGCTCGAAGGCCCGCTGCAGCACCGGCCCGCTCATGCCCTTGCCGGTATCGGTCACCGACAGCATCACGTACTGGCCGGCCGCCATGTCAAGGTTGTGCACATACTGCTCGTCAAGCACCACATTGCCCATCTCGATGGTCAGCTTGCCGGCGCCGTCCATGGCGTCGCGCGCGTTGATGGCCAGGTTCAGGATCACGTTCTCGATCTGGCTCCGGTCGACCAGGGTATTCCACAAGCCGGCGCCGCCCACCAGCACGATATCGATCGCTTCGCCCAGGGCGCGCCGCAACAGCGCATCCATGTTGCGCACCACGCGCGACAGGTCGGCCACCACCGGCTGCAAGGGCTGGCGGCGGGCAAAGGCCAGCAGATGCGACGACAGCTTGGCGCCGCGCTCGACAGCGGCAATCGCCGTGTCCAGGCGCTGGCGCATTACGCCGTCATCGCCGGACAAATGGTGCAGCAGGTGCAAGTTGCCCGAGATAATTTGCAGTACATTGTTGAAATCATGCGCGATACCCCCTGTTAATTGCCCCACGGCTTCCATTTTCTGCGCCTGGCGCAAGGCGTCTTCAGCCTTGGTACGCTCGCTGACTTCCTGTTCGACCCGGTGCTCCAGGGTTTCGTTCAATTCATGCAGCGCTTTTTCGATGCGCCGCCGTTCCGTGATATCGGTCTTGACGGCGATCAGGGCACGCGTTTGACCATGCTCATCAACCAGGCGGCTGACATTGCTCGACACCCACACCTGCATGCCATCGGGCTTCAAATAGCGTTTTTCCAGGCTGAACGATTCGCCAGTTTCCACCAGGCGACGGAACAGCAAGGTATTGCCCGGAACATCGTCAGGATGCATGATGTCGTTCATGTTCATGCTCAGCAGCTGTTCGGAGGTGCGGCCCAGCATGGTGCACAAGGCACCGTTGACGCGCTGGAAGCTGCCGTCCAGGCCCAGCTCCGACAAGCCGACCGAGGCCTGGCCGAAGATGGCGGCCATGCGCTCCTGACTGGCGTGCAATTCATTTTCGATCAGGCGGCGCTCGGTCACATCAAAAGACACGCCGACATAGCGGCGCTGCCCCGGCGCCGGGCCGTCGACCACTTCGCCCTGACGGGCGATCCAGCGCACTTCGCCGTCCAGCGGACGGCGCACGCGGTATTCCACGTATTCAAGCGGGTTTTGCGCCAGCTCCATGCGGCTGGACCCGACTTTGTCCAGGTCGCGCGGGTCGATCAGGCCCACCAGCAGTTGCTGCGTGACGAATGCATCGTCGGCAATGCCCCAGATGCGGCGGAAGGTCGGCGAGACATCCATCTTGCCGCTCTCGGGGAACCACTCGAATGTACCGATGCCGCCGGCCTGCTGCGCCAGGCTCAGGCGCTCTTCGCTTTCGATGCGTTGCGTGACATCGCTGCCTTCGACCAGGATGCCGCCAACCACGCCGTCGTCATCCTTGATCGGCTGGTAGACGAAATCGACATGGCGCTGCCTTTGCTTGCCATCGGCGGTGTTCAGCTCGACCATCAACTGGCGCCCCTTGAACGGCACGCCGGTACGGTAGACCTCGTCCAACAGGTCGATGAAGCCCTGTTTGCGCACTTCCGGCAAGGCCTCTTCGACGCTCTTGCCCAGCAATTCACTGCGCCCGACCAGGCGCAGATAGTGTTCGTTGGCCAGCTCGAAAACATGTTGCGGCCCGCGCAGCACGGCCATGAAGCTGGGCGCCTGCTCGAACAGGGCGCGCAACAGGCCGCGCTCTTCGGCCACGCGCCGGTTGGCGTCGCGCGCCGTCAGTTCCAGCGCCGTGCACAGCACGCCGTCAGCCTGGCCGCCCGCGCCGTGCACGGGCGTGTAGAACAGGTCGAAATACTGCTCGACGGGCATGCCGCCGTGCAGCAGCGGCAACGCCTTTTCACGAACTACCTGGGTTTCACCACGCAGGCCGGCGGCGAGGATGGGCGCATGCCAGTCCCATATTTCGGGCCAGACCTCGGCCACGGTACTGCCCAGCGCCGCCGGGTGGCGCCCGGCCGCGATCCTGATGTATTCGTCGTTGTAGATCATCACGTGCTCGGGGCCCCACATCAGCACCATCGCCATCGGCGAATTGAGCACGATGTCGACACTGGTGCGCAGGTTGGCTGGCCAGCCGGAAATGGCGCCCAGACTGGTGGCAGACCAGTCAAGCTTGCGTACCAGCTCGCCGGTGATGCCGCCGCCGCGCGGCTGATCGTTATCGATGGAATCGCTCATGGCATGGCCACTGGCGCATCGAGATTGCACTGGCGCGGCAAATTGAGCGTGAAGATGGTGCCCTGGGTGGCCGACGAACTCACCTGCACCGTGCCGCCATGCGCCTTGATGAACATGTCGACCGTGTACAGGCCCAGCCCCAGGCCCTGCCCCGTCTTGCGCTTTTCACCGCTCTGGTGGAACGGCTCGAACAGGGTAGGCAGCAGCGCAGGATCGAGCTCGCCCCGGTTCAGCACGCGGATCTCGATATGGTCGGCGGCGCGCCCGTTGAGTACCAGTTGCACCGGCGCGCCCGGTTCGCCATGCGTCAGCGCATTGGCCAGCAGGTTGGAAATGACTTGCGACAACAGCCCCGCATCGCACTGGGCATGCAGTTCGCCCATATGGCTCAGCGTGATGCGCGCCGGCTGGCCCGGCATGTCGAACTCATCGACGATGGCCTGCGCCAGCGCCAGGTAGTCGTGCATGCCGCAACGCAGCTCCATGGTGCCAGACCGGATGCGCGCCAGGTCCAGCAGCTGGTCGACCATGCGCGCCATGCGCTTGGCACTGCTTTCGATGCGTTGCGCCGTGATGATCACCTTCGGATGCTCGCTCATCATCGGCAGCAGCATGGCGCCGTTCATTACCACCGACAGCGGCGTGCGCAAGTCGTGGCCGAGCACCGCCGTAAACAATTCGTTCAGGTGCAGCGCGTGGCGCAGTTCGGTAAGCTGGGAGGAGAGCTCGCGCTTTTGCTGGTACAACTGCACCAGCACCTGCACCTTGCTTTGCAACGCCTTGACGTCGATCGGCTTGAACAGGAAGTCGACGGCGCCCGCCTCGTAGCCGCGAAAACTGTAGCTCGGTTCGCGTGTGGCGGCCGTCAGGAAGATCAGGGGAATATCGCGCGTGCGCGCGCTGCCGCGTATCAGTTCGGCCAGTTCGAAGCCATCCATCTGTGGCATTTGCACATCGAGCAGCGCCAGCGCCACCTCGTGGGTCAGCAGAATTTCCAGTGCTTCGGCGCCTGAACTGGCCTTCAGGATAACGATGCCAGGCCGGGCCAGCACGGCCTCCAGAGCCACCAGGTTTTGTGCGATGTCGTCAACGACTAGGATATGGATAGGTGCGGTCACGGATCAGTCTTCAGGCATGGCGACGGCCGGCCGGCGGCGTGCGGGTCAATAAAAGTTACAAAACAGGAATTTGGATATCAAAAGCTTAACGTTACCGCGATAATGTGTATCTTACACGTACTGCACCATCCGCACCGCCGGACTGTGCAAGCGTGCAGCTCAGTTTGCCAACAAAGCCAGGCTGGCAGCCAGTTGCCGCACGTCCAGCAGACGGTCGGCGCCCGCCCGTCTGAGCGCCGCAGCCGGCATCATCGCCGACGAGGCCGTTGCCGGGTCCTGCACCCAGGCGTAACCGCCCAGCTGGCGCACTTTTGCCAGCCCTTCGGCGCCATCGGCCGAGGCGCCGGTCAGGATAATGGCCAGCATCTCGCGCCGGTAGGCGACGGCCGCCGTTTCCAGCAGCACATCGATCGACGGGCGCGAAAAATACACGGGCGCTTCCAGCGACAGCGAAAAACTGCGTTCCGACTCGATCTGCAAATGGTAGTCGGGCGGGGCAAAATACACCACGCCCGGCTGCAAGGGTTCCTTGTCTTGCGCTTCGCGGATCGGCAGCAGGCAACGCGCGCCATACAGCTGGGGCAAGCGGCTCGACCGGCCTGGCGCCAGGTGCAGCACCACCACCACGGTGGCGCGGCAAGTGGCCGGCAAGGCGCACAGCAGCAAGCCCAGCGCTTCGACGCCGCCGGCCGAGGCGCCAATGGCGATCAGGCGCAGGCCTTCCGGCGGCGCAACAATGCTGGTCAACGGTGCACGGTGCGGCAGCATGGTCACAACACCTTTCAGGCCCGTTGGAAGATTTTTTCTGCCTGGCACAGTTCGCGGAAATTGCCCGCATGCCGGCTGAAATGCAGGCTTTCCTTCATGCCCAGCCCCAGGAAACCGCGGTTGACCAGCGCCTCATGGAACAGGCCCAGCGCGCGGTCCTGCAGATCCTTGTTAAAGTAAATCATCACATTGCGGCAAGACACCATATGCACCTCGGAAAACACACTGTCGGTCGCCAGGCTGTGGTCGGCAAACACGAAATGGCGGCGCAACCGGCGGTCGAAAATCGCGCCTTTGTAAGCGGCCGTGTAATAGTCGGACAAGGAACGCTTGCCGCCCGAACGCCGGTAATTGTCACTGAACTGGGCGACGCGGTCGACTGCATAAATGCCGGCTTCGGCGGCAGCCAGCGCATCGACATTGATATCGGTAGCATAAATCATGGTGCGTTCCAGCAAGCCCTCTTCTTCCAGCAAGATCGCCAGCGACCACACCTCTTCGCCGCTGCTGCAACCGGCGACCCATATCTTGATCGAAGGATAGGTATGCAGCACCGGCACGACTTTTTCGCGCAGCGCGCGGAAATACGCCGGGTCGCGGAACATCTCGCTGACCTGCACCGTAAAGAACTGCAGCATCTGCAGGAACATCGCAGGCTCGCGCAGGATGCGGTCCTGCAACTGCGACAAGGTTGCGCAGTCGAACCGTTCGAGCGCCTGGCGCATGCGCCGGCGCAACGAGGCCACCGAATAATCGCGGAAGTCATGCTGGTACCTCAGCAATATCCCTTCCAACAATAATTTCAGCTCAATATCAAAAATTGCATCATCATCTAACAATGGTCTGTTACCTTTGCCTGGTTTCCCGGACTACATGGGGACCTGATCGATGCTAGCAGATCGTCCTGCATTTTTCCTTATGAAAAGGCTGGTGTACGTTCGCTAACGAACACTGAGCAGGCATCAGGCGTCCACGCCCTTCATTCCCTCTTCGGTATAACGTGCGCCAGAGGCCGCGCCGAGTGGAAATGCGCGCGCCATGGCGGCCAGCTCAGTTGCGTCCAGCCGCACCTCGAGCGCTCCCATGTTGTCTTGCAAATAAGCAATCCGCTTGGTGCCGGGTATCGCGATGAGATCGTCGCCCTGCGCCAGCAGCCAGGCCAGCGCCAGCTGGGCCGGCGTACACCGTTTCGCTTGCGCCATTTGCCGCAGCAACGCCACCATGGCCTGGTTGCGCGCCATGTTCTTATCCGCAAAACGTGGGTTGAAGCGGCGAAAGTCACCCTCGGCCAGCACGCCGACATCCTCGATGGCGCCCGTCAGGAAACCGCGCCCGAGCGGACTGTAGGCAATGAAGCTGGCGCCCACGGTGCGGCAGGCGGCCAGCACGCCCTGCTCCGGTTCGCGCGTCCACAGCGAATATTCGCTTTGCACGGCGGCCACCGGCGCGATCGCAGCGGCGCGCAGCAAGGTGCCAGCGCCCACTTCGCACAGGCCGATCGCGCGGATCTTGCCCTGCTGCTGCAATTGCAACAGCGCGCCCATCGATTCCTCCAGCGGCGTATCGAGGTTGACACGGTGCAGGTAAAACAGATCGATCGCGTCCACGCCCAGCCGCCACAACGACGCCTCGCAGGCCTGGCGAATATATAGGGCGCTATTGTCGACCCGGCGCGCATAGCCGCCCGGCTCACGTACCAGCCCGCACTTGGTGGCCACCAGCACGCGCGAGCGCCTGCCTTGCAGAAAACGGCCCAGCAATTGTTCGTTGTGGCCAAAGCCATAGGTATCGGCCGTATCAAACAGCGTCACGCCGGCATCGAATGCCGCTGCCAGGGTGGCCAGCGACTGCGCTTCGTCGGTGGCGCCATAAAACTCGGACATGCCCATGCAGCCGAGGCCGAGTGCTGAGGTAGTCAGTCCGCTATTGCCGATTTGTCGCATGGTGTTTCTCCGGTGACGGTTGAAAAGCACCAGTCTGGCGCGTCTTGAGCAGCGGGGGAAGGTCCGGTTTCGTGATACCTTTATGGCATGAGAGCCCTGGATACCCATGCACTGAACCTGTTCTGCGCGGTTGCCCGCTGCCTGAACTTTCGCCAGGCGGCGCAGCAGTTGCACATGACGCAGCCGCCCCTGTCGCGCGCCATCAAGGCACTGGAAGACAAGCTCGGCACGCGCCTGTTTGAACGCGATACGCAAGGCGTGGCGCTGACCGGGGCCGGCGCGGCACTGCTGCCGCAGGCGCTGCGCATCCTGGCGTTGCTGGACCAGGCCGAGCGCTCGCTGGTACGCGGCAGCGCCGCGCCGCAGCTGCGCCTGGGCCTGACGACGTCGGTCGAGGCTGGCCTGTTCCGGCCCTGGCTGGCGCAGCTGGAGGCGCAGCTACCTGCAACCACTGTGCGCCTGCAGGCGGGGCCGTCGCCATCGCTGATCACGGCCGTACGCAAGGGCAAACTCGACGCGGCGCTGGTGGCCTTGCCGGCCAATACCTTTGAATTGGCGGTGGAAACCCTGCTGCGCCAGCCGATGATGGTGGCCTTGCCAGCTGGCCACGCGCTGGCGCGCAAACGCCGCCTGCGCCTGGCAGATTTGCAAGCATTCCCCGTATTCTGGTTCGAACGCGCGCGACAGCCGGCCTTTTTTGACCATTGCCAGCAGGTATTTTCTCGCCATGGCTACGCCCCTGCATTCCTGCGCGAGCCGGCGGATCATCATGTGCTGCTGGCCGAAGTGGCCACCGGCAAGGGCGCGGCGCTGCTGGCCGACTCGTTTCGCGCGCTGCGCCTGGCAGGGGTGGCCTACCGTGCGCTGGCCGAGGGCGACGAACTGGCGCTGCAGATCGCGCTGGTGTGGCCAGGCGAGAAGACGCACCCCGCACTGGCATGTCTGCGAGGTCAGGCAAACGCCTGAGCTGCACGCAATCGCGCCAGAAGCGCTACCATGTCGCCTTCCCTCTTGCTTCCCTATTCCTGAGCTTTCACGACCATGACATTTACCATCAGCGACGCCGCCTACAGCACCGACACTCCTGCCGCCAAGCAAACCATGTATGCAGACCTGCGCTCGCAGCTGCAAGGCCTGCTGGCCGGCGAAAGCGACCTGATCGCCAATACCGCCAACTTCAGCTCGCTGGTGTTCAACACCATGCCGGGCCTGAACTGGGCCGGTTTTTATTTCCTCAAGGGCGATGAACTGGTGCTGGGACCATTCCAGGGCAAGCCGGCCTGCATCCGCATCAAGAAGGGCCGCGGCGTGTGCGGCACCACCGTGGTCGAAGGCAAGTCCATTGTGGTGCAGGACGTGCACGCGTTTCCCGGCCATATCGCCTGCGACGTCAATTCGCGCTCGGAACTGGTGGTGCCGATCTTCTCGAACGGCGTCGTGGTCGGCGTGTTCGACCTTGACAGCCCCCTGCCCGGCCGCTTCGACGATGTCGATGCACAGGGCATCGAGTCGCTGGTGCGCGCGCTGGAAGCAACCTTCGCCTGACTAGCCGGGATTGATGCTCATGCAGGGCGCCGGCCAACAGCGCCAGCATGGCAAAACATCACGCTGCTTTAACCTTGGCACGGCGCAGCGGTTGCTTGAGCAGTTGCACCATCAGCACGCCCAGCAAGGTCACGCCACCGCCGATCACATCGTAGGCGTGCAAGGTTTCGCCAAGAAACAGCATGGCGATCATGACGGTAAACACCGGCAGCAGATTCATCAGGGTGGTGGCGCGGCTGGGCCCCAGTTTCGCCAGCCCGTGCATCCACATGAAAGGGGCAAGGATGGAAGCCGGAATGCCGGCGAACAGCACCAGCGGCAGGCCGGCTTTGGTCACGGGTGGCGCCGACTGGCTCAGGTAGTAGATAAACAGCACGGGCACGGCGCACCAGACCTGCACCAGCAGCGAATGCCAATTGTTCAGCGGTATCTTCCAGCGCTTGAGCAGCACGCCGTAGCCTGCATACGACAGGCAGGCCAGCAGCATCAGCCCATCGCCGGTGGCGGCACCATGCGCCAGCAGCGCGGCCGGGTCGCCATGGCTGAGCAGGTACGCCAGTCCCAGCAGCGACACCAGGCCGCCGCACACGCCGCCGACGGTGGCCGCTTCGCCCAGCAGCAGCACCGACAGGCCGACTGCCAGCAACGGCATCATCGACGCCAGGATGCCCATATTGGTGGCCGAGGTCGTTTGCGCGGCGATATACGCCAGGCACTGGTACATCACCATGCCCAGCATACCCAGCACAAACAGCTTGCCCAGCCACGGCTTGACGACGGCGCGCAGCTTCCAGACAGGACGGCCGAACGCCAGCGCCAGCAGCACGCCGGCCAGCAGCCAGCGGAAAAACGAGATGGCCGCTGGGTCGATCACGCCGACGGCCATCTTGCTGACGATGGTATTGATGGCCCAGATCAGCACGGCGAACACGGGAAACAGATAATGCCTGGCCTGCATGGCAACTCCTCGATACAAGAGTGCGCATTTTCGCATGCGCGCTGCCGTTGGCAAGCTGCACGGATGCAAGATGAGCAAGCTGTCATCAATGCTAAAATCGAAACATCTTTCATTGAGCAAAAGGATGGTCGCATGAACCCAGTGCCGGAGACGAATGGCGATGAAACCGGCAGCGGCAGCGCGCCGGCATCGCCCGCCCCCATCAACCTGGGCAAGGACGACGCACCGACCGTACTGGGCAAGCTGCGCACCCTGGTGCAGGACAAGACCCGCTTCGAGCCGCAGGACATCACGCCGCTGGCTGAAGACGATGCGCAGCAGGACTTTTCACTGCATGTCAATTACACCTTCGACGCCCGCCTGGAAAAACGCCATATCAATGGCTATTTCACGCCGTCAGCGAGCGATCACTGCTGCGCCAGCCATGAAGTCGTGCCACTTGCGCAGGCGCAAAACCGCGACCGGCTGCGCCGCGCGGCGGCCAGGCTGGGCACGGCACTGAGCAGCGCCGGCCACGCCTGCGATGCAGTTGCCGATGGTCTGTACCTGGGTCACGCCGTCAAGCAATGGCACCTGGACACCTGCAACAGCTGCGCCGGCCACGGCCGCGTCAATTGCACCACCTGCTACGGCAGCACCACGGAAACCTGCTGGAACTGCCACGGCCGGCGCACTGTCAGCTGCGACGCCTACGGCTGCTACGGCAGCGGCAAGGTGTCGTGCTCGTATTGCAGCGGCAGCGGCTTCGTCATGGAAAACGTCGCGGAACAGGTGATGGTGGAAGTGCCCACTACCGTCTACGAGAACGGCAGTTCGCGCACCACCTACCACACGGAGTGGCGCACTAACTACCGCAATGTGCAGCGCACGTGCCACCAGTGCAACTTCGGCAAGGTCACTTGCAACACCTGCCACGGCAACGGCAATGTCAATTGCGGCACCTGCCGCGCCAGCGGCAGTGTCACTTGCCGCACCTGCAGCGGCGTCGGCGATTTGCGCTGCAACCCTTGCGACGGTTCCGGCAAGGTCGGCAGCGCGGCCTGGGTCGACGTGCATGTGGCGCCCGGCTACAGCGTCAGCCTGCCGGAACAGGCGCCCGACGACGCGTGCCGCATCCGCGATAAAGAAGGTGTGCGCTCACTGGCAGCGCTTGCCTCCAGCCTGGCGCTGGCGCAAGTGAGTGTTGACGACCAGGACCTGCCGCAGCAAGTCGATGCCCTGTATGCCGGCAAGCTGCGCATCGTGCGCCTGGACGCCGCCTGCAATGGCGAGTCGCATCACCTGGTGGCCTACGGCAATGACCTGCGCTGGCTGACGCTGGACGATATCGTCGAAAAACTGCTGCGCGGCGACCTCAAGGTACTGAGCGACGCGCTGGCGGGCAGCGCCGACGATGGCCTGTTTTCATCCCATATACAGGGCCTGCTGACGCCACTGCGCGATGTGGCCGCGTCCGAACTGAACGCCGACGTGATCGAAGCGGTACTGAGCGGCGAGACCAATCACGCCCACGCCGAGGTGGTGTCGGCCGACTACGCCAGCAGTGTGCGCACCTGCGTGCTCGGTGCGCTGCGCCAGGTGTACACCCGGCTGGCCAAGCAATTCTGGTGGAAAGGCGCACTCGGCGCGCTGGCCGCCACCATCGGCGTGTGGTTCTTCTTCGGCCGCGGCATGGGGGCGTTTGCCGGCCTGCTGGCCACCGGCTCGGCCTGGCTGCTGTTCAAGCGCCAGGTCAGGGCGGTGCTGGCCGAGGCCCTGGGCGGCAGCAAGCAGGCCGAGCGGGCCATGCTGATCGCCGGCAAGGGCGGCCGCCACCAGCTGGCCTACACCCTGGTGCTGGCGCCGGCCATCGCGGCGGCGCTGGGCGCCGGCTATGGCCTGCCGGTGCGCCAGCGGGCCGGCACGGCGCCAGTGCCGGCCATCGCTTCGACGCCGGTGGCGCCGCACGTGGCCAGCGTACCGCAGGACGCCAGCGCAGCGAAAGCCTTGAAATTGTATGAAAACGGCGAAAAGGCGCAAGCGCTGGCGATGCTCGACGTGCTGGTCAGGAAGGGCAATGCCGATGCCTACGGCCTTTACGGCTGGATGATCCTGATGGGCGAAGGACGACCGAAAAAACCGGGCCAGAGCATCCCCACCGCGCAGGAACGCCAGGCATGGCACGCCGACGCCAAGCCGTGGATCACGCGTGCGCTGGCGAAAAACGACAGCTACGCGCTGGCCGCCAAGGGCGTGATGCTGGCCGAAGGCTGGCAGGAACAGCGCAACATGCCGCGCGCGCTCGAGTTGTTGAAACAGGCAGCGCAAAAAGGCAATACCGAAGCGATGCACGTGCTGGGCCTGTACCACGTGCGCGGCTACCAGACCCCTGTCAACAACAAGGAAGCGCGCAAATGGTTCACCATGGCCGCCGACAAGGGCAGCGCGGGCGACATCTACAACCTGGGCCTGATGGACTGGGAAGGCGCCGGCCTGAAAAAGCCGGACCGCGCCAGCGCCATGCAGAGGTGGAAGATTGCCGCCGCCATGGGCGAGGAACGGGCCATCAAGGCGGTGGCGCAGGGAAAACCGTAAGGATCAGGCTTGGGCGCCTGGCAAGGCCGACAAGGTAAAAATCTCAAAACCGGTTTCCGTCACGGCCAGCGAATGTTCAAACTGGGCCGACAGCGAGCGGTCCTTGGTCACGGTAGTCCATTTGTCCGGCAACACTTTTACCTGGTAGCTGCCGACATTGATCATCGGCTCGATGGTGAAGATCATGCCCGGTTCGAGCACGATGCCGGTGCCGGCGCGGCCGTAGTGCAGCACTTGCGGGGTGTCGTGGAATACCTTGCCCACGCCGTGGCCGCAGAAGTCGCGCACCGACGAAAAGCCCTGCGCTTTTGCCACCGCTTCGATAGCGGCGCCGACGTCGCCCAGGGTCGCGCCGGGGCGCACGGTGTTGATGCCGACCATCATCGCCTCATACGCAGTGTTGACCAGGCGATTGGCCAGGATCGAGACGGCGCCGACCTTGAAAGTGCGGCTGGTATCGCCGTGCCACTCGTTGAATTTCGGCGTGACGTCGATATTGAGGATATCGCCCACCTTCAAGATCTTGCTCTCGGACGGAATGCCGTGCGTGACCACGTGATTGACCGAAATACAGCTGGCGTGCTTGTAGCCGTGGTAGTCGATGGTGGCCGGAATGGCGCCGGCGGCGCGCATGAATTCCTCGCACATGGCGTCGAGTTTGGCGGTCGAAATGCCGGGTTTGACGAACGGCGTGATGTAGTCGAGCGTGTCGGCGGCGATGCGGCCGGCCGCGCGCATGCCTTCGAAACCTTCTTCGTCATGCAGCGGGATTTTCTTGCCGTGTTCAAGCTGGGTAGAGTAGCGCATGGTGTGTGTTCTTTATTTTGATTAATGTGTGGTGTGTGCGGCCCAGCCGCGCACGGCGTCGTGCGAGGCGCGCAGCATGGCGTCGACGCTGGCGGGGATCGCGCGGTCCTGGGTCAGGTAAGGTTTGACGACGGCTACCGGTGCGTCGATCAGCATGAACTTGAGCACCAGATGATCGAGGCCGGTCGTGGCGCAGCGGCTGAAGCAGGCGTCGAGCGCGGCCTGTTCCTGTTCCAGCGCGGCCTGCAGTTCCTCGTCGAGGCCGCCGTTGAAATCGGGGCTGTCCTCGCATTGCAGCAGAAAACGCGCATACACGGGCTTGCGGCGGCACCAGTCCAGCAAGCCATGTACGCCGGCCCAGGTGTCGCCCTCGCCCCACAGGCTGGCCACTTCCTCACGGAAGTCGCTTTTCACGCGCAGCCAGGCACGCGCCAGGATGGCGTTGCGCGAATCAAAGCGGTGATACACGGAGCCGATAGGCGCGCCCGCCTTGACCGCGATGGCGGACATTGACACCGCTGCAACGCCGCATTGGGCCGCGACCGTGATGGCGCTGTCGATAAAATGATTTTCGTTGAATTTGGCTAGTCTGACCATTCAAATAGAATAGCAATTCTAATTGAATCCGTCAAGCATACCGGGACTTGCCCCCTGCTGCAACTCCGCCGCTTGAGACAGCGATTTTCAGCGTGGCAATTTATACCGTACCAGCAGCGTAGGCCCCTTGCCGCCAGATGGCGTCAGCAGTATCTCGTCACCTGGCTGCATTTCTTCATACATCACGGTGCAACAGGTTGGCATCGAGTGGCCGCGCGCCGGATAGACGCCAACGTCGGTGTGCAGGGTTGCAGCGCGTACGTCCACGCTGGTCTCGCCGGCTTTTCCCGCTTCTTGCAGCAGTTTGCGCAGCGCGGTGACGAAGTCCCCTTTGCTGAGCCTGGCAGGTGTTTGGCTCGCTTGCGGGCGAACAGCAGCATCGTTTTTCATGGCAGTTTCTTTCGGCATATACGTTGCCGCCACTATATCATTCACCCTTGCCTCCTCTTGTCGTAACCACTCTTTTCGGTGACATAGCCTTTTTTATGAGGTCCAAGCCCCATCCCATAAACACCGGGCCTGCCTTACAATGCAATGTACCAACCCTCACAGGAGTACCGCTTGCATACGCCCCCTTTTATCGCCTCCGCCCGTTTTGACGATCCCCGCCTGGCCTTGGCACAGGTGCAAGACATCTACCGCGCCAGCATCGATCACTTGCGCGATGCGCTGCAGCGCTTTGTCGCCGGCGAAGACATGCAGGAACGGGTACGCGCCTGCTATCCTTTCGTGCGCATCCAGACCGAGACCGTGGCACGCGCCGATTCGCCGCTGGCCTACGGCTTCGTGGCCGGCCCCGGCGTGTTTGAAACCACCCTGACGCGCCCCGACCTGTTTGCCGACTATTACCTCGACCAATTCACGCTGCTGCTGAAAAACCATAACAATGGCCAGAAGGTCACGCTGGAAGTGGGCGTCAGTTCGCAGCCGATACCGGTGCATTTTTCGTTTGCCGAGCATGACCATATCGAAGGCAATATGGACGCGGGGCGCCGCATGGCCATGCGCGACCTGTTCGACCTGCCCGACCTGGCGGCGATGGACGACGGCATCGCCAATGGCACGCACGAACCGGCGCATGGCGAAGCGCAGCCGCTGGCCTTGTTTACCGGCCCGCGCGTCGACTACTCGCTGCAGCGCCTGCGCCATTACAGCGGCACTTCGCCGCAGCATTTCCAGAACTTCGTGTTGTTTACCAATTACCAGTTCTATATCGACGAATTCATCCGCCTCGGCCACGCCCTGATGCAGCGCGCGCCGGATACCGGCACGCCCTCGGACGACGACGGCTATATCGCTTTCGTGGAACCGGGCAATGTGGTGACGCGCCGGGTCGGCCACGCTGCACACCACGACGATGTGCTTGGCGCCGCGCCGCCGCGCCTGCCGCAGATGCCGGCCTACCACCTGCTGCGCGCCGATGGCAGCGGCATTACCATGGTCAATATCGGCGTGGGGCCGGCCAATGCGAAAACCATTACCGACCATATCGCCGTGCTGCGTCCGCACGCCTGGCTGATGCTGGGCCACTGCGCCGGCCTGCGCACCACGCAAAGCCTGGGCGACTACGTCCTGGCGCACGCCTATGTGCGCGAAGACCATGTGCTCGACGAAGACTTGCCGCTGTGGGTGCCGATCCCGCCGCTGGCCGAAATCCAGCAGGCACTGCAGACAGCGGTGGCAGAAATCACCCAGCTGACAGGACTGGACCTGAAACACATCATGCGCACCGGCACCGTGGCGAGCACCGACAACCGCAACTGGGAACTGCTGCCGCAGCGCACGCCCGAGCGCCGCTTCAGCCAGAGCCGCGCGATTGCGCTCGACATGGAAAGTGCCACCATTGCCGCCAACGGCTTCCGTTTCCGCGTGCCGTATGGCACCTTGCTGTGCGTCAGCGACAAGCCGCTGCACGGCGAAATCAAGCTGCCCGGCATGGCGAATCATTTTTACCGCGAGCGGGTCGACCAGCACTTGCGCATCGGCATCCGTGCGGTGGAACTGCTGCGCCGCCAGGGCGTGGACCGGCTGCACAGCCGCAAGTTGCGCAGCTTTGCCGAGGTGGCGTTCCAGTAATCCGTCAGGAGAAGAAGCGTGGATCGTAGTGCCGGCGCCGCACGGTGCCGGCAGTTATCGCCGCCGCGTCAGGATGGCGGGGGTTGAGCAGCACATTGCATAAGTTCGCTGATCTGCAGCACGCACCCGCCGGCGTTACAGAAAGCGATCGAGGATTTTCCTCGTCTGCTTGTCGATGGTAAACATGTCGCGGATCAGGAACTGTATCCCATGGCTGTCGGCAATCAACAGGGAGGCAGCGCCGATGCGGCGGATATCCTCTTCGCCCTTGAGCACGAATTGCGTCTCGCCACGGTCGGTATCGACCTGCCAGGTGCACGGCGTGGCATAGCTCGACACGCTCTTCACGCGCGCGATCTCGGGCATGAATTCGCGCCCTTCCAGCTCCTCGGTCAGCAGCGCGCGCGAAGCTGGCGGCAAGTCGTTCAGATGCTCGATCCACGCCACTTCCTTGCCGTCGCCCTGCACCAGCGAAATGCCCTCGTCGGGCGACTGGATCGGAAACGCGCGCACCGGCGCCACGCCTTCGATCACCTGGCCGTCAGACGTCGTCATCAACAGCTTGCCATAGGGATTGCGGCTCAATGCAAAAGTAATCTCGGCCATGTTTATTCCTTGTCTTCCAATACCATTTCGGCGGCGCTGCGCGCCTGCGCTTCGTACAGGCGGTAGTACGCGCCCTCTTTGGCCATCAGCTCGTCATGGCTGCCCACCTCCACCACCTGGCCACGGTCGAGCACCACCAGGCGATCGGCCCGCTGCAAGGTCGACAAGCGGTGCGCAATGGCGATGGTGGTGCGGCCCTGCACCAGATTGTCGAGCGCCTTCTGGATTTCCTTCTCGGTCTCCGAGTCCACCGACGACGTGGCTTCGTCCATGATCAGGATGCGTGGGTCGATCAGCAGGGCGCGCGCGATCGAAATGCGCTGGCGCTCGCCGCCGGACAGGCCCTGGCCACGTTCGCCGACCATCGAATCGTAGCCCTGCGGCAGGCGCAGGATGAATTCATGCGCATGCGCGGCGCGCGCGGCGGCGATGATCTCGTTGCGCGTTGCGTCCGGCTTGCCGTAGGCGATATTTTCGGCGATGGTGCCGAAGAACAGGAACGGTTCCTGCAGCACCAGGCCGATATTTCGGCGGTAGTCGGACACGGCAAACGAGCGGATATCGACGCCGTCGAGCAAAATCGCGCCTTCCGACACATCGTAGAAACGGCAGATCAGGTTGACCAGTGTGCTCTTGCCCGAACCGCTGTGGCCGACCAGGCCGATCATTTCACCAGCCTTGATGTTCAGGGTAATGCCGCGATTGACGGCCCGGTTGCCGTAGCGAAAACCAACTTCGCGCAGGTCGATCCGGCCTTCGATCTTGTCCAGCTTGACCGGTTGCGACGGCTCGGGCACGCTCGATACATGGTCGAGAATATCGAAGATGCGCTTGGCGGCCGAGGCCGACTTCTGCGTCACCGACACGATGCGGCTCATGGAATCGAGACGGCCATAAAAGCGCGTGCTGTAGGCGATAAACGCGGTCAATACCCCGACCGTGATTTCGCCGCGCGACAGTTGCCAGATGCCGAAGCACCAGATCACCAGCAAGCCCATTTCGGTCAGGAACGACACCGTCGGCGAGAACAGCGACCAGACCTTGTTCAATTTGTCATTGACGGCCAGGTTGTGCGCATTGGCATCGCGAAAACGCGCCGCTTCGCGTTTTTCCTGGGCAAATGCCTTCACCACGCGGATGCCGGGAATGGTATCGGCCAGCACATTGGTCACTTCGCTCCACACACGGTCGATCTTTTCAAAACCGGTGCGCAAGCGGTCGCGCACCAGGTGGATCATCCAGGCAATGAACGGCAGCGGCGCCAGCGTCATGATGGCCAGCCACGGGTTCATCGACCACAGGATGGCGCCGGTCATGATGATCATCAGTACATCGGACGCAAAGTCGAGCAGGTGCAAGGAAAGGAACACGCAGATACGGTCGCTGCCGCTGCCGATGCGCGACATCAGGTCGCCGGTGCGCTTGCCGCCAAAAAATTCCAGCGACAGTTTCATCAAGTGTTCATAGGTAGCCGAACGCAGGTCGGCGCCCATGCGCTCGGATACCAGCGCCAGCACATAGGTCTTGCCCCAGCCCAGCAGCCAGGCCAGCAGGGCCGAACCGAGCAGGCCACCCATGTAGTAGACCACCAGCCAGGGGTCGATCTTCTGCCCGTTCTGGTACGGGATCAGCACATTGTCCATCAGCGGCGCCGTCAGGTACGGCGGGATCATGTGCGCGGCGGTGGAGAGCAGCATCAAGGTGAAACCGAGCGCCAGCTGGCCACGATACGGGTGGGCGAAGCGCCACAGGCGGAACAGGGTCCAGGTCGACGGCGGCGTATGCAGCACCTTGGCACAGACCGGGCATTCTTCCTGGTCCGGTTCGAGCGGCGCCTTGCAGCTGGGGCACACTTCCTGCTCGGCTGCCAGCACAGGCTGGCCCGTCAGGTGGCTGTCGAGGCGCTCGACGAATTGCTCCAGCACGCGCATCGCATGCAGGTTCTGCCCAAGCGTAAAACGCCACGACGCCAGGCGGCCATGGTCGTCGAACAGTTCCAGGTGACCGACACCGGCGTGGTCGTGGTGCGCCAGGCGCAGGCCGGGGCGATATGACCAGTGTTTCCACTCGGTTTCGCCGGGTGCACGCGCCAGCAGACGCTTCTCAGTGACAACTATTATGCCTTTTGTGAAACGTAATCGCGCGTCGAGGTCAACCTCAACGCTACTTAAAACGTTCTCCCCGGTGAGCAGGTTCTTTTCGACCTGCGCCAGCCATTGTTCAGGCAGCGTGGTGGCGGGGGTTGGTAGTGCGGGAACGATCAGTTCAGTTGTCATCGTAAAGCATGCTCCGGCTCATGGCCTGGCCCTTCAAGGGCAGATTGGGGGATGGTGTAGCGGGACGGCGGCCGGTAGATATACCAGTGGCAATTTCCTGTATTGTATCGAATGGATGCTGCTATTTTGCAACATCAGTAGCAAGTATACAGTAACAAGCTGTTGCGTAAATGTCCCAACTTGCTGGTGCAGGAGAACAATTCTTCATGACAAGGCAACAATTAGTAACAATTGGCGCTGCAACAGAAGCAGAATAAGAGAAGCAAATGCGACAGGAGCCCCTTAAAAGTGGCACACTGCGCATACCCGGGATAAAGAACCAAGCACGAGCCTGAAAAGTCTCTGTAGAGCCACCTAAAGTATCTGGCGCCCAGACGCCTGGCTTGTAATCAAGAAACCACTTACATGATCAAGAAGAAGAACATCGAATTTGTCCGCATCAGCCACCTGCGCGGCCCCAACATCTGGACCTACCGTCCGGTGATCGAGGCCTGGGTCGATATCGGCGAACTGGAAGATTTCCCCTCCAACACCCTGCCCGGCCTGTATGAGCGGCTCGTTGCATGGCTGCCCGGCATGATCGAGCACCGCTGCGGCGTCGGCGAACGGGGCGGCTTTTTCGAGCGCCTGCGCGAAGGCACCTGGTCGGCCCACATTCTCGAGCACGTGGTGCTGGAGCTGCAAAACCTGGCCGGCATGCGCACCGGCTTCGGCCAGACGCGTTCGACCAGCCAGCGCGGCGTGTACAAAATGGCCTTCCGCACGCGCGAAGAACAGGTCGGCCGCGCCTGCCTGGAAACGGCGCGCGCACTGCTGATGGCAGCCATCAACGACACCGCCTTCGATCTTGAAGCAGAACTGGCGCCGCTGCGCGACATGGTCGACTCGCGTTGCCTGGGCCCAAGCACGGCCAATATCGTCGATGCAGCCACCGAACGCAGCATCCCTTCCCTGCGCATGAACGACGGCAACCTGGTGCAACTGGGCCATGGCGCCGCGCAGCGGCGCATCTGGACCGCCGAAACCGACCGCACCAGCGCGATCGCCGAAGGCATCGCCAGCGACAAGGACCTGACCAAGTTCCTGCTCAAATCGTGCGGCGTGCCCGTACCCGAAGGCAGCCTGGTGCGCAGCGCCGAAGCGGCCTGGGAAGAAGCGCAGGATATCGGCGTGCCGGTGGTGGTCAAGCCGTACGACGGCAACCATGGCCGCGGCGTGTCGCTCAATTTGATGACGGAGGCCGACGTAAAGGCCGCGTATGCACTGGCCGCCACGCAAAGCGACAGCTCGGCCGTGATCGTTGAAAGCTTCATTACCGGCGACGAACACCGTTTGCTGGTGGTTGGCAACAAGCTGGTCGCCGCCGCCAAGGGCGAATCACTGTGGGTTGACGGCGATGGCGTGTCGACCATACTGGAACTGGTCAACACGCAGATCAATACCGATCCGCGCCGCGGCGAAGGCGAAGATTTCCCGCTCGGCACCGTACGGCCACATGAATCGGGCGAGATCGTGCTGGAACTGCAGCGCCAGGGCATGACGGCCGATTCCGTGCCGCAAGCGGGCCAGAAAGTGCTGATCCAGCCTAACGGCAACGTCGCCATCGACGTCACCGACGAGGTGCACCCATCGGTGGCGCATGCGGTGCTGCTGGCCGCGCGCGTGGTGGGGCTGGACATTGCCGGCATCGACCTGGTGGCGAAAGACATCACGCGTCCGCTCGAAGAGCAGCGCGGCGCGATCATCGAAGTCAATGCCAGCCCGGGCCTCCTGGCCCATATCAAACCGGGCGTGGGCAAGCCGCGCGCGGTCGGCGCGGCAATCGTCGACCATTTGTTCGCACCGCAGGAAACCGGCCGCATACCGCTGATCGGCGTCACCGGCACGCGTGGCGCCAGCCTGATCGTGCGCATGCTGTGCAAGCTGCTCAATCTGTCCGGCCTGCATACCGGCGCCGTCTGCGGCGAAGGCATGTTCCTCGACCAGCGCCGCGTGGTCAGCGGCAATTGCGTGAACTGGGACGCGGGCCAGCGCCTTCTGCTCAACCGCACCGTGCAGACCGCCCTGTTCGAAAGCAATCCGCGCATGATCCTGGCCGAAGGCCTGGCGTATGATCGCTGCCAGATCGGCATCGTCACCGACACCGGCAGCCTTGATGACGTCAAGGATTTCGATGTGCAGGACGATGCGGGCCTGTACAAGGCCGTGCGCAGCCAGGTCGACGTGGTATTGCCGACCGGCGTGGCGGTACTGAACGCAGCCGAACCGCTGGTGCTGGAAATGGCCGCACTGTGCGACGGCAGCGTGACCTTGTACGCCCAGGACGGTGACCTGCCCGGCATCGCCGCCCACCTGGCCGAGGGAAAACGCGCCGCTTTCGTGCGCGGCAACCATATCGTGCTGGCCGATGGCGGCATCGAAACCGTGCTGCTGTGCCTGGACCTGCTGAAACCGGCCACCGCCGGCAACGTCGACTGCGTGCTGGCGGCCGTCGCTGCGGCCTGGTCGCTGAACCTGTCCACCGATCTGATTTGCGCGGGACTGCGCACGTTTGATGCGGCGCCGGGCAGCATCGGCAACTGACAGGCGACTGAAAGTACAAGCCCGGCGCGAGCCGGGCCCACAAGAACACAAGGAATACGGTTAATTATGGAAGTATCTCGCGTACGGGCCCTGCGTGGCCCCAACCTCTGGAGCCACGACACCGCCGTGGAAGCCATCGTTTCCTGCACCACGCAGGAACTCGACATTGCCCAGCTGCCTGGATTCGAAGCGCGCCTGCGCAATATCTTTCCACATCTGATCCCGCTGCAACCGCTGGGCAACTACAACGCCGCGCCGATGGCGCAGGTGCTTGAACTGGTGGCGCTGGGCCTGCAGGCGCAGGCCGGCTGCCCGGTCACCTTCAGCCGCACCACGCCGACGGTGGAAACCGGCATCTTCCAGGTGGTGGTCGAATATTCGGAAGAAGCGGTCGGCCGCCTGGCATTGGAACTGGCGCAGCAACTGTGCCTGGCTGCGCTGGAAGACCTCGCTTTCGACCTGGCCGGCGCCCTGCAGCAATTGCAGGACCTGGACGAAGACGTGCGCCTGGGACCGTCGACCGGCGCCATCGTCAACGCGGCACTGGCCCGCAATATTCCGTTTCGCCGCCTGACCGAAGGCAGCCTGGTGACGTTTGGCTGGGGCAGCAAGCAGCGCAAGATCCAGGCCGCCGAAATGGACGGCACCAGCGCGATTGCCGAAGCGATCGCCCAGGACAAGGAACTGACCAAAAAACTGCTGGACTCGGCCGGCGTGCCGGTGCCCCAAGGCCGCGTGGCGGCGGACGCCGACGACGCCTGGGCCGCCGCACTGGAAATCGGCCTGCCGGTGGTGGTCAAACCCAAGGACGGCAACCAGGGCAAGGGCGTCACCGTCAACGTCACCACGCGCGAACAAATGACGGCCGGCTTTATCGCGGCGCAGGAATTTCGCGACGATATCCTGGTCGAACGCTACCTGCCGGGCCATGATTTCCGCCTGCTGGTGATCGGTAACAAAATGGTGGCGGCGGCGCGCCGCGATCCGCCGCAAGTGGTCGGCGATGGCCGCCACACGGTGCGCGAACTGGTCGACCAGGTCAACCTCGATCCGCGCCGAGGCAGTGGCCACGCCACCTCGCTGACCAAAATCCGCTTCGACGACATCGCCCTGGCCACACTGGCCAAGCAGGGTTATGCGGCCGACTCCGTGCCGGCTGTGGGCCAGCGCGTGGTCCTGCGCAATAACGCCAACCTGTCGACCGGTGGCTCGGCTACCGACGTCACCGTTGACGTGCATCCGGAAGTGGCGGCGCGCGCGGTGGCTGCCGCGCACATGGTCGGCCTCGATATTTGCGGCGTCGATGTAGTGGCCGAGAGTCTGTTGAAGCCACTGGAAGAACAGAACGCCGGCGTCGTCGAAGTCAATGCTGCACCGGGCCTGCGCATGCACCTGGCGCCCTCGTTCGGCAGGCCGCGCCCGGTCGGTGAAGCCATCATCGCCGCCATGTTTGCCGAAGGCGACAACGGCCGCATTCCGGTGGTGGCCGTCACCGGCACCAACGGCAAGACCACCACCGTGCGCCTGATCGCGCACCTGCTGACGGCCTCGGGCCTGCGCACCGGCATGACCAATACCGATGGCGTGTATATCGAAGGGCGCCAGATCGACAGCGGCGACTGCAGCGGCCCGCGCAGCGCGCGCAACGTGCTGCTGCATCCGGACGTTGATGCGGCCGTGTTCGAAACGGCGCGCGGCGGCCTGCTGCGCGAAGGCCTGGCCTTCGACCGCTGCCAGGTGGCCGTGGTGACCAATATCGGCGCTGGCGACCACCTGGGCCTGAACTACATCACCACCGTGGAAGACCTGGCGGTGTTGAAGCGCGTGATCGTGCAGAACGTTGCCGACAGCGGCATGGCGGTACTCAACGCCACCGATCCGGCGGTGGCGCGCATGGCGAAAAACTGCAGCGGCAGCGTGACCTTCTTTGCAGCCGACAAATCGCATCCTGTGATGGCCACCCACCGCGCCCAGGGCAACCGCGTGGTGTATGTGGAAGACGGCAAGCTGGTGGCCGGGCAAGGCGCCCAGCGCCATGAAATCGCGCTGTCACAGGTGCCGATCACGCGCAACGGCGCGATCGGCTTCCAGGTCGAAAACGCCATGGCCTCGGTGGCCGCCGCCTGGGCCGTCGGCCTGGAGTGGGATGCGATCCGCGCCGGCCTGAAGTCGTTTGCCAACGAAAACGACAACGCACCGGGCCGCTTCAATGTGTTCGACTATAAGGGCGCGACCCTGATCGCCGACTACGGCCATAATCCGGACGCCATCCTGGCGCTGGTGCAGGCGGTGGAAAGCATGCCGGCCAAGCGCCGTTTGGTAGTCATCAGTGGCGCCGGCGACCGCCGCGACGAAGATATCCGCCAGCAGACGGAAATCCTTGGCGCCGCGTTCGACGATGTGCTGCTGTACCAGGATCAATGCCAGCGCGGCCGCGCCGACGGCGAGGTCGTCGCCCTGCTGCGCCAGGGCCTCGATGGCGCCAAACGCACCAGCCATATCGATGAAATCAACGGCGAGTTTGTTGCCATCGATACGGCGCTGGCACGTCTGGGAGAAGGCGACCTGTGCCTGATCCTGATCGACCAGGTGGAAGAAGCGCTGGCGCATATCGCCAAACGCGTGGCCGAAGCGTAAGCGACCTGCTGCGATGAAGAGGCGGCGCCGATGCGCCGCCTTTTTTTCGTGCTGCCCCATTGCACCAGCGTGGTGCAAACACCACTCACATCACGTCGAAAATAATGTAATTTCTGGCATGGAAATTGCACATAAGAAACCATAACATCGGTTGACGACAAGGCGGTGCAGGCATGGTGGGCAAAATCTCGCGGTTTATCGGCAAGCTGACGGTGGGGCGCAAGCTGGCCCTGATTTACCTGCTTGACCTGTCCGCCGTCATCTTCATCTCCGGCATCCTGATCAACGAAAAATACATCGCCATCGATTTTTCGCGCAAGGAGATGGCCGGCAACGCGTATATCGCCGTGGTCCGCGACGCCATGCTGCCGCTCGCGCGCACCAGCACCGAAACCCGGGGCGCACAAGCGGCGTCAAACATCGCCCACGCCGAAAGCATACTGGGCGGCACGATGCGCAGCGCCGAACTGGCGGCCGAATTTGGCGCCCTGCTGGCGCAACCGCACAAAGTCAGCACAGCCACCGACACTATCGCGCCGTCGCCCGTGTTTGTTGCCGGGCGCGCACTGCTGACGCGCGTGGCCAATCAATCAAATCTGATCCTCGACCCTGACCTCGACAGCTACTACACCATGTCGCTGGTGATCCTGCGCTTTCCGGAACTGCTGGAAGTGATCAACAGCATGCGTGAACTGGCATTCAAGCTGGCCACCGCCGAAGGCGCGCAGCGCCAGCGCATGCAGACCCAGTTCCTGATCCTGGAGGGGCGCATGGACGCCACCATGGGCGGCATCGGCAGCGACTACACGGAAGCATTCGAAGCGAGCACGCCGCTGCTGCGCCGTCACCTGGAAGGCTCGCGCGCGGCCCTGCGCGACGCCGTCAGCCAGTTCCGCGCCAGCACCCAGGCGCTGGCCGGCGCCGAAGCCTATCCGGCCGGACGGCAGGAACTGCTGCTGCGCGACGCGCAAGCAGTATCCGCGCTGCAGCTGGCCTGGAAGGATGCCCAGGACGAGCTGCAGCGCCTGATCCAGCTGCGGGTCGACGGCTTTTTCACGCGCATGTGGCTGCACCTGGGCACCGCCGTGCTGCTGCTGGTAATGATACTGGGGCTGGTGTTTTTCGTCGCCCGCCAGATCGCCCTGCCAATCCGCCGCCTGGCCCGCGTGGCGCAGGAGGTGCGCGAAACGGGCGACCATGGCCTGCGCGCCGACTGGCACAGCGTGGACGAAATCGGCCGCCTGGTGGGCGCCTTCAATAGCATGCTGGAACAGCTCGACTTCCAGCGCGTGGCGCAGCAGGAACTGGTGGCGCGCGCCAGCTCGTTTGATGCACAACGCCAGCTGGTCGACGCGATTCCTATTCCGCTGATGGTCACTTCGATCCCGCACCACCAGGTGCTGCACGCCAACCAGGCCGCGCATGCATGGCAGCAGGGACTCGGACTCGATCCCTGGAGCCGCGGCATGAGCGCGCAGGCCCGTTCGCGCTTCTTCCAGCGCCTGAGCGACCTCGGTGCCGTCGATGAATTCGAAGTGCTGTGGCATAGCGGTGACACGCCGACCTGGGCCCTGATCTCGGCCCGCCTGATCGACTACCAGGGCCAGCGCGCGGTGCTGTCGACCTTCACGCCGATCAACAAGATGAAGCAGATGGAGTCGCGCCTGGAACTGTGGGCCAAGGTGTTCGAGGCCTCGGCCGAAAGCCTGATCGTGATGGACGCGAACATGCGCATTATCGCCGTCAACCAGGCCTTCCGCCGCCATTCGCAGTACGACTTGGTGGAACTGATCGGCAAGCGGCCGGCCTTTCTGCTGGCGCCCGACAATAGCCCCGAACAACTCGACAACCTGCGCCACACGTTGGTGCGGCGTGGCTACTGGCAAGGCGAAATCTCGATCCAGCGCAAGTCGATGGAAAGCTATCCGGCCTGGCTGGTAATGAACGCCGTGCGCGACACGGCTGGCGTTACTACCCACTTTATCGCCAGCTCGCTCGACATCAGCGAGCGCAAGGCCAGCGAGCGCCAGATCGAGCACATGGCGCATCACGATGCGCTCACGGGCCTGGCCAACCGCCATGTATCGAACCTGCGCCTGGCCGCCGCCATCGCGCAGGCGCGCCGCAATGGCGAAAAGGTCGGCGTGCTGTTCATCGACCTGGACCGCTTCAAGAACGTCAACGACGCGCTGGGCCACCATGTCGGCGACGCGCTGCTGCAATCGGTGTCAGGGCGCCTGCTGCAGCTGGTGCGCGACGGCGATACCGTCAGCCGCCTGGGCGGCGATGAATTCGTGGTCATCCTGAACGGCATCGACGATGTCGAGGCCATCGGCCACCTGCTGGAAAAGCGCCTGATCCCCGCCATGCGCGCACCGCACCAGGTGGCCGGCAGCGAGCTGTATGTGTCGTGCAGCGTGGGCGTGGCGGTGTACCCGGACCATGGCGACGACCTCGACACGCTGATGCGCCACGCCGACGCCGCCATGTACCAGGCCAAGAGCGGCGGGCGCGACAACGCGCGCATGTTCTCGCCGCAGCTGCAGGACCAGCAGTTGCAGCGACTGCACCTGGAAAGCGATCTGCGCCACGCCATCGAGCGCCAGCAACTGGTGCTGCACTACCAGCCGCGCATCGACGCTATCAGCGGCCTGCTGCAGGGTGTGGAAGGCCTGATCCGCTGGAACCATCCGCAGCGGGGCTTGATTGCGCCCGACAGCTTCATTCCCGTGGCCGAAGAGTCCAGCCTGATCGTGCCGATCGGCGCTTGGGTGATACGCGAAGCGTGCCGCCAGCATGTGGCCTGGCGCCAGGCTGGCATCGGCGCCATCGCCGTCTCGATCAACCTGTCGGCGATCCAGCTGAAAAACGGCGCGCTGCTGGCGACCCTGCGCGAGGTGCTGGCAGAATTTTCCGTCGCGCCGGGCCAGATCGAATTCGAGCTGACCGAATCGATCCTGATGAACAATGTGGACGAGACCATCGCCATCCTGCAACAGATAAAGGCACTGGGCTTCGGCCTGTCGATCGACGATTTCGGCACCGGCTATTCGAGCCTGAACTACCTGTGCCGCTTCCCGCTCGACAAGCTGAAGATCGACATGAGCTTTGTGCAGAACATCCATGAGTCGGCGCAAAATCTGGCTGTTACCAAAGCCATCATCGGCCTCGGCCACACCCTGGGCTTGACGGTGACGGCCGAAGGCGTGGAAAGCGCGGCCGACGCCGCTGTGCTGCGCCATGCCGGCTGTGACGAACTACAGGGATATTATTTTGCCCGGCCGATGCCGCAGACGCAACTGCTGGACTGGCTGGAAGGCATCGAGCAGCCTTTGCCGGCCTGCGCCTGATCTCAGTTCGCGCCGGCGTCGGCGATCGCTTGCGCCGCCACCGCGCTGGCGCGCATCTCGGCGGCGAACATGGCCGTGGCGTGCGAGATGGCCCGCGTGGCGCGCGACAAAAAGACCGACCAGTGGCGCTGGTCGACCAGCAGCATCTCGATGCAGAACCAGACCTGGCCGCGCACGGCATGTCCCTTGACCAGCTTGATGCGGCGGTTGACTTCGTCAAGCGCGGCCAGCACGCGCTGCAGTTCCTCCGGCGTATCGATCGACCAGACATTCGGCAAGATCAGCTTGGCGAACTGGGCGTCGTCTTCATCGAAGCACAGCACATAGCCCATGCCCTCGAAGCGGAAGGCGATGTCACCATCGCTATCGAGGCTGGCCTGGTAGCCTTCGGCTTGCAGATGCTGGAGCAGGAATGCGGTAACGGAAGTATTGCTGGCCATGGTAGATCCTTTCAGGGGCGATGCCGGCAAACCGTGATGGTGCCGCTGCATACCTCCTCAACGACGCTACCAGCCCAAAATACAAAATTATTTTGAGCGCGAGTAAAATTTTCCTGAAAGCATCGTTTTAGCGCCAGACTTGATCTGCCGCAAAGTAAAACGGCACGGCACTTTTATGCTGTCAGTTCCTGATCACATTGCGGCGGAGAGCGGCATGGGTGGCGCACAAACAGTTCCTCATCAATTATTCCAGCCCGATATCCCGGCGCGGCTGGACATGCGCACCTGCGCGCTGGTCGAGCATGCGCTGGCGCTGCAGGACATGGCCGGCACCGGCGCGGCAGCCCTGTTCCTGCACTGCCACGACGTGCCGCTGGCCACCGCCCTGCGCGTGCTGACCAGCGGGCCGCAGCGGCGCAAGGCTGGCCCACACCTGTTCGCCCGCTTGCGCCCGCGCGCAGGGTCCGGCAAGCGCACGCCAGCATCGTGATCGCCGTCACCAACCCTTCGTTCTTCCCGTCCATCGTGGCCGGCATCGCCGCCGTCGAACGCCTGGCCGAACTGCTGGGGCGCATGCGACTTAGTTCGTCACGACCTTGACCTGTTTCACGTCCAGGGTCGACTCGCCAAAGGTTTCCTTGTCGAATTCACCGGTCAGTTCCACCAGCGTCGTATGGTCGATCTTGACGCCCTGTGGAAAGCGCTTGGCGTCGATTTCCACCGTCATCTTGCCGCTGGCATCGGTAAATTCATACTCCTCGCCACCCTTGTGGCTGGTCAGCTTGCCCTTCACCTTCACGTATTGATCGTCCTTGGCCTTGGCCAGCACGTCCTTCGCCGTGGTCAAGGCCACGCTCGATGGGCCGGTGTAGCCGCTTGCAGCGGCGGGCGCCGTATTCGACGGCCCGGTGTAGCCGGCAGGCTGGGCGATGGCAAAGGCAGAGGCGGCAATCATGGCACTCATGCAGGAGATGGTCAGTATTTTTTTCATGGTCAATCCTCTTCGGTAGTGGTGGAGTTTGCCTGTCGCTGCAGGCACAAGCGCATTACACCGAGCCGACATTAACCGTATCTTAAGGTGCAGCCCCGGCTGGGAAATCCAGGGTCACGCCCAGGCCTCGACCGTCCAGGCCAGGACCGAACGCCAGCGCAATGCCATGCAAGTCGGCAATGCGCTTGACGATGGAAAGGCCCAGTCCACTGCCAGATTGCTGCTGGCCCAGCACGCGGAAAAAGCGCTCGCTGAGGCGCTGCCGGCTGGCCTGGTCCACCCCGGGCCCATTGTCGCGCACGCTGATGCGGGGCCGGCCCGCGTGCAGTTCGGCCACCAACTCGATGCGGCTGCCGTCAAGGCAATAGCGCAGCGCATTGTCGAGCAAGTTGCGCAGCACAATATCGAGCATGGCAGGGTCTGCCTCAACCGATTCGAGTTCGCAGCGCGCGGCCAGCACCATGCTGCGCCTTGCCGCCTCTGGCGCGTGGAGTGCCAACAGGTTTTCCAGCACCGGCGCCAGCATCACGGGCTGGCTGGCCAGTTGCCCGCGCGCCAAAGGGTCCAGCCGTGCCAGGGTCAGCAGGCTGTCGACCAACGCCGTGACGCGCGCAATATCGCGGCGCAGCTTCTGGAATGGCGCGACCAGATCGGGATGCTGGCGCTGCAGCAGTTGCACATGCATGTGCAGGCCGGCCAGCGGCGTGCGCAGTTCGTGGGCGGCGTCGGCCGTAAAGCGGCGCTCGGACTGCAGCGCCGTGTCCAGCCGCGCCAGCACGCCATTCAGGGCCTGCACGATGGGCAGCAATTCGCGCGGCTGGCCGGCCGGTTCCACCTGCGCCAGGTCGTCGGGACTCTTGCCGGCAATCGCCGCGGCGGTCGCGCGCAGCGGTTTGAGCACCCTGCCCGTCAGCAGCCAGCACACCAGCGCCAGCAGCACCAGGAAGCCGGCGATCGGCAGCCACAGGTGCTCGGCCAGTTCTTCCAGGATATCGTAGCGCTTCTTGTATTGCTGGCCCACTTGCACCTCGAAGTGGCGCTGCTCGTCACGTATCACGAATACGCGCCAGCGGCGCTGCGCCACTTGCGGGTCGGCAAAGCCGTCGCTATCGTCAAAGTCCGTCACGAAAGGCTGCGCCGGCGCGCCGCTGCTGCGTTGCACCACCTTGCCGCCAACCACGATCTGGTACTGCATGTCGACCTTGCGCGCCGGTCCGCCGGCCCCTTGCGCGCGTTCCAGCAATCCGCGCTGCTGCCAGTCGGTGGTGGCGGCCATCAGCATCTGGCCCGATTCCTCCAGCGCATCGTCGAACACCTCGTTGGTTTCATGCCAGGCGATGATGGTGACGATGCCCAGGCTGGCCAGCCACAGCACCGTACTGGCGGCCACGATGGCGGCCAGCAGGCGCCGCCGCAACGACCAGGGCGTGAGTTCAGCGCTGGCTGTCATCGTTTTTCAGCCGGTAGCCCAGGCCGCGCACCGTCACGATGCTGTCGGCGCCGAATTTCTTGCGCAAGTTATGGATATACACTTCGATGGCATTGCTTTCCACTTCATCGCCCCAGCCGTACAACGCTTCCTCGATCTGCGCGCGCGTGACGATGCTGTTTTTTCGCAGCAGCAGCGCGTACAGCACATGGTATTCGCGCGCCGTCAACGCCACCGGCTGGCCGTCCAAGCTGGCCTGTTTGGTCTCGATATTGAGGGCCATGCCGGCGTGCGCCAGCGCATTGCTGACCTGGCTGGCGCCGCGCCGCACGGCGGCCCGGATACGCGCCGACATCTCTTCCAGTTCGAACGGTTTCACCAGGTAATCGTCGGCGCCCAGGTCCAGCCCTTCGACCCGGTCGGCCAGCGCATTGAAGGCGGTGATCAGTATCACCGGCACGGCGTTGCCGGCGCTGCGCAATTGCGCCAGCAAGGCGTCGCCGCTCATGCCCGGCAGGCCCCGGTCGAGCAGCACGCAATCATAGTGATGGGTCATCAGGGCGGTCTGCGCCGAATCGCCGCGTTCGACCCAGTCGACGGCGTGCTGGTCCAGGCGCAACCAGGCCAGGATGGTTTCACCGAGGGAGATATCGTCTTCGGCCAGCAGGATGCGCATGGGATGCTCCAGAAAAAGTCAGCCGCCAGTATGGCCCGCCCAGTGTGGAGCGGCAAGATGAACGCCATCTTAAAAACGCCAATACACTTGATGCTGTTTGCAATACTAAAGTACAACATACAGGCAGTCGAGCCAGGCCAGCCGCAGCGCCGCCACACCTCATCGACAGCAGCCATGTAGAGGAGATCGTCAACAAGCTGGCCAGCGCCATCGACAGCTGCCTGGCCTGATTTCAAAACCTCAGCCGCGCCCGCTTGTTCCCACGGTGGAAATCAGAGTGGCGCCGCAGGTGGTCTTGTGGCCTTCGAAGGCGACCGGCACGCCATCGATCAGCACCTGCGGATCGCCTTCCGCAATCGTGCAGCGCACATGGCCCTTGACCGGACACATGCAGGGATCGCCCTTGCGCGCCACAGCCACCCCCAGCACCGTACTGTTCGGCGCCGCCCCCATCACCTTGCCGCCGTGGCTGGTGGGGTCGTTCAAACGAATCACGCCACGCATGCTGCCTCCTGCTCAGTGTTCATTGCGAAAACCCCTGCACATACTCGGGCGCATCATTGCGCAACCCCCACCACGGCAGATACGCATGATTGCCACCGCGCGCGCGGAACCATGGCTGATCAAACTTGATCGGCCGCACCACAGCCGGTGGTGCTACTACCAGCGCCACGGGGGCCGCCAGATCGCTGGTACCGGCGATCAATACTGGCTTGCCGAAGTGATGCGAGTAAGCGATCCCCAGCGCCACATTAGTCAATGCCGTGCCGGCGCCCGTCTCGCCCAGCACGGCCGTCAGATTGAAGCTTTGTTTCAGAAAATCGAATTCCGGCAGCTCCATCGTCAGTGTCTGCGCCAGCGCGCCGATACGATCGGATGAATCCTTGTGCGTATTGCCCGCATCGTGGATCACATAGCCGATATCGGTATCGACCTTGCCCACTTTTTCTGCAGCGTCCGCAATGGCCGCCGTCCAGGCCTGCACCAGGCGCGGAGGCTCGCCCTTTTTCAGCTCGAAGTCGGCGATAGACTTTGTGCTCGGATAACCGAGCCAGGCCAGCGGCGCCCGCTCGGTCTTGAAGTCGGGGCCGGCCAGGATCAGCAGCACCAGGTTTTCGTTGATCTGCCGGTCCAGGGGCCGGCTGGGAGCATCCCAGTTCATGACCCAGACGGTTTCTTTCGGGTGGGCTTGCAGGTAGTCGAGGGCGGCGGAGAGGGAGGTAAAGCCGGCGTTGGGGCCGCCCATGGTCAGGCGAACGTCTGGCGGAGTGGAACGGGTCCAGAGAGATGGCGAATGGATATTTCCAATATTAAAAACATCTGCTACATATTCTCGGACAAAATTTTCTGTCTCTACCGGATCAAGCTTACCTTCTGGCAAAGCATATTCGATATGGATACCTGCCAGTTCACGCCAACGAGACTTATTTTCCGTTGAATGGACATTATAAAAATATTCTGGATCCGCGTAGTACACGCTGTACATCAAATCGAACATCTCTTCGACGTATTTCTCATGATAGCCATCGAATGTTTCTGAACCATTATTTCCTACGGCAACAGATGTGATGCTTTGAAGCTTGGAGTATTTTTCCGGCTTATCCCGGACCATTTCATCGCCAGGATTCGGTTTCACCAGTCCCAAGGTCCACAATAATTGCCATTGCGTCGGGTAGTCCTTACGCTGCAAAGGGTTAAGCCATTGCAAGCCGACAACTTGGGCCATAAAAGGTCTTTTGATACGAGCAGAAGGATCGACAAGGGCGCTCTCCAGCGGCTTGGAAGATAAATGAATATGAGTGCAGGCGGTTATAGCACATAGAACAAGAAACACCATGACTACATAAATGAAAAATGATTTCGACATAATTATCCACCCCATTGGTAAATAGATGTTTTTACCCGGCATCAATGAATGAAAGATTCAGCAAAGTTCATCCATGGACTAGTTCTCCCGAGTTCGGCCTTGTGTCACGAGCAGGATTTTCTCGACTATTTATTATCTTTTCAGGCAGGAAAACCTCACCCCCTTCTTGGTTTGCCCATATTGACAAGGTCATCTTGTGACGTTTAGCCTTGCTGAAATATTCGCCAAACTGTTTTGCTGGATTGTGCTTATCCAGTCCATCCAACAACCGCCAATCCGCCGCCACCCGCAACTTGCGCAACGCCTCAGGTTTGATATTGCACACCCCCACCGCCACGTCATACGCCAGCGCCCGTTCAGCGTGCATGGGATTGGTCATAATGGTGGAGTGGTCGGTGGCATATGCGCCGGCCTGGATGCGCAGCATTTCTTCGACCTTCGCACCGCGCCATGTCAGATAATCGGCGCCGGGCGTGGCGTGGGGCAGTTCCTGTTCTACTTTCTGGCCGACGGGAACTTTTTTCTCGCGGATGGCCTGCGCACGAATGACCGCGCGCTGTTCGTAGCGCAAACGCGCTTCGTCGTCGGCTGTGCCTTTTGCAATGTCCATTCTTTGCGCTTCCAGCCTTTTTTCCTCGCCTTGCAGGCCGCCGCGCGGAATGGCATGGTTGGCAAAATAATCATCGTCCGGCGTGCGCTGCTTGCCGGCCTGGCGCGATTCGCCCGCGGGGTCATAGCCTTCGTCGAATTTGTCGCTCAGTTCGCCGAAACGCAAAGATTGGGGCGTGAATGACGGTGTCAGGTCGGGCGCAGCCAGCTCGATTTTCCAGTGTTTGTCAGGCGAGGCATTGGTGGGTTTTTTGACCAGTTTGGTCAGCAGCAGGAACAGCGGCGCAAAGCCCACCGTCAGGATGGTGGCAAACTCGCTCTCGCTCGCGTCCATGCCGCGCTTGATCGAGTACGACGCATATTTCTGCGCCGGAAACCAGAAATCCTTGCCGCCAGGCTCAGGACGTCGCCAGTGATCAAGCCAGTAGTCATAGGCGCCCTGCTTGCCTACCTCGAAACCCTGTGCAAACACGCGCTGCACATACACGCCTGCGGCATTGGTGGCCGCCAGCTCTGCGCCATTGAGGCCGCGCCAGCCGATGCCCTGGATGGCGATCGACGACACCACGATATCGTGCGGATTGCAATATACGGTCACGCGGCCATACGACGATTTCTTGCCACCGCGCGCGGCGCCGGCGATGCCATATTGTTCGCGGTCGGCAGCGGCGGTAAAGCCATGTTGCGCATTGGCCATCCACTCATCGATGCGCTCATCGGTTTGCACTTCGCCCAGGCTGGCGCGCTGGCGGATGATTTCAAAGAAATTCTTCAACGTTTCAAGGCGCGCGTCCACCGTGACCCGGCCCGTGCTGCCATCGGCGGCGCGCAGATTGCTGCCGATCCAGTTCTCGGAAAAATTACTTTCCGCTACGCTGTAAGGCGAATTGCAGATCACATAATTGTCGGCCACGCAGGCAAACTTGCCCTCCACTGCCGGTAATTTTGCGCCCAAAAATGCTGCCGCCATCGCCACCATCGTGCCCTGGCTGTGGCAGACGATGGTGATGGGCACATCGGCCTGCTGCTGGCGGATCGCCTCGACCAGCCTGGCCAGGCGATATGCGGCCAGCACGAAATACGGCCGCGGTGGACAGCTGAACACCTGCCGTTCCGGGAACGGGTTCATATGCTCGATGGTGGTCCACAGAAACAAGTCCTGGCTCAGGCCATCCTGCCACAAATCGGCCAGTGCGCTGCAGCCGTTGGCAAACGGCCCGCCGCCCCAATAGTCTTCTTCATTCAGGTAAATGCCCTTGCCATACTTCTGCAGTTCCTCGCCGGAAGCCTTGTAGCCCCAGCGGAAGCGGATCACGGGCGAAAAGCTGGCCGCATCCATAATCAGGGTGTCGGCCGACATCTCGGGATTGAGAAAGCCGTCATCGGTGATTTCCTTGCCGTAGGAGACAGGCGCCAGCTCCCCGCCTTCTACACCGTGATGCACAAGGTGTTCGCAACAGCGCTTGAGGCGGTTGTTCAGCCCCTTGCACATGCCCTGTTCTGCCGCCTCATACCACTCGCCATCGGAATTGACGCCGTGCACGAAAATAATCATGCCCGGCAGCGGCAATTGCTGCACCGTCACCTTGTCACTTTGCAGATAATCGGCACTGCAGGCAAACTGGCCGTGCAGGTCAACTTTCGGGTCGTCACACAGCGGTGGGCGTGGATCAAAGGTCATGGTGGCAAGTCCTGTCATCGAGGTTCATGGACGGCGGCTGAAGAAAAAGCCTTTCAGCCTTTGCAAATGATCGGTCAGCACCTTGGGGCCACGCCCGTTGGCGTCACTCTTGCCCGTCAGGGCGCTATCGTTTTCGCGCTCGATATGCACCTCCACGCCTTCGACAGGCTTGCCGTCGGTGGCGCGTACCAGTTGCGGCACGCGGCCCAGGTCGCCTTCACTGAAAACGGGCAGCTCCGCCTTCATGCTGGCCGGACCGTTCCAGTGGTGACCATCGGTCTTGATGGTCAGGGCACCCGGCCCGCCAAGCTCGACGGCACCGCCCGACAGTTTCAAATAGGCGCCACCGGTCGTCATGAAGGTGATTTCATCGTGCGCCATGCCGACCAGTCGTGTGCCGGCCGACAAACGGATTTCCGTGGCAGCATCCGCCTGCAGCAGGTCGTGCTGGCTTTGCAGCAAGAATTTGCCGTAGTGCGCCACTTGCACGATGCCGTCCTGGTGCGCAAACAGCGACAGACCCTTGCCCGCATTGATATTGCAGCGCTGCGCTGCGCTCAGTTGTAACTGCTGCAGGGCCACCAGGTCGATATTGCCACCGGCATGGCCGGCGATGGTTTTCGGCGTGGACAGAGCCACGCCGTCGGGTGCGGTGATGCTGATTACCGGTTTGTCGGCCGCGATGGCGCTGGCCAGCGCTTCGCTGCCGGCAGTTTCCGGCGCCAGCGCCTGGTGCTGCGCGGCGTATTCGCCCATCGACTTGAACAGTTCCAGGCACTCTTTCATCAGCGCCGCATGCTCGCTGCTGTCAAGCTGCTTGCCGTTGGCAGCCAGTTGCTGCCAGCTTGAAATCAACAGCGAGCGGGCCGTGCGCAGGCTGCCGCTGGCGTCGCTGCGCAATTCAAACCCGTCGCCACGCTGCTGGCCGGCGCCACCGCTGCGCGGTTCGCTCAGATGACCGAGGTTCAATTGCGTTGCCGCATGGTCGCTGGCCAGCTGGGCGCCGATCTGGCCCGGCGTATCGTCCAGACATAGCTGATTGCCGCGCGCCCCGCGTATTTCACGGCTGCGCAGACCCGACAGATAGCGATTGCCAGGCAAGCCGCCACGCTCACTCAGGCCGGGCGGCACGGCCACCGCGTTGTACAGCTGGCCGACAATGATGGGCCGGTCCGGGTCGCCACCAAGAAAATCGACCAGGACTTCGCTGCCGATGCGCGGCAAGCTCACTGCGCCGCACTGCCGGCCGATGCCGGGGCCATTGCCGGTCCAGCTCGATGCAACGCGTACCCAGGCCGAATCGCGCTCGGTGTTCGAGGCACCCGAGCCGTTGGCATGTGCATGGTCTTGCGCACGCGTGGCAACAAAGCGCACCTTGACCCGGCCCAGCGCGTCGCAATGCACCTCTTCATTGCCTGGGCCCACTACCAGCGCGCTTTGCAGCCACACCACGGGCAAGTCGCTGCGCGGGTCGAACGCGGGCACGATAGCGACGCCGCGCCGCACGCAGCTGAAACGGTTGCGGTAACGCAAGACGGTGCCATCCGCTGGCGAGGCCAGGCTTGCATCGACGGCCCAGTGGTTCTGCGCAAACAGGCGGTCGATGCGTGCATCGACGCCCTTCGGCAAGTTATTGCTGGCCAATACCGTCAGCGACGTGATCACGAAACTGCGCTGCTCGACGGCATGGCTGTCGATCTCCGCATGGCCCTGCAAGCTGAACCATTGCCCGGCGCAAAAATCGCGTACACAGCCTTCGCCCTCGAAGCACTTGGTTTCCAGGTCGTGGCGCGCCATCGCCAGCTCACCGAGCCGGGCATGATCGTCGCTGCCGGCGCCGGCCTGTGGCATCTGCACGATGTAATCGTCGAGGGTGGCCGCCAGTTGCTGCCCGTTGGCGCCCTGCTGCGCCATGCCGTATGCGCGCGTGTGCATGAATTGCGGGTTGAGCGGGTGGGCGTCGTCCCAGCTGTGACGCTCGGACGTTCCCGGCTGCAAGCGGCGCACGGCGTTCCAGGCCGTGACGGTATCGCGCTGTTCGGTGGCGTCGTCACGGTGATAGCGAACCAGGCCGGCCGCGTTTTGCGCCAGCCGGCTGGCGTCATCGAACAGCAGCACGGTGTGAGCGGGAAAGTCGTCGCCTTGCGCGCCCGGCGTCGCGGGCTGGCCCGGACAGATGCACCAAGCGATGCCGCGGCGGCGCAACAGGCGGCGGATAAAGGCCGCGTCCGATTCATTGTGCTGCATGGTGAAGTCACGCGGCAGATGCTGGCGCGCCGCCAGCGCCGGCTCGATATCGAGCGCCAGGCTGGCCGCCAGGATGGCATTGCCCTGGCGCCATTCTTCGAACAGCAGCTGCACGATCTGCAATTCGTTCTTGTCGAGAAATACGCGCGTATTGATGCGCTTGTCCATCAGCGCCAGCGCATCGCGCAGTACCAGCTGATACGTGGCCAGGCCGCCATCGCTCTGGCCGGCGCTGGCCTCGGCGACGATGCCGCACACGCTGCGCAACGCGCCACGGTCAGTCACGATCTGCAACTCGGCCGGCACGGCGATGAATTGCTTGAGCGGCAGCTGCGCGTCGGTCGCCACGCACAGGATGCGGTAGTCGATGCCGCCACAGAGGGTTTCCGTGCCGTGGATACGCTGCGGCAGCAATACATCGTCATTGATGCCCTGCGCGTAAGCCAGGCGCAGGCGCAGCGGCCGGTTGGTCGTCGTCATCAAGCTTTTTTCCAGCGCCATCCATTGTGCAAAATCGTTGTCACTTTCCACGGCATGCCCTCCCCATGTGGCTGATATCTCAGGCGGAACCATCAAAACGCAGCTCGTAATGCATGTCGTCGCGGTCGGCCTGTGGCGGCTCGGTCAGCAGAAAAGCATGCTGGCCCAAGCAGGCGCCATCGCTGCCGCCCAAAGTGCAACCGTGCACGGCGTCGCGGCGCAGCACCAGTCGCACCTCGAAGCTGATGCACGGCAAACCGAACAGCGCCAGCATCTGGCGCAGGGCAACCGCACCCGGGCGCCCTGGCAGGAAGTCGTCATATTGCTCGCGAGACAAGGGACCCAGCCGCAGCCTCAGGCGCAGGTCGGCGCGCCGGCAGCGCTCGCCCAGCATGGCGCCGCCGCCCAGCACCGCATTGCTGCCGGCCAGTCGCGTATGCTCGTGTGGCGCACGGCTCACCCAGGCCGCAATAAAACGCTGCACCCGTATTTCCACGCCAAAATAGTCGGCCAGTACGGCTTGCATCACTTCGGCCGTGGCCGGCCGCTGGCGCAGCAGGGCGGCGTAATGGGCCAGCACATGCGCGGGCAAGCCGTCGGGTACCGGCTGCCGCGCATCGGTTGCAATGCCGGCCAGCGCCAGTTGCAGCGGCAGGAAGTCGCCGCCATCGTCATTGCCCTGGCATTCGATGCGGTAACGGGCCCAGGCCTGGTAAAACAAGCTCAGCGCGCGCTGCGAGAGGCCGTCGAGCCAGGCGCGCGGGCCGGTGTCCCCGGTGTCACGCTCATGGCGGTCGATCGTATCGGTGTAGTGCAGCGGCAGGTTGCCGTGCAGGCCCAGAAAACCGATCATGGCGGCGCGCACATGAAACCGGCCCTCGTCATCGGTCCAGCAGTCTTCGATCTGGCCAGGCGCAAACGCCAGGCTGGTGCTGCCGTGCAGGTGCAGAACCTGCTCGAATACCAGGTCCGCTGCCACTCCCTGTTGCGCCAGCCAGGCCGCCAGCAGGCGCAGCGCCTGGAAAAAATCGAAACGCCCGGGCCGCGCCAGCAGTTGCGCGATCAAATCAGGGATAAGCTCAGGGATCACAGCAGGGTCTGGCTTCCATTGCGGGGCAGGCAACACAGCAACTCCTTTCCACTCTGGTGCGACAGGACGATCAATCGGGTATAGCTGGCAAGGTGCACATATAACCCGAGAAAATGTTCGATCACTTGCGCGAACGCATGCAGGCCGCTGCCGACAAAGGCCTCCTCGTCCACCGTCAGCAATACCTCGATGCCGAACACCAGGCTGCCGCCCCCTTCGTCTGCCAGCCAGGTGCTGGCGGGGCGCTGGCGCAAGCCGGTGATGCCGGCGATCTGGCCCGCGGCACTGGCGGAACCCGGCAAGTTGTACAGCTCCAGGATTTGCTTGAAAACCGGCAAGCCCTGCTGGCCCAGCGACTGGTGATTCAGCGACAGCTGGGCAATCAGCCGCCAGTGAGCCGGCGCGCCCGAGGCAAAGCGGCAAAGAGCGGATGGTTTGCGCAGCAGGCGCACCGGCAAGCTGCTGGCCGGCCCTTCATGGCGCAAGTCGCCACCGGCCGCGCCATAAGCCATGCGGGTCGGCAAGTCGCGGTTGCTGCAGGTGAGATTGATCGACACGGTCTGCGTGCTGTCATGCAGCGGCGCCATGGTGCTGTCGACAAAGGCGATGCGCATCTCGTAGCCGGGGTGGCTTAGCGCCATGACTTCGTCGCGCCGCGCCAGCCAGTAACGGCCGCGGCGCCCACCGGCCTCGCCGTGGCGCATCGAGTACAGAGGGGAATAAGTGTCCAGCGCCGCATCTTGCCCGCTGGTACCGAGCACATGCACGCTGTCGACACTGTAGATATCATAGCAATGCGCCTGCCGCACGGACGGCAGCAGCGGGTAATCAACGCTGGTGTGCGTCAGGCGCAGCGGATTGGCCGCCTGGGCAAACAGATTGACGACCGGCGTGCAGCCGGTCAGCAGGTTGCGCTTAGCCAAAGGCCGCAGGATGCGTGCGATAGCGGAGTCGGCGTGCACGCCGGCCAGCAGCAAGTGCACGGTGCAGCGGCGGCAATCGTCGGGCAGCAGCGCCTGGATTTGCGCCAACTCAATATCGATAAAGTTGAATTTGTCGGGAAAGGCAAAGTATTCGGTCAGCAAACGATAGGCCGGGTGCGAGGTGGCCTGGAACGGGAGCAACGCTTCACCTGCTGCAAAACCGACCGCCGCGACGGGCACCTGGCCCAGCACCAGCCAGCGCCCCGCACCAGCGCCGTCGACGATCTCCACGCAGGCGCCGCGCACATGCAGGAACAGGGCGTCGCGCAAGCTCGCGCACAAGGCCGGCTCACCGTCGAGTAACAAGCGCAGCGACGGCACGGCCAGGTTGCCGAGGGCAGGCACGGCGCCGGTGGCTTCGACGCCGATGCTGATGGCGGAGCCCAGTTCGCTGGCCAGGTGCAGCGCTGGCGGCGCCGCCAGCACGGCTTGATAGCGCACCTCAAACAGGCGCAGCGGCGCCACCGTCACATCCCAGGCCGTACTGAACTTGCAGGCCACGCCCTGCTGCTCCTGACCATGCATGACGGTGCCGCGTGGAATCACGACCGGCCCGACATCGTCATGGTCATCATTGTCGACGCGGGCAATCGAACACGACGGAAACGGCCGCAGATAATGCGGAAAATTCACATCCAGCAGGGTATCGCTGAATTGGCCAAATGCATCGTCAAGCCGCTTGGCCGTGCGCGCATTGAACATGGCAACCGCCTGCAGCATGCGCGCCAGGTGTGGATCGCCGGCTTCGCCCCCAGCCATGCCAAGCGCGCCGGCCAGCGCCGGATAGCGCCGCGCGAACATCTGGTTATGCGCACCCAGGGTGCCCAGTTCGCGCTCGTAATAGTGCAGCAGCTTGTCCATCACCGCCCTCCCCAATGCCAGGTTCCCCTTGCATTATTGGCGCAGCGGCCACCATCAAAGTTGCGATTAAACAAGTTTCCCGGTCACACTTCATCATCTTGCACGGCAAGTTATCTTCATTTTTTATCAATAGTAATTGACTTATTCGAAACAATCGCTTTAAATCGGGAAGTTACTTAAAATCAATTTACTGCGCCCCACGCCCTATGGAATTGCTCGATCCGGTGCAGCAAGCTGCACCACATGACGACACGCTCAGCGCGCACTACGAAATGCGCCGGCTGCTGGGCGAAGGCGGTTATGGCCATGTGTATGAAGCGTGGGACGCCAAGCTGTGCCGCAGCGTGGCGCTCAAGCGCCTCAAGCAGCATGCCGACATGCTGCATCCGGAGAAGCTGCTCAAGGAAGCGCGCCTGGCGGCGTCCCTGCGCCACCCCGCCTTCGTGCGCATTTTTTCCATCGATGGCGACGGCAAGAGCCAGGCCATCGTGATGGAACTGGTCGAAGGCCAGACGCTGGGGCAGTTCATGCACGCTGCGTCAGTCGAACTCGACACGGCACTCGATATCGCCAGCCAGATCGCCGACGCGATGGATGAAGCGCACGCGATGGACCTGGTGCATGGCGACCTGAAACCATCGAATCTGATGCTGGAAGCAAACGGCAAGGTGCGCATCCTGGACTTCGGCCTGGCACGCCAGCTGGACCCACAAGCGACGCAAACCACGCTGCTTTGCGACCTGCAGGGGACGATTGCCTACATGGCGCCCGAGCGCCTGATGGGCCGCCTGCCCGACATGCGCGGCGACATCTATGCGCTGGGCGCCATGCTGTACGAAATGCTGGCCGGCCAGCGCCCGTTCGCCCACCTGAACGGCCTGGCCCTGGCCGCTGCCCATATGCAATCGAACGCGGTCTGGGCGGCCATGCCATCGTCCGTGCCGCCAGCCATCGATGCGCTGGTGCGTTCGATGACGGCGCATGAACCGCTGGAGCGGCCAAGGACCATGCGTGATGTGCGCGAGGCGATTGCGGCGCATCGCAACGCATCAGGCACTGCTCCTTTGCCGTTAGCGGAGACTGCGTTGCAGCCGAAAGCCCCCTCGAGTGTCGCCATTCGCCTGCCGGTTCCGCGCAAACGGACCTTGCAAATCGGTGCCGGCTTCGTGCTGGCGGCTGCTGCGGCAGCCTGGCAGTGGCCCAATGTCACCGCAGTCGTTGCATCATTCTTCACCGATAAAAAAACAAGCGTGCTGTATTCAGAGATGACAAGCATGGCAGCCGGAATGGCGGCATTGCGCGCGTTTGATCGAGATACCGAGCAAGAGCAGGCACTTGAACATTTCAGTACCATCATCAGACACAATCCGGAGCACGCGGCTGCCAATGCAGGCCTGTCACTGGTTTTCACCTTGCGCTATCTGGGCACCAGCCGTGACGAAACCTGGCTGCAGCGGGCGGAAGTGGCGGCAAAACAGGCACTGGTAACCGACGACCAGCTCGCTCTCGCCCATGTGGCGCAAGCCTGGGTGCTTGAGCACCGAGGCGACCGCGCACGTGCCCTTCAGGAAACAACCATCGCCTTGAACCTGGACCCGACCAATCCCATGGGTTTGTATGGCAAGGCACGCCTGCTGATCCATGCACAAAAAATTGAATTGGCACGTGCCTTGCTGGACAAGGCCATGATGCTTTATCCGGACGATACTACTTTCGTGAACCTCATGGGCATCATGGAATATGACTTGGGCAATTACACCGCTGCTGAAACGCTGTTTCGGAAATCGATACAGATGGCGCCTCACGTAAGCTCGGCATATGCACAGCTCAGCGCTACGCTTGAACGGCTAGATCGCAGCGACGAAGCGCTGCAAGTTGTGCAGCAAGGCCTGCAAGTGCAGCCAGACTGGGAGCTATATACCAATCTCGGCAATGCCCTGTTCAACAAGGGTAACTATCTGGGTGCAGTCCAGGCATTCAAGAATGCGGTTTCAGAAAATAAAGGAAATCCGGGTAACTACCTGCTATGGGCGAATCTGGCAGACGCCCAGCGCTGGGTTCCCGGCCAGATCGAGCGCTCGCACGATTCCTACCGCCGTGCAATTGCGCTCATCAAGGTCATGCTGCAGCACTCGCCAAACGACCCCACGATCAACTCGCGACTGGCCTTGTATTTTGCCTATGCCGGATCGCGCGACGATGCGTTGAAGCACCTGGCCCATGCCACCGCACTTGCGCCCGGTTTGCCGGACATCCATTTCAGGGCAACCCTGAGCTATGAGCTGCTTGGCATGCGCAATGAAGCGATCACTGCATTGCGCCAGGCTGTAGCACGCGGCTATCCCATCAACCTGATCGAGTCGGCGCCCGATCTATTGGCATTACGGCGAGATGCTCGCTACCAGGATTTACTTATTAACTTGGAAAGAAATCAGAAAATATGACCTACGAAAAACCCTGGATGAAGTTATCTGTTCATTTCGATGCAAACCAGATCACCAACCAACTCAACTATACATTTACCTCCTGCGACGGCAGTGCCCATCCGCAGCAGGGTCCTGATACGGGGGGCGTGCAATTCCAGCCGGGCCAGCACGTTTATCTCGATATCAATTGTTGCGGTACCGGTGGCTTTCTTGATTTCCAGATCGTCGATTGCAACCTGATCACCATACCTCAGATTACCCAGATCGCGCCCGAGCTCCCCACCCTTTACTCGCCGCCGTCGCCGTTCGTACAATGCGTGGGTGCTACCTATGCCGTACCGCTCGATTTCAAAACTCATGTCTTGCCGCCAGACCCGGCCCAGCCCGACCTGCGCCGTATCCGCCAGGAATGGCAACAGACACTGGAGGTCGCTGAGAACAAAGGCCGCTGGGAACTGATCTTCGTCATGACTGTGCGTATCATTCGCGGCGAGCAAGCGTTGCCGGAATTGCGGGTATTCAGTTTTGATCCGGAAGCATCCGTCGGCGGAAGGGTCAAACCGTAAGCCATTGACATCATCCCTGCATCGAGTGCTTTCGCTGCAACAGAACCTGAAAAATCTGTTTGAGCAGCACCAACCGACGTTGAAAGTCAGGCCGGCGGGACGACTATCATATAATCGCCTCCCCGGCCACCCGAAAGCCCGCCATGCCAGTTCTTAAGTCGCTACCCCACCTCGCCCTGCTCTGCCTGTGCACCGCCGCCAGCACCGTGCACGCCCAAGCTGCAGACGATGCGGTGACACCTTACCGTCCATCCGTATCGAGTCCGGCGCAACTGCCGGTGCCCGGGCAGCTGGAACTGGAACTGGGTGGCCTGCAAACCAGGCTGGACGATGACCGCAGGGCCAGCCTGCCTTATACCGTCAAGCTGGCCTTCAACGAGGCCTGGGGCGTGGTGCTGGGCGGTGAAGCTTTTGTTTCCGAGCGTGACGGCAGCAATGGGCGCAACCAGGGCCTGGGCGATACCACGGTCGAACTCAAGCACGCTTTCCTGGTCAACCCGGCCACCGCCTTCGGCGTGGAGCTGGCCGCCAAGGTGCCGACGGCGCGCAAGGTGATCGGCAGTGGCAAGGCGGACTACAGCGTCAATGGCATCTACAGCCAGGATATCGCCAGCGTGCATATGGACAGCAACTTGAACCTGACGCGCATGGGCGCCGTCGATGCGGGCGAAGGCCGGGTGCAGACGGGCGCGTCGCTGTCGTTGTCAGTACCGCTGGACGAACACTGGGGTGCCACGGGCGAGCTGTCGGGTACGCGCCGCTCGGGCGCCGACAGCACGGCCCAGCTGCTGCTGGCCACTACCTACAGCCCGACCAAACGGCTGGCGATCGACTTCGGCTTTGCGCGCGGACTCAATCGCGCCTCGCCCAGCTGGTCGTTCTTCAGCGGCTTTGTGATGCCACTGGCACGCCTGTGGTAGCGGCATCACTCAGGTAGTGGACAACACCTTCGGCCCGGCTGCCCCGGGCATGCTGTTGAGTGACAATTGCTGCCCCCGCTCCACCATGCGGCCGACATACCAGGCGGTAAAAGCCTCCGTTTCCAAGGGCCGCGCAAACCAGTAGCCTTGCGCTTCGTCGCAGCCGGCCTGGCGCAAAAAGGCCAGCACTGCCTCGTTTTCAACCCCTTCGGCCACTACCCGCAGCCCTAGGTCTTGCGACAGCGAAATCATGGCCCTGACCAGGCCTTGCTGGCGGGGATCGCTTTCCAGTTCACGGATAAAGGACTGGTCGATCTTGACCACGTCGGCCGGCATGCGCTGCAAATAGGCCAGGCTGCTGTAGCCGGTGCCGAAGTCGTCGATCGCCAGGTGCACGCCGCTGGCGGCAAGCGCCTCGAGCGTCGCATTCGCCCGGGCAGGCTGGGCCATGATCGCGCTTTCGGTGATTTCCAGCTCCAGGCAGTCGCGTGGCAGGCCGCGCTCGTCCAGCGCCTCGGCCACGCGGCTGGCCAGCTCCGGTTCAAGCAGGTTAATCGCAGATACGTTGAGCGACAACTGCAGGGCCAGCCCCGCCTGGCGCCAGGCGCGCTGCTGGTTCAACGCGGCATTGAGCACCCAGGCAGTAGTGGCCTGCGCCAGGCGCGAACGCTCGATAAAGGGGATGAATTCGGCCGGGCCGATGGGGCCGAGCGTCGGATGGTTCCAGCGCAGCAGCGCTTCGGCGCCCACGCACAGGCCGCTGGCGATATCGATGCGCGGCTGGAACACCAGGCGCAGTTGGTCGTCTTGCTCCAACGCCGTGGCAAAGTCGCCCAGCAAGGTGAAGCGGCGCCGGTACAAACTGTCTTCATGGGCGGAATATACGGCGACATGGCTGGCGCGTTCCGTAGCGTCGTGGACCGCGCTCTGGGCGCGGCGCAGCACGCTCAGGCAATCGGCCGTGCCCACTTCGAACGGCGCCACGCCAACGGCGGGGGTGGCGACGAAACTGCTTTTGATGGTAGCGATCGCAGTGGCAATCTTCGCTTCGATCAAGGGTATGCACACATCGAGCGTCATGCCCGGCGCGCCCAGCACCGCAAACTGGGTGGTCGCCACGTGATACACCTTGCGGCCATTGCCGATTTCGTCGCGTATCCATGCGGCCGCATCGTTGACCAGCACGTCAAGGTAGACCGAGTCCATCGCGCGCGCGGCGTGCGCCAGCTGTTCCGGCGTCGCCAGGTTGATCAGGATCGCCAGGCGCCACTCGCCGTTGGGGCGCTCGTTTTGCATGTCATCGAAATCCTCGATGAACTGGGTGCGGTTCGGCAGGCCGCTGATCGAGTCAACGCGCCCGATCGCATGCATCATCTCGATCTGCGCCATGACCATGCCTGCCAGGTCGTTCAGGCAACTGATTTCCTCGTCTGTCGTCTGGCGCGGCGCGGTGCCAAGCACGCACAAGGCCCCCAGGCAATGGCCGTCCTGCGTGACCAGTGGCGCGCCCGCGTAGTAGCGCACACCGTCTGTCGCCAGCCTGCTGTCGCGGTAATACTCATCGGCCAGCAAGTCGGCGATGACCAGCGTTTCGCCTTCGTCTGCCACTTCACCGCATGGCGCCTTCATGCGCGGGATCGAGCTGTGGTCTATCCCGACACGCGACTTGAACCACTGCCGATCAGTATCGGTGAGCGACACTGCTGCAACGGGCAAGTTGAACAGCCGCGAAGCCATGCGCGTAATGCGGTCGAACGCCTCGCTGGGCGGGGTGTCGAGCAGATTGAGCTTGCGCAGCGCCTGCATGCGGCGCGCTTCATTGATATGGCAGGAATCGGGGTTGGTCATGGTCGGGCCTGGTTGCACGTCAGAATTGGCCAGTCCAACCCGGGCGTTGGTCACGCCTGGTAGTTGGCAATATTTCTCTCAATACAATACAAGGTCAGGGTACTTGAAAAGAAAAATGCCTGGAAGCACATATAGTACCCCGAAATTACATTGAAGTAATTTTCATTGGCCAAATGAAATTTTTTACGGTTTACTACGTTGTTTGACGGCGTAGCGCTTCAGCCGAACAATCAGACTTTTTCCTGTCAAAGTTGCTGCTGCGTGGCCTTCGCGCCGGGTCGGTAATGGTAAAGTACGGCTTGCTGCGGCCAGCACCCTCCAGAACAACGTTTACCTTCAAAGACTTACATGAATATGCAGTCAAACCACGAGCTCGCCAACATTGCCAGGAGCAAGCTCACGCCGATGATGCAACAATACCAGCGTGCGACTTTTAAGCAGCAATTCTAGCCCACGCGGAACGATTCATCGGCCTCATATTTTTTTTCAGTCCCCCTTGTATCCCCTCAACGTCAAGCATGCCACATATGAATCGTATGATCTCAATGCATTGCTCACGGCGTGGTCGAAATCATCAGTAATTTGAGGTTTTCCTAACAATCTGCCCATGCCTTTCGCGCGTCGTTTTAAGCGATCCGCCAACGTCTGGACACTGCCTTCCTTTCCGTCCTTTGAGCCTTTTGCCAAAATCCGGCAACCGTGCTATGATCAGGACGTTTCCGAACAGCCAATTTATTTATTGTCGTGCGCGGAATTCGTTGACCAAGCTAGCGCGTCGTCTATGTAGTAGCGTCCACATCGCTTACATGGAGGGCGCCGATCGCGGCTCGCTTGGCCTGCAATGTGGATTATGGATACTAAGCAGTGGAAAGATGGGCGCATTTTATGCGCCTGTTTTTCGTCCAAACGAAAGACAAAAAATGAATCAGCAATGGCGCGCGTTGGTTGTTGAATGTTTGCAGGAGGCGATGTCAAGGAATCCGGACAGGCCCGTGGCGGGCGCTCCGTTCAGCCAGCTGTTGAAGCGGCGAGCTGAGGTGGAAGGGCTCGACTTTCCTCCCGCCCCTTTCAAAAAATTTCTTCCCTTCGTAGAATCGTTCAAAGACGTCGTCATCGTTCAAACTCGCCCTGGTCAAGACGCCCTGATAGTGCCGTCGGATCGCGCGGATCTTCTTTCCAGCCCTAGCGATTCCAGAGCCAATCGCCTACGGGACGACATCTTCTTGGCCTTGACCAGCTTGGGAGCACGCTCTAACGCTGATCCTTTCTATCTGCGCGAAAGCGACGAAATCAACTGGTTTGGGCATGGGCAAGCTCGTCCGCAAAACGCCCTGCCTTTCCCCAAGGCGAGCTTTGAGCAAGAGATCGCCGACCGCACAGCCTTCATTGACTCAACGGAAGAAACCCTTCCCCATGAGAATAAAGCTAGGCTGTCCGCTGCGCTCCAAGCGACCTCACCTCTTGGCGCATTCTCTAGGGAAATCAAAAACCTGCAACTGTCGCAAGCGTGGCATCGATTCCGCATGAGGGCAATATTGACTAGGCTTCAGCGCTGGGCGTCCGATAGCGGCTTGGAGTGGAAGTCCGCGTGGATCTCCGAAAACAGCGCGACATCGGAGCAAGTCCCGGCGGCGGAGCAGATTCCCGTTCCACAGGCCGACGTGCTCGCCGGCGCGTTCGGACGGGAGTTTTTCACGGCCTTGGCCGAGGTGGTCAGCGACGACGACCTTCACAGGATATCCATTCCGCTGGATTTGGTCGCGAAGGCATGGAGAGCCAAGGGGCTTTGACAAATGCCGACTGCTCTTTTGGCAGGAGTTCCGTTGAGATTGGTGCGCCAAGCAACGGCCGCCCTCTCCCCAATCATGCGGGAGGGCGCGTGGAAGATCAAATTTGTTTCTGGGTCTGAGAAACTTTCACACATTGGCATTGCAGCGGTCGACGATCTGCTTAAGAAAGCCGCCGATCTTGACAGCGCTCATATCGTTGGCTTCCAACAAACGGGCGACCGTAGCGTGGTGGCGCAAAAGATCCGCCAACATTTTCGCTTTCGCTGGGGTGATGCGGAGCCCATGTGGGCTGCGGCCAACGACGCCACTCGCTTTTTGGCTTATGTGCGCGAAATTCTCGCCGAGGAAGAGCTTTGGCGCGAACATGTCATGCCACGCGACAAAAGCAGCCCTCTCATTCTTCCTGCCAACCTGTTCACGCGGAAGGCGGGCCACGAAGACATTTGGGAAGCATGCGAAATTTTCGGGCGGGGCGCTGAACACTATACGCAACTGGCGAAAAAAATTGACAAATTTGAGCGAGACCATCGAAAGGCTTATACCCCGAACTCGCCCATGTTCATGGTGGACCGAGCCGATTTGGTATGGAAAGACGCGGGGCCTTACCACGGGTCCACGCCATTTCCTAAGCAGTGGAAGTATTCGCTCAAGCTGATCGATGCCTTCCACTATGACGTCGAGCACCAAAAGGGAACGGGATTCACCATGACCGATTCCGCCAAATCGACCTTCTCGGTCAAATCAACGAACCACGCTAATATCGATTGCCATGGGTATCGCTCTCACAAGAAAAAATAAACGAAGCTTCCCAGCCATCGCCACTCCTCAAAGCTCTCTCCCACGCCACTCATCCACGGGGATCAATTTCCAGCCAAGCTATCACCCTATTTCATCGGGCGTGGACGCCGGATGACGTCTTAACAGGGGCGCTTTAAATATTCGTGAACGATTTCTTTCGACGGCGTATTGACTGGCTCGTTTGCCATGACGGCCTACGTGAGGCGCGAAATTCGTGACTAACGTTGCCTTGCCTGACTCAAGCGCGATACGCGTCTCGCATCGGGTCATATTCATGCTTTTTATTTATTTCTCTTGATTAAAAAAACCACTTTATCTATGGTTTCGCCAAGACGTTTTTTGCTCAATTCGCAACTCCAGACGGTAATCACTTGCCAGCCTAGTGCTACAAGTTGCGATTCTTTTCTGGCGTCGCGTTCTTGATTTGCGTGAATTTTAGGCCGCCAATATTCAATGTTGCTGGCGGGAGCCCTGCCTTGACGGCAACTGTGTCCGTGCCAAAAACATCCATGCATGAAAACAACAGTTTTGTAGCGTGGAAGCACTATATCTGGGGTTCCAGGCAATCGATTGTCATCCACGAGATAGCGGAACCCCATCCGATGTAGCTCTTTACGAAGCACCAGCTCAGGAGCAGTCCCCGTCTGCTTTACGCGCTTCATCAGCGCTGAGCGCTGCTCGGACGATAAGGTGTCAACCAAGGTTTATCGCAGCCGAGCGATTGCGGAGAGCGTCGCGGCGAAGCCCAGCAAAGGTGGAACCGCGTCGCCGATCCATTTGGTCACGCTTGACCTGCTGGGAGGACTCCCTTCATCCACAACAAACGAAAATGAATCCGGGAACGACTGGACTCGAGCAGCCTCATGCGGTGTTAGCACTCTGCGAACCAGCGGATGAATATAGCGTCCGCGTCCGGGCGTGAGAAAACCGGTGGTGATTGTTTGCGCCGGCTTGTCCCACTTCATTCTTCCGTAAACAGAAGGATAGGTATGGCCGTTTTTGTGGCAATCCGGCCTGACCTCGTCAGGTAAATCATACAAATCATTGTCGAACAGGTGATTTATTCGGGTGACGTTTTCCTCAGAAAAAATAGGAACTGTGTCCATGACGCCGCGCCCCTCCCCAGACGACAAATCGTCGCGCACGAGATCTCCGATAGCCCATTCCAATGACCGGGAGTCGTTACGCAAACCCTTCGCTACGTCTTTGATTGAAAGTCCAATATCCGCGTCATTTTTGCACGCGATCAGGAAATAGCGTTTTCGGGTCTGCGCGCCGCCCAATTCGTGCGCGGCCAGAACGCCGCTATCGATCCACTTATAACCAGCGGCATTGAGCAACGTTTTTGCGGTATTGACAACATCGCTTTTATCGTTAACTACCTCTGGAACGTTTTCGAGCACGATCGCCCTTGCCCGGAGCCCCACGCCTATCGCCACAGCTGTAATGTAAAGCAGATTTCTCGGGTCTTCCCGCCTAGTTTTGTTATTAAGGTTTGAGTGCCCCTGACAAGGCGGTCCAGCAAGGAAGAGGTCAATCTTTCCAACCTCCCCCGCCAGGTCTGGATCCAAGATCTCTGGCTCGTAAGCAAAGCGCGAATCCGTCCCCGAGCCGCTAACGTGCCAATCGACAATGCTTGACGCGTTGGTGTGAAGTAGATGCTTCGTTCCGAAATTTTTTTGATGGACCAAAAGTCCTTCGCCATCCACGTCAATAGCGGCGACCGCTTCAAGCCGGCGCCCCACGGCAATTGCCGCTTGCGTTGCGCCAAGAGTCAGACCGCCACACCCGCAAAACGCGTCGACGATTCGAATCGGCGCATCGCTTGGCGGCGCATCGTTATAAACAGCGCCACCTCTCAAAAAACTTTGCCACCATGCGGACGCCGGTGGCCGATCCGACCCTGCCACATTGGCAACGCTAGAATTCCAAACCCCGTCCCCAATCCGCAGCGTTCGCGTCACTCTATCGTTCGCGTAAGCGAACTGCTCCAAAACTTCACTATTCATTCATTCAACCATAACAACTGCCGCCTCCGCTTCAATGACAGCGCGACATTCTTCCTCGGGCAAAATCTCAAGGAAGAGATTGGACCTTAGACGCCGAAGACGCTTCACCAAAGTTCTGATTTGATCAATCTTCAAATTCGGAGAGTTCTTATCGGCGCTGGGGTATTGGAACCGCAACAGCGCGCGAGCGAAGTTGCGGGCATTTGCATAGCCTTGGCGAAACAAGTGGCTTCTATAGAAGTCAATCTGTCCTGCATGGACTAGATGATACCGGTCCTGCGCTGCCTCGTCGAGAGTAAGTTCGGCTCGCAACCACAAGCGGAACAAGAGATTTTCATTCCGCGCTCCAATTCCATAGTTTGCAAGCTTGGTTCCGACGGCCGGGTTTCCGTAACGCCACTCAACCAGCTCGGAAAAATGAACCACACTCAACCAGAGCCAGAACTCGGGGTCGCTCAACATCACAGGCTCAGCAGGAATCATACTATGAACTAGCCTTGCAGCCTGTCCCTCAAACATGTTGCGCTCCCGGTCGTTCTTGATGCCATCCGGCCACTGCGACCTCAAGCCACAAAGCGCCTCCCGCAGGGCCACGACATAGCCCTCGTCCAACGCCCCGTCTCCTCGCTCCCGGATGGCAGGCTCAGCAACCACGTCGCCTCCTATGCGACGGCTCGTCAAAAATGCATTTGCATCAGCGCCGGTAATTGTCGAATATCTCATTTTCAGCTTTCAGCAATAGTTCTCACGGTGTTTTGGTCGGCATGCAATGCGGCTCTCAGGGCCGGCGTGCCGGGCTCTTTCACCCACGCTTTGAGTTTGGCCAAGTCGCATGCCTGAACTTGAGACAGCCGCTTCAAAAAAGCCGCTAAGGGGCTGTTCTGAATCGCCTCATCGTCACCCTCCCACTCGGTGGCGCTTTGAGCCAAAAGCTGACAAGAAATTTCAGCGGCGAGCATTGACAATGCAGGCCTAGCGATCCGCTGATTCGACTCAACAGCCAACTTGTTATACGCATCAATGTGGACATGAACTTTCGCCATCTGACGATCCTTAGTCGCAGGCTCGTTCATGCCGCCGAAATATTGGACGTGATAAAGCGTCTTGGCGGGCAATCCCATCCGCTTCCACCCTTCGTCATCCATTGGCTCAACATCAAACCCTTCCGCCACCTTCGGCGGACGCAACGTGAAGGTCTTCTTGGCAAGCCAGTGTCCAAGCAAGAACGGGTTGCCAGGCTGCTTTGGCAACTCCTTGCTCAGGCAAAGAGCTACATCAATGTTGGCCATGCCGCCGCCACCGATCTGGCCCAAAATTTCGTCCCCGACCTTAATCTCTTCGGGCAGGCCATTGCTCAACGGCACCATTGCCACCACGCATGTCCTCTTCAAAAACGGCTCCACTACAGTGACCGCAAGAACGAGTTCATCGGATGTGAGCGATGCCCCACCCAACGATTCGACACTAAAGTTCGGCCGCACGCTGAGCGATAGCTTGCGAAGATGCTGTGGTTCCACAACGTGAGCTGTTTCCGAAGTGAATTCAGCATCTTCAAAGAGCCTGATGTCCGCGCTCTCCAAAATGCGTTCAAGAGACGCCGCGCCAAAAAACGGACGCACATCCCTCGCGGCGGATTTGTGCCATGTGATCTTGCTCATGCTACATCCTTGTCAATGTCTGGGCGCAGCCGCACTGTCCAGGCAGGGTCATACTCTTCGGAAATGATCGTGAATTTTGCCTTCTCATGCTTTGAAAGCAAAAATCGATACACAGCGCCCTCTGCGTCCAAGCGCGTGGCGGTGATGCCGGAAATCTTGACTTCCAGCTTGAGATCGTCACCCTCTTCATTGTCATCCTCAATGACTGGACAGTTGATCCTAAGTCTGAGGGGGACCTCGTCTTCTTCGTGCTTGTCATCAAGCCAAACGACGAAAACGCTCGTCAGGCGCAACTTGCCTGACGGGGTCGCCTCTGCCGATGGCTGCTTTGAAAACTCAAGATGCAAGGGCGACGGAGCACCGTCAGGCGGAGCCGCGTTTCCAAATCCTTGCGGTTTAAAATAGCTTCCCAACGCGCGCTCCAACTGCCCCAACCGCTTTTGCTTTGCCGGGGCCGGAGGAGCCGCCTCGGTTTGAAAGCGCCGCAACCCGTGTCTAAGCCTGCTGATGACCGCCTCAACCATGCGCTTAGCCAAGCCGGTATCGTCACGTAAATTGATTGAATCTGGATCCCACCGGTCATGCGCCGGCGGCTCGCTCTTCTTGAGCACTAAATCAATCTCCTCACTGTCGGAAGCCAAGAAAGCGCCTGCAACGGGTGGCGAGGCCTCAGAGAACTGCTTGTAGGCGACCACCATCAGCGGCGCCCGGATCAACGCAACCGAATTGCACTTATCGCCAGGCACGACAGGTGTGCCTGTTTGATCCACCGGGATGACGACCAAACCGCCGGTTCCAAGTGGGACGCCCTCAAACGCGTTGAGTTTGAGTCGTTTTTGTGCCCCAGCCGCTGGCTCAGCAACAGATGTGGCGATTTCAAATGCCTGAATAAATGGCTTTAATGCAATATTTTTTTTAGGCCGCGGAATGTGCTCCTTTCCGTCGGCCTCAATAATTGCAACATCAAGCTTGTTTTGAATGAGGCGCGGCCACCACCAATCTTCCACTCCCTTCATGATCAATTCCATATTGACGTCGGAGTCGACGATCAAAATAGATGTTCCACATTGGCCTTCGGCTCTGAGTTCAAATCCCAGCTTTTCAGCGAGCTCATCGGCTTGCGCATTTTCAAGCGGGTCCACAATCACACGGCCGAGATCGTCCTTGCGCTCGACGGAGCCTAGCCAAGCGCGCCCGCTATACATCGTCCCTTTGAATTCATGGCTGGGATAGTAGCCGCAGCCGAATATACGAGTCCGCTCAGCTCCATCCGCGCCTTGGAAACGGGTGTATGCAAATATCGTTTGGATCGCTGAGCTTGACGAGTAAACTGATTTACCGAAACCGTAAGATCCCCCCGTGCCGTGCGCGGTGCGCGCCTTGGACCGGTCGCCCAGAGACAACAGGAGCCGGTAAAAATTCGAACCTTTGTCGTGAGGATCTCCCGATAGTCCTTCCGCGTTGTAGTCGTCCACGTAGAGCAGCCGCAGTGGAGTTCTAGACTTGTTGAGCGAGATCAAGCAGTTTGGAGCAAACTGCAGCGCGGCGTTTCGAGCCTCAATGGCTCCCAAATCCGCTGCGTCAACAAACGTCTTTTTCTTCGCGCCGGTCAAAGAGATTTCGCGAAAATAAACTTCAACCTTGGCTCCTGTGCCAGCATCAACGGAATTTTGTATCGCCTCGCGCGCCAACACATGCTCAGGCTGCATCCCTGGGGATTTTAGAGTGTTGGCATAAGCTTCGCCTGCAGCGCCCCCCATAGGGTCGCTGGCGTGAAAAATCCATCCCATCATTGATTCCTTGTCATTTCAACTTGAACTCATTCGCGTCCTTACGCAACGCGGCATGAAACTTGGCTTTTAGCAATTTTACCTCGGCGTCAATGGCCGCGAAAATTTTTTGAACGTCTGCCTCTGAATACTCGTAGTTGTGCGTGTTGGCCAGATTGCCGATCAGCCGCATGGTTTGCGTCGCCTTAGTAACCCGAGCCTCCGCTAGTTCTACGAACTTTCCCCGCTTGTCGCGCATACGACCTCCAATTTTTCTACATTTTTGCAATGTAGCGTCGTAAGCAATTATATATCAATATTTTTGACACAATATGCATTTTTTACCCACACGTATGGTTTGAGAGAGAAAGGATGCTAGCTGAGCATCATGGTCATGCTACCCAAGCGCAAAGAACGAACCTCAGTAAGGACACACGACTGTTGGATGGTCAGAGTAGCCCAAAGGAAGCGTCTGTATTTGCATGAGCTTCTCCTAGCGATCCTGCGGGCGGGGCGGCAACCGAAGCGCATTGAGCAGTGAGCAAGGGGTGGCGGTAGGCGCGATCAGGAAAGCCGCTACATCCTAAGCGGTGGTGTCGCAGTTGAGTCGCAAAGCTAGAAATGATTGTTATTTGCAGCCTCCAAATCGTAAATATTGTTCAGGTCGGTGCGCACCAACGTTTAACGATTATCGAAATGCAACAGCTGCCAGAATTTTTTTGCCCCACAGCACATGAACCTGCTTCCTCTGCGAGCATGCGCCCAAAATCGGTCTGCCCGACAAGTCGGATTGATGGCGACTAAATTCTCAATGTGAGCGTATGCTGGCCCACGTCACATCCAACCGACTGCACACATCCGATCGCTCGCAGCCTCGCCCCCCGCTCGCTACGGCGCTACCCTTGAAGCGGGGAGCCCGCTCAAGTTTTGACTCCTCGTGAGACAAACGCGCATCGCGTTGGCGAATATGTCATTTTGGTGGAATGCTCGCCGAATTGATTGTGTAGGCACACGGCTTGTAAATAATTCGCGGCAAGCAACCAAAATTTAGAAATTTGAGCAATAATCATAATTAATTTATCACCGTTATCAAAGATTGCCGAATAATAATTTTACCTCTCAACGTTTCATCATGTGATTGCATAAGGAATGGATATGAGCGACTCACCGGTTCAACCAAGCTATACGAGTTTTGAAGCGCCTCCATGCCCTCGCTGCGGCTATGGTGCCTTCGGGGCAGTTCAACGGGTGGAATCCTCTTTTACGAACACGATTTTTGAAAATCATGTCATCACTTGTAATAGCTGTTTGCGTCGAAGCAGCGAATGCGCGGCCATCGTCTCTCAGTCCAGCTATCCGCGCTCGGCGCCTCCAATTGACATTGACGCAATTCGCACCAGCGTTCGCGATGAGACGATCAAGAGTTGGTTGGGCCCGCGACCTGGTGACGCTTAGCTTTTAAACGACCGTTGCCCTCACGCTCCGACTTACCCAACCGCTAAAACGCCACGCGCATGTCAGCTCCTCGTCGCCCCAACGCTTTGCGATCGCCTCTCGCCGGTCCAGCCGCCTCTTGTGCGCCGTGCTGTGGGCCCCTTCATGCATAGCCGTCGCATAATAATCGTAGGCGCTATGAAAGGACTTTTTGGCCGGCAGGCGTATTTCATCCAAGGCCGGCACTTAGCTGGGATCGGTGCCACCATGAACGACGAGCAGGCCCGTCTTTTCCTCGAGCACCTGGATCACCGCCTCCGCCTTGGCGACAGGGGCGAACAATGTTTCAGAAGCTTCCAGCGGGAAGACACCGCCCATTTGTTGAGCATTGAAGACGACATCTGCGGCTTACGATCGGCCTCATGAGCAAAAATTCCCTTCTAGCTCGATAGCTAGTTTGATTGCCATTACTTTGCTCGTGACTATTCGTTCCTAACCAAGCAACTTATTGAACGTCTCGAACAGCCGTTGAGCCCGGTCCAAGGTCGTTTGGACCGCAAGTGTGTCGTCATCAAGGTTAGCAGGGTGTTCCAGCAGCCATCGGTATGGACCAAAGTGATCGAAGTTCGCGACCTCCGGCGGCATCAGCTTGAACAGTGCTTCTGCCTTCTTCACGATCCATGGCGTCACAGCGGCGTCCATCAGTGACTCTCTGGTCACCACATGCTTAGCTGGCGGCTTGTAGGCCGCATTGAGAATCTCAACGAATAGATCCGCGTCGAAGAGGTCTTCCACATCGGCCTCTATCTGATCGACGAAGTCGGCGCAGGTGTAAAAGTGCCCCGCTTTCAGAATGTCCGCTTTCTTCAGATTTTCAATCTTGGTCTTGTCCCCGTTGGCGATGTCCGACAGCACCGCCACGTTGAGGTTGTTGCCACCGAAGAGGCGCACGAAAGGCGCAAGCTTATCAATCCCACCCCCCGGGCACAAATTCCATTTCCCGTTCATGCCTTCGCGCCCGCGTTTGATCAGAGCCTGCGACAGCACTTTCAGATAGAGGATGTCCGATGGCCCCTCTACTCGTCAAGCTCGATATCTTCGAATTTGTATTTCGATGAGGAATCTCTCCGCACACGCACCACGACACTCCGATTTACCATTGGACCGATGAGATCATCGAGCGCCTCGGCAAGCCCGTTGATGTGGTAAGTCGTCACATCCGAGGACACCTCAATCCAATCCTTGTCCAGATCAACCGCCCTTAACACGCCCCGCAATGCCTCCTCGACAACGGTGGGGTCGGATACGGGCTTCGGATTCAACCGCTTGATCGCGTTGTTGAGCGCCTTGCGATTGTCTGGCCGAAGCGCGACTGGCTCCCCCCCCGATGCGGAGCTCACGTCAAGTTGACCAAATGTCTTCCCTGTTGGAGCCAAATTTCTCGCGAGCTTCAAAAAGGCCGATTGATAACCGGGGTCAGGAACCAAAGCCTCAAGCTGCGCGGCATCGCCGGATGCGGTTGCCCGTAGCACGCCTAGGAAGCGCTCAGCGATCAAGTCAGGATCGACTGTCGTTTTAAAGAAGTCACGTTGTGGCGGTTCTTGGATCGCCACGCTGAATTGATAGCTGCCTGGGGGCATTTGGAACAGCCACGCTCGGCAAGCATCTTGAACCTCTCGCTTAGGGTCCCCACGCCGCCTCAATGGCATGCCTTGTGACTCCTCGATTGTTCGATGCAGGATCGACTGGATGCCCTTCACTTTGTCGACCACCAAGTCCAACGGCGCGCCGCCAACCACCACCTCTCCTCCCTTGATGGAGAAGTTCACCTGTCCAGGCAAGAAAGCGACCTGGGCCTCCTGCTTCGATTCTTCGATCCAGATAGCCTGCACCAGCGCTTGCAATTGGGCTGACGCGAAATCCGGCATGTCGCCCCGGCCAAGCATGAGGAAACAGAGTTGCGCTGCTTTCTTGAAGGCGCCCGCCTTAAACCAAAGCGACGCCGCGCTCACCGCCGTGATCCCTAGAGTGCGTGTTTTTCCAAGGTCCACCTCAAGCAATGCCTGGTTTTCGGCATCCGCTGCCTTTCCATAGAGAATGCGGGCCGCCACCATATCCCTGCGCCGGACTTCGAACTCGGCTTCTGAAGCCAGCCTTTCGCTCTCCGTATGCCATTGGGACCAAGACATCAATCCTCTCCCATATGCGCGATCGCGATCAGCTTCTCGCGAAACCCAATGACTGCAGCCAAAGCGGGAAGATTGCTACGCCCTTTTTCTGTTTGCAGCAATTTCTGGCGGAGCCTAGCCCTAACGGTCGACTCTCCGCCTGCGTTGACACCCGATATCTCCATGCGCAAACAAGTCTCCATGTCGTCAATATCAGCGGCCCCCAGTGGAGCGACGTAATAATCAGCACCAGTGAGAGTCTCGGCGCGACGCACGGCGACCAAGCCAGCCAATGCTTCGACCGCAGCGAAGGACACCGCATATGCCCCTTGTTCCGTGGCGTCGATTTCGTTTGCGTGCGCTCGTGCGACGGCAGCCGTCGGCGCATCCCAAGGCAAGACGCACTCGGCCCCCTCTTTGCGATATTCAGCCGCAACATTAACGGGACTTTCATGGTGGTGGCGACTCAGGCAGACCGCAGCGGCTTCGGCATAGGCGTCGCCCAGCGCCTTTGTGACGCCAGGATGCCGCGCGCCGAGATCGGCTAACCGCAAAAGAATCGGCATAGGTGCTCTCTTGTCATTATTTTGATAATTTAATCATAATTCAAAAATAGGGCTTCCAGCCACCATATTTTGCACTCGCTCTATGCCAAAACCACAAGATAAAATTGCTACTTCCGCGCTTGCATCGGTCATCCCCCAGAATAGGATGCAAGAACAAACGAAGCGCGCAATACGCATCAATGTGCCGAGGTCGCGTTCCACGTTGGCAACTTGTCGATTCCAAGCTTGCATCCGAAATATCCCGCCTTCGTTTGGGCAACGTCGGCCTCCAATGATTCAATGATCGTTTGGCGCAAAGGCGATGGATTGGCAGTCTGAGTCGGTTTGAGCAAATCCAAAGCCGTCGATCCATCATTCGACGCAGCGCGTGGATCGCTCCCCGCCTTGAGCAACATCAGGAATGTCGCGCGCTGGGCTCCGCCCCACACCTCGGTTCCGCATAGATAGGCCATGGGAGTGTCGCCATTCTTGTTCTTGGCATTGGGCGACGCGCGGCACTTGAGAAGCCATTCGACTGCCCGTGGGTCGCTACCCTCCGCATATTTAATGCTCGCCATGTGGTGCAGCGCCATAAGGCTGGGAATTCATAAACGCGCGCCTGTGGTGGCCTGCGCTGCATACAACAAGCATTCTTTTCCTGGATTCTTGATGGTCGGAATGACTGAGATATCCCTCATGAGGATTTTCAATGGGCGGGGTCGACGTCTCGACGCCGGACGAAAACACGGGCATGATGGCTACGATTGCGCCTATGAGATCGTTGTCTTCGATGGGTTCTCTCGCTTGCAAATCAGTCGAGAACCCGCGCTGATAGTTCTGCGATAATTCGTGCGCCTCATCAATGTCCATGGCAAATTTGAAGAGACTTCCCTAGTTGCCGGGCTCTTGGAATTTTGTCGCGATCTCCGCGACTTGCAGCAAGCGCGACAATCCAATCTCACTTGGGCCGCCGAGCGCTCCCAACCACATTGAAAAATCCGAGTCCATGTCCATACCTTTCGTTGAGCCGTCCACATCAAATAAAAAACGCGTTGCAAAAGCAGCCGCGCCCAACCACCACCGATTGCCAACCGATCAAAAATCTTTAGGAATGACAAACCTCGGCAAACGCGCCGCTAGACATTCCGAGCCGCCGCCAACGCATTGTTGCGAGCGCCACCAAGCGCATCATGCGGAACCGGCGCCGCTTGGCCGCTTCCATATTTCACAAACGGCTTCGGCCAACAGCGCCCCGCGCCGCTCAATGGCCTCCTCGCTCCAGTCAGCAAAGCCATGGAAATAGCGATTGAGCCGCAATACAGAGTGCTGATATTCATTGAGCTTCAAAGCGAAGCCCCCATTGCTTGCCGCTGGGTTCAAATACTTGTTCAAGAGCGTGAGGTTCCCCAGCGTTTGCAGCGCAGCGTTGCGCTGTCGAATTGGCTCTTGAAGATGCAAGAATTCGTCTTTGGCGAGCCAATGAATTTTTGATATCTCCTTCGGGACCGCGACGCCCTGCAGCGGCCAATGCTCGCTCCACGACACTGGCATGACATGCTCGATCTGCAGCAGTTGCTGGACTTCGAGACTCTCGCTCTTCTTGCTGCGATCGCGCAGCTCCAGGCGCTCCAAGATGACGCGGAGCGCCGGCGCCTTCAACTCGGAGCCGACCGCCCTGCGCCGAACACTGTCCGCAACCTCGGCGTCCGTCGGCCAACTTCTGGTCGAGCCTCGGCTGCCCATCAATTTCGCGGCAAGCGCCGCTAGGACAGATGCTGGCTTCAATCCCATCAAAGACCGTATGACCTCGACGAAGAAAATGTTGTATTCCTTATTTTCGCCGCCAGTGATGACACGCCTCGCAACAAATGATTCGACGAGCGCGAGGCTTTCGGTCAACTGAGTCTCATCGAGGCCGGCGTCCACTTCCAGATACATCACGAGAGGGAGCGCGGTGGACACGTCGAAGTCAATGAGCACGCGGCGCAGATCGGTGCTTGGCAGAGATACGGCAGAGGCGGACTCGTAGCGCTCGTAAACCTGGCTGTGGCGCACGAAGTCCGCAAGCTCATGCTCCACCGAGCCATACTTCGGCGGCGTGGACGATATCCAGTGGCGGTATTCCTCGTTCACGCGGCGGGCGTCGATCATGGCGCCGGTTTTCGTCATCAAGAAGTAGCGCAGGCCAAGGTCCAGCCTAGAATAGGTCCGGCCGCCGCGCGTGGTCTCCGAGCTCCAAAAAGGCGTCTCGAACTGGCTCCAATATTTATCAAAAATCGCGTCGCGATCCAATTTCTGCTTTTCTGCGCGCATGAAGATCAAACTGCGCAGCAAATCCGACTGGGACAATGGCCGGCCTTGGGAGTTGAGGGAATAAAAGATCTCCTGCGAGTCGTCCCCCTCCGACAAGACAATCTCCACGACGCAAAAATCCTGCTTAAGCGACTGAAAAAGAGAAAATGCCAAGTCCTCTTCCGCCCTGCCCGTCTTCGCTGCGGCGCCTGCGAGATGCGCGCGAATGCTGGCGTCGAAATACAAATAGGCCTCGACCAAATTGCTCCGCAGCTTTGGCTTCCTCTTCTTCGGCAGTTTGATGAGTGGGTATCGACGCTCGACCTCAGCGCGCGTCTTGGCCGACAGGACGCCTTTGAAGACGTCGCGGTTGAGCAATGTCGGCCATAACTTGAAGACTTCCTCCTCTGGCTTCTCCATTGATTCAGGATCAGGGTTTTCCAAGAATCTGTTAATGGGCTTGGCGAGCGCCAGCCATCCTTTGGACTGCGCGACATCGCGGAAGGCGCACAATAGAAGTTGCAGCGTCGTCAGCCGTTGCTGCCCATCAATGATGAGGAATCGCTTCACCTCCCGCGGCGACTCCGCTTTGACGCCGTCGATGATGAGCGCGCCAAGATAATGTGGAGTAGTCGAAACGCCCGCGATCTGCAGGTTCGCCTTTTCGCTGATGTCCTCCCACAGCGTCTCCCATTGCGGCTTTTGCTGCCAAACGTATAGCCTCTGAAACATGGGCACGATGTAGCGTAGCTGGGAGCTGAACAGGGTGTCTAACGTGCGGGGATTCGCTTGCATGTCAATCTTTCTAATTTTTTTTCGGGCCCAACCTGCTTTGAGCTGATACAGGTAATTGAGGGTGAGGAATGGCCTAGGAAGTGGCGACACATTTATATCAGGTCCTCAGAATCCGGCGGCTCCGACCTCTTAGCCAGACGCGCTTCAATGTAAGCGCATCGCTGTCAATTTTTCGTCGTCGCTGGCAGACCGAGGCCAGCCGTCGTCAATCTCAAAGGGATCTCCTAAATGATCGTAAGCTTCGGGGAGCAGGTTTTGCCTCTCGTCGTCATCGCCCACATGATCGTTTCTGCCCATAGCCTATGCGCCTAAAAAATTAGCGGCTCTCGCCGAAAGGAAATGCGATCAATCCCAACAAATGTGCGCCGCCAAATACTCGTTGATCACGATGCGAACGTCGCGCCCTTCGACAATCGACGCGTTGTAGCGATACCGCCCTTCTTGAACGACTATCCAGCCGCTGGGCGACATGTCTTTCCCCTCGACCAATCGCTGCATGGCGCGACTGCCCACTTCGGGCCAGACGCTCGAAGCCTTTGGATTCTCGAATTCCTCGCGCTGCTCGTCAGTCATAAGCATCAAAGGCTGCAAGCCAACATAGTCCGGCTCCTCGGCGCACAACTCATGGAGTTCATACAATCCGTGCCCCTTGGCGAGTTTGATCAGGACTGTGCGCGCGCGATTCCATTCCGGCATGAACATGGCTCTGCCGTCAGGCATCGATTTGGATCGCTCGATGCGTGTTTTGAGCGCGGGTTTTACCGTCAAGATTCTGCGGATCTTTTCGCGCTCGATGTCTTCTGGCTCCGTCGAGCCAGCGACCACGCAAGCGATCAGGCAGGCAAGATATTCTTCGTCCGCTGAAAATCCATTGTTGCATTCAAAGCATGCTGCAACCACGAACAAATTGGTCGGCAACGGCTCATCAAGGAACACCTTCGATGGACAATGGTCTTTGGTGCCAGTCTGGCCGCCACAAAACGCGCAATACGCGAGGGTGCGGACATCCCCGTAGTTCGGCAGTTGCTGCATGTTCGCTTTCAAAAGATTTGCGCCGGTGATCAGCAGTTTTTGCTGATCGCCACCAATATAAACTACTATTGCTTATAAATAAACACCCGTGATGTTCACGCAACAGGCTAGGGCTCATGACCAAGGCAAATCGACTTGGCGGATAACTTTCAAGAATGAATCTAAGGGGAACATATGTCGCAAACTCTTTTCCCAGCGGGGGCGTCCATCGCTGTTCTCGATACGAACGTATTTCGTGGAATGGGACACGAAGAGCCGGAATGGCTGGGTGCGTTTGAGGAAATATCGAAGCACAATTTTGTGTTTTCAATCTCCGATCTAGCGTTCGCCGAGGTTGGATACCAATTTACCTCCGGCCAGATCGGTTTGGCGACTTTCAACAAGGCCATCGAGCTCGCCGAGCGCTTTATTTCTGTGGATGTTCCGCTCTTCCCTTCCAAGACGGACATCATGGGAATGATCGGCGCAAAAGACACGATTCGGAAATTCGATCCCGCAGAGGTCTCGTCGGCATCTAAGAAGGCTTGGTCCGCACTAAAGTCCTTGTCCACTCTAAGCGACGACCAAAAACAGCAACAAGCCGTGATATTTCAGGAAGCCATAGAGGAGGATAGAGCGCACTGGATAAATTTCTTCTCGAAGAAAGCCGGTGGACTGGATCTCCAAAGTCCTGGCTACCTCCAAAGGCAATTTGATCAGCTCGATCAAGCAGAATGCTCCCCACCAATTTCGTCAACGCGTTTCGATTTTAAGACTCGGCACTTTTATCGAAAATGCCTTCATTTTCAAAAGCAAGAGGAAGCATACGATCCGACTCACGAAAAAAAGAAAAATGATGGTCTTGACGACGACCTACTTCACTATCTGGCCGTGCCTGCGTATGTGCTGACAGTCGACAAGGGAATAATTGCTGCGGCGAATGATATAGAAAGCTTCCAATCCAATTGGATCATGAAGCCTGAAGATTTTGTCGCAGCATGGAAGGCGGGGAACTTGCCACCGCTTGCATGGCCGGCTGTCGCCCCTAATCGCCCCGTGCCTGCATCACATTGATGCCGCACCTCATCTAGCGATGACATGCAACACGCCTAGTCGCCGCAATGCATCTACTGGGCGTTTCTGCCTTCGAGCTGCCAGAGCCTACAAAACACGCTTCAAAGTCGCCCGCCGCCCCGGTGCAATCCGTCGCGCAAGACCGACGGATCTCAAGTTTGTCCCACATGGCAATGACAAGGAGTCGTGGGTCCTTTCCGATCCACGATTAGCATCCACATTGGCATTTCCCCATTAGGCTCCCGCAACTTGAATGGCCACTCGTCGAGATACGTAGCCAGCCCAGCGCTCGGCACGCGCGTTGATAAATAGGTTTCACGCCGTCGATGATCGGGAGCGATACGGTCAGCTTTTTCGTGGTATTAAACTGAAAAATATTGAGCAGACCATCAATGAATGCCCGCGCCGCGACAACGGCGGATGGATTTTGGCGGGAAGATTATAATGGCAGCATGCGTGATCCACATGTCTACCGCGTGGGGCGTCGTGAAATGAACACCAGCTTGATTTTTCAACCTACTGAAGGAATTTATGACTTGCCTTGAAGATTTGAAACAGCGACTCGCAACTCTCGGGCTAACCCCGTTACCCCATTATTATGAACCTTTTCTTGAAGCGATTTGCGAAGGAAAAACGCCGGATATCATCGCAGTTTTTTTGCATCGCTTAAATAGTTGGCCTCGTATTCTATTAGAAATTAGCCGTCGATATGACATATCGGACACCGATTACGAAAAATTGAAAGAAAATTTCTTAGAACACGGCAATGACGTTCTTTTCCAGCAAATCGTAGAAAATTTACCTGCGCGAAAGGATGCTCTGCAGGGCATAAGTTTGCCCCCGTTCGAACTCCACGCAGCAAGGGAGAAAGTTGGCACCTCGCAGCGACGTGCGGAATTTGAGAGTATTCTAGCTGAGCAGCAGTCGCGCGCTGGCGCGGCTGGCGTCCGCAATCAGCAAGAGATCGATGACTTGCGGAGGAAATTCATCACCGGAGCAATGACAGCGAAGGACCTGCGCGATGCGTTATCGGGATCATCGCCGCCAAATCCTTGAATCAGGGTCTCATGGCTTAAGCCACAGCTCTAGGGCGCTCATCTGCTCATCAGTCCAGATAATTGGCGCATGCGCTTTTAGGCTCAGCATAGACAACATCGCCTGATACTGATCCCAGTGCAGGCTGTTTAGCACATTCGACAGCACAAGCGGACGGTTTTCGTCCGCGTTTGCCATGCTCAAAGCGACCAATGCCAAGGCGGGCCGGTTTGAACCCGCAGCTTCGACAATTTCAAAAAAAATGGCCTGTCCCGTTGGGGACGCCTGGTGGCGTTCATCTGTCATTTGCAGTCCTTGGGTAAAGACCATTTCTTAACTCCAGATTTTGCCTAACGCAATAGCTAAAACCTCCCTATTCGAACCAATGCGCATCATGGCAAGAGCCGATCAGTGGTGCAAAGTTAGTGGCCAATGGGCTCTTTCTGCCACTCCCGCGATGTCGTATCCGAAGAATTCGTCCGCCCCGTCATGAGTCATGCCATCCTGCGGACGAGCTCAAAGATGATCGCTTTCGGGTCGTAGACCACCCGCTGATCTCCATCGACCTCCGCCAACTCAAGGATGGCGTCATCGTGCCCCTCGACAAACACCTGTTCGGAGTCATCTGCCTGCTTCAGTAAGGCTTTCGCGCGATCGGATGTGTCCATCCGCAGGCTCTTCTAACTTGATTCGCCGCCGTTATTCTTCGAAGTTTTTTCCATCTCAGCGCTGCAGAACACTGTCGTAGTCTTGAATCCATTCCTTGTGTGCATCCATGGCGGTCATTTGCTTTTCCAAGCCCAGCATGTATTCCGCCATGAGCTCCGCTTCCTTGGCCGCCGAGAAGATCGCCATGGGGTCGGCGGACACTGCCTTGATCCAGTGCTGAAGGTAGGCCGCGTGGTTGTCGATGTGACTTTGGGTCATCGGCACGCCAGTCTCGGCCGCCAAGATCGCCGAACAGATCTCCGCCCTTAACTCCTCCACAGCATAGGCCTCGTCACCCCACCGCTTCGCGATGGCCTCTTGCCGGTCCAGCCGCTTCTTATGCAGTGTGCTGTGAGCTCCCTCATGCAGAGCCGTCGCATAATAGTCGTAGGCGCTATGAAATGACTTTTTAGCCGGCAGGCGTATTTCATCCAGGGCCGGCACATAGCAGGCATCGGTGCCACCATGAACGACGAGCAAGCCCGTCTTTTCCTTGAGCGCCTGGATCACTGCCTCCGCCTTGGCGATAGGATCGAACAGTGTTTCAGAAGCTTCGAGCGGAGGGACGCCGTCCATTTGCTGGGCATTGAACACGACATATCGCCGGAGCGCAAAGGCCTTGCGTTCCGGTTCCGTTGCGCTCGTTCCGCCCGTGCCTTGTGCTCCGGCCGCCTCACTCCCGCGGCCACTTCCGCGATTGCCGATGGACGAAGCCCGAGGCCTCCCGTTTGAGGTGCCCGTGGTTGTGCCTGTGCCTGTGCCTGTGCCGGCGCCATTGCCGACGGCAGCGGTAGCCTCGTTGGCAGCACCGCCCCTACCGACTTCGACCAGCTTCACTATGGCCGTGCCCTTCTCACCGCGGCGCACCTGCCAGCCGTTCGCCTGGGCCTGTTGATACGTAGCCCAGCGCGGATCCGCCCTGCCTTGCGGGTCAGCCCGGCCAGCCAAGGCTAGAAGCAGCCTGTTCACGCCTCGATAGCCGTTGCTTGTGGCCAAATTCACCGGCCGGAGCGATTGGGCCGCCCAAGGCTTTTGCCACGGAGTATTCCCGCTTTTCATCGCCTCGATCAGTGTGAGAGCGATCTCTGATTTTACGTCGGGTTTAGTTCCAGCACTTTCGATTGAGGAGCGGGCGTATTCACTAGATTGGACAACTGGGTTCTCGACTGGCATGTCTCACCTCTTATTTTTATTTTTTATTTTCCCCAATGAATGCTCGATTAAGCGTTGACACATAAAGGCCAAGGCTACGAGCACTCAATACCCCTGGGAGTAATCTCTTGGTCTTGGATGCTCGCCTTTTGAACCTGGATGCTTGCCTCTTGACCTAGGATGCGCGCCCTTCGTCCTTGGGGAAGTGCATCTCGGTCGTGGATGCGTGCGCGCGGCAACATCTTTGATCCACAAATTCTTTGATGAACTCGATCCATGTGTTCTTGGTTCGTTAACATCTTCCGAATCACTGCAGCCAATTCCAGCGACAAGCTAGGCTCCTCTTCACAGCGATGCTCTTTTAACGAATGGCGCGCACCAAATCGCAGCTCGACGCTTAAAGAAAACATCAAAGAAAGCACTGCAGCATCCTTCCCCTCACCCTCACCCTTGCCCGTGGCCGTGGCCTTGCCCTTCCCTTCTTGCCGCTCATAAATCATCTCCTTCCGAGCCCTAAATCCAGCTCTTCCAATGCCGGCGTCATCGCTTGAAGCCGCGTCATCCTGACTGTTTCCAAGGTCGCCAATAAGATCAATATCCGCATCCTTTAGCAGTTCTTCCTGGGTAACAAAGTCGTGAACAGCATCCTGATCACTGTCGTGAGCAACGTCGGTAGCAATGTGGTGAGCCCTCAGTGTGGGACGTCCTGGCCTGCCTGGTGTCGGAGCAAGATCCTGCACTTTGATGACCAAGCATGGACAACTGAGACAGACTTTCAAAGTTCTATTCATTTCCCGCATTTTCTTCCTCTCTTTTTTGACTTCCCACTTCTTGGCGCAGTTCTAGCCGGATACCACCATCCCCGATGTTGCTGGCTCAAGCTTGCGCTGCTAACTTGAGCTTGGGATGCCGGCTTGAGCTTTGGCTGCTGACCTGAGCTTTGTCTGCTGACCTGAGCTTGGGCTAGTGGCTTGCGCCTAGGCTGCGGGCCTGAGCCTGGGCCGTGGACAATTTTTGCCGTTCCTGTCGATGGATATGGACAGGCACTTTTCGTTAGCGCTGCGAGTTCGTTAGCACTGCAAGATGGACTGCTAAAATGTGTGGCTATCCGCCGGTTTATTACCAGCATAATTGCCAAGGCGCGACGAACGGCTGCCGCCACCGTTCGGCCAAAGATGCAAATTCATCATTCATTGATCGCATCACTCCTCACACCCGCCATCTTTCTGGATGCTCTCTTTTCTTTAAGATCAAGCGCTTCATTCAGCATCGCTGATAGCTCCTCCACGCTCGGCAAGTCGTGCAAATCGCTGGGCAGCTCGCCGTGCACCGGCTCGCTCTTGGTCAATGGCACCAGCTCCGCACGAGAACCAAACCCGGGTGCCTGCGAATCCAAGCTGGCTCCAATCGGGATAACAGAAGAACCGGACGAGCCGGAAAAACCGAGATTAGAAGTGCTGGGCATAGCGTGTCCTGCTGGTGTTAGAACTGCTGCTGAGGCGCCTAGCACAGCTGACGCTGATTTTGTAGATGAGGCTGAGCTCGTGGCAGAAACCGGAGTTGCAGCTGTTGCTGCTGGGGTTGCTGCTGGGGCTGCTGCTGGTGTTGCCGCAGGAATTGGCGCTACGGCTAGGGTTGATACTGCGATCGAGGCTTCGGATAACACAGAAGGGCTACCAATAAACCCCGCCCCTCTGCTAATTTCTTTTGTCCAAGCGGCCGGCATGTGAGCCGCCCTGGCCTTTTTCATCTTGTAGTGCGGCCAGAACAGCTCGTATGCCTGGCCGCCGGTAAAGAGCGCCAGGCGCACCCCTTTGCCATCCGCGGTTGGGCCGAGACGCGAACCCAGCTCCGATGGCTTGTAAATGGCAATCTCGTCACGCGCGAACGAAAGCGTCGTCGAGCTGCCTGAGCCACTCCCTCCGCTGCTGCCGTAGGAAACATTTGAGCGCTCAACCTCTCGGGAGCCCAGGGCCTTGCACATTTGCTCAGCGGTGTCTCCTTGCATGAGCTGCCCCACCAGGACGGTGCCGGCCATCGACACCATCGCCTTGACCATCAGGGCGCCATGGATCTCCTCCAGCTGCGCCAAGTCTTGGCAAGCCAGGATGCAGCGCACGCCTCGCGAGCGGCCGACCTCCAAAAGCGGCCGGATCGGAACCTTGCCCATCTGCGCCGACTCGTCCGCGATGATCCAAAGCTTGCGGCTCTCGTCGTCATCCATCTCCACGCTGTTCACGATCGCCGAGACGGTGCCAATGATTCCCTCCAAATAGCCCTTAGTGAGCTCCGGATAGGCGCCATGCCCTTGAAGAATGATTTGGCGGCGCACGCCCCGGGAATGTTCCCCGCTACTTCTATGGCCACCTTCCCGCTCAACTTCACCGGCTCCTTTCGAGCTATCTTTCCGACGGGCTGCCCCTTCAACTGCCTCCCCGCCCCTCCTTTTACCTTTCCGGCGTGCGCCTCGCTCAACGGGCTCACCATCATCAATGGTGCCACGACCTTCAATGGTGCCGCGACCTTCAATGGGGCCGCGATCTTCAATGGCGTCGCGACCTTCAATGGCGTCAATGGCGCCGCGACCTTCAATGGCCTCGCCAATATCATTGGCTGGTATCCCGCCATGCGCCCATTCCACAAAGCTGACACGGCGATCCTCCGGTGTTTCACCCCAAGCCTCGGCCAGGTCAAAAATAGACGCGCAGAACGAGGAGAGATTGATCAAAATGCCCTGCGTCGTGACCGACGCCTTCTCGACCGACCGCATCGCCTCCGGATGACACGCCTCCATGATTTGCAGAATATTGGCCTGCGGGATCGACATCATCTCCGCGAGCTCGCGCCATCCCCACGCGCTTCCCCGCGTCGTCTTCAAATAGATCATGAAGCCGACCACGATCTGCCTCGCCGCGTTGGACCACATCGGGTCCTGGGCCTCCTTGATCATCGCCGCGGCAAAGCGCCGCATGTCCCCGATGTTCCGCATGTCCTTGGCGATGTCCCAAGCAAGCGAGCGGGCATCCCACGGCGCCATGATCTCGGGCTCGCCAAACCCCTTTGTGAACTCTCCCTTGGGATCGAAAAGAAGCAAGCTCTCGCCCGCATCAATCACGGCCTGAATCATTGGCTTGAGCGCCGTCGACTTGCCAGACCCCACCCCGCCCACCACAAGGACATGCCGAGTCCACATGTCGGCCGGATAAGGCACGTCAGGGGCAATGGGATGATCCGGCCGGCGCTTCACCCTATTCGCCAGCGTTCGATTCAGCGCCGCGGCCGCTTGGGCGCCCACATGTCGCGCCGATCCTCTCAGCACAAGTAGGCCATTGCGCGGAGCGAGATAGATTTTCGCCAGGAACACTGCGGGCAGACACGCGACCCACAGCGCAAACATCAAGCGAGAGATCAAAGCGACCCTATCCTCCGCAGACAACGAGCCCAGAAACTGGACATAGCTGCGGGCCGCTTCGGGAAATGCCCAGCTCCAAACCCCATGCAAGGCCAAGCGCGTGAGAGAGATGAAGTGAAGCGAGAGGGAGCCCTGAGGGTCATTCAACCAGGGAAGCGCGCGCCAAGACAGCATTAGCGCCGCCACGCCCAAAAAAGCGCCAAGCGTCGCGCTCGCGCCGATCCATCCCACCACGCCCACCCGCGCCACCGAGGGCGCGGCCGGACCCGAAATGCCCAAGTCATATTCGATCCGTTCGCTGTCGTTGCCCATCGCTTCTCCCTATGCCAATAACAGGACTGCGAAGGGAAATTAGATTCCGACACGGACGTTGGCCATATTGATGAGCGGCCAGCGCCGCCGTCTGTCAGCCAAAGAACTCCGACTAGGCTGAAGTCGCTTTCAGTTTGCAGTCCGAGGCAGGAAGACAACCACTCGGAGGAAGCAAATGAACGCAATGACGCAATATGCAACACCAGAAGAAACCATGCTCGCCTACGTCAACATCGGCGCTCGCCAGAAACAGATCTTGCAGGGGATGGCGCGGAGATACATTCGAGGAACCTATTTCAGCGAGCCGCTGGACCTCATGCATGAAGCCCTATTCCTGACAATCGAGCAGCGCCGCCGCTGGCCCAAGAGCGTCAATTTTGAGATCTACATGGTCATGACCATGCGCAGCATTGCGGGGGCTGATCGAAACAAGCAATCAACCCAAAAAGCTTCCCTCATTCCCCTCGAGGACATTCTCGAATGGTCGTTTGAGGCGGAAAACTTCCACCTCTCAGCCGAGGAGATGATCCTGAGAGCCGAAGCCCGACTGGCCAACGACATTTCCACCAAGACGATCTTGGGCCAACTTCGCGCCAGCGCCGACAATGTCGCCGGAGATGTTCTCGCATGCCTTCTGTCGGACATGCCGGCCAGAGACATTAGATCCACCCTGGGGCTGACCGTTGCCGCATACGACGCGGCGAGAAAAAGGGTCTTGCGAAAGTTTAAAAAGTCGGAGAGACTCTGATCCGGTTGTGACGGCGGAAGCACTCTTCCTGCCGCTCATGCCACGCCCAGATCGCGGCGCATGGCGAAACGAAGAGGCTCTCTCCGATGATTCGAAACACTAAGAAAAATGACGCGGGGAAACCCGCGCCCCAATCGAAGTCCAGCAAGGCGAAGCCCGCAGACGCCGGGCTCTCGCCGCTTGAGGCGTTCCTTTTTAATTGCAATGAACTCCCCTCCGATGGCTTCGCCCATGATGGTCCAGCTGACGATTTGACAAACAAGGATGAGACTCCTGAAACGCTTGCGCGGGCCTTTGAACAATGGCGCATCGCCAACGAAGCCCGCGATCGCAAGCCAGCGCCGAATCAGTTGGCAGCGAAACCAGCGACTGCATCTGGCGCCACCGCAGTATCACCAAGCTCACCACAGTCACTCATCTCCCCTACCTCACCCGTCGCTATCGACTCAGCCGAGGAAACAGCGAAAAAAAGGCATCTTGCCCGCATGGGCTCAGCAATTACACATGCAAAAAAGCAAGTCCGCATCAAGGGAGATTCGATGTGTCAGCTTGGCATCAAGGACGGCGACATGGTCGACATCGAACTCAATGCGGAGCCCAAGGATGGCGACATCGTGTGCGCGGATGTCGTTGGCGTAGGCCGCGTGGTGAGAACACTCAAGATCATCGGTGGCGCATATGTCTTGGTCGCCTCGAACCCAGCATTTGACGCCATTCCCGTGCTCGAGGAGTCGGACATGCGCATTCTGGGCGTCGTGGCTAGGCCACCCAGCAGCATTCATTGAACATAAATCCATACATGGACGAGGCCGCAAGAGCAATGCTCTAGCGGCCTCATCCACTACCTACCTCACGAGTCAGCGTCCCGGCCGGAAGCCGATCCCGCGTTTGCTGTTGCCGGCTAATCCCAAAGCAGCCATGGCGTCCTCAACGATCGCTGCTGCCCGCGCCCGCGACCTTGCCTCGTCCTTCATCCTGCGGGCATGACTGGTCTCCTCTTTCTCGTCTCTTTCACGCTCTTCGATTTCTGCGGCCTCCTGCAAAGACAGGCAGTGGCGCGAGCAATACCACTCGACCAGGTCATCTATGCAAACCATTGGGGTGAAATTGAAGATTTGATAGGGAATGAAAAACTGTCTGTTCCGCATTTGCCGCCAAATGGTCGAGGGGGAAATCCCCAGAATTCGAGCCAGCTTGGTGACGTTGATGAATGCCGACTGCACCTGAAAGTCCCTGACGAGCATGAGCTTCACGCGCATGCGCTCGGCTTGCGCCGTGGCTGCAAGAGAGAGATTGCCAGTGCCAGCGTCTTCATTGCTTGAGCAGCGACATTCCCCTACGCAATTGCATTGTTTTCCATAAAAGCTATTCATCTTTTCTCCGTTTGTGAAAGGCCGTGGCTGACTGGCCAGCCTTAGCACTGCCCACGGTTTGGGACTTCAGCCGCCCGGCCGACGGACGGCTGGGCCGTGCCGCTCGGCCGCTCCCCTACATTGGAAGGAATATTTCGACACTGCTCAGCAAACCTGTGAGGGCCCGACCACGCACGCATGTCAGGCAGCCGCCAAGCATCCGGCCTAATTGCTTTCCATTTCGGGAAGTCGATCACAGCAAATCAGCAAGCGATGAATAGATGATGACAAACTATGGAAAAGAAGGCGTGGCAATAGAGGCTCCGGCGCCAGAAGATGACTGGGATCTTCCGCAGCCGGCCCGATCACGCCGTGTAGACACTTTCATTGCGCCTCCGTTTGATCCGGTTAAGAATCCGCGAGAAATCGAGAAAATAGCTCTGCCGGTGGCTAAAGGTTGTCCCTTGCGCCTGCCGAGCCTCTTTGACCCTGATCGATGCCCCGCATTTATGGCAAGAGGCCCCCTATTTAGCTCGGGCCGGACCATGCTGGGCATACCCCACGACGGCCCGGTAAAGGCACAGGGAAAATACTCGTTAACGCTCTGTGGCGAACGGCTGTATATGAGGGATAAACAGGTCTGGCATGCCGTCATGAACATCGTCAAGCGCGCGCCTGCCCATAATGTTCCGATCCGCATAGAGCTGGGCGCAATTGCAACGCTGATCGGGTCATCTGACCATGGCGGCCGCGCCTTGCGACGAGTCTGGCAAAACGTTGAGCGATTATCGCGCGCGACCATAGAGGTGACGCTTCGCGACGGCCATGCCCACAAGGGCAAGTTGCTTGGGGCCGCATATCGCCAAGACGGTAAATATTTCATTGAGCTCGACATGCAATGGATGACTGCCGCCTTCTGCCTAGACTATCAATTCAAAATAAATTGCAAGCGCCGCAACGGCCTGACCTCTTCGCTCGCCCAGTGGCTCCATGATTTTTTGTCGACTCACAAAAGCTCGCCGGGCCTCTCGCTAGGCTATCTGCGTGACCTGTGCGGCTTCGATGGACAGCACAGGAAATTTCCAGCGGCGATTCGCGCCGCACTGGCCGAGCTAAAAAACTCCACAGCTGCGCTTGTCGCAGATTTTGAGATTATCAAAAACGGGAGATCCAGTGATTATTGGAATGTTGTCATCGTGCGCGGTCCAGAACAGCCATCATTCACAGGTCCGTCATCCCCCGAAGCCATCGACAGGACGGAAAGTCGATGTATTCGAAAAACTGGCTGGGTCGTGCTTTAACGGTTTGGACTTCGCCAGCCGAAGTCTGCTCATCAGTAAGCAAAGCTGACGGGCTTAACAGAGCGGATGAATTTGCGAAGGCTGGCCATATCGGGTTTAACCAGGAAGTTTCTCGGGCTTAATGGGGAAAATCAGCCAAGCAACTCGGGTTTAGAGGGGAAGATGCTCGGGTTTACTTAGGAAGTTCCTCGGGCTTAACCGGGACGCACGGCCCACATCTATAGAAGATAATAGATAAAAAAATAGAAGACCGTTGACAGCGGCTTTGCCTTTGGCAAGCCGCATCTACTCTGCGCGCCCACCTCGCAGCTTCCGCGGCGCCACCGCCGCGGACCTCTTGGAATCCAGACCTCGCAACTTCAAAAAACCAGCCGCTGAGAATATCGAATAAACCTCAATAAATACCGCTTGTCAGATGCTTTTTCGCTGCAACAAATTGCAGCGAAAAAAACTCGTGCCTTAAAAGCTCTAAAAAACTCACACTACATAACGTTCTGGCATTCAAAAGAGTCTCTTTTGGCCTAACACAACAACTTTTTCTATATTTTTTGCATAAATTTGGTGCCCAAACCCGAGAATTTTCTAACCATACTTAAAAAAACTCTTGTCTGCAAGCCCTTGCCAACTCTTGTTGTTTACGGGATTGGTTGAGCGTGGATGGCAGTGCTGCGATTGCGCTGCAAAAACACCGTTCGAATGCCTGACAAGCGGGCGGCTTAAAAGCCCTTTCGTCAGCAGAGAATGGGTCCACTTTCAAAGCCAAACCTAGGAGAAAAACATGGCAGCCATCGTAGAACGACCACGCAAGAACAAGTGCAGCACTTGGCAAGCAACAGTCCGAGTCAAGGACCACCCGTCAGTGAGCAGGACATTTGCATCTCGAGAGGATGCCGCTCAATTCGCCGAGAGCGTGGAGAGCAAGCTGAAAGAACTTGTGCTGAAAGAGGCGAAGAAGAGAGCGCGACTTCAACCAAAGCAAGCATCGCTTGAAAACCTGCTTGACGAGCGCTTAGTCGACATCCTGACAGCCTACCGAGACAGCAACGACGCCACTGAGAGGCAGAAAAAAAATCTACCGACAATCATAAAGGTTGTCGGCAGCGCCTCGCTTCGCGAGATTAATTCATCTTGGAACAAAAAGTATGTCGAGCGGATGCGAGTAAGAAAAACAAGGGTTGGTAGAACCTTCTCATACGGGACAATTTCTATTCACTTGCAGATTATGGCTCTAGCTTGCAGGTGGAGGGCCGACAGCTTGAACATCCCAGCTCCCGTGCTTCAATTTTCAAAAAAACACTTCCCAAAGCATTGGGAGAACAAGCGATCACGAAGGCTTTCTGAAGATGAGCAAAAGCGACTCGAGGCAACGCTTGAAAGCCATAATGCGCCATCAAAAAACCAATGGCTCATTTTAATGCGATTAGCATTGGAAACAGGCGCTCGCCTTCAAGAACTGGTTCTGGCGGAATGGGCAGAGTTCGATCTGAACAGGAAATTGTGGACCATTCCTGCGGTCAAAACGAAGTGCAACAAAGAACGCGCTGTGCCGCTGTCGACCTTGGCAATGGAATATATGAGAGAACTGCTGAACGAGGCAGTTATGGGAAATCCTCGCATATTCCATCGGCTGGGCCAGCCTCTCAGTGTCTCTGCAGCATTTCACAAATTCGTGAATAAGACCGGGCTGATCGACTTTAGATTCCACGATCTTCGCCACGAAGCTATTAGCCGCATGGTGCTTTACAAGCGCAAGCTTTCGATTTTTGAAATCATGACAATTGTTGGGCACAGCAAGCTCTCAATGCTCATGCGATATGCCAATCTCAGGGGCGACGAGCTAGCAGATCGAATGGACTAACTTCCCGCAGCGGGCGGTTAGATGACCGCCCTTTTATTCGATTGCCTGGACGATAAATGCACACTTGCAAATGCCAAGGGGAAGGAGACAGGTTTTGCTTTCAATCACAAAAATAAATTCTTCATCAAATCAAGCAAAAAAGGGGCATAGCGCAAAAGGCTACCTGCATTACTTAGGAGGTCCTATGGACACGACGCGCCAGCGAGGAGACTTTGACGACTATGCTCGGGGACCTGATGGGGACTTGGGGCCTCCGCCATTCTGGACTGGTGGCGGCGCCGCGCTGCTCGGGCTTTTTGACCATGCCGAGCGCGAGCATGTAGAGCGCTTGGCGAAGGGATTTCATCCACTATCAGGCGAGGCCTTGGTCAAAGGTGCCGGCGACAATCATGTCATGGGGCTCGACATGACCTTCTCCGCTGTCAAGGATGTCTCGGCGATCTTTGCCGGCGCAGACAAAGCCACGCGCGATGCGCTCATCGCTTGCTTGCAGGACTCGGCAAAAAGCGCTCTAGCCCATGTGGAAAGCAACTCAATCACCAGGCATGGCCAAGGCGGCAGGATAAAGCAGCAGGCGGGCGCCACGATCTCAGCCTGCTATACGCATTTCAGCAGCCGCGCCGGCGAACCCCAGTTGCATATCCATGGCTTCTTCTTCAACTTGGCCAAGCGCAAAAACAGCAAGGAATGGAGCGCCCTGGAACACCGCGCCCAGTTTGAGGCAAAGATTGCAACGGGCATTCTCTTTCGCGTCGAGCTAGCGAGCCGGCTGCGGGGCCTTGGCTTCGACGTGGAGCCAGCCGGCCCTTACTTTACGATTCGCGGAATCGACCAAGGACAACGGGATGCCTTGTCGACGCGCTCAAAGCAAATTGCAGAATATATGCGTGAATGCGGCATGCTTGAGGCGGATGGAGCCGTCGCGCGGGAAATTGCCGCCCTCAACACCCGCTCCGCCAAGGCCGAGCCTTCGCTGCCAGATCTTCTTCAAAGCTTCAAGGAAATGGCCGCAAAGCTGGGCTTGACGCCAGAAGCCGTCGCCTCGATGCGGACCGGCCGCGACAAGACTGTGCATCCAGACATTGAAACACCTTTTGAAATTGATCGCGATGCAGTGTTGGCCGAGCTTTTGGAGAGCCAATCGTGCGCGACCGCCCAAGATGCCCTCGCCCTCATCTGCGAAAAGGCAATGGGCCACTGGAACGCGGAGGAATGTCTGGCGGAGCTTGAAAAGTTCCTGGCTCACTCCAATGTCGTTCAACTTGGCCGCACCGAGCATCTCACCGAGATCTTCACGTCGAAGGCCACCCTGGATCTTGAAGCCTCGATCAGCGCCGCGGTGGAGCGGCTCTCCCTGGATCGAGCGCACCGTGTCGCCCGCTCCGTCGTTGGCCATGAGTTCGACCGCTTGGAACAGGAGCTCAAAGCCAAGCTGGGAGTCGGCGTCTCCTTGGACCAACAGCGCGCCGCGGCCATGCACATCGCCTGCGACACCGGCCGGCATGCATTCGTTGAGGGTTGGGCGGGAACAGGCAAAACGACCCTGCTGAAGGCCCTGGGCGTCGCCTATGCAGCTGCGGGGTTCAACGTCTCAGGCTGCTGCCAGTCGGCTGCGGCAAGCTTGAACTTGGCGCGAGAGGCGGACATACCTTCGCGCACGATCGCCAGCATGCTCTTGTCGCTTCAAAAGGGCAGAATGAAACTCGATTCCAAGAGCATCTTGATCCTCGACGAGGCTGGCATGGTCGGCTCCCGCGAATTTGGCCTTTTGCAAGCGGAGGCCATCAAGGCCGGCGCGAAGCTGGTTTCGGTCGGCGACGCAAAGCAGCTGCAGCCCATCGACGCGGGCGGTATCTTTCGAGCGCTTGCCAGCCGTCACGGCAAGGCCGAAATCTCAAACATTCAGCGACAACGGACCGACTTCTCTCCCCTGCTCGCATGGCTGGATGCTCGCGGGAGCCTGTCGAAGATTCAAGTCCAAGCTTTGCGCGAGACGCCGGAGGAGGCGCGGCTGCAAGCGCTCGAATCGATTTGCGCGGGCGACGCAAAGCTGGCGCGGGCATTTGAAAAATGGAGGGACCGCTACGATTTCGCATGGATGCGCAAGGCCGTGGAGCTCTTCGCAATGGGCGAGGCACGCGCCGGCTTGAAAATGCTTGACGAGCGCGGGAGGCTTAAGCTGGTCTCGGGCCACTCCGCCACCGTTGCCCAATTGATCGAGGCGTGGGACCAAGACAAGGCGGCCTTGCCGCAGAAGGCGATTATCGCCGGCACGCGGGCAGAGGTTGCGGAACTCAATGCCATGGCCCGGGCCGCTCTTGTCGAAAGGGGCATAGTTCGCGATGCGGATGGAATTGAGGCCGAGATCATCCACCGCGACGACACCACCGACATCAAGCGCTTCGCGCCTGGCGACCGCATCGTCTTCACCAAAAATGACAGGTCGCTGGGCGTGTCCAATGGCGTGGCGGCCACCGTTGTGGTCATTGAACGCGCTGCGGCCGGCGCCATGCTTGTGGTGGAGCTCGACGAGCCAAACGAGCGACAAGAAAAGATCGTTCGCATCCCCGCATCGTTTGGGCGTTTTGACCATGCCTTTTGTTTGACGAACCACAAGAGCCAGGGCCGCACGTTCGAATCGGCGTATGTATTGGTAAATCCTCGAATGGCCGATCGCGAATGGAGCTATGTCGCGGCCAGCCGCTCCCGCTTCGCGACCACCCTTTATGCAAACCTTGGAGCCTTGGGTGCTGTCGATCCGGAATCCCATCAGCATCAGGACGGCGCGCTGAGCGAGCGGGGAAAAGCATTGGATGCCCTGGCCTTTGGCATGAGCCGCAGCCGAGCCAAGGGCACCACGCTCGATTACGAGGCTCCCATTGTAAAACCAGTGAATTCGCGCGCGTCTTCGCCAAGATGGGCGACATCGTTTCAAAAGCTTATCGCGACGGCGATCGGACGAGTTCGTTCAGGCGCCCGACTTTTCGGCCTCACTGCCAACGGCAACGCTAAGGCCAGCGCAGGGCTTGGCTCCAGGACCAATGTCGGCGCCATCTCGCCAGCGACATGCTCTGTCCGCTTCTCTCCGTTGCCCACTTGCCTGCCCTCTTCTTCCAAAGATTTAGCTATGTCTTCCACCACTGATTTGCCGGGCTCGCCGCAGCGAAAAGTTCAACACAAAAAGCCGCCGGCTACCCGGCTTGGCGAGCACGAATTAGGGCTGAGCCGATAGAGATTTTACTTGTGGGGGTAAGAGCGAGACGACTGAAATGAACGAAATGACTGCCAGGAGCACGACTATGGATAGCGTGAACGCTGAGGATGATGCATTGAACGAAAGGAGCTCGGCGAACCATGCGGAGCATATGACAGATATGAATTTGCCTATGAAATCCGGAAAGCCTGGCAAGCCAAGTCTGTGGGAAAGTCGGGGCGTCTATTTTCAACTGAATCCAAAACGAAAAGCGCGGCTTCGTGAAATTGCCCGCTCAAGGGGAATCGAGGATTCGCCGCTCAAAGCGCTGGCAGCATACATTGACGAGGCGCAGGACGGCCCGCGCGGATCACCAGTTCCTACGGAGTTCGACACTGCCGGCTACATCGACGACCTTCGATCCATGCTTTGCAGTCGCCTCGATGGGCTGGAGCAATCCATGGATCAGATTCATCAGATGGTAAAAGAAGGCGCCCTCGAAGAAGGCGTCAACAAGAACATGAACATGGGGCCGCCCCTAGCTGGGCCTATCAAAGAAAATATGATTTCATATGAGCCGCCATCACTGCTTGCTTGGCTAGACGCGCCCATTGAGGACGGAGGCCTAGCGGTGTATAGCCTGGCACTGCTGCAAGCCCGTTGGATGGCCACCAAAGCGGATGCCCGGGAACTTGGCAAGATTGCCTTCGAGCTCATTGTCGAGGCGTTGCATGTCGATGGCTGTGCCGTCGACGACAGCTACGAGATGAGAGTGCTCTTGGCAAACATGGACCCGCAGTCGCCACTAGCAACCAGCATCGCTCAGTCCCTTTTTCATCCAATTCATCTTGCCTGCAAAAAGAATTCCAGCGGGGGGTGGCATGTCGCCACATTCCAAGAAAAAAACTCAATCGCACTTGGCCAGCAACTCGCTTGGCATGGCAGCTAGCATCAATGCCAAAGGGGCCTTGCCATCTATTCCAGGAGGCTAGGCGACCTTTGCGAAGCGACTCTCTTTATCGAAGGACCACTAGGGAAATACGTGATTCCGTCATGTCCTGCTACTCGGCATCCAAGGCCGCCTGAAGTGCCTCGATGTTCTCGCCCTCCGCAAATATCACTGACCAAACAGCTACGTCGCGCATATCGCCTGGCGTCGAGTCAATATAACGCTCCACAGCAGATACGCCGGCCGACCAGACTACAGAGCAACGATGCTCCATCAAAATTGCATCTACGCGAGGACGCTGAGCGGCTGAAATAATCAAATGGCCGTTTTGAACGACCAGTCGTCCTCCAGTTAAATCGTCGATCATGCGCTTCCTTAATTGCCCCAGACAAACGAAGCCAAATATGCTTAACGGGCGCTGCTGGTTCGCCTCAGCGCGCATATGAAAAGCATATACCAACGGTGCGTCAGGTGTATAAAAAATGGAGCTTTCGAATTCACTCGACAGCTCCACTTTTCCATCGCTGTTTTCAATTCCATAGATTCGCTGGCAAGCATCTACAAGGGGGTCTCATCCTCCATGACGACTCATCCGATATGCGCACCCTTCTCCTGTTATTTACGAGTGCGTATGGCGTTAGTTAAGCTTTTCAGGTTCCACTCAACCCCAGCTTTCGCTTAACCTCTTTTCCAAGTTCGGTCTTTTGAAACGAGGGGTTTTCCTCTGCTTGATTTAAGATTTCTTCTCGGTAGTCCTGCAACCGCTCCTCATCCGTCATTCCGAGCTTCTTCCCATATTTTTTTGCAAGTAACTTGAAAGTGGCATCGGAATGCATCCACTCCCGAATGATGTTCTCTCTTTCAGTGACCAAGCGTGTTTTTTCCGCCAACAGCGCTTCTTTCTGAGCGAGCTGAGCTTCGCTTTTTTCTAGGCGAATTTTCATTTCCGCCATGGCCGACCTGTCTAAGCTCCGTGCCGCCTGCGCTTTATTGGCAGCTATGACTGCGTCCGTCTTCGCTTGATTGGCAGCAATAGTTGCTCGCATCGCCGCCGCCCGCGCAAATCCTGCATCTTGGTTGGCTTTACGGCTTGACTCATGGACGTAGGTCGAGTGAGCTTGGTCTGACATATTCACCTCTTGGTTAGCTTTACTAAATGGTGAGCAACGGGCGCTCATCACTATGATCATCATTATAAATTTGGTTCTATTCGGACTAGACGCTAGCAATCAGGTCCATCGATACTTCCTCTACCTGGCCGGACCAGAAGGTTCAGCGCGGGGCGCCGCACTATCGTGTTGGCTCCAATCGTTCAAAAACATCTCCGAACGCCTGATGCGCATCACAGTTTGGCTACCGGGCCAAACCTTGAAAAAGACCTATATTGAGCATGGGACGGCTCGCAATGCTCTGCGTAGACGCCCCTTCCTGCTTTTACGCTTTTATCAGAACTTAGCATTCGTGAGATTAACGAACCACAGCCGCGCATCCCCATCAATTGGTCCCTGATAGGACATCTTGACGAACATGGACGAAATAAGATAATCGGCGTTCGAATAAAACGTATTGTCTTCGCCAGTTGATTGCGGCAATAGCTGGCGCGGAATCCGTGGCCCTGCTGTCCTGAGCTGCTGAGATGAATAGATCGATGGCGACATAATTCCTCGATAAGCGCGCATGGCACCAAGGGACAGATGTCTGTCGTCCGACTTGAGATCCACACTGCAAATCACAACGCCATCAACTTTCTGAGATTTCTTCTCAGAGCTCCATATCAGCGCACTAAATTTAATGCATTCCAACGGGCGTGTTTGATTCATTGATTGCGTGTATCGGGTGCCAGAATGCTCCCTTGAACCCAGCGTCTCGGAATAGTCATCAATGTGAATGCTTACGCGTGGCCAGAAATTTCCAAAGCTCTCCAGCGGGTAGCGCTCAAACAGCTTGTAGAGCGGAGTGCTCTCTATCGACTTCCCGGCCCAACGAGGATCTGTCGGGTGCGGCCCGTCGATGAGAATTCTTACTCCATTGATAAACCTCGGAGTGCCCTCTCCGGCAGCGATCACGGGCGCCGTTGGCTGGCTGGTTGGACCGTTGCCCGTTGCAGAGGTCGGCACCGTTCCGTTGAGCATCGCGCCCACCGTGTTGATCGCTTGCTGAAGCTGGACATTCGAACCTCCCTGCATGCCCGGGTTGGCGCATGCGGACAGCAGAAATGGGACGAGCGCAATGAGCGGCGCCGATAAAATTTTTCGCATCATAATTCCTATACAGTTAAATAAAACACATCAATGCAGTGATAGCCCTACGGTTGGGCGCGATCGCAGTGCAAGGCGCGCGCTTCGCGCTGCACCTTGACGCAGGCCATTGCTATCGGGCAAGGATTTCGATTCGATCGATCCACGTTGTGATTTGCGCCTTCGAATAGCCCACCATGAGTTGGAAGCGGCGCTTGCGAAGCTGAGAGCGCTCAAACTCGTCATCCTTCACGACGATTCCCAATGCAAAGGTGGGCGGGAGGCCGTCGATTTTTGCGGGAATTTCGTCCAAGCTTGCATTCGCGCTAGCATCTTTGAGAGACCCCATCCATACGTCACTGCCCAACTGGATTACAGCTTGTCCGCTCTTATCAGCGGCTATTGTCCAAGCCAGAGAGCCATCGCCGTATAAGCCAATTTCTGACAGCGCATCTACAAGGCAAGCTAGCTTTTTAATTTCCTCCACCCGGTCCATGCTGATGTCGCGTTGAGCTGTCCATGCAGCGCGCGCTTTGAGCATGCTTTCAATCTGCGCGTCCTGACGCTCGGCCACATAGGCCACTCCTCTGGCAAAGCTCATTGGATTTATCTTTTTATCGATCGGTGCCCAATGGCGATAAAAGTCGCTCACAAGAACAGGCCCGACTTTATTAAACGAAGCTGCAAAATGCGCTTTGGTTTCACATATTCGAAACATGCCGCCGCTGCCTTTCCGAATAAGCTCATCCCCTCGCCACGTCACGGTGATTGGCTCTCCAATCACGAACTCAAGCGGAAATACAAAAAAATAGATGTTAGTGCTGTTTTCTTCGACTGAGCAGGCCATGTCAGAAAACCGGAAGGTTTGATCAAATCGCGGCTCGAACGGATTATCAAGCCTGGTCGCTCTAACGTTGTCAACGTGGGATATCAACCGCGCTTCATCGCGCTCGAAATTGATCATCAGGTCGAATTGAGAACAGGAATATGTCCACTCCACCCCGTTCTCGTCGCCAGTGGCGACGCCAGCCTTGTCCGCAGACATGAGCGCAGCTTCACGCCGAGCAGCAGCCTTGCGGCGGCTGAGAGACGTCAAATTCCAGATCCAGAACAAAATGACGACGACAGGCCCAACCAGAGGGTCGAACCAAATCGCTATGATTGATCCGAGGACCTTGAGCCAAAAATTCGTTAGTCGAATCGGCGCACCATTTGTAGAGATAGACATTCCTATACCTTTTATTTATTTTTTGTTATTTATAAGCAATTTCTACTTGCATCGTTACATGCAGAAAAAGGCCTGCCATGCCGCTAAATTCAATGGACGGCGCCGCTATCCATACAGCGACCTAGTCCCGAGCGCTTTCAGCGCCGAATGGCTAGCTTTGGCCTCTCGCTGTCACTGGGCTGACAACTTGGACGTCTCACACGTCTCATCCATTAGTCACATGGAACTTCCCCCCAACTCATTGCGTTGCGGAAAGCTTTGCGCCCAACGCATAGTAAACCATTTTAGTTGAATTTCAACCTTTTAAGTCCTTCAAACAAATAAGCCTAGTAGCCACCATTCGGGTTGAACCATCACAAGGACGCCCCATGGAATCTCAACGACTCAAAAAAATTTCCCAAACAGTGGGAGCCGCGATCGCAAGCCACAGGGTCCGAGTCGGCCTCACTCAAGAGGATGTTGCCGAGCGCCTGGGGGTCGGCAACGAAGCCATCTCCCGACTTGAACGTGGCATTGTCCTGCCATCGATTCCCCGCCTGTCTGAGCTTGCGGAGCTTTTCGATTGCCGGATGGACGAACTGCTGCTAACGGCAAGCGATCGCAAATCCGACCAGGCCGCTGCCATGGAGGCTCATCTCAGCGACCTATCATCAGAGGACCGGGAATTTGTCGTCAATCAAGCGCGCGCCACTGCTGACTACCTGCGCGACAAAGCAAACGCAGCTCTCCGTTAGCCAATCCTTCCCACCACATTCCCTCAACGGGACAGCAAGCGAAAAATGCAAAGGAATTTTGAGAAAAATTGCATAGATTCACTTGCTGTCGGCTAAGCAATGCATTGCTTTCAAACAGACAGAAAAATAACGCAGTGACTCCCGGAAAGATTGAATCTATGCGACATCAGTTGAATGATTGAAGATATTCGCCATCTTGACTATGGCGAGGCGAGACGGGGACGGGGACGGGGACGGGGACGGGGACGGCTTTGAGTTGAGGTGATTTTCCGCTGCGCCTCCAACTTTCGAGTTAGGACGCCGGATGGAAATACGCAGGAGGAGGTGTAGGGAGGTATAAAGTGAAAAAGCTCTTAGAACCGAGCACGCCAACGCACAGTGTGACGGCGCGGGCGGCTGTGGGCTTGGACTTGCCGCTTACAGAGATTTTGGCTTCAAATGATTTTAGTCAATGTAGCATTTGCTCAAGATGGATTTTGGCCAAGCCGCATTAATTTGCGTATGAGACTCGGCGGCATTCCGGATGAGCTTTGAAATGCCCTGGTCATGTGCGCCAGATCGGAAAAACCCTCATCACACGCAATCATCGTAAGGCTGTCACTGGAGGAGAGTCGATGCGATGCGCGAATCAAACGGGACGCTTGCCGAAGCGCTTCTGCAGTGATATTCGCTTCCCTCAGTCGCCGCTCCAACGTCCGTTGATGGCAACCTAGCTCGCGGGCAACGCTCGCGATAGGAAGATGGCCCCCGCTTTCGAACACCAAAGCCACCTCTGCGGCGGCCGAACCGTCGATCCCCAGTATGGCGGCAGTGGTGGTCAAGCTCCGCCTCTCCGCTCCGTCCGGCAGTTGAGCATTGCGCCGCGTGGTTCTCATCATAGTTTCGACAATCGCCAAGGTGCCTTGGCGACAGCTATCAGGATCGTCTCCATGAGCCATCAGGGCTCCAGCTGCGCCGTTGCCGTTGCCAGCGGCATTGCGAGAACTGTTGCGTGAGCCGCTATTGAGCCGGCGCGCGTAGCCATTTGCGCCCAAGCTGGTCTGCACTCCCAGCTTCGCCGACTGGTTATAGGCGTTGAACGCGACAAGCACATCCGCTTCTCGCTGGAACGACGAGAGAAGCAAATAGCCAGGATTGATGTCGGTGGCGAGGAAGTCATTGACCATACGCTCAACGACGCCTGCGCCGGCTCCCTCTGCGGTCCTAGCCCGGCCGGCAGCATGGTAGCGCTGATACGGCAAGTGCCCATTGATGACATGCGAGACAGCCGAGACAAACCTGTTCATCGGCGTCCAGCCGGCCCTTCCCTCAAGAGCATTTACTACAACGTGATATGCAAGTGAGTTCGGCATTTCTCGATTCCTAGTATGACGTTTTGGCAATTCTTCGGCAGGCCGAGGGGGCAGATAGAAAAGCAGCGATTGTCTGTAAACGAAAAAGGCTGCGAACGTCGCAGCCACGGGAGCAAAAGTGTGTCTAAGCTAGGCGCACATGAAAACAGTCGACAAATTCTCGGTTGCTGACTTGGAGCTATGCACTGAAATACTTCTGGGCTTCCAGCAGCATATCTTCGCCTAGTTAAGTTTCCATGATACAACGTTATCTAGAAGAGAACGTCTTTTTAGAAGTTTTTTTGTTCTATGCACTGCTAGGTCTAATGGCCTGCGCTTGAAATATGCGCAACGAAGATAGGCCGCTTCATTGATGACATGAAAACTCCAGGATGTGCATCGCTAGCCATCAATGGAAAAGTTTATCTCGGTAGCTTGAACCGCAGCCTCGACGCGCTGAATGTCGACAGACAGAATATCTGTGATCCGCTTGGCGAACGATCGATGCTCTGCCAAATTGCTCCAAGTCCTTGCCGCCGCGTCGATCACAGGAAGCCAGGTGATCTCGAAAATGCCAAGCCACCCGATCACTCTCTCGATGGAGGCATGCTCGACCATTCCAAGCACATTGCTTTGGTCATCAATCCAAAACGCCTCCACTTGGCTCATATCAGCGATGCTTGTGAATAATTGGCCCTTGCGGATCGCGGCCGCCAGTGTGGAGGTGACTTTATTGTTTCGCTGCCAGGCAAGAAGGTCAGCCTTTTCGTAAAAGCATTTTTGATTCGCTCCTCCGCCCTTGGCGCCTGCCTGGATATATGAAGGCCCCGTTCCTTTAACGCGCATAGATTCGAGCGCGCTCACTGAGCTGCGAAGAAAAATTGCCGCCTCACTGGTCGTCAAAGCCACAGTGTCGGGAAGTCGATGCAGTCGTTCGAGCACGTCCAACTGAGCGAGAATTTGATTCGATAACCCCATGAAATGTCGGCCTTCTTACACTTTAGTAATTGAAATAGTAGCATTATTTCCATACTCAAAGCAGACCAAACCAACAAGGCCGAAAGATTACTTATTTTTGGAGTTATGAATATATCACTAAGACGGCATGGCGCGACTATTCGTTAGCCGCACCATTTTCATCCTAGCACTATAAGTTTTGCGGGCTTGGGCTAGTCAACATTGTTCCCATAGTCTTGCTTGCCACATGGGCCGTAATTATTCTCGAGGTCTTTTCCGACTTCCTCAATCAGGCTTAACGGGAAGCGATCATCAAAGTTCTCGTTCAGCGCCCAGACCAAATCCTCGTCAGGCCGATCAAACCCATTTTCGGCTTCTCTGTCAAAGGATGCAAAATCAACAAGGGGCGTGAACCTATCCTTGACCCAAGCCGTCATTTCTTCGATAGCTTCGTCTTTGTCATACGAGGGAAAGATAGGTGGCAAATACTCGGCAAGCTTAGGATGTTGATACAGGTCATCGCGGAATTTCCCAAGCTGCGTATTGTCCATTTTTTGGACGGCTTTGCTCAACAATGACCAGTTGTTATAGCCAAGAGCAACTGCGATCATATCCAAAGTTTCTGCTTGGCTGAGTGCCGCGTTTTCACGCCGCCCTTGCTTGGCAACGAACTTGAGTTTTTTAAAAATAAATTCCGGGGAACAGATACCCATAGCAGTAGCTCCACAACGCGTAATAAACGGCCCAACCCGCAGTTCCGAAGCGTTGAAAAGGTGCCTAGGATATTTGTAAATTGATATGCAGTTGCTAAACGCTTCGCTAAGCGGGTTTGCCGGCCTACTGCAAGGCACGCGAGAATTATAGCAAGTTTTCCCGTCCTCATAAAGATCAACTCAGACCGGACCAATAAGGGCAGGCACCTCAAAAGATGCGGATATGGCATGGAACGGGCCTTCCGCGAAAATGTCGCTTCTGCTAGCGGGTCGTGGCGCTACGCATCGGCCTGCACCACCTTGCGCGGCCTGCCTGTGCGCGGCTTCGGTGGTTTGCAAACATGGGGCTCAGGGGCCGGCAACATGGGCCAGTCCGCCGGCTTCAAAGCGTTGTAGATATTTGGGGCAGTGGCCAAGATCGCCTGCTCAATTTTCGCCATCCACTCCCGGAGCACGATCCATTCGGCCCGGGTGTAGATTTCTGTCACATTTGCATGTGAATGGTTGAAGAACGCGCTCTTGATCACGTCGGGCACGCTGATTGAGGTCATGAGCGCGCCGAACGAGCGCCGCAAATCATGGTTTGTCAGCCGCTCGATGCCAGCCTCCGCGATAACGGCGGAGCGAAGCTCGTCGGGATTCGTGTAATAGCCTGTTTTCGAGAACTTGCTTCGCGCGGGGAATACGAAATTTCTCGATTTAGTCCCGAAGCCCCTTTTTAGAACTTCCTGCGCCGCGGCCGCCTCGCGCAGCTTCAGTAGGTTCAACGCCATGGGAGTGATCGGAAGGCGATGATTTTTGTTGCCCTTGGTTTTGTAGAAGAAGACATGCGGGCCGTATTCATCATCTTCGAGGGCGACATGGCTGGTGGTCTTGCGGACATCCTTGGAAACCAACGCCCCCCACTGACATTTTGCATGCTCGGAGCGGCGGCATCCCCAAAGCAGCATCAGGATGAGATAGTGTATTCCCGTCCCGTTGTCGTTGGAAAGTCCCTTGCTCCAAGCCGCCTCCAAGAATGGCCCCAGCGTCTTGGAAGGCGACAAGGGATTGCGCTTTGAACCTTCGGCGTAGAGAGCCTCCTTTTGGGCGCGGGTTTGATACATGCTGTCCAAGACCAGCACCGTGAAAGGATTCGCCCTGAGCTGCGGCTCACGATTGGCGCTCGCAGCATTGAGGGCCTCCGTCCCGATATGCCATGCCACCGCCGCAGCAGCCCAACGGAACGCCTGCTCGTTGGCTACTGGATGGATATCTCGGCCCTCCAAGAACTTCGTCTTGATTTCCTCGGGAGCGATGTCGCGGAGCTTTCGCCCAAGCCAGCCCCATTTTTCATATTTTCTGACGCCTCGGTCAATCGCCCGCAAAGTCTCCGCCGATGCAGGCCTCACCGTTCGGGTCTTCACATGCTCGCGATACATGGCAAATGCGCCGCCCAAAGTGAGCTCAGCAGCAGAAATCTTGCGCGCTTCGGCATTCGGGTTTTTCCCGTTTGCAAGCATCTCCAATGCCATTGCCGCAGCTTTGCTTCGGGCCAAGACCAATGGCCCCTTGCCGCCCTCAACCATAAAATCGGCAACATTGCCGACCGTGGGCATGATCGATTTTCCGTGGATCTTGCGGCGAATGATGAAAGTTTTCTTCTTGGCGATCCGCACTCCAAAGCCGGGCGGAGCCTCTTGGCTCGCATCGTAGACTATGTAATCCTTTCCGCCGGGATTCGCCTCGAATATCAAGGCGCCATCGCCATCAATGCCCACAGGCTTTTTGTCAATGCTCAGCCGCTTGATAAGCGGCATCGTTAGTTCGACTTTCATCTTGTTCCGTTCAGGAAAATGGAGCGCCGCCCACGCATTCACGGGGACTGTGCAATGACTTTAACGTATAATCCGCTGTCCACGTCCAAACCCCTAAGGGGACCGAATAACATAGTCAAGTCATTGTTTTATAAGATAATTGTATATTTCAATGCTTGCTGGGGGACTGGATCTAATTATATCTTCAATTTCCGTGCTTCAGTTCCCAATGCGCTCCCTAATTTGGAGCGGAACTTGATGGCACTTTGGGGAATACTAAGCCAAACAAAGGATCTAGAATTTTGCCTAAGCTGTTGAATAAAGAAGAAAAACAAGAAAAATCGAAGGCGTCCAAATGAACGCAACTTCAATGCAGAAGCTCACGCCGATGATGCAACAATACATGGGCATCAAGGACAATCACCCGACGATGCTGGTGTTCTACCGCATGGGCGACTTTTACGAGCTGTTTTTTGAGGATGCGGAAAAAGCCGCGCGCTTGCTGGGCATTACGCTGACGGCGCGCGGCGCGGCCAGCGGCAATCCGATCAAGATGTGCGGCGTGCCGTTTCATTCGCTCGACGGCTACCTGGCCAAGCTGGTCAAGCTGGGCGAGTCGGTGGCCATTTGCGAGCAGATCGGCGACCCGGCCACAAGCAAGGGGCCGGTCGAGCGCAAGGTGATGCGGGTGGTTACGCCGGGCACGCTGACGGACGCCGACTTGCTGCCGGAAAAAGCCGAGCGGCCGCTGCTGGCCCTGTGCAGCATCACGCAGCGCAAGACGGTGACCACCGGCCTGGCCTGGCTGTCGCTGGCCAGCGGCGCGCTCAAACTGATGGAGTTTTCGGGCAGCAGCGAAACGGTGGCCTTGCGTCTGCAGCAGGAGCTGGAACGCATCGTGCCGGCCGAGATCCTCAGCGGCGACCAGGGCGCGCTGTTTGAAGACCATCCGACGACCCATGTCAACCGCGTGCCGGACTGGCATTTCGACGTGGCCGCTGGCCACAAGGCACTGCTCGATCAATTGGGCGTGGCGACACTGACCGGTTTCGGTGCCGATGGCCTGGGCGCCGCGTTCGGCGCGGCCGGCGCGCTGCTGCGCTATGCACAGTCGACGCAGGGGCGCGGCCTGCAGCATGTACGCTCCTTGACCACGGAAACGGAAAGCGAATTTATCGGCCTGGACGCCGCGACCCGGCGTAACCTGGAACTGACGGAAACCATTCGCGGGCAGGAATCCCCGACCCTGTTCTCGCTGCTCGACCATTGCCGCACCGCCATGGGTTCGCGCATGCTGCGCCATTGGCTGCACCATGCGCGGCGCGAGCAGGGCGTGGCGCGCGCGCGCCACCAGGCAATTGCCGCGCTGATGCACAGCGAAGCGGCGGCGCCACTGGCCGCCACCCTGTCGCAAGTGCCTGATATTGAACGCATCACCACCCGCATCGCGCTGCTGTCGGCGCGTCCGCGCGACCTGGCGGCGCTGCGCGATGGCCTGCTGCAGTTGCCCGCCTTGCGTGAACGGGTTACCCACTGCTACGGCGGCGAACCGTGCGACGGTTTGCTGGCCGACATCCATGCAGCACTGGCCACGCCGCAAGCTTGCCTCGACCTGCTGGTGCGCGCGGTGGCGCCGGAGCCGGCCGCGATGGTGCGCGACGGCGGCGTGTTTGCGCGCGGCTTTGACGCAGAACTGGATGAATTGCGCGCGCTGTCGGAAAACGCCGGCCAGTTCCTGGTCGAGCTGGAAACACGTGAGCGGATCCGCACGGGGATTGCCAACCTGCGCGTGGAATACAACAAGGTGCACGGCTTTTATATCGAGGTCACGCACGGCCAGACCGACAAGGTGCCGGACGACTACCGCCGCCGCCAGACCCTGAAAAACGCCGAGCGCTATATCACGCCGGAACTGAAGGTGTTCGAAGACAAGGCCCTGTCGGCGCAAGACAAAGCGCTGGTGCGCGAGAAGCTGCTGTACGACATCCTGCTGGCCGACCTGGCGCCGCATATCGGCACCCTGCAGACCATCGCCCAGGGCCTGGCCCAGCTCGACACCCTGAACGCGCTGACCGAGCACGCGCAGCAGCACAACTGGGCCGCGCCGCAACTGGTCCAGGAGCCGTGCATCAATATCGTCGAAGGCCGCCACCCGGTGGTGGAAAAGCAGATTGAGCGCTTTATCGCCAACGACTGCCGCTTCGTCAATGAACGCCGCTTGCTGCTGATCACCGGCCCGAACATGGGTGGTAAATCGACCTTTATGCGCCAGGTGGCATTGATCACCCTGCTTGCCTATGTGGGCAGCTATGTGCCGGCCGCTTCCGCCACCATCGGCCCGATCGACCGCATCTTTACGCGCATCGGCGCCACCGATGACCTGGCCGGCGGGCGTTCGACCTTCATGGTGGAAATGACGGAATCGGCGGCCATCCTGAACGGCGCCACCGAACACTCGCTGGTACTGATGGATGAAGTCGGCCGTGGCACCTCCACTTTTGACGGCCTGGCGCTGGCGTGGGCCATCGCACGCCACCTGATCGATACCAGCCGCAGCTTTACCCTGTTCGCGACGCACTATTTTGAACTGACGCAATTGCCTGACAGCCATCCGAGCGCGGCCAATGTGCATCTGTCGGCCGTCGAGCACAAGGACAGCATCGTTTTCCTGCACGCCGTGCAGCCAGGTCCGGCCTCGCAAAGCTATGGCTTGCAGGTAGCCCAGCTGGCCGGCGTGCCGCAGCCGGTGATCAAGGCCGCGCGCAAGCACCTGGCGCGCCTCGAAGCGCAGGCGCTCGACGCTACGCCGCAACGCGACCTGTTTGCCGCGCCGGCCTCCGATCCATATGCCGAGCAGGAAGAGGAAACGGCGCCACCGGCAGCCCTGAGCGAAGCGCAGCAAGCGTTGCTGGACGCGATTGACGGGCTCGATCCCGATGCCTTGACCCCGCGCGACGCGCTCGAGCAGCTGTATCAGTTGAAACGGCTGGCTGCCGCATGAGCTTGAAGCGTCGCATCGAGTACCCGCCCCGGCTGGCCGCTGGCTTGCTGGTCGCCTGCGCCTGCGCCTGGCTTGCGCCGGCACTGGCCAACGCTGGAAATCCCGGCTTTGAATTTGCCGTATTGAGCCACTCCTTCCAGGCCGGCCCCGATGACGGGCCGTTGAAAAAAGCGATCGCCGGCGCCAGCGCCTTCAATGCCTCGTTCGTGGTGGCGACCGGCATCAAGGCCACCAGCGAAGCCTGTAGCGACAAGCTGTACGGCCAGCGCAAGGACTTGTTCGAGTCCAGTACTTCACCTCTCATCGTTTCGCTGTCGGCCAGCGACTGGGCCGGCTGCCGCAATTCGCGCGGACGCGGCAACGCCATCGAACGGCTTAACCGCTTGCGCGATGTGTATTTTGGCGACAACCAGAGCCTGGGGCAGCGCAAGCTGAACCTGTCGCGCCTGTCATCGACGGCGAAGTTTCGCAGCTATGCGGAAAACTCGCACTGGGAAGTCGGTGGCGTGCTGTTTGCCACCGTCAACCTGCCTGCCAATAACAATCACTACCTGCCCGAGGCCGGCCGCAACAGCGAATTCGAAGACCGGCTGGTGGCCAACCGCGCCTGGCTGCAGCGCCTGTTCGCGATTGCGCAAGGCAAGAAGCTCGACGGCCTGGTGCTGTTTTCCGACGGCGACGTCGGCGTGCTCGATGAAGAAGAGAGTTCGCTGTTGCCCAGCTTTAACTCGAAGCAGGATGGCTTTGCCAGCCCGCGCAAGCAGATCGGCCTGCTCGCAAAGAAATTCGGCGGCAAGGTGTTACTGGTCGATACGCAGAAAGAGCGTGACAGCAAAGGCAAGCGAACGCGCCAGGGCGACACGCCGGCCATCCACTGGAAAGACAATGTGGGCCATGTCAGCGTCGACAGCGACTGGGTGGCGATTGCGGTACGCACCGGCAAGACGCCGCTGTTTGAAGTGCGCGAGCGCGCCACCAGGCCTGCACTGCCGCGCCGTTAATCAGAAATACTGCTTTACAACCAGCGTCACGACGCCTGAGCAAACCGTAGCGAGCGGCAGTGATTTGTGGCCGAGAAGCGCAACCGTACTTCAGTACGGTGAGCATCGCCGACCGCAAAGCGCGCCGCGCAGCAGGTTTGGTCAGGTGTTATCGATTAGTGAATTGGATGGCTACGGAAGTGATCGCCTTCGCCACCTTCGTCGCCTTCATCACCATCTTCGTCGTCATGACCGTGGCCATGTGCCCCGTGCACGTGACCGTGGGCGATTTCTTCGTCGGTGGCTTCACGTACGTCGACCACGTTCAGTTCAAAACGCAGCGCGATGCCGGCCAGCGGATGGTTGCCATCGAGCACGACTTTGTCGTCGGCGATATCGGTGACGGTGAAGATCATCGCTTCCTCGTCCGGCGAATCGCTTTCCGGCATGCCTTCGAACTGCATGCCCACTTCCAGCGGCTCAGGCAGGCGGTTGCGTGGCTCGACCTTGACCAGCGCCGGGTCGTACTCACCGAAAGCATCATCCGGTTCGATCTGGATCGTGTTGGAATAGCCAACTTCCTTGCCGTCGAGCTCTTCTTCGATCTTCGGCAGGGTGTTTTCATAATCACCGTGCAGATAGACCATCGGCTGGCGACCATCTTCGATCAGATTGTCTTGCGCGTCTGACAGTTTGTAGTTGACAGTCACGACCGTATTTTTGGCAATCTTCATTATGCTTCCTTTCATTGTATAAGCTGCCAAATTATACCTTTCCGCCGCCAACGACAGGCGCCTTCCTGCATTTGCGGTTGTTATAATGGGCGCATGAAAAAATTAACCCTCCTCGGCGACATCACGCCGGCGCAATTTTTGCGCGACTACTGGCATAAAAAACCGCTGCTGATCCGCCAGGCCGTGCCTGGCTTCAAGCCCCTGCTGGACTTCAAGGCCCTGGCCGAACTGGCCAAGCTCGACCATGTCGAGTCGCGCCTGGTCAGCCAGGCGGGCGGCCACTGGACCATGCAGCAAGGCCCGCTGGCCAGCCTGCCTTCCCTGAAACAGAAGCAATGGTCCTTGCTGGTGCAAGGCGCCAACCTGCACAGCGCCGACGCCGACGCCCTGCTGCGCCAGTTCCGCTTCCTGCCCGACGCGCGCCTAGACGACCTGATGGTCAGCTTCGCCACCGACGGCGGCGGCGTGGGTCCACATTTCGATTCCTATGACGTGTTCCTGCTGCAAGGCCAGGGCAAGCGCCACTGGCGCATCGGCGCGCAGCAGGACCTGAGCCTGATCGACGGCCTGCCGCTGAAAATCCTCAGCAACTTCACGCCCGACGAAGAATTCACGCTGGAACCAGGCGACATGCTGTACCTGCCACCGCACTACGCGCACGACGGCGTGGCCATCGGCGACTGCCAGACCTATTCGATCGGCTTCCGCTCGCCGTCGTTCCAGGAACTGGGCGAAGCGTTCCTGCAATTCATGGCCGATTCGATCGACCTGCCCGGCATCTACAGCGACCCCGACCTGAAAGCGACCAGCAAGCCGGCGGAAATCCCGCGCGACATGCTCAGCGTGATCACCGAAGAGATGAACAAGGTGCGTTTCACGGAAGAAGACGTCACCATTTTCCTCGGCGAACACCTGTCCGAACCGAAGCACAATGTATTCTTCACACCACTGGCCAAGCCGCTGACTGTGGGACGCTTCACACAAGCGGCACACAAAAAAGGTGTAGTGTTGTCACGCAAGACGCTAATGCTGTATCGTGGCAAGAATGTCTTCATCAACGGCGAGTCGTTCGCGATTGGCCGTGCCGATAAAACGGCGCTGGAGACGCTGGCCAATGACCGCGCGCTTGATGGTGCGGCCGTGGCCCTGGCATCCGATGACGTGATGGAAGCGCTGTACACCTGGTATCAGGATGGCTGGCTTGAACTGGCCTGAATGAGGCGCAACGCAGCAGATGTGGTGGAACACAGGCAAAAATGAAGAGTCTGTGCTGGCGCAAAGAAAGATGAGGTTTTAATATCGTTTTGACGCGCTTTCGCAAAACTCTTACACTTGCTTGCAATTTGCCTTAGCAAATATTGCGATATCACAAAATAGTTGCGAATTTGCCTCTTGCTCCTATTGCGACGCACCAAAAATCGCTATAATATTCGGTTAGGAAGTTTCCGTTGTCTGGCAGGCACCTCCTGGTACGAAAAGCCTTCGAAGACGACCTAACGAGCGATAATTACCGGTAATTATTCATCGCAACAATATTGATTTATTTTTTGAAATAATTAAGGAAAACAAATGAAAAAATCCCTGCTGATCGCCTCCCTGATGGTTGTTGCTCTGGCTGCTTGCAGCAAAAAAGAAGAAGCTCCTGCACCAGCACCAGTAGTTGAAACCCCAGCACCAGCACCAGTAGTTGAAGCTGCTCCAGCACCAGCTGCTGACGCTGCTGCTTCGGCTGCTACGGATGCTGCTGCTGCTGCTTCGAGCGCCGCTTCGGCTGCTTCGGACGCTGCTGCTGCCGCTTCGTCGGCTGCATCGGCTGCTAAGTAATTAGCACCCCGTAGTGAAAAAGCCGGCCTTCGGGCCGGTTTTTTTACGTCTGTCGCCTTGTCTTGAGCAACAACAGGCAATAAAAAAGCTGGCACCGTTTCCGGGCCAGCTGCCTTGCGGCGGGTTCGCACCCACCGCCCTGCGGTCCTTGCTTTAGGATTACTTCAACTGGTCGTTCAGCAAACCCAGGATCTTCTCGGCTACTGGCGAGACATCGGGCTGGCCTTCGTTCGTCAGGATGCTGACGGTGCTGGCAGAACCGGTGGCGGCAGCCTTGACCAGCACGCGGTAGCGCTGCGCGCCCTTGTCCTTGTCGTCCGACGAGCCCCAGCTGAACAGTTTCGAGAAGAAGCCATCTTTCTTGACGACGTCCGGATCGACGTAGCGCACAAAGTACGTGCCCTGCGTACGGTCGCGGTCTTCGACGGTAAAGCCGACGCGGTCCAGCGCCAGGCCGACACGGCGCCAGGCACGGTCAAAACCTTCGTCGACTTCGATCGCACGCGCCGGCGTGGCGACATTGCCGACCAGCTTCGCATGCTGTGGCTGCACAATCGCGGCGTCGACTGCGGTACGGGCTTGCGCTTCATCGCCGGCTGCGCCCAGGCGCGTCATCAGACGGGCCAGGAATTGTGCTTCCAGGCCAGGATCGTTAGGGCGTGCGGTCCAGGTGGTGCTTTCCTTGTCACGGCCGGTAATCACCTCTTCCACGCCACGGTGGCTGATGTAGATCTCGGTCGAACCGTCGGCCAGGCGTTCCACGCGGGTGCGGTATTTGTCTTTTTCGCCGCTCGAATACAGGCCGTCGAAGACCTTGCCGATGGTGCTGCGAATGATATCTTGCGGAATCTTGGCGCGATTTTCATTCCACTCGGTTTCCATGATGCCGGCTGTCGGCTGGTCGAGGGCGATGGTAAAGCCCGAGTCTTCCCAGAATTGCTTCAGTTGCGGCCACAGCACTTCAGGCGACTGCTTGACGACCAGCCAGCGCTGGTTGCCCGCGCGTTCGACCTTGACGGCGCCGGCCGTAACCGGTACCACGCCGACCACGCCATCGGCGCCAACCACGGTCGGCGTAGCGGCGCCGGCATTGCGCTGGGCATTGTAGCCGGAGGCGGTCGCCACGCCATTCTTGGCATCAGGCAGGGAATAGCGGTTGTCTTGCTGCAGTTGCGTCAGGTCGGGCGGCACGTCGAGGGAACTGGCTTTCTTGACCGCCTTGTAGTCGACCTTGTCGCCGCCGACTACCGAACTGATCATGCCGCAGCCGGCGAGACTGGCCGCGACGGCGCCTATGACGAGGCCACGCATGGCAATGGTGGCTGGCGCCGGGGTGGTTTTCTTGCTATTAGTCATGTCGTTACTGGATAAGAAGCTAAGTGGCAGCTGAAATCAGGGAAGGTCCGGACTGTACGAGTCCGGGCTCAGGATAAGACGCCAGCGTCGCGCAAGGCATCGCGCACGGTGGCATGGTACTGATCGGCCAGCGGCACCAGCGGCAAGCGTAAGCCGGCAGGCATCAGGCCCATTTCCGCCAGCGCCCATTTGACGGGCACCGGATTCGGTTCGACAAACAATTTCTGATGCAGGGGAAAGACCTTGTTATTGATGGCAATCGCCGTGGCGCGGTCGCCGGCCATGGCGGCAACGCACATCTCGTGCATGGCGCGCGGGGCAACGTTGGCCGTCACTGAAATATTGCCGTGGCCACCGCACAGCATCAACGCCATGGCGGTCGGATCATCGCCCGAATAGACGGCAAAATCGGCGGGTACCAGGCGCAGCAGGTCAATGCCACGGCCCACATTGCCAGTTGCATCTTTCACGCCAACGATATTACGGATCGCGGCCAGGCGCACGATGGTCTCGTTGCTCATGTCGGCGACGGTACGGCCCGGCACGTTGTACAGGATCACGGGAATATCGACGGCCTCGGCGATGGCCTTGAAGTGCTGGTACATCCCTTCCTGGGTAGGACGGTTGTAGTAAGGCACAACTTGCAGGACAGCATCGGCACCCGCATCTTTCGCGTAACGCGTCAGCTTGATGGCTTCCGCCGTGGAATTGCCGCCAGCGCCGGCGATGACAGGAATGCGGCCATTGGCATGCTCGACGGTCAGCTTGATCAGCTCGCAATGCTCTTCCACGCTGACGGTTGCCGATTCGCCGGTCGTGCCGACGATAACGATGCTGTCTGTACCCTCGGCAATATGCCAGTCGATCAGCTTGCGCAGGCCTGGAATGTCCAGACTGCCGTCAGCGTGCATCGGGGTGACGATTGCTACAATGCTACCCTTGATCATAGTAAGTTTATAGCGCCGATAAATAAAACAACGATTGTAGCGGATAGCCCGCGCCTGTGGTGCATTCTGCGAGCGGAATGCCGCTCAAAACGCTGGCAACAAGGCTGCCAGCCGTGGAAAATCAGGCCTTACGGCGCAAATTCGTTGCACCAGAGCAGCTTTCGGCTGCTCCACGCGGCCTTCTTCAAACGCCACCACGCGCAAGCCCTGCTGCAAGGCCAAAGCCAGCAATTCGCCTTCCTTCAGCAGGAACTTCGGGTTCGATGGCTTGCCAAACTCTTCATTGCCGTCGGCAAAGGTTTCGTATACCAGCACGCCATCGGGCGCCAGGCTGGCGATCATGGCATCAAACAGCGGGCGGTGCAGGTAGTTGGTGACGACAATGCCGGCAAAGCGGTCGGCCGCAAAGGGCCATATGGCGCCAGGCGCCTCCAAGTCGACCAGCGAGGTGGTGATGCCGGCGCCAAACGCCTTTTCCAGCATTTCCGGGTCATGGTCGAGCGCGATTACCGGATGACCGAGGCTGACCAAGTGGCGTGCGTGGCGCCCGCCGCCGCAAGCCAGGTCCAGTACTTCCCCACCCGGCAGCAGCGGCGCCCAGCGGCGTACCCAGCCGGAGATGCTCTCGGCATTATTTTTTTGTTCAGTTGCTTGCATCGAAATATCCATCAGTTGCTTGTTCTACCAGTCGCCTAGCCCAGCAAAAACGTCAGCGGCGAAGCCAGCATGACGAAAATGCCCACCACAAATTTGATCGAGGCCATCAGAGCGCCGTCCAGCACGCCCAGGTACATCAGCAATACCAGCGCGCCGAACACGTACATGCCGTAGCGCTGGAGATTGGCGTAAGGACGCGCCAGCGCCACCGGCAGGATGCCGACCATGATGATGCCGCCAGCCATGGGTGGTATGGGAATCATGTTAAACACAAACATGGCGGCATTGACAGTGATGCCGGCGCCGGCCATCTTGCCCAGGAATGTACCAAGTTCGGTAGGCGGCAATACGCTCAGCAGGATATAGGCTATTGTCCAGGCAAAACCCATCACGAAATTCGAACCGGGGCCGGCAAACGCCACCCAGCCCATCTGCTTCTTCGGATTGCGCAGGCGGTTGTAATCGACCGGCACCGATTTGGCATAGCCGAACGGCACCTGTATCGTGAAATACAACAGCAGCGGCAGGATCACCGTGCCGAAAGGATCGATATAGCGCAGGGGATTGAGGCTCAGCCGGCCTTCGTTGAAGGCAGTCGTATCGCCGAAATAGCGGGCGACATGGGCACGCACGACCTCGGGCATGGAAATGGCAAAAAGAACGGGTACCAGGTACACCGCGACGGTTTGGACTATCGTGTTGAAATCGCTCATGACCGCGATTCTACCAGAGGCGCCATTGCCACTTTCTTATGCCTTTATTAAAGGCAAGTAAAGCCGTCGGGCGGCACCCGCCTACAGGCCCAGCGCGGCCGGGTCGCCTCGGCCCACGCGCACCACTTCAGGCTCGTCACCGGTCAGGTCGATCACCGTGGTCGGGCCATGCGCACAGACACCGCCGTCGACAATCAGGTCGACCAGCTTTTCCAGGCGCTCGCGGATGGTGTCGGCGTCGGTCAGGCTGTCTTCGTCGCCCGGCAAGGTCAAGGTGGTGCCCAGCAGCGGCTGGCCCAGCTCTTCCAGCAAACATTGCACGATGCGGTGCTCGGGCACGCGCAGGCCGATGGTCTTGCGCGACGGGTGGCTGAGGCGGCGCGGCACTTCCTTGGTCGCTTCCAGAATAAAGGTATAGGCGCCCGGGGTAGCCGCCTTGAGCAGGCGGAACTGGCGATTGTCGACGCGGGCATACACGCCCAACTCGCTCAAGTCGCGGCAAAGCAGGGTCAGATGATGCTTTTCATCGATGCCGCGGATGCGGCGCAGGCGCTCGACGGCGCCCTTGTCATCGAGCTGGCAGACCAGCGCGTAGCAAGAATCGGTGGGCAAGGCCACCACGCCGCCGGACTGGATGATTTGCGCGGCCTGCTTGATCAGGCGCAATTGCGGATTGTCAGGGTGAATCTGAAAAAATTGACTCATGGGTTTGCTGACTGCCGAAGCAGTTTTTATTGAAGTGTCATCATTGTACGCCGCGCAGCGCGGCGATGCGTTCCTCCAGCGGAGGGTGGGTGGCGAACAGCGCGCCCCAGCCGCCCTTGCCGTTGATCCCCAGCGCCTGCATCGACTGCGGCAACTCGCCCGGCGCCACGCCACCTAAGCGCGCCAGCGCATGCATCATCGGCGTCGGGCTGCCCAGCAGTTTGGCCGAACCGGCGTCGGCACGGAACTCGCGCTGGCGCGAAAACCAGGCGACGATGATCGAGGCCAGCAGCCCGAACAGCACTTCGCACACCATCACGGTGACGAAGTAACCGATGCCGCGCCCGCCTTCGCGGTTATTGTTTTTCAGCAACATATTGTCGACAAAGAAGCCCACCACCCGCGCCATGAACACCACGAAGGTATTCACCACGCCCTGTATCAGGGTCAGGGTCACCATGTCGCCATTGGCGACGTGGGCGATCTCATGGCCCAGCACGGCTTCGACTTCATCGCGGTTCATGCTTTCCAATAATCCCGTCGAGACCGCCACCAGCGCCGAATTCTTGAACGCGCCGGTGGCAAACGCGTTCGCGTCACCCTGATACACGGCCACCTCGGGCATGCCGATGCCGGCCCGCTCGGACAGCGCGCGCACGGTATTGACCAGCCATAATTCAGTCGAGGAAGCGGGATTGTCGATCACGCGCGCGCCCGTGCTCCACTTGGCCATCGGCTTGCTGATCAGCAGCGAAAAGATGGAACCGGTAAACCCCACCACCAGGGAAAACACCATCAAGCTGCCCAGGTTCAGGGCACTGCCGCGCGCTGGATTGCCGACACCCAATAAACTGAGGACGAGCGTCAGCACCAGCATCACGGCCAGGTTGGTGACGATAAACAGGACGATGCGTTTCATGGCGATGGCTCCGGCAGCAATTCGATAACAGGCAGATAGGGATGGCACAGCGGTTATCAAGCTTGCCAGAGCGGGCTTAGTCTCGACTTAAAACCAGTCGTGCCAGATCGGAGTGACATTGCCTGGCAGCGGCGGCAGCAGCGCAAAGTCCACGCGCGACTCGCCCGGCGCATGGAAATCGGTGCCGCGCGAGGCGAGAAAACCGTAGTCGTTGGCCAGGCGCGCATATTCCGGATACTGGTCCGGGCTGTGGCTGCCCGTCACCACTTCGATGGCCACACCACCCAATTGCTTGAATTCATCAAACAGCACGCCCTGAGCCATGTCGCTGAAGCGGTAGCGGCCAGGATGGGCAATCACCGCCACGCCGCCGGCGCCGCGGATCCAGCCGACCGCTTCGGCCAGGGTGGCCCAGCGGTGCTCGACATAGCCAGGCTTGCCTTCGGACAGGTATTTCTTGAAGACGTCGGGAATATTTGCGCATTTGCCCGTTTCCACAATATAGCGGGCAAAGTGGGTGCGCGACATCAGGTCGGGGTTGCCGACAAACTTCAGCGCCCCTTCATAGGCGCCGGGGATGCCGGCCAGGTCCAGCTGGCGGGCAATTTCACGCCCGCGCGCATCGCGCCCCGAGCGGGTCTGGTCCAGGCCACGTACCAAGCCAGGATTATTTTCATCGATCTGCAAGCCGACAATATGCACGGTCTGGCCAGCCCAGGTAATTGAAATTTCCACGCCGGCAACAAAGCGCATGCCCTGCTCCACCGCTGCCAGACGCGCCTCGGCAATGCCGGACACCTCGTCGTGATCAGTCAGCGCCCATACGTCGACGCCAGCCTTGCGTGCGTAAGCGGCCACGGCGGCTGGTGCGAGGACGCCGTCGGAAATATTCGAATGACAATGGAGGTCGACTTTAAGCATGGGAGACAATACCGTGCACAGGTGAGCGATGTAAGAAGTTTTTATTGTACGCTGCCTGCCGGGGCACGGCAGCGTTAGCATCATATTGTGGCAAGAAACTCTTCCACCATGCGCGCCAGCGCCCGTGGCTGGTCGTGGTGCAACATATGGCCAGCGTCCTCCATCATCCTGCAGCGCACGTCCTTCAAAAAGCCCAGGCGACGGTCGATTTCAAGCCGCGCCTCTTCTTTCGGCCCCATCCATTCCCACATATTGGTCTCTGCCGCCTCGACCCACAACACCGGCGCCGTGATGCGGCGCCAGCAGGCCATCACTTCCTCAACCTGGTACAGCATCGGGTTGACGCGCTTGTGGCGCGGGTCGCCGGCGATATCCCACTCGCCCGCCTCGTTCCTGACCGACCAATGTTCGGCCAGGAAGGCGGCACGCTCGTCGCTCAGGCGCGGATTGGTCTTTTGCAAGCGCTCGGCCACCGCCCGCAGGCTCGGATAGCTGCGCATCAGCGCCGGCTCGCGCAATTCGTCCAGCCATTTGGCATAGCGGCCAGGCGCCTGCTCGGGGCGGGTCGCCATCATGCCGAAGCCTTCCAGGTTGATGAAGCTGGCGAGGCGTTCGGGCCGCACGCCCGCATACAGGCCAGCCACATTGGCGCCCATGCTGTGACCCAGCAGGTTCACCGGCAACTCGGGCGAATAATGCAGCAGCATGGCGTCGAGGTCGGCCAGGTAGTCGGGGAACCAGTAGGTGTCGGACTGCGTGTAGTCGCTCTGGCCAAAACCGCGCCAGTCGGGGGCGATCACATGCCAGTCGCCCTCGATCTCATCGACAACGAACTGGAACGAGGCGGCCACGTCCATCCAGCCGTGCACCATGAACAAAATTGGCGCGCCTTCGCGGCCCCAGTGGCGCGCATGGACGCGCGCGCCACGGATGTTGATAAATTCGGAACGAGAAAGTTTCATGAGTAGCTACCTTGAAAGTGGCGCAGGCGTCGCCACATGCTGTGTCTGAAAGTAATGTGCCGCCATAAAAGTACGACCGTTCTTAATTATACCGGATCGCTTGCCGCCGTTCTGGCTTGTCTTGCAACAGCGTAAAATAGCGTTATCCCGGCCTTTCCACCCTTGCCTCAGGTTCATCATGACACTCTACCAACTGGGCGCCGAGGCGCCACAGATTGCTGCTTCCGCGTTTGTTGCCGACACGGCCAATGTGATCGGCAAGGTTACCCTGCATGAAAACACCTCGGTCTGGTTTGGCGCCACCTTGCGCGGCGACAACGAACGCATCACGGTTGGCGCCAACAGCAATGTGCAGGAAGGCGCGGTGCTGCATACCGACCCCGGCTATCCGCTCGACGTGGGGCAGAACGTCACCATCGGCCACCAGGCCATGCTGCACGGCTGCACCATCGGCGACGGCACGCTGATCGGCATCCAGGCGGTGGTGCTCAATGGTGCGAAGATCGGCAAAAACTGCCTGGTCGGCGCCGGCGCGCTGGTTACCGAAGGCAAGCAATTTCCCGACAATATGCTGATCATCGGCACGCCGGCCAAGGCCGTGCGCACCCTGACGGCGGACGATATCACCAAGCTGCAAGGCAATGCTCTCAATTATGTACAGCGCGGCCAGCTATTTAATACGCAACTCAAGAAGATTGGATAACACTTATGACGACTGATACCAGCGGCGCGATCATCGCCCCCATCGCAGGCCAGGATACGCTGCAAAAATTTATTTTTGATAACGCCGCCGTGCGCGGCCAGTTCATCGACGTTTCGCACACGTGGCAGGAAGTGGTGTCGCGCCACGCCTACCCGCTGGCCGTGAAAAAGGTCCTGGGCGAAATGGTGGCAGCCGCCGCCCTGCTGTCGGCCAACCTGAAATTCAATGGCTCCATCATCATGCAGATCCATGGCGACGGTCCGGTGCACCTGATGGTAGTCGAGTGCGACTCCGACCTGCGCCTGCGCGCTACTGCCAAGCTCGCTCCGGACACGGACATCGTTGACGGCGCCACCGTGCCGCAGCTGATGAACGCCAACGGCAAGGGCCGCTTCATCATCACGCTCGATCCGGCCGACAAGGTGCCGGGCCAGCAACCGTACCAGGGCATTGTGCCGCTGGACGGCGACGACATGGCGACCGTCATCGAAAACTACATGCTGCGCTCGGAACAGCTCGACACGCGCTTGTGGCTGGCCACCGACGACACCACCTCGCGCGGCCTGCTGCTGCAGAAGCTGCCGCACCACGGCGGTAAAGCCGAAGCGACGCCGGTGTCGGAAGAAGATGCACTCGACACCTGGAACCGCGCCGTGATGCTGGCGTCGACCCTGAAAGAGGAAGAAATCCTGGCCACCGACATCGATACCCTGATGCAGCGCTTGTTCTGGGAAGAAACCATCCGCGTGTTCGATCCGTTGCACCCGAGTTTTCATTGCACGTGCACGCGTGAAAAAGTGGGCAATATGCTCAAGATGCTGGGCGAACAGGAAGTCAACGACGCGCTGGCGGAAATCGGCCATGTTGGCGTGAATTGCGACTTCTGCGGCCAGCATTATGATTTCGATAAGGTCGATTGCGCACAGCTGTTCATTACCGATGCGCCGGCCGAGGTGCTGATGCCGCCGGCAACCAGCATCAATTAACTTTCGCAACACCGCATCCCTGCGCCGCCGTCCTGGCGGCGTTTTTTTTGGCCGTCATCAATCCGTCATCGCTGCGTCATCAGCGCGTCACGCTTCGCCGTTACGCTGCTCAGCTTGCATTGTTACCCACCTACAACAGGCCATGATGAACACGAATCTGACGCTGGCATTGCGCCGCCATTCCTTCCATTTAATGCTGGGCTGCGCCGCCGGCACTGCTCTGCCCGCGCTGGCGCAAACGGCCGTGGCCGCTGCGGTCGCCTCCGCTACCACCGAGATGGCCGCCCCGGTCGAGGACAACGCGCCGATCGCCACGGTGGAGATCTCTTCGCGCAAGACACGCTCGTCTGTCGCCCTGAGCAAGAATGAAATCCAGAAAATACTGCCCGGCACCAATCCGCTGAAAGCGCTGCAAACCCTGCCTGGTGTGAGCTTCCAGACGGCAGATCCCTGGGGCAACAACGAGCAGAACCTGTCGCTGTTCGTGCACGGCTTTTCAGGCCAGCAACTCGGCTATACGATGGATGGCGTGCCGCTCGGCGACCAGCAGTATGGCAACTACAACGGCCTGTCGCCGCAGCGCGCGGTGATCAGCGAAAACGTGCGCAGCGTGGTGCTGTCGTCGGGCGCCGGCGACCTGGCCACCGCCTCGACCAGCAACCTGGGCGGCACGATTGAAACCTTTTCCAGCGATCCGCTGGCCACGCAGGGCGCCAGCGTGCAGCAAACCGTCGGCAGCCACCGCACCTCGCGCACCTTTGCCCGTTACGACACGGGCGCCTTTGGCGAAGGCAGCAGCGCTTATTTCTCCATCCTGCACCACGAAGCGCGCGCCTGGGACTTCGATGCGCGCCAGGGCGGCGACCAGTTCAACACCAAGTTCGTCAACCGCAGCGAGGCCGGCAAGCTGACGCTGTTCTTCAACTACTCGGACAAGATCGAGCCGAACGAAGACAGCACCGTGCACGTGGCCGGCGAAACCAGCGCGCCGTACACGCGCCCCTTCCTGTACCCGAACTTCGGCGCGGCCCTCAATTACCTGTCGCCCACCGGCGGCACGCCGGCGGCCGACGGCAACAACTACCGCAACTACTACAGCGACGCGCAGCGCACCGACTACCTGGCCTATGCCAAATTCGACGCCAACCTGGCCGAAGGCGCCACCTGGTCTAACCAGGTTTATTTCCACAAGGATGGCGGCGCCGGCGTGGTGGCCGGTCCGATCGGCGTGGCCGGCCTGCCGGCGCTGTTCGGCGTGTACTACCCGAACCAGAACCTCAAGCAGGTATTCGGCAATTCCGGCTACGCCGTGCGCACTACCGAATACGATATCAAGCGCGGCGGATTCATTTCCACCCTGCGCAAGGAAGTCGGCGATCATCAGCTGGAAGCAGGCCTGTGGCTGGAACAGAACCGCTCCTCGGCCTACCGCCGCTGGTACGCACTCGACGTCAACAACCCTACCTCGCCGTACGACCGCCCCCGCAATCCCCTGATCACGCAATACGGCAGCGAGATCGACAACAAGGTGGTGCAGTTGCACCTGCAGGACGAATGGAAGCTCACGCCGACTATGGCGCTGCAGGCCGGCTTCAAGTCCAGCCTGCAGTTTGCCGACGGCCAGTTCCCCGTGCAGCCGGCCAATGGTGCGATTTCGGGTGGCTCGACGGCCTTGCCGGTCGGTTCGATCGACACCAAAAAATGGTTCTTGCCGCAGGTCGGCGGGCGCTGGGATGTGACGCCGCAAGACCAGCTGTATTTCAATATCCAGAAAAACATGCGCCAGTTCGTCACCTATGGTGGTGGCGGCGCCTCGCCGTGGAGCCTGGCCAGCCAGTCCGCCTTCGACCTGTTCAAGCGCGACGCCAAACCGGAAACGGCGCTGACCTATGAACTGGGCCTGCGCGGCAACCACCCGCTGCAGCTGGGCGCCATCACGGCCATCGACGGCCAGGTCAGCGTCTATCATGTGGACTTCAGCAACCGTTTGCTGCAGATCAGCCCGACGCCGGTGATCTCGTCGATTATCGGCGGCAACCCGGTGCTGGCCAACGTCGGCAGCGTGCGCACGGACGGCGTCGACCTGGCCGCCACCGTCCACTTCGGCAACAATTTTTCGTTCTACAATGCGCTGTCGTACAACCGCTCGCAATACGCGGACAATTACTTCAATGGCGCTACCCTGGTGCCGACGGCCGGCAAGAACGTGCCCGGTTCGCCCGAGTGGCTGAACAAATTCGTCGCCACCGCCAATGTGGGCGAGGTGGAATTCCAGCTGATCGGAGACTATGTGGGCAAGCGCTACGCCACTTATACCAATGACTTGTCGGTGCCCAGCTACTTCCTGATGAGCCTGGGCGTGTCGGGCAAGCTGCCGGCGCTGGCGAGCTGGCTGAAAAACCCGCGCTGGCGCGTCAACGTCAGCAACCTGGCCAACCGCGAAGGCGCGCTGAACGTGGTGGTCGGCGCCGCCGACAAGACCTACAACACCTTCCCGATCGCGCCGCGCCAGGGATTCCTGACCCTGACGGCGGAGTTCTGATGCGCGCGCCCGTTTTGCCCCAGCGCCATCTGTCGCGGCGTCGCTTTGTTCAGGCCGCCGCCGGCACCCTGGCGCTGGCGGCGGCGCCCGCTTTCGCGGGGATGCTGGCCACCGGCCCCACCCGGCCGCTGGTGTATGGGCATCGCGGCGCCAGCGCGCTGAGGCCAGAGCACACGCTGGCGTCGTATGCCAAGGCGATTGCAGACGGCGCCGATTATGTCGAGCCCGACCTGGTCGCCACCCGCGACGGCGTGCTGGTGGCGCGCCACGAAAGCAATCTGATCGAGACCACCGATGTGGCGCGCCGGTCTGAATTTGCCAGCCGGCGCCGCAAGAAAATGGTCGACGGCACCTGGCACGACGGCTGGCATGTCGATGACTTCACCCTGGTGGAACTGAAAACCCTGCGCGCCATCGAGCGCTTGCCCACTATCCGTAGCGGCAACACCGTGTACGACGGCCAGTTCCAGATACCGACCTGGGAAGAAATCATCGAATTTGTTGCAGCGCAATCGGCCGCCACCGGGCGCGTGATCGGCCTGGTGCCCGAGCTGAAAAGTTCCACCTACTTCAGCGACGCGGGCCTGGCGCTGGAAGACCGTTTCCTGTCGACCATGCTGGCGCACGAATATACGCGCCGCGCCCCGGTCGAAATCCAGTCGTTTGAAACGGCCAACCTGAAGTATTTGCGCAGCAAGCTGGGCAAGCGTGGCAATGTGCGGCTGATGCAACTGGTGCTGGGGGGCGAACTGCGCCCGGTCGACGTGGCCAAGGCCGGCGGCACGCTGACCTTCGGGCAAATGCTGCAGCCACCCGGCCTGCGCGACATTGCCGCCTATGCCGACGTACTGGCGCCACCCACGCGTGGCGTGATACCGCTGGGTAGCGACCAGCGCCTGGCCAGCCCCACCAGCGTCGTCGACGATGCCCATGCGGCGGGGCTGCTGCTGCATACCTGGACCTTCCGCCCGGAAAACCGCTTTTTGGCGGCCGACTTCAGGGACGGCAATGGCGAGAATGCGCGCAACGAGGCAGGCTCGGTGGCAGAAATGCGGCGCTATATCGCCACCGGCCTGGACGGCTTTTTCAGCGATGATCCGGGCTTGGGACGTCTTGCCACAGGATAATAATTAGTTACATCTTTTTATTTCAGGGCGTGGCCAGTGGCTACGCCCTTATTATTCATGTTTTGAATTACTGAAATTGGAATTTGAAATTGGACGTATATCGCGGCTTCCATTATTGTGCAATGCAACAACACACATTCATGGAGGGCTTATGTCCACATTGACCAGCACTTACAGCACCGACAGCCACGACGGCTACTTCAGCAACCTCGGCCGCGCCACGCGCGCTTTCCTGGGCGCCCTGCTGGCCTCGAAACCGTATGCCGCAACCGCTGCCACGGCAGAAGAAGCGCGCCACACGCGTCCAAGCAAGCGCGATATCGCCCTGCTGAACTCCGAAGCAGCACGCTACGAACACCTGATGCCTAACCTGGCCAGCGAACTGCGCTTCCTGGCCTCGCGCGGTTAAAAAGTGTCCATGGCGGCGTTGCTTCGCCTCGTCGTACTGGCGTAATGCCTTCGGCTTTGCGCCTTGCCCTGAACACTTTTTTATTAATAATTTACTTGAACTGAGAAATATGATGATCCTCGAAACTACCCTGATCGCCCTGGCCGTTGCCGTTACCGCCATCCGTTTTTACCTGATCTCGACCGGCAAGGGCGAGTTCTAAGCAATCCCCAGAACAAAGATGGCGGTGCCGGCCACAACGCTTAGCGCCCGGTCTCTTTCAAGTAAGCATTACGCGTCACCACGGCCGTATTGCTGAAGTCGCTGAAAACGCCATCAATGCCGGCGCGGAAAAATCCCCGCAATTCGCTTGCCGGGTCGCCTTTGTACACGCCGGCCAGATATTTCGCCTCGTTACGGAACGTATAGCTGTGGACAAACAGGCCGGCCTTGTGTGCATCGGCGATCAGGCTCGTGGGCGTGGCGTTGTTGACGTCGGCAGCCGAACCGGTGTACGGCGTGCCATCGGCATTGGTGGCTTTGAACGGTGAAATCGTCAAGGCCATCACTTGTGGTTTCCACGGACCGATACCGTCGGCGTAGGTCTTGATTTCAGCCAGGCCGGCCGGCGTCAGCATGTCACCGAAGAAGCGGCCGTCGCCAGCCAGCGTCCAGCTGTACGGGCGGCCATCGACGAAGTTGTAGACATCGTTGGTGCGGTAAATCATTTCACCTGTCTTGTAATTGACGTCATTGCCGTCAACCAGCTGCACCATCTTGCTCGTCAAACCAGCAGCGCGCATATACTTCAGGCTGGCCGGATCAAAGCTCTGGACATAAATCGCCGCTGTTTTGCTGTTCAGGTTATTGTCCTTGACGATCTTCACAATCGCGTCTTCGAACGGATGGCTGCCGCTGCCGCAACCGTTGGCGCTTGCCTGGGCATTATTCCATACCGGATTTTTCGATTCCGGATACACCGAAATCGTGCGCCCGCTCGATGCGCTCTTGGCCCTGGCAATATCGATCACTTCCTGCATCGTCAGCACAGGATATTTGCCATTCAATTCAGTCGGGCGCGATTCGCGCGCGTCGTAGGTCGTGCCGCCTATCCATTGTTTCAGTTCGGCCACGGTAAAGTCGCTGATCGACCAGTCGCCCGTATGGTCTTCACCGTCGACGATCAGCGATTTCAGTACCGATTTCGGATTGGCCGGATCGGTCAGGTCGGTCAGATATTGCGCTGGCCCGCCGTAGGTGGCCAGCGAATAGCCGACATTGACCAGCCGGCCTGGCACCGTGCGCTTGCGTGCAGCGACCTGGGGATTGGTCAGTGCGACAGTGCTGATATTGGTGTTGTCGCTGAGCCAGGGATTATGGCGCGCCACCAGCACGCAGTCTTTCGACATGTGCACATCGAGTTCCAGCGAATCGGCACCGGCGTCGGCCGCCGCCTCGTAGGCCGGCCGGGTTTCTTCAGGATACAAGCCTGGCAAGCCGCGGTGGGCCACCACCAGCGGCGCCTTGCCGTCCAGCGTCTGCAGCGACTCGGTGCTGCTGCCACCGCAAGCGGACAAGGCCAGCACCAACAGGCATGGCAAGGGGTATTTTTTGATGATCATGGCTGGCGCATTTCCTGGTTGATTATCATTATGGGAGCAGTTACCGGGCAATGCGCAGCGATTGCCCGAAAAACCGTGCTGCCTTATTGTAAAAACCAGGTATGACAGGATGATGACGCCAGCGGCTGCGCAACAGCCATGCAGCGGTGATCTGTCAGTGAGGCGCAGCCGCGTCGGCTGGCGTTTCCATCAGTGGCGGGATCTGGCCCTTGCGCACGATCTGCACGAAAATCTCATTTTGCTTGACCATGCCCAGCTCATAGCGGGCACGCTCCTCGACCGCGCCGGTGCCGTCCTTCAGGTCGCGCACTTCGGATTCGAGCTTGGCGTTACGGGCTTTCAATTCCACATTCTTTTGATTCGCCTGCGCAACTTGCGCTTCCATGTCGGCAACGCGCAGCCAGCCGCCTTTACCCGTCCAGAGGGGAAATTGTATCAACAGCAGCAGTGCTGCCAGGGCAAGCGTAATCAGGCGCATGGGTATCGGTTAAAAAACCGGCCGGAAAATTCCGGCCGGCCAGTTGATGATATTACTTCAATTACTTCAGATTATAGAACGCATCGCGGCCAGGGTAGGAAGCGATATCGCCCAGATCTTCTTCGATGCGCAGCAGCTGATTGTACTTGGCCATGCGGTCCGAACGCGACATCGAGCCGGTCTTGATCTGCAGGGCGTTGGTACCGACAGCGATATCGGCGATGGTCGAGTCTTCCGTTTCACCCGAACGATGCGAAATGACGGCCGTGTAGCCGGCGCGCTTGGCCATTTCGATGGCGGCGAAGGTTTCGGTCAGGGTGCCGATCTGGTTGATCTTGATCAGGATCGAGTTGGCGATGCTCTTCTGGATGCCTTCTTTCAGGATCTTGGTGTTGGTGACATACAGGTCGTCGCCGACCAGTTGCACTTTCTTGCCCAGTTCGGCGGTCAGGATAGCCCACCCTTCCCAGTCGCCTTCATGCATCGCGTCTTCGATCGAGATGATCGGGTACTTGTCGCACCAGGTCGCCAGCAGGTTGGTGAACTCGGTGGCGGTCAAGCTCAGGCCTTCGCCGGCCAGCTCGTACTTGCCGTCCTTGAAGAACTCGGAGGCGGCGCAATCGAGGCCGATGGCCACTTGCGTGCCTGGCTCGTAGCCGGCTTCTTCGATCGCCTGGATGATCAGCTTGATGGCTTCTTCATGGTTGGCCAGCGATGGTGCGAAACCGCCTTCGTCACCAACGTTGGTGTTCAGGCCCTTTTTGTGCAGGATCTTTTTCAGCGTGTGGAACACTTCAGCGCCGTAACGCACGGCTTCCTTGAAGGACGGCGCGCCCACTGGAATGATCATGAATTCCTGGATGTCCAGGTTGTTGTCGGCGTGTGCACCACCGTTGATCACGTTCATCATCGGCACTGGCAGCTGCATTGCACCCGAACCACCGAAATAACGGTACAAAGGCAGGCCGGCTTCTTCGGCGGCAGCCTTGGCCACGGCCATCGAGACGGCCAGGATGGCGTTGGCGCCCAGGCGCGATTTGTTTTCGGTGCCGTCCAGATCGATCAGGGTGCGGTCCAGGAACGCCTGTTCATTGGCGTCCAGGCCCATGATGGCTTCGGAGATTTCGGTATTGATATTCTCGCATGCCTGCAGCACGCCCTTGCCGAAGTAGCGCTTGGCATCGCCATCGCGCAGTTCCACGGCTTCGCGCGAACCGGTCGAAGCGCCCGACGGCACGGCAGCACGGCCCATCACGCCGGACTCCAGCAAGACGTCGCATTCGACGGTCGGATTGCCGCGCGAGTCCAGGATTTCACGGCCGATAATGTCAACAATAGCACTCATATCATTCTCCAAAGTTAAGCGTAACAGGGCTGCACACTGCGTTCTGATGCGCAATTGCACAAAGAGGGTAAAGAAACTCCCGGCGTAGACTAACGTACCGGGAGCGGTGCTTCAAGGCCTAACACAATCCAACCACGTTTATTCGGCGGTGGCGTTCGCTTCCTTGTGGGCCAGCGCTGCCTTGATAAACGAGGTGAACAGCGGGTGGCCATCACGCGGGGTCGATTTGAATTCCGGATGATACTGCACGCCCATATACCATGGGTGGGCATTCTCGCCTGTGCGCGGCAACTCCATGATTTCGCACAGGTCTTCGGTCGGGGTACGGGCGGCTACCACCAGGCCTGCCGCTTCCACGCGCGGCAGGTAGTGATTGTTCGCTTCGTAGCGGTGACGGTGACGCTCGGTCACCACGGCACCGTAGATCTCGGCAGCCAGCGTACCTGGCTTGATTTCGCAGGTTTGCGCGCCCAGGCGCATGGTGCCGCCCAGGTCCGAGTTGGCGTCGCGCGTTTCAACCTTGCCGTCCTGGCCTTGCCACTGATCGATCAGGGCCACCACCGGTTGCGCGGTATCGAGGTCGAATTCGGTCGAGTTGGCAGAGCTCAAGCCGGCTTTATGACGTGCATATTCGATCAGCGCAACTTGCATGCCAAGGCAGATGCCCAGGTAGGGAATCTTGCTTTCACGGGCGAACTGGGCCGCCATGATCTTGCCTTCCACGCCGCGCTTGCCGAAGCCGCCCGGCACCAGGATGGCGTCATATTTGGCCAGCCCGGCGCAGCCGGTGGTTTCGATTTCTTCCGAATCGATGTACTCGATATTGACCTTCGACTCGTTGTGGATGCCGGCGTGGCGCAGTGCTTCGGTCAGCGATTTGTACGACTCGGTCAGTTCCACGTACTTGCCGACCATGCCGATGGTCACTTCCGACTTCGGATGCTCGAGCGTGTAGATCAGCTTGCTCCAGACCGACAGGTCGGCCGGTGCGGGATTCAGGTCCAGCGCGTCGCAGATGATTTTATCGAGGCCCTGGTCGTGCAGCATTTGCGGCACTTTGTAGATGGTGTCGACGTCCCATACGGAAATCACGGCGTCTTCCTCGATGTTCGAGAACAGCGAGATCTTCGCGCGCTCGTCTTCGGGAATCGCGCGGTCGGCGCGGCACAGCAGCGCGTTGGGCAGAATGCCGATTTCGCGCAGCTTTTGTACCGAGTGCTGGGTCGGCTTGGTTTTCAACTCACCGGCCGAGGCGATATACGGCACCAGGGTCAGGTGGACGAAGGCCGTATTCTTGCGGCCGGCGCGCAGGCTCAGCTGGCGTGCCGCTTCCAGGAACGGCAGCGACTCGATATCGCCGACGGTGCCGCCGATTTCGCACAGGGCCACGTCGTAGCCTTCGGCGCCACGGCGGATGTAATCCTGGATTTCATTGGTGATATGCGGAATCACCTGCACGGTCTTGCCCAGATATTCGCCGCGGCGTTCCTTGCGGATCACCGATTCATAGATCTGGCCGGTGGTGAAGTTATTCACCTTTTTCATGCGGGTGGAAATGAAGCGCTCGTAGTGGCCGAGGTCGAGGTCGGTTTCGGCCCCGTCGTCGGTAACAAACACTTCACCGTGTTGCATCGGGCTCATCGTGCCAGGATCGACGTTGATATACGGGTCGAGCTTGAGCATGGTGACTTTAAGGCCGCGCGATTCAAGGATCGCGGCGAGAGAGGCGGCGGCAATCCCTTTACCAAGGGAAGACACAACGCCACCAGTGACGAAGACAAATTTGGTCATTGCAGATAGTGCCGAACGGCACGTGCGGGAAATTGAAATTATACACTAAAGCGGCGGTACAAGAACTGCTGCGGCGCGGAATATTGCGTCAAGGGCCGCCTGTCCGCGCGCTGCCAGGGCGTAACGACAAGCAGCGCGCAGATCGGCAATAGTTGAAATATTTACACTCTTATAGATTATGTGAATGAGCGAACAGACCCCGAGGTCGCCCTGCCACAAACTGGAATTTTTCAACGGAGGTAAATCATGAGCTATGAAGAACGCGACGCCTATGGCATGTATGTGGACCGTGGCCATAAGGGTCCTGGCCCCGAACTGATGGGCGCCGACACCCTGATCGGCGACCACGTGCATAACGCCAAGGATGAACATCTCGGTGAAATCAAGGAAATCATGATCGACATGCGCAGCGGCAAAATTGCCTACGCCGTGATGTCGCACGGCGGTGTTTTCACCATCGGCGAAAAGCTGTTTGCCGTTCCCTGGGAAGCCCTGCTGCTCGATACGGTCAACAAGCGTTTCACCCTGAACATCGACAAGGAACGCATCGAAAACGCCCCCGGCTTCGACACGGACAACTGGCCAGACATGGCCGACACCACCTGGTCCAACGAGATCCATAGCTACTACGGCACCACCGCGCGCTGATAGCGCGTGCCGGAGACAGGCTACCGCGCCTGCCTCCGGCACTTTGCTGCCTGCCACGCAAATTCATCCGCCAGCGAGCATCAAGCGCATCGGCACATAGGCAATGCCATCCTGCTCCACCTTTGGCATCGTCGCCACAAAACCCAGGCTTTCATAAAATGGCAAGGCATATACCGAGGAATTGACGGTAAAGCCCGTCGTATTGCCCCTCGCAATCGACGCATCGCGCGCTGCCTGCCACAACTGCAGGGCGATGCCGCAGCGGTGCAGCGCGCGCGGCACGAACAGGTGGAACAGATGCGTGTTGTCGCGCATCGCCACCACGCCGGCCAACTGGCCATCGAGATGGGCGATCTGGTACCGGTATTTTTCCTGCGACAGATAATTTTCGATGGCCGGCAGGCGGCAGTGTTCGATGAATTTCTCGGCCCCGGCGCCGTCCGGATGCAAGGTCAGAAATGGCATCAGGTCGTCGATCAGCGCGACGATGGCGGGCGCGTCGGCGAGCAGCGCCGGGCGCAGCACAAGTTCAGGCAGGATAGTCATGCACAGAGCATGCCATGACGCCCTGTGCGGCGACAAGCTTTAGCATGCATAAACGTTATTGAGTCGCCAGGCTCACCACAGACCAGCGACCATGCTCAAGGCGCTCCAGGCCAGCCTGTTCGAAGCGCCACAGGTGCAGCCAGCGGTTCTCCAGCAACTGCCTGACCAGCGCATGCTTGTTGATCACCGCCTCGATCGCCGCCCTGGGCGCATCGATCACCACGGTCAGCCGCAGCGGCTCGTGCATCGCACGCTCGCCGTCGTGCAGCGACTGGTGCGACAGGCCGATGCGCAAGTCGCCGCCGTTGCCCTCGAACACGCCAATGGTGCCGCCGACCACGTTGTGCAGCAGCTTGTTGCCGCTGCCCAGGCGCTGCGGATCGCAGGTCGATGCATGATATTGCCAGTTGATCCAGTGCGCCACCACCATCGGCGCGGTCATCAGCAATTCCAGCACGCTGCCGTCGGCATCTTCGCCGCTGTCGTAGTCATGCAGGAAGCTGCGCCCGCCCAGCGTCACCCCACGGCTGCGGTGTCGTGGCGCGATCAGCAACGCCGCATTGCCGGCCAGCCCCCATTCAGGCCGCGTTTGCGCGCCGTCGTTGCCACGGCGGCGCAGCTGGTTCAACAGCACATCGTATGGCGCATGCGGGTCCAGCTGAACGCTGGTGGCCCGCTCGCGGCGCACCTGGTCGCCGGCTTCGGCAAACACCGCCTCCATCTTCTGCCAGCGCGGGCGCGCCAGGTCCGGCAGCAAGTCCAGATCGAAACCCTCGATCTCATCGGTGGTGGTGTTATGCAGGGCAGCCACGAACACCGTGGCGTCCGGGACCATGATGGCGCGCGCGCACAGCCCGCGCCGCACTGCGCCGTCATTGAGCAGTTGCGCCAGGCTGCGCGCGTTGACTTCGCCGCTCTGGCCGCAGCAGGCCCCGCAGTCCAAAGCTGCTGCATGGGCGTTGTTGAACGACTGGCTGCCGTGGCCGACCAGCAGCACCAGCGGCGCCAGGCAGCGTTCCAGGCCCATGGCATGCAGCACCCGCGCCGCCAGTGCAACGCGGGCATCGAGGTCCAGCCCCACCAGTTGCGGCCGGCAAATGGCACGGTAGCGGGCAGGCAGGCCATGCAGGTCGTCGCGGCTGCGTTTTTTCTTGCTGGGCAACAACCAATTGCCCAGTTTGCCCAGATAACCCAGGCCAGCTGCTTCGACGTAGGAAAAGGCAGCGCCGGGCCAGTGGCTGGCCGCCAGCCACTGCTCGGCCCTGCCGAGCCGGGACTGGCGCGCGCGGCCGGCAGCGATTTGCAGCAGTGCATCGGTATCGCGCTCTTGCGGCGCGGCGCTGGCGATGCGGTCACACACCTCGACGGAAGGCGCCAGCAAGCCGGGCAATTGAGGGCGGCGCGCCGGCGTCGCCAGCGGGGTGTACGCTGCCGGCAGGCCGAAAAAGCCGGCAAAACCCAGCGTCTGCACGGCCGGCCACGCAGCCTCCATGGCACGGCGCAGCGGTTCGCTGCGCACGTCGATGCAAAACACCGCCTGCACTTCGATTACTGGCGGTGCCGGTGCTGGCGGCGCATTACCGGCCGAGGCCAACGCTTGCGCCAGTTCGCGCTGATAGCCCACTTCCAGCGCACACTGCCACAGTTCGTCAGCCAGCAAGTTGCGTTCCGCCTCTTCCAGCACCTGCGGCGCCTGGCGCCAGGCCTGCTGAAGTGCCAGAAACGCTTGCCGGTGGCCTGCATCGTCGCTCGCTTCGAGCAGCACTGCGCCCCAGGCCAGGCGTATCGCCAGCAACTCGCGCAGGTGCGCGTCCTTGCCTCCTTCCAGGCCAGCCTGCCAGCCCAGATAAGCGCACCATGAGGCCCAGCCATTGACACTCAGCAATACCGACTCCAGGTAATCGGCCCACACCGCAGGCTCCAGCCCCATGCGTTCAAGCGCCCAGCGCTCGGCATCGCCGGCCGTGGCGGGCAAGGCCTTGATGGCGCGCCCCAGGTTAGGCAAGCCCATCAGTAAGCCTATGGCAGGGTCATTTTGCAGGGTCTCTTTCCAGAAGCCGTACAAGCCCTGATCACGCTGCGGCTGCCAGCCAGCCTGCTGCTGATCGAAGTAGGCGGCGCAGGTCTGGCTGACCTGATGCGTGACGGCCTGGCGCCAGGACAGCCGCGCGTGGCGTTTCGGATCATTGTCCAGTACGTCGATCAGCAGCGGCAACTGACGCAGTTGTGAATTGGTATGCAAGATGTTGACGCACTGCTCCGGCGTCATGCCGGCCGCCTGCGCTTCGGGCAATTGCTGCAGCGCCTGGGCCAGGTCGGCCGCGCTGATGCGCCCGGTTTGCCAGGCGCGGCGCAACTGCTCGCGCGGCGCGAACACATGGATGGCGCCCAGTACGGCCATGCGCGCAGCCACCCGGCGTACCGGCATGCCGATACGCGACCAGTGCGGATTGACAGCAATGGCGCGGTCCAGCGGCCAGGCAGGCGCTATCGCCTGGCACGCCTGGTTGCAAACGCGTTCGATATCGGCGCGCCTGGCCACTTCTGCTACGCCAGCGTCGCTGGTGGCGGTGGAAGACAGCTGCCTGGTAAAAGTATCCATCATCAGTTTCCGGTATGGTTGTCAGGGGGCGCTGCCAGGGGGCGGCGAGTGGGCCAGAGCAGCAGCGCCAGGCGCGTGTAAGCCTCGTCAAGATAGAAACCGGCGTAGCTCCAGCGACGCCAGCGCGACAGCCACTGTGGCCGCAGTTGCAGCAGCGACTGGCACAGATACAAGGCGGACATGCCGATCAGTGCGATCATGCCCAGCCGGTGATCAGGCGTATCGTGCAGGCCTAGCGGCAGCGCATGCCCGAGCATGGCGGCAAGCGTAAGGCCAGCCACCATCAACAGCCCGGCCAGCAGCGGCGCAGCACGTGCAGGCGAACCGGCCCGGGCTGCAGGCAGCCACAGCAGCGGAGCCCAGGCCAGCCCCAGCACCGCGCTCCACCACCATGGCCACGCTGCCACGCCAGGCAGGCTGGTCAGCAGCAATACTGTCGCTATGGCCAGCAAGGGTGCCAGCGCCATGCTGATGGCGCCTGGTGACGACAGCGCATGCAGGGCGCGCAGACGCGTCTGGCGCACCACGCTGGAAGCCGACAGAAAAGCCTGTGCCTTGTACAGCGAATGGCCGATCAGATGCAGGGCCGCCAGGGTATACAGGCCAAGCGCGCATTCGAGCAGCATGAAGCCCATCTGCGCGACGGTCGACCAGGCCAGCCTGACCTTGATACTGGTACGTGTCAGCATGACCATGCCTGCCAGCACGGCGCTCGCCAGGCCCAGCGCCATCAGCAAGGCGCGTGCCGCGCCTGCCTGATCGAGCATGGCGGCAAAGCGGATCAGCACAAAGCCGCCCAGGTTCACCACGCCGGCATGCATCAGCGCCGACACCGGGGTCGGTGCTTCCATCACCTGTATCAGCCAGCCATGCACTGGCAGCAAGGCGCTGCGCAGCGTGACGGCCAGCACCAGCAGGACGGCGCTCGCGTGCAAGGGCATCGACAGCCCCTGCTGTGCAATATGTTCAAACAGGACGGACAGCGAGCCGCTGCCCGTTTCGTGCCAGGCCAGCGCTGCTGCGCCCAGCAGCAGCAGGTCGGCCAGGCGGTCGGCAATCGTCTTTTTTTGCGCGGCCAGCACGGCGAACGGGCGCTCCGGGTAAAAGCACAGCAGATGGCGCAGCGCCATGCCGGTGGCGGCCCAGGCCGCGATCAGCAGCAGCCAGTGGTCCGCCAGCAGCAGCAGGTGTACGCTGGCCAGCACCGCCGCAAGTGCGCCGATATAGCGGCGCTGATTTGCCTCCCCTTGCAGGTAGCGGGACGAAGTGGCGCCGATCACCGTGCCGAGCAACTGCACCAGCACGGCCAGCACCAGCCCCAGCGCAGTGACGTTGATGATGCCGTGCCACTGCGCGCCACCGGTGCCTGTCAGCAGGGAAATGGCGCTTTGCAGCAGCGCGAGATACGACACGCCCTGAAACAATCGCCACAGGGCCGGTGGCTGCAAACGCCCCAGGCGGGTGGCTGCCGCCATCGCAGCGAGCAAGGCGGCAGGCGCCAGGGCCCAGGCCAGATGCAACACTTCAGCTATCGTCACTGCATACCTCATTCTCAATGGATCGTACACATGATGCCCGGGAAACGAACGCATGTAAAATAGATTGATCAGAACAAACACATGCAGAAAACAGAATGATTCAGCTCGAGCAGTTCAATTTCCATCATCTCTTTTACTTCTGGCGCGTGGCCAAGCTCGGGCACCTGACGCAGGCGGCCGAGGAATTGCACACCTCGCAGTCGGCCGTTTCGGCGCAGATACGCCAGCTCGAAGCGCGCATCGGCGAGCAGCTGTTTGCGCGTGAAGGCCGCCGTCTTGTGCTGACCGATACCGGCCATCTGGTGCTGGCCTATGCCGACAATATCTTCGGGCTGGGGCAGGAGATGCTGGGGCGCCTGCACGGCCGCTCGGCCGGCATTACCCGCCTGCGGGTGGGCAGCGTGGCGACCATGTCGCGCAACTACCAGGAGAACTGGATCCGCCCCGTGCTGGCCGACCCCTCTGTCGTGCTGACTTTGGAGTCCGGGCTGCTGGAAGGCCTGCTGGCGCGGCTGGTGCAGCACCAGCTCGATGTGGTGCTGGCCAATGAAACCATCCCGGCCAACCCCGATTCGCCATTGCATTGCAGTTTTCTGGGCCGCCAGTCGATCTCGCTGGTCGGTCCGGCCAGCAAGTGGGCATCGCAAAGCCTGCGCATCCCGGAAGACCTGGACGGCGTGGATATTGCTTTGCCGGGCCCGCGCCACGCCTTGCGAGCGCAATTCGATGCGCTGTGCGCCAGCGCAGGGGTCAGTCCAAGGCTGCGTGCCGAAGTCGATGACATGGCCATGCTGCGCCTGATTGCGCGCGACAGTGGCTGGCTGACTGTGCTGCCGGAGGTGGTGGTGCAAGATGAGCTGCGTGCCGGCTTGCTCGTCATTGTCGGGCAGTCTGCGCATCTGGAGGAGCGTTTCTACGCGATCACCAAGCCGCACCGGCATCGCATTGAAGTACTGGAGCAACTGCTCGCCGGCGCGCCCGAGTCACCGGCGCGCCACTGAGCAGACAACGGTGGGCTAGAACTCGGACCAGTCGTCGCTGGCCGACGACGACGGGGTTGGGCTTGATGAGCGCGCCAGTTGCTTCGGTGCCGGCTGGCGCTTGGCAGGCGCAGGCCGGGCCGGCGTCGCGGCTGGGGCTGCCGCCTGTGGTGCGGCCGCCGACATGCGCTCGCTGTCGGACAGCTGGAACACATTGACCGCCTGCGACAGCGCCGTCGCCTGGTCCTGCATGGCGCTCGATGCGGCCGCGGCCTCTTCCACCAGCGCTGCATTTTGCTGGGTTACCTGGTCCATCTGTGCAATCGCCTGGTTGACCTGCTCGATGCCCGTCTTTTGCTCTTCGCTGGCCGACGCAATGTCGCTGATGATGCTGTTGACCCGTTGTACGCTTTGCACCACCTCGTCCATGGTAGCGCCAGCCCGGTCGACCAGCTTGCTGCCCTGGTCGACCTTGGTGACCGAGTCATCGATCAGGGTCTTGATCTCTTTCGCAGCGCTGGCCGAACGCTGCGCGAGGTTGCGCACTTCCGTCGCCACCACCGCAAAGCCGCGACCCTGTTCGCCTGCCCGCGCCGCCTCGACGGCAGCATTGAGCGCCAGGATATTGGTCTGGAAAGCGATGCCGTCAATGACGCCGATAATATCGACGATCTTGCGCGCCGACTCGTTGATGGCGGCCATGGTGTCCACCACTTCGGCCACCATGGTCCCGCCGCGCACTGCCACGTCGGAGGCCGAATTGGCCAGGTCGCGCGCTTCCCGTGCGCTGTCGGCGTTCTGCTTGACGGTCGAGGTCAGCTCTTCCATCGAGGATGCCGTTTCCTCCAGCGAACTGGCTTGCTGCTCGGTGCGCGACGACAGATCCATATTACCGGCAGAAATTTGTGCCGATGCCGTCGCTATCGTATCCGTACCATTACGCACATTCTGGACGATGCCGACCAGCGATGTGTTCATCGTGCTCAGGGCCAGCATCAGCGCACCGGTTTCGTCCTTGCTGCGCACAGTGATGTGCCCGCTCAGGTCGCCCTGCGCCACCCGCTGCGCCACCGTCACCGCCTCGTGCAGCGGGCGTGTGATGTTCCTGGTAAGCAGCAGGGCCAATACCGCCGCCAGCAGCGCCGCCAGCATGCCGCCACCTATCATCATCATGTCGGTACGGGCACGCTGCTTTGCGGCATCCTGTGAACGTTGCTGCAGCAGATCCTGTTCATTCTGCCTGATCTGGCCCAGCACGACACGCATGCCATCCATGCCGGCCTTGCCTTTGCTCGACTGTTCCAGCGCCACGACTGCGGCCATCGCCTCAGCCGCCTCGCCACCACTGCGCCGCAGCGCAATCGCCGGCTCGATCGCGTCAGCCAGCCACTTCTGTTCGGCTTCAGACAGCTCTTTGATACGCTGCTGCTGCGCCGGGTTATCCGAGGTCAGGTCGCGCAGCTTGGCCAGGCGCTGGTTGAAGGTTTTCTTGCCTTCGTTATACGGTTCGAGCGAGGCCTCGTGACCGGTGAGCGAAAAGCCGCGTTGCCCGGTTTCGATATTGATCAGGCTTTCGAGCACGCCGCTGGCTTCACCGAGCACTTCATAGGTATGCACATTGATTGCATTGGCGGCAGTGAGCCGGTTGAAGTTGATCTCGGCAATGGTGACCAGTGTTACCAGCATGACGATGATGGCGCCGAAGGCCAGATACAGGCGCGCACCGATTTTAAGATTGGACAATTGCATGGGTATATTCAGAATTGATGAATTGATGTATGACCAGCGCTGGATAAGCGACATCTCCACTACCAGCGCGGCACTGCTGCGGTGAAATCAGTCCTTGAAAATTCTGAGCAACATGACCGCCGGCGATACGGCGCCGATCTTGCGGTCTGTCTTGGCGGCCTCGATCACCTCGACCAGCTCATCATATTTATCGGCCTGGCGGTCATCGAGATTGGTCATGTTCATGCTCCAGCGCGTAAACGTGCGAAATTTTGCCGGCTCGTTATAAAGAATGCGTGAATTCTTGTGGCGCGGATCTTTTTCAATTTTTTTGTACAGCGCCTGCAGGGTATCGAGCGGCCCTTCCAGCACCTGCAAAAACCAGCCGCCGTTATAGAACAGGCTACCGGTGACGTCCATGGTCTGGTTATTGTTCTTGGCAGTTTTTTGAATATCGGCAAGTGCTTCGGCTGACATTTTTCGTGTTGCCTGGCTCATATAAACAAGTTGATTGATCGACATGCTATTTCCTTAAAATTAATTGGTCGTGTGAACTTTATGTTCCCTGCGATACTTGCTCAAGGCGTCGCCAAGCTGGCCGAGCGCCGTCATGATCCTGATGCCGCGCGGCGAACTGTCCAGTGCGCCCACGCCGGCACCGCCGACCCAGATTTCCACCACTGGCGGCACCATGCCGCGCAGCGTCTTTAAAAACGGTACGATCTTGCGCTTCGGAAATGCAGCGCTGAAACACAGGCAGACGATATCGGCGTGATAATCGCCAACCGCATGTGCAATTTCTTCCAGCGGCGTCTGCGCCCCCAGGGAAATGCCGCAAGCGCCGTGAAACGTCGCGACCGCCTCCACCATCAGCAGACCCAGCGTATGCAATTCACCTGGCGGCGTGGTCATCAAAATGCGCGGCAAACCATCGGGCTGCTGCGCCAGCGATAATTCTTCCCGTATCAGGTTTTGCAACACCTCGGTGTACATATGCTCGTCGCGTATGCCGATTTCCCCGCGCTCCCATGTTTGCCCCACTGCCATGTTCAGTGCACACACCACGTCGAGCACAAACCTTTCCAGCCCCAGCTGGCGCACTTCCTGCCTTAACCTTTGCGTCAAGGCGTTACGGTCGCGACAGCGCAACATGGCCATCAGGGCCGCCACCACTGCCGTATCGGTGTCATCCGACACAGCAAGCGGCAGCTTTGGCTGCAGCAGCGACGCCAGGCTTTGCTCGTCCAGCGGCACCACTTGCGACGGCCGCATGCCCGCATCGATCAGGCGCTTGACCAGTTTCAGGCGTACTGCCTGTTGCGCGGGATAAGTCCGATGGCCGCTGGCATCGCGTTGCGGCGCGGGAAAACCATAACGCTCTTCCCATTTACGCAGTACCTCCTTGGAGATCCCGGTTTCCAGCGCGATGCTTGCAATTGTGTGTATATCTGACATGGCACCCTGATTCGCTGAAATGTCTAAGACAAATTATGGATTATTACTTACTGGAATGCAATAACTTATTTCTCGCAGGAATTTAATTTTTCAAATAAGAAACAATTTTAATGTCTGTTGCACGGCCCGGCGTGGCGCGCACGCCACGCCCTTCGATGCGGCCGCGCCCGCCTCAGCAAAAATCGCGGCTGCCGGGCCTCAGCCTGCCCAGCAGGTGCGACATGTCGACCAGGCGCTTGGCCACCAGATTGCGCACCATGCCTTCCTGCTGCCACACACCATAAACACCCAGCAAGGGCGCGCCGAGCACCTCTTTGCGCTGCTGCTCCACCAGTGACGGCCAGACGATCACATTGACGGTGCCAGTTTCGTCTTCCAGCGTCAGGAACAGCACCCCCTTGGCGGTGCCGGGGCGCTGGCGCACTGTCACGATGCCGCAGGCGCGCGCCAGTTGGCCGTTGGCATAACAGTTCAGGGTGGAAGCAGGCATGAAGCGCTGCGCCAGCAATTGCTTGCGCAGCAAGGCCAGCGGATGACGGCCCAGGGTCAACCCTTGCGTACGGTAATCGCTGACGATGCTGGCGCCTTCAGTCGGTGCCGACAATTGCGGCAACTCCTCTTCGGGCGTGGTGGCGCGCAGCAAGTCCTTGTCAGGCGCGGCGCCGGCGGCCTGCCACAAGGCTTGATGGCGATTGCCGGCCAAGGCCTGCAGCGCATTGCCGCCGGCCAGTATCTGCAAGTCGTGGCGATCCAGATGGGCCCGGCGCGCCAGGTCGGCCACGTCAACAAACAACGCGATGGCGCGCGCGTCCTCAATGCGCTGTGCCGCTTCGGCGCGCATGCCGAACAGGGTATTGAAACCGAGCCGCACGGCCGGTGCAGCGAAGTCGCCTTCCAGCGCCGCCTCCCAGCCGCTGACGGCCACGTCGACGGGAAACACTTGCACCCCATGGCGGCGTGCATCCTGCACCAGCTGAGAGGGGCTGTAAAACCCCATTGGCTGGCTGTTGAGCAAGGCGCACAGAAAAGCGGCCGGTTCGTGGCATTTCAGCCAGGAACTGGCATACGTCAGCAGCGCAAAACTGGCTGCATGCGACTCGGGAAAACCATATTCGCCAAAGCCTTCGATCTGGCTGAAAATGGCTTGCGCGTAGGCTTCATCATAGCCATTGGCAACCATCGCACCGACGATACGCTCATGATAATTGTTCATGCCGCCCTTGCGTTTCCAGGCCGCCATGGCGCGCCGCAACTGGTCCGCTTCGCCGGGAGAAAATTTGGCAGCGATAATTGCCACCTGCATCACCTGCTCCTGGAAAATCGGAATACCCAGGGTGCGGCCCAGCGCTTTTTCCAGCCCCTTCGGATACGCCACCGCCTCCTTTTGCTGGCGCCGCTGCAAATAAGGATGGACCATGCCGCCCTGAATCGGCCCGGGCCGCACCAGCGCCACTTCGATCACCAGATCGTAAAATATGCGCGGACGCAGCCGTGGCAGCATGCTCATCTGCGCACGCGATTCGATCTGGAACACGCCGATGGTGTCGGCCTCGCAGATCATGTCGTAGGTGGCCTTGTCCTCGGGCGGAATATCCTGCATCACGAACGGTTCGCCACGGCGCAGGCTGACCAACTCGAAAGCCCGGCGCAGCGCCGACAACATGCCCAGCGCCAGCACGTCGACTTTCATCAGGCCCAGCTCTTCCAGGTCGTCCTTGTCCCATTCGATCACGCTACGACCCTCCATGGTGGCGTTTTCGATCGGCACCAGGCGCGACAGCTTGCCTTGCGCGATCACGAAACCGCCCGGATGCTGCGACAAATGGCGCGGAAAACCCAGCAGTTGCTGTGCCAGCGTCGCCCACTGGCGCGACAGCGGCGCCTCCGGGTCCAGCCCGCTTTCGGCCAGGCGATTGAGCAAGTCGCGCTTGCCGTCGAACCAGCGGTGCGCCTTGGCCACTTTTTCCACGATGGCCAGGTCCACGCCCAGCGCCCGGCCGCTGTCGCGCAAAGCGCTTTTCGGCCGGTAACTGATCACCACGGCCGCCAGTGCGGCACGGCGCCGGCCATATTTGCTGTAGATATATTGAATCACCTCTTCGCGCCGCTGGTGTTCGAAGTCGACGTCGATATCGGGCGGCTCATTGCGCTCGCGCGACATGAAGCGCTCGACCAGAGAATTGCCGCGAGCCGGGTCCACCTCGGTGATATGCAGGCAATAGCAAACGGCCGAATTGGCGGCCGAACCCCTGCCCTGGCACAGGATATTTTGCGACCGGGCAAAACGCACGATGTCGTAGACGGTCAAAAAATACGGCTCGTAGGCCAGGTCCGCAATCAGTTCCAGCTCGTGCTCGATCTGCGCCTGCACATGGGCAGCAATACCGAGCGGAAAGCGCGCGCGCGCGCCATGCCAGGTTTCTTCGCGCAAGTAACTGGCCGGCGTATGACCGGGCGGCACCAGTTCATCGGGATATTCATAACGCAGGCTGCCAAGCGAGAAATCGCACTCGCGCGCGATGCGCACGGTTTCTTCCAGTGCCTGCACCGGATACACATTGCCCAGGCGCAGCCGCGTGCGCAGATGCTGCTCCGCGTTTTGCGCCAGCGCATAGCCACACTCGGCCACCGGCTTGCCTACCCGCACCGCACACAGGGTGTCGAGCAGGGGTTTGCGCGAGCGCACATGCATGCACACATGGCCCACCGCCACCACCGGCAAGCCCTGCGCCTGTGCTACTGCCTGCACGGCGTGCCGGTGCGCATCATCCTGGGCGCGCAGCAGCAGGTTCAGGCCGATCCAGTTGCGTTCTTTTTCGCCTTCCATGGCGAAGGTGGCCTGCATCCACGCCGCCTGCTGGCGCAAGGCGGTGGCATCGGCTGGATAAGCGGGCAGCAAGATCATCAGGCAACCGGGCAAGCCTTTCAGATGTGCGAACTCGGGCGACGGTGCGGCGAAATCGTCTGGTGTCAGCAGATAGCGTCCCTTGGCCGCGCGCGTGCGCGCCATGGTGATCAGCTCGGACAGATTGCCATAGCCCTCGCGGTTTTTCGCCAGCGCCAGCAGCGACCAGGCAGGGCTGCCATCGGCATGTGTCAGGTGAAAATGCGAACCGATAATCAAGGGGAAGTCCGCCCGCTTGGCCACGCCATGGGCGCGCACCACGCCGGCCAGCGAACACTCGTCCGTGATGGCCAGCGCGCTATAGCCCAGTTCGATGGCGCGCGCCACCAGTTCCTGCGCATGCGAAGCGCCGTGCAGGAAGCTGAAGTTGGTCAGGCAGAACAACTCTGCGTAATCGGGCAAGCTTGCCGCCACCATGATGCACCTCAATACTGTATATAAACACAGTAATTATACGCAAGTCAAAACCGGCGGCGCCTGCGGTGAAATACGGTGGACACAATGGTGCAAAGCAGCACCTGAAAGGGGCATCATGCACCAAGGCAATGCAGACAAAGAGGCAACAAAACCGCTGCGTACCAGGAAACAACAGTCAGGCTTTATTTGCAATAAGAAAACACGGTATTGCTGGCAGATAGTTAAAAGTTGGCACTAAAATCAAATGACAAATTCACTTGGAGATACCCGCGTGCCGACCCTGACTACCTTGCGTAAAGCCGTTCTCATCAGCCTGTATGGCAGCGCCGCTCTCGGCGTATTTGCCTCGCCCGCCATGGCGCAAACCAGCGACGCCGGCAGCACAGCCGACGCGGGCGCAGTGCAAACGGTCAGCGTGGTCGGCTCGCGCCGCGTCACGGCCAGCTCCTCCACCGACACCATGGTGCCGGTCGATATCATCCCGATGACCAAGGTCGCCGAGCAGGGTGGCCAGTTCGACCTGGGCCAGTCGCTGCAATATATTTCGCCATCGTTCAATTCGACGCGCCAGACCGGCGCCGATGGCGCCGACCTGATCGACTCGGCCGCCCTGCGCGGCCTGGGTTCGGACCAGACGCTGGTGCTGGTCAATGGCAAGCGCCGCCACACCACGGCGCTGGTCAACCTGTTCGGCGCGCGCAACCGCGGCAATACGGGTACCGACATGAATGCGATTCCGCTGCTGGCGATCAAGAACGTGCAGGTGCTGCGCGACGGTGCCGCCGCCCAGTACGGCTCGGACGCGATTGCCGGCGTGATCGATATCGAACTGAAAAAAAGCCTGGGCTGCGAAGCGGTAGCCGGCTACAGCCAGTATTCGGAAGGCGACGGCAAAAACTACATGACCTCGGCCTACTGCGGCATGGCGCTGGGCGAGAAGGGCACGATTGCGATCACCGGCGAATACCTGGACCGTGGCCGCTCGAACCGCGCCGACGCCGACAGCATGCGCATCATCGGCGACACCAAATCGGAAAACAAGACCTTGTACGTGAATGGCGACTATGCCACCAGCGCCACCAGTAAACTCTATTTCACAGCCGGCGCGCAGACGCGCGATGCGTCCAGCGCCGCGTTTGGCCGTGGCGGCATCGGCAGCGACGATATTCCATCGCGCAATTCGGCCGCCATGTATCCGAACGGTTTCGTGCCCTTTATCAACGGCAAGATCGACGACCAGTACGCCACCATCGGCCACCGTGGCCAGATCGGCGAATGGAATGCGGATTTCTCGCAGACCTATGGCTACAACAAGATGCGCTACGACATCAGCAACACCCTGAACGCGTCGATCGCCAACCTCGATTTATTGAACGGTGGCAAGGGCGTCAGCGCCAGCCGCTATGACGCGGGCGGCTTCTCGTTCCAGCAACTGACCACCAACGCCGACTTCAGCCGCTATTACGACACCGTAATGAGCGGCATGAACGTGGCTTTCGGCGCCGAATACCGCAGCGAAGAGTACAAGATTATTGCCGGCGAACCTGGCTCTTATATCGACGCCGACGGCGTGGGCGTGGGCGGCAATGCGGGCAGCCAGGGCTTTCCCGGCTTCCAGCCCGGCGACGCCACCAAGGCCAAGCGCCACAGCATCGCCGCCTATGGCGACGTGGAACTGGACATCACGGAACGCCTGAAGACCCAGGGTGCCGTGCGCTATGAAAAATTCAGCGACTTCGGCTCCACCGTCACCGGCAAGCTGGCCGCCAGCTACAAGGCAGCGCCAACTGTGCTGCTGCGCGGCTCTGCCAGCACCGGTTTCCGAGCACCGTCCTTGCAGCAAGTGTATTTCTCGTCGACCTTTACCGACTTTATCGGCGGCGTGCCGACCGACGTGGTGCTGGCGCCAAACGGCGGCGCGGTGGCCAATGCGGCCGGCATCCCGAAACTGAAGGAAGAAAAATCCACCAGTTTTACCTTCGGCACCACCTGGACCCCGACGCAAGACGTTTCCGTCACGGCCGACCTGTACAACATCAAGATCAAGGACCGCATCGTGCTGTCGGGCCGCTTCAACGCCGACAACTACCCTGACCTGGCCGCCCGCCTGTCGCTGCTGGGCGTGGGCGAAGCGCAATTTTTCGTCAACTCGATCGACACCCGCACGCGCGGCCTGGACCTGACCGCTTCGCACAAGGGTGAGTTGTTCAGCAACCGCCTGACCACTTTCCTGGCGCTGAACCTGAGCAAGACGGAAGTGACCAAGGTCAAGACCCCAGCCTCCCTGACCGGCTTTGAAGACGTGCTGCTGTCCGAACGCGAACGCCTGTTCATCGAACAAGGCGGCCCGCGCTCGAAAGCCACGCTGGGCTTCGACTACCTGACCGGCAAACTGGAATCGAACCTGCGCGTGATCCACTTCGGCCCGCAAACCCTGGGCACTTTCAGCGGCACCGCCGAAGGCGTACCGAACGCACGCTACAAGGCCAAGACCTCGGCTGACCTGAGCTTTACCTACAGCATCAGCAAAAACACCAAGCTGACCTTTGGCGGCAACAACATCTTCAACGTCAAGCCAACCACGCAGAACGCCGACGAAACCGACAACGGTTTCAAATATGACAGCGTGCAGTTCGGCCTGAATGGCGCATCCTGGTTTGGTCGCTTGTGGGTGAAGTTCTGATGTAATGCAGCAGCAACAGCAGGCACCGGCAGCGGTGCCTGCAATGCCGTAGCGTGCTCAGCGTCTGATCAAGGCCAGGAACTCCTGGCGCAGGCTGGAGTCAGTCAGGAAGCTGCCATGCATGACGCTGTTGATCATGCGCGCATCGTTGTCCTTCACGCCGCGCCACTGCATGCAGAAATGGTCGGCCTCCATGATCACCGCCAGCCCGTCCGGTTTCACCTTCTCCTGCAGCAGCGTGGCCAGTTGCGTCACCGCCTCCTCCTGGATTTGCGGCCTGGACATGATCCAGCCAGCTAGCCGCGCATATTTCGACAGCCCGATCAGATTCGAATGCTCATTGGGCATCACGCCTATCCAGACCTTGCCCATCACCGGGCAAAGATGATGCGAGCACGCACTGCGCACGGTAATCGGTCCGATAATCATCAATTCGTTCAGGCGTGACACATTGGGAAACTCGGTCACCGCAGGCGCCGGCGCATAGCGGCCGCCAAACACCTCGTTCAGGTACATTTTGGCGACCCTGCGTGCGGTGTCCTGCGTATTGTGGTCATTGACGGTATCGATCACCAGGCTTTCCAGCACCCCTTGCAGGCGCTGGCTCACTTCATCAAGCAACTGGTCCATTTCGCCAGGCTCGATATGCTCGGAAATATTGTCATTGGCATGAAAGCGCACGCGCCTGCTTACCAACCGGGCCCGGATACGCGCCGACACAGGAGCGGCGTCATCCCGATAGGCAAGATACTGCATATTCATTGTTCTTATTCCCTGGTAATTGAACTGGTGAGCCCTGCTTCCCAGCAACACGTGCTGCCGCAGCAATGGCTACTTTATACCCATGGATCAATATTATTACCAGAACATAAAAAAAGCTACTGATTAGTAGATTAAATTTTTGTTTGGCTGAAAATCAGGCAAGCGTCGTTGCATCATTATCAAAACGGGATGATCGGAATAGACGATGGACTAAAAAAACTACCATGGCATGAGCGCCACGCCGTCACTGCGCCACGGAAGGTTCAGCCGGACAATCAGCCGGAATAAACCACCGGCGTCCTTCCGCCTCGTATTCCTCAAGACTTGGCAGCCCGACCTCCAGGCGGCGTCGGTTGACCAGGGCGCGGTCATCGACCGGTTCCATGACCAGGTGGCAGCGATCGGGCCGCGAGAATTGCGTGCCATACTCCTGAGGGCGACCTTCGTTGGCGGCGATGCGATCGGAAAGGTAGGCAAGATCACGCGCTGCGGCTATGCCATTTTTGACCGAGGCCACCAGAAGCGCCCGCGCTTCACGCTGGAATGCGAGGTCACTATCGGCATGTTGCGCCAATAACCAGGCGCTGTGACTGTCTTTTGCCGTCCCTGGCCAGCCACACGCCGCGATGATGTCCTTGAGTTGCCTCAAGTTCTTTTCATCGATGACCTTCCAGCGTTTTTGCAACGCCTCTTTTTCAGCAGGCGTGCCCTTCGAATTTTGCTCCAGAACGTTCCACTCTTGCCGGATTTGCTGATCGTTGCTGGCCATATCGTTCAAACGCGTGCCGATGGCAGTACAGTCACTGTTGCCTGCGCTTGCCTGCAAAGCGCAAACAAACAAGCCCCAAAAAACCAGTCGCTTCTTCACAAAAAACTCCTCTCCTTGCTTGCTGCCGATGGTTCGACTGTGTACGATTGCGGCCTTCAAGCGGTGATACAGTTCAGTTAGCGCCCTATGCTATCAGGAAACCCGTAAAACGGATTAATGCCACAGTCGTCAGCACAAGGCGCACCGGGCCAGCGGGTCCGAAAAATGTCGAGGGCGAGGTGCAGCGACGAAGACAGTACGCATGTACGGCGAGGAGCTGCAACGCAGCCATCGGCATTTTCTCGGACTCGCGTCTCCGGCCCGCCATTTTTACGTTTTTACGCCTTAATCCGTCCGACACCTTAACTGAACGGTATTAGAGCCTTCAAGCGATATGCTTTCCTGCTAGCGCCACAATCTCGCACTGCATATTCTCTATCGCCCGCTCGTTATATTGACTGGCAAAATAAGCATCGCCAAACAATTGCCCGGCCTGCGCCTTGGCACACAAGTGTTGCAGCGCAAGTGCGCGCTGATGGTTGAAATGCGCCGGCTCGACATGTGCATATTCGCGCACGATGGCTTGCGTATAGGCACGGTAGACCTCTTCGTCCTGGCCCAGGATGGCCAGGTCGGCGCTCAGCATCACGTCCTTGAGCGGGTGGACAATCGCCGGGCCCTGGAAGTGGTCGGTAGCGCGTATCAGCTGGGCGACTTCCTGGCTATCGTCGGCATCCAGGCCGCTTCCCAGCCACAGCTGGGCGCTGGCTTCCTCGCTCGAATACAGCGCGTCTTCGTCGTGGCTGTAGACGGCGTCGTGGAACCAGAAGGCTTTTTTCAGCAGTGCGCTGTGGTGCGCCGATGCATAGGTATTGTCGGCCCAGACGCGAATCTCGGACAGGCCGTGCACCAGGTGGTCGAGGTTGTGATAGTGGCGCTCAGCGCCGCCGTAGGCTTCAGGGCCTGTCAGGTGGGCGAACCAGTGATCGAACAGTGCAATCTGTTCGCCTGAAGCACCCGCATACGGCCACAGCGCTTGCCATTCCTTGCGCAGGCAGTCGAGTATCCAGGCCTGGTAGGCAGGACCGGGAACGAATTTTTTCATGGTCCAGTTCCAGCCCACCGGCCCTTCCAGCGCCTTGACGAAGCTGGAGCTGACGGAACCGAGGTCGCGCGGCGGCATCACGAAAATGGTTTTTGCGCCTTGCAGCACGTCGACATTGGTTTGCTGGATCAGGTTTTCATAGTCGAAATCGGCGGTGGTGCGGATGCCGCGGATCAGGTAATCGCAGCCATGCTTTTTCGCCGCACGCGCCGTGTAGTCGCCCTTGACGATCACCACCTGCACATTGTCCCAGCCGCATTCGCGGGCGCTTTGTTCGATGATGCGCTTGCGGTCTTCGGCGGGAAACTGCGGCTTCTTGGCCGGGTTTTGCGACAGGAAGACGATCACCTCGTCGGCCAGCGACCGCGCTTCGCCGATCACCCACATATGGCCGTTGGTGATGGGGTCGAGGGTGCCTGAAAAACCGATCTTCTGCATGCTGCGCTCCGTTCATTAATGTACTTATTGCGCAGACAATATAGGCCCGCGCCGCGCACGTCAATGCAGCATGCCAAAGATCCGTATCAGATCGCTATTTTTTCCGCGGCAGCGGAAACTCCACCCGCACGCACAAGCCGCCCAGCCGCGCGGAACTGTCCAGCACCAGGCGCGCGCCATGGCGCTCGGCAATCGCCTTGATAATGGCCAGGCCCAGGCCGCTGCCATTGGCGTCGGTGCCCGGCACGCGGTAGAAACGGCTGAACACGCGTTCGCGTTCGTCCTCGGGAATGCCGGGGCCACTGTCTTCCACCGACAGGGTCACCCCGACCGGGCTGGAACGCAGGTCGATATCGACCCGGCCGCCCTGCGGCGTGTACTTGATGGCGTTGTCGACCAGGTTGCGCAGCAAGATGTTCAGGGCGTCGGCCTGGCCGGCGGCGCTGGCTTCATCCATGTGATGCAGCCCCAGGTCGATCTTGCGCGCCTGCGCCACGCCAGCCATGTCGCCCAGCGCACGCTTGACGACCTCGTTCAGGTCAACCAGCTGCAACTGGTCGCCGCTGGCCGCGCTCGCTTCCTGGCGTGCCAGCACCAGCAACTGTTCGACCAGTCGCGTGGCCCGCTCGATGCCGGCGCTGACGCGCGAAATGGCCAGGCTGCGTTTTTCTTCCGATTCGGCACGTTCCAGGCTCAGCACCTGCAACTTCAGCGCCGCCAGCGGCGTGCGCAATTCATGCGCGGCATCGGCCACGAAATGCTGCTGCGCGTCGAACGCGGTTTTCACGCGGTCGAACAAGAGGTTCAATTCATGCACCAGCGGGCGCACTTCGTCGGGCAAGCCGGACTCGGACACGGGAGACAGATCGTCGGCCTGGCGCGCCGCCACCTGCTTGCGCACGCGCGAGACGGGCGCCAGCGAACCGCTGACCACCCACCAGACGACCAGCATCAAAATCGGCGCCATCAGCGCGATCGGGCCGACGGTGCGCAGCGCCAGGCTGCCCGCCATGCGTTTGCGCACCGCCATGTCCTGGGCGATCTGGACGGTCTGGGAACTGGTCTGCACGGAGAAGATGCGATAGGTTGTGCCGTTGGCCTTGACGTTCGAAAAACCCAGCACGGCGCGCTGCGGCAGTTCGGCGCGCGTGATCGAACGGAACACCTGCACGCCGTCCGGCGTCCACACTTGCACCACCATGTCGTTATTGGCCGGATCGGCAGGCAATGCTTCCGCCTGGTTGGCCAGCGGCGCGCCCGAGCGCAGCGACAGCGCCATCTGTTGCATGTGGTAATCAAAAATCTGGTCGGCGTCGTACAGCGCACTGCGATAGGCAATCGCCGCCTGCGCCAGCGCGGCCATGATAATGGCGGCCAGCAGGAACCACAGCAAGCGGCCGCGCAGCGAGTGCGTTACCGTCACCTTGACCTTCATTCTCATGCCTTGGGCACCATGTAGCCGAGTCCGCGCACGTTCTGGATCAATTCGCTGCCCAGCTTCTTGCGCAAGCCGTGGATATACACTTCAACGGCATTGCTGTTGACTTCATCTTTCCAGCTGTACAGCTTTTCTTCCAGCTGGGCGCGCGACAGCACGATGCCGGGCCGCGCGATCAGCGCTTCGAGCACCGCCCATTCGCGCGCCGACAGGTTGACCGCATGGCCGTCCGCGATCACTTCGCGCGTCAGCGGATTGATCGACACGCCCTGGTGTTCGAACACCGGTTCCGGCCGCCCGGAGGCGCGCCGCAGCAAGGCGCGGATGCGCGCCAGCAGCTCGTCGAGATCATACGGTTTGAGCACATAGTCGTCGGCGCCGGCGTCCAGGCCAGCAATGCGCTGCTCGATGGCGTCGCGCGCGGTGGCCACCAGCACCGGGGTGTCGAGCTTGCGCAGGCGCATCGAGCGCAGCACTTCCAGGCCATCCTTGCGCGGCAGGCCCAGGTCCAGCAGCACCAGGTCATAGGTCTGCGTCTGCAGGGCCGTATCGGCCATGTCGCCATCCTTGACCCAGTCCACCGCATAGTGCTCGGCGCGCAGCAGGTCCAGCACTACCTCGCCGATCATGATGTCGTCTTCTACCAGCAATAAGCGCATGGTTGCTCCTTTTTCTTTATCAGCCCAAGCGCACCGGAATAAAAATCTTGTCAGGGCCACGCTGTATCAGCAAAGCCACCGACTTGGCCGATTTGTCGACCACGTCGCGCACTTGTTCGACGGTGTTGACAGGGCGGCCATTGACCGACAATAACACGTCGCCAGGTTGCACCCCGGCATTGGCGGCTGCACCGCCCGCGTCTTCCACCAGCAGGCCGGCGCTGATGCCCGCTTCGCGCTTTTCATCCGATTGCAATGGACGCAGCGCCAGGCCCAGTTTCACCTTGCCGGCCACGCCATGCTCGGGCGCCGCTTCGGCCACCTTGTCGGCGGCATTGCCCAGCGTGACGTTCAAGGTGACGATCTTGCCGTCGCGCCAGACATCCATGCTGATCTTGTCGCCCGGCAGCGCAATGCCGACCATGGCCGGCAAATCACCCGAGGCGATGATGCGCTCGCCATTCATCTTGCGGATCACGTCGCCCGATTTCAGGCCCGCCTTGTCGGCCGGACTGCCGCGCTCCACATTGGCAACCAGCGCGCCTTCGGGCGTGGCCAGCTTGAACGAGTCGGCAAAGCCCTGGTTCACTTCCTGCACCGTCACGCCCAGCTTGGCGTGGCTGGCCTTGCCGGTGGCGACGATCTGGTCCTTGATGCGACCGGCCAGGTCGATCGGGATGGCGAACGACAGGCCCTGGAAGCCACCCGTCTGGCTGTAGATCTGCGAATTGATGCCGACCACTTCCCCGCGCGTATTGAACAGCGGTCCACCCGAGTTGCCGGGGTTGACCGCCACGTCGGTCTGGATAAAGGGCACGTTGCTGTCGTCGGGCAGGGAGCGGCCCTTGGCGCTGACCACGCCGGCCGTCACCGTGCTGTCGAAACCATAGGGCGAGCCGATGGCCAGCACCCATTCGCCCACTTTCAGGTCATTCGAATGGCCCAGCGGCACCACCGGCAAATTGCTGGCATCGATTTTCAGCACCGCGATATCGGTCTTCGGATCGCTGCCCAGCACCTTGGCGCGGAACTCGCGGCGGTCGTTCAGTTTGACCGTCACTTCGCGCGCATCGCGCACCACGTGGGCATTGGTCATGATGACGCCGTCCGGGCTGACGATAAAGCCGGAACCGAGGCCATGAGTCGGCACGTCGCGCCCGCCACGCTGGCCGCCTTGCGGGCCCTGGAAGCGGCGGAAGAATTCAAGGAAGGGATCGTTGCCGAAATCGTCGGCGCCAGCCTGGCCGGAGTTATCGAGCGCCACCTTGGTGCTGCCGGTGACACTGATATTGACGACCGCCGGGCTGTTGCGCGCGGCGATCTGGCTGAAGTCGGGCAGGGCCACCAGCGGAGCGGGCGCCGCCGTTGCTGCGGCGGGCGCGACGGCGGAGGCCACCGGGGCGGCAGGCGCGCCATTGGCACCGGCATTGTTCTGATGTACCACCATTGCACCACCAGCGCCGAGCACGCCGATCGCGGCCAGCGCGGCGACGGTACGTTTGATTTTCAGCGATGGACTGGCCGTTTTTTGTTCTTGGTGTTCCATGGATTGCTCCTCATTCAATGAGACTTTGATGTATGCAATATTGGGCCACCAGACTTAGGCGCTGCTTAACATTTTTCCATTGAGAAACACGCCCTCAGTCTTTTTTCAGCCATTTAAGCATCGTCTAATTCAGTCTTTCCAGCAGGCCTGGACGTGACACTGGCCGGATCAACCGGCCAGTATTTTACTGCATCAGAAGGATGGGGAATCCTTCCGCCATGTCAGCCCTGGGCTGAAGGCTCAGGCTGCCTGGCGCTGTTCCAGTGCGCTGAGATTGTCGCCAACCACTTCACCGATCTCGATCTTGCGCGGTTTCAGCGCTTCCGGCACTTCACGTACCAGTTCGATCGTCAGCATGCCGTTTTCAAACGTGGCACCGGTGACCTTCACATGGTTGGCCAGCTGGAAGCGTTGTTCGAAATCGCGGGCGGCAATACCGCGGTGCAGGAAGGTGCGTTCGACGCCATCTTTCTGCTTGCGGCCAGTCACTTGCAGCGAGTCGCGCTCGGCGATGATGTCGATTTCGGCACGGGAAAAACCGGCCAGCGCCATCACGATGCGGTATTTGTCTTCCGATACCAGTTCGATGTTGTACGGTGGATAGCTTGGTGGTGCATCGGCGCGCTGTTCGTTGAGCAACTGGGCCAGGCGGTCGAAGCCGATGGCGGAACGATACAGGGGGGCAAGGTCAAATGGTCGCATGATAAATATCCTTTTAGATTGAAGCGATAAGAGGGCGGACCTCACAATGAGCATCCGCTTGCTACCCAATCTAAGGACGATCAAGCGCGCTTCAAGACCTTGAAAAACGCGATTTTTGCCCCAGTGCCAAAAATATTTTTTGGCTGTTCAACTTGCCCAGTCTGTATCAACGGCAGGCATAAGCCTTGCCGATCCATTCATTGGTCATGCTGGTCCCCTGTTGCGACCAGACTACATCGCTGGCATTGAGCGCAACGGCGGCATTGATGGCCTTGGCCTTGGCGTTCTTGCTGCCGATGGACGAGCTCAGGCCCACAAAGATGGCATCGGCGCCATTGACATTGCCCAGGAAACGGCAGCTTTTGACATTCTGCTCGCCTACTTCGCGGATGTTATTGGAGGTGACCGTGGTGCAAGCTGCCAGCAGCGCGATGGTGGCCACCAGGGCCGATTGTGTCAAACGTGTCAACATGAAAAACCTTTCTATGGATAAATAAACAGACGCAGCACACGGCCACGCCATGAAGAAAATACGAAGATGGCCGTTTCTTTATCGATCGCAAAACAACACGCTGGACAGCGCCGTGCGGTTGCTCACACCCAGCTTCTGATAAATCATGTGCAACTGGTTGCGCACCGTGGCCGGTGATTTGTCGAGCGTACGGGCAATCGTCTTGTAAGGCGTGCCGTGCATGGCCATGGCTGCCACCGCACGCTCGGCGGGCGTCAGGCGCTGCATGGCACCACCGCCATCTTTTAAACTAGTGCCCTGCGGTCTCATGATCGATACTCCTTTGCCGGTGACGGGGCCACGCATGTGACCCTTCACTGCCTTGTTCGCTGGCCGCCACGCTGCGGTTCAATCTTTTTGCAGATTTTTTAGGCTATGTCACCATCAAGTGTGGGAAGGTTCCCATAGTGGCTTTGAGCAAGCTTTCCGGGGACAAAATTCTCCTGGCGTCGAGTATCCACCGCCAGCCCAGGTAACTGGGCAGATAGCGTGTCGCCACGCCATGAAAGGCGCTCAGCCATCCGCGCAGGCGGCTGTGATAGGCATTGACGTTTTGCACATGGATCGTGCCACGCACGCGGATGCCGGCACGTAAGTTCACTGCAGCGTGCATGACGCCAATTTCTCTGGCAAACACGGGATAGGCCGGATGGCCATCGCTGACCAGCAGAATGTCGCGATCGATCACCAAAGGCAGGCATGCAGTTTCGCCTTGCTGAGCTGGCCACGGCCGGCCACGAAATCAACGGTTTGTCCGGTGCGGTCGCGTGCCACCAGGATGCAGACCTGTTCATTCGAGATGCCGCGCTGGCGTGCCGCTCCTCCCCGCCGCCGTGCCGGACGGGTCAAGTGCCGCGATCCTTTCTGTGATTCAAGCAGATACATCTCATTGGCTTCGGCAATGCCGTGCAGGCAGCGCGGCCGGTCGTTTTTTGCCAGCGCAAGAAAACGGTGGCGCCAGCGAAAGCTGGTGTTGCGGTGAATCTGCATTTGGTCGGCAGCCCTGCGCACGGAAAACGATTCGAGCAGGCAACTGGCGTAGGCCAGCCAGCGGGTCTTGTGGTGCAAATGCGCCAGCGGCGTGCCGCTCAAGGCGTTGAATGTTTTTCGGCAAGACACGCAGCGATAACGCTGCAAGCCATGAGCATGGCCGTGCCGGTGGACACGCGTGACGCCACAGGCCGGGCAATGCAGGTGTGCCATTGCCGTCTGCTCGATCAGGGCAATCGCCGCATCCTGCCCGGTGCTGCCCTGCAACAGTGCGATGCCGGCCAGGCGCTGGCGCTGCGACAATTGCGAGAACTGTGCGATAAACGTCTGCCATTGAACTGGGTGCATGATCGTCTCCTGAAAGAAGAATTCTGATCAGTTAGACGTCGGCAAGTTCAGATCGTTCCCACTTTTTTCGGTGACATAGCTTTTTTTTTAACCCAGCGGCCCAGCAATGCAGCGACAACTGTTCAGGTAATGTTTCCTCCGTGCTATATAATCGCCAGCGGCCTGCCTGCCCCGCCCACACTTCTTTCCACTCCATGAGCGCATTGCCCGTCAATCCCGCCGAACTGCTTGCCGCCATGGCAGCGGGTGACCAGCGCGCGCTCGATGCCTTGTACCGTGCCTGGTCGCCGCGCGTGCGCGTGTTTGCGCGGCTGCAGCTGACCGGCTGCGGGCTCGATGCGGAGGCGATCGCCGACGAAGTCACGGTCGACGTGTTCCACGATGTGTGGCGCGCGCCGATGCGCTACGACGGCCGGGTTGCCTTCGGTACCTGGCTGCTGACGCTGGCGCGCAACAAGGCTGTCGACCAGATCCGCCGCCACGGCAAGCGCCAGGCGCGCGAAGAATCGATCGACCGCGATGGCTACGACCAGGCGCAGCTCGATGAAATCAATCACGACCCCGGTCCGCAGGCCCAGCACGAACAGCAGCAGCGGCGCCATGGCGTGCTCGATTGCCTGCGGCGGCTGCGCAACCCGCTGCAGCGCGAAAGCCTGACCCTGTGGGCCATCGATGAGCTGTCGGTGGCCGATATCGCCCTTATCCAGCAGGCGCCAGCGGGCACCGTCAAGACGCGCCTGTTCCATGGCCGCCTCAATTTGCGCCAGTGCCTGGAGCGCTGGCTGGTACAGGAAGGCCGACATGACTGAACCGTTGAACCCCAAAGATCAACGCTTGCGCGACATGCTGCGCGAGGCGCTCGATGCCGAAGCGGCCGCCATGGCGCCCGATGCGGGCCTGGCGCAACTGCACCAGCGCCTGCGGCCGCCTGCCTGGTGGCGCCGCCTGCGCTGGCCCACCCTGGCGCCATGGGCGGTCACCGCGCTGGCCAGCCTGTGCCTGGCGCAAGGCTGGATGTTATGGCGAACGCACGATAGCGCTGCCGACCAGTTGCAATGGCGCAGCCTGCCCGGCATGGAAGTACGCGGCACGGCAACACTGCGCGCGCGCTTCGCCCCCGGCGCGACTGTGGAAAAAGTGAACGCCGCATTGACACAGGCCGGCGCCGGCATTGTCGCCGGCCCGCTGGCCGACGGCAGCTATCTGCTGGACGCCGCCGACCCACCGGCGGCGCTGCGCAGCCTGCAGGCCAACGGCGCCATCGTCGCCAGCATCGAACTGCGCCATCCATGAAGCGCAGGCTGTGCTGGGTGCTATTGCATTGCCTGGCCAGCGGCGCGGCGAGTGCCGGCGAACGCCACGCGCTGCTGATCGGCGTGGGCGAATTGCCGGCACTGCCGCGCGCGGCCTGGCTGGCTGGCCCCGTCAACGACGTGGCCGCCATGCGCGCCGCGTTGCGCCAGCAAGGCTTTGCCGAGCGCCATATCGACAGCCTGTCCGATGGCGGCGCGTTTGACGCCGCCCCCACGCGCGCGGCCATCCTGGCGCGCCTGGCGCAGCTGAAAAAAACCCTGGGTAAGGATGATGTGCTGCTGTTGTACTGGTCCGGCCACAGCGTGCTGGCGCCAGGCTATCCCGGCGCTGCGGCGCAACCCCAGCGCACCCGCCTGCTGACGCGCGACAGCCGTCCCGGCCCTTCAAAGCAGCTCGATGGCGGCATCGGCAGCACCGAACTGGGGCGCGCCATTGACGCACTGTCTGCGCGCCAGGTACAGGTGGTGGCCGTGTTCGACACCTGCCATGCGGCGGCCGGCACGCGCAGCGATGACGGCTTGCACTGGCGCGGCCTGTCGGCCAGCGAGATCGGCTGGCGCCAGTCGGCCGGCAATGAAACAGGAGCGGGACCAGGATCGGAACCGGCCCGCGCGCGCCCCCGTTTTGTGGGCTTCTTTGCCGCCGAAGCGCAGCAGCGCACGCCCGAGGCGCGCAGCGTGACCGCACCGGGCCAGGCGGCGGGCTTGTTTACACGCGCGGTGATCGCCGGCCTGCAGGCGCAGCCAGCCACTTATGCAGCCTGGGCAGGCAACGCCAGCGCGCAGTACCGCGCGGCGCTGCAGTCGTATCAGCTGCCCCGCTCGGCCTGGCCCTCGCCCGTGTATGCGGGCTTGCTCGACGCGTCCTTGTGGCATGCAGGAGAAAACGCTCACACCGCACCCTTGTGGCCAGTACAGCGCGATGCACAGGGCTGGAAATTGCCGCATGGCCTGCTCGACGGCGTGCGCAGCGGCGACCTGTTCGAGGCAGGCGGCACTCGCTGGCGCGCCAGCGAAGTGGGCTGGAACGGGGCGCGGCTGGTGCTGGCGGCCGACAGCCGGCCAACCCTGCCCGCCATGAACTCCATGAACTGGGCGCGCCGCACGCCGGCGCAAACTGCCCAGGGCCGTATCGCCGCGCTGCTGGCGCTGCCGCCATCGCCGGGTGCGCCCTTGCTGGACGCGCGTATAGAACTCACTTTGCCGGGCCAGGCGCCGCGCCAGTTGCCGCTGGCCGATGGCGACCTGGGAACGCTGCCGGCCGGCACGCGCATCCGCATCAGCGTGGAAAACCGCGGCGCCGCTTCGGTCGACCTGGGCCTGGCGCATTTGCCGCTGCACGGCGCCGCCACGTCCATCTACCCTGCGCTGGCCGGTGACAGCAACCGCATGCCGCCGGCCAGCGGCAACGCCATCAGTGTTTTTGAACGCAGCTTTGTCGTCAGCGGCCCTGCCTATGGCGTGGAGTGGCTGGTACTGGTGGCCGCACCGGCCGTGAATGGCGCCCCGCCGCGCCGCTTCGCCATACTGGAAGCGCTGCCGGCAGCCACGCGCGGTGGTCCAGACCTGGCGCCGTCAGGCACGCCGGAACAGGCGCAGTTGGCGCGCGTATCGTGGAAGTCCGTGCCATGAAGCGCCTGCTGCTCGCGCTGATGCTGGCCTGGCCCATGAGCAGCATGGCAGCCGACAGCTGCAGGGCCACCATCGCGCCGTGGCTGGCGCAGGCCAACGACGCCAATGCGGCCGAGCAGCCGGCCGTGTCGCTGCCGCTGTTCGAGCGTTCGCTGCAGGCCTGCCGGCAGGCGGGCGACCAGGCCGGCGTGGCCAGCAGTCTGCTGGGCCTGGGCCAGAGCCTGCAGATGCTGCACCGTTACGCCGACAGCGAACAGGCGCTGCTGGAAGGCTGGGCCATCCGCCAGAAGATCGGTGATGGCGATGCTGATCCTGGCCGCGAGAACATGTACTACCCGAGCGAATTGATGTATCTGTACCGCCAGTGGAGCCGTTTCGAACTGGCCTGGCAGTGGGGCGATATTGCGCTGGCGGCCAAGGCGCGGCTGATCGGCAAGGACACGGTGTCGTATGGCACCAGCCTGTCGAATTTGTCCGGCGTGGCGCTGCAGACCAAGGAGTACGCGCGCGGCCTGCCGTATGCGCAGCAGGCGATGGATACCTGGCAGCGCACCTCTGGCGAGAACAGCACCGACCACGCCTGGGGCATGCGCGATGTCGGCGTGCTGTTGCTGCGCATGGGGCGCATGCAGGAAGCGCGTGGCTACCTGGAACAGGCTTATCGGATACGCCTGGGGGCGTTCGGCGAAGACAGCACCGAGACGCAAACCAGCGTCAACGACATGGCCAACTGGCACACCCTGGCCGGTAACGACCGGCAGGCGCTGTCGTTCGCCCAGCGCGCGCTGGCCAGCGCCGTGCGCCGCTCCGGCGTTGATTCGATGCAGGCCAGCGTGGCCTTGAGCCGTTTGAGCGGCATCCATTTGCGCCTGGGCGAAAGCGGCAAGGCGCTGCAGGAAGCCGAAGACGGCCTGCGCATCCGCCGCGCGCTGTATGGCGACCGCCATGCGCATACGGTCAATGCCTGGCAGGATGTGGCGCAAGCAGCGCTGGCCGACAATCAACTGGGGCGCGCCGAGGTGGCGACAGGGGAAGCGCTGCGCCACTGCCGCAGCGTGCACGGCGACACGGCTGCGGCCTGCGCCTTGCACCAGCTGACACAGGGCAGCGCGCTGCTGGCGCTGGGCCAGTACCAGAGCGCGCTGGACGCGGCGCAGTCGGCGGCGCAACTGGCCATGTCAGGCAGCCAGGCGCTGCCCGGCGACGAAGCCGAAGCGCTGCTGCTGGGAGCGCAGGCGCAGATCGCGCTGGGCCGGCAAGCAGCAGCCGTCACAGTTCTCGGCGCGCTCGAAGCGCGTTTGATCCAGGCCGCACCAGCATCGCAGGAACTGCTCGACACAGTGCGCCAGGCGCATCTGCTGGCGCGCGCTGAAGTGAGCTACGCCGCCGGCCTGCCGGCGCTTGCCGGCGAGGCGTCAAACATGGCGCAGCACCTGGCCGCCACGCGCGGCCTGTCGCACCCAGCTTACGCGCAAGCCTTGCTGGACGCGGCCGGCCTGCAGGCGCGCGCGGGCGAGCTGGCCATGGCCCGTGAACAGGCGGCGCGCGCACTGGCCGTTGCGCTGGCCAATGACAACACCTTGCTCGTAGCGCGCGCGGCGGCGCAACTGGGCGCACTCGAAACAGATGATGCCGCCATTTTCCTCGGCAAACAGGCCGTCAATGCGCTGCAAACGGCGCGCGTGGCCACTAGCGGCTTGCCGGTCGCGGTGCGGCTGGGCTTTGTGCGGCAAAAGCGCGCCGCCTACGCCCAGCTGGCCGACCGCCTGCTCGACCAGCGCCGCATCCACGAAGCTGAAACCGTGCTGGCGATGGTGCGCGAAGACGAGTTTCACAGCCTGGTACGCAGCAGCGCCGACCCGCGCGCCACGCGCCTGGACTACACGAGCGTGGAAAGCGCCTGGCAGCGCCAGTTCGCCGCCAGCGGCGCGGCCCTGCGCGCCGGCGCCCGGGCGCTGGCCGTGGCGCGCGAACAGCAGGCGCAAAACCTGGCGCAGGCCGATGCTGCACTGGCTGCCGCCCAAGGCACGATGGCCAGCCTGGTCGACGATGCTGCCAGGGCGCTGCTGGCGCTGCCGTCGGCACCTGCGGCCACGCCCCTGCGCAATGCTGCCGACGCCAGCGTGCAAGCGGCCCCATTGAAGCGCGGCACCTTGCACCTGACTTACCTGGTAACGGGCCAGCGCCTGCGTATCGTCGCCCGGCGCGCCGGCCGTAGCACCACCCATGTCTACAACGTTGCCATCGACGAGAGCGCGCTGGCCCGGCATATCGCCCGCCTGCGCCGCAGCGCGCAGGACCCGGGCCTGGACGCCAGAGCCGATGCGCAAGCGCTGTATGCGCTGCTGATCGCCCCGGCGCACGCGGAGCTGGCGCGCGCCTCCTCGCTGTCACTGTCGCTGGGCGGCGTGCTGCGCTACCTGCCGTTCGCCATGCTGCATGACGGGCGCCGCTGGCTGGTCGAACGGCTGCCCGTTTCGCTGCAGGCCAGCGCCAGCACAGCGGCACCGGCGCCAGTACTGCCCCGCGCGCCGTCGATGGCGCTGTTCGGCCAGACCGGCGCCAGCGACGAATTGCCGGCCCTGCCCTTCGTGCAGCGCGAACTGCAGGCCGTCGACGCCATCGAGCGGGCCGCGCGCATTCCCAGCCGCGTGTATCTCGATGGCGAATTCACCGCCGACGCGCTGCGCCAGGCGCTGCCCGCAAATAGCAGTGTGCATATCGCCAGCCACTTCGTGCTGCGCTCGGGCGCAGGCCAGGATTCCTATCTGCTGCTCGGTGATGGCCAGAAACTGAGCCTGGCCGAGCTGGGTGACGACCGCTACCGCTTCGGCGGCCTGGACCTGCTGACCTTGTCGGCCTGCGAGACGGCGGTGCCGGCCGGCACCGACGACACGGGCCGCGAACTCGAAGGCCTGGCCTGGCTGGCGCGCCAGCGCGGCGCGCACAATGTGCTGGCCAGCCTGTGGCGCGTGTCGGACCAGTCGACCGCCGCCCTGATGCACGACTTTTATGCCGCCCTGAAACAAGGCAAAAGCAAGCCGCAAGCCTTGCGCCACGCGCAGCTGCGCCAGTTGCGGGCCGGCCGGCAAGGTGCCGCAGGCCGGGCCGGGCGCGGTCTTACGCCACTCGACACGCCATCGCCGGCTACTGCGGACCAGTTGCGCGACCACCCTTTCTACTGGGCCGGTTTTATCCTGCTCGGTTCCTGACCTCTTGTTTAACTACCTGCCACTCATGCCCATTACCCCGCGCCCCTTGTTTGCCCTGCTGTTCGCCGTCGCCTGCCATGCGCAGGCCGCCATACCCATCGTGCTCAATGTCGACGCCAGCAATGTGGCGCAGCAGATTTTCCAGATCAAGGCATCGATACCGGCCGTTCCCGGCGAGATGATCCTGCTCTACCCGCAATGGATACCAGGCAACCACGGCCCCAGCGGGCCGCTGAATCAACTGGCGGGCCTGCGCCTGTCGGCCAATGGCCAGAACCTGGAATGGCGGCGCGATCCGGTCAATATGTTCGCCTTCCACGTCACCGTACCAGCCGGCGCGTCCACGGTCGAAGCGCAGTACCAGTTCCTGTCGCCGGTCGAAGCGAACCAGGGCCGCATTACCATGACGCGCGAAATGCTGGGCGTGCAGTGGCAGGCCATGGCCCTGTATCCGGCTGGCCGGCCCACGCGCGAAATCAGCGTGCAGCCGAATCTGACCTTGCCGGCCGGCTGGCAGTTCGGCAGCGCTCTGGAAGTGCAAAGCCAGGCGGCAACGCCGCAAGGCCAGCAGGTGGCCTTCAAGCCGCTGGACCTGGAAACCCTGGTCGATTCGCCGGTGTTTGCCGGCCGCTATTTCAAGCGCATCGACCTCGATCCCGGCGCCAGGTTCCCGGTCCACCTGAACCTGGTGGCCGATAGCGCCGACAGCCTGGAAGCGACGCCGGAACAGATCGCGCCGCACCGCGCGCTGATGCAGCAGGCGTATAAATTATTCGCCTCGCGCCATTACAGACATTACGATTTCCTGCTGGCGCAAAGCGATGAATTCGGCGGCATCGGCCGCGAGCATCAGCAGTCGAGCGAGAACGGCGTGAAGCCCGGCTACTTCAGCGACTGGGACAAGACTGCACCGGTGCGCGTGCTGCTGCCGCATGAACTGACGCACTCGTGGAACGGAAAATTCCGCCGTCCGGCCGGCCAGGACACGCCGGACTTCAACACACCGCTGCAAAACAGCCTGCTGTGGGTCTACGAAGGCCAGACCCAGTACTGGGGCAATGTGCTGGCGGCGCGTTCCGGCCTGGTCGACCCGGCGCACATGCGCGACCTGTTCGCCGCCACCGCCGCACGCTACGACGTGGCGCCCGGGCGCAGCTGGCGCACCCTGGCCGACACCACCAACGATCCCGTCATCAACGCCCGCCGCCCGCAGGGCTGGAGCAGCTGGCAGCGCGACGAGGATTACTACATGGAAGGCGCACTGATCTGGCTCGACGTCGACACCCTGATCCGCGAACTGTCGCACGAGCGCCGTTCCCTGGACGACTTCGCACGCGCATTTTTTGGCGTCAACGACGGCAGCACCACGCCGCTGCCCTACACTCTCGACGATGTGGTGGCGGCGCTCGACAAGGTGCAGCCTTACGACTGGGCCACCTTCCTGCGCAGCCGCGTGGACGGCCACGGCCCCGGCGCGCCGCTGGACGGCCTGGCGCGCGCCGGCTGGAAGCTGGTCTATCGCGACACGCCCACGGCTTTCCTGAAAGCCGATGAAGAGCGCAGCAAAAGCACCGACCTGACGTATTCGCTGGGCGTGGTAATCGACAAGGATGGCAAGCTGGGCCGGCTGCTGTGGGACGGTCCCGCCTTCAAGGCTGGCCTGTCGGGCAACACGACCTTGCTGGCGGTGAATGGCACGGCCTATACGCCCAAACTGTTGAAAGCGGCCATCAAGGCCGCCAAAGATGGCAGCGAACCCATCAATTTGCTGGTGAAAAAGGGCAAGCAGTTCCAGACCGTCGCGCTCGACTATCACGGCGGCCTGAAGTATCCGCAGCTGGAACGGCTTGCCGGTACGCCCGATCGGCTGGGCACCATCTTGCAAGCGTTGAAATAAGGCTATCGCGCGCTGGTGTGCGCGCTGCCGTTTTAAGATGGCACAGATTTCCATCCGAGGAGAAATGATGATCACGCTCTACACCTGGACCACGCCCAACGGCCGCAAGCCCACCATCCTGCTTGAAGAACTGGGCATTCCCTACCGCATCGAAGCGATCAATATCGGCGAAGGCCAGCAATTCACGCCGGAGTTCCTGGCCATTTCGCCCAATAACAAGATCCCTGCCATCGTCGACGAAGATGCCGAGGGCGGTGCGCTGCCACTGTTTGAAAGCGCCGCCATCCTGATTTACCTGGCAGAAAAACACCAGCGTTTCCTGGCGCCGTCAGGCCCTGCTCGCTACAAGGCGCTGGAATGGCTGAGCTGGCAAATCGGCGGCCTCGGTCCCATGCTGGGCCAGCTGGGCTACTTCGAGCGCGCCGAGGAAAAGTCCGAACAAGCTTTAAAACGTTTCCGGGAAGAAGCCGAAAGATTGCTCAAGGTAATGGAAAAACAGCTGAGTGCAGCGCCGTGGCTGGCCGGCAGCGAGTACACCATCGCCGATATCGCCGCCTATCCGTGGGTCCGTGCGGCAGAAGAACGCTTGAAGGACACGCTGGGTGCGCAAATCGAAACGAGTCCCGCGCTGCAGCGCTGGCTGACGCTGGTGGGCGAACGCCCGGCCGTGCAGCGCGGCATGGCCCTGCCCAAAGTCTGATTGATTGGTGTATGCTGACAGCATGAACAATGACACCGACATCCAGCTCAGCGGCCCTTTCAAGGCCACCGACGGCTCCGGCCGTGCCCACGACATCAAAGCCATCCGCATTTTCGACGAAGGCTACGGCATTATCGACGTATATGTCGATTTTTCCGCCCCGCTCGAAGCGGGCGCGTATAAAGACAAGACCCTGGTCGGCCATATCCTGGCGCGCCTGCGCAGCCTCGGCTACGTCGGCCCCGACTTCGGCCATGGCGACCTGGGCCTGCAAGACAAGAAACTGATCGTGCTCGAAGCACCGGAAGAGTTTTCCGCCTTTGCCGCCAGCAAGGGCTGGAAAGATTTATCGGCCGAATTCGACGACGAGTAAGTTTTTACCCCTCCACTGCGCCGCACCCGCTTTTTGCCGGTGCGGCGTTTTTCATGGTGCTTCCGGCTGTGCCAGATAGCGCGCGCTCCAGGCCGCGATCACGTTGGCGACATAGGCCGCATCGTCGCGCCCGGTCAGAAGATGATCGGCGTCGTCGAGCGAAACAAAGCTTTTCGGGTGTTTCGCGGCCGTGAAAATATCCATGGCGTTCGACAGGCTGACGGTGGTGTCGTTCGGCGCATGCATCACCATCAGCGCGCGGCGCAGGCCGGCGATGCATTCTTTCAGGCTGTGGCTGCCCGCATCGTCGACGAATTGCTGGCGGATGCGAAACGGCCGCCCTTGCAGCTGCACCAGCGCCTCGCCATCGGCGGCGATCTGGTCCAGGTGGGCGCTGAACATGCGCGTCACGTACGCCGGCGTGCTGGGCGCCGCCAAGGTCACCACGGCAGTCGCTTCCGGCACCTGCGCGGCAGCGGCCAGCACGGCCGCACCACCGAGGCTATGGCCGATCAGCAATTGCGGCGCAGCGTGTTTTGCCCGCAGAAAATCAGCGGCAGCGACCAGGTCGTCGACGTTCGAGGAAAAATTGGTGGCCGCAAATTCGCCTTCGCTGGCACCGAGACCCGTAAAGTCAAAGCGCAGCACGGCGATGCCGTGTTCGGTCAGCCCCTGCGCAATGCGCCGCGCGGCCAGCACATCCTTGCCGCAAGTAAAACAATGGGCAAACAGCGCATACGCGCGAATCGCGCCCTCGGGCGCATCGAGCCGCGCCGCCAGCCGATGGCCGTGTGCGCCGGGGAAGTCTTGCCGGGTGGATTTCATAAGTGTTTATCAAAAGCTGCCGCATATGCCCGGCGATGGAGCATTGTAGCGCCACTGGCGCAAGCATGTTCTGGGCTACAAGCACGCCAGCAAAGTGTATTAAAACACCAGTCACCCGCACAGGCTTCCCGGGCCAAGCGGGCCTGAAAAATGTCGAGGGCAAGGCGCAGCGACGACGACAGTACGCATGTACGGCTAGGAGCTGCAACGCCGCCATCGGCATTTTCTCAGGGCCGCGTCTCCGCCCGCCATTTTAAAGTTTTTAGGCCTTGCTCTTTCAATGCGCAGCACAGTTTAGGGCATCAGGTTTCCCGACGTCGATGTGATATGAGATTCAACTGAACAACCCATGCAAATACCAGCGTGGCGCTTCTTCCGCATTGCCTGCAATGCGTTCGCGGTAAACCCAGTAATGGGCATGGTCGCTGCCCTCGGCGATGAAATAATCGCGCGCCTGCGACTGGCCCCACCAGCCCGCTTCTATGCGCTCGGCCATCGACACCATCTTCAAAGGTGAACCGTAAAACGGACGGTTTTCACGTATCAACAGGGCGATCGGCTGGGCCAGCAGCCAGCCGGGCCTGGGCATGCCGGGCAGGCCCGGCGGCAAGTCGGGTGCGGCGCTTTTGGCGGGTGCCCTGGCCGGCAGCGGCAGCCAGCGGTTGGCCGCTTCGGGCCGGTAGTCGGCTTGCGGCATGGCCTGCAATACATTCTCCACGCCCAGGCGCGCCACCAGCAATTCCATCAGACGCTGGCGTTCCTGCGGCGTGCCGCCCGGCTCGGGAAACAGGCTGTCGCTGGGTGGCGCCATCGCCTGCACTTGTGGCGCGGACAAGCTCAAGCCGATCACGGGTGCGTCCAGCTTTACTTGCGCCAGCCGCTCGCGCAGCAGGCGCACCAGATGCTCATCGCGCCAGACGGCCTCGCCCAGCGCCAGCACCAGCACGGTGGGCGGTTTCGCCACCCGGCCCCGCTCATGGATCAGCAGCAATTCGATGCGCGCGACAGCCAGTTGATGCGCGCACAGCCAGCCCGTCATTTGCTGCAGCAGGCGACGCGCGCCGAACAGCAGCGCGTCGGCGTTTTCCACGCGGTCGAACAATTCCAGCGCGGCGCAAAAGCTCGGTGGCGCTTGTATCCACACGAACAATTCCGTGCTGTGGCCGTGCGCATCGTCGAGCATGTCAAGCAAAGGCCGTCCGCAGCGGCGCTGCAGGCCTGGCCGCGGCAAGCGGCGCATTTGCCCCAGGCTGATGCAGCCTATGCCTTCAAACCAGTCCAGATACGCGCGTGCTGGCGGCAACAGGGCGCACGGCAAGCGATCAAGCTGGCGCACCAGGCTGGCCATGCCAAGGGCGCGCGCCGATCTTGCGCCGGCCTTTGCACGCCCTTGCGCCAGCAGCCAGGCGCCGCGCGCCGTCGGCGCGCACGACAGCACGGCCGTGTAGCCGAGTGCACGCAAGCTCGCTTCGATGTTGCGGCACAGCGCGCGCACGCCACCGAACAGGCGCAGGCTGGCGCCCGCGTCGACCAGCAAGGTCGCTTCCTCGGCGCTGGCCACCTGCGGCGAATATTGCAGCAGCGCCAGCGCCACCTCCTGCAGTGCCTGCGCTTCCAGCTCAAGCGAGCGTTGATGCACGCGCACCTGCGGCGCCAGCATCAGGGCGCCGGCGCGGCGCATGCCCGGCTTGATACCTGCCGCGCGCGCCAGCGGCGACAGGGCAATTACCTGTTCGTGCTCGAGCACGATGCACAAGGTGTCAGCCGACCAGTTCGGCAAGAACACGTCGAGCGGGAGCCGGGGCAGGCAAAGGCCGATCCAGAGGCGCATGGCGCTGCAGTAAAGAAGGAGGTTGCAAGGGCAGGAACAGCGGCGCATCGCGCTGCGGTCCCCGGCGTTTGATAAAGCCGAGCTCGATGCCGCCGGCGGCCGGCCGCACCGACAGGCGCAGCGGCGCCGGCGATGCATCTTGCGCGCCATGCAGCGGGCGCAGCATGAAAAACAGGGTGTTGCCGCCCTGCGCCGCCAAGTGCAGCCGGCGCAGGCTGTCGGCGCGTACCTGGCTTTGCCAGAACAGCAGCGCGCCGCAACTGCCGCTGCGCAAGATGTTTTCCGCCGCCCACAAGGCATCCTTGCTGCTGGCGCTGCGCAGCCACAGCAGTTGCGACGGATGCAAGCCTTGCGCGGCCAGCGCCAGCGCCTGTGGCGGATGCGGTGGCTGCAGCAGCACGATGGGCAAGCCCTGCAATTGCGCCAGCGCCGGCGCCAGCAGCCGCAATTCGCCACTGCCGGCCTGCTGTACCAGCAGGTCGACCAGGCTGCCCGTGGGCCAGCCGCCGCCCGGCAGCTGTGCCGACAAGGCGGCAAAGCCGGTGTCGATGCAGCGCGCCGCACCCTGACCCAGCTGCGAGGCGCGCCACAAGGACGGGTGCAAGGCTTCCGGCGAGGCCATCAGTTCGGAATGTTGCATGAAAGTACCCAAGGAAAATACTGTATGAATATACAGTACTATTCGCAGGCCGTTTTGGCAAGGCTTATCTGTCTGTGCATGCTCTGCAAGCCGCAGCAGGGGCCGCTTCGCGGTGCCGGAACACTGGTAGTGATCACGATTGCTGTACCATCAGTACTCTCCTTACCGGCCAGCATGGCAGCGCCGGTTTCTTATTCTTCAAGGACATCTGATTTGACCACCATACAATTGATCAGCGCCGTCATCTTTGGCCTCGCCCTCATCCATACCTTTGCCGCCAAGTCGTTTGACCTGCTGGCCGACCGCCATCCGCGCCATGCCGGCCTGTTTCATCTGCTGGGCGAGGTGGAAGTCGTGTTCGGTTTCTGGGCGTTTATCCTGATTATTGCCATGGCCTTCGTTTCCGGCGGCGACGCAGCAATCAGCTATGCCGAATCGCGCCATTACACGGAACCGCTGTTCGTCTTTGTCGTCATGGTGGTGGCCGCTTCGCACCCCGTGCTCGACGCCGTGCAGCGCCTGCTGAAAGGCGTGGCGCGCGCCATGCCACTGCGTACCGAACTGGCGCTGGCCTGGCTGGGCCTGGCGCTGGTGCCGCTGACCGGCTCCCTGATTACCGAGCCGGCTGCCATGACGCTGGCGGCGCTGATGCTGGCGCCGCAAATCTTTCGCCCAGGCATACCCGAATGGCTGAAATATGGCGCGCTGGGCGTGCTGTTCGTTAACGTTTCCATCGGCGGCACGCTGACCTCGTATGCAGCGCCGCCGGTGCTGATGGTGGCCACCACCTGGAACTGGGACAGCGCCTTTATGGCCAGCCATTTTGGCTGGAAAGCGGCAATTGCCGTGCTGGTCAACTCGACCGGCGCCTGCCTGCTGTTGCGCAAGTATTTGCACAGCAATACCTCCGACATCAAGCCGAAACCGGGCGCCGTCGAGCTTCCGAAAGTCCCACTGGCCATCAGCCTGGTCCACCTGGCCGTGCTGGCCGGCGTGGTGGCCCTGGCGCATCACCCGGTATTGTTCATGGGACTGTTTCTATTCTTTCTCGGTTTCGTGCAGGCGTATGAACGCTATCAAAGCCCCCTGATCCTGAAGGAAGGTTTGCTGGTCGGCTTTTTCCTGGCCGGGCTGGTGGTGCTCGGTGGCATGCAGCAATGGTGGTTACAGCCGATTGTGTCAAACCTGCAGCCGCTGGCCCTGTTCTTCGGCGCGCTGGGCCTGACGGCGATTACCGACAATGCCGCCCTCACCTACCTCGGTTCGCTGATCGTTGGCATCGGCGAAGAAGCCAAATACATGCTGATGGCGGGCGCGGTGGCCGGCGGCGGCCTGACGGTGATCGCCAATGCGCCGAATCCGGCCGGCGTGGCCCTGCTGCGGCGCGGCTTCGACAGTGAATCGATAGGCGCGCTGGGCCTGCTGGCCGGCGCCCTGCCGCCCACCATCGTGGCGGCGCTGGCCTTCCTGCTGCTGTAATCGCTAGCGCCGCCGCTGGTGGCGCGCAAAAAAGTCCAGCAGCAGCTTGCTGGCATCGGGCCCCGGCTTGGCATTGAACGGCAGGCTGGCGTCGCCACCACTCCAGGCGTGCTCCAGCTGCTCGATCTGCGCCACCCGCAGCAGCAACTGCCCGCCCACCTGGTAATCATGCAGGTCATAGCCATGCGCGGAACTACGGCTGCCCACAGCGCCCGGCGGCCAGCGCTCAGCTGTCACCACGGTGTCCGACGGCATGCGGTTCAGGCGTATGCTCTGGCGCACCAGCTGGGCCTGGTTAATGGGGCGCACCACATTGTCTTGCCGGCCCTGGATCAGTACAGTAGGCAGGCGCGGAAACATCGGCTGGCGCGCCAGCACTTCATCGATGGCGCTGTCGACCCGGCTGGCGGCCCCGTGCTGCATCACATGCATGGCGCCGATCAGGCTGTGGCCGGCGCCAAACATGGGCCCCGAATGCAGGCCCACGGCGGCAAACAGCTGCGGATGGTTCAAGGCCACGATATGGGCCATGCCGGCACCGGCGGACATGCCGCAAATATAGATGCGTGTAAGGTCGACAGGGTAGCGCGCCGCCACCTGGGCGATGGCGCCAACGATCAGGCCAACGTCGCCGCCGCCATCCTGGGTAAGCTTTTCATACCATTTCCAGCAGCGCCGCGCATGCGAGCGCAGCGACTGCTGCGGATACAGCACCGCATAGCCCTTGCGTTCGGCCAGGCGATTCATGCGCGCGCCTTCGGCAAACTGGGTGGCGCTCTGTTCGCAACCATGCAGCATCACCAGCAGCGGCCGACCACGGCTGCGCATGGCGACGCTGGGTGCCTTGTCGGGTAAATACAGATAATACGGCAGGCGCCGGCCGGGCAACTGCCCCGGCTCCACCAGCGGCGCATAGTGCGAGGCCAGCCACTTGCCCGGCGCGGGCGCGGCCTTCTTGCGCACGCGTGGCGGCGCCAGCGGCTTGGGGCCCGACGGCGCGGCCTTGGCCACCGCTTTGCGGCGCGGTTTGGAAGCGGGCTTGGCTGACGGTGGACCGAACAGCACCTTGGCCAGCCTGGTGGCCGTGCGCTGCTGCGTCTTGCCGGCACGCAGCAAGCCGCGCAGCCAGGTGGTAGCAGGTTTAACCATGATCGCTGAGCCTCCTGATTGGATACCATAGCGTACCGCACTTGCAGCATGGCACTGCACGATCCTGAGCATTTAAAAGTTCCCCTGACACAATTGAGGCAACTCAAACGCCTGCCGGGCGCCATGCTTATTCTGGACGCTCACTACGCACGCCATCCACTTGACTGGAAAAAAACACCATGAGCTACCTGGACCGCGACATGCTGGGCATATACCGCAACGACACCGGCCCCGGCCCTGCACTGATGGGCGCCGACACCATGATCGGCGACGATGTCCACAACCACAGCGATGAAGAACTTGGTGAAATCAAGGAACTCATGCTCGACATGCGCAGCGGCCAGATCGCCTATGCCGTGCTGTCCTTCGGCGGCATGCTGGGCCTGGGCGGAAAGCTGTTTGCCGTGCCATGGGAAAAGCTGACCCTGGACACCGTCAACAAGCGCTTCCTGCTGAACCTGGCAAGCAGCCAGCTGAAAGACGCACCAGGCTTTGACCACAACAACTGGCCCGATATGGCCAGCGACGCGTGGCACCAGCAGATGGAGGCGTTTTATGGCAGTAGCGCAGGCAGGATCAGGCGCGAAGCGCCGTAATCCGACACCACCGTGACGTCAACAATGTTGTCGGATTACGCGACGTCGTCTATCGCTGCATCGACTCCCACACTTTCTGCAAGCGCTTGGCCGACACCGGCATCGGCGTCCTCAGTTCCTGCGCAAACAGCGACACGCGCAGTTCTTCCAGCATCCAGCGGAAATCGACCAGTTTCGGGTCGGTATTCTTGCCGGCCTGGCGGTCTTTTGCCTGGCGCAGATACGGCGCGGCGGCCGATTGCCATTCGGCCATGAGCCTGGTATCGCGGGCCGGGTCGGCGCGCAGTTTTTCCAGCCGCACGTTGATCGCTTTTAAATAACGCGGGAAATGCGACAGCTGGGTGTATTCGTTTTCCGTCAGGAAGCGTTTATGCACCAGGCCTTGCAACTGGGCCTGGATATCGGTCGCAGCCGGCGCCGGAATATTCTGCAAGCGCTTGGGCAGGCCGTGGAACTCCGTCAGCACTTGCGACAGCAGGCGCGCGATTTCATTGACCAGCAGCACCAGGCGTGACTTGCCTTCCGCCTGGCGTTTGGCGAAGGAAGCGGCGTTCAGCGGCAGCGGGTCTTGCAGGCAGGCGATGTCGATTGCCTTGTTGATGATCTGCTCGCGCAGTTCTTCCTGCGAACCCAGGGCCATGAACTGCATGCCCATCTGCTGCAGGCCCGGAATGCTTTTCTCGACGAACTTGATCTGCTCCTTCATCTGCAGCGCGAACAGCCGGCGCAGGCCGACCTTGTGCGTGCGCGCCGCCACGGTCGGATCGTCGAATACTTCCAGGTCGCAGTGCGTGCCCTTGTCGACCAGGGCCGGAAAGCCGATCAGGGTCAGCTTGCCCTGCACGATTTCGAGCAGCTCCGGCAACTCGCCAAAGGTCCAGCCGGTCAGGCCCATATGCTGGGCGACGCTATTGGCGGCTGGCGCCGGTGCTGCTGCGCCCTTGGCAGGCGCCTGCGCCTGCGATTGCAAGCGCGCGGCCACCTGGCTGCCGGCCACCTTGGCGCCGGGCGTAGCCGTACCGGCAACCCCCGATACCTCGGCCAGCTTCTGGAAACTCTGGCGCGCCTGGCCGCCGAATTCGGCCTGCAAGGTGGCCAGGTTGCGGCCCATGTCCAGCTGGCGGCCATGCTCGTCGATCACCTTGAAATTCATGAAGTGATGGGCAGGCAGGGTTTCCGGCTTGAAGTCGGTGGTCAGCACATTGATGGTGATCTGCGTGCGGATGTCCGCGATAATGGCGTCGACCAGGTCACCACGGCCAAATACGCCGGCCTCGTGCACGCGCTCGCAGAATTTCGCGGCATAGTCGGGCAGCGGCACGCAGTGGCGGCGCAGCTTTTGCGGCAAGGATTTCAACAGCAGATGCACTTTTTCCTTCAGCATGCCCGGCACCAGCCATTCGCAGCGCTCGCGCGGCAACTGGTTCAGCGCGTACAGCGGCACACTCAAGGTGACGCCATCGCGCACGCTGCCCGGCTCGAAGTGGTAGGTCAGGCCCATTTCCAGGCCCGTCACCGACATGGTTTTCGGGAACAGATCGGTGGTCACGCCGGCCGCCTCGTGGCGCATCAGCTCTTCGCGGTTCAGATACAGCAGCTTCGGGTTGTCGCGCGTGGCCTCCTTGTGCCACTTCTCGAAGCCGGCGCCATTGCATACCTCGGCCGGCAGCAGCTGGTCGTAAAAGGCGGCGATCAGTTCATCATCGACCAGCACGTCGAGGCGACGCGACTTGTGCTCAAGGTTTTCAATATCCTTGATCAGCTTGTGGTTGTGCGCAAAGAACGGCGCGCGCGTGTCGAAGTCGCCGCCCACCAGCGCGTCGCGGATAAATATTTCGCGCGCTTCCGGCAGGTTGAAATTGCCATAATTGATGCGGCGCTGGCTGTACACCACCAGGCCATACAGCGTAGCGCGCTCCGATGCGGTGACCTGTGCCGAACGTTTTTCCCAGCGCGGCTCGCCCCACGATTTTTTCAGCAGGTGCACGCCGACTTTTTCCAGCCACTCGGGTTCGATCTTGGCCACGCAGCGCGCGTACAAGCGCGTGGTGTCGACCAGTTCGGCCGCCATGATCCACTTGCCCGGCTTTTTCAGCAGTGAAGAACCAGGCCAGATATGGAACTTGATGCCGCGCGCGCCAAGATAGCCAGCGCCCGGTTCGTCCTCGCCCTTGAAGCCGATATTGCCCAGCAAACCGGTCAGCAAGGCCATATGCAGGTTGTCATACGTGGCCGGTGCCTCGTTCAGGCGCCAGCCCTGCTCCTTGACGATGGTCAGCAATTGCGAGTGCACGTCGCGCCACTCGCGCAGGCGCATCTGCGACAGGAAATTGCTGCGGCAGTTGTCCTGCAGCTGGCGGTTGGTTTTCTTGTGCTCGATGGCCGCTTCGAACCAGCGCCAGATTTTCAGGTAGCTGAGGAACTCCGATTTTTCATCGGCGAACTTCTTGTGCGCTTCATCGGCCGCCTGCTGGTGCTCCATCGGCCGGTCGCGCGGGTCCTGCACCGACAGCGCGGACGCCACGATCAGCACTTCGCTCAAGCAGGCGTTGTCCAGCGCAGCGAGGATCATGCGGCCGACGCGCGGGTCGAGCGGCAGCTTGGCCAGCTTGTTGCCCAAAGGCGTGAGTTTATTGACGTCATCGACGGCGCCCAGTTCCTGCAGCAGCTGGTAGCCGTCGGCAATCGCGCGCGCCAGCGGCGGCTCGATAAACGGGAAGGTTTCCACGTCCGTCAGGTGCAAGGATTTCATGCGCAAAATGACGGCCGCCAGCGAGGAGCGCAGGATTTCGGGTTCCGTGAATTTGGGGCGCAGCAGATAATCCTGCTCTTCATACAGGCGGATGCAGACGCCGTCGGCCACGCGGCCGCAACGCCCGGCGCGCTGGTTGGCGGCCGACTGCGCGATCGGCTCGACCTGCAACTGTTCGACTTTATTGCGGTAGCTGTAGCGTTTCACGCGCGCCAGGCCCGCATCGACCACATAGCGGATGCCGGGCACCGTCAGCGAGGTTTCGGCCACGTTGGTGGCCAGCACGATGCGGCGTGCATTGCTGGTCTTGAAGACGCGCTCCTGCTCTTCGGCCGACAGGCGTGCGAACAGCGGCAGGATTTCCACATGCGGCGGATGGTGCTTGCGCAGCGCTTCGGCGCAGTCGCGGATCTCGCGCTCGCCGGGCAAAAATACCAGCACGTCGCCCGAACCGATACGGCACAGTTCTTCCACGCCATCGACGACGGCGTCCATCAGGTCGCGCTTTTCGCGCGCGGCGGCGGTGCGCTGGCCCGGTTTGTCGGGATTCGCGGCACCGGGCATCGCCACCTGTTCGCGCTCGACCGGACGGTAGCGCACTTCCACCTGGTACAAACGGCCCGACACTTCGATCACGGGCGCCGGTTTTTCAGGCGAGCCGAAATGGCGTGCAAAACGTTCCGCATCGATGGTGGCCGAGGTGATAATGATTTTCAGGTCGGGCCGGCGCGGCAGCAGTTGCTTCAGATAGCCGAGCAGGAAATCGATGTTCAGGCTGCGTTCGTGCGCCTCATCGATAATGATGGTGTCGTAGTTTTTCAGCAGCGGATCAGTCTGTGTCTCGGCCAGCAAAATACCGTCCGTCATCAGCTTGACGGACGCGCCCTTTGTCAGCGTATCGGCAAAGCGGACCTTGAAACCGACGGTTTCGCCCAGCGGCGTACCGAGTTCCTGCGCGATGCGCTTGGCGGTCGACGAGGCGGCAATCCGGCGCGGCTGGGTGTGGCCGATCAGGCCCTTCTGGCCGCGCCCCAACTCCAGGCAGATCTTCGGCAGCTGGGTGGTCTTGCCCGAACCCGTTTCGCCGGAAACGATGATCACCTGGTTTTCCTGCAGCGCCTTGGCGATCTCTGCGCGCCGGCCCGAGACCGGCAAGTCTTCCGGGTACGTGATCACAGGCAGCGGATTGCGGAAGGTTTTTTCCGTCTCGCGCGTGGCGCGGGCGGCATCGCGCGCGACGTGGGCGGCATCGCGCGCGATGCGGCCTTGCGCAGCCTGGCGGCTGGCGGGCGCACGCTGGCGAGCGTCCGGATTGGGCACATTCGCAACAGTGGAAGGGGGGGAAGACTTATTGCTGGCTGAAGACATTGTTTTTTTACGGGTTTTTTAGGCGCGCACATCGCGCAGCGAATTATAATGCGCTTAATGGAAAACCCTATTCAATTCGTCCAATGGCTGCGCTCCGTCGCGCCCTATATCCACGCCTTTCGCGGCAAGACCTTCGTGGTCGGCTTTCCCGGTGAGCTCGTCAGCGCCGGCGCGCTGCAGGTGCTGGCCCACGACCTCTCGCTGCTGCATGCGCTCGATATCAATGTCACCGTGGTTTACGGCTCGCGTCCGCAGGTAGCCGAACAGCTGGCGCTGCGTAATGTCGAAGGCCGTTTTCACAACGGCGTGCGCATTACCGACATCGCCGCGCTCGAATGCGCCAAGGAAGCGGCTGGCGAATTGCGCCTCGATATCGAGGCCGCCTTCAGCCAGGGCCTGCCGAATACGCCGATGTCGAACGCAGCGATCCGTATTATTTCAGGCAACTTCATCACGGCGCGCCCGCTGGGCGTGATCGATGGCGTGGACCTGGAACTGACCGGCATCACGCGCAAGGTCGACGCCGAAACCATCCACTCCATCCTCGGTTCCGACGGCCTGGTGCTGCTGTCGCCGCTGGGCTTTTCACCGACCGGCGAAGCGTTCAACCTGACCATGGAAGACGTGGCCTGCAGCGCAGCGATCGCCCTGCATGCCGACAAGCTGATCTTCATTACCGAAACGCCGATGATGGCGGACGTCGCTGGCGTGGAAATTCGCGAGCTGTCCTCGCACCAGGCCGAAGCCGTGCTGATGGCGGGCTTTTTGCCGGACGCCACCGCCTTCTACCTGAAACACTGCGTGAAGGCCTGCCATAACGGCGTTGACCGCTCGCATATCGTGCCGTTCACGATGGACGGCTCGGCCCTGCTGGAATTGTTTACCCACGATGGCGTGGGCACCATGATCAGCCATGAAAACCTGGAAAGCCTGCGCCAGGCCACCATCGAAGACGTCGGCGGCATCATCAAGCTGATCGAACCGATGGAAGCGGACGGCACACTGGTCAAACGGGGCCGCGAACTGATCGAACGCGAAATCGATTATTTCTCCGTCATCGAGCACGATGGCGTGATTTTCGGCTGCGCCGCGCTGTACCCGTTCCCGGCCGAGAAAATGGCCGAAATGGCCTGCCTGATCGTCAACCCCGAAGTGCAAACCCAGGGCGACGGCGAGCGTATCCTCAAGCATATGGAAAACCGCGCCCGCGCCGCCGGCCTGACCAAGCTGTTCGTGCTGACCACGCGCACTTCGCACTGGTTCAAGAAACGGGGCTTTTTGCCAGCCACCGTGGATGACCTGCCGAAGGATCGCCAGCATATGTATAACTGGCAGCGCAAGTCGCAAGTGTTGATCAAGACCTTGTAATTAAACTCGAAGAAATGGCCGCTCTGCCTTGCGCACGGCGGCCATTTTTATTGGACGACTCTTCCCATTACGGTGGAAAAGCCTTCGGCGGAACCAAAGACATGCTCCTTCCCCTGGGCGACCAGGATGGCATCGGCCAGTTCGCGGAAGGCGCCCTTGCCGCCTTCTTTCACCAACACAGCGCTGGCGCGCGCCTGCACGTAGACGGGGGCGTCGGCCACCGCATACGACAGGCCGCAGGCGGCAAATGCGGGCAGGTCGATGCTGTCGTCGCCGATGCAGACGGTCTGGTTCACTTCCACGCCCGCTTGCGCCATCAGCTCGCGGCAGGCGGCATGCTTGTCTTTCACGCCAAACTGGTACAGGGTGATGCCAAGATCTGCCACGCGCTTGCGCAAGGTAGGCGAATCTCGGCCCGACAAGACCGCCACGCGCACGCCGTTTTCTTCCAGCAGGCGCATGCCCAGGCCATCGCGCACATGGAAGCGTTTCAGGCATTCACCGGTGGCGTCGTAATAAATGCCGCCATCGGTCAGCACGCCATCGACATCGGTAATCACCAGGCGGATATCGGCCAGGGTCGGCAACGGTGCCGGCGTTTCGCCCGCCATCAGCGCACGCACCCTTGCCAGGCATTCCGGCGTATCGACGCCGGGGCCGGAAGGCGCCACCTTGAAGGCGCGGATGCGCAGGCCGGCCGCCAGCAGGCGCAGTTGTTCCAGCTTTTCCGCCTGCTCCAGCATGGCGGCCGGCAAGGCCGAATACGCGGCCAGCACTTCGCGCCGGTAGGCATACACGCCCACATGTTTCAAATACCGGGCCGGCGCATCATCGCGCGCGAACGGGATCGCCGCGCGGCTGAAATACAGGGCGTCGCCATTGGCGGCCAATACCACCTTGACCGTATTCGGATTGCACGCCTCGGCAGCATCGATGTCATGGCACAAGGTACCGACCTGCACCGAACTGTCCGCGCGCATGCCTTCGGCCAGCAAGGCGATATCGCCCGGCCGCACCAAGGGCTCGTCGCCCTGCAGGTTGATATAGATGTCGGCATCCACCGTCTGCATCACTTCCGCCAGGCGGTCGGTGCCGGATGGGTGGTCAGGCGAGGTCATCACGCAGCGCCCACCAAAGCCGCGCACGGCGTCCAGCACGCGCGCGTCATCGGTGGCCACCACCACCGTGTCGACACCGGGCACTTGCAGCGCCCGTTCATACACATGCTGCACCATCGGTTTGCCGAGAATCTCAAGCAGCGGCTTGCCGGGCAGGCGCGTGGAGGCATAGCGGGCCGGAATGACGATGGCCAGGCGCGGGTTCAATTTACCGTTTTCCATTAATTGATATTGAGTGCAGGGAAAGACTTGACCAGGTCGTCCAGCGCTTTCAATTGCGTCAGGAACGGTTCGAGCTTATCGAGCGGCAAGGCGCTCGGGCCATCGCAGCGCGCGTTGTCAGGATCGGGATGGGATTCCAGGAACAGGCCGCCGATGCCGACGGCCAGGCCGGCGCGGGCCAGGTCGGCCACTTGCTGGCGGCGGCCACCGGAGGCGGCGCCACCGGGGTCGCGCTGCTGCAGGGCATGGGTGACGTCAAAAATGATCGGCAGATCGTTGCAGGTGCGCTTCATCACGCCAAAGCCCAGCATGTCGACCACCAGGTTGTCGTAGCCCAGGCAAGTGCCGCGATCGCACAGGATCAGCTGTTCATTGCCCGCTTCCTTGAATTTTTCAACGATATTGGCCATCTGGCCAGGGCTCAGGAATTGCGGCTTCTTGATGTTGATCACCTTGCCGGTCTTGGCCAGGGCCACCACCAAGTCAGTCTGGCGCGCCAGGAAGGCCGGCAGTTGCAAGACGTCGACAACTTCGGCGACCTGCTGCGCCTGCCATGGCTCATGCACGTCGGTAATGATGGGCACGTCAAACGCCGCCTTGACGTCCTGGAAAATGCGCATGCCCTCTTCCAGCCCCGGACCACGGTAGGAGTGGATAGACGAGCGGTTGGCCTTGTCGAAGCTGGCCTTGAAAATATAGGGGATGCCGAGTTTTTGCGTGACGCGCACATATTCTTCGCAGGCGCGCAGCGCGAGATCGCGCGATTCGAGCACGTTGATGCCGCCAAACAGCACAAACTTGCCTTCATTGCTGACACTGATGTCCTTGACTTTGACCGAGACCATAGGGGATTCCATTCTTGTTGGGCGGGCAGGCCGCGTGGTTGAGGCAAGCGTGATTGATGCAATACTTGCGCAAGATCGCACTTGCGCGACAACACATCTTACTAGCTGGGGCGGCACAGATCAAATTTGATCTGGCGCAAGGGCGATCAACAAGCCGCGCTGCCGGCCGGGCATGGCTACCGGTAGCGCCGCGCAAAGTGCCTTATAATCACGCTTTATCTTTACACCGATTCAGGAGCACAGATGGCCCGCACTATCCATTGCGTCAAACTCAACAAGGAAGCCGAAGGACTGGACTTCCCGCCGTACCCGGGCGAACTGGGCAAGAAAATTTACGAATCGGTGTCGAAAGAAGCCTGGGCTGCCTGGCTCAAGCACCAGACCATGCTGGTCAATGAAAACCGTCTGAACCTGGCCGACGCGCGCGCCCGCAAATACCTGGCCACGCAGATGGAAAAGCACTTCTTCGGTGACGGCGCCGATGCCGCCATGGGTTACGTGCCGCCAACGGAATAAGTTGCATACCGGCCCGTGACCCGTCACGGGCCGTTCCACGCCATCCCCAGCCGTTTCACGGCATCCCTCCTTCGTTTCGTCGCAGTCCACTCGCCGCCCACGCCGCTTGCAGGCAAAGTGTCTCCATCGACAACGACTTTCCAAGGCGGACACCATGCAACAGCTCTTCAGCCACACTCCCCTCTACGTCTGGGCCATCCTGGCTTTTCTCGTGTATCGCGGCGTGCTGGCCAGCCGTGCGCGCGAAGTAACCTTGCGCAAACTGTGCATCATTCCGCTGGTCATGCTGGCCCTGTCGCTGTCCGGCGTGCATGGCAGCTTCGGTTTTGACGGCATCGCACCATACGCCTGGGCCGCCGGTGCGCTGGCCGGTGGCCTGCTCGCCTGGTCGCTGACCAGCCCAAGCAAGCTGACCGCCCACCCTGAGCGTGGCACGATGGAGCTGGCCGGCAGCTGGCTGCCTTTGGCTTTGATGCTGGGAATCTTTTGCATGAAGTATGCGGTGGCGGTCAGCCTGGCGATCCATCCGGCCTATGCCCATGTGACGGGTTTCGTGCTGACTGTCTGCCTGCTGTACGGCGTTTTCAGCGGCATCTTCCTCGGTGGCTTGCTGCGTACGCTGGCAGTGTACCGGGCGGCGCACATGACAAGCGGCCCGCAGGGGGCCGCTGTTTAAGTTCAAGACAGCGCTGGCGATCAGTAAGCCAGCGTACGCACGCCTTCAGGCGTGCCCAGCAAGCAAACATTGGCGCCGCGTGCAGCAAACAAGCCCACGGCGATCACACCGACGATCTGGTTGATCTGCTGCTCCAGCGCCACCGGATCAAGAATCTGCAAGCCCAGGACGTCGATGATTTCGCCGCCGTTGTCAGTGATAAAGGCTTCATCGCTATTTGGCTTGAGGCGCAGACGCGGCGTGCCGCCCAGTGCAGCCAGCTGGCGCGAGACGGCGGCGCGCGCCATCGGCACCACTTCCACCGGCAGCGGGAAGGCGCCCAGGGTCTCGACCAGCTTGGAGCCGTCGGCGATGCAGACGAACTGTTTCGCTACCGACGCCACGATTTTTTCGCGCGTCAGGGCCGCGCCACCGCCCTTGATCATGGCGCCGCCAGCCGTGATTTCATCGGCGCCATCGATATACACGGCAATCTCGCTCACATCGTTCAGGTCGAACACGGCGATGCCGTGGCCGGCCAGGCGGGCGGCCGTCGCTTCGGACGAGGCAACCGCGCCCTTGATGCTGTCCTTGATACTGGCCAGTTCATCGATGAAAAAATTGGCGGTCGAGCCGGTACCGACACCGATGATTTCGCCTTTTACAACATAATCAATCGCGGTGCGGGCTACGGCTTGTTTCAATTCGTCTTGGGTCATGGCGGGAACGCTGAAGTGGAAGTGGAAGTGGAAGTGGCGCTATTTTACTGGATCGCCAGGCCGCCAGGCAGGGCCACGGGCGGCGGCGCAACAGCCGGCAGGCGGGCAAAGATGAAAATTTTTGCCCCAAAGCAATTCTGATGCCAAATTATGGGTTGCCCAGGCAATGTATGCGAAAATGTCAGATTGACCGAAATAACGCTTCAGGAATAGTAAATGGCTCACAGTAAACAGGTACTTGTTGTCGATGACAGCCGGGTTTCACGTTTGATGGCGCATCAGTTCATTCTCAGCAAACATGCCGACTGGCAGATCACTGAAGCGGCCACGGGCGAGGAAGCGCTGGAAAAAGTCAAGGCGCTCAATCCTTACCTGATCCTGCTGGACGTCAATATGCCGGGCATGGGTGGCCTGGCAACCGCCGAACAGTTGCGCGCCCTGTATCCGCAGACCCATATCTTCCTGGTGACGGCGAATGTGCAAAATGCCATCCGCAACCGTGCCAGCGAATTGAAAGTGGGCTTCATGGAAAAGCCCATCACGGAAGTGCGCATCCACGCGCTGATCGATACGCTGGACGCGTGAGCATGGTCAACCTGTCCGAACTGGAAAACGACGCACTGGTCGAAATCTTCAATATCGGCGTGGGCCACGCGGCGGCCTCCATGAGCGAGATCGTCAACGAGGAAGTGGCCATGTCGGTGCCCTCGATTACCTTCCTGAACCGCGCCGATGCGGCTACCCTGCTGGGCAACAAGCGCGACGGCGACCGCATCTGTGGCGTCAGCCAGCATTACGACGGCGCGTTCGCCACCGAAGCCATATTAATGTTTCCGGAAGACAAAAGCCTGGAAATCGTGCGCCTGATGGTGGGCGACAGCATGCCGCTCGAGCAGTTGACGGAAATGGAACAGGAGGCGATGAGCGAAATTGGCAATATCATCCTCAATTCCTGCGTGGGCACCCTGGCCAACCTGTTCGACAGCGAGCTGCACGGCTCCCTGCCCGTCTACCATGTGGGCACCAGCACGGAAATCCTGTCCGTCTTCGGCGAACACGGCGACGACGTGGTGCTGATGCTGCATATCGACTTCGTGCTGGCCAAGCACCAGATCCACGGCTATGTGGCCTTTGTGCTGGACCTGTCCGCCTTGCACGACCTGAAAGAACAGGTCAACCGCTACCTGGCCAAGGTCTTTGGACCGGCGTGAGTACCATGGCTGACACCTTGCAGCGCTTGACCCTGCTCGAAAGCATACTCGGTGCCGTCAATCTGGGCGCCATCGTGCTCGACGAGAACCGCAGCATCGTGCTGTGGAACCGCTGGCTGGAGCGCCACTCAGGCTGGAAAGCCGACAGCGTGCTGGGCCACGATTTTTTCGAGGTGTTCCCGGAACTGCAGCAAAAGCGCATCGAATCGGCCATCACCCAGGCCCTGCGCGACAACTTCCAGTCGCTGCTGTCGCAATCGCTGCACAAGTCACCATTCCCGCTGTACCCGCAGGCGGCGGTGAGCAGCGAAGGCCGCGAGCGCATGCAGCAGGCGGTGGCCGTCACGCCCATCAGCCTGCCCGATGCACCACGCCATTGCCTGATCCAGATTACCGATGTGACCATCGCCGTGGGCCGCGAAAAACTGTTGCGCGAGCAGACCATGGTGTTGCGCTCGCAGACCTTTTCGGACGGCCTGACAGGGGTGGCCAATCGCCGCCATTTCGACGTCGCGATCGACAAGGAAATGCGTCGCGCCAGGCGTAACGGCAGTCCGCTGTCGCTGCTGATGATCGATATCGACCACTTCAAGGACTATAACGACCAGTACGGCCACCAGCAGGGCGACGCTTGCCTGAAGCAAGTGGCCAGCGCGCTCGCTACCATGCTCAACCGCTCCGGCGATGTGCTGGCGCGCTACGGTGGCGAAGAGTTTGCCGCCATCCTGCCCGACACCGTACCGGCCAAGGCACTGGCCCTGGCCGAGGCGATCCGCAAGGGCGTGCGCGCCTTGTCCATCGACAACGGTCATGAAGACGGCGCGCCGCGCCATATTACCGTCAGCATCGGCGTGGCCACCCACAGTGGCACCGCGCCGCTGGACATGGACCAGCTGATCGGCGCCGCCGACCGTGCGCTGTACCAGGCCAAGGATGGCGGACGCAACCGCGTCGTCAGCAACGCCTCGCATCGCGCACCGCCTGCCTGATTATCTGCCTTGCAAGGTGAGCTGCCGCACGCAGGGCGGACGCCTCCTGTGGTCAACTCCATGACATGAACGCGGCGCGCCTGTTGCCGCCACCATTCAACCACCATGACCACGGAGCATCACATGAGCACAATGACCTTGCCGGAACTGGCAAAAAAGATGGCCGACATCGATTTTCTGATGTTGTCGACACGCGCCGAAGACGGCCAGCTGGCGGCCCGCCCGATGAGCAATAACGAGGATGTCGATTACGACGGTACTTCCTGGTACTTTACCTGGAGCGACGCGCGCATGGTCGACGATATCCGCCGCGACCCAGCCGTCGGCCTGTCCTACCAGGGCAAGGCCCATCTGTTCGGCGCGCCGCCGCTGTTTATCGCCGTCGAGGGCCAGGCCGAGCTGATCACCGACCAGCAGGCTTTTGAAGCGCACTGGGATGACAGCATGAACCGCTGGTTCAAGCAAGGACCGGCCACGCCAGGAATTATCCTGATCAAGGTGCAGGCCAGGCGCATCAATTACTGGGATGGCGAGGAAGAAGGCGAGATCACCTTGTAAGCCAGCGCTCCGGCAATAAACCGGCATTGCCGGGCGACTGCAAAAAGCCGCCCAGCACCTCGCGCAAGAACGGCAGCCTGGCTGTCATCGAGGCCAGGCCCAGCTGGGTGGCGCCAAAATAATGGGACACCAGTTCGGCCTGCTGCTCCATGTTATAGCTGGCCAAGCTCGTGCCCCGCACGCTGCTGTCGTAGCGGTAGGCGCGCTGGCGGAAATAGCCGCCGAACAGCGCCAGCAGCAAGCCATGCAAGATGCAGTTGTAGCCCAGCTGCCACTGCCACACATGCACCATCTCATGAATAAAGAACAGTTTGCCGCCGGCATCCTCGCGTGAAAAGTCAATGCGGTACTGGGCCGGCATGAAATACAGGCTGCCGCGCGGCGTCATGGCCGTGTTCTGGTCCTGCAAATTGAAGGGAAGAAAAGAGCCGCGCACCACGCGCACGCGCGTGGTGTCGATGGCGTTCTGGAAGACGCTGCGCACCATGGCGATTTCACCAGCAGTCAAGGGACGGCGAAAATCAGGCATGGATATCCTGGAAGAAAAAACGGCAAGCGCGGAAGGCTCGCCGGTGGATCACAACTTCGGCGGAGCGCCTAGGCGGAACGCAGGCCGCTGGCGGCCTTGGCGATTTCCGTAATGCGGTCCCAGTTGCCGGCCGCAATGGCGTCTTTTGGCGTCAGCCACGAGCCGCCCACGCAGACGACGTTTTTCAGTGCCAGGAACTGCGACGCCGTGTCCTGCGAAATGCCGCCGGTCGGGCAGAACGTGACGTCCGGCAGCGGGCCGTAGATGGCGTTCAGCATGCCGATGCCGCCAGCTGGCACGGCCGGGAACAACTTCAGTTGCAGGAAGCCGTTTTCACGCGCTGCCATCACTTCACCCGGGGTCATTACGCCAGGCAACAGCGGCAGGCCACTGCTTTTTGCTGCGGCAACCAGCGCGCTGGTCAAGCCAGGCGAGACGCCAAACACGGCGCCCGCATCGCGCGCTGCGGCAAATTCTTCAGGACGGGTGAGCGTGCCGACGCCTACGATGGCGCCCGGCACTTCCGACATGGCGCGGATCGCTTCCAGGCCGTGCTTGGTGCGCAAGGTCACTTCCAGCACGCGGATGCCGCCCGCCACCAGCGCGCGCGCCAGCGGTACGGCGTGTTCAGGATCGTCGATCGCAATCACGGGGATCACGCTCGAGGTACGCATAATTTCCAGGAGTGTCATGGTCATTTTATTTCCTTGCCAAAAAGTCTTCATCGGAGCCCGGCACAGTATCGCCGACATTCTCGCCTTCGTGCAAGGGCACGGTGGTAGGAATCGGCGACGGCAGGCCAAACGTGGTGGCGCCCTCTTCCGCCGCGCTGACGGTGGAGCGGAACATCGAAAACAATTCGCGGCCCATGCCGATATGGCCGGGCGACAAATCAGTGGTGACAGGCGAACGTGCATGCCATACGTCAGCCGGTACCAGTGCTTCGAGCACGCCGGTAAACGCATCGAGACGGATCACGTCGCCGTCGCGCACCAGGCCCAGAGGGCCGCCAGCGAGGATCTCGGGCGAGACGTGGATGGCGGCAGGCACCTTGCCCGATGCACCCGACATGCGGCCATCGGTGACCAGCGCCACATGGCGGCCGGCGTCCTGCAGGTTGGCCAGCGCCGGCGTCAGTGCGTGCAGTTCCGGCATGCCGTTGGCGCGCGGCCCCTGGAAGCGCAGCACGGCAACGAAATCGCGGTCCAGCGTGCCGGCCTTGTAGGCGGCCATGAAATCTTCCTGCGAATTGAAGACGATCGCCGGCGCTTCGACGGTGCGGTGCTCGGGCTTGACAGCCGATACTTTCATCACCGCGCGACCCAGATTGCCGGCCACCAGCACCATGCCGCCGTCCGGCGCGAACGGGTTCGAGGCCGGGCGCAGCACGCTTTCGTCGGCGCTCGCGGCAGGGGCATCTTTCCAGAAGACCTTGCCGTCTTCGCCGAGGAAGGGCTCCATGCAGTGCGCGCGCAAGCCATGGCCGAGGATGGTGTTGACGTCTTCGTGCAGCAGGCCCGCGTCCAGCAGTTCGCGGATCAGGTAGCCGGTGCCGCCAGCGGCGTGGAAATGGTTCACGTCGGCGTCGCCGTTCGGATAGATGCGCGTCAACATCGGCACGATGGCCGACAGCTCATTGAAGTCATTCCAGTCGATCACGATGCCGGCCGCCTTGGCAATCGCCACCAGGTGCAGGGTGTGATTGGTCGAGCCGCCCGTGGCCAGCAAGCCAACCACGGCGTTGACGATACATTTCTCGTCGACGATATGGCCAACCGGCAAGTAGCTGCCGCTTTGCGCCGTGATCACGGCGGCGCGCTGGGCTGCGGCGGCGGTCAGGGCATCGCGCAGCGGCGTGTTCGGCGTAATAAAGGCGGCGCCCGGCAGGTGCAGGCCCATGACTTCCATCAGCATCTGGTTGCTGTTCGCGGTACCGTAAAAGGTACAGGTGCCGGCGCCGTGGTAGGCTTTCGACTCGCCTTCGAGCAAGTCTTCACGCGTTGCCTTGCCTTGCGCATACAGCTGGCGCACCTGGGCTTTTTCCTTGTTCGACAGGCCCGACGTCATCGGGCCGGCCGGCACGAACACGGCCGGCAAGTGGCCGAAGTGCAGCGCACCGATCAGCAGGCCCGGCACGATCTTGTCGCACACGCCCAGGTACAGCGCCGAGTCGAACATATTGTGCGACAGCGCCACGGCGGTCGACATGGCGATGGTGTCGCGCGAAAACAGCGACAATTCCATGCCTGGCTGGCCTTGTGTCACGCCATCACACATGGCAGGCACGCCACCGGCGAACTGCGCCACCGCACCCACTTCGCGCACGGCCTCTTTGATAATCTGCGGAAAACCTTCGAACGGCTGGTGCGCCGACAGCATGTCGTTGTACGACGAAACGATGGCCACCGACGGCTTTTTGTATTCCCTCAGCGACAGCTTGTCGTTGGCCGGAAACGCGGCAAAGCCATGCGCCAGGTTGGTACACGACAGCGCGCCGCGCTGTACGCCCTGGATGCGAGCCGCGTCCAGGTGCGTCAGATAGGCGCCGCGCGAGGGCCGGCTGCGCGCGATAATGCGCGCTGTTACGGATTCGACTACTGGATGCAGCGCCATGATGGATTCCTTAAAAAGTATTTTGTGAAATTTTACTACAAAATGGATGAGCAGAAGCACTTTTGCTTGGGCCAACGCCGTAAATATGCCATTTTTTTGCCGCTTTTCAATGCGTCCACGCCAAGCACCACCTTTGCGGACACACCACCTCCATCGCCTGATTCAGTGGCCAATCGCGCTGAAAAAAACACGATGGCGCCGAACCGGCGATACAAAGTGTAGTGAATTTACTTTTTTCTGATGTATTATTCTCATATCATCGCCGGCAGCGCATGTTTCAGGCGCGCCGCACTTCCTTATAACCGAGACCAGTATCCAGCCGACCGCCATGTCCACTCCCGCCCTCACCGCCTTGACCAGTTTCCAACAATTGCAGGCCCACAGCGCCAGCATGCGCGACGTGCACCTGCGCCAGCTGTTTGCCGGCAACCCGCAGCGCTTTGCGCAAATGACCATCGACGCCGCCGGCCTGCTGCTCGACTACTCGAAGAACCGGGTCGATGCGACCAGCATGGCCTTGCTGATGGACCTGGCGCGCGAACGCGGCGTCGAAGCGCAGCGCGAAGCGATGTTCGCCGGCGAGAAAATCAATCTTACCGAACATCGGGCCGTTCTGCATACTGCCTTGCGTGCGCCGCGCGGCACCAGGCTGGTGGTCGACGGCCAGGATATCGACTTTGATGTGCACGATGTATTGCAACGTGTGAAAGCATTTACCGACAAGGTGCGCAACGGCAGCTGGTTGGGTTACACCGGCAAGCCGATTTCCGACGTCGTCAATATCGGCATCGGCGGCTCCGACCTGGGTCCGAAAATGGCCTGCCTGGCGCTGCGCTCCTACGCCAACCCGGGCCTGGAAATGCATTTCGTGTCGAACGTTGACGGCCACGACATGGAAGCGACCCTGTCGAAAGTCGATCCGGAAACGACCTTGTTTATCGTTGCCTCGAAAACCTTTGTCACAGCCGAAACCATGCTCAACGCCAATACGGCGCGCGCCTGGTTCCTGCTGGAAGGCGAGGAAAAAGACCTGGCCAGGCACTTCGTGGCAGTCTCCACCAACGCGGCGGCCATCGTCGAGTTCGGCATTGATCCGGCCAATATGTTCCCGTTCTGGGACTGGGTCGGCGGACGCTATTCGGTCTGGTCATCGATCGGCCTGGCCGTGGCGCTGGCCGTCGGTTTCGAATACTTCAGCGATTTCCTCGCTGGCGCGCATGCGATGGACCAGCATTTCCGCACCGCGCCCTTGGCCCAGAACATGCCGGTGGTACTGGCCATGGTGGGCTTCTGGAATCGCCAGTTCCTCGATTGCGGCTCCGTCTCGATCGCACCGTACCACCAGGACCTGTCGCGCTTTGCCGCCTACCTGCAACAGCTGGACATGGAAAGCAATGGCAAGCGCGTCACCAAGGACGGCGAGCCGGTCGGCGTGCCAACCGGCCCCGTGATCTGGGGCGATTGCGGCACCAACGCCCAGCACGCCTACTTCCAGTTGCTGCACCAGGGCACCGACATCACGCCGATCGACTTTATCGCCGCGCTGCGCGCCACGCACGACCTGCCGGGCCACCATGACGCCCTGCTGGCCAACTGCTTTGCGCAGTCGGAAGCGTTTATGACCGGCAAGACAGGCGAGGAAGTGCGGCTTGATCTGCAGGCGCAAGGCTTGCCTGCCGATCAAATCGAAGCACTGGTGCCGCACAAGACATTCCCGGGCAACCGTCCGAGCAACACCATTCTGATGGATCAACTGACACCATCGACCCTGGGCGCGCTGATCGCCCTGTACGAACACAAAACTTTCGTGCAAGGCGTGCTGTGGAACGTCAACAGTTTTGACCAATGGGGCGTGGAACTGGGCAAGGTACTGGCCAAGAAAATCCAGTCGGAACTGACCGGCCAGGCGCAGCCGGAACTGCACGACAGCTCGACCAATGGCCTGATTTCACTTGCACGCGCCGCCAAGGCAGCCTACTAAAACATGAATATTTACGAAATCAAGGTCGTCAGCGATCAAGCGATGCAAGTGGGTGAATGCCCCTTGTGGCACCAGCAGGAAGCAGCCCTGTACTGGGTCGATATCGACGGACGCGCCGTGCATCGCCTGCATCCGGATAGCGGCAAGCACAGCAAATGGGAGATGCCGACCGAACCATCGGCGCTGGCCATTAATGCCGGCGGCGGCCTGATCGTGGCGCTGCGCAGCGGCTTCGCGCATCTCGATACGAACACAGGCAGCCTGGCGCACATCGCGCCGGCGCCATTCGACATGGCCACCACCCGCTTCAACGATGGCAAGGTCGACCCGGCGGGCCGTTTCTGGGTCGGCACGATTTTTGAGCCGCGCAATGCGGATGCGGCGGAAATGTTTGTGCTGGAAAAGGGTCAGGTACGCAAGGTCTGGTCGGGCGGCATGACGGTGTCGAATGGCCTGGGTTTTTCACCGGACCAGCGCACCATGTACCACTCGGACACCACCACCCACCGCATCGACCGCTTCGACTTCGATGCGGCCACCGGCGCCATTTCCGCGCCGCAACCTTTTCAGCGCTTTTCCACCGACAAAAAGGCGGCCGACTACGGCGGGCGCCCGGACGGTGCTGCGGTCGACAGCGAAGGCAATTACTGGTCAGCCATGTTCGAAGGCGGCAAGATCCTGCGCTTCGCACCCGATGGCAAGTTGCTCGGGGAAATCACGGTGCCGGCCCGTTGCCCGACCATGGTGACCTTCGGCGGCGCCGACCTGCGCACCTTGTATATCACCACCGCCAGCCATAACCGCTCGAAGGAAGAGATTGCCAACTACCCGTTGACCGGCTACGTGCTGTCGGTGCGGGTGGATGTGGCGGGGCAGCCGGAAACGGCTTACCAGGCGTAAGAGTAACGGGGTCAGCCCCTCAATGCCGCTAACGCAAAAGTCATTGCTAACGGGCGAGGGGGTCTGACCCCAGCCTTTGGAGGTTGGGTTGAGTTACCTCGAAAGCACCTTGCGTATCGTCTCTGCCAGCTCGGCCGCCACGAACTTGGCCACATAGCCATCTGCGCCCACGCCCTTGACGTGATCTTCGTTGGTCGAACCGGTCAGCGACGAATGGATCACCACCGGAATCGACGAGAAGCGGCCATCGTTCTTGATATTGCGGGTCAGGGTGAAACCGTCCATTTCCGGCATTTCCAGGTCGGTCAGCACCAGCGCGACCTTGTCTTTCGCGGTCTTGCCTTCGGTCGCCGCCTGGGCCGAGATCGCTTGCAAACGCTCCCACGCCTCCTTGCCAGTCTTGGTCATAATGAATGGCACGCCCATCGCTTCCAGGCCTTTTTCGATCAGCGACCTGGCCAGCGAGGAATCGTCGGCAGCCAGGATCACGGCGCCGGCCGGCAGGCGCACCTGCGGGCCGATGCTGGTCTTGTCGATATCGGGTTCGCCGGAAGGCAGCACATTGCGCAGGATCTGCTCGACGTCCAGCACTTGCGCCAGGCGCGTCTTGTCGGTATCGCCGTCGAGACGGGCAATGCTGGTGACCAGACCGCCACCGACGCTCGATTCGGCCGACAGCACCTGATTCCACTCCAGGCGCACGATTTCATCGACCTCTTCCACGGCAAACGCCTGCGTCGAGCGGGCGAACTCGGTCACCATCAATATCTTCAGGCCGTTGCTCTTGCAGCCGACTGCCATCGGCAGGTCGATCACCGGCACGATCTGGCCACGGATATTGACCACGCCCAGCATATGCGGATGTGAACCTGCAACGGCCGTAATGGCCGGCATTTCCATGATCTCGCGTACCTTGAACACATTGATGCCGAACAGTTCGCGGCTGGTCGAGTGGTCGCTGGCCCCTAGCCTGAACAGAAACAGTTCGAATTTATTATTGCCTGTCAGGCTGGTGCGTTCGTCGACATCTTGCTGCATTGAATTCATTATTCCCCCTGGAGCCGTCTTGTTGTGCGTAATTGAAGTCCGCCTTGCCGCATGCTTTCATGACTGAATGCCTGGTACGGTAGGTCGGAAGGCGGATTCGGGGCATGGCCGACGCTACAGCGCAGTATATTGTCGCTAACTTGCTTGTCAGCGTATTACGCCGATTATACGGTCAATTTATTTCCGGAAAGCTACTTAAATTGTTTACAAGCCTTTGCACACGCTTTTCTTGCCGATGTTGTTGCTATAGCGCAAATTCGTACGGTGAGCCTGGAAAATTTCCTTTGAAACAATGATTTTTTTGCAATTTATGTTGGTGTGGCAAGGTTAGCCGACAAGTCTATAATGCAGGAATGGCGAGACAGCGTTCAATGTAGTAAAATTTCTTGCAATTGACAGTTCTACGTAGTAAATTTACACCATGAATTTACAGTAGCATAGACTGCGGTTCACGCGGCGATACAAGCGCGGCGTTGCGCCACGGCGCTGCCAGCGATCAGCACCTTCCCGGCTCCGGCTCCTTTACTTTTGCGACGACATCATATTATGGCTCTTACCGATTTTGACCTGGTCCTGTTTGGCGGCAGCGGCGATTTAGCCATGCGTAAATTACTGCCTGCAATGTATGCGCGCGATGTCGCGAACGACCTGCCGCCAACGGCGCGCATTATCTGCGTGGGCCGCCAGGACAGCGGCCAGGACGCTTTCCTGAAAATGGTGGAAACCAATTCCCGCCCGCACATCAAGGCCAGCACCCTGAATGACGCCACGTGGAACAAGTTCTGCGCGCGCATCGTCTACGTGTCGCTCAATGCCAGCGATGCCAAGACCTATGCACCGCTGGTGGAAGTGCTGCGCGGCGACGCCAACCTGACGCGCGTGTACTACCTGGCGACGCCACCGCACCTGTTTGCGCTGATTTGCGACAACCTGGAAGAAAATGGCCTGGTGACGCCAAATTCGCGCGTCGTGCTGGAAAAACCGCTGGGCCGCGACCTGGCCAGTGCCAAGCAGATCAATGCCGAAGTGGGCAAGGTCTTCCAGGAATCGCAGATCTACCGTATCGACCATTACCTGGGTAAGGAAACCGTGCAGAACCTGATGGCTTTGCGCTTCGGCAATATCCTGTTTGAGCCACTGTGGCGCCGTGAATGGATTTCCGACGTGCAGATCACCATCGCCGAGAAACTGGGCGTGGGCAACCGCATGGGTTACTACGACACCTCGGGCGCGCTGCGCGACATGCTGCAGAACCACCTGCTGCAGCTGCTGTGCATCGTGGCGATGGAACCACCGACCTCGATCGCGCCGGACGCCGTGCGTGACGAAAAGCTGCAAGTGCTGCGCTCGCTGAAAAAATTCACGCCGACCACCCTGTCGCAAAACATCGTACGCGGCCAGTACCGTGCCGGCCATGTCGACGGCGCCACCGTGCCGAGCTACCGCGACGAGCCCGATGCGCCGCAACATTCGCGCACCGAGACCTTTGTTGCAATGAAAGCCGAAATCGACACCTGGCGCTGGGCCGGCGTGCCGTTCTACCTGCGCACCGGCAAGCGCATGGCCGACAGCCTGGCCGAAATCGTCGTGCGCTTCAAGCAGATCCCGCACTCGATCTTCAACCAGCCAACGTCGAGCTTCCAGCCGAACTGCCTGGTGATCCGCCTGCAGCCCGACGAAGGCCTGAGCCTGAACCTGATGGCCAAGACGCCGGGCGAAGGCATGCGTTTGAAACCGGCCGAACTGGAACTCGATTTCCGCGAATCGTTCAAGACCCCGCGCATGGACGCCTACGAGCGCCTGCTGCTGGACGTCCTGCGCGGCCAGCTGACCCTGTTCATGCGCGGCGACGAACTGGAAGCGGCCTGGGAATGGGTCGAACCTATCCTCGACAGCTGGGAACAGAACGACAGCGCCCCGATCCCGTACACGGCAGGTACCTGGGGCCCGGCCGCAGCGAGCGCACTGATCGGGCGTGATGGCTTGCAATGGCGTGAAGAGGCGCTTCCCGAAGACTAACTTGGAAGTGCAAGGAGCCTGGCCTTGCAAGGCCAGGCCGTTACGCAGGCGTGGAGCGGTGCTCCACGAATTCCCTGCTTCACCTTTGCCCGAAGATAGAAGATTAATTTCATGCTGCTTGACTCCATCCGCACCCAGCTCGACTCGCTCTCCAAATCGGAGAAAAAAGTCGCGCTGGCGGTGCTGGAACAGCCGAACCAGACGGTCAGCCAGAACATCACGGCGCTGGCGAAAAACGCGCAGGTGTCGGAGCCGACCGTGGTGCGTTTTTGCCGCACCCTGGGTTACGATGGCTGGCACGAGTTCAAGCTGCGCCTGGCGCAGGGCCTGGCGCTGGCCATGCCGGGAGCCAATGAGCAGCCGGCGCAGGATGACCTGGCGGCCGACCTGGTCAATAAAATCTGCAGCCGTTCGATCAATACCCTGCTCGACCTGCGCAACAACCTGAACCCGGAAGCGATACAGCGCGCGCTCGATATTTTGTCGCGCGCCAGCAAGATCGAATTCTACGGCCAGGGCACCTCGGGCATCGTGGCCGCCGATGCCCAGCACAAGTTCTTCCGCTCGGGCGTGCCGACGGTGGCCTACAGCGACCCGAATATCCACAGCATCGCGGCGGCCCTGCTGCGCGGCGGCGATGCGCTGGTCGCCATCTCGCAGCGCGGCAACAGCCCGGCGCTGGTGCGCTCGGTCAAGCTGGCGCGCCGTGGCGGCGCCGACGTGATCGTGCTGGCACCATCGGGCACGCCGCTGGCCGACCTGGCCACCGTGCTGATCCCGATCGACCTGGTGTTCAATACCGACCCCTACACGCCGATCTCGGCGCGCCTGGCTTACCTGGTGGTGATTGACGTGCTGGCCGTGGGCCTGGCGCTGCAGCGCGGGCCGGAGTTCCGCAAGAAGATGCAGAATGCGCAGAAGGCCTTGCAGGAATTTGATATGCAGTTTGATTCGTTTATAGGATAGGCAGCAGAAATCTGGGGTCAGACCCGCCGGGTCTGACCCCGGCCTTAATTACTTTCAGTATAATCTCCAGCCATGAACCAATTAGACCAACTCAAACAATTCACTACCGTGGTGGCCGATACGGGCGACTTCCAGTCGATCCAGGCCTACACGCCGCGCGACGCGACCACCAATCCTTCGCTGATCCTGAAGGCGGTGCAAAAGGACGAATACAAGCCGCTGCTGGAAAAGGCCGTGCGCGACCATCCGAACGCCTCGCCTACCGAGATTATCGACCGCCTGCTGATCGCTTTTGGCAGCGAGATTTTGCAAATTATCCCGGGCCGCGTATCGACCGAAGTCGACGCCCGCCTGTCGTTCGATGTGGAAGGCACGGTGGCCAAGGGCCGCGACCTGGTCGCCCTGTATTCGAACGCCGGGATTGAACGCGAGCGCGTGCTGATCAAGATGGCCTCGACCTGGGAAGGCATACGCGCTGCCGAGATCCTGGAAAAGGAAGGCATACGCTGCAACATGACCCTGCTGTTCTCGCTGTCGCAGGCGATCGCCTGCGCCGAGGCGGGTGCCCAGCTGATTTCGCCGTTCGTCGGCCGCATCTACGACTGGTACAAAAAATCGACCGGCATCGACTACATGGGCGCGGAAGATCCGGGCGTGCAGTCGGTCAAGCGCATCTACAACTACTACCGCAAGTTTGGCTACACCACCGAAGTGATGGGCGCGAGCTTTCGCAATACCTCGCAGATCCTGGAACTGGCCGGCTGCGACCTGCTGACCATCAGCCCGGACCTGCTGCAAAAGCTGGCCGACAGCGATGCGCAGGTAGCACGCAAGCTGAGCGCCGAAGCGGCGCCGGGCACGAATATCGTCAAGATGTCGCTCGATGAAAAATCGTTCCGCTTCATGATGAATGAAGACGCGATGGCGACCGAAAAACTGGCCGAAGGCATCCGCGCTTTCTGCGTCGATACGGGCAAGCTGAAACAGCTGATCTCGGCCCTGCGCTAAGCGGCGCGAGCATAAAAAAGCGGCGTCCGTGCATTGTACGGCGCCGCTTTTTTCATGACTGCACGATCAGGAGCAGCGGAAGGTCGCCACACCCTGGTAGTTGGCACCATTGGCCAGCACCACCTTGTAGCCGCCGATGACCAGGTAGCGGCCAGCGCCTGCATCACCGAGCGCCAGCAGGCTGCCGCTGCTGCCGCCCAGGAAACCACCGCCGATCACCGTCGATGCGGGCGCAGCCAGCAGGCCGGCACCGCTGATGCTGCCGCTGCTGCCGCCGGCGCTGGTGTTTACCGTCATCGCCAGGCTTGCACCGGTGGCACCAAACGACAAGGTGGCACTGCCGCTGGCCGTGCCGAAATAGGCGTCCTGGCCGATCACACTGCCACCAGTATAGCTCGGCGCCGTGAACGTGCCGGCGTCGCAAGTCAGGTTGCCGCTGACAGGCAGCGCCGCAACGGTCTTGTAGACGTTGTAATGGGCGCTGGCGTTATTGCCGGTCATCACGGTGGCGCCCGTGCTGCGGGTAATGGTGCCGGTGAACCAGCGCCCCTGCGCAAAGCTGGCGTCGCCGCTGATCTCGCGCGTAATGGCCGGCGTGCCCGTGAAGGCATTGCCGGAGATCTCGCTCAACGCGCCATTGGCGGCCTGGCTGACACTGGTCAGCGCGCCCGTGCTCTGGCTGGCGACGGCCAGCAGCAGATAGCGGGCGCTGGCGTTGCCAGCGAATGGGGCACTGACGCTGCCTGTGTCGCCGCTCACTGGCGTAACTGGTGTCACTGGCGCGACGGGATTGGCCGGCGTGACGGCGGCGGCGTTGTCGGAGGAAGAAGAGCCGCCACCGCACGCGCTCAGGGCAGCAGCCAATAAGGTGATGAGCAGCAAGCTGCCCGGTAACTGTTCAGGTCGTTTCATATTTCTCTTTATAAAGTCAGCTAACGTCGTGCATGACGAAAGCATGGTGTTCCGTCATTATTATCTTAAGGATAATAGTAAAAAACGCCGTTCCTCGTCGCACGCCTGACCAGGCCGCTGGCGCTACAATGGGCGGTTCCAACCAGCCACGAGCCGCACCTCATGTCGCCAAGCAAGTCCGCCATCACCATCCGCCTGGGCCGCCGCGCCCGCGCGCGCATTGCCGAACACGGTATGCGCGCGCTTGACGTCGCCATCGTGCCGGCTGCTGCGGGCGGGCCGAAGGGACTGATCCTGCACCAGCTCGACTGCTGGCTGTTCGGCGACTTCCTGCCGCAAGCACCACGCCGGCGGCAGTTCATCGGCGCCTCGATCGGCGCCTGGCGCATGGCCGCCGCCACCCTTGCCGATCCGGTTGCCGCGCAGCGCCGCCTGGTGCGCGAATACGTGGGCCAGCGCTACCCCGACAAACCCGCTTCGACCCATGTCAGCCGCACCTGCCGCGCCCTGCTGGGTGCCATGCTCGACGGCCAGGACGCGCAGTTGCTGCAGCACGCGCAGCACAGCCTGGCCGTGCTGGCGGTACGCGGCATCGGCCCTCTGGCCCGGCCCGGCGTCTGGCGCGACCGGCGCGGCTTTTTGCTGGCGGCAGCCGGCAATACGCTGGCGCGCGACCGGTTAGCCGCCTCGCTGGAACGCGTGGTGTTTCATGCGGGGCCGGACGGCGCCAGCTGGCTGCGTTCACGCTTCGACGCCTTCAATGGCCACTTCGTGCCGCTGGCGCAGGACAATCTGCGCGACGCGCTGCTGGCCTCGGGCTCGATTCCACTGGTGCTGGACGCCGTCACCGGCATCGCCGGTGCGCCGCCCGGACGCTACTGGGACGGCGGCCTGGTCGATTACCACTTGCACCTGCCCTACCAGCGCGAACCGGACCTGGTGCTGTATCCGCATTTTTCCGACCATATCGTGCCAGGCTGGCTGGACAAGGCTATGCCCTGGCGCCGCGTGCGCGGCCAGGATGCGGCGCTCGACAACCTGATCCTGGTCTCGCCCTCGCCCGCCTTTGTTGCCAGCCTGCCCAACGGCAAGCTGCCGGACCGGCGCGACTTTGCCCATTATGGCCAGGACCACGCGGCACGCATCCGCGACTGGCGCCGGGCCATCGCCGAAAGCGAGCGCATGGCTGCCGCCTTTGCGCGCTGGGCCGAGCAGCCCGACCTGCGCCAGGCGCTCGACCTGCACGCTTGAACCAAAAACAACAGCCGCGCGCTGGCGCACCAGAGCCGTGCGTATTTCATACCAACAATCATTTTTGCGTGGTAGGATTTACGTAACGCCACCCTCATTCTTGGCTCAAGGCATGGCGTTTTGACGCTTTTGTTTTGTTGTCAGTATTTCCGGCCCCGACCCCGCCTCGCGCACCACTGCGCTGTCACACCGCGTTTGAACACGATCTGCCGCCGTCATGCCCGTGTAGCATTTTCATTGGAAAATGCCTGATTGATCACTGCCACCAAAAGACATTATGAAAATACTGACCAACATTCGTATTGGTGCGCGCCTGGGTATCGGCTTTGCCGTGGTGCTGCTGCTGGCAATTGTCTGTACCTCGTTTTCCGTCATCAACGCCTGGAGCAACGCGCAGGCCACGCGCGCGATGATGGAAAAGCCGCTGGCCAAGGAGCGCCTGGCGTCCGACCTGTACCTGCTGATCTACTCGGCGATCGAACGCACCACGCTGATCGCCAAAAGCTCGGATGAAACCTTGTCCGTAACATTTGCCGAGGTGATTGCGGCCGGCACAAAAAAGGGTGGCGGCCTGCTGAAACAGATGGAGGCCATGCTGTCGAGTGAAAAGGAAAAAGCCACTTTTGCCGACGTGATGCAGGTACGCGGCGTATATCAGCAGGCCAAGCAGGCCGTGATGGCGGCCAAGAAAACCGGCCAGGTCGAGGCTGCCGAGCGCGTCTATACCCAGCAATACATGCCGGCCGCCCAGGCCTACCAGGCCAAGGTACAGGGCTTCCTGGCCGAGCAGCGCCAGGCCATCGATGACACGGCCCAGGCGATCGAACGGGCCAATAGCCGCAGCCTGACGCTGACGGCCATCCTGGCCGGCCTGATGATCGTCTTTGGCAGCCTGTGCGCCTGGTTGATCACGCGCTCGATCACGCTGCCGCTGCAGGCAGCCATTGCGGTGGCAACTACCGTCGCCGAAGGCGACCTGCGCACCACCTTCGGCCAGCCCACGCGCGATGAAGTGGGCGACCTGATGCACGCGCTGAAAGGCATGAACGATGCGCTGACCAAGGTGGTGTCGCAGGTGCAGACGGGCACCGATGCGATTGCTACGGCGTCGTCGGAAATTGCGGCAGGCAACCTGGACCTGTCCTCGCGCACGGAACAGCAGGCCAGTTCGCTCGAAGAAACTGCCTCGTCGATGGAACAACTGACCGCCACCGTGAAACAGAATGCCGACAATGCGCGCCAGGCCAACCAGCTGGCCCTGTCGGCGTCGGAAGTGGCCGAACGCGGCGGCGGCATCGTGGGCCAGGTGGTCGACACCATGGGTGCCATCGATGCCTCGTCGAGAAAAATCGTCGACATTATCGGCGTGATCGATGGCATCGCCTTCCAGACCAATATCCTCGCGCTGAACGCGGCGGTGGAAGCGGCGCGCGCCGGCGAACAGGGGCGCGGCTTTGCCGTGGTGGCCAGCGAAGTGCGCAATCTGGCGCAGCGCTCGGCCAGTGCCGCGAAAGAAATCAAAAACCTGATCGACGATTCGGTGGCGCAGGTCAACGGCGGCAGCCGACTGGTGCAGCAGGCCGGCAGCACCATGAACGAGGTGGTCGACAGCGTGCGCCGCGTGACCGACATCATGGCCGAAATCACCTCGGCCAGCGCCGAGCAGAGCATGGGCATCGACCAGGTCAACCAGGCCATCACGCAGATGGACCAGGTGACGCAGCAAAATGCCGCGCTGGTGGAAGAAGCGGCGGCGGCCGCCGAAAGCATGCAGGACCAGGCGGCGCAACTGGCGCAGGTGGCCGGCGGCTTCAAGCTGCTGCAGATGGCCACGCCACCGGTGGCAGTGGCGGTGAAGAAGACCGTGCCGGTACGCGCCACGCCGGCAGCGCCGCCACGTGCCCCGGCAGCGCGAAAAAAGCCGGCACTTGTCAATGCCGAGCAGGACTGGGAAGAATTTTAAGCTCAGCGCCGGTACGCTTTGCTGCGGTCAGCCTTCCAGGAACATCTGCTGCAGGTCGTTCAGGAAGCTCAGGCCCAGCTCTGTCGGCCTGATGATCTGGTGATCGCGGTACAGCAGGCCCTTCGCTTCGGCCACATTGAGCGGCTGCTCGATGGCGTTCAGCGCCACACCGGTGCGCTCGGCAAACAGATTCGGTGAAAAGCCGCCTGTCAGGCGCAGGGTATTGAGCATGAACTCGAAACCCATTTCCTCGCGCGCCAGTTCACGCTCTTCCTGCACCGGACTACCGACCCGCACCGCGTCCATATAGGCGCGCGGCTGCTTGTAGCGGGCCTGGCGCAGCACGCGGTGCGGGAACGAGATCTTGCTGTGGGCGCCGGCGCCGATGCCCAGGTAATCGCCGAACTCCCAGTAATTGCGGTTGTGGCGTGCCTGGCGACCCGGCTGGGCATAGGCCGACACCTCATAGCGGCCATAGCCCGCCTGCGCGGCACGCGCGGCCACCATGTCGGCGATATCGGCGCTTTCGTCGTCGTCGGGCAGCGCCGGCGGATATTTCGCAAACAGGGTGTTCGGTTCCAGCGTCAGATGGTACAGCGACAGGTGCGGCGGCGCGAACGACAGCGCCGTTTCCAGGTCCGCCTGCGCTTCGGCCAGTGTCTGCGACGGCAGCGCGTACATCAGGTCGAGATTGAAATTGTCGAAATGCGCGTGCGCGATCTCCACCGCACGGCGCGCCTCGTCGTCGTCATGGATGCGTCCCAGCGATTGCAGGTGACGGCGATTGAAACTCTGGATGCCGACCGACAGGCGATTGACGCCGCTGGCACGGTAGGACTTGAATTTTTCCGTCTCGAACGTTCCCGGATTCGCTTCCATGGTGATTTCGCAGTCGGGTTCGAGCGGCAGCAAAGTGCGCACGTCCGACATCAGCCGGTCCAGCCCGGCCGCCGACATCAGGCTGGGTGTGCCGCCACCGATAAAGATGGTGTGGATCTTGCGACCCCAGATCAAGGGCAACGCCATTTCCAGGTCCAGCCGCAGCGCCGTCAGGTAGTCGTCTTCCGGAAAGCCTTGCTCCTGCTTTACCTCATGCGAATTGAAGTCGCAATACGGGCATTTTTTTACGCACCACGGAAAATGGATGTACAGCGACAGCGGCGGCAGCGCCGTCAGGTTCAGGGCGCCTGGCTGCAGATAGCGCAGGGCCGCACCGGCGGCGCCGGAAATGCCGTCCTGCGGCGCCGGGGTGTTGCCGGGCTTGCTGCCTGGCCGGGCAATGCTGCCCGCAACCTTGATGGGTATCATCGCAGTTTCTCGACCAATACGCGCAGCGCCTGGCCGCGGTGCGACAGCGCATTCTTTTCGTCGGCCGTCAGCTCGGCCGCGCACTTGCCCAGGGCCGGGATATAAAAATGCGGATCGTAGCCGAAGCCGCCCGCACCGCGTGGCGTGGCGATCATTTCGCCATGCCAGCGCGCGTCGGCGATCACCGGCTGCGGATCGTCGGCGTGGCGTACGTACACCAGCACGCAATAGTAATAAGCCGACTTGTCGGCATGCGGCTCCAGGTCCGCGATCAGTTTGGCGCTGTTGGCCGCGTCCGACTTTGGTTCGCCCGCATAACGCGCCGAATATACGCCAGGCGCGCCACCGAGTGCATTGACGCACACGCCGGAATCGTCGGCCAGCGCGGGCAAGCCCGTCAGGCGCGCAGCATGGCGGGCTTTTTGCAGCGCGTTTTCAACAAAGGTGTGGAACGGCTCATCGGCCTCTGGCACGCCGTACTCGCCTTGGGCATGCACGGCAAAGCCGATGGTCGAGAGCAGCTCGTTGAATTCCTTGAGCTTGCCGGCGTTATTGGAGGCGAGGATGAGGCGTTGGGTCATGTCAGTAGTCCGGTTGAAGTGCCGGCATTGTAAACCTTTTGCGCCCTGCCCACCTCGCCGGCAAGGATCAGCTTACAGCCCCAGCGCCTGCTTTTGCAGCTTGACCAGCTCGGCAATGCCACCCTGCGCCAGGTCCAGCAGGCGGTTCATTCCGGCGCGGTCGAACGCTGCGCCTTCGGCCGTGCCCTGCACTTCGATGAAATGGCCAGCCTCGGTCATCACCACGTTCATGTCGGTATCGCAGTTCGAGTCTTCGACATAATCGAGGTCCAGCACCGGCATGCCCTGGTAGACACCGACCGAAATAGCAGCGACAAAGCTTTTCACGGGAATCGCGGTGATCGCGCCGCGTGCCTGCAACTGCGCAAACGCATCGTAGGCCGCCACCATGGCGCCGGTGATCGAAGCCGTGCGCGTGCCGCCGTCGGCCTGGATCACGTCGCAATCGAGATGCAAGGTACGCTCGCCGAACGCTTGCAAATCGAATGCGGCGCGCAGCGAGCGACCGATCAGGCGCTGGATTTCCTGGGTGCGGCCCGACTGCTTGCCGCGCGCCGCTTCGCGGTCCATGCGCGTGTGCGTCGAGCGGGGCAGCATGCCGTACTCGGCCGTCATCCAGCCTTGGCCCTTGCCCTTCAGGAAACCCGGCACCTTGTCTTCGATGCTGGCGGTGCAGATGACCTTGGTGTCACCGCACTCGATCAGTACCGAGCCTTCGGCATGCTTGGTGTACTGGCGGGTGATGCGGATGGTGCGCAGCGCGTCGACGGCGCGGCCGCTCGGGCGGGTGTCAAATGTCATGTGGGGAGTCCTGTAGGGTTGGAATGCGGCAGCGATTTTAACACCGCGCACCAGCGCGCCAGATAGCGATGACCTCAAGGACAAACTGACTGAAAAGCAACATGCACACGTGTACAACAATCCTGCCCCACGCCAGGCAAATTTCTTTACAATGCCGTAAAACGCACACTATTCTGCACCATGAGCCATTTCATGAGCAAAAAACAGGCCACCCCATGACGGTGGCCCTGTTTTCTGGGCGCGGGCGGTCTTGCCTGCGCTGGCTGATTAAGTGTATAAGTGACTGTATACAAGACCAAATCGGGGAATCCTTTGAGCATTTCAAGCATGACAGGCTACGCGGTTGCCACCAGCGAAGGGGCTGCAGGCACGCTGACGATTGAAATCAAGAGCGTCAATTCACGCTTTCTCGATCTGCAATTTCGTATCAACGATGATTTGCGCACGCTCGAACCGGACCTGCGCGCCGCCGTCATGTCGGCCATCACGCGCGGCAAGGTCGAAGTTCGCCTGAGCTTTGGCCGCAAGGCCGCCACCGCCGGCACGCAGGCACTGAACCTGCCGCTGCTGGCCGAACTGGCCCGATTGCAGTCGGAAGTGGGCCAGCATTTCGTGTCGGCGCCCGTCATGTCGGTGGCGGAACTGCTGCGCTGGCCTGGCGTGATCGAAGAAGCGCAAGTGGGGCAAGAGTCCTTGCAGGCGGATGTGGGCGCGCTGACGAAACGCACCATCGCCGCCTTTGTCGACAGCCGCAAGCGCGAAGGCGCGGCGCTCGAAGCGGTGCTGATCGCGCGCATCGAAGCGATGGAAGCCATCGTCAAGCGCATCACCCCATTGATTCCGCAAGTAGTCGCCGCCTTCCAGCAAAAAGCCATCGAGCGCATGCAGGACGCGCTGGGCCTGGCCAGCCAGGGGTCGAATTCGGCTCTGTCGCGCCAGGACGCGATGGAACGCATCCGCCAGGAAGTCATTTTGTACGGCATCCGCATCGACGTGTCGGAAGAACTGGCGCGCCTGTCGGCGCACCTGAATGAAACGCGCCATATCCTGGTCAAAGGCGGCCAGGTGGGCAAGCGCCTGGACTTCATGATGCAGGAACTGAACCGCGAAGCCAATACACTGGGCGCCAAAGCCTCGGTCAAGGAACTGGCCGACGCCTCGATGGACCTGAAACTGCTGATCGAACAGATGCGCGAACAGGTGCAGAACCTGGAATAGCAAGCCACAAGCCGGCCATGGGACTGGCCGCGCGCCTTGCCTGTTGGTAAAATAGCCGATAGTGCGCCGCCCGCGCAAGCGCGGCGCAACCCTCACACGCCATGGAAAAATACGCATGACCCACCCTAACGCCTTCTCCGGCAGCCTGTTCGTGGTCGCCGCGCCATCGGGCGCCGGCAAATCGACCCTGGTCAACGCGCTGCTGGCGCAGGAACCGGCCATCAAGCTGTCGATCTCGACCACCACGCGCGCCCCGCGCCCCGGTGAAGAGCACGGCCGTGAATACTATTTCACCAGCGCGGAAGACTTTATCGCGCGCGCCGACAAGGGCGAGTTCCTGGAATGGGCCGAAGTACACGGCAATTACTATGGCACCTCGCGCATCATGGTCGAGCAGCAGATGGCGGCCGGCACCGATATCTTGCTGGAAATCGACTGGCAGGGCGCGCGCCAGGTGCGCAAGCAGTTTCCGCGCGCAGCCGGCATTTTCATCCTGCCGCCATCGATCGATGCGCTCGAAGAGCGCCTGAACAAGCGCGGCCAGGACGAACCGCACGTGATTACGCGCCGCCTGCTGGCGGCCGGCGGCGAAATCGCCCACGCGCCAGAGTTCGAATATGTTATTATCAATGAAGAGTTTACGGTCGCTTTGTCCGAACTGAGCGCGATCGTGAGAGCGGCCCGTTGCCGGTTTGCGCAACAAGCGGCCCGCAACGCCTCGCTTTTCGCCCAACTGGGTTTGCACGCAGAGTAAGTTAATCTCGCTCTTTCATCGTGCGCCACAGTTCACACAGCGCCACGCACCAATCATTAGGAGTTACCATGGCCCGTATTACCATTGAAGATTGCCTGAAACAAATCCCTAACCGTTTCCAGCTGACCCTGGCAGCGACCTATCGTGCACGCCAGTTGCTGCAAGGCCACACGCCTAAAGTCGAAGCCAAGGACAAGCCTACCGTCGTCGCACTGCGCGAGATCGCCGCAGGCAAAGTCGGCATCGAAATGCTGAAAAAGGTGCCGATGTAAGTGGAGTGCGCGTGACGAGACAGTGCTGATTCCTGGTTCTGATTTTTCCTTTATTCACACTGTGAAGTAACGCGACGTTTTATGAGTCTGACCCCAGCCGACACGACTTCAGCACCACCGCCGCCCCTGGCCCCGCGCCAGGCGGCAAAACCGCAGGTCGCCAATGCGTCAGGCGCAGGCACGCCAGCACCGCCGGTGGCTGGCGTGGCGTCCGTCAGCCACCTGATGGACAAGCTGGCCGAATACCTTTCCCCTGTCGACCTGAAAAAGGTCAAGGAAGCCTACCGCTTCTCCGACGAAATGCACCTGGGCCAGATGCGCCGCTCGGGTGAACCGTATATCTCGCACCCGATCGCCGTGGCCGAAATCTGTGCCGACTGGAAGCTCGACGCGCAAGCCATCATGGCCGCCCTGCTGCACGATGTGATGGAAGACCAGGACGTCAAGAAAGACGAACTGATCGAGCGCTTCGGCGCGCCTGTAGCGCATTTGGTCGACGGCTTGTCGAAGCTGGAAAAAATTGAGTTCCAGAGCCAGATCGAAGCCCAGGCGGAGAACTTCCGCAAGATGCTGCTGGCCATGGCCTCCGACGTGCGCGTGATTCTGATCAAGCTGGCCGACCGCCTGCACAATATGCGCACCCTGGACTTCATGACGGCGGCGAAAAAAGCCCGTATCGCCAGCGAGACCATGGAAGTGTATGTGCCGATCGCGCACCGCCTGGGCCTGAACAATATCTTCCGCGAATTGCAGGATCTGTCGTTCTCGCATCTGCACCCGATGCGCTACCGCACCCTGGCGAAAGCCGTCAAGGCAGCGCGCGGCAACCGGCGCGAAGTGGTCAACAAGATCCTCGAAGCGGTAAAGAGCACGATGTCCATGGCCGAGATCGACGCCGAAGTGACGGGCCGTGAAAAGTCGCTGCACGACATCTATAAAAAAATGCGCAGCAAGCACCTGTCGTTCTCGCAGGTGCTTGACGTATATGGCTTTCGCGTGGTGGTCAACAACTTTGCCGACTGCTATGTCACCCTGGGTACCCTGCACAGCCTGTACAAGCCGATGCCGGGCAAATTCAAGGATTACATTGCGATCCGCAAGCTGAACGGCTACCAGTCGTTGCACACGACCGTCATCGGCCCGTATGGCACGCCGGTGGAATTCCAGATCCGCACCCAGGAAATGCATCGCACTGCCGAGTCCGGCGTGGCGGCGCACTGGCTGTACAAGAGCGGCGAATCGAACCCGTCCGACCTGCAGCAGCGCACCCATGCATGGCTGCAGTCGCTGCTCGACATCCAGCAGCAGACGGGCGACTCGGCCGAGTTCCTGGAACACGTCAAGGTCGACCTGTTCCCCGATTCGGTCTATGTGTTTACACCGAAGTCGAAGATCATCGCCCTGCCGCGCGGCGCCACCGCCATCGACTTCGCCTATTCGATCCACACCGGCATTGGCGACCAGACGGTGGCCGTGAAAATCAACAACGAAACTTCGCCGCTGCGCACCGAGCTGCACAATGGCGACATCGTCGAGATCATCACCGATTCCTCGTCGCGCCCGAGCCCGACCTGGCTGTCGTTCGTGCGTACCGGCAAGGCCCGTTCGGCGATTCGCCACCACCTGCGCACGATCAATCTGCCCGAATCGGTTTCGCTGGGCCAGCAACTGATGTCGCAGGCTTTGCTGACCCTGAACATCGACGCCGACCTGCCAGCGCCGCTGGTCGAACGCCTGCTGAACGAATCGAGCGCCAATTCGCTCGACGAACTGTATGCCGACATCGGCATCGGCAAGCGCATGGCCACGCTGGTGGCGCGCCACATCTTTGGCCTGATCGGCGGCGAAGCGGCCAGCATGCCGGTCGAACACAACAGCGGCAGCGAACTCGACCCGGTCACCATCTGCGGCAGCGAAGGCGTCTCGGTGCAACTGGCACCATGCTGTTTGCCGATCCCGGGCGACCACATCATCGGCCAGCTGCGCCGCGACCAGGGGCTGCTGGTACACACCAGCGACTGCACCCAGGCCAAGCGCCAGCGCATCAAGGAACCGGACCGCTGGATCGCGGTGCGCTGGGGAACCGAACTGAACCGCCGTTTCGACTGCCGCATCAAGGTGCTGATCAACAGCGAACGCGGCATCCTGGCGCGCGTGGCCGCCGAGATCGGCGAGTCCGACGCCAACATCATCTACGTGGGCATGGACGAAGACAAGGACAACGTGCTTGACCAGCTGCGCTTTACCGTGCAGGTCAAGGACCGCGTCCACCTGGCCGCCCTGCTGCGCAATGTGCGCCGGGTCGCAGGCGTGAACCGCATCCTGCGCGAACGTCACTAATATTGTTGGCAAAGACCTGGGGTCAGACCCGACGGGTCTGACCCCGGATTTCTGCTGCAGGCTACCGACTTATTTTAGCGACGCGCCGCAAAAACTCCTGATCCCCTACGGCAAACTCCGCATGGATTGCAGACCGCAACTGAGCCACGCTCTGCTCTGTCAAATTCTCCTGAAATAGCGACTGATAGGTCTTTTGCCGTTCAGTCAGCGTAGCGCCAAGACTCAGATACACAGGGTGTGGTGTGAGCAACTCATCCAGCCTACCCTGCGAATTGCCGCGATAGCTGGACCAGCGATATTGCCCGGGCAACGCCGCGATTCCGGCCCTGACCGGATTGAGTTCAATATAGCGCTGGCAGGTCAACAAATACCGCTCACTTTGCACCAAGCAGGATTTGTAACGCCCTTCCCACAAGCTGCCGCTACGACCATGGCGCCAGTTGAAGTACTGCGCATATCGCTGATTCAGCGATTTCATCAGCAGGGACAGATGAGCTGCTTCTTGGGTGGAGAGTAAAAAATGTATGTGGTTGCTCATCAAAACGTAAGCGTGTAACTGGCAGGGGATGGTAGCGAGATAGCTGAGCAAGTACGCGAGATAGCGCCGACTATCTGCATCATCGATAAAACAGCTTTGCCGGTTCACGCCGCGTTGAATAATATGCAAAGGAATGCCTGGTAACACAAGGCGCCTGGTACGTGGCATGACAAATCCCTGACGAGCCAAATGATCAGTGTGGCTGCACCTGTCACCCACTACTCTGCGCTACCACAACCTACCCTTCCCCCGGTGCCGGATACGTCACCTCCAGCAACTCCAGCTCCTGTGCCCCCAGCGGCGTATTCAAGACGATCACATCGCCCTCGCGCGCCTTGGTGATCGCGCGCGCCATCGGCGAGACCCAGCTGATCTTGCCGTTCAGCGGGTCGAATTCGTCGATGCCGACGATGGTGATGGTGTGCTTTTCGCCGTCGCTGGTCAGGTAGGTGACGGTGGCGCCGAAGAAAACCTGGTCGTTGCCGTGGTGCACGCTGGGGTCGACGATGGCGGCCAGGTCCATGCGCTTGGTGAGAAAACGGATGCGGCGGTCGATTTCGCGCAGGCGGCGCTTGCCGTAGATATAATCGCCGTTTTCCGAGCGGTCGCCGTTCGAGGCCGCCCAGTGCACGATGCGCACCACTTCCGGACGGTCGACATCGATCAGTTGCAGCAGTTCGCTGCGGATGCGCTGGTAGCCGGCCGGCGTGATGTAATTCTTGGCGCCAGCGGGAATCGCCAACGCCAGCGCAGCGGCTTCTTCATCGTCGTCGTTGTCGGACTCTTTTACAAATGCTTTATTCATCTGCCTATTGTAGCCCCGCCAGCTGGCCGGCACCCCTTGTGCGCGGGCTTTTTTGACGTATCATCGGGAGAATATGTTTGGAGCCGGATGAGAAAACACTATCGTTTCAGGCGCTGGCTATTCGCGCCGCTGGTTTACCTGGCTGCCATTTTCCTGCTGATCGAGGAATGGCTGTGGGACACCGGTGCGCGTGCAATGCAGGTGGTGGCGCAGTTTCCGCCGCTGCATGCGCTCGAGGCGCGGATACAGCGCCTGCCGCCCTACTGGGCGCTGGCGGTATTCGTGCTGCCGGCCTTGCTGCTGTTTCCCGTCAAGCTGCTGGCCCTGCTGGCGATTGCGCGCGGCCATGCCTTTTCCGGCATCGGCGTAATTGTTGCGGCCAAGCTGGGCGGCGCAGCAGCGGTGGCGCGCCTGTACACGCTGACCCGCCCTACCCTGTTGAGCTTGCCGTGGTTTGCCAGCTGGCATGGCCGCTTTATGGAAATCAAAGATCGCTGGATCGCCAGCCTGCAAGCGACGCGCGCCTGGCGCCGCATCAAACGCCTGTCGAACTCGCTGGGCAGCGCGCGCCGCGCCTGGTGGCGCAGGCTGCGCATGGGCGCCGGCAGGCGCGGCCGCCACAACTCACGCCCGGCCCGCGTGCTGCGCCGCTTCGCCGCTTTCTGGCGTGCCCGTCGCTGAGACCATGAAAAAATCTGCCATGCCTGATACCCCCCGCCTGGCGCCGGCGCTGCAGGCCGCCGCCAGCGACGCCTATCTGTTCGACGCGGCCAGCTGGCAAGTACTCGATGCGAATCGCAGCGCTTGCGGCCGTCTGCAGTATGCCTTGCCCGAGCTGCAAGCGATGACCTTGCTCCAGCTGGCGCCGCAATGGCCGGCCGGGCAGCCAGTGTTCGACCAGGGCATCGGCGCCGAGGCCATCGTGCAGGCCAGGCTGCAACGGCGCGATGCGGCCATCCATGCCGTGCGCCTGCGCCTGACGCGCACCGAACACCAGGGACGCACGCTGATCCTGGCGCTGGGCGAGGACCTGCGCACGCCGCAAGAGACCGCCGCCGCACTGGCGCAGGTGCAGTCGCGCTTCAATGCCATCGTCTCCAATACGCCGGGCCTGGTGTACCAGTTCAGCATGACTGCCGACGGGCGCGCCGGCTTTCCCTACCTGAGCGATGGCTGCCAGGCCTTGCTGGGCCTGTCACCAAAACAGCTGCATGCGCAGCCTGAGTTGTTCTACCAACTGATTTTGCCCGAAGACCGGGCCTCGTACCGCGACTCGATGCAGGCGTCCAGGCATGCGCTGTGGAGCTGGAACTGGGAGGGACGCATCTGGGTCGAGGCGTGGAAAGACGTCAAATGGATCAACCTGCGTTCGACCCCGCGCGCGCTGGAGCATGGCACGGTGCAGTGGGAGGGCATCATGACCAATATCACGGAAAGCCGGCTGGAACAGATCGAGGTACGCCAGTCGCGTGCGCGCCTGGCAGAACTGACGGCGCATATCGACAAGGTCAAGGAACAGGAACGCACGCGCCTGGCGCGCGAACTGCATGACGACCTGGGCGGCAACCTGACGGCGATCAAGATGGCGCTGGCGATGCTGACGCGCCGCCTGCCCGCAGGCGACGCGCTGCTGCAGGAAAAGGCCGGCTATGTCGACGACCTGGTCGACCGCAGCATCGACGCCGTGCACCGCATTTCGCTCGACCTGCGCCCGTCCATGCTGGATCTGGGACTGGTCGCCGCGCTGGACTGGCAAGTGCGGGAATTTTCTCGCCAGGCCGGCATCGAATGCGTATTTGCCTCGAACCGCAAAGAGATCGACCTGAGCCTGGACCAGGCCACCACCCTGTTTCGCATCGCCCAGGAAGCGCTGACCAATATCGCCAAGCATGCGCGGGCCAGCAAGGTGGCGGTGCGGCTGGACAAGCAGCGCCAGCATATACGCCTGTGCATCAGCGACAACGGCGTCGGCCTGCGCCCGCTCGATCGCGCCAAGCCGCAATCGTTCGGCATCCGCGGCATGAGCGAACGCGCCAGCGCGCTTGGCGGCACCTTGCAGCTGGCCGACGCCGCGGGTGGCGGAACGGTGCTGACCATAAAAATCAGGCTGGCCACGCCCCGGGAGGCGATAATAGCAGCTGCTGCCAGTACGCCCACGCAACATGGCCTGCGGCAGCCAGACGTCAGGGAACCATAAAGAAACACATGCAGAAACGAACGCAGTCATGAAAGAAAAAGCCATTATCCGGGTATTCATCGCCGACGACCATGCGATCGTGCGCGAGGGCCTGAAACAGATCCTGGCCGACACCAGGGACATCATCGTGGCCGGCGAGGCCGAAAACGGCCACGATGCGATCAAGGGCTTCCGCGCGTCCAAGTGCCAGGTGATGCTGCTCGACATCTCGCTGCCCGACCGCAGCGGCATCGACGTGCTCAAGCAGATCAAGAAGGAAAAACCGGAACTGGCGGTGCTGATGCTGTCGATGCACAGGGAAGACCAGTATGCGATCCGCTCGCTCAAGGCGGGCGCGGCCGGCTACCTGACCAAGCAGAGCGCGCCGCGCGAGCTGGTGACGGCGATACGCCAGGTGGCCGAAGGCTTGAAATACATCAGCGCCGCGCTGGCGCAGGAACTGGCCAACACGGTCGGCGAAGACCATGAAATAGCGCTGCATGAAACCTTGTCCGACCGCGAATACCAGACCCTGGTGCTGATCGCCTCGGGCAAGACGGTGGGCGCCATCGCCGAAGAACTGAAGCTGTCGGCCAAGACCGTCAGCGAATACCGCGCGCGGCTGCTGCTGAAAATGAAGCTGAAAAACAGTGCCGAGCTGACCCATTATGCGATCCGCAACCAGCTGGTGGAGTAGTGGCGGGCAAGGTATCGCGCGAATTGGCGGCCCTTCGCCTTGCTGCTCGCACAATAAGTGCTTTGCCAACTCGCATATCATGGCGATAATTAGCAGATATCTAAAAAGGCCGTGCCTCAATGTCCAGTAAATTGCCCTCCCAGCCGGCCAGCGCACCTGTGGCCGCCGTGAATCCCGCCACGAATCCCGCCGACATTGCGCGCGAAGCGTTTCGCCGCCTGGCGACGCGCCGCATCGCGCCTACGCCGAACGCCTACCGCGACATCTACAACGAAATCGCCGGCATCAGCGAGCCGGTTGACAGCGCCGCCCCCGCCGCCGTGCTGGCCGCCAGCACACCGCCCGACAATGGCGCCGAAAACGTGCTGAGCCAGTTTGCCGCCAAAATGAGCGAGTCCGGCGGCGAACTGGGCGACTTCGGCCGCCGCTTCCAGCGCGCCCTGAAAGCGCGCGACTGGGACAGCTATGCGCGCACCCTGGCGCAGCTGTCGGAAAAGCAGGCCAGGAAAGGCGGCGGCATCGAATTGCCGCCACTGCCGGACGGCGAACAGACGCGCACCCTGCGCGAGTTGCTGAGCCGTACCCTGGGTTTTGCGGTGGCGACCTTGCTGACCGGCACGCCGGCACTGGTGGAAGAAGCCGAATCGCTGGGCGCGGCCATCAAGCAGGCACATACGGAAGACGCGCTGAACGAAGCGGCCGTGCGCCTGAAGCAGCTGTGCTACCAGATCGAACTGAAAAGCGGCGATACGGCCGAGCAGCAGGAATTGCTGCTGCGATTGTTCAAGCTGCTGCTGGACAATGTCAGCCAGTTGCTGGACGACGACAGCTGGCTGCGTGGCCAGGTCGATGCGGTGCAGAACCTGATTGCCGGCCCGCTCGACCAGCGCGCGCTGGAAGACGCCACGCGCAGCCTGAAGGAAGTCATCTACAAGCAAAGCCAGCTCAAGCACAGCCTGTCGGACGTCAAGCTGACCGTCAAGAACATGATGATGACCTTTATTGACCGCCTGGGCCAGGTGGCGGCCAGCACCGGCGACTTCCATGAAAAGATCGGCGGCTATTCCGACAAGATCAGCCAGGCGGAAAATATTACCGACCTGAACCAGGTGCTCAACGAGGTGCTGCACGAAACGCGGCTGATACAGAGCGAGGCGCTGGCTGCGCGCGACAAGATGGTGCTGGCGCGCCAGGAAGTGCAGGATGCGGAACAGCGCATCCACAGCCTGGAAGCGAAGCTCCAGCATATGAGCGAACTGGTACGTGAAGACCAACTGACGGGCAGCCTGAACCGCAGAGGCCTGGACGATGTATTCGAACGCGAAACGGCGCGCTCGGACCGGCGCGGCACGCCGCTGTGCATTGCCATGCTGGACCTGGACGACTTCAAGCGCCTGAACGATACCTATGGCCATCTGGCGGGCGATGCAGCGCTGAAACACCTGGTCAAGATCGTCAAGGACACCTTGCGCTCGATGGACGTGATCGCGCGCTTCGGCGGCGAGGAATTTTTAATCCTGCTGCCGGAAACCACGGTCGAAGCGGCGTCCTCCACCATGACGCGGCTGCAGCGCGAACTGACCCGCCATTTCTTCTTGCACGATAATGAAAAGGTGCTGATCACCTTTTCCGCCGGTGTCGCCCTGCGCCGGCCCAATGAAGACCAGGCCGAACTGGTCAAGCGCGCCGACCGCGCCATGTACCAGGCCAAGCAGTCGGGCAAGAACCGTGTGGTGGTGGCAGACTGAAAATGACACTGGCATGCAGCCGAAATCCGGGGTCAGACCCGCCGGGTCAGACCCCAGCCCTTCTTTTTACCGCTATATTTTTTTTATTTTTGCCATAAAGTATCAAAAAACGCTGCCGTAGAGAGCCAGCCATTGATGCCTCTTCATAGGGAAAACACGAAAAAACCTGGATTTTTGACCTAAACTTTTTCAAGCAGCGTCCGTTAATCTTTACAACTACGGTTTGAGTGCTCCGGAAGGTGGGAGCAGACCAAGGTGAGCAGGCACAGAGCCAGAACCCGCACATCGGGAGCATCAAAATGGCCGCAATTATCAACACCAATATCGCATCGCTCAATTCGCAACGCAATCTGAGCACCTCGCAATCCGCACTCTCCACCTCCCTGCAACGCCTGTCGTCCGGTCTGCGCATCAACAGCGCGAAAGACGACGCTGCAGGACTGGCAATTTCCGAGCGCTTCACCTCCCAAATTCGTGGCCTCGACCAGGCCCGCCGCAACGCCAACGACGGCGTGTCGCTGCTGCAAACGGCTGAAGGTTCCCTGCAATCGACGGGCGACATTCTGCAACGTGTACGTGAGCTGTCCGTGCAATCGGCCAATGCCACCAACTCGGCAGGCGACCGCAAGGCCATTCAACAAGAGGTAGGCCAGTTGTTGTCGGAAGCGGACCGTATTTCGCAAACCTCGGAATTCAACGGCCTGAAACTGCTCGACGGCTCGTTCGGCACGGCCAGCTTCCAGGTCGGCGCCAATGCCGGCCAGACCATACAGGCCACTACCGCCAACTTCCGCACCAACAATTATGGCAACAATGAAGTCGGCACTTCGGCGCCGACAACCGCCCTCGGCTTGCAATACACGCCTGGCTCGTTCGATATACAGGGCTTGCAAACTGCCACCATCACCGTTGGCAGTGGCGATACGGCTCAAGCGCTGGCCACCAATATCAACGGCGCCAGCGAAAAAACCGGCGTCACTGCCACGGCAAAAACCGATGAATCGGCAGTCTTTGTTGCCGGCGGCGTGTATTCGCTGGCCGTCACTTCCGATAATGGCACGCCTGCCAACGTGGCCTTTACCGTCGGCAATCCGCTCAATGCGACCAATCTGGCATCGTCTGTCAGCGCTTTCAATGATGTCTCGGCGTCGACCGGCGTAACAGCCAAGCTCAACAGCACAAACGACGGCGTAATCCTGAGCAACTCCGCCGGCAACAATATCACCCTGGTCAACGGCAGCGTCAATCCTGCGCATACCGTGACGGCGGCATCCATCAATGGCGCAGGGACCGTCGGCACACCGGCCGTGATCGCTGCCAGCGGTGGTACGGCCACCACCATGGGCTATGTTTCGTTTAATTCCGACAAGGGCTTCTCGGTTGGCGGCGTGACTGGCACCAATGCCGTGACCGCCATCGGCTCGACGCTGAACTCGGTCTCCGGCATTGATGTGTCGACTGTCAAGGGCGCCAGCGATGCACTGAAGATCCTCGATTCGGCACTGGCCAGTGTCAACAACCAGCGCGCGTCGTTCGGCGCCTTGCAGTCGCGCTTTGAAACGGCGGTGACCAGCCTGCAATCGACGTCGGAAAACCTGTCGGCTTCGCGCTCGCGCATCCAGGATACCGATTTTGCGGCAGAGACCGCCAAGCTGACGCGCGGCCAGATCCTGCAACAGGCAGGCACCGCCATGCTGGCCCAGGCCAATTCCCTGCCCAATGGCGTGCTGTCGCTGCTGCAAGGACGTTAATCCAACTGAAACAGGCGTCTCCAGGGCGCACCTGCATTCCCATCCCCGGCCGGATTATTCCCGCCGGGGATTTTTTTGATAAAAAAATAATAAAACAAGTTTCTTTCATTTAATTTTTTTACGGCCTCAAGTTTGCGGAAAATTTGTCGATTACACGCCAGCCCTGGCAACAACTTGAGAGTGAAATTAAAAAATATACCAGCCTTGCTTTACTAAACTTTCCACGCGGCACTCCGTTAATAATAATAACTGCGGTGTGAGTGTCCCGGAACGGAGGGGCGGACCAAGGTACCAGGCATATAGCCAAAACATATTGTTAGGAGTTTCAAAATGGCCTCAGTAATCAACACCAATACCGCGTCCCTGAATGCGCAACGCAACCTGAGCACTTCACAGTCGGCCCTGTCAACCTCATTGCAACGCCTGTCCTCGGGTTTGCGCATCAATAGCGCAAAAGACGATGCTGCAGGCCTGGCGATTTCCGAGCGCTTCACCTCGCAGATCCGCGGTCTCGACCAAGCCAAACGCAATGCCAACGACGGCGTGTCGCTGCTGCAAACGGCCGAGGGTTCGCTGCAATCGACGGGCGACATTCTGCAACGTGTACGTGAATTGTCAGTACAATCGGCCAATGCCACCAACTCGGCAGGCGACCGCAAGGCGATCCAGGCCGAGGTAGGCCAGCTGCTGTCGGAAGCTGACCGCATCTCGCAAACTTCGGAATTCAACGGCCTGAAACTGCTGGACGGCTCGTTCGGTTCGGCCTCGTTCCAGGTTGGCGCCAATGCTGGCCAGACCATCCAGGCTACCACCGCCAACTTCCGTACCAATAACTACGGCAACAATCAATCCGCCAGTGCGCCGCCTCCTACCCTCGCTGGCAGCACCGCTACTGCTTACGCAGGCGGCACGTTTGATATCCAGGGCCTGAAAACGGCGCAGGTGACGGTTGCAACTGGTGACACTGCGCAAACGCTGGCAGCGACCATCAATGGCAAAACAGCCGATACCGGCGTGACGGCAACCGCCAAAACCGAAGAAGCAGTCCAGTTTGATGCCGCCGGCGTCTATTCGCTGGCCGTCAAGTCCGACAACGGCACCGCCGCCAACGTGACGTTCACGGTGGGCGCGAAGAACGCATCGGGCCTGGCCTCGGCAGTCAGCGCCTTCAATGATGTTGCTTCGACGACTGGCGTGACGGCCACGCTAAACGACGCCAAAGACGGCCTGGTGCTGACCAATGCTGCCGGCAACAATATCACGATCGACAACAAGAGCACGACGTCGACCTTTACTGCCGCTTCGAGAGCTGCAGATGGTACGGCAGGCTCGGCCGCCACGGTGGCAACCGGCGGCTCGGCAGTGAGCATGGGTTATGTCTCGTTGAACTCCGACAAGGGTTTTTCGATTGGCAATGACTCGAATGCAGGCCTGAATGGCGTTGCCGCTGGCGCTGCCAAGCTGAACTCGGTATCGAGCATCGACGTGTCGACCGTCAAGGGTTCGAACGATGCGCTGAAGATTCTCGATTCTGCGCTGGCCAGTGTCAACAGTCAGCGCGCTTCCTTCGGTGCCTTGCAGTCGCGTTTTGAAACGGCTGTCAGCAACCTGGAATCGACTTCGGAAAACCTGTCGGCTTCCCGTAGCCGTATCCAGGATACCGACTTCGCATCGGAAACAGCCAAGCTGACGCGCGGCCAGATCCTGCAACAAGCTGGTACCGCGATGCTGGCCCAGGCCAACTCGCTGCCTAACGGCGTGCTGTCCCTGCTGCGCGGTTAATTTCCGCCCGGTAGTACCGTAGCTTAGCCCTCCCCGGCCGATCCAGATATTGCATCTTGATCCGCCGGGGAATTTCCGTTAAAGGACAGCATCATGGATATCCAGGCAACAGGCGGCCTAGCGGCCGCAGCGACACAGCGCACCGCGCTCACGCCGGCCAGCAGCACGGCATCAAGGCCGGCAGCGGCGACACCGGTACCAGCGGACAGCGGCGTCAAGGCCAGCGACAAGGAGGAATCACCGTCCGAGCTGAAAGACGTCAGGCAGGCCGTCAGCGACATCAACAAGGCGATGCAGTTCATGTCGCGCGAACTGGAATTTTCGGTCGATACCGACAGCGACCGCACCATCGTCAAGGTGATCGACCAGCAGACGCGCGAAGTGATACGCCAGATGCCTACCAAGGAAGCGCTGGAGATCGGCAAGGCGCTGGAAAAAGTACAGGGTTTGCTGATCAGGCAAACCGCGTGAAGCACGCCCTGTGCCGCGCTTGGGCGGCATAGGGCAAACAGGCACCCGAATACCCCTCTAAAGTATGGATGGATTATGCCGTTAACAACGTATATTCATGCATTCCCATAGGAGGTTATTGTGGCTGTTTCATCCGTCAGTACCGGTGGCGTTCTCGACGTAAATGGCCTGGTCAGTCAGCTGATGGCCGTCGAGAGCCGCCCCTTTGTCGCCATGCAGGACAAAGAGAAGGCCATTACCGCCCAAATTTCCGCCTATGGCACACTGAGCGGCGCCGTCGGCGCCTTCCAGACTACCGTCACTGCGCTGGCCGATTCCTCGAAATACAAGGTGGCCAACGCCACCACCACGGACGACAAGGTTCTGACTGCAACAGCCGGCAAGGATACCGTCAAGGGCAATTACAGCGTCGAGGTGAAGCAACTGGCCCAGGCGCAAACAATCAGCGCTGCCGGCCAGGAAAGCACCTCCGCGCTGATCGGCTCGGGCGCCAGCACGGTGCTGACATTTGACTTCGGCAGCGTCAAGGGCGGCACCCTGACCGGTGGCAAGTACACCGGTTCCACCTTTGAACTCGATGCCGCGCGCGCAGCGCGCACCGTCACCATCGACAGCAGCAATAATTCCCTGCAAGGCATACGCGACGCTATCAACAAGGCCGGCATCGGCGTCACCGCCAGCATTATTTCCGACGGTAGCGACAAGCCGAACCGCCTGGTGCTGACCTCGGACAAGAGTGGCGAAACGTCGAGCATGCGCGTGTCGGTGGCCGGTGACCAGGACCTCAGCGATTTGCTGTCGTATGCGCCGAATGGCACGCAGAACATGACGCAAAGCAATGCTGGTCAAAATGCCAATCTGACCGTCAACGGCGTGGCCATTACCAGCCAGACCAATAACGTCGACAATGCCGTGCCTGGCGTGACGATGACGGTGGCCAAGATCGGCATCAGCAGCGTTGGTGTCAGCATGGATACCTCTGGCATCAAGACGGCGCTGACCAATTTCGTCAAGGCCTACAACGACCTCAACACCACCATCGACGGTCTCACCGCAGTCACGCCCGGCCTGAAACAGGGTGCGGCGCGCACCGGCGGCCCGTTGGTGGGCGACTCCACGACCAACAGTTTGCAAGCCAGCTTGCGCAAGCTGTTTGGCTCAAGCGTGCCTGGCCTGGATGGCAGCGTGACCAGCCTGAGCCAGCTTGGCGTTGCCTTCCAGAAGGACGGCACCTTGAAACTCGATACCGGCAAGCTGCAAACGGCGATCGACAAAAATTCGAACGATGTCATCAAGCTGCTGGCGACGTCGGGCTCGACCTCCGACAGCCTGGTCAGCTTTGTCAGCTCGACCAGCAATTCCAGCGTCGGTACCAAGGGCATCTCGATTTCCAAACTGGCAACGCAAGGCACGCTGGTCGGCAGTGCGCCGGCCGGCCTGGTGATCAGCGCCGGCATCAACGATAACCTGTCGCTGACCATCAATGGCGTGGCCACCAAGGCGACCCTGGTGCCGGGCACTTATACGGCAGACAGCATGGTCAGCCACTTGCAGTCGCTGATCAACGGCGCCTCGGGCGTGACCGACGCTACTGCCGGCGTCAAGGTAAGCCAGGAAAACGGCGTCATCAGCATCGTGTCGAACAAGTATGGCTCGTCTTCGAAGCTGGAAATTACCGGCAATGGTGCCGACGAACTGTTTGGCACACCGACCATGACCACCGGTGTCGACGTGGCCGGCACCATCGATGGCGCGCTTGCCGTCGGCAGCGGCCAGACACTGACCGGTTCGCCCGGTTCCGGCAGCGCCGGCATTGCCGTGCTGATCAATGGCGGAAAGCTGGGCGATCGCGGTACGGTGAATATTTCAAAGGGTGTCAGCGCCTTGTTTGCTACCATTACGGATAATTACCTGGGAACATCTGGCCTGATCCAGAACAAGAATGACGGCTTGAACAAGAGCATTGCCGATATCGACAAGCAGCGCGATGCGCTCAATACCCGGCTGACGCTGACCGAGGCGCGCTTGCGCAAGCAGTACAGCTCGCTTGACGTGACGCTCAGTTCGATGAACAGCACCAGCAATTATTTGACTCAGCAACTCGCGGCGCTGGCCTCGATGTAACCAACATCTCTCAGAGGAATACGAATGTTTGGATCTTCAAACAAGGGCGCACAGTCCTATGCCAAAGTGGGCCTGGAAACAGGCATAGGCGCCGCTTCGCCGCACAAACTGATCGCCATGCTGTACGACGGCGCCCTGGTGGCCGTGCTGAGTGCGCAGATGCATATGAAAGCGGGCAATATCCCGGAAAAAGGCAAGTCGATTTCGCGCGCCATGCAGCTGATCGACCATGGCCTGCGTGCCAGCCTGGACAAGAATGCGGGCGGCGAAATCGCTGAAAACCTCGACGCGCTGTATGAATACATGGGCGCGCGCCTGCTGACGGCCAATTTGAAAAATGATCTGGCCATCCTGGAAGAAGTGCAGGGTCTGCTGACCGACCTGCGCGATACCTGGAATGCCATCGGTACACCGTCCGGCGTCGGCATGGCCACCACCGATGCTCCTGTTTCCCGTCTGAACAGCTACGCGAGCGCCTGACATGATGACCAACCAACAAGTACTGGCCGCGTATGAAGCAATGCAGGCCCTGACCGCCCGCATGCTGGTCGCCGCCGGCAATGCCGAATGGGATGAACTCGAAAGCCTGGAGCAGCAGATCGCCAGGCATGCGCAGCGTCTGAAGGACAATGAAGCGCAAGTCGTGCTGGAAAGTGCCGGTCGCCTGCGCAAGGTTGCGCTGATCAGGCAGATGCTGGAAGACGACCGCAAAATCCGCGATCTCGCCATGCCATGGATGGCGCAGTTGTCCAAGCTGATCAACAGCACCGGCACCGAACGGCGCCTGGCCAACGCCTATAGCGTCTAAGCGCAGGACCCGGCGTCATGCTGCCCAACACCGTCGGCATGGCGCCGGTCACGCCGGTCAAGGGCACGCGTCCCGGCGACGCCGTCGCCGAGCCGCGCCAGGCCGAATTCCAGCGCTCATTGCAGGGCATGGTCGGCAAGTCGATGAATGGCCAGGTGATCGGACGCATGACCGACGGCAGCTACCTGGTACGCGTGGCCGGCACCCCGGCGCGCATGCAGTTGCCGGCCGGTACCGAACTGGGCGCCAACGTCCCCTTGCTGCTGATCGGCATCAATCCCCGTCCCTCATTCCAGATCGGCGCCGGCCCGGATCCGCGCGCCGGCACGATGCTGACCTATGCCGATGCGCAAGCCGAGCCCGAGGCGGCTGTCGCGCAAGGTGCGCAAGGCGCTCAGGCAGGCATGCGGGCCGGTGGTACGCAAGCCGCGCTGCTGGGCCGTGCGCCCTTGACGCCAGCGAACTTGCTGCCGTCGCTGAATGCCGACACCCCCGCCCCTGAACTGAGCAGCACCGCGCGCGCCATCAGCACCGTGCTGAGCCAGGCGGAAAGCGTGCCCGGCGCGCCACTGTCACTGGTCGGCAAGACCAGTCTGATGGCCACGCCCGGCACCGATCCATCGCAAGTGGCGCAAAACCTGCGCGACGCGGTCGGCAGCAGCGGCCTGTTCTATGAATCGCATGTGGCCGAATGGGCCGATGGCAAGCGGCCGCTGGCGTCCTTGCTGCTGGAGCCGCAAATGCAGAAAACCTTGCAGGGCGAAGTCATGAAGAACGGCACCGACCTGGCGCAAGCGCAGCTGATCAACCTGCAACTGCACACGCATGAACAGGCCAGGGTGCAATGGCAGGGCGAAGCCTGGCCAGGACAAAAAATGCAGTGGGATATCACCAAGGACGAGCCGGACGGCAGCCAGCACCCGGGCCAGGACGAAGACGCCACCGCCTGGCGCAGCAGCGTGCGCTTCCAGTTTCCCTTATTGGGCGACTTGTCGGCGCAGGTGGTGTTGCAAGCAGGAAAAGTCCAGATCCAGATGCAGGCCGGCAGCGAAGCAAGCGCCGAGACCTTGCGCCAGCATGCGGCGCGGCTGGAAGCGTCCATGGAAGCGGCAGGCTGGCCGCTGTCGTCACTGACGATTGCCGGCAAAGCTGGTGGAGACGACAATGCTGGATGACGGCAAGCGCAAGATGCCGCAGACGGCGGTCGCGCTGGCCTACCAGAGCGGCGCGCAAGCGCCCAAGGTGGTGGCCAAGGGCAGTGGCCTGATTGCCGACAAGATCATCAGCACGGCGCGCGAACATGGCGTGTTCGTGCATGAATCGAAGGAACTGGTGGCACTGTTGATGGATATCGACCTGGACAGCCAGATTCCGCCCGGCCTGTATCGGGCGATTGCGGAACTGCTGGCCTGGTTATATCATATCGAATCTGCGAAAGGCGGGCCGCTCCCGCCACCGCCCGATACCGTAGCGGCGCTTCCCACCGACACATCAGAACAATAACGACAGGCATCAATGCAAGCACATATTATGGATTCCGGCCTCGAAAACTGGCATGACTTTGAAGTGGAATCACGGCGGGAAATCGTCGCGCTGCTGCGCAGCATCGGCGAAAAGAATCAGTTGATACGCATGCAGGTGCATGGCGAATCCGATGTTTGCGTCACTTCCATTCTCGATATCGATGCCGAGCGCGACATGGTCATCCTTGACCGCCCCGTCGATACCGGCCAGAGCCGGCGCATGGTCGCCGCCAGCGGCATCACGTTTGAAACCTCGCTCGACAAGATCCGCATCCTGTTTTCCAGCAATTCGGTGGAAGAATGCGTGCATGGCACCACGCCGGCCCTGAAAATGGCCATCCCCACCACCCTGATCCGCTTGCAGCGGCGCGAGTATTACCGCATGAGCACGCCGGTCAGCAATCCGGTGCGCGCGACCATTCCCATGATCACCGAGGAAGGCACGGCCAACATGCCGTTCCCGCTGGCCGATATCAGTTGCGGCGGCATCGCCATCATGGACAACAAACTGGTGCTGGGCGATACCATCGGCAAGAACTATCCGGGCTGCCGGATTGACCTGCCCGAGATCGGCATCATCACGGTGACGTTGCAGATTCGCAACTCGCTGGACATGACCCTGCTGAACAACAAGCTGAACCGCCGCCTTGGCTGCCAGTTCGTCGACCTGTCGCGCGGTACCCTGGCGCAAGTGCAGCGCTATATCACGCGCCTCGAGCGCGAGCGCAACGCACGCATTGCCGGCCTCGGCTGACAGCCTTACAGGTTCATGCCGCCCGACACTTCGATGCGCTGGCCGGTAATCCAGCGGTTGCCAGGCTGCAGCAGCGAGGCGATGGCGCCGCCGATATCATCGGGCAAACCTGCCCGGCCCAACGCGGTGACCGAGGCAATGTGGGCATTGACGGCAGGATTGTCGCGCACCACGCCACCGCCGAAATCGGTCGCAATCGCGCCCGGCGCCACCACATTGACGGCGATGCCGCGTGGACCCAGTTCCTGCGCCATGTAGCGGCTGAGTACTTCCACGCCACCCTTCACTGCCGCATACGCCGCACGGCCAGGATAGCTGAAGCGGGCCAGTCCGCTCGACAGGTTGACGATGCGCCCGCCATCGGCCAGCAGCGGCAACAGTTTCTGCGTCAGGAAAAACACTCCTTTCAGGTGCACATTGACCATGTCGTCGAACTGCGCCTCGGTGGTCTCGGCGATCGACGCCTCCAGGCCGCTGCCGGCGTTGTTGACCAGATAGTCGAACTGCGTGCGCTGCCAGTCGCTGGCCAGCACCTTGCTCACGACGGTGGCAAAATCGGCAAAGCCGCGCGTATCGGCCACATCCAGCTTGAGCGCGACGGCGCGGCGGCCCAGCGCCCGGATCTCGGCGACGACGGCGTGCGCTTCGTCGGCGTTGTTGCGGTAGGTAATGATCAGGTCAACGCCAGTCTCGGCCAGTTTCAGTGCGGTGTTCTTGCCCAGGCCGCGGTTGGCGCCGGTAATCAGTGCGACAGGTGTGCTCATGATGGATTCCTTATAGTGGTTGCAGGTAATGAGTCGTATCGCTCATTGACAGAACCAGTATATTGTCGCCATCAGCATTGATAAACCGCGCCAATCTGATCACACTGATCGGACCAGCCGTACAATCGGCCTTTTTTAAGCAACCATCCATTCGCGCTCGATCAGCGCGCTGAGCCAGTCCATGAACACCCGTGTGCGCTTGGGCAAGTCGCGCCGGTGCGTATATAACAGGGCGATAGCCATCGGCGGCGCCACATACTGCGGCAGCACCGCCACCAGCGTACCGGCGGCAAGATGAGGGCGCGCGCCGCTCATCGGCATCTGCGCGATGCCCATGCCGCCCAGGCAGGCGTCCTGGAACGCTTCCGTATTGTTGACGGTGACATTGCCGGCCATCGGCAACTGATGCAACTGGCCCTCCAGCACATACTCGAAACCGGCCGAGCGGGCGCCCAGCGTGCTGACGTAATGCACCAGGCGGTGCTGCGACAGCTCATCGATAGTGAGCGGCGTACCGTAGTGCGACAGATAGGCAGGGCTGGCGCAATTGACCATCGGCACCGTGCCCAGGTAACGGGCGATCAGCGACGGGTCCTGCACGTCACCGGCCCGCAGCACGCAGTCGAAGCCCTCGCGCACCAGATCGACGCGCCGGTCCGTGCTGCTCACCTCGACCTGTATCTGCGGACAGGCGCGCAGGAATTCGCCCAGGTGCGGCATCACCAGCTGGCGTGCGGCCACGGTGGGCATGTCGATGCGCAAGCGGCCACGCAGCACGGCGCCGTCGAGACGGAACATGTTTTCCATGTCGTCCATGTCGGCCAGCATGTCCTTGCAGCGCTGGTACAACACCAGGCCGTCCTGGGTGACGCTGACCTTGCGCGTGGTGCGGTTGAGCAAGCGTGCGCCCAGCAGCAGTTCCAGCTCGCGCACATGTTCGGACACGCTGGCCTTGGGCAGGCCCAGGCTGGCGGCCGCCTGCGTAAAGCTGCTCAGCTCGGTAACCCGCACGAAAGTCTTCATCAGTTCCAGCTTGTTCATGCGCGAGCCGGCATCTGCGTCAAACTTGCATATTCATGATCTCGTGGTACGACGACACCAGTTTGTTGCGCACCTGCACCGTCGCCTGGAACTGGATGCCGGCTTTTTGCGACGCCACCATCACGTCCGACAGGCTGACAGAATCGTCGCCCATGGTAAAGCGCTTGCCGAGGTCAGCCGAGGTCTGCTGCGCGCTGGCAACCGAGTCGAGCGCGCCCTTGAGCGCGTCGGCAAAATTGACCCTGGCGGCCGGCGCTTCCATCTGGATCGCCGGCACTTTCGCCTCCGGCCGCGTCGCCGCAGCCTTCAATTGCGAGATCATTGCCTCGATCCTGCTGCTGTCTATACCACCTATACCACCTGTTTTCACTATGCCTCCCGATTCCTGTCTGTTGCCTCCAGGGCACAAAACCCTGGCATGCAAGGCAGCGCCGGGTACAATTAGTGCTACCGTACGTTGCCAGTGTTCCACAATACCAGCAGGAAAGCCAGCCGCTCGGCCGAGCAGGCGGCAAAACCACCTTCTATTTGGACGATCAAAGCGCATGACAGGAGCGGATAATTCCTCTTATCGCTCCTCGTTTCGCAGGCGGCGGCCTCCACCAACCCCACCATACCAGCGCCACGGAAGGCAATCATGGCTGTAGCGGAAGAGATTGAATTGAACCAACCCCCACCGGCGCCGGCCCCCGCGCGCTCGCCGGTAGAATCCGTGCAAGCATTTGCCAAGACGCCGATGGGCAAGAATTTCCTGCGCGGCCTGGGCGTGGCGGCGCTGGTGGCGATCGGCGTGGCGCTGTATATGTGGAACCAGCCACCGGAATACAAAGTCCTGTTTTCCAATTTCACGGACCGCGACGGCGGCGCCATTACCGCCTCGCTGGACCAGCTGGGCATCAAACACAAGTTTTCCGAAGGCGGCGGCGCAATCCTCGTGCCTACCGAGCAAGTCCACGATGCACGCCTGAAACTGGCCGCACAAGGCCTGCCGAAAGGCGGCAACGTGGGTTTTGAGTTGATGGAAAACCAGAAACTGGGCGTCTCGCAATTCCTCGAGCAGGTCAATTTCCAGCGCGCGCTCGAAGGCGAACTGGCCAAATCGATCGAATCGGTAGCCGCCGTCGAGAGAGCACGCGTGCACCTGGCCCTGCCCAAGCCTTCTGTCTTTGTGCGCGACCAGCAAAAACCGACCGCTTCGGTGCTGCTCAACCTGCACCCTGGCCGCGGCCTGGACCAGCTGCAAGTGAGCGCGATTGTGCACCTGGTGGCGTCCAGCGTGCCGGAATTGCTGCCGATCAATGTGACCGTGGTCGACCAGGCCGGCAGCCTGCTGTCCAGCCAGGAACGCGACAAGGACCGCGCCAACGGCATCAAGAGCCTGGACCCGAACCAGCTGAAATACGTGCAGCAATTGCAGCAAAGCGTGATCAAGCAGGTCGAATCGATCTTGCTGCCGATCGTCGGCGAAGGCAATGTGCGCGCCGAAGCGACCGCCGACGTCGATTTTTCGCAAAGCGAACAGGCGGCCGAGACCTACAAGCCGAACTCGCCGCCGGAAGCGTCGACCATCCGCAGCCAGCAAACCAGCGAGTCTACCGGCGCCGGCAATGCCAATCCTTCCGGCGTACCGGGCGCGCTGTCGAACCAGCCGCCAGGCGTGGCCACGGCGCCGCTGACGGCCGAGGCGCCAGGTGCGCCTGGCGCAGCCACGCCGAGTCCGCCATCACAGAAGGAATCGACCACCAATTATGAAGTCGACAAGACCGTGCGCTACGAGCAGAAGTCGATGGGCGGCCTGCGCCGCCTGTCGGTGGCGGTGGTGGTCAACTACCGGCGCAATGTCGCCGCCGACGGCAAGGTGACGGTGACGCCGATTTCGCCAGCTGAAATGGTGCAGATCAACAACCTCGTCAAGGAGGCGATGGGCTATAACAAGGAGCGCGGCGACAGCTTCAGCGTGGCCAATTCACCGTTCGACGGCATCGACCGCGCGCCGGAAGGCAAGCTGGAATGGTGGCGCGATCCGGCCAACCTGCCGCTGGCGAAAGAACTGGCAAAATTCCTGATCACGGCGCTGATCCTGCTGTATCTGTTTATCAAGATCGTGCGACCGATGCTGCGCCCCGTCATGCGCAAGATCGACGACTTCGGCGCGCCGCCACCCGCGATCGAGCCGGAACTGGCGAAAACCGGCGAAGACAACGAAGTGCTGCTCAGCGAGGCGGAGCTGGAAGAGCTGGAAGAAGACACGGCGCGCGGCTATCGCGAGAACCTGGCGATGGCCAGGAAGCTGGCGCAGGATGACCCAAGAGTGGTGGCCAACGTAATCAAGGCATGGATAGGCAATAATGACTGAATCGACGGGACTGCAAAAAGCGGCCATCCTGATGCTGGCCCTGGGCGAGAGCGAAGCGGCCGAAGTGATGAAATATCTGGGCCCGCGCGAAGTGCTGAAACTGGGTGCGGCGATGGCTACCATGAAGGGCATCGCGCACGAACAGGTGGTCGAAGTACTCGACGACTTCCGCGAACAGACGGAACTCAATTCCACCGTCGGCCTCGATTCGGACGAGTATATCCGCCAGGTGCTGACCAAGGCGCTGGGCGACGACAAGGCCTCGGTGTTGCTGTCGCGCATACTGGGCGGCAAGGATGCGTCCGGCATCGAATCGCTGAAATGGATGGATTCGCAATCGGTATCCGAGCTGATCCGCAACGAACACCCGCAGATCATCGCCACCATCCTGGTCCACCTGGAGCGCGACCAGGCCTGCGAAATCCTCAGTCACTTCACCGACCGCCTGCGCAACGACGTGGTACTGCGTATCGCCACGCTCGACGGGGTACAGCCGGCTGCGCTGCGCGAACTGAACGACGTGCTGACCAAACTGCTGTCGGGCAATGAAAACATCAAGAAATCGTCGCTGGGCGGCGTGCGCGCTGCGGCCGAGATTCTGAACTTCATGAGCGGCGAGCAGGAAGGCTCGGTGATGGACAATATCAAGAACTACGACAACGACATGGCGCAAAAGATCATGGACGAAATGTTCGTGTTCGACAATGTGATCGATATCGACGACCGCGGCATCCAGCTGCTGCTGCGCGAGGTGCAGTCGGAAATGCTGATCATCGCCCTGAAAGGCGCTTCGCAGGAGCTGCGCGAGAAGATCTTCAAGAACATGTCGCAGCGCGCCGGCGAGATGATGCGCGAAGACCTCGAATCGAAAGGTCCGGTGCGGTTGTCGGAAGTGGAGTCGCAGCAGAAACAGATCCTGCAGATCGTGCGCCGCCTGGCGGACGAGGGGCAGATAGTACTGGGTGGAAAAGGCGAGGATTCGTTTGTCTAATTTTATTCCCAAGGAAAAGCAGACAGCGTATCAGCGCTGGGAAATGACCTCGTTTGGCGACGACCGTCCCAGCGCGGTGGCGGCACGCAAGCTGCTTGAACCCGAGCCGCAGGCCGAGGCCGATCCCTTTGTCGATCTGCTTGAGGAAGAACTGGCGCCACCGCTGCAATATCCGACCCAGGAAGAAATCGACGCCATCCGCGAGGCGGCGCATGCCACCGGCTTCGAGGAAGGCCGCAGCACCGGTTACGCCGAAGGCCATGCGGCCGGCCACGCCGATGGCCACGCAGAATCGTACGCCGAGGGCCGGCAGGCTTCGAGCGTGGAACTGGCGCACCTGCAGACCATTGCAGTCGACTTCGGCACGGCGCTGCAGCAGGCCGACGAACTGATCGCCAATGAGGTGATGGAACTGGCCTTGCAACTGGCCAGGTGCATGCTGAAAGCCGCCCTGCCCGTGCGCCCGGAACTGATGCTGCCGATGGTGCGCGAGGCCATCGAATACCTGCCCGTGCTGCAACAGCCGGCACTGCTGATGCTGAACCCGGAAGACGCGCAGGTGGTGCGCGACGGCATCGGCGATGAACTCGACAAGGGTGGCTGGCGCGTGATCGAAGATCCGACCGTGGAACGGGGCGGCTGCAAGATCGACACTGCCAGCAATCAGATCGATGCGCAGGCATCGACCCGCTGGCAGCGTCTCACGCACGCGCTCGGCAAAGACCTGGACTGGCTGGCACCGTGAACGACCAGACCGCCAATTCGCATGCAGCGCGCTGGCGCGCCTACCTGAACGACTGCTCGGCCGTGGTCAGCTTTGTGGAACCGATGCAGATCTCGGGACGGGTCACGCGCGTGGCCGGCCTGGTGATGGAAGCGGTCGGCTTGCGCCTGGCCGTCGGCGCCGCCTGCACCGTGCCGCTGCCCAATGGTGGCCGGGTCGAGGCCGAAGTGGTCGGTTTCGAAGGCGACCGCCTGTTCCTGATGCCGCAAAGCGATGTCGAAGGCATCGTGCCGGGCACGCGCGTGTTTTCGGTCGAGCCGGCGATACCGCGGCCCGGCAGCGTGGCGCACCCGCGCCGCCGTCCCAGCGACCGCGCGCGCCATTTGCCGGTCGGCGCGCAATTGCTGGGCCGCGTGCTCGACGGCGCAGGAAGGCCGCTGGATCAATTGGGCCCGCTGCACACCACCGACAGCGCACCGATCAACGTGCGCCCCGCCAATCCGCTGGGCCGCGCGCCCATCGTCTCCACACTGGACGTGGGCGTGCGCTCGATCAACGCCATGCTGACGGTGGGACGTGGCCAGCGCATGGGCCTGTTCGCCGGCTCCGGTGTCGGCAAAAGCGTGCTGCTGGGCATGATGGCGCGCTATACGGAAGCGGACGTGATCGTGGTCGGCCTGATCGGCGAACGGGGCCGCGAGGTCAAGGAATTCATCGAACAGATCCTGGGGCCAGAAGGCCTGGCGCGCTCGGTGGTGGTGGCGGCGCCGGCCGACACGCCGCCGCTGATGCGCCTGCAGGGCGCGGCCTACGCGACGGCGATTGCCGAACACTTCCGCGACCAGGGGCAAAACGTGCTGCTGATTATGGATTCGCTGACCCGCTACGCGATGGCGCAACGCGAGATAGCGCTGGCGATCGGCGAGCCGCCCGCCACCAAAGGCTATCCGCCGTCCGTGTTTGCCAAACTGCCGGTGCTGGTGGAACGGGCCGGCAATGGCGAGGAAGGCGGCGGCTCGATCACCGCGTTTTACACCGTGCTGACCGAGGGCGATGACCAGCAGGATCCGATCGCCGACTCGGCGCGCGCGATTCTCGACGGCCACATCGTGCTGAACCGCCGCCTGGCCGAAGCGGGCCACTACCCGGCGATCGACATCGAACAGTCGATTTCGCGCGCTGCCCATTCGATCACCACCCATGACCACCAGCAAAAGGCACGCAAGCTCAAGCAACTGTATTCGCGCTACGAGCGCAGCCGCGACCTGATCAGCGTCGGCGCCTACGCCGCCGGCACCGACCCCGTGCTGGACCAGGCGATTGCCCTGCATGAACAGATTGAAGCGTTTTTGCAACAGCAAATTACCGAACGTGTCAGCATGGACGAGAGCTTGGGGCAACTTGCCGCTCTGTTCGAGTGATTGAAGCGTATCTGCCGGACATATAATTGAATCATGGCATCTCCTTCCCAACTAGCAACCCTGATCGACCTGGCCCAGCGCGAGACCGACGACTGCGCCAAGCGCCTGGGCGCGGCCTTGAAGACGCTCGACGATTGCCAGCAAAAGCTGCAGATGCTGACTGGCTACCGAGATGACTACGCGCAACGCTTTGAGGCGAGCATGGCCAGCGGCATCACGCCCATGGCTTACCGCAACTTCCAGGATTTCATGCTCAAGCTGGAAAGCGCCATCACGGGCCAGCAGCAGGTAGTCAATCACGCGCAGGCGCGCAGCGAACATGAAAAGACCAGCTGGCAAACGGCGGAGCGAAAACGCATGTCGTACACCACGCTCAATAACCGGGCGCAGGAACAGGCCTTGAAGCTGGAAAACAAGCGCGACCAGAAAGCCATGGACGAACACGCGGCACGGCAAGCTTATTACAAACGTTAATTTACGCTGATTTACGCTGGCAGCAGCGCCACAGGGCCCATCATGCAGACCCCGATTTCCCAGATTTCCTCCCCGAATGCCAAGCCGGCGCCAGCCAAGCGCGAACTGCAGTCCGGCAGCGCGCCCGACGGCGACTTCCAGCGCACCCTGAACCGCCAGCTGGAACAGCGCCAGGCCCATGGCCGCGCCCAGGTGCAAACGCCGGCACAGGCGCCGGCCAAAGCTGCGCCGCCCCCTGCGCCAGCGACCAGCAAGGCGACTGAGCAAGCGGGCGCCGAGCAGGCCCATGCCAGCACAAGCAAGGAAGCGGCCCCGGCCGAGAAAGACAGCGAGAGCAGCGAGGCGGAAGAAACTGTCACAACGGAAGCGAAGCCACCAGCCGACCCGATCACCGACATGCTGGCCCTGGTGGGCAGCATCAAGCTGGCGATGCAACAGCCGGCCGGCGGCGACGCGGGCGCGCGCGCGCTGGCGAAGCTTGACGGCAAAATCGACGGCAAGACCGATGGCAAGAGCATCAGTGCGGCGCAGTTGTTGGCCGGACAGAAGGCAGCGACCGAAACCGTGGCAGACAGCGTGCTCGACGATGGCAAGGGCGGCGGTTTTGCCGCCAGCCTGGGCAAGGCGCAGGCCGCTGCCAGCGTGCAGGCCGGCAAGCCTGACGCAGGCAAACTGGCGCTCGACGCGCAACTGGCGGCCACCGCCAAAGCCGGCGCCGCGCTGGCCGAACCGCTGCCCAAGGACGCGGCACCCGACCTGACCCGCCTGGCCGCACCCCTGGCGCCAGGTGCCCTGCAGCAGGCCGCAGCAGCGGCTGCCGTGCCGGCCGACAAATTGATGGGCCGCGTCGGTACGCCGGCCTGGGACCAGCAACTGGGGCAAAAAGTGGTGTGGATGGCGGCCGGTGGCGACCAGAGCGCCACCCTGACCCTGAACCCGCCCGATCTCGGTCCGCTGCAAGTGGTACTGACAGTGACCAATGACCAGGCCGACGCCGCCTTCATGTCGGCCCAGCCGGAAGTACGGCAGGCGCTGGAAGCGGCCCTGCCGCGGCTGCGCGACATGATGGCCGAAGCAGGCATTACGTTTGGCAACGCCACCGTGTCGGACGGCTCAGCCCAGCAACAGAGCAGCCAGCGCGACGGTTCCGGCAATGGACGTGGCGGCAGCGGCACGGCCACGGGCGGCGAGATCGCCATTACCCAGAACAGCAGCCGCAGCAGGCCGACACTGGGCGAAGTCGATACCTTTGCCTGAAAGTTGGCGCCAGCAAGCAGGTTGAGCGCATCAAGGCTCTTTTCAACAGTTGGTTCTGCGCATCCCTTGCCGATAATGACATAATGGCGTCGTGTTCCATTTCCATGCAGTCGAGTACCATTGAAAGCAAATCCAAAAATGAAAGCAGATCCGAAAGCCGATGCGGCGCTGGCACCTGCAGGGGCTTCCAAAAAGAAGCTGATGATCATCATCCTGGCCTCGGTCCTGGTGGCCGGCGGCGTGGGCGGCGGCGCGGCCTGGTATTTCTTGCATGGCAAGGGCGACCAGGAAGAATCGTCGCCATCGAAGAAAAAGAAACATTCAGCAGAGAAAGCCGGCCCGCCCGTATTCGTGCCCATCGACTCGTTTACCGTCAACCTGCAGCCGGAAAACGGCGAGCAATACCTGCAGATCGCATTCACCCTGCAGGTGGCGAACGCCGAAGAAATGGAAACCATCAAGCTGAACATGCCGAAAGTGCGCAGCCGTTTGTTGCTGCTGTTGTCCGGCAAAAAGGCGTCCGAGCTCAATACGGTGGAAGGCAAGCAGCAACTGGCGGCGGAAATCGTTGCTCAAGTGAACCAGCCATTCAGCGAAAAAGGGCCGGAACAAGATGTGACGGACGTATTATTTACCGCATTTATCATTCAATAAGCAGCCATGGCCGATAATTTCCTTTCCCAGGAAGAAGTCGATGCCCTTCTGAAGGGCGTCAACGGAGACCAGGACGACGCGCAGACGCCGGAAGACGTCACGGGCGTTCGTACCTACAACCTGGCGACCCAGGAACGCATCGTGCGCGGCCGCATGCCGACGCTGGAGATTATCAACGAGCGCTTCGCACGCTTGCTGCGCGTGGGCCTGTTCAACTTCCTGCGCCGCAGCGCCGAAGTGTCGGTCGGCTCGGTGCGGGTGTCGAAGTACAGCGAATTCATCCGCAACCTGGTGGTGCCAACCAATCTGAACCTGGTGCACATGAAGCCGCTGCGCGGTACGGCCCTGATGGTGTTCGATCCGGGCCTGGTGTTTTTGCTGGTCGATAATCTGTTCGGCGGCGACGGGCGTTTCCATACGCGCGTCGAAGGCCGTGACTTTACCCAGACCGAGCAGCGCATCATTTTGCGCATCCTCGATATCGTCTTCGAGGCGTACACGAAATCGTGGGAACCGGTGTTCCCGGTCGAGTTTGAATATATCCGCTCGGAAATGAACACCCAGTTTGCCAATATCGCCACACCGAACGAGGTGGTGGTGGCGTCGACCTTCACGGTAGAGCTCGGTTCCGTGTCGGGCCAGATTCACTTCTGCATGCCGTATTCGATGATCGAGCCGATCCGCGATTCGCTGACCTCGAGCCTGCAGGGCGAGGCGCTGGAAGTGGACAAGCGCTGGATCCGCCTGATGACGCAGCAGATCCAGATCGCCGAAGTGGAACTGGTGGCCTCGTTAGGCACGGCGCGCGTATCGTTCGATGAAATCCTGAACATGAAGGTGGGCGACATCATTCCGCTGAATATTCCTGAACTGATCGCCGCTACCGTCGACGGCGTGCCGGTGATGGATTGCACTTATGGCGTGCTGAACGGACAATATGCCTTGAAGGTCGAGAAACTGCTCGCCAATTCCGATAACATCAACAATCATTAAGATACTGCGGGCCGACCATGGCCCCTGCCCGAACCACAGGAGAGTGACATGTCTGACAATCTGGACGACCAAAGCGCGGAAGACGACTGGGGCGCGGCGATCGCCGAGCAGGCCAAGGCCGAAGCCGAAGCGCTGCAAAACGCCGCCGCCAATACCGCCAGCGCGGCCAGCGCCGCCGTATTCAAGGATTTTTCGAAACAGGCGTCGAAGTCGGAAACCCATAACGATATCGATTTCATCCTCGATATCCCGGTGCAACTGACGGTCGAACTGGGCCGCACCAAGATCGCCATCAAGAACCTGCTGCAACTGGCGCAAGGTTCGGTGGTGGAACTGGACGGCCTGGCCGGCGAACCGATGGACGTGCTGGTCAACGGCTGCCTGATCGCACAAGGCGAAGTGGTGGTGGTGAACGACAAGTTCGGCATCCGCCTGACCGATATCATCACGCCGTCCGAACGTATCCGAAAACTCAATAAATGAAGCCTGGCCTGTTTATTTCCACCATGCTGCTGCCGCTGGCGGCGGCATGCTGCATTGCGCAGGCGGCCGATGTGCCGGCTGCCACTGCCACCACGGCCAGCGCGCCAGCCGCACCTGCGGTTGACACTGCTGCTGCGCCGGCTGCAAATGCGGCTGCTCCGGCCGCCACCGCACCCCTGCCCGCCATGCCGCCCGGCGCGCCGATGACGATGGCCCCCACAACATCGAGCGGCAGCCTGCTGCAAACCATTTTCGCCCTGATGTTCGTGCTGGCCCTGCTGATCGCGCTGGCCTGGGCCATGAAACGCTATGGCCCGAAAGCGCTGGGCGGCAACAGCAAAATGCGCGTGGTCAGCTCGCTCAACCTGGGCGGGCGTGAACGCATCGTGCTGATCGAAGTCGCTGACCAGTGGATCGTGGTGGGCGCCTCGCCGGGCCGCATCAATGCACTGGCCACCCTGCCACGCCAGGAAGGCGAGCTGCCGACCTTGTCCAGCGCGCAGAATGGCCCGGCCGCCGCCAATTTTTCCGAGTGGCTGAAACAGACCATCGAAAAACGCAATGGGAAATAAGCAGGCGATGGCGTTGAACAATCCGAAAACGATCTTGACATGGCTGCTGGCCGGCGTCGCACTGGCCCTGCCGCTGTGGGCGCTGGCCCAGCCCGGCATTCCCGCCTTCAACAGTGCGCCGGCGCCCGGTGGCGGACAAAGCTATTCGCTGCCGCTGCAGACGCTGATCCTGATGACGTCGCTGACGTTCCTGCCGGCGGCCTTGCTGATGATGACCTGCTTTACCCGCATTATCATCGTGCTGTCCCTGCTGCGCCAGGCGATCGGCACACAGTCGGCGCCGCCGAACCAGGTGATGGTGGGCCTGGCGCTGTTCCTGACCCTGTTCGTGATGGGCCCCGTGTTCGACAAGATTTATACCGACGCATATTTGCCCTACCAGGAAAACAAGATCACCATGCAACAGGCGCTCGACAAGGGCGTCGATCCCCTGAAAACCTTCATGCTCAAGCAGACGCGCCAGGCCGACCTGGCCCTGTTCGCCAAGATGTCGCGCTCGCCCGCCCTGCAGGGACCGGAAGACGTGCCGCTGCGCATCCTGGTGCCGGCCTTTGTCACCAGTGAACTCAAAACAGCGTTCCAGATCGGCTTTGCGATTTTCATCCCCTTCCTGATCATCGACATGGTGGTGGCCAGCGTGCTGATGTCAATGGGCATGATGATGATGTCACCGGCCACCATCTCGCTGCCGTTCAAGCTGATGTTGTTCGTGCTGGTCGATGGCTGGCAGTTGCTGCTCGGCTCGCTGTCACAAAGTTTCTACTAGGGGCCGCAATGACACCCGAAAGCGTCATGACGATGGGCCGCCAGGCCATGGAAATCACCCTGCTGGTGGCCGCACCGATGCTGCTGGTCGCGCTGATCATCGGCCTGATCGTCAGCATTTTCCAGGCCGCCACCCAGATCAACGAAGCGACCCTGTCCTTTATCCCGAAACTGGTCGGCATCTTTGTCGCCATCGTGGTGGCCGGGCCGTGGATATTGTCCGTCATGCTCGACTATATGCGCCAGGTGTTTACCGGCATTCCAAATTTGGTCGGTTGAGATGCTGCAAGGGCAACCGCCGTGCTGACCCTGACCAGCATCGAACTCAATACCTGGATCGCAGCACTGCTGTGGCCGCTTAGCCGCATTCTCGGCCTGGTGGCGGCCGCGCCGCTGTTCGGCAATGCGGCCGTACCCATCAGCACCAAGGTCAGCCTGGGCGTGCTGCTGGCCATGATCATTGCCCCCACCGTGCCGGCCCTGCCCGCCACGGATCCGATGTCGATGGCCGGCCTGTTGATACTGACGCAGGAAATGCTGATCGGCCTGGCGATGGGATTTTCGATCCGCATCGTGTTTGCCGCCGTCGAGATGGCCGGCGAGATCAGCAGCCTGACCATGGGCCTGGGTTTTGCCTCGTTCTTCGATCCGCAAACCAAGGGCCGCTCCTCGGCCATCAGCCAGTTTCTCACCATGCTGGCCACCTTGATGTTCCTGACGGTGAACGGCCACCTGGTGCTGCTGGCGGCGCTGGCGGAAAGCTTTGTCAGCCTGCCGATTTCCGCCAGCCCGATCAACGGCGGCGGCTTCCAGCAACTGGCGGCCTGGGGCGGCGAGATCTTCCGCTCGGGCGTGCAGATTTCGTTGCCCATCGTCGCCGCCTTGCTGCTGACCAACGTCGCGCTGGGCATTCTGACGCGCGCCGCGCCACAACTGAACATTTTCGGCATCGGCTTTCCCGTCACCCTGGGCGTGGGCCTGCTGGTGCTGGCGATGGTGCTGCCCTACCTTGCGGTACCGTTCCAGAACATGTTTTTGCGCGGCATAGAAACGGCGCGTTTGCTGCCGCGCGGCTTTGCCGAGCGCGAACGGCCACCACCTCCGCCGCCAGCCAATCCGCTGCGCCCGGCGTCGCCACTCCAGAGCGCACCTTAATGCTGACCGCCGCTGAGTGCAAAGCGCCAGCGCCGGCTGTCGAAATGCAGTTTCAGGCTGTGGTATTTCACCAGGTAGCGCACGCCGACGGCGGCCGCCGCAAAGCCCGACAAGGCGCCGATGCCCAGCGCCCAGCGGGGACCGAACACATCGGCGACCCAGCCGACGATGGGTGCGCCCAGCGGCGTGCCGCCGGCCGCAATCGCCATCACGATGGCCATCACGCGCCCGCGCATGGCTGGCGCCGTCGACAGCTGCACCGCACTGTTGACGGTGGTGGTAAAGGTTTGCGCGGCGATGCCGATGATCACCAGCATGATCCCGAACAGCCAGTAATTGGGCATCACGGCGGCCAGCGCGCAGCCCAAGCCGAACAGGGCGGCGGCGCCCAGCAGCAGCGCCAGGCGCGGCTTGTCGCGTCCGGCCGCCATCAGGGCACCGGCCACCGATCCGCAAGCCATGATGGAACTGAGCACGCCATACTGGCTGGCGCCCGCATGGAAGGCCGTGACCGACATGGTGGATAAAAAGATCGGGAAATTCAAACCGAAGGTGCCGATCAAAAACAGCATCAGCAGCACCGACACCAGGTCGGGCCGCCCGCTGACATAGCGGAAGCCTTCGGCAAAGCCGGCACGGCTGGCCTTGATGCGCGGCGCGCGGCGCAACAGGGCAGTGCGCAACAGCAACAGCGAACCGATCACGCCGGCAAACGAGAAGGCATTGATAATGAATACCCAGCCGGTGCCGACGCTGCTGATCAACAGGCCGGCCACGGCCGGCCCCAGCATGCGCGCCGCGTTGAACGAGGTGGAATTGAGGGCCACGGCGTTCGTCAGGTCGTCCTCGCTGACGAGCTCCGAGACAAAGGTCTGGCGCACGGGCGAATCGAACGCCGTCACACAGCCCAGCAACAGCGCAAACACATACACATGCCACAGTTCCACCCGTCCGCTGATGCACAGCAATCCCAGGCCCAGCGCCAGCAGCCCCATCGCCGCCTGCGTGCACAGCAGCAATTTGCGCCGGTCCAGCAGGTCGGCTGCCATGCCGGTCAGCGGCAGCAGCAGCAATTGCGGGCCGAATTGCAGCGCCATGACGATGCCGACTGCGCTGGCGTTGTGCCGGGTCAGCTCGCTCAGTACCAGCCAGTCTTGCGCGGTGCGTTGCATCCAGGTGCCGACATTCGAGACCAGGGCGCCACCGGCCCAGATACGGTAATTGGGATTCTTGAGCGAGCGGAAAGTATTGAGCATCTGGTGAGGGGGCCTCCTTGCCTGGGTAATGCAACAGTGGTGACGGATCAATCCGCCAAGCGTTTCAGCAGCGCCATGGCCTGCTGCAGTTGTGCCGTTTCGGCCGCGGTCAACCGGCTCTCGATGGTACGCGCCAGCCAGTCTTCACGCGCCGCGCGGCTCGCTTTCACGAGGGCGCGGCAATGGTCGGTCAGGCTCAAGATGGTCTGCCGCTTGTCGAGCGGGTCGGGCGCGCCCGTCACCAGCTGCGCGTCAACCAGGGCCTGCACGATGGCGGCCATCGACTGCGGGCGCATGCCTTCGGCGCGCGCCAGGCTGCTGACGGTGGCCGGGCCATCGCGCTCCAGGCGGCTCAGCACCGATGCCTGCGAGGGCGTGACGTCGGCAATATGCGCTTCTTCACGCAGGCGGCGGCGCAGCTTGCACACCTCGATGCGCAATTCGCCGGCCAGCAGCAGGACTTGTTCGTGATGTTCGGTGGCGTGCATTGATGAGGGCGCTTATGTTGAACGACCTCAATTATAACATATCAGCAGTCTAACTGCACAGTTAGACTGCACATATCCTTTGTGCGTAAAAAAGCCGGGGCGGAAGATTCTTCCAGCCCCGGCTCGCCGGCTTATCGGTCACTGAAACTAGTTGATGTAGTTAAACAGCGATAAGCCCGACACTTGCGTAAACGTTTTTTGCGCCGCCTGCAGGGTAATTTGCTGCTGGGTGAACAGCGACACGGTCTTGACCATATCCAGGTCTTGCAGGTCGGACAAGGTAGCCGAGTATTGCAAGTCCAGGTCGTCGCCGGAACTGGCCAGGTAATCGAGTTCCTTCATGCGTGCGCCCACTTCGGCGGTGACCGACAGCACATTGTCGTAGGCCGTGCTGAGGACGCTGCTGGCTGCGCTCAGGTTGTTGGCCAGGCGGGCCTGGCCGGCGCCGCCCTCGCCTGTCGAGCGCAGATCGCCGATCAGCCTGGTCATGGTGGTAAACAGCGATTCCTTGCTGCTCGGTGCCACACCGAATTTGTCCTGATCGGAAGGCTTGCCGCTGATCACTACTTGCTGGCCGTCGAAATTGATCGCGTCGCCCGACTTGTAGGTCACCGGCACGGCAGGATTGGGCACTGGCTGGCCCAGTGTCAGGTCATTGATGGTGTAACTGGTCACGGCCGAGTCGCCGGTGCCGGTAACGCTGAAACTGATTTCGTATTTGTTGCCGGTCAGCTTGCTGGCATCGGTGACGGTGCTGCCGGTAATGATGGCGCCGCTGCCGCGCGTAAAATTGCCGCTGTCGGGGGTGACGGTAAATTTGCCGTTGCCGGTCATATTGTTTTCAAACACCATCGCGCCCGAATCGCTGGTTGCCAGGAAACGCGACGAACCCACCTGCAGCTCGCGCTGGCCCTGGTCGCCCGCATAGGCGGCGCCGGTCGGTGTCTGGCTGAACGGCTGAGTGCTCGATTTATAGCCGCCGAACAAATAGCCGCCGGCGCCGTCGGAGGTGTTGGCGATGCCCAGCAAGTCGGTCATGCGCCCTTCGAGCTCCTTGGCGATGGTGGAGCGCTCTTCGTCACGCAAGCCCGGATTGCCGGCCTTGACCACCAGCTCCTGCACGTCGGCGATCAGGTTGGTGGTGCTTTTCAGCGCCAGCTCTTCCTGCGACAGGAAATTGGTGGCGTTCGAGCGGTTGGTTACAAACTGGGTATTGAGCGCCTGCGACTGCGTCACTTCCAGCGCGCGCGCCGAAGCGATCGGATCGTCGGCCGGCGTCAGGTTCTTGCGGTTGGTCGACAGCTGCATCTGCGTGCGGTTCAAGGCGCTTTGCAAAGTGTTCAGCTGGGTGCTGCCCTGCTCGTAAATCATTCGTGTGCTGATGCGCATGATGCTGCCCTTCCTGATGGCGGCGGCAATGCCGCTGCTAAATAATGATTAGCGTCCGAGGCCGATGACCACGTCGAACAGGGTACTGGCAATCTGCATGACCTTGCCGCACGCCTGGTAGGCCTGCTGGTAGCGCAGCAAATTGGCCGCTTCTTCATCGAGATTGACGCCCGACACGGCCTGCTGCTGGTTGGTGGTCTGTTCCAGCAGGGCCTGACTGGCCAGCCCGCTGACCTGCACTTCGCGCGTCTTGTTGCCGACAAAACTGACGGTTTCCGCATACGAACCCTGGAATGTGGCCTTGCCGCCGTCGAGGATATTGGTGGTCTGCAAGGCCGCCAGCGCCGCCGCATTGCGGTTGTCGCCCACCCCGCCCGTGTTTGGCGCAATGGTGTACTTGTCACCATTGGCCGGCACGCCAGTCATGGCCACGTTGATGCCGCCAAAGCTGTAATTGTCGCCTTCCTTGTAGGGAATGCTGGCAGTGCCAGCGGCATAGGTGGTGCTGTTGCCGTCTATTCCCTTGACGGTGACGGCCTTGTCCGCAGGAAACCCGCTCAGCGCATTGCTGGCCTTGTCGTAGCTCAGGGTGACCGGGGAAGTCAGGGTATTGCCCGCTTCCAGGTAAGTCTTGTCGACGGTGCCCGCCGACAATTTTCCGCTGCCGGTGTTGGAGACCGGCGCACCGGTGGTGATCGGTGCGGCCGCCGCCAGCTTGTTGCGGTCGGTAATCAGAACGCCGAGGCCGGCAGCCACATTGGCGGTCGGCTTGATGACATAGTTGTCGCCTTCGGCAGCCGTGCCCGAAATCGAAAAATCGACGCCGTCGATGGTTTGCGGCGTGGTTTGCGGATACGGATTGATCACGGTGCGCGCGCCGTCGGTCTGGCGCGTCACCACATAGTTGCTGCCATCGTATTTCAGGCTGTAGTCGCTGGCCGTCAGCGCGCTCGGGTCGGTGATCTTGGCCGACAGCACGGTGGTGCTGGATGCGCTATTGAGGCGGCTGGCGCCGATCTGCGGGTCCGGGATCTTGAAGAAATCGCCACCCATGTCGCCGTTCAGGTCCTGGCCCAGCTTGTGCTGTTCGTTGAAGGTCGTGGCCATCGCGGCGGCGACCTTGCCCAGCGAATTTTGCACGCGGTCCAGGGTCCCACTGCGAAACTCCAGCAGACCGCCCAGCGAGCCGCCCGTCAGCGCGTTTTCCGGCAGGATGGTCACGTTCTTGCCCGTGACATAGCCCACTTCGACCCGGTTCGGGTCGGTCAGCGACGGCGTGGCGGCCAGCTCGAAACTGCGGTTGGCCACCACCAGCGGCTGGCCCGAGCCGATCGACAGCGTAATCGTGTTGTTCGAACCCGGCTGCGCTGTGGTCTTGACATATTTGTTGAGTTCATTGACCAGCTGGTCGCGCTGGTCCAGCAAGTCGTTCGGCTGGGTCTGCGGGTCGACCGTCAGCTGCGAAATCGAGGTGTTCAGTTCGGCGATTTGCTTGGCGTAGGTATTGATCACCGCCACGTTCGAGGTGATTTGCGAATCGACGCCAGAACCGATCTCGGACAGGCGCGCGCTCAGGCTCTGGAAGCGGCCCGTCAGCGAACCGGCGCTCGACAGCAAGGCCTGGCGCGACGATACCGACGACGGATTCGAGCTGAAGTCCTGCACGCCCTTGAAAAAATCCTGCAGCGACGGCGACAGGCCGGCCGTGGAATCGGCCAGCAGGTTGTCGATCTGGCTGATCTGGGTGTAATAGGCATTCAGCGAACTGGTGTTGCTTTGTGCGGCATTCACCTGGGTCGACATGAAACTGTCGTACTGGCGCTTGATCTGCGACACTTCCGTGCCGGTGCCGACATAGCCGTAGCCTTCGAAGTTGGCATTCGACGTCTGTTGCTCGACGGTCTGGCGATTATAGCCGGCCACGTTCACGTTGGTGATGTTATGGCCGGTCGTCGACAGGCCCACTTGCGCTGCGAGCAAGCCACTTTTACCGATACTGAGTAGATTCGAGGTCATGGTGTCTTTTTAGGTTCCTGTCCTGATTGTTTACGGCAGCCGTGGCGAAAACTTGAAGCCGGTATTGACGAGAGGCTGCGGCACACCCTATCCGACCAGCGAACCCTTGATGATTTTTGTCAGTTTGGCAGCGTAATTCGGATCGGTGGCATAGCCGGCCTTTTGCAGGCCATGCGCGAAGGCGCTGGCGTCGCCGGCGGCGGCCAGCACTTTTTCGTAGCGTTTATTGCCAGTGATTAACTGTGCATAATCCTTGAAGCTGTCCGCATAACTGTCGTAGGCACGGAATTTCTCGACCTTGCGCTGTGCCTTGCCATTGACGTATTCGGTGGTAACGGCCTCCGTGACCTTGCCCTTCCAGTCGGCGCTGGCCTTGATGCCGAACAGATTGTGGCTGCTGCTGCCGTCGCGGCCGATGATTTCGCGCTTGCCCCAGCCTGTTTCCAGCGCCGCCTGGCCCAGCATGAACTTGGCCGGGATACCGGTGCTGCGGCTGGCCTCTTCCGCATGCACGCCCAGCTTTTCCTGGAAGGCGCGCACATGCGGCGCCTGGGTCGAATTGGCCTTGTCGCTCAAAGTCTTGCCGGTCCCGGCCACGGTCCCGGTGGCGCCTTCGGTCACGGCGCCCTGCTGCTGGCGGAACGCGGCCAGGGCGGCGGACATGCTCGACGAGCGCGGCGATGCAGTCGCCTCGGCCTCGCCATCGACAGCCGGGGTCAAGGTCGATGACAGTTGCCGCAGCAACACATCGGCCAGGCCAGTACCGCGCTTGGCCAGGCTCTGGCTGGTCTGCTGGTCCAGCATCGAGGTATACATCTTGCTTTGCTGGCTATCCATGATGCCGTCCTGCGGCGACGCGTCGCGCATGCTTTTCATCATCATGTTGATGAACATGGCTTCGAACTGCGTGGCCGCCTCTTTCAGCGCGGCAGGATCCTTCGCCTTGGCGGACTGGCGCAAGCCATCCATGCCCTTGACGTCGTAGGCGGCGGTATTGCTGAGGTCGGTCTGGCTGATCATGGCATGCCCCAATCAAATGATTTCAAGTTCGGCGCGCAAGGAACCTGCTGCCTTCATCGCTTGCAGGATGGCCAGCAAGTCCTGCGGCGAGGCGCCGATTGCGTTAAGGGCTTTCACCACATCGGACAGCGCGGCGCCGCCCTTGACCAGCATCACCTTGCCCGGTTCTTTGTTGATATCGATCTGCGCCGTCTGCGTGACGACCGTGGTACCGCGCGACAAGGGCGGCGGCTGGCTGACCTGCGGCTCGGTATTGATCGTCACCGACAAGTTGCCGTGCGAGATCGCACAGGTTTCCAGGGTCACCGACTGGTTCATCACCACCGAACCGGTACGCGCGTTCATGATGACCTTGGCGGCCAGGCGGGCCGGGTTGACTTCGATGCTTTCCAGCTGGCCCAGGAAAGCCACGCGCTGGTCGCTGCCGGCAGGCGTGCGCACCTGGATCACGCGCCCGTCAAGCGCGGCGGCCGTGCCGGGGCCATAGCGGCTGTTGACGGCCTCGACCACCCTGCTGGCGGTGGCAAAATCGGTGGCGTTCAATTCGAGGCGGATAATGTCGTTGGCGCCCACTGCGCTGGCGACGCTGCGTTCGACCGTGGCGCCGCCAGAAATGCGGCCCACGCTCAAATGGTTGACGGTGACCGAACTGCCGGCCGCCTGCGCGCCCACGCCGCCGACCAATACATTGCCCTGCGCCATGCCATACACCTGGCCATCGGCGCCCTTGAGCGGCGTCATCAGCAAAGTGCCGCCGCGCAAGCTCTTCGCGTTACCCATCGACGATACCGTGACATCGAGCATCTGGCCCGGCTGGGCAAACGCCGGCAACGACGTCGTCACCATCACGGCGGCAACGTTTTTCAGTTGCAGGCTGGAGCCTTGCGGCAGGTTGATGCCCTGCTGCTGCAGCATGGCGGCCACGCTCTGGATGGTAAACGGGGTCTGCGTGGTCTGGTCGCCGCTGCCGTCCAGGCCCACTACCAGGCCATAGCCCATCAACTGATTCTGCCGTACGCCGGCAATGCTGGCCAGGTCTTTCAGGCGCTCGGCCTGAGCCAGCGGCGCGATCAGCAATGCCGCCAGTGCACAGGCGCCCAGCAGGCGGGGGAAAGTGACGGTCGCCATCATCAGAACGGCAGCAGGCTGAGGAAGAAGCGCGAGGCCATCGAGGCCATCTCGGCACGGTCGATCTGGCTGTTGGTGCGGTATTCCACGCGCGCGTCGGCCACCTGGGTCGACGGCACCACGTTGCCGATGCCGATCGTATCCGGATTGACCATGCCCGAGAAACGGATGAATTCGATGCCCTTGTTCATGGCGATCTGTTTCTCGCCAGCGACGATCAGGTTACCGTTCGGCAGTTCTTCAATCACCGTCACGCCGATGGTACCGGAAAAGGTGTTGCTGGCCGACTGATTGTCGCCAGCCGAGTTGCTGAGCTTGCCTTCGGCCGCTACCGAGCCGCCGAAGCGCCCTTGCAGCAGGCCGGGCATGCCGAAACTGGCGCTATTCGATTTGTTGCCCGAGCTGGCACCCGCCTTGACGGCGTTGGTGCGTTCGGTAATGGCGATGGTCAAAGTGTCGCCCACATGGCGTGCGCGGCGGTCTTCGAAGGCCGGACGGTAGGTCGACGGCTGGTAAATGGCGCCATTGGTGGCCACCACCGGTTCGGGCATCGGCGCGCGCGTGGTGGTTGGATAAGGCACGATCGAGGTGGGGGTAACCGCGCAGCCGGACAGGATGGCTGCGGCAAGGATGGCGATGATCGGGTAATTGATGGAACAAGACATGGTAAGCCTCCGCTGCCATCCGCAGGCGGATGGCATGACAAAATTTAAAGCTGTGAAAGTTTCTGCAACATCTGGTCGGACGTGGTGATCGCCTTGCTGTTGATTTCGTAGGCGCGCTGGGTCTGGATCATGTTGACCATCTCTTCGGCCACGTTGACGTTCGAGGTTTCGATATAACCCTGCATCAAGAGGCCGGCGCCATTGGTGCCCGGAGTATTGGTCTGCGCCACGCCCGAGGCGCCGGTTTCCATGTAAAGGTTTTCACCTTTCGACTCCAGGCCGGCCGGATTGACGAAGGTGGTCAGCTGCAGCGAGCCGATCTGCGATGGCGCCACCGTATCGGGCAAGGTCACCGACACCGTGCCGTCACGCGCCACGGTCAGGCTCAGGGCGTTGGCCGGCACGGTAATTGCCGGCTGGATCACGAAACCTTCGGAGGTCACCAGCTGGCCGTTGGAGTCGGTCTGGAACGAACCGTCACGCGTGTAGGCGGTGGCGCCGTCCGGCAGCAGCACCTGGAAAAAACCGGCGCCATTGATCATCACGTCGCGCGAATTGCCGGAGGCCTGCGGATTGCCTTGCGTGTGGATGCGTTCGGTGGCCACGGTGCGCACGCCGGTACCGATCTGCAGGCCCGAAGGCAGCTGGGTCTGCTGCGACGACTGCGCGCCAGGCTGGCGCACGTTTTGATACAGCAAGTCTTCGAACACGGCGCGCGACTTCTTGAAGCCGGTGGTGCTGACGTTGGCCAGGTTATTGGCGATCACATCCATCTGCGTTTGCTGCGCTTCCAGGCCTGTCTTGGCAATCCAAAGGGAACGTATCATGATTCTTTCTCCAATAACAGCGCGCGCAGGCCCTGTGACAATTTCTATGTAACCATTATGCGGCTCGGCTTATCAATTCAAAGCGAGGATCTGGGTGGCTTTCGCCGCGTTGTTCTCGGCATTCTTGAGCAGGCTCATTTGGGTTTCGAACTGGCGCGCCAGCGCGATCATGGTCACCATCGAGTCAACCGGACTGACATTGCTGCCCTCCAGCGCACCGGTGGTCAGCTTGACGCCCTGATCAGCCGGCGGCACGCTGCCGTCCTTGACGCGGAACAAGCCGTCGTCGCCACGCACCAGCATCTGCTCGGGCGGGTTGACCAGCTTGATGCGGCCCAGCACGGTCGACGGGCCCGGCGGCACATCGGTTGAAATCGTGCCCACCGTGCCGTCGCCGGCGATCGTCACCGTCACCCCGGGCGGCACCGACAGCGGCCCCGTATCGCCCTGCACCATCAGGCCGGACTGGGTTTGCAGCATGCCGTTTTCGTTCAGTTTCAAGGCGCCATTGCGGGTGTAGGCTTCCGAACCGTCGGCCGACTGCACCGCGATCCAGCCATTGTTTTCCACCGCCACATCGAGCGAGCGACCCGTGTGCTGCATCGGACCTTGAGTAAAGTCGGAGCCGACCGTTGAATCGACGACAAAGGTGCGCGTCGGCATCATGCCATCGGCCACTACCGGCACCGCACGGAACGAGTCGAGCTGGGCCCGGAAGCCCGTGCTGGTCGCGTTCGCCAGGTTGTTGGCGGTGGTCGCCTGCTTCTCCATGATGTGCTTGGCACCGGAGCTGGCGGTATAGATAAGACGGTCCATATAGTCTCCTGCTTCGCTTACCGGAGGTTGACCAAGGTTTGCAGGATGGAATCCTGAGTCTTGATGGTCTGCGCATTGGCCTGGTAGGCGCGCTGGGCAGTGATCATGTTGACCAGTTCAGCCGTGAGGTCGACGTTCGACGCCTCTACCGACGATGCGCGCAGATTGCCTGCCGTGCCCGTGCCCGGTTCACCGATGATCGGGCCGCCCGAGGTCGAACTTTCCGTCCAGGCATTGTTGCCCACGGGCTGCAAGCCGTTCGGATTGGTAAATGAGGTCAGGATGATCTGGCCCAGGTCGCGCGTCTTGCCGTTGCTGTACTGGCCCTGGATGATGCCGTCGGATCCGACTACGAAGCGACTCAACTGACCGGCCGCATAGCCATCGGCCACGGTTTTCTTTTCACTGGTGGCAAGGCCGAGCTGGGTCGAATTGCTGAAATCGACCTTGATCGCCAGGTTGGCGTTCGCGCCGGTGGCCGGGAAGATCGGCAGATTGACAGTCACTGGCAATACTTGCGGCGGGTTCAGTGCCAGCATCGCGCCCTTGTCCAGGCTGCCGACACTATTGAAGATCAGCGAACCGGTTTTCATTGCTGGCACTACTGTTGCGGCGGCAATCGCGGCATCGATCTGGTCCGGCGTGCGGCCCGAATTGATGCCGTTGGCTACGGCGCCGCTGTACGTTTCGCTGATCGCGCCCAGTTGCGCGGCATTCGCGCCGGCGGCAGCGGCAGCGCTGCTGACAGCGGCGCCGGCCGCATTGGCATAGGCCACGGCGGCGGCGCTGACATTGGCCGTCGATTGCGGCACGGCCGTCACGGCAGCCTGGTAGGCGTTGCGCGCAGCCAGCGCGGCCGGGTCGGACAGCAGGGCCGAAGCGGCTTTGGCGCTGGTCACTTCAAGGTCATCGGAAGCCGAATACACGTCCCAGGTATTGGTACCGGTCTTGACGTAAAACATCGACATGGTGTGTGCATTGCCCAGCGAGTCGTAGACGGCGATGGGAATCTGCTTGTTGTACGAGGTCGGGTCGGTCATGCTGAAGGGCACGGTGGTCGGCATATCCGAGTTGGAATTGAGATTGACCTGGGTGTCGACCTTGCTGGTAGCCTGCGGGCTCATGTCGCCCGGATCGATCTGCAGCGGGATAGGCGCGCCGGCCAGCACCTTGCCGTTGGCATCGACCGGATAGCCGGTCAGCTGGGCATTCTGGGCATTGACGATAAAGCCATTCTTGTCGACCTGAAACTGGCCATTGCGCGAATACTGGATGGAACCGGCTGCATTGGTGCGGAAAAATCCGCCGCCATTGATAGCGATATCGAGCGGATTGGCCGAGCTTTCCAGGTTACCTTGGGTAAATGATTGCGCCACCTGCGCGACCGCTACGCCGATACCGGCCTGATTACCTGCCACGCCATACAGCGAGCTGGCGTAAATGTCGGCGAACTGCGCCTGCGACTGCTTGAAACCGACGGTGCCCGAGTTGGCGATATTGTTGCCGATGACGTCCAGCGATTTGGCGGCGCCGTTCAAGCCGCTCAGGCCTTGTTGGAAAGACATTGTATGCTCCTGGTAAGGAATTTTTTCGTTAGATGGTCAGGCAGCAGCGGTCGTCAAGCTGCAAAGGGTTTTTGCAGCACTTACAAGATCTGCTTCACGTCGGCCATGCTGATGCTGCCCACGCCCGGCACATTGAGTTTCACGCCGGCCGTGCCGGTCGATACGCTGGCTACCGAGCCGAAAGTCAGGCCGGTGGCGTCCTTGAGTTTTTCGCCGCCGCGCGTGGCAACCACCTCGAAAGTATAGGCGCCGTCGGCCAGCACGATGGGCTTGCCGGCCGCGTCCTTTTCACCGGTTTCGCCATTCCAGCCCAGCGGCACGGTGCCCGCTTCCTGGGCGCCCATGTCGATAGCATGCACTTCCTTGCCAGCGCCGTCATAAATGACGACCTTGACACTGTCGGCTGGCGTCGCCAGATCCACGCCCAGCAGGGCGGCACTTTTGCTCAGGGTAATGCCCTTGCCGGCCGTCAGCACGCCATGGCCGATGATATTGGCGGCCTGCATCGATTCGGCTTGCTGGTAGCTGGTTTTCAAGGTTTCCAGCGTGGTGTTGAGCTTGTTCACACCAGTGACCGTCGACAACTGGGCCAGCTGGCTGGTCAGCTGCGCATTGTCGAGCGGATTCATCGGATCCTGGTTTTGCAGCTGGGTGACCAGCAGGGTGAGGAATTTATTGGTGTCCTCCTCCACGCTGCCGGCAGCGGCCGTGGTTTTCTTCGGATTCATCGTCGCCATCAAATCGTTGGCGACGGCGGGAGTGCTGGTATCGATGGTTGCCATAATGGTCAATCAGGCCTTATTGGCCGAGTGTGAGTGTTTTCAGGAGCAGCGACTTGGCCGCATTCATGGTTTCCACATTCGTCTGGTAAGAGCGCGAAGCGGACAGCATATTGACCATTTCATCGACAGTATTGACGTTGGGCATGGTCACATAGCCCTTGTCGTCGGCCAGCGGATTCTTCGGGTCGTATACCAGTTTCATCGGCGAAGGATCCTCGATCACCTTCTGCACCTTGACGGCGGTGCCGCCATTGGCCAGCGGCACGGCTTCAAACACCACCTGCTTGGCGCGGTAAGCCTCGCCACTGGCGCTGGTGGCGCTGTCGGCATTGGCCAGGTTGCTGGCCACCGTATTGAGGCGCTGCGCCTGGGCGCTCATTGCTGAACCGGAAACATTGAAAATATTAAACAGCGACATGATTATTGTCCTCCCTGGATGGCCGTCAGCATGCTCTTGATCTGCGAATTGAGCAGGGTGATGCTCGCTTCATAACGAATCGCATTGTCGGCAAAGGCATTGCGCTCCAGGTCCATGTCGACCGTATTGCCGTCGACGGCGCCCTGGGCCGGCGCGCGGTACAACAAGGGCGTGCCATCCGGCATGGTCTCGACTTTGGCGCCGATGGCGGTGTTGGCGGCCACGCCATTGCCCGGCAGATGCTTGGCCGCCGTACCGGTCAGGGCCGGTGCCACGCCTTCGCTGCGGGCCAGCACGCCTTTCAGGGCGCTGGCGAAATCGACGTCACGCGCCTTGTAGTTTGGCGTATCGGCGTTGGCGATATTCGAGGCGAGCAATTCCTGGCGTGTCGAACGCAAGCTCAGCGCAGACTCGTGGAAGCGCAGGTAATCGTCGAGTTTCCCTATCATGTCAGGCTCCGGAAAGGTCCGCCACTGGCGCCGATGGCGGAAGGATGGCGATATGTATGATGACAGCAAATGATGACAGGGATGATAGTACGATTCTTGGCAGCAATACCATCGCCGGATCAGACCATACTTTCGCCTCTTAATCCACGCATCAATGACCGTAGGCAAGACTATCATGGCAGTATTCCAGAGGCCTATCACCATGAAAAACATCTTCCTCTCGCTGCTGTCAGCACTTGTTGCATTGGCGCCACTGACGCCGGCGCAAGCACAGACAGCCGGCCGCCAGTCGCCGGAAGCGTTGCGCCAGACGGTACAGCAATTCCTGCAAGTGCAGAGCAATGGCCTGCCGGGGCAAGTCACGGTCACGGTCGGCGCGGTTGATCCGCGCCTGAACCTGGCTGCCTGCCCTGCGCCGCAAGCCTTTATGGCGCCGGGCAGCCGCGCCTGGGGCAAGAGCACGGTGGGCGTACGCTGCACCGCGCCGGCCAACTGGACGATTTACCTGCAAGCCAATGTGGCGGTGGTGGGCGACTATATCGCCAGCGCCGTGCCGCTGGCGCAAGGGCAAATCATCGATGCCAGCCAGCTGGTGACGATGCAGGGCGACCTGGCGGCATTGCCGGCCGGCATCGCCACCAATATCGAGCAGGTGGTGGGCGCCAGCACCAATATGTCGCTGCCAGCGGGCACGCCGATGCGCACCGACACCTTGCGCCGGCCACCGGTGGTGAAGCAGGGGCAACTGGTGCGGGTAGTGTCCAGCGGCAATGGTTTCCAGGTAGCATCAGAAGGCCGCGCGATCGGCAATGCCGGCGACGGCCAGGTAGTGCAGGTACGCACCCAAGGGGGCCAGCAGATCAGTGGCGTGGCGCGCGCAGGCGGGCTGGTCGAAGTGGCGTTTTAACGCAATATAAACTTGCCTGGACAGCGATATTTGTCATCTGGCACACTAAAGTTTCAGGATTAGTGGCCGATAAAGACTCATATCCCGGAGTTTTTTGACTTCGACCAGACGAGGATCACGTTGTGAAAATTACCGATAACATCAAAAGCACTCCCGGCTTGCCGGTCACGCCGGCGGCCACGTCCGGCGCCCGCAACACCGAGAAGGCGCAAGCTGCCCCGGCATCATCGGACAGCGTACGCCTGTCGCCGCAAGGACAGGCACTGGCGACCAGCGCAACGACCAACAGCAATAGCGTGTTCGACACCAAGAAAGTCGAACGTATCAAGCTCGCGATTGCCGATGGCCAGTTCCAGGTCAACTCCGAAAAAGTGGCGGACGGTCTCCTCGACACGGTCAAGGACCTGCTGCACTCACGAAATAGATAGGTTCCTCCATGCAATCCGTTACTCCGTTTTCCAGCCTGCGCGACGAGCAACAGCTCATGACCACACTGCTGGCATTGATGAAACAGGAACAGCTGCATCTGGTTGCAGCCGACATCGATGCAATTTCGGACATTACGGTACGCAAGACAGCACTGATCGGGCAATTGAGCCAGCTGGCGCAACAACGCCACCAGGCGCTGGCCGCCGCCGGCTTTGCTGCCGGCGAAGACGGCATGGACGGCTGGCTGGCCGGCGCCGGCGAGACCGAAGCGGCACCGGCCTGGCAGGCGCTGCTAGCCACCACGCGCGCGGCCAAGGAACAGAATCGCCTGAACAGCCTGCTGGTCAACAAACACCTGCTGCACACCCAGGGCGCACTCGGTGCCATGCGCCCACCAGCCCAAAGCGGCAACTTCTACGGCCCCAGCGGCCAGACCACCACCAATACTACCCACCGGCGCGTCGTGATCGGCTAAGCACGCAGCACGTTTACAGTTCTGCTTGCAGACAGGCGTTCGCGCCAGCGCAATCCAGGACGCTCCACCAGCATATGCAAGGCAGCGGCAAGCAGCAGCGCCGCGACTATATACACGCAAAAAGCCGGCAAAGGCATGGCAGCGAGGCTGTCGCTCAGCATGCTGTCGACAGCGTGAAACACCTGCTTGTGCGTCAGGTACAAGCAAAAAGCCAAGGTGGCCAGCCTATGCGCGCCCGGCACGCGCCAGCGTCCTGGCCAGGTCCGGCTACTGGTGCAGCCAGCCAGCAGGCACGCAAAGCTCAACGCCAGCAAGGGATAGCCGAATACGATGCCGACAAAACCGGGCACACCCTGCATCAGCCACATCGTGCCAGCCACGCCCGCCGCGCCCAGCCATAGCAAGCATGCAGCATGCCTCATCAGTTGTTCCCACGTAGCAGGCCTGAAGCTGCGCAGCACAGCGAGCATGGTGCCAGCGAGCAAGCCATCGAGTCTTGTTGGTGTTGGAAAGTAGATCAGGCCCACGAAGCGCTCGACATAGTCAGCCGTACCCTGCACTGGCGCCAGGTAGTGCTGCCACAGCGCAGCGCGCAGCAGCATGCCGCCTGCCAGCACGCCAAGCGCCAGCAGCCAGGTCAGGCGCGACGATGTACCCGGCCCACAGTGGACCAGCAACCACGCCAGCGGCGGAAACAGCAGGTAATAATGCTCTTCCACACAAAGCGACCAGGCGTGCGAAAACGCCCGCAGATCCATATCGGCCGGCAACAGATTGACAGTAAAACTGAGGAATTGCCAGGCCGGCCGCATGCTGTCAGCCTCGCCCCATGCCGGCATCAGCATGTACAACGCCAGCACGAACAAATACGGCGGCAAGATGCGCAAGGCGCGGCGCAGCATGAAGTCGCGCCACCACGACCACCAGGCTGGCCGGGTGCCGGTCGCAAACGGGCGCAGCACTTGCCAACCAATCAGATAGCCGCTCAGCACGAAAAACAGATCGACGCCCATCCAGCCGTAGCCGACCAGCACCCCGGGGAAGTGTACGCCGTAACTCTCCAGGTGATACAGCATGATCCAGGCGATGGCCAGCGCGCGCAGCAGATCGAGCCCGGGCAGACGCCCGGACGCCATGTCAGCCACCAGCCTGCCTGGGCTTGTGCCCAAGCTTGGTCAATGCCGTCATCAGAGTTGCCACATGATCGCCCTGCACTTCAATCACGCCATCCTTGACTGTACCGCCCGAGCCGCACTGCGTGCGCAACTGCTTGCCCAGCAGGGCCAGCGCGATGGCGTCCAGCGGCAAGCCCTTGACCACGGTGACGCTCTTGCCGCCACGGCCCTTGGTCTGGCGTGACACCCGCACGGCGCCGTCGCCGACCGTCGCGGTCCTGGCGGCGGCCTTGCATGTGCATTGCGCCAGCGGCTGGCGGCATGCCGGGCACATGCGGCCCGTTTCGGTGGAATAGACCAGGCCGCCCTGGGAGTTATTTTTCATGGTAATGGTCGGCTAAAAAAGTACCGGGGTCAGACCCCCTCGAACGTTGGCAATGACCTTTGCGTTGGCGGTGTTGAGGGTCTGACCCCAGAATTTGCTTGTATATGCCGCGATTGTAGCAAGCGGCAAGGCCAGCCGCTGCCTGATTATTGCGGGTTGACAGGCAAAGGCGCCGGTGCGGTCGGCACTTCCGTCACCGTGTCGGCGATACCGGACAAAATCGTCACGGCGACGCGGCGGTTGCGCGCCCGCCCTTCCGGCGTGGCGTTGTCGGCCACCGGAATATTATCGGCGTGGCCGACCGCCGTCAGACGCTGCGCCTCTACGCCGCTGGCGATAAACAGGCGTACCACGGCGCTGGCGCGCGCTGATGACAGTTCCCAGTTCGAGGCAAAGGTGGAATTGCTGATCGGCTGGACGTCGGTATGGCCTTCCACCTGCACGTCATGGGCGTCGCCGCGCAGCAGCACGGCCACCGCACGCAGCGCCTGGTCCGATTCAGCCGTCAGGCCGGCCGCGCCCGGATCGAACAGCACGCTGGCATTGATTTCCACGCTGACGCCACGGCTGGTCTGGGTCACGCGTACCTTGCCTTCTTTGACCAGTGGCGCCAGGGTCGAGGTCAGGTCCTGCGCCAGGCGCGTCATGTGTTCGCGTTCGCGGCGTATCGCTTCGGTACGGCGTTTCAGGGCCGGGTTCGGCAGCGCGATCGCCTGCGGCGCCTCCATCTGGATCGGCGGCGCGCCCTTGTCGAGGCTGAAGGCGGTGCCGATGGCGTCGGAAAACACGCGGTACTTGCCCTCATTGACCTGCGAAATGGCGTACATGACGACAAAAAAGGCGAACAGCAGGGTAATGAAGTCGGCGTAGGAGATCAGCCAGCGGTCCTGGTTGTCCGGCTCTTCGTCATATTTCCTGCGCGCGCGCCGCATCATGGTCAGTGCTCGTGCAGCAGGCTGGCCACGCGCTCTTCAATGATGCGCGTATGGTCGCCGGTGGCGATGTCGTAGAACACGGCGGCCGTGATTTCATACTGCACCACGCGGCGCGAGACGATGGCTTTCAATTTGTTGGCCACCGGCAGGAACAGCAGGTTGGCCAGGCCGACGCCGTAGATGGTCGACACGAACGCCACCGCGATGCCGCCACCGAGCTTGCCGGGGTCGGTCAGATTCTCCATCACGTGTATCAGGCCCAGCACGGCGCCCAGGATGCCGATGGTCGGCGAATAGCCGGCCGCCGATTCCCACACTTTCACGGCCTGGCGCTCGGCCAGTTCATAGGCGGTGATTTCCACGTCGAGCAGCTGGCGCAGCTTGTCGGGCGCGATGCCGTCAACGATCATGCGCAAGCCCTTGGCGTTAAAATGGTCTTCCGTGTTTTCCATTATGCGTTCCAGCGCCAGCGTGCCGTCGCGGCGCGCCGTCAGGCTCCACAGGCCGATGTCGCGGCCCAGTTGCTCGCGCGGGTCGGCTGGCGGGAAAAATACCCAGCGCAGCATTTGCAGGCCGCGGACAAACGTACGCAGCCGCGTTTGCAGCAGCACCGCGCCAAAGGTGCCGATCACGACAATGGCGAAGGCGGCCGGCTGCAGCAAGGAGGCCATCTTGCCGCCCTCGAGCGCCTGGCCGACCAAGAGGCCCGCCAGCGCCAGCGCCAGCCCGATTACGCTGGACCAGTCCACGCCTGCTCCCTCAAGGTTGCGCGCAGGCGCGCGACGGCCTGGGTATGCAGCTGCGAGACACGCGATTCGGACACGCCCATCACGGCGCCAATCTCCTTGAGATTGAGCTCTTCTTCGTAATACAGACTCATCAGTATTTTCTCGCGTGGCGGCAGCGCGTCGATGGCATCGATCACGGACTGCCGGAAGCCGGTATCGAGCAGCGAGCGCAGCGGGTCGCTGTCCTCGTCGACGCAATGGCGGTCGAGGAAGCTGTCATTGCCGTCCGTATCGTGGAAGTCTTCATAGTAGACCAGCTGGTGGCCTCCGCCCTCGCCCAGCATTTCCTGATAGTCGACCAGCGAAATCTTGAGCAGCTTGGCCACTTCCGATTCGGTCGGCGGATGGCCGAGGCGCTGCTGCAAGGTGCTCATCGCCTCTTCGACCTTGCGCATGTTCTGGCGCATGCTGCGCGGCATCCAGTCGCTGCTGCGCAACTCGTCGAGCATGGCGCCGCGGATACGCAGTACGGCATACGTCTCGAACTGCGCGCCATGCGTTTCTTCATAGCGGGTGATGGCATCGAGCAGGCCGATCATGCCGGCCTGGATCAGGTCGTCGACCTCGACCGAAGGCGGCAACTTGGCCTTCATGTGGTGCGCCAGACGCTTTACCAGCGGAATATGCTCCGTCAGCAAATGATCCTTGTTCGATTTCCCTTTGACCGTGTACATAGGCTAGTTATTATTATCTTGTGAGAATGCTGCAAAATCATCAGGCGCTGAAATGGTGTGGACTCCCCGTCTGGTACAAGGTGGTGCCCAGCACCGGCGCCGCCGAGCGGGCCAGCCGTTCGGCCAGTCCGCGAAACGCCACCGATGCCCCAGCCAGCGGAAACGCATCGATCACACTGCGGCCCAGCCGCGCCGCGCGATGCAGGTATTCATCGGCCGGAACCGAGCCCATCGACGTCAGTTTCACGGCCAAGTAGCGACTTGCCGCTTGTGCCATATTATCGTATACCACCTTTGCTTCCGATTCGGAAGCGCCGGTGACGAGAATGCCGAAAGGACGGCGGCCCAGTTCCTGGTTCAGGCGCTTGATCAGGCAGTAGGCGGCCTTGATCGAGGTGGCGCTGGTAGAGACTTGCACCACGATATCGGCACTGGACATCATCGGCACCGGGAAGCAGGCACCGCCCTGCCCGGCCATGCTCATGTCGCCGTCGACCAGCACGATGCCGGCCTGGCGCGCCATGACTTCAAAGGTCTTGGCCAGGCGCCGTGCTTCGTCCTCGCTGGCGTAGCCGGGGCCGTCCATCAGATGGCCGCGCGCGCCCAGGCTGGCCACGCCGAAGCCTTGCGGCACCTGGTGGATCACCTGGTTCAGGCCGCATTGCTGGCGCGCCACGTCGAGCAGGCTGGCGCCATGCGCCAGGCCCAGCCGTGAAGCGACGCCGTCGCCGCTGGTGCTGGCGTCGAGCAGCAGCACCTCATTGCCGGCGTGTGCCAGCGAAGCGCCGAGGTTGACCAGCATCGCACCCTTGTCGTCCTGCGGCGTGGCCGACAAAAACGTCAGCACGCGTGGCTGCACGCCAGCGAGCATGCGACGCAAGCCTTCGGCCTGGTCGAAATCAAAATTAGCCACCATGCACCCCGCGTGCTTCATTGTTGCGGGTGGCGGCCTGGGCCATCAGCAGCGGCAGTTCATCGTCCGCAAACTGGGTCGCAACGGAATCACGCTTGAGCTTGAAGGCGCGGTCGATCAGGTAGCCGCGGTCGGCCAGGTACAGATCTTCCGGCACGCGCTGGCCGTTCGACACATAGAACAGATTGAGTTTCTGGCGTATTACCACGTCGAGCACATTGCCGATCGAGGCCGCTTCATCGAGCTTGGTCATGATGCAGCCGGCCAGGCCGCTGCCCTGGTAGGCGCGCACCACTTCATTGAGTGTTTCCTGGGTCGCGGTCGAGTTCAGGCACAGCAGGCGTTTGACATCGGCGCCGGCGCCCGACAGCATCGCCACTTGTTCCGTCACCATCTGGTCGCGCTGGCTGACGCCGACCGTATCGATCAGCACCGTATGCTTGTTCTTGAGTTCTTTCAGGGCGATGCGCAGGTCGGCCTCGTCCTTGACCGAATGCACCATCACGCCGAGGATCTTGCCGTAAATGCGCAATTGCTCATGGGCGCCGATACGATAGGCATCGGTGGTGATCAGGGCCAGCTTTTCCGGGCCGTGGCGCATCACGCAGCGCGCGGCCAGCTTGGCGGTGCTGGTGGTCTTGCCGACACCGGTCGGGCCGACCAGGGCGAACACACCGCCTTGCTCGAGCATCGCGTCTTCGTTGGCCATGGTGTTCAGGTTGCGGCTCAGCACGGTCTTGATCCAGCGCATGCTGGCAACGCCGTCCAGGCCGGCTGGCAGCTTGTCGATCAGGTAGCGCGCCAGGCTGGCCGAAAAACCGGCCGCCAGCATTTCGCGCAGCACCACCATTTTTTGCGGCTCGCGATGCTGGGTGGCGCCCCAGGAAATTTCTGCCAGCTGGGTTTCCATCATGCCGCGCATGGCGCGGATTTCATTCATCATGCCGTCGATATCGGCCGAGGCATTCTTTTTTACATGCGCCAGCGCGCTGGCCATCATCTGCTGCATGCGCGCCATGTCCAGGCCTTCGGCAGGCGCCGTGGCGGGACGAGCCGGCGCCGCGGACGGGCGCTGCGGCACGGCAAACTGGGTTTGCAACTGCGGACGCGGCTGCGCCATTTCGGAGGCGGCTGGCGGCGACGACAGCGAGGCGGCGTCATCATTTGCCAGCGCAAGGATTTCCACCATGCCATCGCCCTGGCGATTCGACAGGATTACGGCGTCCGGACCGAGCGCTTCACGCACCTTGCGCAGCGCATCGCGCGAGGTCGGCGCAGTAAATTTTTTCACATTCATGGCCACACTCCCATGGCTGGGTTGGCGTATTGCTGGCTGAACTGTGTGACCATCATCGACTCCTGTTGCGTGAGCGATGCCTCCCAGATGGGACACGGATCACTCTGACAGGCTCCATTATTGGGGATGCGCCAAAGAAATGATAGAAGGAACAGGACCGGAAATGGCCCGTATTTCAATTTGCCGCGCGGAAATTGCTAGTTTACTGTGCGCCAACCAGACTGGTCACTCTAATCGTCTTGGTTTCCGGCACTTCCGCATGCGACAGCACCTTCAATTGCGGCAAGGCGCGGCGCAGGAAACGCGACAGCAGCGCGCGCAGCGGCGCCGGCACCAGCAGCACCGGCGTCAGGCCCATCGCTTCCTGCTGTTGCGCGGCCAGACCTGCCTGATGGGCGATGGTGTCGGCCAGGCCGGGTTCGATGCCGGAACCATCGCCGCCGGCGCCCATCGCCTGCATCAGCAGGCGTTCCAGGCGGTTATCCAGCGTCATCACCGACAACTCGGCGGCGCCGGGGAACAGCTGCTGCACGATGGCGCGGCCCAGCGACACGCGCACCAGGGCGGTCAGGTCGCTCGGGTCCTGCGTGTGCACGGTATGCTCGGCCAGGGTTTCGATAATCGTGCGCATGTCGCGGATATGCACGCCTTCCATCAACAGGTTCTGCAGCACTTTTTGCAGGGTCGACAGCGACAGCATCTTCGGCACCAGGTCTTCTACCAGGCGCGGCGCGTCCTTGCCCAGGTGGTCGAGCAGCGATTGCACTTCGGCGCGGCCCAGCAGTTCGGAAGCATGCGAGGTGATCAGGTGATTCAGGTGGGTCGCCACCACGGTGCCCGCGTCGACCACCGTATAGCCCATCGATTGGGCCTGGTCGCGCAGGGCCCCATCGATCCAGGTGGCAGGCAGGCCGAAGGCCGGGTCGGTAGTCGCTACGCCAGGCAGGCTGCCGCTGGCCATGCCGGGGTTGATCGCCAGGAACTGGCCATTGAACGATTCGCCCACGCCCACTTCCACGCCCTTGAGCGTGATGCGGTAGGCGGACGGCTTCAGCTCCAGGTTGTCGCGGATATGCACGGGAGGCGCCAGGAAGCCGACTTCCTGGGCGAATTTCTTGCGGATGCCCTTGATACGCTTGAGCAATTCGCCGCCTTGCGACTTGTCGACCAGCGGGATCAGGCGGTAGCCGACTTCCAGGCCCAGAGTATCGACCGGCATGATGTCCTGCCAGCTGGCCTCTTCCTGTTCCGGCGCCACGGTCGCCTGCGGCGCCTCGGCCGGCGTTTCCGCTTCGGCTTTCTTCTTCTGCGCCGTCTTGGTGATCATATAGGCCGAGCCGGCCAGCGCGCCGGCCAGCAGCAGGAACACCAGGTTCGGCATGCCGGGAATCAGGCCCATGCCGCCGATAATGCCGGCGGTGATATACAGCACTTGTGGCTTGGCAAACAGCTGGCCCACCAGCTGGGTACCGATATCCTGGTCGCTGGCCACGCGCGAGACGACGATACCGGCCGCAGTGGAGATGATCAGCGAAGGAATCTGCGCCACCAGGCCGTCACCGATGGCCAGCAAAGTGTAGTTCTTCAGTGCATCGGCAAAGCCCATGTCGTGCTGGATCAGGCCAACCAGCAGGCCGCCAACAATATTGATGACGGTGACCATGATGCCGGCAACCGCATCACCGCGCACGTATTTGCTGGCGCCGTCCATGGCGCCGTAGAATTCCGCTTCCTGCGCCACTTCCGTGCGGCGGCGGCGCGCTTCGTCCTCGACGATCAGGCCCGCGTTCAGGTCGGCGTCGATCGCCATCTGCTTGCCGGGCATGGCGTCGAGCGCAAAGCGGGCGCCCACTTCGGCGATACGGCCAGCGCCCTTGGTGACGACGGTAAAGTTAATGATCGTCAAGATGATAAACACCACGATACCGACCGTGTAGTTGCCGCCAATCAGGAAATGGCCAAACGCTTCAATCACCTTGCCGGCCGCGTCCGCGCCCGTATGGCCTTCGGTCAGCACCACGCGGGTTGACGCCACGTTCAGCGACAGGCGCAGCATGGTCGATACCAGCAGGATGGTCGGAAAGGCCATGAAGTCGAGCGGCTTGACTGTGTACAAGGCCGTCAGCAGCACGATGATCGACAGTGCAATATTGAAGCTGAAGAAGATATCGAGGATAAACGCCGGCAACGGCAGCACCATCATTGCCAGCAGCATGATGATAATGATAGGCGCAGCCAGGCCCTTGCTGGCATTGTTGTTCATGCTGCTCAGCCAGGCGGGCATTCTCAGGGCGTTCATGGTGTGCTTCCTTTATTGTTCTTGTCTGCATCTGGCGCGGGTTTGATCTGCGAGGCAGGATGATGCGGGTCCAGTTCGGGCGGCACGTCGAGTTTTTTCGGCTTGTCGGGGCGCTGGCCCTGACCGTTGCCGTAGCTGCGCAGCTGGAATACATAGGCCAGCACTTCGGCCACGGCGCCGTACAGGGCTTCCGGAATCTCGTCGCCGATCTCGGTATGCTTGAACAGCGCGCGCGCCAGTGCCGGCGCTTCCAGGATGGCGACCTTGTGTTCGCCCGCCAGCTCGCGGATTTTTGCGGCCACCTCGTCGGCGCCCTTGGCCACCACCTGCGGCGCGCCGCGCGAATTTTCGCCGTATTTCAGCGCCACCGCATAATGGGTAGGATTGGTCACCACCACGTCGGCGGTCGGCACGTCGGCCATCATGCGCCGGCGCGACATCTCGTGCTGCATCTGGCGGATTTTCTGTTTGATCTGGGGGTTACCGTCCGACTCCTTGGCTTCCTGCTTGACTTCCTGCAGGGTCATTTTCATCTTGTTGGCGTAGTGCCACATCTGGTACGGCCCGTCAATGGCGGCGATCAGGCCCAGTGCGCCAACGATAAACATAAAGGCGCTGATCAGCATGCTGATCATGTGGCCCGAACCGGAGCGCAAGGACTCGACCGACAGGCCCAGCACGGCATCCTTGTGATGCTGCATCACCAGCCAGGCGACAAAACCCACCACCAGGGTCTTGGCCAGCGCTTTGAGCAGTTCGACCAGGGCGTTCTTCGACACCATATTGCCCAGCCCGCGTATCGGATTGAGCTTGCCGAAATTGGGCGTGAACGCTTTCGAGCTGAACAGCCAGCCGCCGACCAGCAGCGGCGACGCCAGCGCCACCACCATAATGGCCACCGCGTACGGCAGGCAAGTGAGCAGCACGGAAGTGACGTCGCTGGCGACGCGCAAAATCATGAGATTCGGATTGAGTATCTGTTCCCGGTCCAGAGTCAGGCCGGACACCATCACGGCCGTCAGCCGGCGTACGATGGCGTCGCCGGCAAACCACAAGCAGCAGCCCGACGCCATCAACACCGTGAACGTCGCCACTTCACGCGATCGCGGAACGTCGCCTTCCTCACGCGCCTGCTCGAGGCGCTTCGGTGACGCTGATTCGGTCTTTTCTGCGTCGCTGTCTTCCGACATCAATCAACTCCGGTGAAGTCCTGCGGCCACGACTGGCGCATGATGGACTGAACAAGCAGTATTATTGCCGCCCGGCCAGAATTGTCATGCGGCGAACAGGAGGGCAAATGCCCTGTATTTCGGCGCGATTATCGTGAGCGCTTGCTGTCGGCCTGCTTCACTGTCTGTTCGATGGCGCCAAAGATTGATTTGCCATCCTCGCCCAGCATCTCGATTTTCAGCGTATCGCCAAACAACATGTAGGGCGTGCTGATCACGCCATCGGTATTCAATTCCTGGTTACGCCGCTCAACGATGCTGCAAAAGCCCTTCTTGACTTCCTTGTTGGCGATGGCGCCGGCGCTCACCACGCTGCCGGCGCGGGCCGATCGCGTCTGGCACAGGTGCGCCAGCAATTGCGGGTAGTTGAAGGCCATGTCGGCGCCCGCCTGCGGCTGGCCGCTCAATTTGCCGTTCAGGCTGCAACGCACGGGCAGATGTATCTTGCCGCCGCGCCAGGCGTCGCCCAGTTCATCCGGGGTGACCGCCACCGGCGAGCAGGCTGTGGCCGGCCTGGACTGCACAAAACCGTAGCCGCTGGCCTGTTCCGCCTGCGCCAGGTTGCGCAAGCTGATGTCGTTGACCAGCATCAGCAGCTTGATGTTCATGTGTGCCTGGTCGGCCGTCGCCCCCATTGCCACGTCATCGGTAATGACGGCTATGCCCGCTTCGTAATCGATCCCCCACTGCTCGTACGCGAGCGCGATCTCGTCCTGGGCACCCAGGAAAGCGTCGCTGGCGCCCTGCTGCAGCCGGGGCGCATCGCGCAGGTCGGCAGGAATATCCTGGCCGGCCGCCTTGCAGGCGCGCTCGATTTGCTGCAAATAAGCAGCACCCACCGCCCGCTGGCTGCTGCGCGGCAAGGGCGCCATGCAGTTGGCCGGGTCGAAGTCGAAAGCGCGGTGACCGCGCCCGCTGTTGAGGGTCTGGTACAGCAGGTCCAGCTGGGGCGCGATAAAGGTCCAGTCGTCGAGCGCCTTTTGCAAGGTGGAGGCGATGCCATCGGCCAGGTGCGCCGTTTTCAGGTCGCGCGAGACGACAGCGAGCTGCCCATCGCGGGTGCCGTCGTTCAGTGTGGCTAATTTCATGTACGGAAAACTTTGTCAAATACGGAGAAAACACGCCAAAAAGCCGGGAACACCCGGCTTTGAAAGGCAGGAAGGTTGCTCAGGCCAGCAAGGCGATCTGCTCTGGCGTGAGATAGCACCATTCGCCTTCTGCTATGCCCAGCGATGCGAGCGTCAGGCTGCCGACGGCGGAACGATGCAGCGCCGTGCAATGGTTGCCGGCGGCGGCCAGCATGCGCTTGACCTGGTGGTATTTGCCCTGTTCGAGCACGATTTCCAGCAGGTGCTCGCCACGCTGGACGCAGACCAGTGCCGCCAGCGGCGCCGGTTCGTCGTGCAGCTGCACCCCGGCCAGCAGCAGCGCTACCAGCTCATCGGTCACGGGCTCTTGCGTGGTGGCCTGGTAGATCTTCGGCACATGGCGCTTCGGCGACGATTGTGCATGGATAAACGCACCATCGTCGGACATCAAGAGCATGCCGGTCGTATCGTGGTCGAGCCGGCCGACCGGCTGCACTTCGCGCCAGGTGAACTGCTCGGGCAGCAGTGTCAATACGCCCGGATGATGGCTGGGTTTGCGCGAGCATTCAAAATTGGCCGGCTTGTGCAAGGCCAGGTACAGATGCTGGCGGTAAACCCACTCTTCCTCGAACACGTGCAGCACCAGGCCGTCGGTCTCGACGATGGTGCGGTAATTGGTCTGGGTTACGCCATCGATGACGACCTCGCCGTCATCGACCAGGGAACGGCAATACTTGCGGGTGCCGAAACCCTGCGATTGCAGAATGCGGTCTAGGGATAATTTACTCATGGGCGTGACTTTAACAGATGCGCACCATGACGTGAAGACGAGGCTGGCGCACAGATATGACAAATTACAAGGACTGTTTTTTGATCTAGCCCCAATTTCCTTTGAGATATGTCAAATAGCAAGAAAGTCGTATTGCTAGACTGAAACCTCATTAGGAATCCGCCTAATGAACGTTAGGAATAAAGGTAGGCCAGCTGAGGAGGACAGCGTTATGACACATACACACACCATTGAACTGCAGGGCAGCATCGAACAGATGCGCACCCGTATCGCCATCGAACAGGGCGCCATGCATCAGGTGCAATTGAGCGTGGCGCGCTGGCGTGGCGGCGTGGCCTGCACGCACGGATGCCGGCCCGGTCCTGCCATGGCCGCCAGCCAGGTCCGATGGCATGCTGCCGCGCAGGATCATTTCCTGTGCTGGCTGGCCGGGGGCGGTTTTGCCCGGGCCATCGAAGACGAAGTATTGAACCATGACCCTGTTGCGTCCGCGCAGGGGGCCACGCATGAGACCGCAATCGACCCGGCACCAGTGCCAGCACGGCCAGCCCCTTGTCCTGACTGTACGGCCTGACCGTATTGCACAACCAGGCAAGGTAACGGCATGGTCGCCTTCACGATGGCCGATAACGGCCAGGCAAAAGGAAACGGCGGCATTGCGCCGCCGCTCCCAAGTCCCATCGGGACCTTAGTGAGGAATATAAATTCACTCAAGACCGCATCGTCGATGCAGCACGTAGTTCCAGGACATACAGATCAAGTTCGCACTGACATAGTTGATGTATATCACCCTCCCTTGAGAAGAACTACTGTTTCAATATAGCCCACGCAGCAAGATTTTCAAGGTCAAATGCCCGGGCATTGAAAACTATTCGCCTTCGGTACGCTTAGCGCAGCGACGGCTGGGCTTGTTTAACGGCAGCCTTCATGGCGCCAGCGCCCATGGCGGCGCCAAATTTCTTCAGCACCCGCTCCGGCAGGCCTTCATGCTGCGTGTAGTCGACAATGTCTTCGGCCTTGACGATATCGCGCGCCACGCTGTCGACGGTACCGAAATCGTCGGCCAGGCCCATCTCGACGGCGCGCGCGCCGGTCCAGAACAGGCCGGAAAACGTTTCCGGCGTTTCTTTCAGGCGCTTGCCGCGCCCTGCGCGCACCACGGCGATGAATTGCTGGTGGATTTCATTGAGCATGTTCTGCGCATGTGCCTTGTGCTTCTCGCTCAGTGGGCTGAACGGATCCATGAAACCCTTGTTCTCGCCGGCCGTCAGCAAGCGCCGTTCGACGCCGACTTTTTCCATCGCACCCGTAAAGCCGAAGCCATCCATCAGCACGCCGATGGAACCGACCACGCTGGCCTTGTTGACATAGATGCGATCGGCGGCAGCGGCGATGTAATAGCCGCCCGAAGCGCACATTTCATCGACCACCACATATAAAGGCTTGTCGGGATAGCCTTTGCGCAGGCGCAACATTTCATCGACGATCATGCCGGCCTGGACGGGACTGCCACCGGGGCTGTTAATGTGCAATACCACTGCCACCGAGCCGGTGTCCGAAAATGCCTTGTCCAGTGCCGGGATCACGACCGCAGCCGAGCCGGCGCCTTCGGAGTCGATCTCGCCGCTGATATCGATCAGCGCGGTATGCCGGCCCAGGGTTTCCGTGTCGCCCATATTGTTGTAATCATAAAATACCCACAGTGCGAACAGCACGATCAGCAAACTGAATAGCTTGAAAAAGATGCTCCAGCGCCGATGCGCGCGCTGTTCCTGCACGGTCGCGAACACGAGCTTTTCCAGCACCGTGCGTTCCCATTGACTGTTGCCGGTGCCGGCAGGAATGTTCGCCGGTTTGTCGTTGATGTTATCGCTCATGATTCACTTTATCAAATTGCCGCGCGCGGCATCACATAGTCATCAGGCTGCCAATACAATTGCCCGTCGCGCTCACTGACAGCGATCGGGCGCAAGCGGCCACCCTTGCACGGGCCGCCCGCACACAAGCCGCTGTCCGGCACATAAATGGCGCCATGGGTCGAACACATCAGGTACAGGCCGCTCGATTCGAAAAACTCGCCTTCGGCCCAGTCCAGCTCGATCGGCACGTGGACGCAGCGGTTCAGGTAGCCGTACGGCTTGCCGTCGTAGCGCACGACAAAACCGGTGGTCGCTTCGCCGCCAGCGAGCACGGGAAAGCGCACGCCCTTGCCGCCTTCGGCGACGGCATCGACAGCGCAGATCAGGATGTCTTGCACGTCAGCCATCAGGCGTGCTCGCTCAGCCATTGATGCAGCTGTGCGACATTCGCGGCCGAATAGACAGATTTACATTCCCGCAACTGCGACACGGGATGAGCGCCGTATTCGACTGCGATGGCGGCCGCGCCCGCATTGCTGGCCATCAGCAGATCGTGGGTGGTATCGCCGATCATCACGGTGCGGCGCATGTCCTGGCCCAGCTCGCGCGTCAGTTCCTGCAGCATGGCCGGATGGGGCTTGGAAAAGGTTTCATCGGCGCAGCGCGTGGCGTCGAACAGCGACAGCAGCTTGACGGCATTCAAGGCGCGGTTCAGGCCGACACGGCTCTTGCCGGTGGCAACGGCCAGGAAATAGCCGTTTTGCGACAGGTCGAGCAGCATCTCCTGTACCCCGTCGAACAGCACCAGTTCATGGTCGCGCGACAGATAATGATAACGGTAGCGTTCAACCATGCGCGCATGGTATTTCGCCTCGACGTCAGGCATCACGAGCTGCATCGCTTCCTGCAGGCCCAGCCCGATCACGTGCGAGGCCAGCAGATCGGTCGGCACTGGCAAGTGCAAGTCCTTGGCCGCCGCCTGGATGCAGCGGACGATGGTCGACGTGCTGTCCATCAGGGTACCGTCCCAATCGAAGACGATCAGATCAAATTGCTTTCTTGCCATGTTTCCCGACGTTCCAGCCGCCGGCTCCTTGAGTGGTAAAAAGTTGACCGCTGACTACCTTGTGAGTAGTCCCACGGTACCGAATATGCCGGATATCATTAACGAGTGGCAACGGCGAGTGGTTTGCCCAAGCTTACCAAGAAACGCTCACACTCGGCGGCCAACGGCGCATTCAGGGTCATCGTCTTGCCGGTTTCCGGATGCACGAAGGTAATCTGATGTGCGTGCAGGAACATGCGCTTCAGGGCGCCGCGCGTGGCGTCGGCTTTCAACAGCGCGCGGTTGAGGGCAAAATCACCGTATTTATCGTCGCCGGCAATGGCAAAGCCGGACGAAGACAGATGAACGCGGATCTGGTGGGTACGGCCGGTTTTCAGTTCAGCTTCCAGCAAGGCGAAGTTGTTATATTTATGCAACAACGAAAACACCGTATGTGACGCCAGGCCGTCGGCCTGCACCGCCACCCGGCGCTCGCCTTCGGCCGTCGTATATTTGTGCAGCGGCAGCTTGATATGCTGGCGCGCGTTCTTCCAGTCGCCCGCCACCAGCACCAGGTAGCGCTTGTCGGTCACGCCGTCGCGCATCTGCTCGTGCAGGTTGGTCAGCGCGGAACGCTTTTTCGCCAGCAGCAGCAAACCCGAGGTGTCGCGGTCCAGGCGGTGCACCAGTTCCAGGAACTTGGCATCCGGACGCGAAGCGCGCAATTGCTCGATCACGCCGAACGACACGCCCGAGCCGCCATGCACGGCTACGCCGGCCGGCTTGTCGATCACCAGCATTTGCGCATCTTCGAAGATGATCTTGAACTCGGCAGCCGGCGCACCGGTCGGTGCTTTTTCGGCCACGCGCACCGGTGGAATGCGTACCACGTCGCCTTCGGCCAACCGGTACAACTGGTCGATACGGCCCTTGTTGACCCGCACTTCTCCCGAACGCAAGATGCGGTAGATGTGGCTTTTAGGCACGCCCTTGCATACTCTTAACAAGTAGTTATCAATACGCTGGCCTGCTTCTTCTTCGGCGATGGTAACGAATTGGGCTTGCGGCTGAACCGGGGGTGTTGAAGGGGGAACAACATCATTTTGACTCTTCATTTACTATGTCTTCCCAGAAATCTCTCTAAGTCCTTCATTTTGAATATATAATTGTTTTTGCTGCGGCCCTGGCTGCTGCTGGTGTAAGAATAAAAGCACATTTTACACAGGGGCGTCTCCACCGGCCTCGCCAAATTGCAAATTCGGTGGAAAAAAACGTATACGCACCACCCTCGCGCCCATCAAGGTTGCACCGTAGTTGTAATCGGATAAGCGCGGGGATGCTGAAGAGAGTGATCTGGATTAAAAGGATAAGTACCCGTTAGCGCGACTTATCGAGTCGGGCTCGCGGGTTGATGAAGTTGATAACGCTTGCCGTTTTCGCCAAACCCCGTATGAAGCCACACTATTGAGGGTTGTCGATGAATAGGCTGAGGCCAGGCCTCGCCATCGCGATTCCAGTAGGTGAGCCGGCTTACGCTTTGGCTCTGAATTTGCTGACCGCCTGCATTCTCTGCTCCCGCGATTTCGGGCTGCATCAGATGAGTACAGGTGTCATGTCACTCGGCATGTCGATCGACATCACCGCGCCTGTTGCGGCCGTAACGCATATGCGTTGTTGCTCCGCACAATTAGGCATTCCCCCACCAACACTCCCGTTCTCGCGTATATCCCTGTACTTTCGCCGCTTCCTGGTAAGCGGCTTTGAGATGGCCTACGGGTCGCGGAGTTATAAAAATGAAACGCATGTTGTTTAATGCCACGCAGCAAGAAGAACTGCGCGTAGCGATTGTCGACGGACAAAAACTGATCGACATCGATATCGAGACAGCCGGGCGCGAACAGCGCAAGTCGAACATATACAAGGGCGTGATCACGCGGATCGAGCCTTCGCTCGAAGCGTGCTTCGTCAGCTACGGTGAAGATCGCCACGGCTTCCTGCCGTTCAAGGAAGTTGCCCGCACTTACTTCCGCGAAGGCGTCGACGTCCGTAACGCCTCCGTCAAGGAAGCGCTGCGCGAAGGCCAGGAAATCATGGTCCAGGTCGAAAAAGAAGAACGCGGCAACAAGGGCGCGGCGCTGACCTCGTTCGTTTCGCTGGCCGGCCGCTACCTGGTGCTGATGCCGAACAACCCGCGTGGCGGTGGCGTATCGCGCCGCGTGGAAGGCGAAGAGCGCCAGGAATTGCGCGAAACCATGGATAAACTGGACTTGCCAGCTGGCATGTCCGTGATTGCCCGCACCGCCGGCATCGGCCGCAACGTCGATGAACTGCAGTGGGACTTGAATTACCTGATGCAACTGTGGCGCGCCATCGAAGGCGCCGGCAAGTCGGCCAACGGCGCCTTCCTGATCTACCAGGAAAGCTCTCTGGTAATCCGCGCCATCCGCGACTACTTCCAGCCCGATATCGGCGAGATCCTGATCGACACCGACGAGATCTACGACCAGGCCCACCAGTTCATGAGCCACGTGATGCCCGACATGGTGCACCGTGTAAAGCGCTACAGCGACGACGTGCCGCTGTTTTCGCGCTTCCAGATCGAACACCAGATCGAAACGGCGTACTCGCGCACCGTGCCACTGCCATCGGGCGGCGCCATCGTGATCGACCACACCGAAGCGCTGGTCTCGGTTGACGTCAACTCGGCCCGCGCCACGCGCGGCGCGGACATTGAAACGACCGCCTTCAACACCAACTGCGAAGCGGCCGAAGAAGTCGCCCGCCAGCTGCGTTTGCGCGACCTGGGCGGCCTGATCGTGATCGACTTCATCGACATGGAAGTGGCCAAGAACCAGCGCGAAGTGGAACAGCGCCTGAAAGACGCGCTGCACCATGACCGTGCCCGTGTACAGATGGGCAAGATTTCGCGCTTCGGCCTGATGGAACTGTCGCGCCAGCGCCTGCGCCCTTCGCTGTCCGAAGGCTCGCACGTAACCTGCCCGCGCTGCTCGGGCACCGGCCACATCCGTGATACCGAATCGTCCGCCCTGCAGGTGCTGCGCATCATCCAGGAAGAGGCGATGAAGGAAAACTCCGCCACCATCCACGTCCAGGTACCGGTCGACGTGGGCGCTTTCCTGCTGAACGAAAAGCGCGGCGAAGTGCTGAAAATCGAAAACCGCCACCGCATCGCCGTGATCCTGATCCCGAACAAGCATCTGGAAACCCCGCACTACAAGCTTGAACGCATCAAGCACGACGATCCACGCCTGGAAGACAGCCAGGCCAGCTACAACCTGGCCGAAAGCGCCGAAACCGACATGGCCTACAGCAAGCGCCAGAAGGAAGATGCCAAGCCGCGCCAGGAAGCCGTTGTCAAGACGATTACCCCTGACCAGCCAGCGCCGATGGTCGAGCGCAAGCCGGTGGAAGTCAAGCCGGCGCCAGTGGCCACGCCACCTGCACCGCAAGGTTTCTGGGCCAAGGTCGTCAGCTTCTTCAATGGCCCGCAAGCGCCTGTGGTCACCGCCCCCGCGCCTGTCGCACCAGTAAAACCGGCTGCAACGCCGGACCGTGGCGACCGCAACAGCCGTGGCCCGCGTGGCCGTGGACGCAATGGCAAGCCAGGCCGCGAGGAACGCGAACCAGGCCAGGCTCGTCCAGTTGCTGACGATGCCGCAAAAGAAGCCGAAGCACTGGAAAAAGCCGTGCGCCCACCACGCCAGCCACGTCCGCCACGCGAACCGCGTGAAGCAGGCGAGCTGACGGCAGCGGCGCCACGCGAACGCGCAGAACGCGGCGAGCGTCCTGAACGTGCCGAACGTGCGGATCGTGCCGAGCGCGGGCCACGCCAGCCGCGTGAAGCGCGCGAACCACGCGCCGACAAGCCGGTCACGAGCGAACTGAAAGCCGATGCCAAGCCAGAGTTCAAAGCCGAGTTCAAGGCCGATGAGCTCGCTACCATAGGCGTGATCGCCACGCCGGTCAATGTTATCGTGCCAGCCAACGGTCCAGCGACCGACGTACCAGCGCCAACCAGCCTGGACAAGCCAGCGGCAAATGCCGGCCCTGAAGGCGAGGAAAGCGATGTCGAAGGCGAAGGCGAAGAACCGCGCCGCCGCCGCCGTCGTGGTGGCCGCAACCGCAACCGCCGCGACCGCGAAACGGGCGAGCTGATCGAATCGGCAAACGGCGAGAACGATGGCCAGGAAGCGCCTGCCGTCAGCTTTACCGTGGCCCCGGCCGAAGATGTTGCGCCTGCACTGGCCATCGTTACCACTGCCGCTTTGGTGGAAGTAAGCGCCACGCCAGCACCGCAGGCCGATGCCGTGGTGGCAGAGGTAGTGGAAGTGGCTGAAGTGATGACGGTCGCTGAAGTGGTGGAAGCAGCGCCAGTGGCCGAGCCGGTTGCTGAAGTGGCGCCAGCCGCTGCAGCTCCAGTACCAGCACCGGCACCGGCACCAGCCGAAGTGATCGTGCCCGAAGCGCCGGTGGAAGCCGTTGTTGCAGCAGCGCAAGCTGTGCCAGCCGCAGCGGAACCTGCGCCAGCGGCCGAGTACAGCTTTGCCGAAAAAGCGGTGGAAGCACCGGCGCCAGCACCTGTCGAAGCACCGGCCGTGGCTGAAGTCGCTGCCGAACCTGCTCCTGCAGCAGAACCGGCACCGGTGGCTGCGCCTGTGTTTGAACCGGTGGCCGAAGTTGCCGCACCTGCTGCTGTTGCAGCGCCAGCGCCAGCGCCGGTTGCAACCGCGCCGGCTGCCGTCGCGGCCCCGCTGGATCTGACGGCAGTGCTCGGTTCGGCTGGCCTGACGCTGGCCGCCACCGACCCGGAAAAACTGCGCCTGGCGCAGGAAGCGGCCGCCAAGGCTGTCGCACCGGTACGCAAACCACGCGAACGCAAGCCATTGCCGCCGCAGTCGGATGAGCCGTTGATCCAGGTCAACACGCAGCGTCCATAAGCGGATCGGGTCCGCCCAGCCGCACACGATAAAGGGGGAGCTCAGGCTTCCCCTTTTTTTATGCCTCTCACTTTGCCAGCCATGCACAGCCCCATCGACACCACTCCCGCCCCGGTCAGCCTGCGCAGCGCCTTCTGGTACTGGCTCAAGCTGGGCTGCATCAGCTTTGGCGGCCCGGCCGGCCAGATTGCCATGATGCACGCCGAACTGGTGGAAAAGCGGCGCTGGATTTCCGAGCGGCGCTTCCTGCATGCGCTGAACTATTGCATGCTGCTGCCGGGGCCGGAAGCAACCCAGCTGGCCATCTATATCGGCTGGCTGCTGCACCGCACGCGCGGCGGCATGATCGCCGGCCTGTTGTTCTTGCTGCCGTCGCTGTTATTGTTGATCATCCTGTCGTGGATCTACATGGCGTATGGCCATGTCGGCGCGATCGCCGGCGTGCTGTACGGCGTCAAGCCGGCCGTCGTCGCGCTGGTGCTGGCCGCTGCCTGGCGCCTGGGTCGGCGCACCTTGCGCACACCGGGACTGCAGCTGATCGCCTTTCTCTCGCTGCTTGCGCTGGCCGTGTTCCAGTTGCCGTTTCCCCTGCTCGTGCTGTGCGCCGCCCTGGCGGGCGCGGCTGGCGGCTACCTGCTGCCGGCCCAATTTCACCCCAGCAATCAAAGTCATGGCGGCAAGCAAAGCTATGGCCCGGCCCTGATCGACGACGATACACCGACGCCGCCGCACGCGCGTTTTGGCTGGCCGCGTTTGTTGATGACGTCGCTATTGGGCATCCTGCTGGCCGTGCTGGGCTGGCTGCTGCTGGCCTGGCTGGGAGGACGCGAACACATGCTGGCGCAGATGGCCGTATTTTTCAGCAAGGCCGCCCTGCTGACCTTTGGCGGCGCCTATGTCGTACTGCCGTATCTGCACCAGGGCGCCGTCGAGCATTACCACTGGCTGGCCAGCTCGCAGATGATGGACGGCCTGGCGCTCGGTGAAACCACGCCCGGCCCTTTGATCATGATCGTCGCCTTTATCGGCTTCGTCGGCGCCTGGGGCCAGGCCGTGTTCGGCGAACACTTGTTGCTGGCAGGCGTGTGCGGCGCACTGGTCACGGCCTGGTTCACCTTTTTGCCTTCTTTTATTTTCATCCTGGCCGGCGCGCCGCTGGTGGAAGCGACGCGCGGCAACCTGCACCTCGACGCCCCTTTGAACGCCGTCTCGGCAGCCGTGGTGGGCGTGATCGCCAGCCTGGCGCTGTTCTTCGGCCAGCATGTGTTCCGGCTGGAGCAAGCGGTGCCGCAGTGGGACTGGCTGGCGATTGCCCTCGCCGTGGTGGCCAGCGTGGCCTTGATCAAATATCAAATCGGCACCATCAAATTGCTGCTCGCCTGTGGCATCTTCGGCCTCGTGCTATCGTATCTGCCTTGAACCACTTTAGGCAGTTGCAATACATGTATGCTTGACAAGATCATCTACCTGGCCAGCGCCCGCAATGGCGCCGTGGCCGTACCGCAACTGCTGGAGCAGCCGACCGGCAGCGTGGCCGACCGCCTGGGCCGGCCGCTGCACGACTTGCGCATTTCGATTACCGACCGCTGCAATTTCCGTTGCGTGTATTGCATGCCCAAAGAGGTGTTCGACAAGAACCACGTCTACCTGCCGCACTCGGACTTGTTGTCGTTCGAGGAAATCACGCGCATCGCACGCCTGTTCGTGGCCCATGGCGTGGAGAAAATCCGGCTGACGGGTGGCGAGCCACTGCTGCGCAAGAACATCGAACGGCTGGTCGCCATGCTGGCCGGCTTGCGCACGCCCTCGGGGCGGGCGCTGGACCTGACCCTGACCACCAATGGTTCGCTGCTGGCAAAAAAGGCGCAATCGCTGAAGGATGCGGGCCTGAACCGCGTCACCGTGTCGCTCGACTCGCTCGACGATGCCACCTTCAGGCGCATGAACGATGTCGACTTCGCAGTCGCCGATGTGCTGCATGGCATCGATGTGGCGCACCAGGTGGGCCTGGGGCCGATCAAGGTCAATATGGTGGTCAAGGCCGGCATGAACGACCAGGAAATCGTGCCGATGGCGCGCCACTTCAAGGATAGCCCTTATATCCTGCGCTTTATCGAATACATGGATGTGGGCGCCTCGAACGGCTGGGACCTGAAAGAAGTCATTGCCTCGGCCGAGGTAGCGCGCCGCATCAACCAGCACATGCCCCTGGCACCGGTCGACCCGAACTACACGGGCGAGACGGCCTCGCGCTGGCGCTACCTCGATGGCGGCGGCGAGATTGGCCTCATTTCCAGCGTCACGCAGGCGTTCTGCTCGGACTGCAGCCGGGCCCGCCTGTCCACCGAAGGCAAGCTCTATACCTGTTTGTTTGCCAGCGGCGGCCACGACCTGCGCGCCCTGCTGCGCGATGGCCGCAGCGACGACGAGATCTCCAGCGCCGTGGCGCAATTGTGGCGCGGCCGCAGCGACCGCTATTCGCAATTGCGCACCAGCCAGACCAGCAAGATCAACCTTGTAGGCCAGGCACTTGAGCCAGGCAAAAAGAAAGTGGAAATGTCGTATATAGGCGGCTGATTTGCGCCCGAGGGCCGCAGCCGCTGCTACCATGGCGTCTGGAATCACCACCGCAAGCATCCGCATGATAGCGAAACAAGATATTACCGGCCTGATACTGGCCGGCGGCCTGGCTACGCGCATGGGGCTACAGGACAAGGGCATGCTGGCGCTGCACGGCCAGCCGCTCGCGCAGCACGTGCTGCAACGCCTGGCACCACAGGTGGGGCCGCTGGCTTTCAATGTCAACCAGCACCACGAACACTATACCGGCTTCGGCCTGCCCATCTGGGCCGACGACCTGGCTGGCCATTGCGGCCCGCTGGCCGGCTTGCAAAGTGCTCTGCGCCGCGCCAACACGCCGTATCTGCTGAGCGTGCCATGCGACTCGCCGCTGCTGCCGCCGGACCTGGCCAGCCGGCTAGCCGCTGCCTTGCTGGCGCAGGATGCCGATCTGGCGATCGCAGTCACCGAAGAGCCTGACAGCAACGGCGGCGCGCCGCAACGCCGGCGCCATCCCGTGTTTTGCCTGGTAAAAACTTCCGCCCTGCCCCAGCTCGATGCCTATCTGGCCAGCGGCGAGCGCCGGGTCGGCGCCTGGCATGGCGGTTTGAAGCTGGCCGAAGTGCTGTTCGAGGACGCTGCCGCGTTTTGCAATATCAATGCGCCCGACGACCTGGTCCGGCTCAACGCGGATGGCCTCTCGGTCGAGATGGCACAAGCGTTGCTGGCAGCGCGCGCCACGCCCGTCACGGAAACTGAAAACTTGCCGCTGGCAAAGGCGCTGGGGCGCATCCTGGCGCTTGACATCATTTCGCCGATCAGCGTGCCCGCGCATGACAATTCGGCCATGGATGGCTACGCCCTGCATGGCGCCGACCTGACCGGCGACGCGCCCGTGACCCTGGCGGTAGTCGACACCATCCTGGCCGGGCGGCCGGGCACGGTGGCGATTCACGCGGGGCAATGCGCGCGCATCATGACGGGCGCCGTAATGCCCGCCGGCTGCGACAGCGTGGTGCCGCAGGAACTGGTGCTGCAGGCCAACGAGCAACAGATCACCGTGCGCCCCGATGCGATCAAGGCTGGCGACAACCGCCGTTTCAAGGGCGAAGACCTGATGCAGGGCCAGCCGGCGCTGCTGCAAGGCAAGCGCCTGGGACCGGCCGAACTTGGGCTGCTGGCGTCGCTGGGGATAGCCGGCGTCACCGTAAGGCGGCGGCTGCGGGTGGCGCAATTCTCTACCGGTGACGAATTGCGCCAGCCGGGCGAGCCTTTGGCAGCCGGCAGCATTTACGACAGCAACCGCTACACCCTGCTGGGCATGCTGGAGCGCCTCGGATGCGAGCTGCTCGACATGGGCAGCGTACGGGACCAGCCTGATGCGCTGGAAGCGGCCCTGCGCAGCGCCTGCGCCACGGCCGATGTCATTATCACCTCGGGCGGCGTATCGAGCGGCGCGGCCGACCATACGCGCGAGATCCTGGCGCGCCTGGGCAAGGTGGCCTTCTGGCAAATCAATATGCGCCCGGGCCGACCGATGGCCTTCGGCGAGATCCACGCCGATGGCCACTCGGCCCTGCTGCTGGGGCTGCCCGGCAATCCGGTGGCGGTGATGGCGACCTTTTATTTCCTGGCCCGCCCTACCCTGCTGCGCATGATGGGCGCCAGCGCCGAAGCATTGCCACTGATCAGCGTGCCAGCGCAGGCGGCAATCCGCAAGAAGCGTGGACGCACCGAGTACCAGCGCGGCATCGTCGAGCACGACGCGCACGGCCGCCAGCAGGTACGCGTGACGGGCGCGCAAGGCTCGGGCATCTTGCGCTCGATGACGCAGGCTAACTGTATGATCGTGCTGCATGAACAGCAAGGCCATGTGGCGGCAGGCGAGCTGGTCGATATCATGTTGTTCCACGGATTAGTCTGATCACGCACCTTCCCTCCTGAGCGCAGGCCGATGCGCTCAACATTATTTCCTAATAAAAACAATTACTTGCTCACACCCATGCACATATCGGCATGGGTGTGCGTTAGCGCACAGATGTTTAAATATTTACAACAACAATTGCAATAGTTATATTTGTTGAATGTCATTAAGATTTCTTCCGTGATAACATCGAGCCTCACCAAGAAGGCTTATCTGACATGATTTCCCACAAGAAACTTACAACGCTGGCAATTGCGCGTCTGAATGACCTCTGCAGGCTGGGCGCATGGCTGTTGTTCAGCGTGTTATTTCTCGCTGCCATGCCTGCCATGCCTGCCGAGGCGCAGGCGAAAGGCAAGCTGCGTGGCGATCTGGAAGACTGCAGCTGGGACCGCCCCGGCGCCGATCCCTTCATGGGCGACGTGGTGGCCGCCGTTGACCACTACACCGATATCGCGCCAGCGGTACGCGAACAATTGAAACAGCGCATGCATGCGCGCCAGTACGATGAGATCGTCGTGATCAGCCGCGATACCATCCGCGGCAAGCAATATTACGATGCACGCATCAGCGAGATGCATTTTGGCCAGGGCCACGTCTGCCGCAATGTCACGCGAGCGGGCTGGAGTGACAAAATGGAAGAGCGCGGCCTGGTCTACTGCGTGCAGGGTATATGCATCCTGGTGCCGACCATCTGCCGCAATGTCAGCCGCATCTCGCCGGCCGGCAGCGGCACACCACGCAGCACCAGCGCCGGCGGCATGGGTGCTCCCGCCGGTGCGGGTGGCGCGGCGTCTTCGGGCGTCGTTACCATCGGCGGCCCCGAGGAAGGCCCGCCCATGTGGGACAATCCCGACGCCTTGCACGGTGGCGTGTCGATCGGCGATGCGCTGCCACCGGTAGTGGCCTATGCGCCGTTCGTACCGTACGAACCGGTGCGCTTCGTCAGCAATACACCTGCGCCATCCGGTGGCGGCGTGCCACAGGGTAGCGGTGGCCCTGGCTACATCAATACTTCACCCGTGCTGCCGAACACTGTCGCGCCGATCTTGCCAGTCAGCGAGCCAAATATCCTGCCGGCCGTGCCCGAGCCGCAGACCTGGGCTATGCTGCTGGCAGGCCTGGCGTGCATAGGCTATGCCACGCGGCGACGCAACAGAAAATAAGCGCTACTCGCCCTCGGCCGTATCGCCCGCCGCTCCCAGCAGCAGGGCCGCCGTTTCGCCGGGCAAGGCCTCCACCGATTTGAGCTTGCGCGCCATCTGCCGGCTGCGCACTTCGGCGCTTTCGATATTTCTGGCCGCCTTTTCCAGGGTCAAACGGGTTTGCGACAGCACTTCACCGAACTTGCCGAATTCCGTCTTCACGGCGCCCAGCACCTGCCATACTTCCGACGAGCGTTTTTCCAGCGCCAGCGTCCTGAACCCCATCTGCAAGCTGTTGAGCAAGGCAGACAAAGTCGACGGCCCGGCGATGCTGACCCGGTGCACGCGCTGCAAGTCGTCGGCCAGGCCAGGCCGGCGCATTACTTCGGCGTACAGACCTTCGGTCGGCAGGAACAGGATGGCGAAATCGGTGGTGTTCGGCGGCAGCAGGTATTTGTCGGCGATGGTTTTTGCCTCGCCACGTACGGCCCGTTCCAGTTCGCGCCCGGCCAGCGCCACGCCCTCGGCGTCGGCTCGTTCCGCCGACTCGACCAGCCGCTCATATTGCTCTTTCGGGAACTTTGCATCGATCGGCATCCATACGGGTGGCCCGCCATCGACCAGGCCCGGCAGTTTCAGCGCGAACTCGACCCTGGCGCCACTGCCCGGCACGGTTTCCACGTTCTTGGCATATTGATCGACGGTGAGCACTTGCTCGAGCAGCATTTCCAGCTGCACTTCGCCCCAGGTACCGCGCGTCTTGACGTTGGTGAGCACCCGCTTCAGGTCCCCCACGCCCAGCGCCAGCTGCTGCATCTCGCCGAGGCCCTGATGGACTTTTTCCAGCCGTTCCGACACCTGCTGGAACGAGGCGCTCAAACGCGTCTCCAGCGTGGCGTGCAGCTTTTCATCGACCGTCTTGCGCATTTCTTCCAGGCGCGCGCCGTTATCCGTCTGCAAATCGCGGATCTTGCTTTCCAGAGTGGCGCGCACTTCCAGCATGCGCTGGGCATTCGATTCGGTCAGCTGGGACAGGGTCTGGTTGGTGCTGTCGGCGAAACGCGCCAGGCTTTGCGCCTGCTCCTCGCGCCCCACCTTGCCCTGCGCCTGTATCTGCGTGCGCAGGCTGTCAAGCTGCTGCAAGGTGGCGGCCTGGAACTGCGCCAGCCCGGCCGCCAGGTCCTGCCGCGTCGCCTGTGCCGACGCCTGCAGCTGCAGCCGCACTTCGCGTTCGACCCGGTCGATGCGTTCCAGGCTCTGCGCCTGGTGCTGCTGCACCAGCGCCAGGGTGGTGACGCTGTCGCCAGCGTTGCCACGGGGCCGCAACAGCAGCAGCACCAGCAACACCATCACGGCCGCTGCGGCCCCCAGCAAACCATAGAATTCGAGCGAAGTCATGGGATCAGTCCGGCTTGTTGCGCATCCAGTCGGCGGTCTGGTAGAACGACTCCATCAGCCGCACACGCAGGGACTCTTCAATGCCGGTGTCTTCCATGGCCCAGGCCATGGCGCGCAGCCACTGGTCGCGCTCGCTGGTGCCGATGGCGTACGGCAAATGGCGCGCGCGCAGCCTTGGGTGGCCGAATTTTTCGATATACAGGTCCGGCCCGCCCATCCACCCCGTCAGAAAGAAATACAGCTTGTCGCGCGAGCCTTCGGTCGAGCTCGGATGCATGGTGCGGATGCCGGCAAACTCGGGCTCGAGCTCCATCAGGTCGTAAAAGCGGTCGACCATCTGGCGCAGCACGGGCGCGCCGCCGATGGTCTCGTACAGGGTGGTGGCAGTGGTATCGGTCATGGCCGCCATGATAGCGCAAGCAACTGGCGCCGTCGCGGCTGCGCTTACACCAGCGCCAGCTTGCGCAAACGCCGTGTCGACGGCCAGCGCGCCAGCCCCACTTCATCGCGGATCGCCGCGCAGGCGGCGAGCACGCGCTCGCACTCATGGTCGCGCAAGCCGGCGTTCAGCGTCAGGCGTACCAGCGCGCGGTTTTTCGGCGTGGCCGGCGCGCAAAACAGGGCGCCGTAGATGCCATGTCGCTCCAGTGCCTTGCGCAGCACCAGGGTGTCAGGTTCGGTGCCCGCTTCGAGCGCGATGATCTGCTCGGTGCCGTCGCTGACGTTGTAGCCCAGCTCCAACAGACCCTGGCGCAGATGCATGCTGTGCCGGCGCAGGGCGGCGCGGCGCGCGTCGGCGGCGCAGATAAGATCGAGGGCGGCGTCGAACCATGCCAGTTCGTGCTCGAGCAGGCAGGAGCTGAAAATGGCCGGGCGCGAGGCCGACAGGAAATAGCCCTTGAACTGTGCCGAGCAGGTGATCAGGCCGGCGCGCCCGGCAAACGCCTTCGCCAGCGAGGCGGTACGGAAATGGACCCGGTGTGCCAAGCCCAGTTCGACCACCATGCCAGCTCCTTCAGGCCCGTGCGTACCCAGTGAATGCGATTCGTCGACGATCAGCATGCAGCCGCTGCGCTCGGCAATCTCCACCATCTCCAGCAGCGGCGCCACGCTGCCATTGGTGCTGTACAGCGCGTCAACCACGATGATGCCCGCGCCATGGCGTTCCAGCTGGCGACGCAAATGAACGCAGTCGTTATGCAGGAACGGCACGGCCACCGCCTGCGCCGACTGCACGCCCTCCCACAGCGACGCATGGGCCTGCATGTCCAGGTAGACGGGGATGCCGGGGCCAGCCAGGCTTTGCAGCAGCCCCACATTGGCGGCCCAGCCCGACTGCGCCAGCACGCACGCCTCGCTGTGCAGGAAAGCGGCCAGGCGACGTTCCAGCTGGTGCTGCCGGCTGCCTTCCTGCAGGAACACGGACGACATCAGCATGGCGCCGCCACCGGCAAGCACGCGCGCTTGCGCCGCCAGCAAGCTCGTCTCGCCGGCAATATTCAGATAGTCGTTGCCGGCGAGCATGACTGCATCGGCCGGCATCGCCTGCCATTCGTGCAAGTGCTGGCCGCCCAGCAACTTTTCAATGCGCTCGACATAGTGCTCATCCATGCGTTGGCGGACAAAGGCGGACAACTGCTGTTCGGCGCTGGCCTGGGCAGTGGTATCGAAATGGGAAATGGACAGTCTGGACATGAAGACTCCTTGTAAGGTTGCATGCGGAACTACCGCAACCAACATGCGCGAGTGCTTCTATCGTCATTTGATACAGCTCAATATTTGTCGAGATGGCCCGCCCATTCATCGGAAACAGCCTGATCATGCGGTATTGATTTTTCGCAATTATCCTCCCACAACCATGATGCAAGCGCAGGCTCATACCGGCAAGACGTGGCATGGCAGGCTGTTCCAGCCTTTCATGCACTTCCATGATGCCATCGAACATACGCCGGTGCGGCGCGCCCAGGTACGCCTGCTGGCCATGGGTGGCGCGCTGGGCATGCCGCTGTATTACACGCTGTGGCACTATTATTTTCCGCAGGAATATGAATCGCTGCCGCTGCGCGCGGTCGCCGCCCTGCTGTTCCTGCCGGCCCTGTTTCCTGACCGCTTCAGCAACAGCTGGTTCAGCATCTATCTGTTCGCGGGGCTGACCTTCGAACTGCCCTTCTTTTTCACACTGATGTTCCTGATGAATCACGCCTCGGTGCTGTGGGTGCATTCGCTGCTGGTGGCCCTGATCGTGCTGTTTCACTTCGATACGCGCATCGCGGTGCTCGCTTACCTGAGCGGCACCCTGCTTGCCTGCCTGGTGTTTGCGCAGCTGGGCGATGCAGCTTTCCTGTTTGACGACCGGGTGCGGCAACAACTGCCCGTGCACTGGTTTACCATCATCGTGCTGTCGCTGGTCAAGGTCAGCCGGCATGTGGGCGCGCAGGAAAAGCTGGCCGGACTGGCGGCCGGCCTGGGCAGCGTGGCGCACGAACTGCGCACGCCGCTCGTCAGCGTCGAGGCCAATGTGCGCGGCTTGCAGCGCCAGTTGCCGCGCATTGCCGATCCGCTAGCGCAGGAGACCAGCGCCGCCTGCCTCGACGCACTGGCGCGCATCCAGTTCGAAGTGCGCCACATGCATCACATGATCGACCTGTTCCTGCTCAGCGCCAGTGCCGTCAGCCGCAAGCTTGAAGCGAGCGAAGCGGTGTCCATGCACGAAGCCGTCACGGCCGTGCTGAAACGCTATCCCTTCACCAACAGCGTGCAGCACGAACTGGTGAGGGTCGACCTGCGGTGCGACTTCCAGTTTCCCGGCCAGAGCGAGCTGTGCGTGGTAATCCTGCTGAACCTGCTGCGCAATGCGTTCAAGGGCATACAGCGGGCCGGCAAGGGCCGCGTACGCATCATTATCGATGGCGCGCGCCCCGTGCCGCGCCTGCTGTTCATCGACACCGGCTGCGGCATTGCCACCAGCCGCTTGCCGCTGATCTTCGACCGCTTCTATTCCTATCCCGCACACAACGGCAGCGGCATCGGCCTGGCTTTGTGCCGGCAGATCCTGCAGGCCTGGCATGCGCGCATTCATTGCGTGTCGCGCGAGCATGCGTACGCCATCTTCGTGCTGGAGTTTCCGCAGCCTGTGGCGGACCGTTTTTCTCCTCCGTTTCGAGCAAGGTGACGCATGATACTGCCCGTCCATACCCACCCGACCCTGACCGTCCTGATCGACGACAGCGAGTCCTTCCTGACAAGCCTGGCCTTCCAGCTCGATCCCGCGCTGGCGCGCAAGACCTTCCACGATACCAGCGCGGCCCTGCACTGGCTGCGCCACAGCACACAACAGGGAGAGACCCCGCTGCACGTCAACTTCGACACGCAGAACCTGCCGCCCGACCAGTGCAATGTGGCGCTCGACGTCGAGCGCATCTGGCGCATCAGCGCCCAGCCCCAGCGCTTTGCCACACCGTCGGTGCTGGTAGTCGACTATTCGATGCCACAGATGAATGGCCTGGAATTTTGCCAGGCGGTGCGCGACCTGCCGTGCAAGAAGATTTTATTCACGGGTGCGGCCGATGAAAAAGTGGCGGTCACCGCCTTCAACCGGGGCCTGATCGACCGCTACATCAAGAAGAGCGACGACCATGCGCTCGACATCCTCGAACACGAAATCGTCAACCTGCAGCGCGAATTTTTCCTGCAGCAGTCCGACACCGTGCGCGACCTGCTGGTGCTGCACGACTACCAGTTCCTGCAGGACGAGGCGATGGCGTCGGTGGTGCTGGAACTGTGCCGGCGCCATGGTTTTGTCGAACACTATATCTTTCCCAACCCGGGTGGCATCCTGTTTTTCACGCGCGATGGCCAGGCCCGGCTGATGGTGATCGAAACGGCACGCAGCCTGCATACGCAATACGAGATGGCGCGCGACAGCGACGCGCCCGACTCGCTGCTGCTGGCCCTGCTGGAAAGGCGCGTGATCCCATATTTTTCCGATGCCGACAGCGACGGCATGTATAGCGCCGGCATCGGTGAAAACTGGTTCCGCTACTGCGCACCGCCGACCGTCTGCCTGGGCCGCGACACCTATTTCTGGGCCCTGTTCGACCTGCCAGCGCACCAGCTGGGCCAGCCGGTGTCGTCATACGCACAATTCCTGCGCAGGCAGGCCATGGAGAGTCCTGCCGCGTAAGCTGATCAGCTTTCGCGCAAGGTTTGCAGCGGTGGATGTTTCAGTACACCGCGCAGGCCCAGCCAGCCGCCGGCGATCGCGCACAGGGCGCCGGCCAACAGGCCGAACACCCAGACGCCGGGCGCAAAAGTCCAGGCAAACTTGAACTGATACGTAGCCAGCGCCCAGCCCATGGCGGCCGCGCCGGACGCCGCCAGCAAGCCGGCCAGCGCACCGACCAGCGAGAATTCGATCAGCTGGGCTTGCGCCAGCTGGCGCCGGGTGGCGCCCAGCGCGCGCAGCAGGCCCGCTTCGCGGGTGCGTTCGTCTTGCGAGCCCATCAGCGCGGCATACAGCACCAGCAAGCCCGAAGCCAGGGTAAACGCAAACAGGAATTCGACCGCCGTGACCACCTGGTCCAGCACCGCCTGGATCTGTTTCAAAATGCCACCAACGTCAACCACCGTCAGATTCGGATAGTCACGCGTCAGCGCGTTGCCCAGGTCGCCGTGCGCGGCCGGCAAATGAAACGCCGTGATCCAGGTTTGCGGCGTGTCCGCCATCGCTTCCGGATTGATAATGACAAAGAAATTGACCCGCATCGAGCCCCATTCGAGCTTGCGCAAGCTGGTGATGCGCGCCTCCACCGGCTGGCCGGCGATATCGAAACGCATGCTGTCGCCGAGTTTCAAATTCAAGGTTTTGGCGATGCCCTCTTCCACCGATGCTTCGGCCGGCGCGCCGGCCTTGCCGCTGAACCATTGGCCGGCGACCAGCTTGTTTTGCTCTTGCATGCGCGCCATGGTCGACAGATTGAATTCGCGGTCGGCCAGGCGCTTGGCGCGGTCATCCTCGTAAGTTTCTTCGGTAATCGCCTTGCCGTTTACCGCCACCAGGCGGCCTCTTATCATCGGATAAAGCGGTGCGTTGCCCACGCCGGCCTGCGCCAGGCGCGCGGCAATCGGCTCTTTTTGTTCCGGCAGGATATTGATGATGAAACGGTTTGGCGCATCAAGCGGCGTGGCGTCGCGCCAGGCCACCATCAGGTCGCCGCGCACCACGGTCAGCAGCAGCAAGGCCATCAGGCCCAGCGCCAGCGACACCACCTGGATCACGGTCGCGCCGGGACGCCGCTGCAGGGAAGTGACGGCAAAGCGCCAGCTTTGATGATTGACCATGCCGCGCAGGCTTTTCAGGGATTTGAGTCCGAGCCAGCCTGCCAGGCCGAACAGGGCAAAGCCGCCGAGGAAACCTGCCGCAGTCAGCAGCGCCAGTGTCACGTCGCCAGCCTGCCACAGCAGCAGCACGACAAAGGCAACGATGCCCAGGCCGTAGGTAGCCAGCGCCAGCGCCTGCGGTGGCTCCTGCTCGCGGCGGATTACGCGGTTGTGCGGCACATTACGCAGTTGCAAGATCGGTGGCAATGCAAAACCCAGCAGCAGCAAGATGCCGGTGGCCACGCCCTGCAGCGCCGGCAGCATCGACACCGGTGGCAAGTCGCTTTGCACCAGCTTGCCCAGCAATTCGAGCAGCACCAGATGGCCACCGAAACCGACAGCCACGCCGATCACGCTGCCGACCAGGCCGACGATCAGGAACTCGATCACATACATGGCCGTCACCTGGTTTTGCGTCAGGCCCAGGCAGCGCAGCATGGCGCAGGCATCCAGGTGGCGCAGCATGAAGCGGCGCGCCGCCATCGCCACGGCAACCGCCGCCAGCATCGCCGACAGCAAGCCTACCAAGGAGAGGAAACGGTCGGCGCGGTCCAGCGTCGATTGCATCTGCGGATTGCCCGACTCGATCGATTCGACGCGCACGCCCTTGATGGCCTGCTCGCTGATCTGCTGTTCCACCCAGGCCTGGTAGGCGGCGATGTCCCTGGCCTGGCCAGCCGGTGCCGACAGCAGCAGGCGGTACGACACGCGCGAGCCATTTTGCACCAGCGCCGTGGCGACCAGGTCGCCCAAGGGCAGCATCACGCGCGGCGCAAAGTTCAGGAACGAGGCACCGCGGTCAGGCTCGCTGGCGATCAGCTGGGTGACGGTAAAGCGCTTGTCGCCCAGTTTCAAGGTGTCGCCCAGCCTGGCGTTGAGGGCAGACAGTATCGCCGCATCGACCCACACGGTGCCGGGTGCGGGAACCTGGTCCGTAGCTTTGCCGACGGCGTCGAGCGCTTCGCTGGCACTGGTGGTGATTTTCAGTTTGCCGCGCTGCGGGTAGCCGTTTGAAACAGCCTTGATGGAGGCGAGCTGCGACAGCGATTGCTCGCCCTCGCCGGCCTGCGCCATGCTGGGAAAGGTGACGGTGTCGGCCAGCATGAAGCCGCGCCGTTGCGCCTCCGCGCGCCAGGCGGCGCTGACCGGCTGGTCGGCGCTGATGACGAGGTCGGCACCGAGCAGCTGGTGCGCATCGCGGTTCAGTCCCGAGCGCAGGCGGTCGACAAAAAAGCCCACTGCCGACAGCGCGGCGACGGCCACGATCAGGGCGATCAGCAGGAAACGCAATTGCCCGGCGCGCCAGTCGCGCCCGGTCATGTTGAGGGAAAGGCGGAGCATGACGGCAGGTCTTTATAGAAAGTTATTGCGGCGTATTCGAGGCGAGATATGGCGCAAAATAGGCATCGACGGTAGCCAGGAAGGCGTCTTTTTCCACCTGCGGCAAAAAGGCGGCAATAAAGCCGTTGCGCGACAGCTGCTGCGCGTGCGCCAGGCCCAAAGGCAGCGCGTCAAAGATGGCGTCGTAGTTGTCGTTCATGTAGCCGCCAAAATACGCCGGGTCGTCCGAGTTGACGGTGACCAGGAGGCCGGACGCCAGCAGCTCGGCCAGGTTATGGTCATGCATCTGGTCGAACACGCGCAGCTTGGTGTTCGACAGCGGGCAGACGGTCAGCGCGATCTGCTCGCGCGCCAGGCGCGCCGTCAGTTCCGCGTCTTCCAGGCAGCGCACACCATGGTCGATGCGCTCGACCTGCAAATCGTCAAGCGCGGTACGGATATAGGCCGGCGGGCCTTCTTCGCCGGCATGCGCCACCAGGTGCAGGCCCAGTTCGCGACAGCGTGCAAACACGCGCGAAAACTTCTCGGGCGGGTTGCCCACTTCCGACGAATCGAGGCCGATGCCGATGAACTTGTCGCGATAGGGCAGCGCCTCTTCCAGTGTGTCGAACGCTTCCTTTTCGCTCAGGTGGCGCAAAAAGCACAGGATCAGGCTGGCGCTGACGGGGCTGTCCTGGCAGGCGCGATGGATGCCGTTGATCACGTCGGCGATGGCCACGCCGCGCGCCGTATGCGTTTGCGGGTCGAAGAAAATTTCCGTGTGTAATACATTGTCTGCTTCGGCGCGCAGCAAGTAAGCCCGCGTCATGTCGTAGAAATCCTGCTCTTTCAGCAGCACGCTTGCGCCGGCGTAATAAATGTTGAGAAAAGACTGCAAATCCGTAAAGGCATAGGCGCTGCGCAAGTGTTCCACGGATTCATAGCCCAGCGGCACGCCGTTGCGTTCGGCCAGTGCGAAAATCAGTTCGGGCTCCAGCGAGCCTTCGATATGGATATGCAATTCGGCTTTGGGCATGCCGCGTACGATCGCGCGCAATTGCTCGTTCATCATGGGGTGTTCCTTGTAGGGGCGAAGAAAAAATGCTGGCGATCACGCACGACCAGCACAGGTCGGCACAGTACGCCATCAGACATGCATGCAGTTTATCGCAAGATGGCCGACCCCACCGGCGCAGGCCGGTACAGCGCCCTTCAGGCGTTGGCGGCGCACGCTGCAAAATTGTCGTATGATGGTTGTACGGGTGGCTCGAAGCGCCCGAAAAACCACGCAAATACATTGAATTTATCCATTAAAATCAATTATTTACACGCAAGTATTAAGGATATTACGAACTATCTTTTGACTTCCTCATCCTTTAGAGCAATAATAAATTTCATGGGGAAAAAGTAGCTGCAGCAAGCGCTGTCAGGACATGAAAAGACCGGCTGACCACGTCAGCATACGGTATCCAAGCGCCAGTTTTTTGGTCCGGGCAATCCGGACCGGGACAAACAGCCGGGCTTGAAAAAATAATAAAACCGGTAATAAGCAAACGATATTTGCAAGCGGCGAGCCGAGGCGGCTGCCTGGCCTGCTGCATGGTGACTGGCAGGGTGGTTTTACATTAAAGGACATTGAACATGACCATTTTTGACAACTACGCAGCACGCTACGAGCGCACCCGTGAAGAGGAAATGTCGCTCACCGAATACCTGGCCCTGTGCAAGAAGGACAAGCTGACCTATGCCAGCGCGCCCGAACGCATGCTGGCGGCCATCGGCGAGCCGCAGCTGGTCGACACGCGCAACGACACGCGGCTGTCGCGCATCTTTGCCAACAAGGTGATCAAGATCTACCCTGCCTTCCGCGACTTTTACGGCACCGAGGAAGTGATCGAGCAAGTGGTCTCGTATTTCCGCCATGCCGCGCAAGGCCTGGAAGAGCGCAAGCAGATTCTGTACTTGCTGGGACCTGTCGGTGGCGGCAAGTCGTCGATCGCCGAAAAGCTCAAGTCGCTGATGGAACACGTGCCTTTCTATTGCCTGAAAGGCTCGCCCGTCAACGAGTCGCCGCTGGGCCTGTTCAACGAGCAGGAAGACGGCACCATCCTCGAGGAGGACTACGGCATCCCGCGCCGCTACCTGCGCAATATCCCCAGCCCGTGGGCAGTGAAACGCCTGCATGAATTCAATGGCGACATCAACCAGTTCCGCGTCGTCAAGCGCTATCCGTCCGTGCTGAAACAGATCGCCATCTCGAAGACCGAACCGGGCGACGAAAACAACCAGGATATTTCCTCGCTGGTCGGCAAGGTCGATATCCGCAAGCTGGAAGACTATGCCCAGGATGACCCGGACGCCTACAGCTATTCGGGCGGCCTGTGCCTGGCCAACCAGGGCCTGATGGAATTCGTCGAGATGTTCAAGGCGCCGATCAAGGTGCTGCACCCGCTGCTGACGGCCACGCAAGAGGGCAATTACAAGGGCACGGAAGGTTTTGGCGCGATTCCGTTCGACGGCATCATCCTGGCCCACTCGAATGAGTCGGAATGGAAGACGTTTAAAAACAACCGCAACAACGAAGCGTTCCTCGACCGTATCTATATCGTCAAGGTGCCCTACTGCCTGCGCGTGGCCGATGAAATCAGGATCTACGACAAACTGGTAGCCAATTCCTCGCTGGCAAAAGCACCGTGTGCGCCGGGCACGCTGCGCATGATGGCGCAGTTCGCCATCCTGTCGCGCCTGAAAGACCCGGAGAATTCCAGCATCTTTTCCAAGATGCTGGTCTACGACGGCGAGAACCTCAAGGATACCGACCCGAAAGCCAAATCCATGCACGAGTATGTCGATTACGCAGGTGTCGACGAAGGCATGAACGGGCTGTCGACGCGCTTTGCCTTCAAGATATTGTCGAAGGTATTCAACTTCGACAATTCCGAAGTGGCGGCCAATCCCGTGCACCTGTTATATGTGCTGGAGCAGCAGGTCGAGCGCGAACAGTTTTCGTCGGAACTCGAGCAGCGCTACTTCTCTTATATCAAGGAGCACCTGGCGCAGCGTTACGTGGAATTCATCGGCAAGGAAATCCAGACCGCCTACCTGGAAAGTTATTCCGAGTACGGCCAGAACATTTTCGACCGCTATGTGACGTTCGCCGACTTCTGGATACAGGACCAGGAATACCGAGACCCTGATACGGGCGAGAGTTTCGATCGCGAGTCGCTCAACAACGAACTGGAAAAGATAGAAAAGCCGGCCGGCATTTCGAATCCCAAGGATTTCCGCAACGAGATCGTCAACTTCGGCTTGCGGGCACGGGCCTCGAACGGCGGCAAGAATCCGGCCTGGACCAGCTACGAAAAATTCCGCACCGTGATCGAAAAGAAAATGTTCTCGAATACGGAAGACTTGCTGCCGGTGATCTCCTTCAACGCCAAGGCCAGCGCCGACGATGCCAACAAGCACGCCGACTTCGTGGCCCGCATGGTGGAAAAAGGCTATACGGCCAAGCAGGTACGCCTGTTATGCGAGTGGTACTTACGCGTACGCAAGTCGTCCTAGCGGCAGCGGGGCGCGCCGGCTTCGGCCCGGCGCGCAAGACAAGTGAAGGAGGCACGCTTTGACTTACCTTATCGACAGGCGCTTGCAAAGCAAGAACAAGTCCGCCGTCAACCGCGAGCGTTTCTTGCGGCGCTACAAGGGCCAGATCAAGGATGCCGTGGGGCGCGCCATCAAGGGGCGCTCGATCACGGATGTCGAGAATGGCGAAAAGGTCACTATCCCCGTCAAGGACGTGGGCGAACCGGCGTTTGGCCACGCCCATGGCGGCGTGTGGGAAGTCGTCAATCCCGGCAACAAGGAATACCTGAAGGGCGACCAGATCGCCCGGCCCAAGGGCGGTGGCGGCAGTGGCCGCGGCAAGGCCGGCAACAGCGAGGAAACGTCCGAAGACGATTTCATCTTCGAACTGTCGCGCGAAGAATTCATGAACTTCTTCTTCGAGGACCTGGAATTGCCGCATATGGTGAAGACCCAGCTGACGGCCCCCACCGAATTGAAGAACCAGCGCGCCGGCTACAATATGTCGGGCACGCCCTCGAATATCCATGTGCTGCGCTCGCTGCGCGGCGCGCTGGGGCGGCGCATCGCCGTCGGCGGTGGTTCGCGCAAGCAGCTGGCACTGCTTGATGCACAACTGGTGCAGATGCTCGAGGATGGCGCATCGGAGGAAGACGGCGATGTGATCGAATTGCGCCGCCAGATACACCATCTGCACACGCGATTGCTGGCGATTCCCTTTATCGACCCGTTCGACCTGCGCTACAGCAACCGCATCAAGGTGCCCAAGCCCATGACGCAGGCGGTGATGTTCTGCATCATGGACGTCTCGGGCTCGATGGACGAGTCGCGCAAGGACACCGCCAAGCGCTTTTTCATCCTGCTGTATCTGTTTTTAAAACGCGCCTACGACAAGATCGACGTGGTCTTTATCCGCCACCATACGGCCGCGTCCGAGGTCGATGAGCACGACTTTTTCAATTCGCGCGAGTCGGGCGGCACGGTGGTGTCGTCGGCACTCAACCTGCTCAACACTATAATAGAAGAGCGCTACGGCGGCGGCCAGTGGAACAGCTATGTGGCGCAGGCGTCTGACGGCGACAACTGGGACAACGATTCCGTGCTGTGCCGCCAGTTGCTGATCAATACCATCATGCCCAAGGTGCAGTACTACACCTACGTCGAAATCACCGACGGCCCGCAGCAGAACCTGTGGGAGCAATATGCGGGCGTGCAGGACCACCACGCCCATTTCGCCATGCAAAAGATCGTCACGCCGGCCGATATCTACCCGGTGTTCCGCGAACTGTTCAAGAAACAGGTGAAATGATGACTTCCGCCGCCACCCCGCATGCCGAACCATTCGTCCGCATCCGCCACCCGAACGCCCTGCCCGAACAGTCCGAATGGACTTTCGAGCTGATCGAACAGATCCACGAGGAAATCCGGCGCGTGGCAAAACAGTTCGGCCTCGACACCTATCCCAACCAACTCGAAGTGATCACGGCCGAGCAGATGATGGACGCCTATACCTCGGTCGGCATGCCGGTGTCGTACAACCACTGGTCGTTCGGCAAGCATTTTTTGTCGACCGAGAAAAGCTACAAACGGGGCCAGATGGGTCTGGCCTATGAGATCGTCATCAACTCGAATCCCTGTATTGCCTACTTAATGGAGGAAAACAGCCTGACCATGCAGTCGCTGGTGATCGCGCATGCGGCCTATGGCCATAATTCCTTCTTCAAGGGCAATTATCTGTTTCGCGCCTGGACCGATGCGGACGCCATCATCGATTACATGGTGTTTGCCAAGAATTATATTGCCGAGTGCGAACAGCGCCATGGCGTGGACGCGGTGGAATTGCTGCTCGATTCCTGCCATGCGATCCAGAACTATGGCGTGGACCGCTACAAGCGCCCGGCCAAGTTATCGATGGCGAAAGAATATGCGCGCCAGAAAGAACGCGAAGAATACGTGCAGTCGCAGATCAACCAGCTGTGGCGCACCCTGCCCCGCCGCGACGAAGAAGACGACGAGGAAGAGCAGCGCCGCACCACGCCGCGCTTCCCGGCCGAGCCCGAGGAAAACCTGCTGTACTTTATTGAAAAATATGCGCCGCTGCTGGAACCATGGCAGCGCGAGATGGTGCGCATTGTGCGCAAGATTTCCCAGTACTTTTATCCGCAGCGCCAGACCCAGGTCATGAACGAAGGCTGGGCCACTTTCTGGCACTACACAATCTTGAACCAGCTGTATGACGAAGGCGTGGTCGGCGATGGATTCATGATGGAGTTCCTGAAAAGCCATACCAACGTGGTGTACCAGCCGCCGATCGACAGCCCATACTACAGCGGCATCAATCCATACGCGCTCGGCTTTGCCATGATGAGCGATATCCGCCGCATCTGCGAACACCCGACCGACGAAGACCGCGCCTGGTTTCCCGACCTGGCCGGCAGCGACTGGCGCAAGAGCCTGGACTTTGCCATGCGCAATTTCAAGGACGAAAGTTTTATTGCCCAATACCTGTCGCCGCGCCTGATCCGCGAGTTCCACTTTTTTGCCGTGCTCGACGACGACAAGAATGAAAAGCTGGCCATTTCCGCCATCCACGACGAAGCCGGCTACCGCTATGTGCGCCAGCAACTGGCAGAGCAGTACAACCTGGGCAACCGCGAACCAAATATCCAGGTATGGTCGGTCAACACGCGCGACGACCGCGCGCTGACCTTGCGCCACACGCAATTTTTGCGTCGTCCCCTGAACCAGCAGGCCACGGAAGTGCTCAAACATGTGGCGCGGCTGTGGGGTTTCGACGTGCATCTGGACACGGTCGATCCGCAGGGCAAAGTGCTGGGCACCCTCAATTGCCGGCGTGAAAAACGTCATCGCCGCGACGATGCGGCCTTCCGTCCCTAGGCATTTGCGCCCTTGTATAAGTGTGCGCTATGCCTGCATCAGAATTTAGTATGGCTGTCCGGGCTCGAAAATCGTCTTTTTGGGCTCTTTTTTTTGTCTGTTCAGTGACAGTTTGCACTCGATTGGTGCAATCGCCAGGCAAAGTGGTCTGGTTCCATAGCGAAAAGTTGTCAAAAGTAAAGAATTTGATCCAAATTTAGCGTTTTGCATATCCCATAACGCAAAATATAATTCTGTCATATTGGCACATGGAAGAACTTAGCCGCGGTAGGCCCTGATGGCTGTAAAAAACCGATAAGACCGCCTTTTTTTATGTCCGAAAGCGTGCAAAGATGGCATAAGCAAGTACGTTTTCAGGGCGCAAAAGATGGAGAAATTTAACCGGTTTTAGGCGTTAAAAATCTGTGTAAAATAAAGAATTCGTATGTATAATTCGGCGACGTCCCGGATACGGCTGGAGCTTTGTGTCGTCATTTTGGGGTTCAGTTGCAAGACAAGAGATGGTATTTGGAGAAAGCAGGCATGAATTTTTCGAACGAGAAAAGTCCCAAGAACTACACAGGCATCGTTGTCGTTGTCGTGTTGCACCTTCTCGCGGCTTATGGGATGGTGACGGGCTTGGGCAAGCGCCTGGTCACCAAAATGATGGACCCGGTTGAAACCAAGATTATCGAGGAAGTGAAACCGCCTCCACCGAAAGATCTTCCACCGCCACCACCGCCGCCAGAAACGAAAGCGCCGCCGCCGCCATTCATTCCGCCAGTCGAGGTGAACGTACAGCAGCCGCCACCGCCACAAAACGTGATTGCCAACACCAGCCAGGTGAAGCCAACCACCACGGAATTGGCGCCACCTGCGCCGCCGGCACAGCCTGCGCCTGCGGCACCTCCTGGCCCAGCCAAATCGGTGCGTACTGCAGCCGTGGTCGACTTCAGTGTCTGCGAAAAACCGCAATATCCGAAGTCGTCGCAGCGCAATGAGGAAACCGGTGTCGTGACACTGTCGTTCCTGATCGGCGTCGATGGCAAGGTCGCAGATTCGAAGATCGTCAAGTCTAGCGGCTTCCGTGACCTCGACAAGGCTGCGGTTACCGGCATCAGCCGCTGCACGTTCAAGCCTGCAACGGTAGACGGCAAGCCGGAACAAGGCTGGCAACAAATGCAATACGTTTGGTCGCTGGATTAAAACCCGAGGCAGTGTTTCACTGTCTCACACCATGATTTCGTTGTCGTCACGTTCAGCGATCTGTTATTTTTAATTTTGGAGGAAGCATGTTTAAGAATACCCGTTTGTCCGCATTTTTTGCCGCGGTTCTGTTGTCCGTTACCGCTACTACCGCCCTGGTAGCAGCGCCAGCCTTCGCGGACGCGCCAGCTTCGGCAGCAGCCACGGCGCCTGCGGCAGACGCTGCACCAGCTCCAGCTGCTGACGCAGCAGCACCGGCAGCAGCACCAGCCGCCGATGCAGCAGCTCCAGCTGCTGACGCAGCAGCTCCAAAAACCGAAGAAGTGCACAACCCGTTCGGCCTGCAAGCAGTGTGGGACGGCGGCTTCGTGCCACGCGCCACCCTGATCATCATGGTCATCATGTCGATCGGTACCTGGTACATCATCATCACCAAACTGCTCGATCAGATGAAAATCTTCAAGCAAGCCAAGGAAGCCGCAGCCAAATTCTGGAAAGCTCCTTCGATCGCTGCTGGTTCGGCTACCCTGGAAGAAGGCTCGCCATTCCGCTTTATCGCTGAATCGGGCACCAAGGCTACCGCTCACCACGACGGCGCCCTGCTGGAACAAATCGACCTGTCGACCTGGGTAACGATGTCGATCCAGCGCGCTTCGGACAAAGTCCAGTCGCGTCTGCAAGATGGCCTGTCGTTCCTGGCAACCGTTGGTTCGACCGCACCGTTTATCGGTCTGTTCGGTACCGTTTGGGGTATTTACAACGCGCTGACCGCGATCGGCATGACCGGTAACGCTTCGATCGACAAAGTCGCAGGTCCGGTTGGTGAAGCACTGATCATGACCGCCTTCGGTCTGCTGGTCGCTGTTCCTGCCGTTCTGGGTTACAACTGGCTGGTTCGTCGTAACAAAACCGCGATGGAAGACATCCGCTCGTTCAGCGCCGACGTCCACTCGGTACTGGTTTCTGGCGTAATGTCGACCAGCGAAGCTGGCCGTGCTGCCGGCGCTAAAAAGATCGGATAAGTCATGTCGATGTCCGTCGGCTCCGACAGCGGAGAACAAGATCAGGTAATGTCAGAAATTAACACGACGCCGCTTGTCGACATCATGTTGGTTTTGCTGATCATCTTCCTGATCACCAGTCCGGTTGTACTCAAGCTGCAGAAAATCGATCTGCCGATTGAGGCCAACCAAGCCCTGCAGACCAAGCCGCAAAACGTTAACATCGTGGTTAACAAGGACGGCGAGATTTACCTGGGCCAGACCAAACTGAAAGATACGAACGAATTGTTCGATTATCTTAAAGTTGAAGCAGTGAAAGTACCGCAGCCGGAAGTACACGTTCGTGGCGATCAGGAAGCGCGCTACGAATCGATCGGCCGAGTGATCTTCACGACCCAACGTGCCGGGATTCAGAAGGTCGGCTTTATCACCGAACCACCTGACAAGAGCTGATAGCGACTGACGTCGGCGCCCTGGCATTAACGGGGCGCCACGCTCAGGAGCTTGCCGGGCGGCAGTTTCGCCCGGTGCTTCGTTGGACTTCTTAAAGGAAACACTATGAGTATGAATGTCGGTTCGGGAAGCGCAGCAGGCGCGGATCCGGAACCAATGATGGAACTGAACATGACGCCCCTCATCGATGTGATGCTGGTGCTGATTATCATGTTGATCATCACGATTCCAAAACAAAACCACTCGGTGAACCTGAACATGCCGGTCGGCACCCCGCCGCCACCGACTACGGAACCAGTGGTCGTCACGATCGATGTCGATTTTGACGGCACCATCTTGTGGGACAACCAGGTCATTCCTGACCGTGCTTCACTGGAAGCCAAGCTGAACAACGTTGCTGCGCAAGCAGACCAGCCGGAAGTGCATCTGCGTCCGAACAAGCTGGCAGAATACAAGGTCGTCGCCGGTGTCATGGCTTCGGCACAGCGTCTGGGCGTGACTAAAATCGGTCTGGTCGGAAACGAGCAATTCCAGTAAGCTGTTAGTATCAGGTTCTCTTTACATCCGAATAGGCAGGCCATCCTGCCTATTCGCTTTTTACTGAAAGACTTTCTCATGTCCAAGTTTCGTCTCGCTCATCTCGGCCTCGTCATGGCCGCTATCGGTTTTACCGCAGCAACTCCCGTGATCGGCCTGGGTTCGCTGGCATATGCCGCCGACACCGTGCGCGCCGAAGTCGGCAAGCCACTGCAAGAAGCACAACGGCTCACGAGCGCCGGCAAAAACAAGGAAGCGTTGGCCAAGCTGCGCGAAGCTGACAACGTCGGCAACAAGACCGCCTTTGAAAGCTACCAGATCGAACGCGTGCGCGCCTCGGCCGCCGCCAGCGCCGGCGATAACGCCACCGCCATCAAGGCTTTTGAAGCCGTGATCAATTCCGGCCGCCTGAGCGCCGCCGAAGCACCGAAATTCACGCAAGGCCTGGCCGGCATGTACTACCGCGTCAAGGACTGGCCTAACGCCATCACCTGGTTCAAGCGCTCGCTGAAAGATCGCGACGATCCACAGACGCGCGAATACTTGATCCAGGCCTACTATTCGAGCGGCAACTATGCCGAAGCGGCAAAAGAGCTGCAGGCCAAAGGCGGCAACTCGGAAGGCAGCCTGCAGATGCTGGCCAATATCCAGTTGAAACAGGGCGACAAGGCCGGCTATGTATCGACCCTGGAAAAGCTGGCGACCAGCTATCCGAAGTCCAGCTACTGGGCCGACCTGCTGAACCGCGTTTCGGGTAAACCTGGCTTCTCGCAACGCCTGGGCCTGGACGTACAGCGCCTGCGCCTGGCCAATGGCCTGTTCACCAAGGCCTCCGAATACATGGAACTGAGCCAGCTGGCACTGCAGGCAGGCAATCCGGGTGAAGCACTGAGCATCATCGACCAGGGCTACAAAAAAGGCGTGCTCGGTACCGGTGCCGACGCCCCCCGTCACCAGCGCCTGAAAGACCTGGCCCTGAAAAACCAGGCCGACCTGAAAGCCAATGCAGCCAAGTCGGAAGCCGACTACGTCAAGAACAAGGACGCCGACAGCTTGAGCAAGCTGGGCTTTGCCCTGGTCTACGAAGGCCAGGCCGACAAAGGCCTGGGCCTGATGAATGACGCCGTGAAAATGGGCACCGCCAAGTATGCAGAAGAAGCCAAGCTGCACCTGGGCATCGCTTACATCCACGCCGGCAAGAAAGCCAATGCGAACACCGCCTTGAAAACCGTCAAGGGCACCGATGGCTCGGCAGATCTGGCCCGCTACTGGACCCTGATGAACAAGTAATTGACGCTGCACTGAATATTCGGTGAAAAAAAGCGTTGCTGGCACTCGTGCTGGCAACGCTTTTTATCATTTCAGCCAGGAAATTACCCCTGCGCCGGCCCCGCCGGGTGTGCATCGCTGAAACAGTCCGTATAATCGCTGTTTTGGCACAGTTTTGATCCCATTCCCATGAAGGTATTTCGCGGACTTCCCAATGCCCAGGCACGCGCACCATGCGCGCTGACCATCGGCAATTTTGACGGTGTCCATCTCGGTCATCAAGCCTTGCTGGCGCGCGTGCGCGAGGCGGCGACCGACCTCGGCATCGAGGCGGCCGTGATGACGTTCGAGCCGCATCCGCGCGAGTTCTTTGCCCAGCGCGCCGGAGACTTGTCAAAAGCGCCGCAGCGCATCGCCAACCTGCGCGACAAGCTGCAGTCGCTGGCCGACGCCGGCATCGACAGGGTGATCGTCGAGCATTTCAGCGTCCAGTTCGCTTCCCTGAGCCCGCAGGACTTTACCCGGCAAGTGCTGGTCGATGGCCTGCATGTGAAATGGCTGATGGTCGGCGACGACTTCTGCTATGGCGCGCGGCGCGCCGGCGACGTGGCCATGCTGCAGGCGGCGGGCCGTGAGCACGGATTTCATGTGAAAACCATGCCCACCGTGATGAATGGCAGCATCCGCATTTCATCGTCGGCCGTGCGCCTGGCGCTGGCCGCTGGCGATTTTACCCTGGCCACGCAGCTGCTGGGCCACCCGTATGCGATTTCCGGCCATGTGATCCATGGCCAGAAGCTGGGCCGCACGCTCGGTTTCCCCACTCTGAACCTGCGCGTGGCGCACCGCCCCGCCCTGTCCGGCATCTTTATCGTGCAAGTGCATGGCCTGGCGCCCGCGCCGCTGCCGGCCGTGGCCAGCCTGGGCGTGCGCCCGACCGTCGACGACAGCGGCCGAGTACTGCTGGAAGTGCATCTGTTCGACTTCGCCCAGTCCTGCTACGGCAAGCTGGTGCGCGTGGAGTTCCTGGAAAAGCTGCGCGACGAAGAGAAATACGATGATCTGGCCACCCTGACGGCCGCCATCGAGCGCGACTCGAACCAGGCGCGTGCGTATTTCACGCAACGCCGCAGCGCGATTACCGCCACCGACCGAATTTGATCCCGGCCCACTCCTGCGCGCGGCGGGTTTGTCCCGCCACAGTAACTCACACCATCCAGTAAAGAAGACTATGTCCGACCAAAACAAGCCAGCCGCACCGAAGCAGAACAAGAAACCCGTCAGCAAATACCCGGTCAACATGACGGAAACCCCGTTCCCGATGCGCGGCGACATGGCCAAGCGCGAACCGCAATGGGTACAGCAATGGCAAGACAAGAAAATCTACGAGCGCGTGCGCAAGGCAGCCGCCGGCCGTCCGAAATTCATCCTGCATGACGGTCCGCCGTATGCCAACGGCGACATCCATCTGGGCCACGCCGTCAACAAGATCCTGAAAGACATGGTGATCAAGTCGCGCTCGCTGGCCGGCTTCGATGCGCCGTATGTGCCGGGCTGGGATTGCCACGGCATGCCGATCGAGATCCAGATCGAAAAACTGTACGGCAAGAACCTGCCGACGGCCGAAGTGCTGGAAAAAGCGCGCGCCTACGCGAACGTGCAGGTCGAGCGCCAGAAGAAAGACTTTATACGCCTGGGCGTGCTCGGCGAATGGGACAACCCTTACCTGACAATGGCGCACGGCAATGAAGCCGACGAACTGCGCGCGCTGGGCAAGCTGCTGGAAAAAGGCTATGTCTACCGTGGCCTGAAACCGGTCAACTGGTGCTTTGACTGCCAGTCGGCGCTGGCCGAAGCGGAAGTGGAATACGCGGAAAAACGCGATCCGGCCATCGATGTCGGCTTCAAATTCGCCGAGCCGGAAAAACTGGCAGCCGCTTTTGGTTTGCCATCGCTGCCGACCGAAAACGGCTATATCGTCATCTGGACCACCACGCCGTGGACCATCCCGTCGAACCAGGCGCTGAACGTCAATCCGGAAGTCAAGTACGCGCTGGTGCAAGCCGAGCGCGATGGCCAGCCGCAGCTATTGATCCTGGCGCAGGACCTGGTCGTCTCCAGCCTGGCGCGCTTCAAGCTCGATGGCACGACGATCGCCACGTGCGACGGCGCTGCCCTGGCCGGCATCAGTTTCCGCCATCCGCTGCACGCCGCCGACGCCTTCTATGACCGCCTGTCGCCACTGTACCTGGCCGACTACGTGACCACCGAGAGCGGTACCGGCGTGGTGCACTCGGCGCCGGCCTATGGCCTGGACGACTTTATCTCGTGCAAGGCGCACGGCATGAAGGACGACGACATCATCAAGCCGGTGATGGGTGACGGCAAGTTCGCCTCGACCCTGCCGCTGTTCGGCGGCATGACCATCTGGGAAGCGTCGAAACCGATCTGCAACGCCCTGAAGGACGCGGGTGCGCTGTTTGAAGTGAAGATGTTCGATCACAGCTATATGCACTGCTGGCGCCACAAGACACCGATCATCTACCGCGCCACCTCGCAGTGGTTCGCCGGCATGGATGTCACGCCAAAAGACGGCGGCGCCACCTTGCGCGAAACCGCCTTGACAGGCATCGCCAACACCGAGTTCTTCCCGGACTGGGGCCAGGCGCGCCTGCATGGCATGATCGCCAACCGTCCCGACTGGACACTGTCGCGCCAGCGCCAGTGGGGCGTGCCGATGGCCTTCATCGTGCACAAGGAAACCGGCGGCCTGCACCCGCGTACGCCTGAACTGCTGGAACAAGTGGCCAAACTGATCGAAAAAGACGGCATCGAAGCATGGCAGGCGCTGGACCTGGCGGACCTGATCGGCGACGAAGCGGCCATCTACGCCAAGAACAAGGACACGCTGGACGTGTGGTTCGATTCCGGCGCCACCCACCAGACAGTATTGGGCGGCCCGCAAGCGCACGGTTCGCACTCGACCCAGTTGCAGTTCCCGGCCGACCTGTACCTGGAAGGCTCGGACCAGCATCGCGGCTGGTTCCACTCGTCCTTGCTGGTGTCGTCGATGCTCAATGGCCGCCCACCGTACAAGGCACTGCTGACGCACGGCTTCACGGTCGATGGCGAAGGCAAGAAGATGTCCAAATCGCTGGGCAACACCCTGGCGCCGCAAAAGATCTCGGACAGCCTGGGCGCCGACATCCTGCGCCTGTGGATCGCCTCGACCGACTACACGGGCGAGCTGTCGATCTCCGACGAAATCCTGAAGCGCGTGACCGAATCGTACCGCCGCATCCGCAACACCTTGCGCTTCCTGCTGGCCAATACCTCGGACTTCAACCCGGCGACGGACGCCGTACCGGTGGCGGAACTGTTCGAGATCGACCGCTATGCGATCGCCAACATGGCCTCGTTGCAGCAGCAGATCGAGAACAACTATGCGCGCTACGAGTTCCACCCGGTGGTGTCCAAACTGCAGACCTACTGTTCGGAAGACCTGGGCGGCTTCTATCTCGATATTTTGAAGGACCGCCTGTACACCACGGGCCTGAATTCCATCGCGCGCCGCTCTGCGCAGACGGCGCTGTGGCATATCACGCAAAGCCTGCTGCGCCTGATGGCCCCTGCCCTGTCGTTTACGGCCGAAGAAGCATGGGCCGTGTTTGCCGGCGAAGAAGCTTACGCCGCCAGCGATGAAACCATCTTCACGCAAATCTGGTGGCAGTTGCCGGAAGTAGCGGACGCTGCCGAACTGCTGGAAAAGTACACGGCCCTGCGCGCCGTGCGCACCGATGTGACCAAGCAGCTGGAAGACCTGCGCACTTCAGGCGCGATCGGCTCGTCGCTGCAGGCCGAACTGACCATCAAGGCCGCGCCGATGAAGTACAAGCTCTTGAACACTCTGGGCGACGACCTGAAGTTCGTCTTTATCACCTCGCAGGCGACGGTGGCCGAAGTGGCCGACGAAGCAGGCGAAGAAGTGGTCGTCACGGCGTCCGCCGCGCCGAAGTGCGAGCGCTGCTGGCATTACCGCGCCGATGTGGGCACCGATGCTGAGCATCCGACCCTGTGCGGGCGCTGCGTCAGCAACCTGTTTGGTGCAGGTGAAAAGCGCCGTTTCGCTTAAACTGTCGCACCGGAACGCCACGTGCGTTCCGCTCCCGACCGCCGCTGCCTGGATACCTGCCCGGGCAGCGGCGGCTTTTACCTCTCCCTGAAAAAATATGGCCACTAAAAACCGCGTTGTGTCGAAATCGAAATCGTCGTCGTCATCGTCCCTGGTTCCCTGGCTGGGCATCGCCGCCATCGTTATCCTGTTCGACCAGATCACCAAGATCACCGTGCTGCGCACCTTCCAGTACGCCGAAGAAAAGGTCATCACCTCGTTCTTCAACCTGGTGCTGGCGTTTAACAAGGGCGCCGCATTCAGCTTTTTGTCCGACCAGGGCGGCTGGCAGCGCTATTTATTCACCGGCATCGCGCTGGCGGCAGCCGCGTATATCATCTACCTGTTGAAAAAGCACGCCGGCCAGCGCATGTTCTGCTGGGCGCTGGCACTGATACTGGGCGGTGCGCTCGGTAACGCCATCGACCGGCTGGTATATGGCCACGTGGTCGATTTCCTCGATTTCCATTGGAAAAGCTGGGGCCATTTCCCCGCTTTCAATATCGCCGACAGTGCCATCTGCATCGGCGCGGCCCTGTTCATCATCGATGAACTGCGCCGAGTGAACAAATAACGCCAAATAACACGCAGGAGCCACACCATGGAATTGTCCGGCAAAAAAATCGTCCTCGGCCTGTCGGGCGGCGTCGCCTGCTACAAGGCGGCCGAACTGTGCCGCGCGCTGGTGCGCGCCGGCGCTTCGGTGCAAATCGTCATGACGGACGCAGCCAGCCACTTCATCACGGCCGTCACGATGCAGGCGCTGTCCGGCCACCCCGTGCATACCAGCCAGTGGGATGCGCGCATCGACAACAATATGGCGCATATCGACCTGACGCGCGGCGCCGACGCGATCCTGATCGCGCCGTGTTCGGCCGACTTTTTACGCAAGCTGGCGCATGGCGTCTGCGACGACCTGCTGTCGACCCTGTGCCTGGCCCGTCCGGCTCACCTGCCGCTGCTGGTGGCGCCGGCCATGAACGTGGAAATGTGGCAGAACCCCGCCACCCAGCGCAATGTGCAGCAGCTGCGCGAAGACGGCGTCAAGCTGTTTGGCCCGGCTGCCGGCGAACAGGCGTGCGGCGAAGTGGGCCTGGGCCGCATGCTTGAACCCGAGCAGTTGCTGGCTGAACTGATCGCCGCCTTCCAGCCGAAAGTATTGGCAGGCAGGCGCGTGCTGGTCACGGCCGGCCCTACTTTTGAGGCGATTGACCCGGTGCGTGGCATCACCAATCTGTCCTCGGGCAAGATGGGTTATGCGGTGGCACGCGCTGCGCGTGAAGCGGGCGCCGAGGTGCTGCTGATCTCCGGCCCGACCGCCCTGCCCGCACCGTTCGGCGTGCGCCGCATCGACGTGCAAAGCGCGCAGCAGATGCATGACGCAGTGCTGGCTCACCTCGATGGCCAGCACGTCTTCATCGCTGTCGCCGCCGTGGCCGACTGGCGGGTGGTCAACGCCAGCGACCAGAAAATGAAAAAGCAGGCCGATGGGTCGGTGCCGGAACTGCAGTTCGCGCAGAATCCCGACATCCTCGCCACTGTGGCGGCGCGCACCAACCTGGCCGGTTTTCCGTATTGCGTGGGCTTTGCCGCCGAATCGGAAAACCTGGTGCAATTCGGTTCCTCCAAGCGCGAAAAGAAGGGCATACCCCTGCTGGTGGGCAATATCGGCCACCACACCTTCGGCCAGGATGACAACACCATCATCCTGTTTGACGAAGACGGCCACACCGTGCTGCCGCGCGCCTCCAAGCTGGAACTGGCGCGCCAGCTGATTTCCGAAATTGCCAAGCGTATCGCGAAAATTTCGCTGCTCAAGTAACCCTTAACAAAGTTGTAGCTTCAATGAAAAATATCGACATCAAGATCCTCGACGCCCGCATGAAAGACCAGTTGCCGGCCTATGCCACCCCGGGCAGCGCCGGCCTGGACCTGCGCGCCTGCATCGATGAAGCCATCACGATAGCACCCGGCCAGACGGTGCTGATACCGACCGGCCTGGCGATCCACCTTGGTGACCCGGGCTATGCAGCGATGATCTTGCCGCGCAGCGGCATGGGCCACAAGAACGGCATCGTGCTGGGGAATCTGGTAGGCTTGATCGACTCCGATTACCAGGGCCAATTGATGGTCTCGACCTGGAACCGGGGCCAAAACGCATTCACGCTCAACCCCATGGAACGCCTGGCGCAGCTGATTATCGTGCCGGTGCTGCAAGTGGGCTTTAATATCGTCGAGGAATTCGGCGACAGCGAACGCGGTGCTGGCGGTTTCGGCAGCACCGGCAAACATTAATTAAGGACGACTATTTATGCCAGGTTTCCGCCAAATCGACCCAGCTCAAAACCCGCTGCGCCAATTGGCCATGCCGCTGCTGGTGGCTTGCGCCGCCATGCTTGCCGGCTGCACCACGCCCGGCAGCACCGTCAGCGGCCCGTTCAACATGACACCCTCAGCCGATGAAGCGCCCGCCTACACGGCGCAGCAAAAGGCCGCGCAGGAAATCCTGGTAAAGATGGTGGCCTTGCAGGACCGGCTGTCGAAAGTGTCGGCGCCGCTGCTGATCAACAATGCGGACCTGTGCAAGACCTACGCCCGCAACCTGCTCGGTTTCACGGCCCAGAACAAGTATTCCTACCCCAGCGTGTATGCCGATGCGGCGCAGGCAGCCCTGGGCTACGGCGAACAGATGCAGGTATCGAGCGTGCTGCCGGGCAGCGGCGCCGCGCGCGCAGGCCTGCGCAAGGGTGACGGCCTGCTGGCTGCCGAAGGCAAACCGCTGCCGGCCGGCCCGAACGCAGAAGGCCCGTTTGGCGCCATCGTCGGTCCGCTGGCCTCGAAAAGCGCCAGCATCAACATGACGATTGCGCGCCAGGGCCAGCCGCAGGACCTGAAAATTCCCGTCACCCGCGCCTGCGCCTTCCGCGTTGCACTGGGCAATGCCGACAATATCAATGCATATTCGGATGGCGCCCGCATCATGCTCACGCGCGGCATGGTGGGCGCAGCGCAAAGCGATGAGGGGATAGCCTTTGTGATTGCGCGCGAAATGGCGCATAACATCCTCGACCATGCACGCACGCAGCGCAGCAGCGGCACGGCGGGCAGCCTGATCGACAGCCTGGGCGCGGTACAGCCCGACGTGTCGATGCTGACGGGTGCCGCCGGCATACGCGCCATGCCGCAGGACCTCGACGCGCAGGCCGACACCCTGGCGATCTACCTGCTGGCGCGCGCCGGCTACGATATCGGCAATGCCGCCAGCTTCTGGCAACGCCTGTCGGCCCAAGTGCCGGCCAGCATCGCCAACGGCTACACGGCACTGCATCCGGGCACCAATGCGCGCATCGCCGCCATCAACCGGGCGGTGATCGATGTGCGTGCCAAGCAGGCGGCCAAAAAGCCGCTGCGGCCTTAAGAGCCTGAAAATGGGGGGAATACGCCCCCCATCAGCCAGCTGACCATGCCGATCAATATCACTGCCAGGAACACGCCGACCAGCAGTTTGCTGACGATGGGCATGCCTTGATCTTGCGATTGCTGTTCTTTGATTGTCATGGGAACTCTCCGCAGGCTGTGGGATAGCGAGTTTTCAGTATAGCCATGTTTTCCCCTCTTGCGACGCACGCCTGCGGCATATTTATTCACTCATCAAAGACAGCGCACCATGGACAGCATCGACCTCGAAGTACTGAAAACCTGCGCTGCCTGGATCGCTGCCGGCCACCGCTGCGAACTGGTCACGGTCATCAAGACCTGGGGTTCCAGCCCACGCCCGGTCGGCGCCACCCTGGCCATCTGCGACGACGGCACGGTGGTCGGCTCGGTCTCGGGCGGCTGCATCGAAGATGATCTGATCGAGCATGTGCGCACGCATGGCATCGTGCGCGAGCGGCCCGAGATCGTCAGCTATGGCATCAGCGCCGATGAGGCGCACCGCTTCGGCCTGCCCTGCGGCGGCACCATCGAACTGGCGATCGAACCGCTGCATGCCGGCAGCGGCGTGGCCGAACTGCTGGCGCGTCTGGAGCGCCATGAGCTGGTAGAACGGCGGCTCGATCTGAAGAGCGGCGCGGTCAGCCTGCATGCGGCGGCGCCGGGCGCAACTCTGGTGCTGGAAAACGATCACCTCACCACCCAGCATGGCCCGCGCTGGCGCCTGTTGATCATCGGTGCCAGCCAGTTGTCGCGCTTCGTGGCACAGATCGCCACCGCCATGGATTACCACGTCATCGTGTGCGACCCGCGCGAAGACTACCGCAGCGGCTGGAACGTGCCCGGTGTGCCGCTGCTGCACGCCATGCCCGACGACCTGGTGCTGGAACTGCAGCTCGACAGCCGCAGCGCCGTACTGGCCCTCACGCACGACCCGAAACTGGACGACCTGGCGCTGATGGAAGCGCTGAAGTCACCGGCATTCTATGTCGGCGCCATCGGCTCGCGCGCCAACAATGCGAAACGGCGCGAACGGCTGCTGCAGTTCGACGTCACGCCCGGGCAGCTGGCACGCCTGCACGGGCCGGTGGGCCTGTATATCGGCAGCAAGACACCGGCCGAAATCGCCATCTCCATCCTGGCCGAACTGACGGCCGTGAAAAACGGCGTGCCCGACACGCTGCAGATCCCGCACGCCCAAGCACTGTCGGCATGACCACCTTGCACTGGACGCTGCCGCTGCCTGCCGGCTACCGGCAGGCAGACGTGTTGGCTTTTCACGGCCGCGACACGCAAGGCGTGGCCGAACAGGTGACGCCGCACCGCCTGCGCAAGGCCATCTTGCAGCAAGGCCTGCCGGTGCTGCTGGAAGTTGATTTCACTGCCAGCGAAGCGCAATGCCGCGCCGAGATCGATGGCCGGCTCTGTCACGGCATGCAGGACGCGCTACACGGTGTGCTGAATAATATCCTCGGCCTGCGCATCGCACCCGAACCGTTTGCGCAGCTGGTGGCCGGCGACCCGCTGATGGGCCCTTTGGCGCGCGCCAACGGCAGCTTGCGCATCGTGCAGTCGGCCACGCCGTTCGAGGCGCTGACCTGGGCGATTATCGGCCAGCAGATCAACCTGCCGTTTGCCATAGCGCTGCGCCGCACCTTTATTTTGCAAGCCGGGCGCCAGCACAGCAGCGGCCTGTGGTGCTACCCGGAAGCGCGCGACGTGGCGCGGCTGGCGCCCGAAGATCTGACAGGGCGCAAATTTTCGCGCGCCAAGGCCGAGACCTTGCTGCGCCTGGCAGCGCTGGTCGACCAAGGCAAGTTGTCACTCGAACTGCCTGCTTCGGGCGAGGTGGAGGCGGTCTCGCAAGCCTTGCTGAAAGTAAAAGGGATCGGCCCGTGGACCGTCAATTACGCGCTGCTGCGCGGCTATGGCTACGCCGACTGCTCGCTGCATGGCGACGTGGCGATCCGCGCCGCCCTGCAAAAGCTGCTGGGCGAGGCAAGCAAGCCGGATATCGCGCGCACCGAGCAATGGCTGCGCCAGTACGCGCCGCACCGCACCATGGCAGCCGCGCATTTGTGGGCCAGCCTGCACACGGCACAGATCGATACATAGCCCCGCTAAGCCGCAACAGCCTGCGGTACGGCATGCGTCAGATACCACTTCCAGAATGTCCTGCGCAATCGTGTATCGCCATCCTCGTCAAGGCCACCGGCAACGGCCGATGCGATCAGATAGTCAGGAAAAAAGGCTTCCGCATCCATCTCGTGATCGTCACGCTTATCGCCGGCATCGAAGAGCGTGTCACTGATGGCCATGGTGATGGTGTTGGCAGCAGCGTGGCCGACAAACATGGCCGGGTACTCGCCGGTCTCGTACTCCTCGTCTTCAACCACGGCCACATAAAAATCGTCACGCACGCGCTGCGCTTGCTGATGCGATACCGCACCGCTGGCCGCGCCTCGCGCCGTGTCGAGTATCGCGTCGATAGCCTTAGGGTCGGCGAATTTTTCGCACCAGATCGGCAGGCCGTGCCGCACGCAGATGGCGTGCAGCTTGGCCAATCTCACGCTGCAGGCCTGGCCGGACTGCCCTGCCGACAGCGACCGCCACAACAGTTTTCTCGATGGCAGAGGCAAGTGCCCCGAACGAGAACTCTCCAATTGCTCCAGCAAGGTGCTGATCAACAGCGCCAGTTCATGCTCCATGCTTGCCCCTTGTGTTCGCCGATGCATCGGGCGTCAGCAGCTGCAGGATTTTACACCGCCTCCCTGCAGCACTTTGTTGCCGATGCTACCATCTACTACTGATGAGCTAATCCCCATGACGGATGGCCGCCACGTTTTTCCGTACCCCCCATTTCCGAGGAATCAAATGACTACCCTGACCATCAATGGCAAGCGGCACGATATCGCCCTGCCCGAAGACACGCCGCTGCTGTGGACCCTGCGCGACGAACTGGGCATGACCGGCACCAAGTTCGGCTGCGGCATGGCCCTGTGCGGCGCCTGCACCGTGCATCTCGATGGCGAGGCAGTGCGCTCATGCGTGACGCCGATCTCGGCCGCCGCCGGCAAGAAGATCACCACCATCGAGGCGGTGGGCGAAGACAAGGTGGGACTGGCCCTGCAACAGGCGTGGCAAGACCATGGCGTGCCGCAATGCGGCTACTGCCAGGCCGGGCAGATCATGTCGGCCACGGCCCTGCTGCACAAGACGCCCAAGCCCAGCGACCAGCAGATCCGCGAGGCAATGAGTGGCAATATCTGCCGCTGCGGCACCTACACGCGCATCCATGCGGCCATCAAGCAGGCCGCCGGCGTGCCCCCTAAAGGAGCTTCGAAATGAACGCGCCTGACAAGATGATCGTCTCGGCCTCGCGCCGCAACTGGCTCAAGGCCGCTGGCGCGCTGGCCGGTTTCAGCCTGGTCGCCGGCCCTTCCGGCCTGGTGATGGCGGCCGATGCCGTCAAATACGGCGGCGACAATATGGCCGGCGGCGTGGTCGACAACGTGCTGGTGTTCCTGTCCATCGGTTTTGATGGCATCGTGACCATCGTGTCGCACCGCGCGGAAATGGGCCAGGGCGTCCGCACCAGCCTGCCGATGGTGGCGGCCGACGAACTGGGCGCCGACTGGGCCAAGGTGAAAGTGCAGCAAGCGCCGGCCGACGAAGCGCGCTACGGCAGCCAGGACACCGACGGCTCGCGCAGCATGCGCCACTCGTTCCGCGCCATGCGCCATGTGGGCGCCACCGCCCGCCTGATGCTGGAAACGGCGGCCGCGGCGCGCTGGAACGTTGCCGTCGACCAGGTCAAGGCGGTCGATCACAAGGTGGTGCATGCGGCCAGCGGCCGCACCCTGGGCTTTGGCGAACTGGCGGCCGAGGCGGCCAGGCTGCAGGTGCCGTCGCGCGCCAGCATCTCGCTCAAGCGCGCCGAAGAGCTGCGTTACATCGGCCAGGACAATAAGCGCGGCATCGACCTTCACGATATCGTTACCGGCAACACCCACTTCGGCATCGATACCCGCATGGACGGCATGAGCTATGCCGTGATCGCCCGTCCGCCGGTATTTGGCGGCAAGCTGAAAAGCGTCGACAAGACGGCCGCCCTGAAGGTGCCGGGCGTGCTGCGCATCGTCGAACTGGCGGGCAGCCCGCCGCCGGCCATGTTCAATCCGCTGGGCGGCGTGGCGGTCATTGCCAGCAATACCTGGGCCGCCATCAAGGGCCGCGAAGCACTGGTGCTGGAGTGGGAAGACGGCGCCAACGGCAGCTATGATTCCAGGGCCTTCCGCGCCACGCTGGAAGCGGCCGTGCGCCAGAGCGCCAAGCCGGCGCGCGACCAGGGCAAGACGGTCGAGACCCTGGCCGCCGCACCGGCCACGCGCAAGATGAGTGCCGAATACTATCTTCCGCACCTGGCCCACGCCACCATGGAGCCGCCCGCCGCCACCGTGCGCGTGGCCAATGGCAAGGCCGAAGTATGGGCCTGCGTGCAGGCGCCGCAAGCGACGCGCAGCAATGTGGCCAAGGCCCTGGGACTGGCGTTCGAAGACGTCACCGTGCACGTGACCTTGCTCGGTGGCGGTTTCGGGCGCAAATCGAAACCGGACTTCGCGGTCGAAGCGGCGCTGCTGTCGAAAGCGATGGACGGCAAGCCCGTCAAGCTGACCTGGACCCGCGACGACGACCTGCAGCACGATTACCTGCACACAGTCTCCGTCGAGCGCCTGGAAGCGTCGCTCGATGCGAAAGGCATGCCGACGGCCTGGCTGCACCGCACGGCCGCGCCCACCATCACCTCGACCTTTGCCGCGGGCGCCAACCGGCAGGCGCCGTTCGAACTGGGCATGTCGGCTATCAACGTGCCGTTTGCGATCCCGAATGTGCGCGTCGAAGTGCCGGAAGTGCCGGCCCACACCCGCATCGGCTGGTTCCGTTCGGTGTCAAATATTCCGCACGCCTTTGCCATCCAGTCGTTTGCGGCCGAACTGGCGCATGCGGCGAAAAAAGACCACCGCGACTATCTGCTTGAATTGCTGGGCCCGGCGCGCAAGATCAATCCGAAAGAGCTGTCCGACGGCTGGAACTATGGCGAAGACCCGGCCAGATACCCGGTCGATATAGGCCGCATGCGCCACGTGATCGAACTGGCCACGGCCAAGGCAGGCTGGGGCCGCAAGCTGCCCAAGGGACGCGGGCTGGGCCTGGCCGTAGCCTACAGTTTCGTCACCTACGTGGCAGCCGTGATCGAGGTGGAAATCAATGCGGCCGGCGAAGTGCTGATCCCGCGCGTCGATATCGCCATGGACTGCGGCCCGCAGATCAACCCGGACCGCGTGCGCTCGCAGATCGAGGGCGCCTGCATCATGGGCCTGTCGCTGGCGATGAGCGGTGAAATCAGCTTCAAGAACGGCAGGGTCGAGCAGAGCAATTTCCACGACTACGCCGTGCTGCGCGCCGCCGACGCCCCGCGCGTGATCCACACCCACCTGGTGCCGGGTACGCTGGACATGGAACTGGGTGGCGTGGGCGAACCGGCCACCCCGCCGATCGCGCCGGCGCTGTGCAACGCCATCTTTGCCGCCACCGGCAAGCGCATCCGCGCGCTGCCGGTGGGGATGCAGCTGGCGAAGAAGAGCTGATCTTGAAAGTATAAGCCATGAGTTGGCGTTACCACGCCCCATAGCAAAAATCCGGGGTCAGACCCGCCCGGTCTGACCCCAGCCTTTCCGCCGTCGGGTTAACAACGAAAAAACCGCTGACCCTCTTGCGAGGAATCAGCGGCTTCGAATTGGTTGCGGGGACAGGATTTGAACCTGTGACCTTCGGGTTATGAGCCCGACGAGCTGCCAGACTGCTCCACCCCGCACAAGAATTATATACCAGATTGTTACGCGGCGTAAAGGGCAGTGTTGACAGATCGTTTGGCCATGAAAAAACCGCTGACCCTTTTGCAAGGAATCAGCGGCTTCAAATTGGTTGCGGGGACAGGATTTGAACCTGTGACCTTCGGGTTATGAGCCCGACGAGCTGCCAGACTGCTCCACCCCGCACAAGAATTATAAGCGCAAACGGGTAGCTTAGGCAATAGCTATTCCAAAATCGACAGCAATAGAACTATTCAATAGAAAAGAGCGGCGCATGCCTGATCCGCCCGGCACGCCACGGTGCACGCAATCGGTGTACAGTAAGCGTTACACCAGTGACTGAAACTCTGCCATTTTTATCTTAAGCCTGCCCATGAAATTCTGCTCCGAATGCGCCCACCCTGTCAGCCTGTCGATACCGGATGGCGACAACCGTCCCCGCTATGTCTGCCCCAGTTGCAACACCATCCATTACCAGAACCCGAAGATGGTGGTCGGCTCGATCCCCGTGTGGGAACAGGACGGCCAGTTGCAGGTGCTGCTGTGCAAGCGCGCGATCGAGCCCCGTTATGGCTACTGGACGCTGCCGGCCGGCTTTATGGAAAATGACGAGACCACTTCGGATGCGGCCGAGCGCGAAACGGTGGAGGAAGCGGGCGCGCATATCGAACTGGGCAAGCTGTTTTCGCTGCTGAACGTGCAGCGCGTGCACCAGGTCCACCTGTTTTACCTGGCGCGCCTGTGCGACCTCGATTTCGCGCCCGGCATCGAAAGCCTGGAAGTGCAGATGTTCTCGGAAAGCGAGATTCCTTGGGACGATCTCGCCTTTCCCACCGTGCGCACCACGCTGGAACTGTTCTTTGCCGACCGCGTGAAGATCAGCGAAGGCGGCAGCTACGGCTTTCACACAGGCGACATCAATCGCCCGATGGCCATGCCGGCTGACGGCGCCACTCAACCCTGACCACCTTGCTTGCATGATCCCCTGGCTCGATCTCCATACCCCGTTTCCTGATGTGTCGCGCGCGCTGAAGGGCGAAGCGCCTGGCCTCCTCGCGGCCGGCGCCGATCTGTCGCCGCGCCGCCTGCTCGAGGCCTACCGGCACGGCATCTTTCCCTGGTTTTCCGAAGGCCAGCCGATATTGTGGTGGAGCACCGATCCGCGCATGGTCCTGATGACGGACAATTTCAAAGTGTCGGACAGCCTGCAAAAAGCCATCCGCAAGGTCGAGCGCAGCGCCGCCACCGACGGGCGCTGGCAGCTGCGCTTTGACGGCGACTTCGAGGCCGTGATGCGCGCCTGCGCCGCGCCGCGCAAGGATGGCCCGGGCACCTGGATCTCGGAAGACATCATCGACGGCTATACGGGCTTGCACAAGCTCGGCCATGCGCATTCATCGGAATTGTGGCTCGATGGCGAACTGGTCGGCGGCGCCTATGGCGTGTCGATCGGCCGCATGTTCTACGGCGAATCGATGTTCGCGCGCGTTACGGACGGCTCGAAAATCGCATTGGCCCACCTGGTGCGCTTTTTGAAGGAACGGGGCGTGACGATGATCGACTGCCAGCAGGAGACGCGTCACCTGGCCTCGCTGGGCGCGGCGCCGATTTCGCGCGCGCGCTTCCTGGCCCATCTGCGCGAGGCGATAACAGAAGCACAAATCACCGACTGGCACACTGCGGCTTAGGCCTGGCTATGCTATCGTTGCAAGCAAGCTGCCTGATACTGGATCGCCATGACGCACCTGAACGAATTACCGTTTGCCACCCTGCAGTTCTACACGACGGCGCCCTACCCTTGCAGCTATCTGGAACAGCGCCAGGCGCGCTCGCAGGTGGCCACGCCTTCGCACCTGATCAATAGCGACGTGTATTCGGAACTGGTGCGCAACGGCTTCCGGCGCAGCGGCATCTTTACCTACCGCCCGTATTGCGATGGCTGCCAGGCCTGCATCCCGGTGCGGGTGGCGGCGCAGGATTTTACGACCAGCCGCAACCAGCGCCGCGCCTGGAACCGCCATGCGCAGCTGCAGGCCGGCGTGGCCACCCTGTCCTTTCTTGACGAGCACTACGAACTGTACCTGCGCTACCAGAGCACGCGCCACGCGGGCGGTGGCATGGACCAGGACAGCCGCGACCAGTACGCCCAGTTCCTGCTGCAAAGCCGGGTCAACACCCGCCTGGTGGAGTTTCGCGACCCGCAAGGCATCCTGCGCATGGTCAGCATCATCGACGTGCTGGCCGACGGGCTGTCTTCCGTCTACACCTTTTTTGATCCGGACGTGCCGGGCGCCTCCTACGGCACCTACAACGTGCTGTGGCAAATCGCCCAGGCGCGCGAGCTGGGCCTGCCCTATGTGTACCTGGGCTACTGGATCGCCGAGAGCCCGAAAATGGCTTACAAGATCAATTTCAAGCCGCTGGAAGCGCGCATCAAGGGGCAATGGGTAATCATGTGAAATCTGGGGTCAGCCCCCCCGGCGAACGCTAACGCACAGCTTTGAGTTAACAATCGCGAGGGTCTGACCCCGGCCCTTGAGCTTATTTGCTCTTGTCCGGATACGCCGGGCGCACGGGCCGCACCGGTGGATTTTTCGCCAGCTCTGCCTGTATCACCTCGATGGCTTTTTCCAGTTGCGGATCACGGCCGGCGATCACGTCGGCCGGCGTCTGTTCGACCTCTATATCGGGCGGCACGCCTTCGTTTTCCACGCCCCAGCCGTTTTCACGGGTCCAGAATGCCAGGTTGGGCGCAGTAATGGTGCCGCCGTCCATCAGCACGGGGAAGCCGAGGATGCCGACCAGGCCACCCCAGGTGGCCTTGCCGATCAGCGGACCCATGTTGTTTTTGCGGAACATCCACGGCAGCAAATCGCCGCCCGAACCGGCCGTCTCGTCGATCAGCATGGCGCGCGGGCCCTGGATGGAAGCCGACGGCGTCTTCATGTCGGCACCATAGCGCATGGCCCACCAGGCGATCTCTTTCTTCTGCAGGATCTCGATGTAATAGTCGGCCACGCTGCCGCCGCCATTGAAGCGCTCGTCGACGATGATGGCCTGCTTGTCGGCCTGCGGGAAGAAATAGCGTTTGAAGTAAGTATGGCCCAGGCCCGCCGTATTGGGCACATACACATAGGCCACCTTGCCGCCGGTGGCCGCGTTCACCTTGCGCATATTGCCTTCGATCCAGTCGCGGTTGCGCAGCGCGTCCTCAAGCGGCACCGGCACCACAGTAATGGTACGCGCGCCCTTGCCGTCGGCCGAAGGCCCCACCGTGATATCGATCGCCTTGCCGGCCGTGTTTTCAAACGCGCTGTACAGATTGGTCGGCGGCGCAATCGGACGGCTATCGACGGCCAGCAGATATTCTCCGGCCTTGACGTTCAGGCCCGGTTCCGTCAACGGCGCGCGCAAGCTCGGATTCCAGTTCAGACCGCCATACACTTTTTTGAAGCGGTAATGTCCGTTGCTGACTTCATAGTCTGCACCCAAGAGGCCGCCCGGCACTTTTTTGGCGTCGATAAAGTCGTCTCCGCCACCGCCGCGATGATGGCCGACGGCCAGCTCGCTGCACAACCATTGGATCAGGCGGTTCAGGTCGGCGCGGCTGGACAGTTCGGGCAGGAAGACTGCGTACTTGTCGCGCATGGCTTTCCAGTCCACGCCATGCATGCCGGGATCATAGAAATAATCGCGGTTGATGCGCCACACTTCGTTGAAAATCTGCGTCCACTCGGCGCGCGGATCGGCTTTTACCTCGATCGCATCGATCTTGATCTTGCCTTCACCGGCGATCAACGGTTTGCCGGTGGCTGAGCCCATGGCCCAGTTTTCCTTTTGCCGGTACAACAGCTTCTTGCCGTCGGCCGAGACCTCGAAATCATCGGCCTCCGCCACCATGGTTTCAGCCTTGCGATCCTTCAGGTCGAAGCGCTGTACCGCCTTCTTGCCGTCGTTCTCGCGCAGGAAAAAAATCTGGCCGTCGCCACCGGCCGACAGGCTGGAAAACTGCGCGGCCGGCATCGGCAGGTCGACGATGCGCGTGGCGATGCCGTCGAAGTCGATGCGGATCGGCGCCACCGGCGCCACGTTCACTTTCGGATCGTCGCGGCCCGTTTTCGGGTCGATCTTCGGTTCGTTTTTCACCTCGTTTTCGGACTTGGCGAGCTTAGGCTCTGCGCCGGCGGCTTTTTCCTCGTCGCTTTCCTTGATCAACGGTGACGGCAAATCATTCCTCAACACTGCCATCCACACCGTGCGCGTCACCAGGTTGTCTTCGTTCTGCTGCGAAAACCAGTTGTTGCTGGGGCCCGCATTGGTCGAGGCAAAGAAGTACAGGTATTTGCCGTTCTTGTCGAACACCGGTTCGGCCACGTCCGACAGGCCGTCCGTCACCGGCATCGACTTGTTCTGCTCGACCGAATAGATGTAGGCGCTGCGCGTATAGGTGGGCGAATTGAGCGTATAGGCCAGCCAGCGCGAATCGGGCGCCCACGAGGCGCGCATGCTCTTGTCGACACCGTACATCGGTTCGGTGGCTATTCTTTGCACCTTGCCAGTAGCGATGTCGATCACATACATGCTCCAGCCATTGTCGGCAAACGCGATCTTTTTACTGTCGGGCGACCAGACGGCGCTGTCGTAAAAGCCGCTGCCATTGAGCGGAAACTTGCGCACCGCACCCTTGCCATCCTGGGCCCGCACATGCAATTCGTATTCCCCCGACTCGTCCGAGAAATACGCCACCGAGCGGCCATCGGGCGACCAGATCGGCGTGCGCTCGTTGGCCCCCGGTGTTTGCGTCAGGTTGCGCACGTCGCCCTTGTCGGCCGGGATGGTGACGATCTCGCCACGGTACTCGAACGCCACGCGCGCGCCCGACGGCGAGATCGACGCATCGCGGATATATTTCGCGCCCTTGACCCAGCGCGGGCGCGTCTGCCCCAGGTCGCTGGCCACGGCGATGACCAGCTTTTTCGACTGGCCGCTGGCCAGATCCAGGCTGTGCAGATAGCCGGCCTGCTCGTAGACGATGGCGCCATTGGCGGCCGACGCGTTCAGCACGGGGAAATCCGTATGCCGGGTCAGCTGGCGCACCGCTTTGCTCTTGATATCGTAGGCAAACAGGTTGAATTCGCCGTTGCGGTCCGACCTGAAGTACACGGTGTCACCGAGCCAGATCGGATCGACATCGTTCGAACGCGTGGCCGGTTGCGGGATTTTCACTATCGATTTGTCGCCGGACGAAAACAGCCATAGCCAGGAATTGGTGCCTCCCCGGTAGCGCTTCCACTGTTTGAACGCCGGCATCAAGGGGTTGTAGGCGATGCGCTTGCCGTCCGGCGAATAAGTGGCGCGCGAGGCGTTGGGGATCTCGAGCTGGGTTTCCACGCCGCCCGTCACCGGCACCGTAAACAACTTCTGGAAGCGGTTGTTGAAGGCGGCGCGCGGCGAGGTAAACATCACCGCCTTGCCGTCCGGCGTGAACGCCTGCGCCAGGTCGGCGCCCGGGTGGAAGGTCAGGCGGCGCGGCACGCCACCGGCGGCGGCGATCACATACACGTCGGTATTGCCGTCGATATTGGCGCTGTACGCGATCAGGCTGCCATCGGGCGAAAACACGGGATTCGACTTGTCACCGAGGTCCGACGTCAGGCGCCGCGCGCCGCCGCCATCGCGGCTGGTCAGCCACAGGTCACCGGCATAGATAAAAGCCAGATGGCTGGCCGATAAGGCCGGCTCGCTCAGCATGCGGGTATCGCTGGTATTGGGCAGTGCAAAGGCGGTGGCGGAATGGCCCAGCAGCAGTGCGGCAGCGGCGGCGATCGCCGTCAGGATGGGTGTCTTGTTCAATCAGTGTCTCGCTTATGATGGCAGGAAAGCAGGAAGGTACACGGTGCCCATGCAACTTGGTAATGAATCAATAATTGCATTAGACCAATAAGAACTATACACCGATGGCCATCTGGAACACGGTAAAATACTGCACCCATAGCCCGTACCCATGACCGCATCACGCCCCGCGCACCATCCTTGAAAAACCCATGTCCAAAAAATTCCTGTATTCCCTCGCCCGCCCGCTGCTGTTTTCCATGGATGCCGAAGCAGCCCACCATTTCACCCTGCCGGCCCTGAAACGCGCCAGCGCACTGGGCCTGACCAGGCTGGCCAGCAAACCGGCGGCGGACCCGCGCACGGTGATGGGCATTACGTTCCCGAACCCGGTTGGCCTGGCCGCCGGGCTGGACAAGGATGGCGCGTATATCGATGCGCTGGCCGACATGGGCTTTGGTTCGATCGAAGTGGGCACGGTGACGCCGCGCGCACAGGCCGGCAACCCGAAGCCGCGCATGTTTCGCCTGCCGCAGGCGCAGGGCATCATCAACCGCATGGGTTTCAACAATGGCGGCGTCGACGCCTTTGTGGCCAACGTGCAGGCCTCGAAGTTTTACCAGAACCGCGCCGGCGTGCTGGGCCTGAATATCGGCAAGAACGCCGATACGCCGATCGAGAAAGCAGCCGACGATTACCTGCTGTGCCTGGAAAAAGTTTACCCCTACGCCAGCTATGTGACGGTGAATATTTCGTCGCCGAACACCAAGAATCTGCGCCAGCTGCAAGGCGCGTCCGAACTTGACGCCCTGCTGTCGCAACTGAAACAGGCGCAGGCGCGCCTGGCCGACCAGCACAAGCGCTACGTGCCTTTGGTGCTGAAAATCGCGCCGGACATGGATGGCGAACAGGTGAAAAGCATCGCCGGATCGCTGACGCGCCACGGCATCGACGGCGTGATCGCCACCAATACCACGCTCTCGCGCAGCGCGGTGGAAGGCATGGAACATGGCGCGGAAGCCGGCGGCCTGTCGGGTGCGCCCGTGTTCGAATTGTCGAACACGGTGATCCGCCTGCTCAAGGCGGAACTGGGCAATGCGCTGCCGATTATCGGCGTGGGCGGCATCATGCAGGGCCAGGATGCGGTGGCCAAGTTCGAGGCCGGTGCGCAGCTGGTGCAGTTGTACAGCGGCCTGATTTACGCCGGCCCGGCGCTGGTCGGCGACTGCGCGCGCGCACTGTGCGGCAAGCAAGCGCGTTAAGGAGACAGCATGGAGAAAATCACACTCGGTTCCAGCAGCCTGCAGGTCAGCAAAATCTGCCTGGGCACCATGACGTTTGGTGAGCAGAACAGCGAAGCCGAAGCGCATAGCCAGCTCGATTACGCGCTTGAGCGCGGCATCAATTTTGTCGACACGGCCGAGATGTATCCGGTCATGGCCAGCGCCGAAACGCAAGGCAGCACCGAGCGCTATATCGGCAGCTGGCTGAAGAAAAGCGGCAAGCGCGGCCAGATCGTGCTGGCCAGCAAAGTCGCCGGTCCGAACAGCCGCATGCACTGGATACGCGGTGGCAAGAACAACCTCGACGCGGTCAATATCCGCGCCGCCGTCGAAGACAGCCTGCGCCGTTTGCAGACCGAGCATATCGACCTGTATCAGTTGCACTGGCCCAGCCGCAATGTGCCCATCTTTGGCGCCAACAGCTTCGATCCGCAGCACGAACGCGCATCGGTCGCCATTGAAGACACCCTGGCGATCCTGGGCAAGCTGGTCGACGAAGGCAAGATCGGCCATATCGGCGTGTCGAACGAATCGTCGTGGGGCGTGTGCGAATATATCAAGCAGGCAGAATTGCGTGGCCTGCCGCGTATCGTCTCGATTCAGAATCTGTACAACCTGACGGCGCGCCAGGTCGAAACCGGCCTGCTCGACGAAACCTGCCACCGCGAGAACGTGGGCCTGTTGGCCTACAGCCCGCTGGCGTTCGGCCAGCTGACGGCGAAATACCTCGACGATCCGCAGGCGCGCGGCCGCCTCACGATCTTCCCGCCCGGCTGGAGCCCGCGCTATATCCGCCCGGCCACCATCGAAGCGGCCCGCCAGTACGCGGCGCTGGCGCGCGAGCATGGCCTGACGCCGACCCAGCTGGCGCTGGCCTGGTGCTACTCGCGCTGGTTCGTCGCCTCGACGATTATCGGCGCGACCAGCCTGGAACAACTGGCCCGCAATATCGATGCCTGGAACGTCACGCTGTCGCCGGAAGTCATTGCGGCAGTGGACGTCATTCACGCCAGCTTGACCAACCCCGGCCAGTAAAGCTGTCTGCTGCCGGTGGCGCAATGCCGCCGGCAGTCGTTTTTATACAACAAGCACCATTCCCTTGCACTGCACCATTGCGGCGCCGCCATGCGCGGTCGTATGCTGGATACCAAGGCGATATGCACTACCCCTGCAAATTTCCCGCGCATTATCCGTTTGCCGCATAACCATACACAGAAGCATTCGTAAGCGCGCCACGCGCCGACTGTTAATCTGATGGCATCACCAGACCACCACGGTCTGCGGAACCTGAATCACTAACCGAAGAGATATAGTCGATGAGTCCTGTTACTACCCGCGCCACCCGCGCCCTCCCCGTCAAGACCGTCATCGCCGCCAGCCTGGTGGCCTGTTTCGCCCTGCCCGCCCACGCCCAGCAGGAACTGCCGGCCGATGGCGAACTGCAATCGGTGGTCGTCACTGGCACCTTTGCCAAGAACCGCCGCACCATCGATTCCGAATCGCCGATCGACATCCTGACCTCGCGCGACCTGCAAAGCACGGGTTCAGGCGAACTGGCCACCGTATTGAGCCGCCTGCTGCCGTCACTGAATTTTGCGCGCGCCACCGGCGCCGACGCCAGCGACGCCGTGCGTCCGGCCCAGCTGCGCGGCCTGTCGCCCGACCAGACCCTGGTGCTGGTCAACGGCAAGCGCCGCTATACGTCGGCCGTGGTCAACGTCAACGGCTCGCTGGGCCGCGGCTCGGCGCCGGTCGACCTGAACGCCATTCCGCTGGCCGCCATTGACCATGTGGAAGTGCTGCGCGACGGCGCCGCCGCCCAATACGGTTCCGACGCGATCGCCGGCGTAATCAATATCATCCTGAAAAAAGGCGCGGCCGGTGGCGACGTGGAAGTGGGCTATGGCCAGACCCAGGAACACGACGGCAAGCAGAAAAGCATCAAGGGTTCGGCCGGCTTTGCGCTCGGCGAAGACGGCTGGCTGCGCCTGTCGGCCGAAGTGGCCGACCGCGACCCGACCAACCGCGCCGGCGCCGACTTCCGCAATCCGCTCGAACCGCGCTACGGCAAGGTCAACCAGCGCTATGGCGACGCCGAAAGCCAGCCGGCCACCATCTTCTTCAACAGCGAATACCATCTCAACGACAATATCGACTGGTATGCCTTCGGTAACTACGGCAAGCGCGATACGTCGGCTGCCGCCACCTGGCGCACGGCCTACAACGGCACCACGCTGCGCACGCCGGTCTATCCGGAAGGCTTTTTGCCGCTGCAAAACAGCACCCTGACCGACCAGTCCATCGTTACCGGCCTGCGCGGCGAAGCGGCTGGCTGGCGCTGGGATGCCAGCCTGAACTATGGCAGCAACAAGTTCGAGCTGGACCTGGACAACACCATCAACCTGTCGATCGGTGCGCTGGGCGTCAACAGCCCCACGCATTTTTATGCCGGTTCGCTGAAGAATGAACAGACCGTGTTCAACCTCGACGCGGCGCGCGAATTTGCTGCACCCATCTTTACCGGGCCGCTGACGGTGGCCGTCGGTGCAGAAGCACGCCACGAAAAATACAGCATCGGCGCCGGCGACGAAGGGTCGTACATCGGCAGCGGCTCGCAGGGCTTTGCCGGCTTTCGTCCGGCCAATGCGGGCAGCCACTCGCGCCACAATGAATCGATCTATGTGAACCTGGAAGCGGAAGTGACGAGGAAATTGTCGGGCGGCGTGGCGCTGCGCCATGAGCGCTACAGCGATTTCGGCAACACCACCTCGGCCAAGGGTTCGGCGCGCTACGCCTTTACCGATGCGCTGTCGCTGCGCGGCACGGCCTCCAGCGGCTTTCGCGCACCGTCGCTGGCGCAGCAGTACTACACCATCACCACCACCAACTTCCAGGTCATCAATGGCACCAATACGCCGATCGAAACCGGTACCTTCGCCGTCAATACGCCGCAGGCGCGTGCCCTCGGTGCACAAGACCTGAAGCCGGAAAAAGCCCGCAACTACAGCTTGGGCCTGCAATTCCAGCCGAACCGCAACTTTACTACCTCGGTCGACGCCTACCGCATCGACATCGACAACCGCATCCTTTTCTCGGCCAACCTGGCCCTGAACAGCGCACTGCAGGCCCAGCTGGCGGCGCAGGGCACGGCCGTCGGTGCCGCGCGCTACTTCACCAACGCGGTCGACACGCGTACCGAAGGCGTCGATATCGTCAGCACCTACCGCATCGACCTGCAGGAAAAGGACCGCCTGGACTTCACCGTGGCCTACAACCACAACAAGAGCTCGGTACGCAGCATCGCCGACAATCCAGCCATCCTGACCGCCAACAACCTGCTGCTGATCGACCGCCAGACGGTAGCCCGCGCCACCGTGGCCTCGCCGAAGGACAAGTTCAGCCTGGCCGCCGACTATGGCTTCGGCAACTGGAACGCGCACGGCGTGGTCACGCGCTACGGCAGCTTTACCGTGCCGCAAAACAATGTCGCGCTGGACCAGAACTACGACCCGCAATGGGTGCTGGACCTGTCGGGTTCCGTCAAACTGGGCCAGAACTGGCGCCTGACGGCGGGCATCGACAACGTCACCAACCGCTACCCGGCGCAAGTGACCAGCGCCGGCAACCTGAACGTCGCCGGCACCCAGCCCTACAGCATCTTCGCGCCGAACGGTTTCAATGGCCGTTATTACTATGCGAAGGCGGGTTATAGCTGGTAAAAACCCGGGCAGGCGCGAATGCTGTAAGTTCGCGCCCCCAGGCCAGCAGCAAACCTGTAAAGTGATTAATACCCGAGTCGCCCGCACGGGCCTCTCGGGCCAAGCGGGCCCGAAAAATGTCGAGGGCAAGGCGCGGCGACGACGACAGTACGCATGTACGGCTAGAAGCCGCAACGCCGCCATCGGCATTTTCTCGGGTTCGCGTCTCCGGCCCGCCATTCTTAGGTTTCTAGGCCTTGCGCCTTCAAGTGCTACAGCACTTCCTCACCACCCATGGCTCGGTCAATATCGGCGCGCGTCAGATCCGGCGCCAGTTGCAGGATGAATTCATACGCATACGCGCGCAGGTAGGCGCCGCGGCGCACGGCAAGGCGGGTGGTATTGGTAGCGAACAAATGCGACGCTTCCACCGCGCGCAAGCCCTTGTCGCGGCCATGGTCAAACGCCATTGAAGCAACGATACCCACGCCCATGCCCAGCGCCACGTACTGCTTGATGACGTCCGAATCCATGGCCGTGAGGATGATGTCGGTGGCCACGCCGGCCTTGGCGAAAGCATCGTCGATATGGCCGCGGCCCGTGAAACCCTTGTCGTAGGTGATCAGCGGATATTTTGCCAGGTCTTCCAGGCGGATCGGCGAATGTTCCAGCAGCGGGTGGCCGTCCGGCACCACGATCAGATGGCTCCAGCGATAGCAAGGGAACGACACCAGGTCGGGGAACTGGCTCAGTCCCTCGGTGGCGATGCCGATATCGGTCTTGCCCGACAACACCCATTCGGCGATATGTTCGGGCGCGCTTTGTTGCAGCGCGATGCGCACCTCGGGAAACGCTGCGCGAAAGCCCTGCACCACTTTCGGCAGCGCATAGCGGGCCTGGGTGTGGGTGGCCGCCACCGACAGGGTGCCGCTGGTCTGGCCGCTGTATTCCAGGCTGGCCTGCTGCAGGTTTTCCGCTTCGATCAACAGCCGGTCGACGATCTTCAGTATGCCCTTGCCCGGTTCCGTCAGGCCGGTCAAGCGCTTGCCGTTGCGCTCGAAAATGACCACGCCCAGTTCGTCTTCCAGTTCGCGGATCTGCCGGCTCACGCCGGGCTGCGAGGTGAACAGGGCGTTCGCCACTTCCGTCAGGTTATAGCCGCGGCGCGCTGCCTCGCGGATCGAGCGCAGTTGTTGAAAGTTCATATTATTCCAATCAGGTTCGTGTCGGCTCGACAAAGACGTGCAAACGCTTGGGACGCACGACCAGCGTCTCGCCTTCTTTCAGTTGCAGATGGCTGAAACGCTCGTTCGACATCACCGCTTCGATCAGTTCGCTGTTATCGACGCGCTGCAGGTCCAGCTGGGCCAGCGGGCCGATCGCATGGGCGCGGCTCAGTTTCACCACGATGCCTTCGGCGCCCGGTGTATAGCGGTCGATTTCCAGGTCGTGCGGCCGCACATAGGCGGTCCCCTTGCTGTCGCTCACGCCTGCATAGTCGGGCACGTCGAAACTGGCGTCGCCGGTGGCCATCACGCCGTCATGCACGCGGCCATGGAACAGGTTGACGTTGCCGAGGAAGCCATACACAAACGGCGAGGCCGGATGGTTGTAGACCTGCTCGGGCGAACCGAGCTGTTCGACGGTGCCCTTGTTCATCAGCACGACCTGGTCGGCCACTTCCAGCGCCTCTTCCTGGTCGTGCGTGACGAAAATGCTGGTCACGTGCAGATCGTCATGCAGCCGGCGCAGCCAGCGGCGCAATTCCTTGCGCACCTTGGCGTCGAGCGCGCCGAACGGCTCGTCGAGCAGCAGCACGCGCGGCTCCACCGCCAGCGCACGGGCCAGCGCGATACGCTGGCGCTGGCCGCCGGACAACTGCGGCGGATAGCGGTCGGCCAGCCAGTCGAGCTGCACCAGTTCCAGCAAATCCTTGACCTTGCGGCGGATCTGGTCTTCCGACGGGCGCTCGCTGCGCGACTTGACGCGCAGGCCGAAGGCCACGTTTTCAAACACGGTCATATGCTTGAACAGCGCATAGTGCTGGAACACGAAACCGACCTGGCGCTCGCGCACATGGCGGTCCGACGCGTTTTCGCCATCGAGCAGCACCTGGCCACTGTCCGGATGCTCAAGGCCGGCAATAATGCGCAGCAGTGTCGTCTTGCCGCAGCCCGACGGGCCCAGCAAGGCTGTCAGTTCGCCGGCAGGAAAGTCGAGCGAGATATTGTCGAGGGCGACGAAATCGCCGAAACGCTTGTTGATGTTGTGAACTGCGATAGTCATGTCAGTGCTCCGTGGAACGTAAGGCGGAATCGTCGGCGTCGCTCTCGTTCAAACGCCACTCAATAAAGGCTTTCAGGGCCAGGGTCACCAGCGCCAGCAGAGCCAGCAGCGAGGCGACGGCAAAGGCGGCGGCGAAGTTGTACTCGTTGTACAGAATCTCCACCTGCAGCGGCATGGTGTTGGTTTCGCCGCGGATATGGCCGGACACCACCGACACGGCGCCGAACTCGCCCATGGCGCGCGCATTGCATAAAATCACGCCATACAGGAGTCCCCACTTGATGTTCGGCAAGGTCACGCGGCGGAAAGTATCCCAGCCCGATGCGCCCAATACCAGCGCCGCCTCTTCCTCTTCGCTGCCCTGCGACTGCATCAGTGGAATCAGCTCGCGCGCGACGAATGGGAAAGTGATGAAAATGGTCGCCAGCACGATGCCCGGTACGGCAAACAGAATCTTGATGTCATGTTCCTGCAGCCACGGGCCGAACCAGCCCTGGGCGCCGAACATCAGCACATAGATCAGGCCGGAAATCACCGGCGAAACGGAAAACGGCAGGTCGATCAGAGTCAGCAAGATGCTTTTGCCGCGGAACTCGAACTTGGCGATGCACCACGAGGCAGCCACGCCGAATACCAGGTTCAGCGGCACGGCAATCGCGGCCGTGATCAGGGTCAGCTTGATGGCGGAAATCGCGTCCGGATCGACAATTGCCGCGACATACGCTTCCCAGCCCTTCTTGAACGCTTCGGCAAACACGGCCACCAGCGGCACGATCAAAAAGGCCGTCAGGAACAGCAGCGCGATGCTGATCAGGACGGTACGCACCCACAATGGTTCGAGCACCACGGGGCCGACGCTGGGCGCGATGCGGCGCGCTTTCGGCAGCGCATCTTCCACAGTGGCGACGGCGGAGACTTTGGTCGTCATTATTTCTTGCCCTTTCCGCGTGTCCACGCTTGCAGCAGGTTAATCGTCAACAACAGCAGGAAGGAGATCACCAGCATCACGACGGCAATCGCGGTGGCGCCCGCGTAGTCGTATTGTTCCAGCTTGGTAATAATGAACAGCGGCGTGATTTCCGACACCATCGGCATATTGCCGGCGATAAAAATGACGGAACCGTATTCGCCGGTGGCGCGTGCAAAAGCCAGCGCAAAGCCGGTCAGCAGCGACGGCAGAATGGTCGGGAAAATCACGCGGGTAAAGGTCTGCAGGGAATTGGCGCCGAGGCTGGCAGCGGCTTCTTCAAGCTCTTTTTCCGCGTCTTCCAGCACCGGCTGCACCGTGCGCACGACAAACGGCAGGCCGATAAAGGTCAGCGCCACCACCACGCCCAGCGGCGTGAACGCCACCTTGATGCCCAGCACGCCTTCGATAAACTGGCCGAACCAGCCGTTCGATGAATACAGTGCCGTCAGGGTAATGCCGGCCACGGCCGTAGGCAGCGCAAACGGCAAGTCGACCAGAGCATCGATAATGCGCTTGCCCGGGAATTTGTAGCGCACCAGCACCCAGGCCAGGATGCCGCCGAAAATCACGTTGAGCAAGGCGGCGATCAGCGAGGCGCCAAACGTCAATCGGTATGACGCCATCACCCTGTCGGACGTGACGGCCGTAAAAAACGCGTCCCAGGTCATCGTGAATGTCTTCAGGAACACCGCCGACAGCGGAATCAGGACGATCAGCGCCAGATAGAACAGCGTAAAGCCCAGCGACAGCTTGAAGCCGGGCATGACCCGGAACGGCGCTCCCCGCGCCTTGACCGGTGCTATTGTTGCTGCAGACATAGAAACCCCTTCTTATTACATTTTCGAGTAACAGGGCGTCATATTCACATGCAATCGTTATAAAAAGAACTAACCATTTCTCATTTGCTTAGACGGGAAATGCATACTCAAGCTGATTAACCGTTGGGGGAAAAAAAACGCACCGTCAAAGTGCGTTTTTAGCAACAACAGCTGGCTTATTTGTTTGGCTGAGGGGTCAGACGCAGATAGGGCTTGGCGGCCGTATAGCCTTTCGGATACTTCTGCTTGATCACTTCAGGGTCTTGCACCGGCAGCGGGATAATCACGTCGTCGCCATCTTTCCAGTTGCCGGGGGTGGCGACCGTGTAGCCGTCCGTCAGCTGCAGGGCGTCGATCACGCGCAGGATTTCGTCGAAATTGCGGCCGGTACTCAAGGGATAAGTGAGGATCAGGCGCACTTTCTTGTTCGGGTCGATGACGAACACCGAGCGCACGGTGGCGGTAACGGACTGTTCCGGATGGATCATGTCGTACAGCACCGATACTTTCTTGTCGACGTCGGCGATGATGGGGAAACCCACCACCGTGTTTTGCGTCTCTTCGATATCCTTGATCCAGCTTTTATGCGATTCGGCCGCATCGACCGACAGCGCCACGGCTTTCACGTTGCGCTTGTCGAATTCCGGTTTCAGCTTGGCGGTCAGGCCCAGTTCGGTGGTGCAGACAGGGGTAAAGTCGGCCGGGTGGGAAAACAGCACCACCCAGGAGTCGCCGGCCCACTCGTGGAACTTGATAGTACCGATCGAGCTGTCTTGTTCAAAGTCGGGGGCGGTATCGCCCAGGCGTAAAGTCATCGTGATCTCCTGAACAGGTTTTAAGGTTGGACAATCAGGCTGCATGACGGTGGCGCGTAGTATTTTGCGCCAGGTCAGACAGTGTTTGCAGTTGCGCCTGGCCATACACCCAGTCACCCAAACCGGACTCGGCGTTGATATGACCCAGCGCACCGCCATCAATATACTTGCAATTCCAGCGCCGCGCCCACTGCGCCGCGTGTTCGGCTTTCATCCACGGATCGGTCTGGCTGGCGATCAAAATGCCAGGGCAAGGCAATCGCTTGTGCGGCAAGTTGCCGGCCACGCCGAATTTTTCGGGGTCGGCCGGCGCCACCAGCAGCACGCCAGCCACGCCCTGCGGATCGCGCGCCAGGCTGTGCGCCGTCGCCAGGCAGCCGAAGCTGTGCGCAACGATCAGGGTTGGACGGCTGTCCTCGCGCCGCACCCGGTCCAGCCTGGCAGACCAGGCGGCCAGGTCGGGCTGTTCCCAGTCGTCCTGGTCGACCCGCTCGAATTGCGGATACAGGCGCTGCCAGCGGCTCTGCCAATGCTCGGGACCGCTGTTATGCAAGCCCGGCACGATCAGTACCCGGTAATCCGAAAAGCTGCGCAGCGCCATGATGATTCCTTTGTGATCAGCTCAAGCAGGCTCTCGCCTGCCATGGAATGATTACTTCGGTTGATAGATCTGGTCGAAAATGCCGCCGTCGGCAAAGTGTGCCTTTTGCGCCGCCGTCCAGCCGCCCACATCGGCGATGGTGAACAGATTGACCTTGGCAAACTGGCCGGCATATTTCTGCGCTGCCTTGGCGGTGGCCGGACGGTAGTAGTTCTTGGCAATAATGTCCTGGGCCTCATCCGTGTACAGGTATTGCAGGTAAGCTTCAGCCACCTTGCGCGTGCCGTGCTTGTCGGCCACCTTGTCGACCACGGCAACCGGCGGCTCGGCCAGGATGCTGATGGACGGGGTGATGATGTCGAACTTGGTCGGACCCAGTTCCTTGACGGCCAGGTAGGCTTCGTTTTCCCAGGCGATCAGCACGTCGCCGATGCCGCGTTCAACGAAGGTGGTGGTGGCGCCACGCGCGCCGGAATCGAGCACCGGCACGTTTTTATACAGTTTGCCGAGGAACTCCCTGGCCTTGGCTTCGTTGCCGCCCGGCTGGCGCAGCGCGTAGCCCCAGGCTGCCAGGTGATTCCAGCGGGCGCCGCCCGAGGTTTTCGGATTCGGTGTAATCACGGACACGCCTGGCTTGATCAGGTCATTCCAGTCCTTGATGCCTTTCGGGTTGCCCTTGCGCACCAGGAACACGATGGTCGAGGTGTATGGCGAGCTGTTGTGCTGCAAACGCTTTTGCCAGTCGGCAGCGAGCAGCTTGCGTTCGGCCAGCGCGTCGATGTCATAGGCCAGCGCCAGCGTCACCACGTCCGCTTCCAGGCCGTCCAGCACGGCACGCGCCTGCTTGCCGGAACCACCATGCGATTGCTTGATCTTGACGTTGTCGCCGGTCTTGCCTTTCCATTCCTTGGCAAACGCCGTGTTTACGTCCTGATACAGCTCGCGGGTCGGGTCATACGACACGTTGAGCAAGGTGATATCGGCAGCTTGCACGGTTTGCAGGACCGCCAGAGCGCTGATGGCGGCGGCTATGATTATTTTTTTCGACAACATCGATGATCCCCGTGTGGTTGACTTTCAGAGCCACCAGATTACGGCTTCCACCTCATAAAGAGAACGAAGCGTTTCAGCATTTGATATGCGATTTTCGCATATAAAGAATGTTGAACGGGGATCTCGTGGTCAGTAAAAACGGTTGAACAACACCACGACCCAGGTGGCGAATGCCAGCAGGCAGGTCAGCAACACGGCTGCGCTGCCGAAGTCCTTGGCGTTTTTCGACAGTTCATGGCGCTCCAGCGAAATGCGGTCGACCACCGCCTCCAGCGCGGAATTGATCAGTTCGACGATCAATATCAGCACCAGCACGCCGATCAGCACCAGCTTTTCAAACGCGGAAACGCGCAGCAGCAAGGCGATGACGGTACCAAACACGAACAGACCCAGTTCCTGGCGGAACGCATGCTCGCCGCGCCAGGCCGCTTTCAGGCCGTCGATGGAATAGAAAAATGCGGAAAAGATACGTTTCAAGCCGCTCTTGCTTTTGAATTCATTTACTGGTTGCATGGATTTTCGTGTTCAGGCCGATGAAGGAGTTTGATTATGCCTTGGCACAATAGAGATGTGACAATTTTTCATGCAAAGCCACAGCGGCCATTCCCCTCTTTCACATCATGGTATAAAGTACGGCATGAATACTGCATCGCACCAAATCCACCATGAAAATTGAACCCGTCGCAGCGCCCAAGACGACGATACAGGTGATAGAGCGCATGGTCGCCCTGCTCGACGCACTGGCCAAATATAGCGACCCGGTCAGCCTGAAGGAATTGTCGAAGGTGTCGGGCCTGCACCCGTCCACCGCCCACCGCATCCTGAACGACATGGTGCTGACGCGTTTTGTCGACCGTATCGAGCCGGGCACCTACCGCCTGGGCATGCGCTTGCTGGAACTGGGCAATGTGGTGAAAAGCCGCCTCAGCGTACGCGAAGCGGCGCTGGACTTCATGCGCCAGCTGCACAAGAAAACCCAGCAGACCATCAATCTGTCGGTGCGCCAGGGCGACGAGATCGTCTATATCGACCGCGCCTTTTCCGAGCGTTCCGGCATGCAGGTGGTGCGCGCCATCGGCGGGCGCGGCCCGCTGCACCTGACTTCGACCGGCAAGCTGTTTTTATCGGTCGATGAACCGAAAGCCATACGCGCCTATGCCACGCGCACTGGCCTGGCCGGACACAACAAGAATTCCATTACGGATTTGCTGAAACTGGAACGCGAGCTGAGCCAGGTGCGCGAGAACGGCTATGCACGTGACAATGAAGAGCTGGAACTGGGCGTGCGCTGCATGGCGGCCGGCATCCGCGACGACTCCGGCAAGCTGATCGCCGGCCTGTCGATCTCGGCGCCGGCCGACCGGCTGCAGGATGAGTGGCTGGAAGACCTGGTGGAAACGGCCAACCAGATTTCCGTGACCTTGGGATTTATGCCGCAGAATTAAAAAAAGGGGCCAGTTCAAACTGGCCCCTTTTTTATCAACCGCCTGGCAGAACCAGGTTGCCCGGTTTTAATGCCTCCAGCCACTTGCGCATCCGTCCCGCATCGGCCGTACGCGACTGCTTGCCCTTGGAATCGAGAAACACCATAATCACCGAACGCCCTTCGATCACGGCCTGCATCATCAGGCAGCGGCCCGCCTCGTTGATAAAGCCGGTTTTCTGCAAGCCGATGTCCCAGCCCGGATTGGCCACCAGGTGATTCGTGTTACCGAACTGCATGGGGTGGCCGCTGGCTTCGACGATCGCTTTCGGATCGGTCGAGAACTGGCGCAGCAGCGGATGCTGGAATGCGGCCATGGCCAGCTTGGCCAGGTCATGTGCGCTGGCCACGTTCATTTTCGACAAGCCGTTCGAATCGACATAATGCGTGTCATTCATGCCGAGCTTGCGCGCCTTGGCGTTCATGGCGCTGACAAAGGCCGGCAGGCCACCCGGATAGTTGCGGCCCAGGGCTGACGCGGCGCGGTTTTCCGAGCTCATCAGCGCAATATGCAGCATATTGCTACGAGTCAATTGTGAACCGACTTTCAGGCGCGAACTGCTGAATTTGGCGCGGTCGACATCGTCGTCCGTGATCGTCAGCACTTCATCCATGTCCTGTCCCGCTTCGACTACCACCAGGCCCGTCATCATCTTGGTAATCGAGGCGATCGGCAGCGCCACATTGGAATTTTTCTCGAACAAGACTTCCGCATTGCTCTGGTCGAGCACCAGCGCCACGCTGGACTTCAGGTCGAGCGGATCGCGTGTCAGATTGAGGCCGGCCAGGTCGCCCATGGTCGGCATCGGCGCGGCCATCGGCACGGCGGCGCTGGTCACGCGTTGATAGATGACCTTGCGTTTGCCGCGTACGGTAACGACGCGGCGCACGGCTTTCTCGCGCGGCACGGCTTTGGCGCGCGTGCCGATTGCACGATCGCCAGTGGCACGCGCGCCTTTGCGCAGCACGACCTTGGCTTTCTTGCTATTTTGTTTCTTGGCAGCTGAAGACTTGCTGGCTGCTTCCTTGGCGTGCACGGCCGCAGCCGGTGCCAGCGCAAACAGCAGGGAAGCCAGCAAGCCCAGCGCGAGTTTAAACTTTGCCATTCAATATTTCCCCGTGAAGCTGTTGCATTATTGCAGTTTAGCGAAATGTAGAGTAATCGCAAGCCAATTTAACAGTTGAGACAGTATTTATTGCGGCAATGAAACATAAAGCATGATTGAGGAGCAAATGAATTTCCTTTTCATTATGTGTTTCATTGGCTGAACCGTGATGGGTGTCATTTCTTGACGACAAACACGACGCCGATCACGGCCACCAGCATGCCGGCGATTCCCAATATGTTAAATGCTTCGCCAAACATCAGCCAGGCCATCACGGCCGTGGTCGGTGGCGTCAGGTACAGCAAGCCCGTGACCTTGGTGGCGTCGCTGCGCCGTATCAGTGCGAACAACAGGAAGATGGCACCAATCGACAGCACCAATACGGACCATAACAAGGCGCCGATAAAGTTGCTGGTCCATTGCACCTTGCTTAAAGCAAAATCCAGGCCTTCGTAATACAGGGCAAACGGCAACACCACCACCATCGAGGCGGCAAATTGCACCACCGTGCCGGTGCGCAAGTCAAACTGCGGACAATGGCGTTTCTGGAACATGGTGCCGGCCGTCATCGACAGCAGCGCGAACACGCACAGCAGCACGCTTTCCAGGGTCAGCCCCACCAGGTCGATCTTGGCATACACCACCAGCGCCACGCCCAGCAGGCCAAAAAACAGGCCCAGCCATTGACGCGGCCGCACCGACTCGCCGATCAAAGGTGCGGCGCAGGCCGTCAGCACCGGCTGCATGCCGACTATCAGGGCCGAGAGGCCGGCCGGCATGCCCAGCTTGATGGCACACCAGACACCGGCCAGGTAGCCGGCCTGCATCAACACGCCGGCCACGGCGATCTGGCGGAACTGCCCCACCGGCCACGGTGCGCGCAAGACCAGCACCAACGGCAGCAGGATTACCAGCACGCCCAGGAAGCGCAACAGCAGAAACGTCAGCGGCGGCGCATACGGCAGGCCGAACTTGGCGACGATAAAACCGGTACTCCATAACAACACGAAAAAGCCGGGCAAGACCATCGGCACCAGACTGGCGGGAAAAACGGCTTGATTGCCGGCGCCTGGCGCGGCGGGAAGATTGGACATGGACAGACTCGGAAAACGTGGCGGCACCGTGGGCTTCCGCCAGTGCGGAAGATCAAGTCTAGCATGCTGCGCTGCCCGGCGTGCCGCAGGGGCTGAAGGTGCCAGTTTTCCGGAAATAATTAACCACAAGAATCAAAAATTATTATTTAGAAACAATGACTTTTGACCTGAATCTATTCAATTGTTGCATTGCACAAGATTCGCTTGACTTAACTTTTTTTCACCGTAAAATAAGGTTTGTTGCGTTGCACAATTGCTTGTTCAGCTAGATAAAACAGAGTCAACTGCTTCCCCTTTATGGCAAACGCAGCATCAAATTAACCAGATTCTAATATTTTGGAGATTCACAATGTTTTCAATCCCTGAGCAATTCTCGTCCGCTACCAAATCCAACCTGGAAGCCCAATTCGCCCTGTTCTCGTCGCTGACGGGCAAGGCATTTGAGAGCATCGAAAAAATCGTCGAACTGAACCTGACCGCCGCCAAGGCTACCCTGGAAGAGTCGACCGCCACTGCCAAGCAATTGCTGGCAGCCAAGGATCCACAAGAATTCTTCTCTTTGAGCGCTGCGCAAGCCCAGCCGACCGCTGAAAAAGCCATCGCCTACGGCCGTCATCTGGCTGCGATCACGTCCGGCGCCCAAGCCGAATTCAGCAAAGCTGCTGAATCGCAAATCGCCGAAACGAACCGCAAGGTGATCTCGCTGGTCGAAGAAGTCACCAAGAACGCACCAGCCGGCTCGGAAAACGCCGTCGCCATGTTCAAAAGCGCCATCGGCAACGCCAATGCAGGCTACGAGCAGTTCACGAAAAGCAGCAAGCAAGCCGTAGAAACCATCGAAGCAAACCTGGCATCGGCCGTCAGCCAGTTCACGCAAGCCGCTGCCAAAGCGGCACCGCACGCTGCCTGATTAGCCTTCTGACTCAAGGCCGCCCCAGGCGGCCCAGCTGAACCAGCTCCCCCAGGCATCCACCCCGTGTTTCCCCACGGATGCCATTATGCCCCGCTTCTCCCGGGGCATTTTTTATGGGGAAATACTATTATTCGCCGAGATAGGCCGCCTTCACGCGCGGATCGTCGAGCATGTCGGCCGCATTGCCGCTCATCGTCATCAATCCCGAATCCATTACATAGCCGCGGTGCGCCGCCTGCAGCGCCAGGCGGGCGTTCTGTTCGACCAACAAGATCGTGATGCCCTCGCTCGATACCTTGCGGATGACTTCAAAAATCTTCTCGACCATGATCGGTGACAGGCCCATCGATGGCTCGTCAAGCAGCAGCAGCTTTGGATGGCTCATCAGCGCACGCGCCATTGCCAGCATCTGCTGCTCGCCGCCCGACAAGGTACCGGCCATCTGCGCCGCCCTTTCTTTCAGGCGCGGAAACACGTCAAACCATTTGGCTATATCAACTTCGACGCCGGCCGCGTCAGTGCGGGTGTAGGCGCCCATCATCAGGTTTTCGCGGATCGACATGCGGGTAAATACGCCGCGCCCTTCCGGCACCATCGCCAGCTTCTTTTCCACCAGGTGGAACGACTTGCTGCCCTTGAGCGACTCTCCCATATAGCTGATCGTGCCCTCGACCTTGCAAGCTGGCAAAGTGCCCGTGATGGCTTTCAGGGTCGTCGTCTTGCCGGCGCCATTCGCGCCGATCAGCGCGATCAGCTCGCCCTGGTTGACTTGCAGGTCGATGCCCTTGACGGCCTTGATACCGCCATAAGCCACGCTCAGGCCTGCTACTTTCAATACATTGCTCATGCGTGCGATCCTCCCAGGTAAGCCTCGATGACGGCCTGGTTTTGTTGTATTTCGGCTGGCAAGCCTTCGGCGATGCGCTTGCCGTATTCGAGTACCGTGATGCGGTCGCACAGGCCCATCATCAGTTTCACGTCGTGCTCGATCAGCAGCACGGTCTTGCCCTCGGCCTTGATTTTCACCAGCAACTCGCGCAGGGCCAGTTTTTCGGTGGCGTTCATGCCGGCCGCCGGTTCGTCCAGCGCCAGCAATTGCGGGTCAGTCGCCAGCGCACGGGCAATTTCCAGGCGGCGCTGGTCACCGTACGACAGGAAGCGCGCCGTGCGGTTGGCAAACCGGGCAATGCCGACAAAGTCGAGCAGCTCCATCGAGCGGCGGCGGATAGCCGCCTCTTCCTCGCGCGCCGCCTTGTGGCGGAAGATGGCGCCGAACACGCCCTGGTGCGAGCGCACATGGCGCCCGACCATCACATTTTCGAGCGCCGTCATGTCACCGAACAGGCGGATATTCTGGAAGGTGCGGGCAATCCCGGCCTTGGCCACCTTGTGCGGCGCCGACGGCGAATAGGGCTTGCCAGCCAGCTCGAAGGTGCCTGTATCGGGCTGGTACAGGCCGGTAATCACATTAAAAAACGTCGTCTTGCCGGCGCCATTGGGGCCGATCAGTCCGTAGATCTGGCCTTGCTTGATGGTAATGCCGACATCGGTCAGCGCCTGCAGGCCGCCAAACCGCTTGTTCACGCCGGCGATATGGAGAATGATCTGTTCGCTCATGCGTGCTCCTCAGGCTGATACGACATCGGTCGATTTGTCGGGTTGGTCGATATCGTGGTCAGGCCGGTCCTCGCTCTTCGGCGATGGCCACAGCCCAGCCGGACGATTGAGCATGATCAATACCATGGCCAGGCCGTACAGCAACTGGCGCAGCACTTCGGCTTCGATCACCACCTTGCCGAACAGCGCCTGCTGGGCCGGCTCGACCACATGGCGCAGCAGTTCGGGGATCGAGGCCAGGATCACGCCGCCGAGTATCACGCCGGGAATATGGCCGATACCGCCCAGCACCACCATCGCCAGCACGGCGATCGATTCGGTCAGCGAAAACGATTCCGGCGACACAAAGCCCTGGAATGACGCAAACATGGCGCCGGCCACGCCGCCAAACGAGGCGCCCATGGAAAAGGCCAGCAGTTTTACATTGCGCGTGTTGATGCCCATGGCTTTCGCCGCAATCTCGTCTTCGCGGATGGCGACCCAGGCGCGGCCCAGGCGCGAATGCTGCAGGCGTGTGGTAATGAACACCACGGCGACGCACAGGAACAGGAACAAAAAGTAATAGGCGTTCACGGACGGCATGGAAAAGCCTCCCACCATCACGGTGCTGTTGGTGCCCGCCTCGCCTGCCAGGTTGACGCCGAACACGCGGATCGGGTCGATCAGGTTGATGCCCTGCGGCCCGTTGGTGAAATTGATCGGGTCGTTCAGGTTGTTCATGAAGATGCGGATAATCTCGCCAAAGCCCAGGGTCACGATGGCCAGGTAGTCGCCGCGCAGTTTCAAGGTCGGCGCGCCCAGCAGCGCGCCGAACAGGCCGGCAGCAAAGGCCGCCAGCGGCACGATCACCCACACCGACAAATGGATGCCGTGCTCGCGGATCTCCGGCCCCATCAGTTGTACCAGCGACTCGCCGAACACCGGATACTGATTGATCACCGATTCGAGCAGGATGGCGAACTGCGGCGACGCCAGCAGCGCCGTCAGGTAGGCGCCGACTGCGTAAAAAGCGATATATCCGAGGTCAAGCAGGCCGGCAAAACCCACCACGATATTCAGGCCCAGGGCCAGCATGATATACAGCAGCGCCATGTCGATGATGCGTACCCACGAGTTGCCGAACTGGGCGGCAAAAAACGGGAAGATCATCAGCAGCGCGGCCAGGCCCACCATGCCGGCGTAGGCTTTGGCGGGGTTCTTTTTGACGTCGAAGTCGAGTAGTGCCATTGTCTGTCTCCTAATGACGTCAGGCGCGGTCGGCCACGCGTTCGCCCATGATGCCGGACGGGCGCAGTGTCAACACGATGATCAGCACGATAAAGGCAAAGATGTCCTGGTAGTGGCTGCCGAGGAAACCGCCGGTAATGTCGCCGATATAGCCGGCGCCCAGGCTTTCTATAATGCCCAGCAAGATGCCGCCTATCATGGCGCCGTAGATATTGCCGATGCCGCCCAGCACGGCTGCGCAAAACGCCTTCAGGCCGGGGATGGCACCCATGGAAAATTGAATGGAAGCATAGTTGGCGCCCCACATCACGCCGGCCACGGCGGCCAGCGCGGCGCCGATGGCAAACGTGGCGACGATAACTTTATCGGAATCGACCCCCATCAGGCCGGCCACGCGCGGGTTTTCCGCCGTGGCCCGCATGGCGCGGCCCATTTTCGTTTTTTCCACCAGGATCACCAACGAACCCATGGATATCGCGGCCAGGGCCAGCAGCAGCACTTGCGTTTGCGAAATCACCGCGCCGCCGATATTGATCGGGTCGGTCGACAGCAGTTGCGGGAAGGGCAGCGGGTTGCGGGTCCAGATCATCATGGCAAAGGTTTGCAGCAAGATCGACACGCCGATAGCGGTAATCAGGGGGGCCAGGCGGGGGGCGTTGCGCAGGCGGCGGTAGGCGACCCGCTCGATGATGATGTTGATAAGGATGCAGGCAGGGATCGCGCCGAGGATGGCGGTAGCCAGTTTCAGATAGCCGGGCCAGTCCGGCACATAAATGCCCAGCAACTTCAGGATGGACAGGCCCACCATGGCGCCTATCATGAGCACGTCGCCGTGGGCGAAGTTAATCAGGTTCAGCACGCCGTACACCATCGTATAACCGAGGGCGACCAGGGCATACATGCTGCCCAGCACCAAGCCGTTAATGATTTGCTGGATGAATGTATCCATGTCAGATTGCCCTATCGTTACATTTTTCGGGAACACCTTCCACTCGCCATGCCGCCGCCGATAAAAAAACGGCACCGAAGGAAAAAATCCTGCAGTGCCATCCTTGGACCGTTCTCACCAGCCTGGTGCGTGCACTGAAAACGTGCACCAACCCGCTTAATCATAACGACAACATATTCAAGCTTGCGACCATCATAACGATCTTTTGTAAAAACTTAGCTTGGAATAATATCGAAATCAACAAATTAAATTCTGTTTCAGGTAGAAGTTGCTCCAAAATTAACCTGTTCAACCACTCTTTTCACACCATCGAGCCCTTTTGGCATCGGGAAGGTCACGGCTTCTTGTACGCCATCGAGTGGCCGCACGCTTTTCACGCCGCACTGTTTCAGGCGGTCGATCACCGCTTGCACCAAAATCTCCGGTGCCGAGGCACCGGCCGTGACACCGACGCGCAGTTTGCCGTCCAGCCAGGCCGGGTCGATCTGCGAGGCGTTATCGACCATATAGGCGGGCGTGCCCATCTTGTCGGCCACTTCGCGCAGGCGGTTCGAATTCGAGCTGTTCGGGCTGCCGACCACGATCACCAGTTCCACCTGCGGCGCCATGAATTTGACGGCTTCCTGGCGGTTGGTAGTGGCGTAGCAAATGTCGCCTTTTTTAGGCTCGGAAATATTCGGATATTTTTGTTTCAGCGCCGCAATGATGTCGATGGTGTCGTCTACTGACAGCGTTGTTTGCGAAACATAAGCCAGGCTGTCCGGATTGGCCACCTGCAACGACGCCACATCCTCCAGCGTTTCCACCAGGTGCATGCCCTGCTCGGCCTGCCCCATGGTGCCTTCCACTTCTGGGTGGCCGTCGTGGCCGATCATGATGATCTCGCGGCCCTCGCGGCGCATCTTGGCCACTTCCATGTGCACCTTGGTGACCAGCGGACAAGTAGCGTCAAAGATGCTCAAGCCGCGCGATTCGGCCTCGGCGCGCACTGCTTTCGAGACGCCATGGGCGGAAAACACAAGCGTATTGCCAGAAGGCACATCATCGAGGTCATCAATGAAGATCGCGCCCTTGTTGCGCAAATCAGCCACCACATAGGCGTTGTGGACGATTTCATGGCGCACATAAATAGGCGCTCCGAATTGCTGCAGCGCGCGCTCGACGATCTCGATCGCCCGGTCGACACCGGCGCAAAAGCCGCGCGGCTGGGCCAGTAACAGTTCCTTGTCCATGGTCATCTCCTTACAGCACGGATATCAGTTTGACTTCAAAGCGCAGCGGCTGTCCGGCCAGTGGATGATTGAAATCAAACAGGGCCGAGTCCTCGCGCATTTCACGCAGCACGCCGGCAAAGCGGCCACCACCGGGGGCGGCAAAGTCGACCAGATCACCGATCTTGTAGTCGGCGCCCGGCACCGAGTTTTCGTCCAGGGTAGCGCGCGACACCGATTGCACCAGGTCCGGGTTGCGCTCGCCAAAGCCTTCGCCTGCGGCCAGCTCGAAAGTCGTGTGCGTGCCTTCGGGCAAGCCCAGCAAGCGCTCTTCCAGGAACGGCGCCAGCTGGTTCTGTCCCAGCATCAGCGTCGCCGGATTTCCATTGAAGGTAGTGACAATATCAGTACCGTCCATGGTGGCAAGACGATAATGCAGGGTGAGGTAGGCCTCTTTGGTGACAACTGCTGGTTGCTGGTTGGACATAGTGATGTTTTCAGATAACTGATGCAAAGCGATATTGTAAGCCACACTGGGCACGCCTGCCCCATCGCCCCCATCAAACAATGCGCATACCGTGCGTATGGAGAGCAATATGGCAATCAAGGACTGGCCCGCCCGCGAGCGGCCCCGGGAACGGCTGATCGAGGATGGCGCGCATACGCTGTCGGATGCGGAATTGCTGGCCGTCTTCCTGCGCACCGGCGTGCGTGGCAAGAGCGCGGTGCAGCTGGCGCGCGACACGGTCGAGCACTTCGGGTCGCTGCGCGGCCTGTTCGGCGCCAGCCTGGCCAATTTTTCGGCCGTGCACGGCATGGGCAGCGCCAAGTTCGCCCAGTTGCAGGCCGTGATGGAGCTGGCGCGGCGTGCAATAGTCGAAGACCTGCAATCAGGCCAGGCCTTGAGCTCACCGCACGCCGTCAAGGACTACTTGCGCATCACCATGGGCAACCTCGGCCATGAAGCGTTCCATGTGCTGTTTATGGACGTCAAGAACCGGCTGATCACGACACGCGAAATGTTTCGCGGCACCCTGACGCATACCAGCGTATATCCGCGCGAAGTGGTGAAACAGGCGCTGCAGCACAATGCGGCCAGCGTGATCCTGGCGCATAACCACCCTTCCGGCACACCCGATCCCAGCGAATCGGACCTGTTGCTGACGCGTTCGCTGGTGCAGGCGCTGTTGCTGGTCGACGTGCGCGTGCTTGACCATTTTGTGGTGGCAGGACGGCAAGTCCATTCCTTCGCCGAACATGGGCAACTCTAGGCTGCATGCGCGTTTGCGGCAGTTAACCTGTGTAAACAAGGACATACGCCCGTTCTGCCCGATGCTTGCCTGGCAGTAAACAAAGTGGTTTACCAGATTTTTCATGGACAAAATGACGGCAAGCCAGATTGTTAAATAAATTAAATACAACAAGACACAATTGTTTTTCGCAAGTCATTGATAAATCTGATTTTTTTGGATATACTCTCGTTTTTCCAATTTGGAATGTCTTTAAGGAGTGCGCCATGGCACGTGTTTGCCAAGTCACTGGGAAGAAGCCGATGGTCGGCAACAATGTTTCCCATGCAAACAACAAAACCAAACGTCGTTTTTTGCCTAACTTGCAAAATCGTCGTATTTTTGTTGAATCTGAAAACCGCTGGGTCTCCCTGCGTTTGTCCAACGCCGGTCTGCGCGTCATCGATAAAGTCGGCATCGACGCCGTATTGGTCGACATGCGCGCTCGTGGCGAAAAAGTCTAATTAGCAGAACAAGGGAGCTATCATGGCAAAATCAGGCCGCGACAAAATCAAGTTAGAATCGACCGCCGGTACGGGTCACTTCTACACGACCACCAAAAACAAGCGTACGACGCCTGCGAAAATGGAGATCATGAAATTTGATCCTAAAGCACGCAAGCACGTGACGTACAAAGAAACCAAGATCAAGTAATCGATCTTTGCTTCGACGAAAAAAGCCGCTTTCGAGCGGTTTTTTTTTCGTCCTTGTTTTCTTGCGTGCGGCTACCGGACGAAAAAAAAGGCCCCGCTGTGCGGAGCCTCGCAATACCCAGGCAGGGCTTACGCGTAGCTGCGAAGGCGCAGGGAGAACTCCTGTAAGGACTTAATACCCGACGCTTCAGCCCGTGCACACCAGTCTTGCAGCTTGTCCAGCAACTGCTCGCGCGTAAAGTGCGAACGCTCCCAGATGGCGCCCAATTCCACGCGCATATGATGCATGGTTTCCAGCGCCTTGCTGTGCTGGAACAACTCGGACAGCTGCTGGTGATGCACATCGGCCAGTTTGGCCGGTTCACGCTGCAACAGCTTGTGCGACGACTTCAAAAAGCGTTTTTCCAGCTCGGCCTTTTCTTTCAGATGTTCGACCTCTTCCTTCCACGCCGACTTGATCGATTTGGCATACTTGGCCATCACGTCGTAGCGGTTGGCAATTACTGACTGCAAGGTATCGAAATCGGCTTCCAGCTTGCCAGGCGCGAACTTCGGTTCCGGCGCCAGCTTCTTCACTTTTGCCAGTCCCAGCATTTCCAGGCCACGGATATACGCCCAGCCAATATCGAACTCATACCATTTTGACGACAGCTTGGCCGACGTTGCATACGTATGGTGGTTGTTATGGAGTTCCTCGCCGCCGATCAAAATGCCGAAAGGAATGATGTTGGTCGCAGCATCGGCACAGTCGTAGTTGCGGTAGCCCCAGTAATGACCGATACCGTTGATGATGCCGGCCGCCGTCACGGGTATCCACATCATCTGCACGGCCCACACGGAAATGCCGATCACGCCAAACAGGGCGAAATTGATGAAGAACAGCAAGACCACGCCCAGCCAGCTGTATTTGGTGTACAGATTGCGCTCGATCCAGTCAGTTGGCGTGCCATGGCCGTATTTGGCCATGGTTTCCAGGTTTTTCGATTCGGCGCGGTACAACTCGGCGCCTTCCCAGAAGACTTTCTTGATGCCACGCGTGACGGGGCTGTGCGGATCTTCTTCCGTATCGCACTTGGCGTGATGCTTGCGGTGGATGGCCGCCCACTCCTTGGTCACCTGACCGGTGGTCAGCCACAGCCAGAAGCGGAAGAAATGGCTGGGGATGGCGTGCAATTCCAGTGCACGGTGTGCCTGGTGGCGATGCAGGTAAATCGTGACGCTGGCAATCGTGATGTGGGTGACCACCATGGTATAGGCAAACACCTGCCAGGCGGACAGATCGGTGATACCTGTTGCCATAAACTGCAGAACGTCATGTAAAACGGAACTCAATGTCATTACTACTCCAAGTTGATGGGGCTTGTACACGTACGCCCCAGCGACGCTGGAAAGGCGATATGCGTAGATTTTAGACGCAATTGTACGCCTTGTGCGCACCGTCAGGCGTTATTGAACGCGCCAGCGAAGTCAGGGCTGGCTGGCCGGACCCGTGGTTTCAGTGGCGGTGGCGCCTGGCAAGGCCGAGGAGGCGGCGCCGATGATGCGCAACTCGCGTTGCGGGAATGGTACGAACACACTATGTTCTTGCAACGTACGCCAAATGGCGCGGTTCACATTCGACTTGACCACGCCGGTGCCGTTTTCAGGATCCGATATCCAGAAGCCGATCTGCAGATCCAGGCCATCGGCGCCGAAGCGCACCAGGGTCGCCGACGGCGGCTTGCTCTTCGATACACGCGGCACATTCGCGGTCGCTTCTTCCAGCAGCGGAAAAATGACGTCGATATCGGTGTCGTAGCCAACCGATACGGTGGCCGACAGCCATATCATGCGATTGCTGAGCGACATGTTCTGCACGCCACCCGAGATCAGCATTTCATTCGGCACGATGGATTCAATACCATCGCCGCCCAACAGCACGGTATAGCGCGTATTGATCTGCGTCACTTTCCCGCTGAACTGGCCGACCGTGATCACGTCGCCGATGGTCAGGCTGCGGTCCAGCAGGATAATGAAGCCGGAGACGAAGTTGGCGGCGATCTTCTGCAAACCGAAACCGAGCGCCACGCCAAAGGCGCCGCCGAACACTGACAGCACTGTCAGGTCGATACCCACCAGCGACAGGCTGACCAGCACGGACACCAGGATCAGCACGGCGCGCCCCATGCGTGACATCACCACCCGCAGCGAAGAATGCAGGCCCTGCATTTTCATCAGGCGGTCGTCGAGCGCAGTGCCGGCCCACATCGCCAGCACCATCAGCACGGCTACCGAAATGGCAGCTTGCAAGATGGCAGCCACTGACACCTTGTTGCGGCCCAGCGGCACGACGATACTTTCCAGGAATGCATGCAGTTCCGGCCACAGGCCCGTGATATACAGGGCCATGCCCAGCCAGACAATAATCGTGAAAACTTTTTCCAGCAGCAGCATGACGGGGCTGATCTCGCCATGGCGGGCAAAGATGCGGCGCAGCACATAAAAGCCGAAACGCACCAGCGCCATCGAGGTGCACAAGGGAATGGCAATGCCGAGCAAGTTGACGCTCTGGAACCTCGCCAGGAAATGCTGGGACACGCCCAGCAGCAGCGCCGTCAGCACCGGTGTCAGAATGCGGATAAAACTTTCGGTGCGAGTACGCACTTCCACGCTGACGGGCGGAACAACCGCATCGGCGCGCCTGGCCAGCACGGCACGCAACTGGCGCACGAAGATCCAGCTCAGGGCCAGGCACGCGATGATGACAAGTGCCTGCCACAAGATGGCCGGTTGACGAAAATCATCGACGAAGTCGGTGATCAGATTGAGCAGCGGAGTCTGGTTCATTGCGTGGGACTGGAAGGTGTTACGGAATGAGCGAGTGCTCACGCCAGGCGGCTGGCTGGTGAAAACAGCAGTCGCTGCGAGTGCAGCGGCCGCCAGTGATGCTTTTTATTCCGCGTCGGCGGCGTCAGCCTCGTCAGCCGGTTTTTCGTCGGCGTAGACTTTCTTCGGCATCACCTTGCGCTCGAACACGGCGGCAAAGAAACCATCGGTCTGGTGCAAATGCGGCAGCAGTTTCAGGTAGTCGCCCATTTCCAGGTCGATCTTCTGCTCGGCCAATACTTTGCTCATCGGCACCAGCGTGAAGTCGGGATTGGCGGCCAGGAACTGCTCGGCAATCATATCGTTTTCTTCGTTCAGGAAACTGCAGGTGGCATACACCAGGCGGCCGCCGCCCTTGACCAGGCGCGCAGCGCCAGCCAGGATCGCAGCTTGTTTCGCTTGCAACTCGACGATGGAGTTCGGCTGCTGGCGCCATTTCACGTCCGGATTGCGGCGCAGGGTACCCAGGCCACTACATGGCGCGTCGACCAGCACGCGGTCGATCTTGCCAGCCAGGCGCTTGATCTTGGCGTCGCGCTCATGGGCGATCTGCACCGGATGCACGTTCGACAGGCCGCTGCGGGCCATGCGCGGTTTCAGCTTGGCCAGACGCTTTTCCGACACGTCGAACGCATACAAGCGGCCGGTGTTGCGCATCAGCGCGCCCAGGGCCAGGGTCTTGCCACCGGCACCGGCACAGAAGTCGACCACCATTTCGCCACGCTTGGCGCCGACGATCTGCGACAGAATCTGGCTGCCTTCGTCCTGCACTTCAATCGCGCCACTCTGGAACAGCGGCATGTTTTGCAGCGATGGCTTTTTCAGCACACGCAGGCCCAGCGGCGCGAACGGCGTCGGCGTGCTCAGGATCGGTGCTTCGGCCAGCGCCAGCATCACGTCTTCACGCGTGGACTTGAGCGAGTTGACGCGCAGGTCCAGCGGCGCCGGTGCGTTCAGGGCATCGGCCAGCAGCATGGTTTCGGCTTCGCCGAACTGGGCGATCAGCTTGTCGAACAGCCATTTCGGCATGTTCGAACGCATATTGGCCGGCATCAGGTTGCGGTCGATCTGCTTGATGCGTTCCAGCCATTCCACTTCTTCTTCCGTCAGGCCGCCCAGCGAATCGGCGCCCATCGCTTCGGCCAGGCCGAGGATGGTCAAACGGCGCATGGTCGGGCCATTGCCCGCTTCGGCGAAATCGGTAAAGAACGATTTGTTGCGCAAGATGGCATAAATGCCTTCGGCAATGGCGCCGCGCTCGCGCGAACCGAGGCGCGGATGGTCGCGGAAATAGCGCGACAGGGTGGTATCGGCCGGCGCCGTGAAACGTAAAATTTCGCGCAATACTTCTTCAGCATTGGCAAGTATCGCTGGTGGCAATCTCATTGTTATTCTTCCTGTAATATTTTATTGAGGGTCCACGCGGACCTGGCCATGCTCGATCGACAGTTTACCGTCAATGAACAGGCGGATGGCGCGCGGGTAGAGCAGATGTTCCTGTACCAGCACGCGCGCCGATAAGCTGTCTTCTGTGTCGCCCGGCAAGACCGGAACGGTGGCACTGGCCACGACCGGACCATGGTCGAGTTCGGCGGTAACGAAATGCACGGTCGCGCCATGCTCGGTCACGCCGGCGGCCAGCGCCTGCCGGTGCGTCGCCATGCCCGGGAACAGCGGCAGCAGCGACGGGTGGATATTGAGCATACGCCCCGCATAGTGCTCGACAAACGGTTCGGTCAGGATGCGCATGAAACCGGCCAGTACCACCAGGTCGGGCGAAAAACCGTCAATCACAACTTGCAGTGCCGCATCAAATTCGGCGCGGCTGGCGTAATCCTTGTTGGCAACAACTGCGGTCGCTACCCCGTGTTCCGCAGCAAATGCCAGGCCTGGCGCATCGGCCCGGTTACTGATAACGGCGGCGATACGGGCTGGCCATTGCTCGGCTTTTGCCGCGCGCACGACTGCTTCCATATTGCTGCCACGTCCGGAAATGAGGATAACGATATTTTTCATAGCGCGCATTGTACCCGCTATGACGACGTGAATCTAGAAAGGCAGGCATTATTGTTGCGGCGCAGCATGCGCCCGCGCAGCCAGCGCCGGTGCTATTCGAAGGAGTAAAAGACGCGGAACGGGACTTTTTTCTCGGCCCAGTAGTCGGCCGCATCGCGAAACACGTCAAGCAGGGTTTCGCGCGCTTCCTTGTCGAATTTCTGGGTATTGGGCAGTTGCTCGAGTACTACCAGGAAACCGGTCTGGGGGCCGGCCTTGAACATGGTATCGGTCAGGCAGAGGCGCAATGCGTCGAAATTCTTGGCCAGGCTCTTGGGAAACAGGAACGCTTCAGCGATCAGGCCGATGACTTGCTGCTTGGTCAGGCCGGTGTTGCAGTAGGCATATAAAAAGTGCTGCCCGAGACGAGCCGCCTCGTCTTGTAACTCGGTCACGCGGAAGGCTCGGATGGACTGGACAAGGTTGGGCGGCACGGTTATTAACAAACTCATTTTTCCCTCAAAGCGACCTGTTATGTATGGATCTGTTGTGCTTGTTGCATTTGCCGCCTGCGGGTCAATACGCGCGCGGCATATCGGTCGCCTGCATCAGGGTGCGACGGACTGCGTCTTTAAAACCATACGCGTATTAGGGTAACGTGTTGTCCTCCGTGAATCAACCCGAATATGATATCAAACGCAAGATTTGTTACAAACCACGAGTTTCAACCGATTTTCAATCTTTTGTATCGATTGAAAGTGCATGTTACAGACTGAGGGGCAAGGTGCTTCTGCTGTTACATTTTGTTGCCAGCGGTATGACACTCACGGACACAGGCGGATTACACTGGATTCATGTTGCAAAAAACAATCAGACAACATCCAGATGCCAGACCCTGAAGATACTCCACATAACGAGGTAAGAAATGAACCTGCAAGCCAAATTGATCATGTCAGCTCTTTGTATCGGTGCTTTGCCACTTGCCCAGGCTACCGACTTTGAAGATTTCGGCAAGGTCGTGCGCGTCGTGCCGCAAGTGGAACAGATCAACCGTCCACGCCAGGAATGCCGCACGGAATACGTGCAGGTTCAGGCCCCGCCGCAACAGCGCAGCGCCGGCGGCTCCATCGTCGGCGGCCTCGCCGGCGCCCTGCTGGGTAGCCAGGTCGGTAGCGGCAATGGCCGCACGGCTGCCGCCGCTGCTGGTGCGATTGCCGGCGCCGTGGTCGGCGACCGGGTAGACAACCAGAACAATTACCAGGGTGGCCCGCAGGAACAGGCGATCAAGCAATGCCGCCAGGTCGACCATTGGGAGTCGCGCAACAATGGCTACCAGGTCACGTATGACTACCGCGGCCGCAACTACACGAGCATCATGTCGTATGACCCGGGCGAACGCATACGCCTGCGTGTTTCGATCGAGCCTGCACAGCAGTAAGTTTGCCGTTGCCAGGCGTCGTCAATGCCGGTCCCCAGGGGCCGGCATTTTTTTATGGCACGCTATAATGCGGCACACTTCCAGGCCTGCCTTATGCTTATCAAACGAAAATCCATCGAACAAGTCGAATCCTCGCGTCCCGCGCGCAAGCCGCGCTACGCGCCCGTCACCCTGTCTGAAATGGATGGCGTGCGCTATCTGCATTTCGGTACCGAATGGGTACAGGGTGCAATGCGCATCCGCAAGCCGGACTGGCCGGAGCTGGAATACGCGCAGCAGATGATGGCGTGGATGCTGTGGATCGCGCAACCGCAGCGCGTGGCCCAGCTGGGCCTGGGCACGGCGGCGCTGACCAAGTTCTGCTACCGCCAGTTTCCGCAAACGCAAGTTGACGCGATCGAGCTCAATCCGGCCGTGATCAGCATCTGCGAAGCCATGTTCAAGCTGCCGCCGAATGACGAACGCCTGCACGTGCGCGAAATGGATGCGCTCGACTACGTCAACGACGAGGTCAACCATGGCACCCTGGACGCCTTGCAGGTCGACCTGTACGACGCTACCGCGCGCGGCCCCGTGCTCGACAGCGCAGAATTCTACAGCGCCTGCTGCGCCTGCCTGGCGCCACACGGCATCATGACGGTCAACCTGTTCGGCGACCACCCCAGCTACGCCAAAAATATCAAGGCGATGAAATTTGCGTTCGAACAGGTGATCTGCCTGCCTGAAGTCCATGATGGGAACGTGGTGGCGATCGCCTTCAAGACCAGGGTCGCACTCGATGCCGACGCGCAAGCTACCTTGCTCGAACGCGCGAAACAGATCGTCGCCGACACCAAGCTGCCCGCCAAAACCTGGCTCAAGGGCATCCAGAGCACGCTGTAAGCCGTCCTGCTTTCACCTTGCCGGCGGCCATGAAAGGCGCCGGCCATGTCCCATGTTTCTGCTCCGCTCGATTTGCAGGAAATCATTTCCTGGCTGCTGGCCGACGGCCACCTGGCTGCAGCCGATATCGCCGAGATTCGTGGCAGCGCGCAGACCCACTTGCAGCACAGCAAGGCCATCCACCCGCTGTGCGCGCTGGCCGACTGCCAGCTGCGATCGGCGCTGGCGCCGCATGCACCGCTCACCCTCGATACCCTGTGCGCCTGGCTGGCCGGGCGCGCCAGGCTGCCCTATCTGCGCCTCGACCCGTTGACCATCGACTTCACCCAGGTGGCCGACGTGATGACGGCCAGCTATGCGGCCCGCTTCAATATCTTGCCGGTAGAAAGCAGTCCCGAGCGTATCGTGATTGCCACTGCACAGCCTTACGCGCTGGGCTGGCAGGCCGAACTGGGGCGGCTGGCGCCGCGCAAACTGAGCCTGGTGATCGCCAATCCTGTCCTGATCGCCGAATATATTGCGCAGTTTTTCAGCCTGGCCGGCTCGGTCAAGGTGGCGCGGCAATCGTCGACGCAGGATTTATCGCTGCGCCATAACTTCGAGCAACTGGTCGAACTGGGCCGTGGCAAGAGCAGCCTGGACGCCAACGACCAGCACGTGGTGCGCATCGTCGACTGGCTGTGGCAATACGCGTTTGCCCAGCGCGCCTCCGACATCCACCTGGAACCGAAACGTGACGCGGGCCTGGTGCGCCTGCGCATCGACGGCCTGCTGCACCAGGCTTACCAGGTGCCGCCGGTGGTGATGCTGGCCATGACGGCGCGCATCAAACTGCTGGGCCGCATGGACGTGGTGGAAAAGCGCCGCCCGCAAGACGGCCGCATCAAGACGCGCAACACCCAGGGCCAGGAAATCGAGCTGCGCCTGTCGACCTTGCCGACCGCCTTCGGCGAAAAACTGGTGATGCGCATTTTTGACCCCGAAGTGGTGATGAAAAGCCTGGACCAGCTGGGTTTCCCACCTGCGGACGCCGCGCGCTGGCAAGCCTTGACGGCGCGCACCCACGGCATCGTGCTGGTGACGGGCCCTACCGGTTCGGGCAAGACCACCACTTTATATGGCACCCTGAAAGCGCTGGCCAGCAGCGAGGTCAATGTGTGCACAGTGGAAGACCCGATCGAAATGGTCGAGCCGGCTTTCAACCAAGTGCAGGTTCAGCCCGAACTGTCGTTTGCCGACGGCGTGCGTGCGCTGCTGCGGCAAGACCCCGACATCATCATGGTCGGCGAAATCCGCGACCTGGCCACGGCCGAGATGGCGATCCAGGCGGCGCTGACGGGCCACTTGGTACTGTCGACCCTGCATACCAACGATGCCCCCTCGGCCGTAACGCGACTGCTGGAGCTGGGCGTACCAAACTACCTGCTGGAAGCGAGCCTGATCGGCGTGCTGGCCCAGCGCCTGCTGCGCTGCCTGTGCCCGCAATGCAAGCAGCTGGCAGAGGCGCCCGGCAGTGCGCAATGGCACAGTCTGGCCGGCGACAAGCTGGCGCGCCCCGACTCCTGCTATCGCCCGGTGGGTTGCGCCAACTGCCGCCAGAGCGGCTATCGGGGCCGCACCGGCGTGTATGAGCTATTGAACGTGACGGAACGCTTCAGCCAGCTGATACGCGAAGGCGCCGACCTCCATGCGCTGCGGCATCAAAGTATACTCGACGGCATGACCCCGCTGCGCCTGGCCGGCGCGCAGCAGATTATCGCCGGCTTGACCACCATCGAGGAAGTGCTGAAAATCACGGCGGCCCTGCATTGAATGCGGCACCGTGGCAGCAAAAAGGTTTTGCATTCTTTCAAAACACATATATAATGCGGCCTCTTTCGGGTCGTTAGCTCAGCTGGTAGAGCAGCGGACTTTTAATCCGTTGGTCGCAGGTTCGAATCCCGCACGGCCTACCACGAATGCGCAGTACCAAAAAGCCTGTCTTTCGAGATAGGCTTTTTTCGTTAACCGTGGCGCGGCTGGCGCGGTGATACCATGTTCCACCTCCCCTCCACCACAAAGGCCATCGTGAATCTCGCCCTCCTTTTTATGCTTGGCGCCTCTCAACTGTACACACCATCGACCAAGCCCATCGTGCTCGACGGCCAGTACAGCCAGCGCACGGACGAGATGAGCTTGCAGATCATTGGCGAGCAGGTCTGCTTCATACCGGACAAGGCGCAATGGGGCCGCCTGCCCCGCCTGGCGGCAGCCACCCACGATGCCTGGTTCTGCTTTTCCAATGGCGCCGAAGCGCGCAAGCTGCTGCGCGTGCCCGCGCGCCAGCAGGACAACTGCGGCTGGCAGGCGCGTGCCCGCATCATCATCGACACTTACCAGCCGTATCTGGAAGAGGGCGACGGCCACGACATGGCGCGCCTGGCATCGGTAGACAAGGTGGCGCAGCCGAACGCCATCGCCTGCGAGTAGTTTCCAGTCCAGTTCGTATTCCTGCAAATAAGGCGTAAACAGGTCCGGCTACGACAGTGGGCGCTTCTTGCATGCCGTCACTGCATCATGGCTCCAGCAATTCCTGCAGCTGCGCATTGCGGCGCGCCGTCAGCACGGCGGCCCAGGTGTGGCTGCTGACGGACGGATAATGCACGGCGCCAAACTCCTGCCAGGCGTCGCGATATTTCAGCCACAGGCGCTGCGTGTCGCGGATGCCGTCCTTGTCGACGGCGCCAGCGTAGTCTTGCTTGGGCTGCTTCATCAGCTTGCCGTAGATCACATTCAATTGTTTGTCGAGCGCTTGTGCCTGGGCTGGCGTCATGGCCGCCGGCAGCTTGCCCGCCTCGTATTGCTTGATGTCTTGCGCCAGCAATTCCAGCTCGGCCGTGCGCGCGGCAATGCTCATGGCGGCGCGCGCCGTACCGCCCAGGTCGGTTTCCTTGCCGGCGCGGGCATCGGCAAACCTGGCCGTGGCCGCTTCCAGTTTCTGCCAGGACGCTTGCACGGCAGCCGGCCACGCCTGGCTGGCCTTGCCGCTGGCCTGGCTGCGCGCGCGGTTTTTCTGGCGCGCGTCGATGGCGCTGCACACGCCCATCATGTAGCCGCTGGTAATGTCGTCGCACAGGTCGATATTGCCCTGGCCACTGGCGGCCAGTTTTTGCAAATGCCCGACCCTGCCCGCCATTTCGGCTGGCGCGGCAGCGATGCTGCATGCATATTTCATGGCCAGCGGCGGCGCTTTCGTCACGCCCTGGCCGTTCTGGTACAACATCATCAGCACTTCGCTGTTATTGGTGGCCACGGCGCAATGGCGCACCTGGCGCCAGTCGTCAAGCTTGGGCGCGGACATACTCTTGGTATCGTAATACAGGTCGCTGGCCTTGCATTGCTGCAGAGACGCCACGGCACCGGGCGCGGGCAGGTCGGCCGCCGGCGGCGAGGCATTCGCCACCTTCATGCAGGCGGCATGCCAGGCGGTGGTTTCGGCCTGGCCGACGCCCATCGCGCTGGTATTCGGATACGGTGCGCCATCTGCGGCGATGGACTGGCTGGCCAGCAGCGCGCCGGAAGCAAACAGGACCGTTTTCAATAAAGAAAAATAAGTGTTCATGGTTGGCAATGCAAGCATATATAAAGCGGCAAGTTTAGCCTATTGCTTGCCATGCTTGCGCACCTCAGCCATGGTAAGTAACGGTTCCTCGCCTTGGCATCAGGCAAACTGATGGGCAATAATGTTGCTCGTCGTTACTATTCAATCCAGGATCCCGCTCATGACATCACCCCGTCTTCGCCGTTCCCTCGCCTCGCTGCTGATCGCCGCGGCGTGCGCCTCGCTTGCCCATGCCGCCTCCACCACGGCAGTCACGCCCGCCGCTGATACACAGTCTGCCAAACATGCCATCACGCACGAAGACGTGTGGCTGATGAAACGGGTCGGCGCGCCGGTCGCCAGCCCTGACGGCAAGTGGGCCGTGTTTGCCGTGGTCGATCCCGCCTACGATAACAAGGAGCAATGGTCGGACCTGTGGATCAAGTCGCTGACCGACGACAGCGCGCCGCGCCGCCTGACCTTCTCCAAAGGCGGCGAAAGCGCCGTGACCTGGTCGCCGGACAGCCGCCAACTGGTGTTTGTCGCCAAACGCGAGGGCGACGAGGCCGGCCAACTCTACCGCCTCGATGTAGTGGCCGGCGGCGAAGCGCAGCGCCTGACGAGCTTGACTACGGGCGCACGCATGCCGAAATGGAGTCCGGACGGCAAGCAGTTGCTGTTTATCAGCGATATCTATCCGGGCAACAAGACCGAAGCCGATGTCAAACAGAGCGCAAAAGAGCGCAAGGAACGCAAGTACAGCGCCCGCTCGTATGAAACCACGGCGCCGCGCTACTTCGACAAATGGCTGACCGACAAGCAGGTGCGGTTGTTTATCATGGACGCGCAAAACGCGGCAACGCCGCGCGATATCCTGTCCGGCACGCAACTGGTGGCCCTACCCGGCTTTGGCGGCAGCCAGGGCGACGAAGGCCAGTCGCTTGACGCCATCTGGACGCCGGACGGCAAGGGTGTCGTCTTCAACGCCGCCACCAACCACGATGCAGCCCAGCGCGCCGCCACCTATGCCCAGCTGTACCTGGTGCCGGTGGCAGGCGGCGAGCCGCAGAAGCTGACGCAGGATCAGCGCAGCTATGGCTCGCTGAAATTTTCACACGATGGCAAGACCCTGTTCGCCCTGAGCGACGCCGAAACGCCGGGCAAGGTGTATGACGTGAAACGCCTGGCAAGCTTTGCCTGGCCGCTGGTCAACCCTACCCCCACCATCCTGACGGACAAGCTGGACCGTTCCATCTCGCGCTTCGTGCTGCCGGACGGCGGCAAGCGCGTCATCTTCAGCTATGAACATGCGGGCCTGGAAAAGCTGTACTCGATCGATGTGAAAGGTGGCGAGGTGCGCGAAGAGCCTTCGCTGGCCACCGGCAGCATCAGTTCGCTGAGCAGCGGCGGCAAGGCCCTGGTGGGCGTGTGGGAGTCCAGCATCAACCCGCCGGAAATCTACGCCTTCAATGGCAGGCAGCCGAAGCGGCTGACCGCCTTCAATACCGAAAAAGCCGGCAAGATAGCCTGGCAGGCGCCCGAACATTTCTGGTTCAAAACGGCTGATGGCCGCCAGATCCACAATATGATCGTCAAGCCCGCCAACTTCGATCCAGACAAGAAATATCCGCTGTTCACCGTAATACACGGCGGCGCGGCCAGCATGTGGCGCGATCAATTCGTGCTGCGGTGGAACTATCACCTGCTGGCCAAACCTGGCTATATCGTGCTGCTGACCGACTACAAGGGTTCCACCGGCTATGGCGAAGAGTTCGCCCGTTCCATCCAGTTCGACCCATTGAAGGGACCGGCTGACGAGATCAACCAGGGCGTCGATGAAGCGATCAAGAAATATCCATTTATCGACAGCACCAGGCTGGCGGCTGGCGGCGCCAGTTACGGCGGCCATCTGGCCAACTGGCTGCAGGCCACCACCACGCGCTACAAGGCGATCGTCTCACACGCAGGCGAGATGGACCTGATCATGCAGTGGGGCACCAGCGACGGCGGCTTCGGCCGTGAAGTCAATGCCGGTGGCCCGGTCTGGTCCGGCCTGCCCGTGTGGCGCGATCAAAGCCCGATCATGCAAGCCGGCAACCACGAAAAAGGGACCGGTTTTAAAACGCCCATCCTGATCACCGTCGGCGAACTCGACTACCGCGTGCCGGCCAACAATGCTCTGATGAACTTTGCCGTGCAGCAGCGCCTGAACGTGCCGGCCAAGCTGCTCGTGTTCCCTGACGAAAACCACTGGATACTGAAAGGCGAGAACAGCCGCTTCTTCTACAGCGAGGTAGAAGGCTGGCTGGCCAGGTATCTGAACTGATCGCCAGCTGCTTGATCAAAAGCCAGCACCATCAGCGCCGCCACCAGGCAGGCGGCGCCCAGCTGGTGGCCGGCGAAGATCCAGCCGAACAAATCAAAAGCACCATCATGGCCGGCACGGCCGGCAGGCCGGAGTCGCCGCACAGGGAAATGAAATGGGTCTGTATCAGGCCGTTGGTGGACAGGCCGCAGATAAAGAAGGTGGCGAACAGTATCCGGAAGGCACGATGGCCGGCCGCGCTGCGCAGTATCAGGAAAGGCGTGGCAAAGCTTATTTTCGCGGCCGGCGCCATCACCAACGGACTGCCAGGATCGGCGCCATAGGCGCGCAGGCCCATGTCTTGCGGACGGTTGCGCATGCAGAAAACGCCAGCACGCCCGCCACCAGGCCGCGGTGCGTATCGAACCAGCGGTTATCCAACACGGCGCTCAGCACCAGCGCCGACGAGATCTGCTCCACGTCCCAACCGAACTCGCGGCTCAAAGGCTGCAGCAGCGCGCCGCGCCAGCCATTGATATACGGGAAGGGAAAGCATGTGGACCTCATGAAAAGCAGGGCGCCGGGTGGCGGGGCATTTCATGATATATGACGATCATACTTTATAAAATCAAAATAAAAACGCCGCTTCAGGCGCCGCAAGTATGCAGCGGAAACCTGGGGTCAGACCCGGCGGGCGACCCCGGACTTCGGCTGCAACTTGTTTACTTCACCTTCAAGCCATTCTTCACATCCGTCACGCCTTCCACGCTGCGCGCCAGGTCGGCTGCTTTCTGCACTTGCGCTGGCGACGGCACGACGCCGCTCAGCATGACGACGCCGTTGACGGTTTCCACATGCACATCCATCGCTTTGAGCTCGTCATCCTTGACCAGGTCGGCCTTGATCTTGGTGGTAATCACCGTGTCGGCCACCACGTTTTTGGTGGTGCCGGCCGCGTTGCGGGTCACGCAAGCGGCTTTCTCGGCCGCATCCATGGCGTCGCAATTTTCACGCGTTGCCGGTGCGGGATTTTGCGCCACGTTGGTGCCGGCTGCCGCGCCCGTACTGGCGTCGGCCAGGGCTGCGCGCTGCCTGGCCTTGGCGTCGGTCATGCAGCTGGTTTTATCGGCGCCCGTACGGTCGCCGCAGCGCGCCTTGGCCAGCTCATATTCGGCATTGGCCACGTCCTTGCGAACCTTGGCCAGTTCGCGCGGGGTGTTGCGGTGCTGGGCGACGGCGTCCGATTCAGCCTTGGCGCGAGCGACCTTGGCTTCTTCCGTGCAGACTTTTTTTGCATTGCCGGACTGCGCATCGCAAACAGCCTTGGCCTCTTTGTAGGTGGCCGCCGCCTGGTCGGTCAGCGATTTATAAGAGGTATCTTGTGCATGGGCCGGTGCGGTGGCAAGCAGGGCACTGGCGCTGGCGGCCAGCACAAAGGAAAGCAATTTATTCATGATTGAACCTGTCGGTTTGGATTGATGCACAGATTAAACCCCTGTCGCGCGCAAACCTCTGTGCGACAGCGCACGCGCCGTCACGAAGGCCGGGCGGATATCGTTGGGCACGGATTTCATCTTGTCCAGCGCGACCTGCACTTCCGGGCGAATCACCACGTATTTGCTCATCAGGGCCTGCGCGCGCGCATAGTCGCCGGTCGCTTCTATGGTCAGGAATTCACGGTCCAGGTCGATCACGGCCTGCTTGATCTTGCCGAAATCCACGCCGAAGCGGCCGTCGCCCAGGGAAACAAAACCGCCCTTGTCGAGGATGTAGTTGATCTGGATCGCCATGCCGCGCGCATGCGAATCGGTCAGGCCGAAATGCAGCGTGCGGAAACCCGAAGCCAGGAAAGTGTTGTACAACTTGCGTTCGGCCACTTCGCCCTGCCCCAGGGTGTCGTTCAACTGCCCCTTGTCCATCATGTAGCGCAGCGCAAACAGGCCGGTGATGTCGGCCTTGGCTTCTTCGATGGTGGAATAGGTTTCCTTCAGATCCTGGCGCGGCGTGGATGCCTTGCCGTTGACCAGGGTGGCATGCGGGCCCAGGCCGTGCATGATTTCATGCGCGAGGATATGCGTGAAGAAGGAATTGAAGTCAACGTCCTGCTGCGCCTCGGGCGCCAGCACCAGCCTGGAAATCGGCGTCAGGGTGGCCTTGAACTTGGCTTCCTGCACGTTTTTCAGCATCACGCGCTTGGAGCCGCGCGCGCTGATGATGCGCTCGTCGTTCGGCAAATTGTAGGCGGCCGTCTGCACCGCCATATTGCCGTCGCCGGCGCCATACACCTGGTTGACCACCACCATCGGTGCCAGTGCACCCACCTTCGGATTGCGGTATTGCGCGTCCAGCGGCAGATTGTCTTCCAGTTCCTGCATGTGGCTGGCGAAGAAGTTCAGCTTCTGCGTTTCAGCCTGGTCGCGGATATTCACATATGCTTCGAAGGCCGCCTTGTAGCCGAACAATTCATCGTTATACGTTTCATAAGGGCCGATGGTAATGTCGACCGGCGAATCGAGGTCCATCCAGGCAAAGTCGGATGGCAAATAATCGTTGTCGAGGAAAGCCTTCGCACGCAGGGTGAGGAATTTTTTCAAGGACGCATTGTCGGTCGCAGCCGCCGCCTCATCGAGCAGCCTGGCAAGCTTGGTCAGCTCGACCTTGTACTCGTCCGAATACTTGACGGTGGCGTACTGGCCATCCTTGTCGGCGCGTATGGTCGTGAAGAACCATTGCGCCTGCTGCTTGTCCTGTGCGGACAAGCCGTTCATCCAGCTTTCCAGGCTGGCCTTGGTGGCACCCGCTGGATAGAAATTGCCCGCTTCCGGCTTGTGCGCGAGAATCGCGATTCCGGCATAGCTGGCCGGCATAAAGGAGGCGTGGCCGTCGAGCACCGACCAGGGCCCTTTGTTGATCCAGAAATAATTCAGGCGGGCCTGGCCCAGGGTGGACTTGTCCTTCTTCAAGGCCGCCCATAGCGCTTCATTGCCGGACCAGCGCTGGCGCAGCTGCAACACGTCGACCAGCTTGGCCGCTTCGACCAGCCTGGCGATGGCCTGGCGGTCGCCGGCCGACAAGTGAGTGATATCGGCCGTCAGCTCGACCGGCGCATAGCGCGCGCTCATGGCGGACAGTTGCGCGACGGTCGCGGGGGTGTTGGCGGTCGTGGTATTGGTGGCGGCGCAGGCACTGCCGACGGCAACGGCCATCAGCAGCGGGAACAGGATGTGTTTCATGGGACCTCGGCAAGACGTGATGAGGCCCACATTGTATGCGAGCAGCGCTTAAAACTCTTCCCATGCATCATCGGCCGGCGCCTTGGCAGCCAGTTTTTTCGGTGCGGGCCTGGACGCTGGCTTGACCACGGGCCTGGCAACAGCCACGGCCGCCGGACGCGCACGCACCGGTGGCGCTGCCTGCGCTGGCACTTGCGCGTCATCGAGCTTGAAGATGCTGACCACTTGCGACAGGCTGCCCGCCTGCTCTTCCAGCGAGGCGGCGGCCGAGGCCGATTCTTCCACCAGCGCCGCATTCTGCTGCACCACCTGGTCCATCAGGCCGATCGCCTGGTTGACCTGTTCGATGCCGGACGACTGCTCGCGCGTGGCAACGCTGATTTCGCCCATGATATCGGTCACGCGCTTGACGCTGTCGACGATGTCCTGCATGGTGGCGCCCGCTTCATCGACCAGGCGCGCACCGGTGTCGACCCGCTCGACGGAGTCGTCGATCAGCGACTTGATTTCCTTGGCGGCCTGGCTGGAACGCTGCGCCAGGCTGCGCACTTCGGTGGCGACTACTGCAAAGCCGCGGCCCTGTTCGCCCGCGCGCGCTGCTTCCACCGCCGCGTTCAGCGCCAGGATATTGGTCTGGAAGGCGATGCCGTCGATCACGCCGATAATATCGACAATCTTCTTCGACGACTCATTAATGGCGGCCATGGTCTGCACCACTTGCGCCACCACGGCGCCGCCCTTGACGGCCACGCTTGATGCCGACAAGGCCAGCTTGTTGGCTTCGATCGCGTGCTCGGCGTTCTGCTTGACGGTGCCTGTCAATTGTTCCATCGAAGTGGCGGTTTCCTCGATCGAGCCGGCTTGCTGCTCGGTGCGGTTCGACAAGTCCAGGTTGCCTGCCGCGATTTCGCGCGAATTGGTGGCGATGGTTTGCGTGCCGGTGCGCACCTGGCTGACGATCGTGACCAGGCTGTCGCGCATGGCGCGCATGGCGTGCAGCAGGCTGCTGCGGTCATTGGACGTAGTAGCAATATCAACGGCCAGGTTGCCGGCCGCAATTTCGCCGACGATGGCGGCTGCATATTCAGGCTCGCCGCCCAGCTGGCGCAGCAAGCCACCGCTGATGCGCCAGGCCGCCACCATGCCGATCGCAATCGCGCCCAGGCACAGCATCACCATGAAGAAGAAAAAGCTGCGCGCAACCGAAGAAGCACTGTCGGCCTGCTCGCGGCTCATCTTTTCTTCCAGGTCGATCATCTGATTGATGGAAGCGAGCCAGCCGACAAAAGCACCGGCGCCCTGCTGGTGCAGCAAGGCGCTGGCGCCGGCCACGTCATCGGCCAGGCGCAGTTCGATCACCTTGGCAATAATTGGCTGGGCTTTAGCTTCGCTGGCCTTGATGGCAGCGAGCGCCGTGCGTTCGGCTTCGCTCACATTCTTGCCGCTGCCGATAATCTGGTCCAGCGGTGTGGCCGATTGCGCATAACTTGCGGCCAGCGCATCGATGCGAGCCACCTCGGTTTTTGCCGCAGCGATATCGGTCGCCAGCACCACATCGCGCACGGCAATCGCTCGATCATGCACGCTGCCGCGGAAATTGATCGCGTAGCGCTGCTTGACGTTATTGACGTCGCTGATATTGGTCAAAATCGTGTCGATTTTTTGCACACGATTGATGCCGAGCGCCGTCACGATAACGAACAGCAGCAAGACCAAACCGAACCCTGTATAAAGCCGCGTGCTGATTTTAGTACTTTGCATAGCCGTCCATCCATTCATTCGTGAAAGTATCCAGATCACCATCCCGTGATGTTGACATTTGGAAATAAAAGTTAATTTATCATGAATGCGACCAGCCTGCCTGTAGCGGCTCAAAAACGACTGGTTCAATGCGACAACGCTACGGGCCGGCGGCGGCACCACCGCCGGCCACGCTCACGTAAACGGGGAAGTCATTGCGCCGCAGCGACCTTCGCCAGGTCGCCCTGCGGCTGCCAGCCGGCGCCCAGCGAGCGGGCCACGGCCACCGTCGCCAGCAGGCGCTGGGTCTTGATCTGCACAGCGGCGCGGTCGGCTGCCAGCGAGCTGCGCTGGGCATCGGTGACGTCGAGGTAGGTCGACACGCCGCGCTCGTAGCGCGTGCGCGCCACCAGGTAGGCGCGCGCTGCCGCTTCCTGCGACAGCGCCTGGGCATCGCCCTGCAACTGGCGCTGCTCGACGTCCGACAAGGCGTCTTCCACTTCACGCAGCGCCGTCAGCAGTTTTGTTTCATGGTTGGCCAGCGCTTCGTTGTAGCGCGCCTTCGACAGATCGAGGTTGGCCTGGTTGCGGCCACCGTCGAAGATCGGCAGCGACAGCGCCAATGGCCCCACGCTGAACTGGCGCGAGCCGCCCTGCGCCAGGTCGCGCAGCTTTTCCGAGGCATAGCCGAAATTGCCGGTCAGCTGCAGCGAAGGATAGAACGCGCCTTCGGCCACGCCCACTTGCGCATTCAAGGCGCGCAGGCTGGCAACACTGGAGACCAGGTCCGGACGATGCGCCAGCAAGGTGGCCGGCAGGCCGACGGGAATTCCCGGTGGCTGTGGCAAGGCGGCCGGGTCGCTGGCCAATGGCAGTTGCAATGCCGCTGGCGGCTTGCCGGTCAGGATCGCCAGGCTGTTTTCCAGCTGGTTGCGCTGGCGTTTGACTTCATGCAGGTCGGCCTGGGCATTCTGCAGTTCGACCTTGGCACGCGCCAGGTCCAGCTCATTGGTCAGGCCGGCATTGAAGCGCGCGTCGACCAGTTGCAGCGATTCGCGGCGGGTGTCGAGCGCGCCATTCAAAATCGTCATTTCCGCGTCCAGGCCGCGCAACTGCCAGTAGTTGCTGGCCACTTGCGCCGACAGCATCTGCAGCACGCCGTCGCGGTCGGCCTGCGAAGCGAGTACCTGCGCGTCGGCCGCTTCGACCATGCGCTTGACGCGGCCCAGCAGATCGATTTCATACGACAGCGAGCCGCCGACCGAAAAATTATTGCCGCTGATCGAGCGATTACCCAGGGCCAGGCCCTGCGAGGTATTGGCCGAGGTACGCGCGTTCGAAATCCCGGTGCTGAGATTGACGTTCACGCCCTGGTTGGCGCGCGCCGTGCCGCTTTGCGCCAGTGCCTGCAGCAGTCGTTCGCTGGCCGCTTTCACGCTGGGGTTGTCGCGCAAGGCACTTTGTTCCAGTCGGTTCAGGGTGTCGTCGCCGAACACGCTCCACCACTCGGCCGGCAATTGCGCGGCGTCGGCCGTGCCTGAACCATGGCGGAAAGTGGCCGTATCGATGCCGGCCACGTTGGCAGGCGCCTTGAAGTCCTGGCCCACGGTGCCGCAGGCGGCAAGCAGCACGGCCAGCGAGGCAGCGGCGGCGATTTTGGTGATAACTGTATTCATGATGTGTACCTTCTTGTTCTTGAGTGGGCGCAGTCGGTGCAAGCGATCAATGTCCGCCGCCAACGCCACCGGGGGCTTTGAGTTTGTCGGCCAGCCATAGCGGCACGATACAGGCAATCAGGATCATGCCGACCAGGAAAAAGCCGTCGTTATAGGCCATCACATACGCTTCGCGGCGCACGATGCCGTCGATCGCCTGCAGGGCCTGGTTGCCGGCCGTGACCGCATCAAAACCCTTGGCCATGAACGACGACGTCAGCTGGTCGATGCGCAATTGCGTGGCGCTGGAAAACGCATTGATCGATTCGCCCAGGCGCTGCGAGTGAAAGTGTTCGCGCGTGCTCAGCGCCGTGGCCAGCAGCGCGATACCGATCGAGCCGCCCAGGTTGCGCGTCATGTTGAACAGGCTCGAGGCCGACGCCATGTCTTTCGGTGCAATGCCCTTCATGGCGAAGTTCGACAGGGTCAGCATCACGAAGGGCTGGCCCAGCGCGCGCACCACTTGCGACCACAGCAGCTGGTCGTAGCCTGTGGACGCATCCATATAGGCATTCATCAGGCAGGAACCGCCGAACAGCAGCAGGCCGAACGAGCACAGGATGCGGTTGTCGACCACGGATGACAGCTTGGCGACGAAGGGCATGATGAACAGCTGCGGCAAGCCCACCCACATGATGACTTCACCGATCTGCATCGGCGAATAGCCGGCGATCTGGCCCAGGAATAGCGGCAGCAGGAAGGCCGAACCGTACAGGCCCATGCCCGTTACCGCCGACAGCAGGGTCGCGACCAGGAAATTGCGCTGGCTATACAGACCCAGGTTGACGAACGGTTCGGCCCGCGTAGTGCTGGTGACCACCCAGCCCAACAGGCCGACCAAGGCCAGCGCGGCAAAGGTAATGATGAAGACGGAATCGAACCAGTCCTTCGAGTTGCCCTCTTCCAGGAAAATCGTCAGGCAACCGAGGCCCAGCGCCATGAAGAAGATGCCGAGCCAGTCGGCCTTCCAGAACAGTTTCAGGTTGGTTGGCTCGCGGTCCAGGCCGTAGATCATGCCGACGATCAGCAGCACGCCCGGTACCCAGTTGATATAAAAGATCGACGGCCAGCCATACAGCTCGCTCAGATAGCCACCAAGGGTCGGGCCCATGGCCGGCGCCAGGGTGGCGGTCAGGCCGAAAATGGCCATGCCGGTGGCGCGCTTCGACGGCGGCAGCTTGAGCATCACCAGCGTGAACGCCATCGGGATCAGCGCGCCGCCCGTGAAGCCCTGCAGCATGCGGAACACGATCATGCTTTCCAGGTTCCAGGCCGTACCGCACAAGGTGGAAAACAGCAGGAAGAACGAGGTGGTGCCTATCATGTAGCCGCGCAGGCTGAACACGCGCGCCAGCAGCGCGGTGAGCGGAATGACGATGATTTCGGCCACCAGGTAGGCGGTGGAAATCCACGAACCTTCTTCCTGGGTGGCCGACAGCGAGCCCAGGATATCCTTGAGCGAAGAGTTGGTGATCTGGATGTCGAGCACCGCCATGAAGGCACCCAGCATGCCGGCGGCGACCGCCAGCCAGGTGCGCGCGGAGACTTTCTCGTCCGGCACGTGGAAGGCTGGCGGTTTCGCCAGCGTGGTTGTGGGGCTGCTCATGGGAACTTAGCGGGCGGCGCTGGCGGCGGCTGGGTTGGCCGGTGCGTTGGCCGGTGCGTTGGCCGGTGCAGCAGCATGGCGCGCCGGCTGATTGTCAGCCTGGTTGATTTCCACTTCGGCGATCACCGACATGCCCGGCACCAGGCGGCCGTTCATGGCCTTGATGTCCTGCGGCTGGAACACGATCTTGACCGGCACGCGCTGGACGATCTTGGTGAAGTTGCCGGTGGCGTTATCGGCCGGCAGCAGTGCGAACTGCGCGCCCGAAGCTGGTGCGAAGCTGTCCACGGTACCAACCAGATCCTTGCCAGGCATGGCATCGACCGACACATGCACGCTCTGGCCAGGGCGCAGGTCGGCCAGCTGGGTTTCCTTGAAGTTGGCGGTGACCCACACGTTATCCTGCACGATGGCCGTCAGTTGCTGGCCGGGCTGCACGCGCATACCGGTTTCCACGTTGCGCTTGCCGATGCGGCCGGAGACAGGAGCCAGGATGCGGTTGTATTGCAGCTGCTGCTCGGCGTCTTTCAGTTGCACGCGCAGCACGTCGACCTGGGCCTTGGCCACATCGCGCGCAGCTTGCGCAGCACCAATCTGGGCCTTGGCGGCCACCACGCTGTCGCGGCGTGCGGCCAGGTCAGCCACGGCGCTGGAACGAGCCGCATTGGCCGCGTCCAGTTCCGCTTTCGAGACAGCTTTCATCTGGCTGGTGTACAGCTGGCCGTAACGTTCGGCGTCCTGTTTCGTGCGCAGCAGCTGGGCGTCGGCCTGGGCCACCTGGGCTTGCGCACCGCTCGCCTGTGCCTTCACTTGCGCGATCTGCGCGTCGGCCTGCAGCACTTGCTGTTCGGCGCTGGCGATCTGGGCAGCGATCTGTTCGGTTTTTACGCGCTGGTCGAACGGGTCGAGTTCGGCGATCACGTCGCCCTCTTTCACGATCTGGTTGTCATCGATAAAGACCTTGGTGACAACGCCGGCAATGCGCGACGACACCGGATGCACGTGGCCGGCCACATAGGCGTTTTCTGTTTCCACAAAATAGTGGCTGCGGTACCACATGCGGGCGCCGGCGCCCAGCGCAACGAGCACAATCAGGCCGGCAATGATTTTCACGCGATGATTCGGTGCAGCGGGGGCCGCAGCCGGCGCGGGAGCGATACGGGCGGCTACTGGGCCTGCTGGCGGAACGGTGCCGGATTGCTCGGCGGAACTGGACGGGGTGGGCATGCTGCGCTCCAAAATGAAATGATATAGGTTCATTATTGGACAAACAAATCCGCTTGTCAAGAAATGAAACGATTGCATTTCATTTTAATTTGCACTACAGTGTCAGCCATCATTCACCCTCCACGAGACCCAGACCATGTCCGAGCCAGGCCTCAGCGACACCCGCCCCACCGAATCCGCCGACCATGACAATATGGAGCAAGGCTGCTGCGGCAAGAGCGCCGGCCGGCCACGCGCCGCCGACATGGAGGCGCGCGCGGAAAACCTGCTGCATACGGCAGGCCACCTGTTTCTGGACAAGGGATACGGCAAGGTCAGCCTGGAGATGATCGCACGCGAAGCGCATGTGGCCGTGCGCACCATCTATGTGAAGTTTGGCGGCAAGTCCGGCTTGTTCAACGCGGTGGTGGAACAGAAACGCGCGGCGTATTTTTCCTCGATGCCGGCACTGCAGACCGACATGCGACCGCTGACTATCATACTGGCCGACTTTGGCCTGCTGTTCATGCAGCTGGTCACGATGCCGGCGGCGATCCGCTTGAACCGCATGGTGATCGCCGAGGCGGCCAGCCACCCGGAGCTGGCAGAATCGTTCTACAAGGTAGGGCCAGGCCAGACGCGCGAGATGCTGAGCCAATTTTTCAGCCGGCCCGATATCGCGCCGCTGTTCCGGGCCGCCCTGACACCGGATCTGCTGTCCAGGCACCTGATCGATTGCCTGCTGGGCGACCAGCTGTCGCGCCTGCTGTTCCTGCCGCAGACGCAACCGCACGTGGCGCAGTTGCGCCAGCTGGTGGAAGTCAGGCTGGACCTGTTCCTGCGCGCCACCCTGCAGCACCCGCCAGCCTGATCAGGAACGTTTGCAAACCTCTTGCGCCGGTGCGCTGGGCTCGCTCTCCACCCCAAGAGCACTAAGGAAAGGACGCGCCGCCGACCTGCCGTCCAGCTGCAGCACGGCAACCATGCCATCACGCCGCTGCGGACCATAGGGCATCAGGCCAAACGAGGTTTCAAAGCGCTGCGCCAGGAAATAGGTGCGGAAATAATCGTAGGCAAACACCACCTGGCCGTCGGCCTGCAGCAACAAGCCCTTCGCATACAAGGGCGCCAGCCATTGCTCCGCCGGCAAGTCCCAGCCCTTGACGGCGCAATAATCGCTGGCAAAGCGTTCCAGCTCATCTTGCTGCAAGAACAAGGTCCTGGCATCAAACAGCACGAACGCCAGCTCAATCAGGAACTCGCGCGCCGCCTGTGGATCGTCCGGCAGGGTCTGCCGCGACAACGCATGCTTGCCCAGCAAGCCATCGAGGCAGGCGCCATCGCGGGCCAACTGCGGCAACAACGTGGAAAACACATATTCGGCATCGCGTTCGGCCGACTCGTGGCCATTCGGCGTGTACAGCACGGACTGCAAGAACGCCTTGCCGGCCTCGTCGAATTCGCGCAGGGCCACCGTCCATTGCGCGCCAGCCGCCTCGGCATCGTATTCCAGCAAGGCATAGGCCGCGCGTTGCGCCGGGCCGCCATACAGGCTGGCAGGACTGCTCTTGAACAGGATGCCCAGCGACTTCATCAGGGAACTGCTGTCACCCGTATGGTTGTTGCCATGGAAGACGGCATGGATATTCTTGTACAGCGCGCGCTGCTCGGCCGTGGCGTATTCGCCAGCGGAAAAAAAGCTGAAACCCGCGCGTCCAGCGTTGACCGCCGTGCCGCCAGGGAAGCGGCTGCCCGGCACCAGATAAAAACGTGCGCCCGGCAAGCTGGCGGCCTGCAACAAGGGCCGCAGCAGGTATTCATAGACATAGGCGGGCGTGGTACCGGCGCAGGCGTCCGGCGCCACCAGCTCGCCCGTAAAAAAGATCGCATCGATCTGCGTGCCCGCATCGCACAGGGCTGCCAAGTCCTGGAACAGGGCGTGCAGCACCGGCGCGTGGATTTGCTCGTCGGCACGGCGCAGGCGCATGTCGGCGAGATGAAGGGCGGTAAATTTTTTCATCGTTGCACTTCTTTCTCGGCACAGTCTGGCTTGAGCGCAGACGCACAAGGAAAAATCACACCATCTGGCCAGGCAGAGCGAACATCACTTCGGACCTGTATTGTGCCATTTTTCCCTGAAGCAATACTCACCAATTTTCACCGACGGCATATGTGCAAACAAGATCGCGTGTATAGTTGCCTGCTCCCCAATATTTGCAAGCACAAAATAATGTTACTCAATACCATAGGCATTCCTGCCACCCGCCCCGCACCGCATGTGGCGACCCTGCTCGCCTTTCTGGCCACCCTGTCGCTCGCCTGCTGGGTGGGCTATGGCGTCGATCCGCACCTGGCAGACGAAAACCACTTGATGGAAAACATCCAGGCGGTGGCCCTGCTGCTGGCCTGCCTGGTGCATGGCTGGCGCGCCAGCAAGCTCGACAAGAAAAGCGTGGGCTTCATGCTGCACGCCGGCCTGTCGCTGCTGATGTATTCCTTCCTGCTGCGCGAAGTGGTCATCCGCGACTTCGGCGTACCGGGCAACCAGTTCTGGCCCTGGACCGAACATATCCTGCGCGGCATAGGCTGGAGCTGCTGGGTGGTCTACCTGGTGGCATTCGCCTCGCGCATCCGTGGAATCTGGGCCCTGCGCTGGCAACTGCTGGCCACCCCCGTCATTATTACCGCCCTGTGCGGGGCCGTACTGATGGCGTCCGGCTGGCCTTTCGACAAGAAAAAATTCCACGCGCTGTCGGAACAGGATTCGGGCTTTATCGAAGAACTGCTGGAGATGAACGCATATATCATTTTGCTGGTCGGCTCGGCCTCGGCGTCGCTGAGCGAGGTCCGCAAAGAAAACTGAACGGCAATAAAAAACCCGCAATCGCTTGCGGGTTTTTTGCATACACAGCCTTGAAATCAGCGCTTGCGCGGTGGCGGCAAGTCGGTGCACACGCCTTCATAAACTTCCGCCGCCATGCCGATCGATTCACCCAGGGTCGGGTGAGGATGGATGGTCTTGCCGATATCGGTGCCATCGCAGCCCATTTCAATCGCCAGCGCGATCTCGCCTATCATGTCGCCGGCATGCGTGCCGACGATGGTGCCGCCGATAATGCGGTGGGTTTCAGCGTCGAACAACAGTTTCGTGAAACCTTCGGCGCGGCCATTGGCCACGGCGCGGCCCGAAGCGGCCCACGGGAAATGGCCCTTCTCGACCTTGATGCCCTTGGCTTTCGCTTCGTCTTCGGTAATGCCGGCCCATGCCACTTCCGGATCCGTGTAGGCGACCGATGGAATCACCTTGACGTCGAAGTGCGACTTCTGGCCTGCGGCAGCTTCTGCTGCCACGTGGCCTTCGTGCACGGCCTTGTGCGCCAGCATCGGCTGGCCCACCAGGTCGCCGATGGCGAAGATGTTCGGCACATTGGTGCGCATCTGGCTGTCAACTTCGATAAAGCCGCGATCCGTCACGGTCACGCCTGCCTTGTCGGCAGCAATCTTCTTGCCATTCGGGCTGCGGCCCACGGCCACCAGCACCAGGTCGTAGATTTGCGGCGCCGGCGCGGTGGCACCGGCTTCGGCCGCTTCGAACGTGACCTTGATGCCTTCAGGCAGCGCTTCCACTGCGACCGTCTTGGTCTTGGTCATGATGTTGTCGAAGCGCTTCTCGTTGAACTTCTGCCATACCTTGACGGCGTCGCGGTCGGCGCCCTGCATCAGGCCGTCCATCATTTCGACCACATCAATACGCGCACCGAACGTCGAATACACGGTGGCCATTTCAAGGCCGATAATGCCGCCGCCGATGACCAGCATGCGTTTCGGAATCTGGCGCAACTCCAAAGCACCGGTCGAATCGACGATGCGCGGATCTTCGGGCACGAACGGCAGTTTTACTACCGACGAACCGGCGGCGATAATCGCCTGCTTGAACTGCACGACTTTTTTCGTGCCGTCGGCCGCCGTCACTTCAATGTGGTTGGCAGACAGGAACTGGCCCACGCCGGTGATGACTTGGGTCTTGCGTGCCTTGGCCATGCCGGCCAGGCCGCCCGTCATGTTCTTGATCACGCCTTCCTTGTACGCACGCACCTGGTCGATGTCGATGGTCGGCTTGGCGAACGTGACGCCGGTATTGCCCATGTGCGCCGTCTCGTCGATCACGGAAGCGACATGCAGCAGTGCTTTCGACGGGATGCAGCCGACATTCAGGCACACGCCGCCCAGCGTCGCATAACGCTCGACGATAGCAGTGCTGAGGCCCAGGTCGGCCGCGCGGAACGCTGCCGAATAGCCGCCAGGACCGCCGCCCAGCACCATCATGTCGACGCTGATGTCGACCTGGCCGGCATAGCTGCCGGCCGGGATGGCTGCGGCCGCAGGTGCGGGTACTGCCGCTGCCGGAGCGGCAGCCGGTGCAGGAGCCGCTGGCGCAGCAGCAGCCGCACCATCAGTTGCTTCCACCACCAGCAGCGCGCTGCCTTCGGCGATCTTGTCGCCGACCTTGACCTTGACTTCCTTGACCACGCCGGCGTGGGTCGAAGGAATCTCCATGCTGGCCTTGTCCGATTCCACGGTAATCAAGGACTGGTCCACCTTGATGGTGTCGCCGACCTTGACCATCAGCTCGATCACTTCGACTTCCTTGAAGTCGCCGATATTCGGTACTTTTACCTCTACTGTGCTCATAGTCGCTCCTTACAGCAGAATTTTGCGCATGTCGGCCAGCACTTCGCCGAGGTACACCGAGAATCGCGCGCCCATCGCGCCATCGACCACGCGGTGGTCGTACGACAGCGAAGTGCCCATCATCAGGCGTGGCTGGAAGGCCTTGCCATCCCATACCGGCTTGATCGACGCTTTCGACAGGCCCAGGATCGCCACTTCAGGTGCATTGACGATCGGCGTGAAGTGCGTGCCGCCGATGCCGCCCAGCGACGAAATGGTGAAGCTGGCGCCCTGCATGTCGGCCGGTTTCAGCTTGCCTTCGCGTGCCTGCAGCGACAGCTCGGTCATTTCTTTGGCGATCTGCGAGACCGATTTCTGGTCGGCGTTCTTGATCACCGGTACCACCAGGCCATTCGGCGTGTCAGCTGCAAAGCCGATGTTGTAGTACTGCTTGAGGATCAGGTTTTCGCCCTTGGCGTCCAGCGACGAGTTAAACGCCGGGAATTTCTTCAGCGCCGCGACGCAGGCCTTGATGACGAAGGCCAGCATGGTCAGCTTGGCCGCATCCTTGTTCTTCGCATTGGCTGCGTTGGTGTCGACGCGGAACGCTTCCAGATCGGTGACATCGGCTTCGTCGAACTGCGTGACGTGCGGGATCATGACCCAGTTGCGGTGCAGGTTAGGGCCCGAGATTTTCTTGATGCGCGACAGCGGCAGCAGTTCGGTGGCGCCGAACTTGGCAAAATCGAGCGAAGGCCATGGCAGCAGGTCCAGGCCAACGCCCGAACCGCCCTTGGCTGCGACTGGTGCATTTGGCGCGGCAACGGCGCCCGACATCACGCCCTTGACGAAGTTCTGCACGTCTTCCTGGGTGATGCGGCCTTTCGGACCGGATCCGCCAACACGGGCCAGGTCCACGCCCAGTTCGCGCGCAAACTTGCGGATCGATGGCGAGGCGTGCGCCAGCTTGCCGCTGACGGCCGGCGCTGCCGGAGCAGCAGGTGCAGCTGCAGGAGCAGCAGCGGTCGCTGCGGCTGGTGCAGCGGCAGCTTGCGCCGGTGCGGCCGCAGGCGCAGCTGCGGGGGCTGCAGCAGGAGCGGCAGCGCCACCGGTGGTTTCCACCACCAGTACCAGCGAGCCCTTGGCAACCTTGTCGCCAACCTTGACTTTCAATTCTTTCACGACGCCGGCATGGCTCGATGGAATTTCCATGCTGGCCTTGTCCGATTCGACCGTCAGCAAGGACTGGTCCACCTTGATGGTGTCGCCAACCTTGACCATCAGTTCGATGACTTCGACTTCCTTGAAGTCGCCGATATCGGGCACGGTGACATCGACCAGCCCACCAGCGGCCGCTGGCGCGGCGGCCGGCGCAGGCGCGGCGGCGGCAGGGGCAGCAGCAGGCGCAGGTGCGGCTTCGGCAGCCGGTGCAGGAGCAGCAGCGGCAGGCGCCGGCGCCGAGGCGTCGTCCGCCACTTCCAGCAGCAGCACCAGCGAACCTTCGGCGATCTTGTCGCCGACATTGACTTTCACTTCCTTGACGACCCCGGCGTGGCTCGATGGAATTTCCATGCTGGCCTTGTCCGATTCGACCGTGATCAGGGACTGGTCGACCTTGACCGCATCACCTGGCTTGACCATCAGTTCGATAATCTCGACTTCCTTGAAATCGCCGATATCCGGGACTTTGACTTCCACAATGCTCATAGCTTGCTCCGTTATTTTATTTGTCAGATGGACCCGCAGATACGCCAGGGCGGCGCTTGCGCACTGCCCTGGCGTTTGCCGGTCGCTCAACGATTACTGGGTCACCGGATTCGGTTTGTTGGCGTCGATGCCGTACTTGGCAATCGCCTGCTCCACTACCGACACGTCGATCTTGCCTTCGTCAGCCAGCGATTTGAGCGCGGCCACGGTGACATAATAACGGTTCACTTCGAAGAACTCGCGCAGCTTGGCGCGGCTGTCCGAACGACCAAAGCCATCGGTACCGAGCACTTTGTAGGTGCGGCCCTTCGGCATGAAGGCGCGGATCTGTTCTGCAAAGGCGCGCATGTAGTCGGTGGTGGCGACGATCGGGCCATCGGTATCTTGCAACAGCGACGTCACGTACGGCACGCGCTGCTGTTTCGACGGGTTGACCATGTTCCAGCGTTCTGCATCCTGGCCATCGCGGGCTACCAGGGTCAGCGACGGCGCCGACCAGACGTCTGCGGCCACGCCCCAGTCGTTGGCAAGCAGTTCGGCGGCAAAGATCGATTCGCGCAGGATGGTGCCGCAACCGATCAGCTGCACGCGCAACTTGGCGTCCGCCGGGCCTTCCTGCAGCTTGTACATGCCTTTCAGGATGCCTTCTTCCGTGCCTGGTTTCAGGCCTGGCTGGGCGTAGTTCTCGTTCATGATCGTGATGTAGTAGAACACATCTTCCTGGTTGGCGATCATGCGGCGCAGGCCGTCCTGGATGATCACGGCGACTTCATGGCTGAAGGTCGGATCGTAAGGCATGCAGGTCGGGATGGTGGCGGCAAAAATATGGCTGTGGCCATCTTCGTGCTGCAGGCCTTCGCCGTTCAGCGTGGTGCGGCCAGCGGTGCCGCCCATCAGGAAGCCACGGGCGCGCATGTCGGCCGAGGCCCACACCTGGTCGCCGATGCGCTGGAAGCCGAACATCGAGTAGAAGGTGTAGAACGGGATCATGATGCGGTCGTTGGTCGAATACGACGTCGCCGCAGCGATCCACGAGCTCATGCCGCCCGCTTCATTGATGCCCTCTTGCAGGATCTGGCCGGCCTTGTCTTCGCGGTAGTACATCACCTGGTCCTTGTCGACTGGCTCGTACAACTGGCCGCGCGGATTGTAGATGCCGATCTGGCGGAACAGGCCTTCCATGCCGAAAGTGCGCGACTCATCGACCAGGATAGGCACCACGCGCTGGCCCAGCGCCGGGTCTTTCAGCAGCGTGGAGATAACGCGCACGAAAGCTTGCGTGGTCGAGATTTCGCGGCCTTCCGGGGTGGCGTCGAGCACGTTCTTGAACGCGTCCAGGCTTGGTACCGGCAGGGTTTCTTCGGCTTTCTGGCGGCGCGACGGCAGGTAGCCGCCCAGCGCTTTGCGGCGCTCGTGCAGGTAGACCATTTCCGGTGCATCGTCGGCCGGTTTGAAGAACGGAATATCGGCCAGTTGATTGTCCGGAATCGGCAGCGAGAAACGGTCGCGCATTTCCTTGATCGCTTCGTCGTCGAGCTTTTTGGTCTGGTGCGCCGTGTTGCGCGCTTCGCCGGACTTGCCCATGCCGTAGCCCTTGACGGTTTTCACCAGCAGCACGGTAGGCTGGCCCTTGTGTTCCTGGGCGATCTTGAACGCTGCGTAGATCTTGTGCGGATCGTGGCCGCCACGGGTCAGGCGCCAGATGTCGTCGTCGGTCATGTTGGCAACCATTTCCAGCAGCTTCGGATGCTTGCCGAAGAAATGCTTGCGCACGTAGGCGCCGTCCTTGGCCTTGTAGTTCTGGTATTCGCCGTCGACGGTTTCCATCATCACGCGCTGCAGGATGCCTTCCTTGTCTTGCGCCAGCAGGGCATCCCAGCCCGGACCCCAGATGACTTTGACGACGTTCCAGCCGGCGCCACGGAATTCGCCTTCCAGTTCCTGGATGATCTTGGTGTTGCCGCGTACCGGGCCGTCCAGGCGCTGCAGGTTGCAGTTGACCACGATCACCAGGTTATCGAGCATGTCGCGTGCGGCCAGGCCGATCGCGCCCAGCGACTCCGGCTCGTCCATCTCGCCGTCGCCACAGAAAGCCCAAACCTTGCGGTTGTCGGTCTTGGCGATGCCGCGTGCGTGCAGGTATTTCAGGAAGCGCGCCTGGTAGATCGCCATGTGCGGGCCCAGGCCCATCGAAACGGTCGGGAACTGCCAGAAGTCAGGCATCAGTTTCGGGTGAGGGTACGACGACAGGCCCTTGCCATCGACTTCCTTGCGGAAATTCAGCATCTGTTCTTCGCTCAAACGGCCTTCGAGGAAGGCGCGCGCGTACACGCCCGGCGAGGAGTGGCCCTGGATGTACAGCAGGTCGCCGCCGTGGTCGGCGGTCGGCGCGTGCCAGAAGTGATTAAAACCAATACCCAGCATATTGGCCAGCGAAGCGAAGGACGACAGGTGGCCACCGAGGTCGCCATCGGCGCGGTTGGCCTTGACCACCATGGCCATGGCGTTCCAGCGCATCCACGAACGCAGGCGCTCTTCGTACTCGAGGTTGCCGGGGCAGTGTGCTTCTTGTTTGGTGGGGATGGTGTTGACGTAGGCGGTGGTGCTGGAGAAAGGAATCTGGGCGCCGCGGCGGCGGGCCAGGTCGACCATGCGCTCCATCAGGTAGTGTGCGCGTTCCGGGCCTTCATTTTCCAGTACGGCTTCGAGTGCGTCCAGCCACTCCTTGGTTTCCTGCATGTCCGGGTCGGCGGCGATCTGTGTCGTTACCTGGTTCAGTTGATCTGACATCTGTTGAGTCTCCTTTTGTGAGCGCCCCACGCCGATTTTCCGGATCGCTGTCGGACGGTATTTCGCTGATTATTTACTAGTATAGGTCTATAAGTGTGGGGATTCTAACAGTGTATTTTGTATTTTTCAAATTACGATATAACATTTCGCATTATGAAATTTCCCTCGTAGAATATGCTGCAGTGCCGCAAATTCTGAAGAGAAATTAGCGTGATCAAAGTACCAAACACGGTGGCAAAACCACATGCCCTGGTACTCACCGCTCCACGAGCACACCAGCAAAAGTATGAGCGCCCAAGGCGCTCGCACAGGCGCTCCGGGCCAAGCGGGTCCGCGTCTCCGGCCCGCTGTTGTTACGCCCTTCAACCGCCAAAACCGCCCCTTTACCCTGACCGGCTTTATAATCCTGCTTTTCCCTCTCACCTGCCTCCAGCCCCCACCATGCCAGCACAACTGATCGACGGAATCGCCCTCTCCCAAAAACTGCGCAGCGAAATCGCCGCGCGCGCCGCCGCCCTGACCGCCAAAGGCACCCAGCCCGGCCTGGCCGTGATACTGGTCGGCGAAGACCCGGCCAGCCAGGTGTATGTGCGCAACAAGGTCAAGGCCTGCGGCGACGTCGGTTTTCACTCGGTGCTGGAGAAATATGAAGCGGACCTGTCGGAAGAAGATCTGCTGGCGCGCATCGCCAGCCTGAACGCGGACCCGGCCATCCACGGCATCCTGGTGCAAATGCCGCTGCCGAAACATATCAACCCGCACAAGGTGATCGAGGCGATCGCCGCCACCAAGGACGTCGACGGTTACTCGGTGCTGAGCGCCGGCGAAATGCTGACCGGCCTGCCAGGCTTTCGCGCCTGCACGCCATATGGCTGCATGAAACTGATCGAAAGCACCGGTATCGACCTGCGCGGCAAGCATGCGGTGGTGATCGGCCGCAGCAACACGGTCGGCAAACCGATGGCGCTGCTGCTCTTGCAAGCGAACGCCACCGTCACCATCTGCCATAGTGCGACACCGGACCTTGGCCACCACACGCGCAACGCCGACATCGTCGTCGCTGCCGTTGGTCGCCGCAATACCCTGACGGCCGACATGGTGCGCCCTGGCGCCATCGTGATCGACGTGGGCATGAACCGCGACGACAACGGCAAGCTGTGCGGCGACGTGGACTTTGCCGGTGTGCAAGAGATCGCTTCGCATATCACGCCGGTACCGGGTGGTGTCGGCCCGATGACGATTACCATGCTGTTGATGAACACCGTCGAAGCCGCCGAGCGCGTGTAAGACGCGTGTAAAAATCACCGGGCGGCACGACCGCCCTTTTATTGATTATGGAGCTGCCTGATGACTGACAATCCCTTGCTTGATTTTTCCGGCCTGCCGCGCTTCGACGCGATTACGCACGAACATGTCACGCCTGCCATCGACACCCTTCTGGCCCAGGCACGCGCCACCGTGGCGCAACTCGAAGCGCCGATGGAAGAAGTCAGCTGGGATAACTTCGTCACGCCGCTGGACCAGATCGGCGAAACCCTGGGACGCGCCTGGAGCATCGTCAACCACCTCAACAGCGTGATCGACACCCCCGAGCTGCGCGCCGCCTACAATGCGAACCAGCCCAAGGTGACGGAATTCTGGACCGAGCTGGGCCAGAATGAAATCCTGTTCGGTAAATACAAGCAGCTGCAGGCCAGCGCCGCCTTTGCCAGCCTGTCGCCGGCGCGCCGCCGCATCGTCGACAATGCCGTGCGCGACTTCCGCCTCGGTGGTGCCGAACTGCCGGAAGACAAGAAGGAACGCTTCGGCGCCATCCAGGAAGAACATGCGGCTGTCTCGACGCGCTTTTCCGAAAACGTGCTCGACGCCACCAACGACTATAAATTGCTGGTCGAAAACGAAGAAGACCTGGCTGGCTTGCCCGACGACGCCAAGGCCGCCGCGCGCGCCGCCGCCGAAAAAGCCGGCAAGCAGGGCTTTGAATTCTCGCTGCATTTCCCGTCCTACTACCCGATCCTGCAGTTCGCCGACAAGCGCGAGCTGCGCGAAACCATCTACCGCGCCAACGCCACCAAGGCGTCTGACCAGGGCACAGTGTTCAGCAAGAAAGAGGACTGGGACAATACGCAAAATATCGTCACCCTGTTGAAACTGCGCGACGAAGAAGCCAAGCTGCTGGGCTACGCCAATTTTGCCGAAGTGTCGCTGGTATCGAAAATGGCAACCTCGCCCGACCATGTGATCGCCTTTCTGGAAGACTTGGCCAAACGCGCGCGTCCCTACGCCGAGAAGGACCTGGCCGAACTGAAACAATTCGCCGAGGAAGAACTGGGCATCGCCGACCTGCAGGCCTGGGACGTGCCGTATGCGTCCGAAAAACTGCAGGAGCGCCGCTATGCGTTCTCGGCCCAGGAAGTGAAACAGTACTTCCCCGAACACAAGGTGATCGACGGCCTGTTCCGCCAGATCCGGAACCTGTTTGCGGTCGAGATCAAGCCGGACACGGCCAGCGTCTGGCACAAGGATGTGCGCTTCTACCGCATCGAACGCGACGGCAAGCTGATCGGCCAGTTCTACCTGGACCTGTATGCGCGCGCCGGCAAAAGCGGCGGCGCCTGGATGGATGATGCGCGCGGCCGCCGTGCCGACGCCAACCACGTGCAAACGCCGATCGCCTACCTCACCTGCAACTTCACGGAACCGGCCGTGGTCGCTGGCCAAGCCCAGCCTGCCCTGTTCACCCACGATGAAGTGATCACCCTGTTCCACGAATTCGGCCACGGCCTGCACCATATGCTGACCGCCGTCGACGAGTTGGGCGTGTCGGGCATTTCCGGCGTCGAATGGGATGCGGTGGAACTGCCATCGCAATTCATGGAGAACTTCTGCTGGGAATGGGAAGTGCTCGAACATATGACGGCCCATGCCACTACCGGCGAGCCGCTGCCGCGCGCACTGTACGACAAGATGCTGGCGGCAAAAAACTTCCAGTCCGGCCTGCAGACGCTGCGCCAGGTGGAATTTTCCTTGCTCGACATGCACCTGCACTACGACTACGACCCTGCCAGCGGCCAGAGCGTGCAGCAGCTGATCGACAGCGTGCGTGCCAAATTCGCGCTGATTATCCCGCCCTCGTTCAACCGCTTTCAGAACTCGTTCGGCCATATCTTCGCCGGCGGATATGCGGCCGGCTACTACAGCTACAAATGGGCCGAGGTGCTGTCTGCCGACGCGTATGGCGCTTTCGAGGAAGCGAAAGCGCTGGGACCGGAGGCATCTGCGGCAACCGGCAAGCGCTATCTGGAAGAGATTCTGTCGGTCGGCGGTTCGCGCCCGGCGCTGGTATCGTTTACGGCCTTCCGTGGCCGCGAGCCTTCGATCGACGCCCTGCTGCGCCATAGCGGCATGGCAGCGTGAACAGTGGCATGACGCGCGTCGACTTTCATACCAATGTGCCGGACAAGCTGGCCTACGCCTGCCGTCTGGCACGCAAGGCCTATATGGCCGGCAACCAGATCGTCGTGCTGGCAGGTAACATCGCCCAGCTCGACGCCATCAACGCGGCCATGTGGACTCTGTCGCCGACCGACTTCGTGCCGCACGTGCTGGCCGGCGACCCGTTGGCCGCGCAAACGCCCATCATACTGACCGACAGCGAAGACGTGGAGCTGCCGCACCACGATATCCTGGTCAATGTGTCGCAACTGCCGCCCGCCAGCTACGCGCAATTCCAGCGCGTGTTCGAGATCGTCTCGATCGACGAGCAGGACGCCCAGGCCGGGCGCCAGCGCTTTTTGCACTACCGCAAGCTCAATCTGCAACCGACGCACTTCGTGGCAGGCAAGTCATGAGTGACAATATGAACCCGCAACCATTCGACCAGAGCATTCCGCTGCTGACGGAAGTGCTGTCAGGGCCGCAAGCCCTGCATCAAACGACGGCCGAGCCGGAAATAGCGCCACCCGCCAGAATCGCCGAGCCGGCTCCGTTCCTGGGCCCCGTCACCGTGCAGCCCGACTGGGACGCCATCGAAGCGCGCCTGACCCAGCGCATCCTGCATCAGGTGCAGGGCAAGATTGACCATCTGCTGGAAGAGCGCATAGGCCACGTGCTGCAAACGGCGCTGCAAAACGCGCTGATCGGCATGCGCGGCGCATTGCGCGAAGACCTGCAGCAGTCGCTGGAGCAGATCGTGGCGCATGCGGTGAGCCATGAACTTGGGCACCTGCATCCGCCGGCATAGTAAGGGCATCACTGCTGGCAACAATACCTGGCTGTGTTATTCTTTTGGTAAATCAATCAGGAGGGCGCCATGGTCAGCATTTCTTCGACGGCAAGCACGCTGCGACAAGTTTATGCCTCAACAACGGAGGCAAACGACACACGCGCGCAGAAAACGGCGGGTGCCACTGCAGCAGGCGCGGTGGCCGATAACACGACCATCTCCACCCTGGCCGGGCGTTTGTCGGCAGCGGCCGAGCATACCAGCACGCGGCTGCAGGGGCTGGACCACCAGGCCTTGCAAGACCAGCTGATCGCCGACGACAGAAAAGTCTTCTACGAGCTCGATGCGGCGCACAAGAGTGCCGCCGCACAGCAGGTGCCGCAGCCGGAAGACAAGGCATCGGCAAGCTCGGCCACCGCCGCAACCGACTTTGTCAACGGCAAAAAGACCAATCCGTTTGCCGGCCTGTCACGCGAGCAGTTGTCGACCATTTCGCACGACGAAAGCGGCACGTTTACCATCAACGAACGGCGCGCCGCAGCCACCCAGGCCTACCGTGAGGAGGAGGCCTGGCGCCAGCAGGTAGTCAGCCAGGCCATGCAGGAATATAACAGCACGGGCAAGATGACCAAATTCTTTGGCTCGGTGCTCGATCATTTCAATGCCCTGCCGCCGCTGGAGCAGGCCACCTATCCTGAAAATTACGCCAGCGACCTGCAGGACAAGATCAAACTGGACTTCAATTACTACAATCATTCAGCTGGCGACGCCGGCCCGACGCCAGGGTCGATTGCCGACATCACCAACAACAACCTGTTTCCCGCAAAGCTGGACCTGTTCGAGCTGCTGGGCGTGAAGCTGAAGGACTGGACAAGTCAGGGCGGATCGTAAATCGGCGGCCACCTCGCCCTACCTGATTCCCCTTGCAAACGCCACTGTTTGGTGCGCTCGCGCCAGAGAAAACAGTGCATTGCGCCTCACTTTGGTGATTGTCGCGACAAAATGCAAAAAGCCGCATTTGCGGCTTTGCGCGGCCTGATTTTTATTGTACCTTTCTCCACACGCACCGCCCTTTGCAGCGGTTTTCAAGCGACGCCGCCATATCTTTATCCACTGGAGAATATTCATGCTGCTCAAGACCACTACCCTTTCCCTCGCCATCGCATTTGCCTTTGCCGGCACTGCAGGCGCACAGGAAATCATCAAGATAGGCCATGTGGCGCCGGTCTCGGGTGCCAGCGCCCACCTGGGCAAGGATAATGAAAACGCCGCCAACATGGCGATCGAGGACCTGAACGCCAAAGGCTTCAAGATCAATGGCAAGGTCGTGAAATTCGTGCTGGTGCCGGAAGACGATGCAGGCGACCCGAAACAGGGGACGGCCGTGGCGCAAAAGCTGGTCGACGCCAAGGTCAACGGCGTGATCGGCCACCTGAACTCCGGCACCACGATTCCCGCTTCGCGCATTTACTTCAACGCCGGCATCCCGCAGATTTCGCCGGCCGCCACCAACCCGACCTACACCCAGCAAAAGTTCAACACGGCTTTTCGCGTGGTGGCCAATGACAATAAACTGGGCGGCACCCTGGGCGCGTATGCGGTAGGCAAGTTGGCCGCCAAGAAGATCGCCGTGATCGACGACCGCACGGCCTATGGCCAGGGCGTGGCGGAACAATTCGTCAAGGGTGCGAAAAAAGCCATGCCTGGCGTGCAGATCGTCGGCAAGGAATTTACCAATGCCAACGCAACCGACTTCAACGCCATCCTGACCAGCATCAAGTCAAAAAATCCTGACCTGGTCTTCTTCGGCGGCATGGATTCGGTGGCTGGCCCGATGCTGCGCCAGATGAAAGCGCTGGGCATCAAGGCGAAATTCATGGGCGGCGACGGCATGTGCACCGAGCCGCTGGGCAAACTGGCCGGCGACGCGATCGGCGAAAACCTGGTCACCTGCGCGGAAGCGGGCGGCGTGACGGGCGAGCAGCAGAAAGGCATGGACGATTTCCGCGCCCGCTACAAGCAGAAATACAATATGGAAGTGCAGCTGTACGCACCCTATGTGTACGACGCCGTGATGACCATGGCCACCGCCATGGCCGACGCCAAATCGTCGAAGCCGTCGGTCTACCTGCCATTCCTGGCGAAGGTCAAATACCAGGGCGTGACCGGTCCGATCACGTTTGATGCAAATGGCGACATCAAGGATGGCGCACTGACCTTGTTCACCTACCGTGACGGCAAGAAAACCAAGATGGAAGTCGTCAAATAATCAGGCAGCATAGTCTTGTAATCCTTCCACCAAGGCATCGAAGGCCGCGCGGCAGCCAAGGCTGGCGCGCAGGTCTTCATGCATGGTCACCCAGGTTTCCAGCGGCAAGGCAAAGGCGTCTGGCAGCACCCGCCGCAAGGCGGAATCTTTCGCAGCCAGCAAGGCCTGGCAGCCGCCGATGCCGGCACCGGCGCGTATCAGTGCCAGTTGCGCCAGGTCACTGTCACAGCACACGGCAAAGCGTTCGCGCGACAGCATTTGCCAGGCGCCACTCGCGCTGCGCACCATCGGCCCCGGCAAGTCATAACCGATCAGCGCATGGTTTGCCAGGTCCGCCACCTCCACCGGCTCGCCATGGCCGACCAGATAGTCGCGATGGGCAAACAGGCCCACATCGATCACCCCCACCTTGCGCATCACCAGCCGTTCCTGGCGCGGTCGTACCATGCGCACGGCAATATCGGCTTCGCGCCGCAGCAGGTCCTGCACCTGGTTGCTGAGCACCAGCTCCACCACCAGCGCCGGATGGCGTTCACGCAGGCGCGCCAGGATAGGCGGCAGCACTTCCACACCCACCACTTCGCTGGCCGAAATACGCACCACGCCGGCCACGCCCTCGCCCACATTGCCGGCCGCGCGTTCCATCAGGCTGGCCGTGTGCTCCATCGCCTGCGCATGGGGCAGCAAGGCCAGCGCGGCCTCGGTGGGCAGCAAGCCCTGCTGCGAGCGCGTAAACAGCGCCACGCCCAGTTCCCGTTCCAGTGCAGCGATATGGCGGCCGGCGGTCGGCTGCGTAATGCCGAGCGCACGCGCAGCGGCAGACAGCGAGCCGTGGCTCAGCACGGCCAACAGCGAGCGGTAATATTCCCAGGCGATATTTTTTGTCATGCATAAATGTATAGCTGATGGACGATGCTCGTCAATTCCCAACTAGCTCTTTACAGCCGATACTGGGTCCATCGACTACAGGGAGAACAATATGGAAACAGCACTGGTACTGGGCGCCACGGGCGGCATCGGCGGTGAAATGGTGCGCCAGCTGCTGGCGGCGGGCTGGCAGGTACGCGCCATGACGCGCGGCGAACTGCCATCGCCACGCAACGATGGCATTCGCTGGCTGCAGGGCGACGCCATGGTACGCAGCGACGTACTGGCGGCCAGCGCGGGCTGCTCGGTGATCGTGCACGCCGTCAACCCGCCCGGCTACCGCGACTGGGACAAGCTGGTGCTGCCGATGCTGGACAACACCATCGCCGCCGCACAGGCGCAAGGCGCGACCATCGTGCTGCCCGGCACCGTCTACAACTATGGCGCCGATGCGTTTCCCGCGCTGGCGGAAGACGCGCCGCAGCACCCGGCCACGCGCAAGGGCGCGATCCGGGTCGAACTGGAAGCGCGGCTGGAACGTGCGGCCAGTGCCGGTACGGCGCGCGTGCTGATCGTGCGCGCCGGCGACTTCTTCGGTCCGCATGCCGGCAACAGCTGGTTTGCACAGGGCCTGGTCAAGCCGGGCCAGCCGGTGCGGACAATTACCTATCCGGGCAAGCAGGGTATCGGTCACCAGTGGTCCTACCTGCCCGACGTGGCGCGTAGCATGCTTGAACTGCTGGCACTACGCGAGCGCTTGCCGCCGTTTGCCCGCTTTCACCTGGCCGGCCACTGGGATCATGACGGGCGCCAGATGACCGATACCATCTTGCGCGTGGTGGCGCAGAGCACGGGCACAAAGCCGCAGGTCAAGGCCTTCCCATGGTGGTTGATGAGCCTGGCGGCACCGTTCGTGACGACCCTGCGCGAACTGCGCGAGATGCGTTATTTGTGGCAGACACCGGTGCGCATGGACAATGCCAGCTTGCTTGAAGTGCTGGGGCATGAGCCGCATACGCCGCTGGAAGTGGCGGTCAAAGCGACGCTGGAGGGGATGGGCAACCTGCCCGCTTAAAAAAACGCGCCGGGCATGCCGGCGCGCTGTTTGCACTACTGCTGCTGCGGCACAGATTATTTCTGTGCCAGCACCCATTTCACCAGGGTGCGGGCTTCCGCTTCGCTGACCTGCGGGTTCGCTGGCATCGGGATCGCGCCCCAGGTACCGGAGCCGCCCTTCATGACTTTTGCCACCAGCTTGTTTTCCGCATCTTTTTGACCAGCATACTTGGCAGCCACGTCTTTGTACGCAGGGCCAACGAGCTTGCTGCCGATGGCATGGCAAGCCATGCAATTCTTCGCTTTTGCCAGGTCTGCATTGGCCATCGCCACTTGCGAGCTCAACGCCGATACAGCCAGTACACCTGCCAACATGATGGAACGTTTCATTATCTTTTCTCCAGAGTGACTTCCTGCCTGCATTCTACCGTGTTTCGGCAGCCTCTCCTCGAGCCCAGATCAAGCGATTTAAACAGGCTGACGTTTGAGGCAGATCCATTTTGCCCCAACTGCATGCCAATTCCCATGTTGTTTGTAAGGCGATGTAAGTCCCGCCGCGAAAGTGATACGGCAATGCGCCCCTACGCGACCAGCAGACCTGCAAAACGAATTAACGCCCCAGTCACCCGCACGGGCATCTCGGGCTCGCGTCTCCGGCCAGCCATTTAGGTTTTGCGCCTGACGCATTTAAATACGGCGGACAGCTTAAAGCCGATGCTGCACCTCTACCAGTATCAACGTTTTTTCAACTGCGACAGATCCCGCACGGCGCCGCGGTCGGCCGAAGTAGTCAGTGCCGCATACGCCTGCAGCGCCTGCGAAACATAACGGTCGCGGTTGACCGGCAACCAGGACGCATCACCCTTCGCTTCCATGGCGGCGCGGCGCGCTGCCAGTTCGGCCGGCGTGACGCGCAGGTTGATGCTGCGCTCGGGAATATCGATATCGATAAAGTCGCCCTCTTCCACCAGGCCGATGGCGCCGCCTTCGGCCGCTTCCGGCGAGGCATGGCCGATCACCAGGCCGGAAGAACCGCCCGAGAAGCGGCCATCGGTAAACAGCGCGCAAGCCTTGCCCAGGCCTTTCGATTTGATGTACGAGGTCGGGTACAGCATTTCCTGCATGCCTGGGCCGCCTTTCGGGCCTTCGTAGCGGATGATGACGACGTCGCCTTCATGCACGGTGTCTTCCAGGATCGCTGCCACGGCCGCATCCTGGCTTTCAAATACACGCGCCTTGCCCGAGAATTTCAAAATGCTTTCATCGACGCCGGCCGTCTTGACGATGCAGCCCTTCTCGGCCAGATTACCGTACAACACGGCCAGGCCGCCGTCCTGCGAATAGGCGTGCGCCTTGTCACGGATGCAGCCGGTGGCGCGGTCGGTATCGACGGCAGCGAAACGCTCGGACTGCGAAAACGCGGTCTGCGTCGGCACGCCGCCCGGCGCGGCGCGGAACAGTTCATGCACGGCAGGATCATCGGTGCACTTGATGTCGTTTTGCGCAATCGCGTCGGCCATGGTCGGCGCGTGGATGGTTGGCAAGGTGGTATTCAACAGGCCGGCGCGCGCCAGCTCACCGAGGATGCCCATGATGCCGCCGGCGCGGTGCACGTCTTCGATATGGTATTTGTCAGTCATCGGCGCCACTTTGCACAGGCACGGCACCTTGCGCGAAATGCGGTCGATATCGGCCATCGTGAATTCCACTTCCGCTTCGTGCGCAGCAGCCAGCAAGTGCAGTACGGTATTGGTCGAGCCGCCCATCGACACGTCGAGCGCCATCGCGTTTTCAAATGCAGCCTTGGTGGCGATCGAGCGCGGCAAGACCGAGTAATCGTCCTGCTCGTAGTGGCGCTTGGCCAGCTCCACGATCAGCCGGCCGGCGCGCAGGAACAGCTGCTGGCGGTCGGAGTGGGTGGCCAGGATGGTGCCGTTGCCGGGCAGAGCCAGGCCCAGCGCTTCGGTCAGGCAGTTCATCGAGTTGGCGGTAAACATGCCCGAGCACGAACCGCAGGTCGGGCAGGCCGAGCGTTCGATTTCAGCCACGTCGGCGTCACTGACGCTGCTGTCGCCGGCCTTGATCATGGCGTCGACCAGGTCGAGCTTGATGATTTTCTGTGCGCCATTGACCACCTTGATGACCTTGCCCGCTTCCATCGGCCCGCCGGAAATGAACACCACCGGGATATTGATGCGCATGGCGGCCATCAGCATGCCCGGCGTGATCTTGTCGCAGTTCGAGATGCAGACCATGGCGTCGGCGCAGTGGGCATTGACCATGTATTCGACCGAGTCGGCGATCAGGTCGCGCGAAGGCAGCGAATACAGCATGCCGCCGTGGCCCATGGCGATGCCGTCATCGACGGCGATGGTATTGAATTCCTTGGCCACGCCGCCAGCCGCCTCGATTTCGCGCGCCACCATCTGGCCCAGGTCCTTCAGGTGCACGTGGCCGGGCACGAACTGGGTAAACGAATTGACCACGGCGACGATCGGCTTGTCGAAGTCGCCGTCCTTCATGCCGGTGGCGCGCCACAGGGCGCGGGCGCCGGCCATATTGCGGCCGTGGGTGGTGGTGCGTGAACGGTATTGCGGCATGATGGTCTTTCGAAAGAGTTGCCTGGCTGCCGGGCTTGCATGGTGAAGACCCTGTGCGCCCGTGGGGGTACGCCAGATTGCCTTGCGCACGGCCCCGTGTCAAATATATGATGCACGCAGCTGTGAGTCGCAATAGATATCACAGCATTTATTCAACATGGAAAAACATATCAATCATGCCGCTTGAACTGCGCCAGCTGCGCTATTTCGTGACCGTTGCAGAGGAACTGCACTTCGGCCGCGCCGCGCTGCGCCTGCACATGACACAGCCGCCGCTGTCGCAAACCATCATGGCCCTGGAAGAGCTGCTGGGCGCGCCGCTGTTTATCCGTACCCGCAGGGAAGTGAGCCTGACGCCGGCCGGCACGGCCCTGCTGCCCGAAGCGCGCCGCCTGCTGGCCCAGGCGCAGGATCTGCCGGCGCTGGTGCGGCGCGCAGCGCAAGGCGAGGCGGGACGCCTGTCGCTGGCGTTCGTCTCGTCGGCCGACTACAGCGTGCTGCCGCCACTGCTGCGCGCTTATCAAACCAGCTATCCGCAGGTGCAGATACAGCTGCAGGAAGCCACCTCGGACTTGCAGCTGGAAGAGTTGCTGGCCAGCCGCATCGACGCCGGCCTCTTGATCCCGCCGCTGCCCGACAAGGCAAGACTGGCGCTCGATTATTTGCCCGTGCTGGCCGAGCCCCTGGTGCTGGCGGCGCCAGCCGGCCTGCCCATCCTGAACACGCCGGGCCCGCTGCGGCTGGTCGACGTGCCAGCGCTGCCGTTGATCATTTTTCCTCGTGCGATTTCGCCGGCGCTGCACGATGCCATCCTCGGCGTGTTCCGCGCGGCCGGCATCGCGCCCCTGATCGGCCAGCAGGCGATCCAGATGCAAACCATCGTCAGCCTCGTCTCGGCTGGCATGGGCATCGCGCTTGTGCCACAATCGGTGTCGAATCTGATGCGCCCCGGCGTAGAATACAGGCCGCTGCAAGACCCTACCCCGTTGGTGGAGACGGGGCTTGCCTGGCGCCGCGACAATACTTCGCCCGTGCTGCAGGGTTTTCTGGCCCTGCTGCGCGGCACCCTGCCCGATTTTTAGAAAGAATACCGATGCTGATACACCCGATGCCCAACCCGATCGCCATCCAGATCGGCCCGCTGGCCGTACACTGGTATGGCCTGATGTATGTGCTGGCTTTTGCCCTGTTCATCGCGCTGGGCCGCGTACGCATCAAGCAGCCCCATATTGCCGCGCTGGGCTGGAAAAAGGAGGACCTCGACGACATGCTGTTCTATGGCATGCTGGGCGTGGTGATCGGCGGGCGCCTCGGTGAAGTGCTGTTCTACCGTCCCGAATATTTCTTCCACAATCCGCTGGAGATCTTTATGGTCTGGCATGGCGGCATGTCCTTCCACGGGGGATTTCTGGGCGTGATACTGGCGATGTATCTGTGGGGCCGCAAGGCGGGCCGCAACCTGTTCGACGTGCTCGACTTTATCGCGCCGCTGGTGCCGCTCGGCTATGCGGCAGGCCGCATGGGCAACTTCATCAATGCCGAGCTGCCGGGCCGCATCGCGCCCGAGACCCTGCCGTGGGCCATGCAGTGGCCAGGCATCCCCTACCCCGTGCACCCGTCGCCGATCTACCAGATGCTGGTCGACGGTATTCTGGTGTTTATCATCCTGTGGCTGTTTGCGCGCAAGCCGCATCCACGGGTGGCGGTCGGCGCCATGTTTACCCTGCTGTACGGCTGCGCCCGCTTCTTTACCGAATACTTCCGCACGCCGGACTGGGAAGTCGTGTGGTTCGGCGTGCCGATCACGTCGGGACAAATGCTGTCACTGCCGATGATCATCGGCGCCATTGCCCTCTTGGTCTGGTCTTACAAAAGCCGCATCATGGCCACGCCACCGACCAAGGCACGCGCCGCCGGCGCCTGATTATCGGCCGTCATCCGTCGCCGGCTGGCCAATTGCAATTATGTTTTCCAATTTCCATTAAATAGAAATTTCTTTCTATTCAGGGCATTCGATTCTATAATTCTTTCAACCTGAGCTGCCGGCATGTGCTGCGCAGCCAGGAAAGAATGGAACGGTCCATTGCAGTCCTGAACAGAGAGCGCAAGAGATGGCACAAGCAGCCCCGATTGACCAGTTGATGCAACAAATCGCCGATGAATACGAGAGCCTGTCGCGCCAGTTGAAACTGATCGCCAGGCATATCGAACAAAATCGCGCCAGCCTGATGCTCGAACGCATCAGCGACATCGCCGCCGCCTGCGACGTGCAGCCATCCGCCATCGTGCGCTTCGCCCAGCGCTTCGGCTTTTCCGGCTTCAGCGAAATGCAGGACGTGTTCCGCCAGGCCTATACCGACCAGGCCCGCGCAGCACCGAACTACCGCCAGCGCATCCGCAAACTGATTTCCACACGCGACAGCAAGGTGCGCACGGGCGACCTGACACGCGAATTCATCGGCGCGAGCCGCAGCGGCCTTGATGAACTGTCGGCGGGCCTCGATGACGAGCAGCTCGAAGCGGCCATCACCTTGCTGCAACATGCCGACAATATTTACGTGGTGGGCGTGCGGCGCGCATTTCCGGTGGCCTCGTATATCGCCTACGCACTGCAGCACACCAGCAAGCGCGTGCATCTTGTGACGGGCCTCGGTGGTGGCCACCGCGACCAGATGCGCAGCGTGCGTGAAGGTGACGTGGCGATCGCCATCAGTTTTGCACCCTATGGCAAGGAGACGCTGGAGTGCGCGCGCATGGCGCACGAGAATGGCGCAAAAACGCTGGTCATTACCGACAGCAAACTGGCGCCGCTGGCGCGCAGCGCCGACGCCCTGTTGACGGTAACCGAAGGCAGCGCATTTGCCTTCCGCTCTCTGACCGGCACCATCTGCCTGTGCCAGGCGCTGTTCATCGCGCTGGCCTATCGGATGGAAATCGATATCGAAGAAGTCGGCACGCAGGCGCGCGATTAATCCCTCAAGCGCGCCTGGATGGCTTTCCACTGCGCCGGGGTGACGGGCGTGATCGACAGCCGGCTGCCCTTTTTGAGCAGCAGCATGTCTTCCAGCCCCGGCATCTGGCGCATTTCTGACAACGGCAGCAGCGCCGTCTTTTTCAGGCCCCGCACATCGACACTGACCCAGCGCGGCTGTTCCAGCGTGGCTTTCGGGTCGAAATAATGGCTGTTTTTGTCAAACTGGCTATGGTCCGGGTATGCCGTGCTGGCCACTTCGGCCACACCCACCACGCCCGGCTGCGGGCAGCTGGAATGATAGAACAGTACGCCGTCGCCCTCACGCATGCCATCACGCATGAAGTTGCGTGCCTGGTAGTTGCGCACGCCGAACCAGGGCATGGCGTGCCCGGGCGCCGCCATCAGGTCATCGATGCTCACTTCGGTGGGTTCGGATTTCATCAACCAGTATTGCTTCATGTCTTCCCCTGGAAACTGCGGACGTAAAAAAACGGCTGCGCATCGTCATGCTGCAACCGTTCTCTATCAATCAGGCCCCGCCTGTGCCGCTATGCCGGCATCCCGAACCAAACGGTTCAAGGTGGTCACGTTAGTTCAATTTCGGGTTCGTCGAACGAGCGACGCTCACTCCCATCAAACAAAATTCGCAACCGATGCGCATAAATGGTTCAAGGAATATATGGCAATCGCGAACACCGCAGGGTAGGGAGAAGTTTACTCCTTAGTGCGCGCATCGCAAAGGGAATTCGTACAGAACATGCGGCCCCGGCACTTAAGCGCCGCTTAAAACAAATTTTCCTGGGGCGTCAGGGCGCTATCGAGCACCATGTGCATGGCCGAAATTTTTTGCTTTACTTCCAGAATGGTCAGCTCCGACAGCGGCCCTTGAGGCGACTTGACGGACAAGAATTCGGCTGCCACGCCCAGCGCCGCCAGCACGGCGATGCGGTCATTGCCCTTGACCTTGCCCGCATCGCGGATGGCTTTCATCTTGCTATCAAGATAGATGGCCGCTTCGCGCAGCGCGCGCTCTTCGCCATCGCGGCAGACCATGCTGTACGACTGGCCCATGATATTGACATCGACACGCGACATTACGCTTCCTTCCCGTTTTCAGCCGCATGGGCCATGGCTTCGGAGGCGGCCTGCTCCAGGCCCGCCTGCACCAGTTCCGGAATTTTTTCCAGCAGCGCCTCGACCCGCTCCTGCGCCTCGCGCATGCGCTGCACATACTGCGCGTTCTCCGCAGCAAGGGCAGCATTGTCCTTGCGCAGTTGCGCGTTTTCACGACGCAGCGCATGAGTCATTTCGGCCAGCAGGCCAATTTTGTCGGATAATTCGTTGAATTCGGAAATCATGCCGCCACTATAGGGCGCAGCTTGCACAGGCGTCAATCGAATCGCGTTACTGACACACATAATTACATCAATGACGTCCAGTTACCGGAAAATAGGTGCTTTTCATCATCATCGCCGATCTAGCGGTCTTCCTCGTAGCCCGGTTCGATGTCCAGCGCGCCATAGCGGTTTTCGCACGAGCGGCGACGCAGTTCCTGTTTGCCATTTTTGCCATCAAATACCATCGTCAGGTCGCGGCAGGTGGTAAAACTGCCGGGCCTGGTGCCCGTGTCGGATGTCGTCAGGCTCACGCGCAAGGGTGCGGCGTTGCCCATGCCCTTGTTGCTCCACTGACGCGTCTTGCCATCTTGCTCGTCCTTCAGGGTGCGCACGGCCGCTTTCAGCAGGTCTTTCTTTTCCTGCGCGTTCAGGCTGGCCACCGTGACGTCTGACAGGAAGGGCGGATACGTGACGGGCGGCGCATCCTTGCCCTGAATATCCCAGCGCCCGCTGTTTTGCGAGCAGGTACGCCGGCTCAGATCCTGCGTCTTGCCGCCGGCCGTGACGACAAATTTCAGGTCGCGGCATACATGCGCCTTCAGACTGTGCTCCGTCATGGAGGAATTGCTGAAGCTGTAGACGGCTTGCAGGGTGGCCGCCTTCGCGCCTGCGTTGCTCCATACATGCGCTTCCTGGTCATCGTCGTCCTTGTTCAGGTCCCTGGACAAGGCATTGAGCAGCGCCTCCTTATCCTGCGGAGACAGGCTTGCCACCGTCAGTTCGTCAAGAAAAGTTTGCGCGCCGGCACTGGCGGAAAAGACCAGACTGGCGGCGGCGAAGGACAGACAAACGGCATGGCGGGAAAACAAGGTTGGCATAATCATCACTACTTGGTAAGTAATACTGATTATCTTAGCAAATTTAATCGTCATGCAATGTTTCCTGTGCGTACAGGAAAAGCACTGTCGTCAACGCCATGCTAGAGTCGCATCCGCCGCTGACGCCCGGGAAGGTGGTTTGCGCCAGCGCAAACCCAAGCCCGAATGCCACTTGCACGTATCGTGTATATATATGTTCCCCTTGAATAAGCCCCCTGCCGTCCCTATAATTAGCACTCGTTAGTAGAGAGTGCTAACAAACTCTTTCGTAGCAATCCTCATGACAGACCGATGCTTGCCAGTTGTTCGGCAAGGAGTACGCGCGGTGGGCGACGCCGCAGCGTACTTCCGCCAGAAGCGGGCAGGCACGGGACGATCGAGGTTTGCTTGATTCGTTGCACGCCGTAGTTGATATGTCGATACGGCGGTCGGTCGACAGCGGGCCTGGCACGATGCCGGGCTGGCCAGGATCGAGCAACACTTATCCATTGAACTTTAAGGAGTTTTGTATGAATCTGCGCCCATTGAACGATCGTGTCATCGTCAAACGCCTCGACCAGGAAACCAAGACTGCGTCCGGCCTCATCATTCCTGATGCAGCTGCTGAAAAACCGGACCAAGGCGAAGTCCTTGCCGTAGGCAATGGCAAGATTCTCGACGACGGCAAAGTCCGTCCTCTGGATGTCAAAGTAGGCGACCGCGTACTGTTCGGCAAATACGCCGGCCAGACCGTCAAGGTCGATGGCCAGGAACTGATGGTCATGCGCGAAGAAGACATCATGGCGATCGTCGTTCAGTAATTCGTTTCCACGTTTTAAATAGATCTATTCCGAAATCTCTGGAGAATTGAACATGGCAGCTAAAGAAGTAGTATTCGGCGACGCAGCGCGCGCCAAGATGGTCGAAGGCGTAAACATTCTCGCCAACGCAGTCAAAGTGACCCTGGGCCCGAAAGGCCGCAACGTGGTCCTGGAGCGCTCGTTCGGCGCCCCTACCGTCACCAAGGACGGCGTATCGGTTGCAAAAGAAGTCGAACTCAAAGACAAGCTCATGAACATGGGCGCGCAAATGGTCAAGGAAGTTGCTTCCCGCACCAGCGACAACGCCGGTGACGGCACCACCACCGCTACCGTGCTGGCACAAGCCATCGTGCGCGAAGGCATGAAGTTCGTTGCCGCCGGCATGAACCCGATGGACCTGAAGCGCGGCATCGACAAGGCTGTCGCTGCTACCGTGGAAGAACTGGCGAAAATCGCCCGTCCTTGCACCACCACCAAGGAAATCGCCCAGGTTGGCGCGATCTCGGCCAACTCCGACTACTCGATCGGCGAGCGTATCGCTGAAGCGATGGAAAAAGTCGGCAAGGAAGGCGTGATCACCGTGGAAGACGGCAAGTCGCTGAACGACGAGCTGGATATCGTGGAAGGCATGCAGTTCGACCGCGGCTACCTGTCGCCGTACTTCGTCAATAATCAAGAAAAGCAAGTTGCCATCCTGGACAATCCATTCGTCCTGCTGTGCGACAAGAAAATCTCGAACATCCGTGACCTGCTGCCGGTACTGGAACAAGTCGCCAAAGCTGGCCGTCCACTGCTGATCATCGCGGAAGACATCGAAGGCGAAGCACTGGCTACCCTGGTTGTAAACAACATCCGCGGCATCCTGAAAACTTGCGCAGTGAAAGCACCTGGCTTCGGCGACCGCCGCAAAGCCATGCTGGAAGACATCGCTGTCCTGACCGGCGGCCAGGTCATCGCAGAAGAAGTCGGCCTGACCCTGGAAAAAGTCACGCTCGAAGAGCTGGGCCAAGCCAAGCGCATCGAAGTGGGCAAGGAAAACACCATCGTCATCGACGGCGCCGGCGAAGCTGCCTCGATCGAAGCACGCGTGAAACAAGTGCGTGTACAGATCGAAGAAGCGACCTCGGACTACGACCGTGAAAAACTGCAAGAGCGCGTGGCCAAACTGGCTGGCGGCGTTGCCGTGATCAAGGTTGGCGCAGCCACCGAAGTCGAAATGAAAGAGAAAAAAGCCCGCGTTGAAGATGCACTGCACGCGACCCGCGCTGCCGTCGAAGAAGGTATCGTGCCAGGCGGCGGCGTAGCCCTGCTGCGCGCACGCGCCAACATCACGGTCAAGGGCGACAATCCTGACCAGGACGCAGGTATCAAGATCGTGCTGCGCGCGATGGAAGAGCCACTGCGCATGATCGTGCAAAACGCCGGCGAAGAAGCTTCGGTAGTCGTGGCAGCCGTATTGGCTGGCACCGGCAACTACGGCTACAACGCTGCCAACGGCACCTATGGCGACATGGTCGAAATGGGCGTGCTGGACCCAGCCAAAGTGACCCGTTCGGCGCTGCAAAACGCCGCTTCGATCGCTTCCCTGATGCTGACAACTGACTGCATGGTCTGCGAAATCGCTGACGACAAAGCAGGCGGCGGCATGGGCGGCGGCATGGGTGGTATGGGCGGCATGGGTGGCATGGACGGCATGATGTAATGTCCTGCGGCCCGGCGCGCAGGCGACGGCGTCGCCGGGCCGCACCGCCGTAGCATGAGGAGCGGGCCAAAAGCTGCTCTTTTATCTGCGGCAACCCGAGAGCCATCTTCCACGGAAGGTGGCTTTTTTTCGCCCCGACAAAATGCACCCGGCTTGCTCATGGCCGCGCTGCCAGCACCGCACTGACGATTTCCCATTCGGACATCCAGGCCCCGGTATGCCCGCAGCGCAGCTTGAGCAGGCGCTGCATGCGAGCCTGGAGTGCAATCAACGGATAGCCGATGACCGGTTCATGATGCGCGATGCGGTTGCGCAAGCCGCGCAACGCCTCCAGGTCATCGTGGATCACCTGCCGGCCGGCCGCGACAGTCAGCGGTAACGGAAGATGTGGAAATACGGCATGCATGTGCGCATTCCAGAGGTGCTGATCCTGGCCAGCCGTAAACATCTTGCACCAGAAGGCGAATTTCAACCCGGCAATGACCTTGCCGGTCGAACCAACCGGAATGCCTTGCCGAGCCGACTGCAGTTCACCCTTGGCCCATGTGGTCAGTGAACGCTCGAACCCCATATGCCAAGGCCAGTTGGCGCCATACTTCAGTTCGAGTGCATGGGCTGCCGCGTTACGGATCACGACTTCACAAATATGCAGCGCCGAAAAAAATGCACCCGATACCAAGGCGTTCCAGACATAAATATCGAGCGCCGTCGCGCCGCGCCCGAAGCCCACAGCATTGACATAGGTACCCATCCTTGTCGGCGAAATTGCAGCCGTGACGGCCGCAATTTGTTGCGCTGACAGTGCCATATGGCGTCCATTTCAAGAAAGATGCGCGTTTTTCAAAAGGGTATATAATGAAGATGTGTGTTTCGGGACTTGTTGGCGCAAGCCTCCCCCCGGAAACAAGAGAGTTAGAATGGCCCACTTCGGTGGGCCATTCGCGTTTATGGACGCATGAGGTCATGCTTTTCATGCTGTCATTTTCTCAGCCTACTCCATATACTCGTTCCGCTCTTGGGGATACGCAAGAAGCCGCTGGCGCGATTGCCCGCGCCCTCGTTTTGCTTTAGCATGACCGCCATCATCCACCTACTGCACCCCACCCATGCCGCCACGCGCCTCGTCTTCCAAAACCGCCATTACCGCCGGCATCCTGGCCGGCCTGCTGGCAGCCGCCCTGGGCGCTTACTATGTGTACCAGCCGCCTTCGAGCGGCCCGGCGACACAGGACGCGCCCGGTGCGCAGCTTGATGACAAGGCCGTCAATGCGCTGCTGGCGCTGCCGGAAATCCGCGCCTGGTCGGCGCATATCGAAAAAGCCTCGGGTGGGCGCTCGCATGGCGCCGTGATGGAAACGGCGCCCGAACAGCGCCTGGTCGACGGCCAGGCCTATTTTCAACTGAGCTTTTTTGAAAACGCGCCCGACGCGGCGCACCGCTGGGAGAGTTTCCTGGTCACGCCCGACGGCAAGCGCATCCTGGTCGAAGACACGGCAGAAGGAGAGTTGCTGAGCCTGGAGCGCTGGCGCAAGGAGAGCGCGCCCATGAAACGCGTCACCAACTAGGCAAGCGCTATCAAGCCAGATGGACAAGATGGCTGACTGATTACTTCGTTTGCCCGGATCATCCTGTCTTCAGGTTTTTTGTTTTACTAGCGTGCCAAGGCCAACAATGCGGCGGCCAGTACCGGGTCGTCGCCTGTGCGCACGCTTTGCAGAGTCGGTCGCGCTTCGATTTGCGGGATGACGCCTTTGCCCACGAACTCACGGCCGTCCTGGTAGGTGTCACGCTTGACGCAAATGCGCGCCATGCCGCCACCGGGCAGATCAAAGGTCAGTGGCTGGCCAGTGCTGCCACCAGATGCCTCTCCAACAATTAGCCCACGCTGGAGCTGGTCAAAGGCGACCAGGAAATCCTCGGCCGCAGAAAAGCTGCGCGGTCCGGACAGAACGGCGACGGGATTGGTAAAAACTTGTGCGTTGCGGGCACGCTCATCAACATAACCATCAAGACGCAACCAACTCACTGAATTGCCATGCTGTGCACGGATAACAGGATCACCCAGCCGAACATAACTGCGCGAGCCAATGATGGGCTTGTTGGTCAAGTGGCGCAATATCTGGTAACCGAATTCAGTTGACCCGCCACCGTTATTTCTCACGTCAATAATCAATGCCGCTGCTTTCTGTATAGCAGGCCATGCTTTTTCAAATGCCTGAACACCTGCATCACTTTCAAAATGGTCCAGCGCAATATATGCAATATTGCCTTTTAGCAACTTGAATTCAAACTCTGGCTGCTTGACAACATCAGAGTAGCTGCTGCGCCGCACGCTCACATTGCGCTGACTGCCGTCGGAGCCTGCCAGTGAAAGATGGACAGGCTTGACTGCATCACCAGCGAGGAGCTGATAAGTATAGATGCGCACAATTTTGTCCTGCGGGGTTGAACTGCTCACAAACGGGGCAACGTTTTGCTGCGCGTAGGCCTTGGTCGGCTTGCCATCGATTGCGATGATCTCGTCACCAATCTTGATAATCTTTTCCAGCGATGGGCTGCTGACCTGCACTACAACTACCTTGTCTTCGATCAGGGCAGTCCGAATCGGCGGCCGGGAATAGTATTTGCTGGTCAACTTATCCGGAGGGTAGATATTCGTGTGCCCATCCTGAAGCAAGGGAGCCAGTTGCATCAGGACATCATAATATTCTCGCGTGTTCCTGGCCGCCATCACCTTGGGCAAGTAGTCAAGGTAAACTTTATTCCAGTCCAGGTTCGATACATGGTCGAAATACACGAAATTCTGGCGCGCTTCGTGCCAGAACAGTGACAGACCGGCGATACGCTCTTCGACACTCAATTTTTCCCTGTATCCGGCAGCACGGGCAGGCGTATCGAAAATCGTTGTCCCGAGCCGGGCACGGGAGTTAATTGCGGCAAAACGAGGTTCGTTACGCAAGCTTTTGAAGGCTGGCGCTTTGTCAAATTCGATCGGAAGCCAGATCGAACGCTGGCTTTGTTCCAGCGCCTCCAGGGCTTTGTCCTTCATGCCGAGACGAAGGTACACCTCGGCCAGCGGTATCAGATTATTGAGACGTTCGGCTCGCAGGTAGGTGGAGCCGTTGGCAAGGTCGCGCATGGCAGGCTGGTCCAGTTCAACGATGAGGTCTTCAAAGCGCGCTGCAGCTTCGCGCAGTTGATCTGGCGTTGATGTTTCATTGATGCTGTCTTGCACAGCATTACGCTTGCCTTGCATGTATGTACGTTGATCATTCACGCGCTCCAGGGGCTTGCCCGGCGCGGCCACGGCAGTTGAAGAGATGAACATCAATACACAGAGAAACAGAGGATGGGGTCGCATGCCAGTTCCATTTTTGAGAAGATCAGAGTCTATCTGCAAAAAACCAGCAAAAATACGTGCTTTATCACCATGATTCCATCGGTTGGCAATAAGGCCGCAAGCACACTGTCATGCGTTTTTCATCGTTACGTTTTTAGCCTTTAAATGCTTCAGACAGCTTAACTGAACGGCATTAGACCCCAGCACAAGGTTTACTTTCCGGCCACATGGTCCGATACTCTGCCCATGCCCGCCCCTGACTTACGCCCCCTCCTCCCCAGCGACGCGCCCGCCTACCGCGCGCTGCGCCTGGCCGGCATCGCCGAACTGCCATCCGCCTTTTGCACCACGCATGCGCTGGAAAGCAGCGTGCCGATGGAACAGATGCGCCAGCGCCTGCAGCCAACCTCCAACCAAATAATATTTGGCATTTTTAATGATGCGCAGCTGATCGCCATGGCGGGGTTGCACCGCGAAGCGATCGCCGTGGTACATGACAAAGCCAGCCTTTGGGGGGTGCATGTAGCGCCGCAAGCACGCGGCGAGGGACTGGGCCGGCAACTGGTACAGGCCGCCATCAAACATGCTTGCGCCATCCCGGAGCTGGCCACCGTGCGGCTGGCCGTGGCACAGGACAACCAGGCGGCGTTGACGCTCTATCTGAGTTGCGGTTTCGTGCTCGACGCTGCGGCACCGCAAGACGGCATGCTGCACCTGCGATTGCAGCTGCCGCGCCCTGCCGTACCTGCCTCGAAAGTGCCACAAAGTAGTATCTTTCTGAAAATCAAACCTTTACCAATCCCTGTCAAATAGCTTGCAAGCCGTTTTTTCTGTTGCCAGCAAACGCGGCAGGCCTTAGCATCGCGGCTTATAAAAAATCACTTGGGAGAGCCAATGTCAACGGCCGAGACACAAACCGCCACCGGCAAGATGCCGCGGCAGATTCCGTACATAATCGCCAACGAAGGCTGCGAACGTTTCAGCTTTTACGGCATGCGCAATATTCTGACGCCGTTCCTGATCAGTACCTTGCTGCTGATGATACCGATCGACCAGCGTACGGGCGAAGCCAAGCATGTGTTTCATACGTTTGTTATCGGCGTGTATTTCTTTCCGCTGCTGGGCGGCTGGCTGGCCGACCGTTTCTTCGGCAAGTACAACACCATCTTCTGGCTCAGCCTGGTGTATTGCGCAGGCCATGCCTGCCTGGCCATCTTTGAAAGCAGCGTCAACGGCTTCTACTTCGGCCTGTTCCTGATCGCCTTCGGCTCGGGCGGCATCAAGCCGCTGGTCGCCTCGTTTGTCGGCGACCAGTTCGACCAGACCAACAAGCACAAGGCCAAGCTGGTGTTCGACATGTTCTACTGGATCATCAACTTCGGCTCCTTCTTCGCGTCCTTGCTGATGCCGGTGTTCCTGCGCGACTACGGCCCTTCGATCGCTTTCGGCATTCCCGGCGTGATGATGCTGGCCGCCACCGTCGTCTTCTGGATGGGCGCCAAGAAATACGTGCACGTGCCGCCGGCGCCGCCCAATCCCGATTCGTTTACCCGCGTCGCCCGCACCGCCCTGCTGGCCCGTGTCGAAGGCGGTTCGCGTCCAGGCCTGTATGTTGCCTATGTCGGCGTGCTTGGCGCCCTGTATGCGTTCTACAGCATTCCTGAATGGGGCTTCGTGATCTCGGCCTGTACCGCGCTGGTATTGCTGCTGGCCTTCGGCAGCATCGGCACCGCGATGCAGCTGGAACGCGCACGCGGCATCCACCCGGACGAAGCGGTCGAGGGCGTGCGTGCGGTGCTGCGCATCCTCGTCATCTTCGCTCTGGTCACGCCGTTTTTCTCGCTGTTCGATCAGAAGGCCTCGACCTGGATCGTGCAGGCCAATACCATGGAAAAACCGAGCTGGTTCCTGCCGGCGCAAATGCAGGCGCTGAACCCGATGCTGGTGATGCTGCTGATTCCGTTCAACAACCTGGTGCTGTACCCGATGCTGAACCGCTTCGGCCTGGAAGCAACCGCCTTGCGCCGCATGACAGCCGGCATCGGCTTTTCCTCACTGGCCTGGATCGTTATCGGCCTGCTGCAACTGGCCCTGGACAGCGGCAGCGCCGTCTCCATCATGTGGCAGATCCTGCCGTACGCGCTGCTGACCTTCGGCGAAGTGCTGGTGTCGGCCACCGGCCTGGAATTCGCCTACAGCCAGGCGCCCGTGTCGATGAAGGGCGCCATCATGAGCTTCTGGAATTTGTCGACCACGGTGGGCAATCTGTGGGTGCTGATCGTCAACCGCAGCGTGATGAACGAAGGCGTGATCGGCAAGATTGCCGAGAGCGGCATCAGCGTGACGGCCTTCCAGATGTTTTTCTTCGCCGCCTTTGCTGCGGCGGCCATGCTGGCCTTTGGCCTGTATGCGAGGCGCTACAAGATGGTCGACAACTACCGCCAGGCGGTGGTGCCGGGCAAGGCGTGATGCCAGCCTGAGCTGGCAGTAACAAGGAAGGGCGCACACTGTGCGCCCTTTTTTTACGTCGTCACCGTCGGCGCATCGCGCCCCGTACGCTCCCTGATCTGCGCCAGCTGCTCGGCAATCGCGATCAGCCCGGCCAGCGCCTGCTGGGTCGGGATATCGTGCTGGGCCGGGTCGGCCTCATAGCGTTCCAGGTACAGGCGCAACGTGGCGCCCTGGGTGCCGGTACCCGACAGGCGCAGCACAATGCGCGAGTTGTCCGTCATGATGATGCGGATGCCCTGCTTGTGCGACACGGAACCGTCGACCGGGTCGGTATAGCTGAAGTCGTCGGCCAGCGCTACCGTGTACTGTCCCAGCTGCTGGCCCGGCAAGGCGGCCAGCTGGCCGCGCACGGCGTCCATCAATTGCGCGGCGGCGGCGCTGTCGATATCCTCGTAGTCATGGCGCGAATAGTAGTTGCGGCCATACGTGGCCCAGTGCGCGCGCACGATCTGCTCGACCGACTGTTTTTTTGCTGCCAGCAGGTTGAGCCAGAATAGCACGGCCCACAAGCCATCCTTCTCGCGTACATGGTTCGACCCCGTGCCATAGCTTTCTTCACCGCATAAGGTGGCCATATCGGCGTCGAGCAGGTTGCCGAAGAATTTCCAGCCGGTCGGCGTTTCAAAGCTGGGGATGCCCAGCGCGGCAGCCACGCGGTCGGCTGCGCCCGAAGTCGGCATCGAGCGGGCGATGCCTGTCAGGCCGGCGCGGTAGCCGGGCGCCACGGTGGCGTTGGCAGCCAGGATGGCCAGGCTGTCCGATGGCGTGACGTCGAAGCGACGGCCAACGATCATATTGCGGTCGCCGTCGCCGTCGGACGCCGCGCCGAAGTCGGGTGCGTCGTCTTGCGCCATGCGTGCAATCAGCTCGGCCGCATTGACGGGATTCGGGTCCGGGTGGCCGCCGCCGAAGTCTTCCAGGGGCAGGCCGTTGATGACGCTGCCCTTCGGTGCGCCCAGCAGGTCTTCCAGGATGGCCGTGGCGTACGGGCCGGAAACGGCATGCATGCCGTCAAAGCAGATGCGCAGGCCACCCGCGAACAGGGAGCGGATGGCGTCGAAATCGAACAGCTGCTGCATCAGCCCGGCGTAGTCCGCCACCGGGTCGATCACTTCGACCACCATCTGCTCGACGCGCACTTCACCGAGCGTATCGAGGTCGATGTCGGGCGAGTCGCTGATGCGGTATTCCTTGAGTTCCTTGGTGCGCGCAAAGATGGCGTCGGTGAGTTTTTCGGGCGCCGGGCCGCCATTGGCGATGTTGTACTTGATGCCGAAGTCGCCGTCCGGGCCGCCCGGATTATGGCTTGCCGACAAAATCAGGCCACCGCTGGCGCCGCGCTTGCGGATCACGCAGCTGACGGCCGGCGTCGACAAAATGCCGCCCTGCCCCAGCAGCACGCGCGCGTAGCCATGCGCGGCCGCCATGCGCAGCACCGTCTGTATCGCGGTGCGGTTGTAATAGCGACCATCGCCGCCCAGCACCAGGGTTTGCCCATGGTAATCGCCAAGGGTATCAAACACGCTTTGCACGAAATTTTCCAGGTATTGCGGTTCGCTGAACACGCCCACCTTCTTGCGCAAGCCCGAGGTACCAGGCTGCTGGCCCGCGATCGGCGCCGTATTGATCAGTTGAATTGCCATCTTGCCTCCTTATCAAGCAGCTATGCTAGCGCATGCGGCAACGATGGCAAAGCGTTGTACGCTTGCCACGGTGCGTCAGGCCACGGATCAGTGTGCAACCTTGCACCTTTCGCATCGTTAAAATATAATAAGAATCGTTCTCATTATCATTTGTCTATTCCACGCCAGCCAGCGCCAATGCGCCCAGCAAGCCATCCATTCCCATAAAGAGTCCGCCGCATGACGGCGGCAGACGAGAAGAAAGATTTTTATGGCGCGACCACGCTCGCTGGACTGCAAGCTTGACGGTACGATTCCTTTTTCCACCCGCCCGCTGGCCGCCGCCGTGCGCTCGGCCCTGCTCCTGACGGCGCTGGGCACGACTGGCCTGGCGCTGGCCGACGACACCGCCACTGCTGCAGACGCTACCCTGGCCGAGATCAAGGTGGTGGGCCAGCAGGACAAGGCCAGCACCGAGTACACCGGTTCCTACACCACGAAAGAAATGGCCACTGCCACACGCATGGGCCTGTCGATCCGCGAAACGCCGCAATCGATTTCGGTCGTCACGCGCCAGCGCATGGACGACATGGGCCTGAACAGCCTGGCCGATGTGCTGGTACAGTCGACCGGCGTAACGGTGCAGGAAAATGACAGCGAACGCACCACCTTTGCCGCGCGTGGTTTTTCTATCGGCAATTACCAGATCGACGGCGTGGCCGTCAATTCAGGCGCCAATGCGCTGTTCGACACGGCCATTTATGACCGCATCGAAATCGTGCGCGGCGCCACGGGCTTGGTCAGCGGCAATGGCGACCCGTCGGCCACCATCAACATGATGCACAAGCGCCCGGGCAAGGAATTTGCCGCTTCGGCTGGCATGACGGTGGGCTCCTGGAGCAAGGTTCGCCTGGAAGGCGATATCAGCACACCCCTGAAGGCCGACGGCAGCATCCGCGGCCGCCTGGTGGTGGCCGGCCAGAACCGCCACTCCTACATGGATTTGTACAAGGAACGCAAACTGGTCGGTGCCGTGGTGGTCGAAGCGGACCTGACACCGGACACCATGCTGACAGCCGGCATCGACTACCAGAAAAACACCCCGAAAGGCACCAGTTGGGGCACCACCCCGCTGTTCTTCGCGGACGGCACGCCGGCCAACATGCCACGCTCGTTCAATATGGCGGCCAAATGGAGCAGCTGGGAACGCCAATTCCAGAACAGCTATGTCTATCTCGATCATCGCTTCGCCAACGACTGGAAGATCAAGGCCGCCTATGGCCGCCTCGACAGTTCGTCCAACGGCAAGCTGTTTTACGGCGGCAACGGCTTTCCGAACCAGGACGGCTCCGGCCTGTCCGTCTGGAGCGGTGCCTTCCCCTACGATGAAAAGCAGGATAATTTCGACTTGTCGGCCAATGGCACTTTCCCGCTGTTCGGCCGCCAGCATGACCTGGTAATGGGCGTCAACGGCTGGAAACGCACCGGCACCACGCTTGAGACGCAAATGGAAAACCCGCTGCCGTTTGCCACCACCATCCCGGACTTCCGCAACTGGAACGGCGACGTGCCCGAACCGGACCTGATACGCACCGGTGCGCGCGATGTGGCCACTACCAAACAGTCAGGCGCGTTTATCGCCACCCGTCTCAACCTGGCCGACAGTTTCAAGCTGCTGGCAGGCGCGCGCATCTCGAACTGGAAGACCTACAACGACCGTTATGACACCAGCAATGCGTTCGTCAGACGCAGTGCGGCGTATAAAACCGATGATGTACTCACGCCATATGCGGGCGTGGTGTGGGACGTCAGCAAGACCACTTCGCTGTACGCCAGCTACACCGACCTGTTCAAGCCGCAGAACCTGAAGGACAAGAACGACGCCTTCCTCGACCCGATCACCGGCAGCAATGTCGAAGGTGGCGTGAAGAGCGAACTGTTCGACGGCGCCCTGAATGCCTCGTTTGCCGTGTACCGGGCCAGGCAGGACAACCTGGGCGAGGAAGACATGTCAGTGGCACCGACCTTCGTGCTGCCGGACGGCAGCCGTCCGTACGTATCGACCGGCAAGGGCAATATCAGCAAGGGCCACGAGGTGGAAGTGTCGGGCAGTCCCCTGCGTGGCTGGCAGCTGTTCGCCGGCTATACGCATGGCAAGACCCGCACCGACAAGGGCGTGTTGACCAATACCATACAGCCGACCAATATGCTGCGCCTGACAAGCACCTACCGCCTGCCCGGCGACTGGCAGAACCTGACCATCGGCGGCGGGGTGAGCGTGCAGAACGACATCTGGGCCACCAATGTGGCACTGCCCGGTGGCAAGCGCGGCAGCGTCAGCCAGGGCGGCTATACCTTGCTCAACCTGATGGCGCGCTACCAGATCAGCCCGAAACTGTCGGCCACCATGAACCTCAACAATGCGCTCGACAAGAGCTACTTCCGCCGCGTCGGCTTCTACAGCGGCGGCTACTACGGCGAACCACGCAGCCTGGCGCTGAACCTGCGCTACCAGTATTGATACGGCCACTGCCGATTTGCCATGCCACCCCCACCAACAGGAATACACACATGAACATCACTTCCATCGTCCGCCTGTCCGCCCTCTCCATCGCCCTGGCAGGCGGTTGCCTGCTGTCCGGCGCGGCCGGCGCCCACCAGATCTGGCTGGAACAGAACGACAAGGCCGCCAGCATCTACTTCGGCGAATTCGGCGACAACTTGCGCGAAGCGTCGCCGGGCCTGCTCGACAAATTTACCCTGAAAAACGTCAGCTGGATTTCCGGCAGCACCAAAAAGCCGCTGCAGGCCAGCAAGAGCGCCGGCGCCTTCGTGCTGAACGGTAAAGTTGCGCCAGGCGAAACCATCATCGCCGAGGAAAACAGCTATCCGGGCTGGGAAAGCAAGAAGGATGGCAAGGTCCTGTTCTCGATCTGGACCCCGGCCGCGCGCATCGTTGCCGACCACAGCGCACAAGCGCCAGCGCTGACCCTGGACCTGCTGCCTACCGGCACGCCGGGCCAGTTCAAGGTCACCTATCAGGGCAAGCCGCTGGCCAAGGCCAAGATCGGCGCAGTGGTGCAATCGGGCTGGATGCGCGAAGCCTACAGCGACGAGCAAGGCCTGGTCAGCTTCCCGCTGCCATGGCAGGGCAGCTATGTGCTGGAGGTGCACCATGAAGACAAGACCGGTGGCCAGCGCGACGGCAAGAAATATGACAGCGCCAGCTACGTCACCACCCTGAGCCTGGTGCAGGCGCAGGGTGTGGCGCCACTGCCGGCTGCGCCAGCCGTGCCACCGAGCAAGGACCACGGCTGATCCATGCACGCGCCTGCCACCAACCATAAAATGCCACGCCTGCGGCTGTCCGCAGGCGCACTGTACCGCCTCGGCGTGGCCTCGCGCGGCGTGGCCGCCATCGTCGGCGGCTACGTGCTGGCGGCGCTGGTCACCATGCTGCTGTCGGTGACCCTGCCGATGGCGCGCCCGGAAGCCGTCATGACGGCAACCCTGCTGTCATTCACTATCTATACCTGCGCCGTGCTGTGGGTGTTTGCCACCGCCACCGCCCTGCGCGCCTGGCTGGGGCTGCTGATCCCCAGCGCCGTCATCGCCGCCATCCTGCAGTGGCTGGACGTACTATCGTGGAGTCTCGCATGAAAGAAGGTTTCCGCCAGTCGATGGCATGGCTGCACACCTGGTCCGGCCTGCTGGTGTGCTGGGTGCTGCTGCTGGTGTTTTGCGGCGGCACGGCCAGCTACTACCGCAGCGAAATCACCTTGTGGATGCAGCCCGAGCTGCATGCTGTCGCGGCCAACCCGGTCAGCAGCGAAGTGGCCGCCAGCGCCGCCCAGGCCGCGATGACCGAGCGCGCCGGCGGCGCCACGCGCTGGTTCATTACCTTGCCCGACGAACGCACGCAAGCGACGCAACTGGGCTGGAGCAAGCCGCCGAAACCGGGCGAAAAAAAGAAGGGACGGCGCGGCAACTTCCATACCGAAAAGACCGACCCGGCCACCGGCGAGGTGCTATCCAAGCCACGCGACACGCGCGGCGGCGAATTCCTGTATCGCCTGCATTTCGACCTGCACTATATGTCGCCCATCTGGGCCCGCTGGATCGTCGGTTTTTGCGCCATGTTCATGCTGGTGTCCATCATCAGCGGCGTGATCACCCACAAGCGCATCTTCAAGGACCTGTTCACCTTCCGGCCCAAAAAAGGCCAGCGCTCGTGGCTGGACGCGCACAATGTGACGGCAGTGCTGGCCCTGCCCTTCCATCTGATGATCACCTATACGGGCCTGGTGACATTGATGTTCCTGTATATGCCGTCCGGCGCCACCGCCGCCTATAAGGGCGACAAGGACACCTTCTTTGCCGAGGCGTTTCCGCGAGCGGAAGAACGCAAGGCGGCCGGCGTGGCTGCGCCCTTGACGCCATTCGCGCCGCTGGTGCGCCAGGCAGAGCAACAGTGGGGCAGCAAGGTTGAGCGCATCTCGGTCAATGCGCCTGGCGACGCCAACGCCGTGATTACCCTCAGCCGCGCCTCGGGCCGCGACATGTCGACCCGCCAGCCGTCGATGGATTTCGATGGCGTCACCGGCAAGCTGCTGTCGTCGAATGGCGAAGTGCTCCCTGGCGCGGCCGCCACGCAAGGCGTGATGGTCGGCCTGCACGTGGCCCACTTCGGCGCGCCGCTGCTGCGCGCGCTGTTCTTCCTGTCCGGGCTGGCCGGCTGCGCCATGGTCGCCACCGGCGCCCTGCTGTGGGCCGTCAAGACGCGCCAGAAACAGGCGAAAGCGCTGGCCGCCGGCAAGCGTGCCAGCTTCGGCTTGCGCCTGGTCGAAGCGCTCAATATCGGTGCGATTGCCGGCATTCCGATCGCCTTTGGCGCCTATTTCTGGGCCAACCGGCTGCTGCCGGTAGCGATGGAAGACCGGCCGCAAGAAGAAATCGCCTGCTTCTTCGGCGCCTGGGCACTGGCCGCCATCGTCGCCCAGCTGCGCCCGACGCGCGCCATGTGGCGCATCCAGCTGACGGCCGGCGCCATCCTGCTGGCCGGCCTGCCGCTGCTCAATGTGTTCACCACCGAGTCACACCTGGGCGTGACCCTGTTGCTGGGCCGTGGCCCCGTGTCGGTGGCTGCCTTCGACCTGGTGGTACTGGCACTGGGTCTGCTGCTGGCCTGGGCGGCGTACAAACTCAAGCCGCTGCCGGCGAAAGCGGCCAAGCTGGCTGCCGCAGCGCCAGCTACCAACACCCTGCCCGGAGCCGCATGATGGAGATCTTGTCCAATTTCCTCGTCTTCGCCCTGTGCTATGCCGGCCTGTCGTGCCTGTGCCTGGCAATGGACCGCCACTACGCCGACCTGCACGGGCGCGGCGCGGAACCGCCGCCGCAGCTGCGCCGCCGCCTGCAATGGGGAGGGGCTCTGGCACTGGCCTTCGCCCTGGCCTGGGCCATGCATATCGCCGGCGCTGGCTACGGCACTGTGTTCTGGGTAGGCAGCCTGACCGGCTGCGGCCTGCTGCTGATCTGGCTGCTGCCCTATGCACCGCAACAGGCGATGCGGCTGGCGCGGGTGGTGGGCGCTGCGGCGGCGCTGGCGGCGGTCATGCTGGCGCTGCTTTAAGCTGTACTTGCTGCTGTCACATCTGCTACGCTCACGGCTGATCGTACGCCAAAGGCAGCAGCAGATGCGCCAGCAAATCCGAACCAGGAACAAGCATGCCACACCCCACAACCGAGATTGACTATGTCGGCTTCTGGTCGCGCCTGGGCGCGAACCTGATCGATACCCTGCTGCTGTTGCTGATCGTGGTAGCGCTGAAGGTGGCCGTGTATGGCCGATATTATTGGATGGAAGATGTGTGGATACTCGGGCCTGCCGACTTCCTGATTTCCTGGGTATTGCCTAACGTGCTGCAGGTAGCGCTGTGGATCAGGCTTGCCACCACGCCGGGCAAGATGGCCGTCAGCGCCATCATTGTCGATGCGCGCACGGGCAGCCAGCCCTCTGCAAGGCAGTGCGTCATCCGCTGCCTGGCTTCCTACTTGTCAGCCCTGCCCCTGTTCCTCGGCTTTATCTGGATCGGTCTCGACGCCCGCAAGCAGGGCTGGCACGACAAGCTTGCCGGCACTGTCGTAATACGCCGCCCGGCCAGCCAGGCCGTGGCCTGAGCCGGGCCTGAGCATCGCTTCCACGCCATCGGCCGCCATCGCGCGCCCCAGGTGATAACCAAAAGCGGCATCGCAGCCCATGGCCGCCAGCATTTCCAGCTGGCGCGCGTTTTCCACGCCGCCGGCGATCGCGCGCAGCTTCAAGGTGTGGGCCATCGCCACCATGGCGCGCACCATGGCGCCGTCATCGGCTGATGCGCCCAGTTCATCGACAAAGCACTTTTCAATCCTGACGGCGTCGACCGGAAAGCGCTGCAGGGAATGCAGCGGGCCGTCGCCGGTGCCGAAGTCGCTGATGCAGATCGTCATGCCCAACCGGCGGAACTGGTGCAGGATTGCTGCACCATCGTGGTGATGGTCGATCAGGGTGGTGGCGGCGATTTCCAGTTCGATGCAGTGACCGGGCACGCCGGCCGCGCCCAGCGCGGCACCGACATTGCGCGCGATATCGCGCTGGTAGAACTGGCGCGCCGACAGGCTGACGGTAACCGTCAGCAGCCGGCCCTGCGCGATCCAGCGTTTTGCCTGCTCGACGGCAGTGGCCAGCACCCAGGCACCCACCGGCAGGATCAGCGCGCTTTCTTCCAGCACCGGCAGGAAATCGAGCGGCATCATCAGCCCCAGTTCCGGGTGCTTCCAGCGCAGCAGCGCCTTCACGCCCGTGATGGTGCCTGTCGCCAGGTCCATGCATGGCTGGTAAAGCAGCACGAATTCATTGCGCTCGAGCGCATGGCGCAGCGCCGTTTCCAGGATGGTGCGTGAATATGATTGCGTCTGCATGCGCGGCGCGTAGCGCAGGCAGGTGCCAGAGGCGTGCCGCTTGGCGGCATACATGGCGAGATCCGCCTTTTCGATAAGCGCATCGACATCATCATCGTCGTCCGGATACAGCGCCACGCCCACGCTGGCGGCCACCGACAGGCTGTACTGGTCAATCACGAACGGCGCAGCGATGGCGGCGATGATTTTCTCGGCCACGCGCGTCGCATCATGCGGATCGTGCAATTCGGTCAGCAAGACGATGAATTCGTCACCCCCCTGGCGCGCCACCGTATCGACCTTGCGCACGCACTGCTGCACCCGGCGCGCGAATTCGGCCAGCACCTGGTCGCCCACGTCGTGGCCCAGGCTGTCGTTGATGGCCTTGAAGCGGTCGATATCGACGAACAGCACCGCCAGCAAGCCCTGATGGCGGCGCGCATAGGCGATGCCGTGCTCGAAGCGAATCTGGAAGTGCAAGCGGTTCGGCAAACCGGTCAGGCCGTCATGGTGGGCGATGAATTCCAGTTGCTGCTCGGCGCGGCGGCGCGCCGACACGTCGTGCAACAGCAGCACCGCACCGTCTTGCGCCAGCGGTACGCAGCTGAAATGCACGTCGATGCGTTTGCCGTCGCTTTCGCGCAGCAGCACTGCGCCGCGCGCCACTTCCAGCATGGCTTGCTGCGCCACGCAGTCGCGCACCTGCTGCGCCGCATCGATGGCGGCTCCGTCATGGAACAGCGGCAGCAACTGCGACACGCTGGCGCCCACCCCGTGCACCGCCGGCAAGCCGCCCATCGTCAGTGCGCGCGCATTCAGGTAGCACACCACGCCATGGCGGTCGGTGCCGATCACGGCCACCGGCAGCGCCTGCAGCAGCGCCAGCATGGGTGCCTGCGCCGCCAGCTGGGCCTGGCCCAGCGCATGCAAGGTGCGCCAGCGGCGCTCGCCCCAGCACTGCCCGGCCAGAAGCACGCCGAGCATGGCCAGCACCAGGCACAGCGCCATCAGCAGCGACATCATGGATCACCAGCGGGACGGGACAGGGGGTTCATGGTTTTCCTCGTAACGGCGGATAAAAAGATTCCGAGAGGAAATACTATAAGAATAGTCGGCGCTTTTTTGCCCGTTCGGGCCGCGCTTGACCACGGTCAACTGTTCCGGCTACGGCCGCAAGGCAGCATGCGTGTCAATACGTCGTCCTTGCGCACACGGTGATGATAGACGGCCGCCAGCACATGCAGGCCCACCACGCCCCAGGCCACCCACTTGCCCAGGAAGTGGTGCACGGCGTCAACCGGCGGTTCGAAGCTTTCCCAGCCAAAGCCGAAGATGGACGCCAGCGCGTCGAACAGCGCGGTATCGCGAAACGAGGGCACGGAAAACAGGCCGAAGTCCGTCGGCAGGCTGGTGCCTGCATAGCCGGTCAGGGGCAGCACAATCAGCAGGCCGTACAGGCCCCAGTGCGCCGCATGCGCCAGCCGGTGCTCCAGCACGGAGCCAGGCGGGTCCTGCGGCTGCACGTCAAACAGCCGCCAAGCCAGCCGCGGCAGCACCAGCGCACCCACCAGCAGCCCCAGCATCCAGTGCACGTTCAGCACCGCTAGGGTGCCCGGCGCTTCATCGTCGAGGAACCAGATCACATAATAAACAACGATATAGGCGCCGATAAAGGCGGCGGCGCTGGTCCAGTGAAAGAACTTGGCCAGCGCGCCAAAACGCTCGCGGCTATTTTTCAATTGCATGGTGTTTTCCTGGTCTTAAGGATGAGAGGGTGGGCCGGCCAGCAGGCCATTGAGGAGCATGTCAAGAGCGCCCTGCGATGCGGCCAGGCGCGCCGGCGGATCGCCATCGGCTTCGGCGATCCAGAAGGCCGCTTCGGTCACCGCCCCATACAGCATGCGCGCCGTCACGCCCGCATGCGATGGCCGCACCACGCCGTCGTCGATCAGCGCTTGCAGTGCAGACTCGAGCGCGGCGATGCCGATTCGCTGGTGCGCTTGCGGCACGTCGCCGAACATGGCGCGCGCGTCCTGCAGGATGATGCGGCGCAGTTCGGGCACCAGCGCCAGCTGCAGGTAGCCCTGGCAGCGGCGACGCAAGGCTTCCCAGGGAGTCGCCGCAGCATCCGCCATGGCCTGCAGGTGCAGACCGACCTCGCCTTCGAGCTGGTCGATGACGGCCAGCAGCAGCTTTTCCTTGCTACCGAAATGGTGGTACAGCGCGCCTCGCGTGAGGCCGACGGCGGCCGTGAAATCGTCCATCGAGGTCTGCGCGTAGCCCTGTTCGGCAAACGCCTGGCGCGCCGCAGCCAGCAGCCTGGCACGGGTTTCCTCGATCATGGCGCTGCGGCTGCGGCGCGTGGTGGTGACAGTTGATACAGGCACGGGCATTCCTTTCACATACGAAGCGTATGTGAAAGCATATTATTGACATACGCTTCGTATGTCAATGCAAAATTGCCCTGCCGTCAGCGCGCCGCCGTCGCTCCTGCAAACTCTTCACGCAACAGCGGATACAGGCGGCGGTAGCGGGCCAGGCGGTCGGCCAGCACGTTTGATGCCTGTGGCGCGATGGTTTCCTGCACCGCAGGCCGGCTGCATACCTCGCCTGGCGAGCGGCCGGTGACGGCCATTTGCGCCAGACGCGCGGCGCCCATGGTGCCGCCGGCCACGCCATGGTCGTGGCGCAGCACGTCCAGGCCCGAAGCGCTGGCGCACAATTGCGCCCAGAAGCGGCTGCGCGAGCCGCCGCCGACAAACGACGCCTGCGTCAAGCGGGTGCCGGCGTTGCGCAGCGCCTCGTTGCCGTCGGCCATGGCAAACGCCACGCCTTCCATCGCCGCATACGCCAGCTCGGCGCGGCCGTGTTCCGTCGACAGGCCGAAAAATACGCCGCGCGCGGTGGCGTCGTTGTGCGGCGTACGCTCGCCGCTCAGGTAAGGCAGGAAGAGCGGCGCCTTGCGCGCGTCGACCTTTTCAGCCAGGCTGGCCAGTTCGCCGATATCGTTCGATTGCGTCAGCTGCGCCACCCAGGACAGGCTGGACGCCGCGCTGAGGATCACGCTCATCTGGTGCCAGCGCTCGGGCAGGCAGTGGCAGAACGCATGCACGCCCTGGCCGGGATTGGGTGCATAGCCGTCGCTACCGGCAAACAGTACGCCCGAGGTTCCCAGCGACAGCAGGCCGGCACCCGGCTCGACTACGCCCAGGCCGACGGCGGCCGCCGCATTGTCGCCGGCGCCGCCCGCCAGTATGACCGGGTGGCTGATGCCCCATTCCTGGCACAGCGAAGTGCGCACCTGGGCGGCGGCGGCGCTGCCCTCGACCAGGCGCGGCATGTGCTCGCGCGACAAGCCGGTGGCCGCCAGCATGCGCTCGGACCAGTCGCGTTTTGCCACGTCCAGCCACAGGGTGCCGGAAGCGTCGGACATGTCGGACACGCACTCGCCGGTCAGCCGCAGCGCCACGTAATCCTTGGGCAGCAGCACGGTGGCGGTGGCGCGAAACAGCGCCGGCTCGTATTTTTGCAGCCACAGCAGTTTCGGCGCCGTAAAGCCCGGCATGGCCTGGTTGCCGGTGATGGCGCGTGATTCGGGCACCAGCGCTTCGAGTTCCACGCATTCGGCAAACGAGCGTGTGTCGTTCCACAAAATGGCCGCGCGCAGCACATGTTGCTGCTTGTCGAGCAGGGTCGCGCCATGCATCTGGCCCGATAATGCAATCCCGCGCAGGCCGGAAAACGCCACCGGCTGGGCAGCGCGGATGGCCGCGATCACGTCCAGCGTGGCGTGCCACCAATCCTCGGGATTCTGTTCCGACCAGCCCGGATGCGGACTGGCCACGCGCAGCGCCACGCCGCTGCTGGCGAGGATGGTTTGCGTGTCGTCCGTCAGGATGGCCTTGACTTCGGAAGTGCCGATATCGATACCAAGATAAGTCATGTGATTCCAAAAAATGTGTGAGGTGGCCGTCAGGCTGACGGTTCGGACATGTTCATCAGCAGGCAGGAGCGAAACTTCGAGGGCGACATCTGCTTGTGCGCCAAAAACTGGCGGTTGAAATTGGACAGGTTGTTGAAGCCGGTGCGGTAGCAGATATCGGTCACCTTCAGGTCGGTGTTCATCAGCAGTTCGCAGGCCAGCGCGATGCGCTCCTGGTTCACGTACTGGATAAACGAGGTCCCCGTGTGCTTGCGAAAGAAACGCGTGAACTTGAGCGTGTTCATCTCGGCCACGTCGGCCACGTCCTGCTCGCAAAAGTCCAGCGTGATGTTCTGCTTGATATACGCCAGCACCTGGTTGATGGTCGACGACATGTAGCGCCCGGCCTGCGCCATATAGGTCACGCTGGCCAGCGGACGGCGTTCGCGGCATGCGCACAGGGTGCCGAACAGGCGCGCGAACAGCTCGACCCGACGCAGGCCCTGCGCCGTCGTCAGCTCGCGCATCAGTGGCACCAGGCGCAGGCCCAGCGCGTCGGGAAACTGCAAGCCCCGCGAGGCCTCGCCCATCAGCGACTTCAGCGGCGCCAGTTCGGGAAACAGCAAGGTGCAGCGCTCGATGAAATCGCTGGAGAACTGCAGCACCAGGTCGCGCTCGGGCAATACCATGCCCTCGGGCAGTTCGCTGACCCAGTTGTGCGGCAAGTTTGGCCCGGTCAGTATCAGGTTGCCCGGGCCGTAGCTGCCGATATGGTCGCCGATAAAAAACTTGCCGGTCGAAGTGATGATGAAGTGCAGCTCATACTCGGGGTGAAAATGCCATTTGGCCACCGTGTGCGGAAAACCATGGGCCCAGGCACGAAATGATTCGTGTGATGGCTTGTGGATCACTTCCAGGTCTGGTGTCACGGTGTTTCCCCTGCTCGGTCTCGATGGCGGTATTCTAACGGTTTGCCGCCAGCGACTGTCCGATTTGCTCCACGCTGCTGGCGACATTGGCCATGTTCTTGACTCCTTGACGGCTGCTCAGGCCATGGTTATCTGTATCTTGACGTCGCCCCTCGTCAAACGCTTAAAACAAGGCCGGCCTGCCACCACTGCAAAAGCGGCCGGTTTTCAAATACTATTTTGTAACTGTTCAGCCTGAATGACCAAAGCTATTCGCATCATTCGCAGCGGTAACAGCGAAGTCACCTTGTCAGGCGACCGCCATGCATTCCCACCGACCGTCCGTATGCAGCGTGATCGGGTCAGCATTTCGCAAGTAGAATTCATCGACAGTCAGGCCGTCGATCAGGACCGGACGCCGGACGCGCTTTTGCTTTCCGTTGATGAAGATGGTCATGAACTTCGCCTTCTCCAACTTCTGGACGGGGGGGGTAAGTTTGCGCTTCGCTTTGGCCATGGTATTGAGTGCGATCGTTGACTGTTCGGGTACTACGCAGCTGGCATGACCGGATCGCCAGCAAATGCGCGGCGCAGAATTTCCAACATGCTGTGCCCCTGTTTTCGTAGCGTGTCGAGGCAGGATCGGATGGTGCAGAAATTGTCGGCGCCGGCAGTGGCGCGGAAGCAGCCCGATATTTTCTGTTTCACTTTGGGCATGCGTACGGCCCGTTCGGCGATGTTGTTGGAGAACGGAACGGTCGGATCGGCGATGAAGCGCAAGATGGCATCGGCATGCAGTCGGAAACGGCGCAACAAGTTGTGAGCGTCGGACTGTTTGCAGCGACCGGCTTTCCCGTCTGGCTTGAGCTTGAGAGGGTTCAATGGTTCGCCTTCGCGCACGATGTCGTGGTAGACAGTGGTAAAGGCGGCGATGGCATCGGCATCAAATGGCCGCCCTTGCTGCCGTGCCACCACACTCAATCGTTGGGGCATTGAGCAGCAGTTCTGCCATGGCGGCCGGCCAATCCTGGCCCGTCACCTCTTGCGCATAGACCAGTTCTTGAAGGAGATGGGCATTGCACAAAGCATGCAAACCATCGTCGAGTTTCCAGTAAGGAGCCCAGCAATCATGGACCAGGATACCGACGCGTTTGGGGAGAATGCCGTGCGCGGCGATGGCTTCCAGGCCGCGCTTGGCGTGCATACCGTACCACGTGAGATCCACCGTGGCAGCCACATGCATCCAGTGCAGCTTGCCGTCCACGCGCAGGCCCGATTCGTCGGCGCACATCACAGGCGCGTGGTGCAGCTGCCGTGCAATCAGCTCGGCCGTGCCCTGCAGAGCCACGCTGGCTTCGCAAACCCAGGCGTGCAAGGTTGCTGGCGACACCGACAAACTCGTCATCTCGCAGATCAACTCGGCGGCGCGCGCATATGGCAGCATTTGTCCCTGAGTCAGATGCACGCCCAGTGCGCGCACGTTCGGACCATATGACCGCAGCAGGAAAGGCGCTGTCGTGCCGCTGTCCGCAGGTGCAGACCACCGTGTAGACGCGGTGTTCGATCACATCGAAACACATCGTCGACACATCAAATACCTGGCGGCGTTCCAGCACTTGCGCCGCTTCGAGGGCCAGCGCGCAGTGTCAGTGGTTGCAGTGCGACGGCAGCGGATGATCCTCCGTGCCAGTGGGTTCGGCCACCCGCTTAAGCGTCGTGCCTTTATGGCCCGGTTGGCCACCAACGGCCTTGCCGGACTTGCCGCGCAATGAGCTGGTCTTCGGCTTCTTGGCCAGACCATCCGACGATGGTGGCTTGCTCGAATTGTCGCTGTTCATGCCCAGCTTCGCTTCGACCGCGTCCAGACGCGCAAACAGGGCGTCAATGACGCCTATCCTTGTCGGCATGGGACAAGTGCGTAAGGTCGGTGCGAGGTGGTTTCGGTGGCATGCCGATATGATGCGGCAATTGCAAAGAGTTTACAACTGTTGATTACGCCGCTCATTCAGGCTGAACAGTTACGCTTTTTTTTGCATGCGCCAAAGGCCCGGGTTTCTAAAAAAATATTTTCAAGGAGACTGGTGATTTTTTATTTCACCAGACGATATTATTTGAGCGTATTAACTGCGACCGCAGCCGGCATCGCCCAAAAAGGTTCAGTCACACCCTGCCATAAATCAGCGCTTCGTTTCAAGCGCCACTGCGCCCCAGCTTGAACGAACCAAAATCCTGTAGCGCCGCATAGTTCACCCGACCCGTTCAGGCAAGTTTCGGCATAAATTAGCGCGCTGTGTCCATTGTTCGCGTAAGCGATCTTGGAAAACCCCACTGTGGTAAGCCACGACTTGGCGTTCTTCGGGTCTGCAGCCATTTCAGCCCGCTCCAGCTTGTCACGCCCAAGAAACCCGGAGAATGCCGCAGTTGACGCTGGTACGTCGAACCTGGGGATGCTGTTGTCGGCGTCCCCCCCCGACCCGGGCGCGAGCAGCGTATCTTCAAGCTCGGCTGGCAGTCCTGGCAGTGACCGCGCCAGTTGGTGCTCCGGGTCATGCCGTGGCACCCTGGGCACCATCATTGTAGCACTGCCAATTTTTTGGTCCCATACCGCAAAGTTTTGCGGCTTCTGATGTGTGAAGATGACTTTTAGTACATCACGGTAGAGCCCACCATCGGCGGGGGCGGCACGCGCGACCTCAGTAGACGCAAGAGCCGACAGTGCTAGAAATATGCCCTTAAAAATCTTGCGATGTTTGCTTATAATATGCTTTTCAAGGTAACTATTACTCGGTAAATTTATCATTTTAAACCTTTGGTAATTATCGGTAACATCAAGGGCGGCTATCGCAAGCCAATGCCGCAAATATAATTCCAGCCGCCATCCATTGCAAGTTGCGCAATGTAAATTAAAGTAAATTAATATAGCTTTTCGATACAATATTCAGCTTTACAAAAATAAATTCGCTGGATAATATCGCCTTTCATTTTTAATAAATAAAGGTGAAATGATGACATATTAATTTAATTCAGACTATTTGACCAATACCCTGATTCCGGCTGTAAACTCGGCAGTGCTTGGAACGGAATTACAGGGCAACACGGCTGCCATTTCGCGGTTCAGCCTTGCAGGAGCGAGCAGCAGCTACAGCTTCGGCCTGTATCAATACGATGTCGCCGCGAATCCGGCGGCCAGGACTTTTTTGTCCGACATAGGCTTCAGCGCCACACAGATCGGCCAGCTCAGTCAGCATAACGCCCTCGACCCGTCCGTAGTACGCAGCCTGAACACGCAATTGAACACGGCGCTGAGCAATCCTGACAATGCCATGCGACTGCAACTGTTGAACAACGCGTGGGCTGCGGGGCTGGTGTCGCAGCTTCAGACTGTACTCAATAATTTGGCCAGTTCGGGGCCTGTCGGCCAGGCTATGGCAGACCAGATCTATGCGAACACGGCGCTGCAGGTGCAGGTAATTGATTATGGCAACCAGTTCCATCTGGATTTGAACGGCAGCATGGCGAATTGGCTCAAGGGTAACGTCGTGAATATGCCTGGTGGGAATTTCCAGATTTCCCCAGGTACCGTGTTGACGAAAGATATGATACGCAGCTTCGTCATGGCAACCGATTACGGCGTCCATCACGCCAGCGCGGAGACGAACCGGGAAAATGCCCTGTTTAACGTGATCAACACGATACCCCAGGGACTGCCCGCAGAGGTTGGCGACACCAGCGAGAGTCCCACCATTGACAACTCGCGCATGCCGGTAGTGATCGTCAAGCCCAACTCGTGCGAGCTTGTCGACATTCGCGGGTTGCCGCTGACCGACGAGGATCTGGCCAACCTGCAGAGAGCCTGCTCGCAGGCAGCCGATGGCACGGCGGCGCCCGAAGGCAGCGCCGATGGCACAGTCGCTGGCGCCAACACTGACGATGGTGGCAACTTGTGGACGGCGCCCGACGGCGGTGACGGTGCTGATGCCGCTGACGGCGGGGGCAACACCGATCCGGCGGCCGGTGGTGGTGGTCCCGACATTGGCGCCGGCGAAGGCGACGATCCAGACATCGGTAGTGGCGGTGGTGGCGGTAGTGGCGGTGGTGGTGGCGGTAGTGGCGGTGGCGGTGGCGGTGGTGGTGGTGGTGGTGGTGGTGGTGGTGGTGGTGGTGGTGGTGGTGGCGGTGGTGGTGATGATGACAATACGCCGCACGAGGAGGAACGTATCAGCCCGACGTCGCTGCATGATGCGTCCAGATTAGGCAAGGCCGGCGGCGGCGCCAGCAACACGCCGACCTCGCACGACAAGGGCGCCGGGACCGCCACGCTGTCATCAGCGTTGACAACGCAGGCGCCGGGCTTGCGTAGCGCCAGCCAGCTGATTCAATCGATGGCCAGCTTTAGCGCCCCATCGGGCGCAGTCAACCTGGACCAGGCCGGCGCTGCAGCGATCCATTCTGGTGCGATGAGTTTGACCGCCGGCCACCATCCTGCACGCAATGCTGCGTAACGGCTGCATTGAGGTATAGCCGCTTCGGCGGCCCTCTCCTTCTTCGAGCGCATGAACGCCACTGTTACCGCCCCACCGCCCGCCGCCGACGTCATCGGCTCGACCGACGACGCCACTATGCCCGCCGACAGCGGCCTTGAGTCGCTGCTGACCATGGCCGCGTTGCATGGTGTCGCAGCCGATGCCGCCACCTTGACGCATCAATTCGGCGAGAGTTTCAACGCGCAGTCCATTCTGCTGGCGGCGCGCAGCCTCGGATTGAAGGCCGGGCTGGTGCGGCAAGATCCGACGCGACTGGACAAAGCGCCGTTGCCGGCAATCGCACGGCTTAGCGATGGACGATTTTTCATCGTCGCCCGCTATCAAGGTGACACCGACGACAACGCCGGCACCGTGTTGCTGCAGCATGCCGGCGCGGCGCCGGTGGTCTGCTCGGTCGCCGAGTTGCTGGCGCAATGGACTGGCGAATTGATTTTCCTGACCAGCCAGGCCAGCTACACCGGAGCAATGGCGAAGTTCGACTTCAGCTGGTTTATTCCGTCCGTAATCAAATACCGCAGGCTGCTTGGCGAAGTGCTGCTGATCTCGCTGGTGCTGCAATTGATAGGCTTGGCAACGCCGCTGTTCTTCCAAGTTGTGATGGACAAGGTGCTGATCAACCATGCGCTGCAGACGCTCAACGTCATCGCGCTGGGACTGGTCTGCGCGGTGATTTTCGAGGCGGTGTTGACCGGTATCCGCACCTATGTGTTTGCGATGACCAGCAGCAAAATCGATGTCGAGCTGGGCGCGCGCCTGTTCCAGCATTTGCTGGCCCTGCCAATCGCCTACTTCGAAGCGCGCCGCGTCGGCGATTCGGTGGCGCGGGTACGCGAACTGGAAAACATTCGCGCCTTCCTGACCGGCAATGCCATGTCCTTGGTGATGGATGTGTTGTTTTCATTTGTGTTCCTGGGCGTCATGCTGCTCTACAGCCCACTGTTGACGCTGGTCGTGGCGGCATCCATTCCCGTCTACTTCGTTTTATCGCTGGTATTGACACCGATCTTGCGTGCGCGGCTCAATGACAAGTTCAACCGTAGTTCCGAAAACCAGTCGTTTCTGGTCGAAACCATCGGCGGCATCCAGACTGTCAAGGCGCTGGCGGTTGAGCCACGCTGGCAACAGAAATGGGAACAGCAACTGGCCGCCTATGTCGCCGCCGGCCTCTCGGCCACCAACGTCGGCCTGCTCGCTGGCGGCGGCGTGACGCTCACCAGCAAACTGGTCACGGCCGCCATCATGTGGCTGGGCGCCGGGCAAGTGCTCGACGGACAACTATCGGTGGGCGAACTGGTAGCGTTCAACATGCTGGCAAATCAATTGGCCTCGCCGGTGCTGCGATTGGCACAACTGTGGAACGACTTCCAACAGGTCGGCATCTCCATGGCGCGCCTGGGCGACATTCTTGACACGCGTACTGAAACCGTCGCGCAATCGTCGAACATGCCTGCGGTGCTGGGCGCCATCGCCTTCGACAACATCTCGTTCCGTTATCGGCCCGACGCTCCGGACATCATTCGTGGCCTGAACCTGAACATCGCACCTGGCGAGGTAATTGGTATCGTCGGCCGCTCGGGCTCGGGCAAAAGCACTCTGACCAAGTTGGCGCAGCGGCTGTACCTACCCGACCGCGGCCGGGTGCTGGTCGACGGCCATGACATCGCCATCACCGATATCGCGGCGCTACGCCACCAGATCGGCATAGTGCTGCAAGAAAACGTGCTGTTTTCACGCAGCATCCGCGACAACATCGCCCTGCATAACCCGGCGCTGCCGCTGGACCGTGTGATTGCCGCCGCCAGGCTGGCCGGCGCGCATGAGTTCATCTGTGAGCTGCCCCTCGGATATGACACCAAAATCGGCGAACATGGCGCTGGCCTTTCAGGAGGGCAACGCCAGCGCATTGCCATCGCCCGCGCGCTGATCGGCAATCCACGCATCCTGATTTTCGACGAGGCCACCAGTGCCCTCGATTACGAATCGGAACGCATCATCCAGGACAATATGCGCGCAATCTGCCAGGGGCGCACAGTACTGATCATCGCGCATCGGCTGTCGGCTGTGCGCCAGGCCGACCGTATCGTGGTCATGGAGCGTGGTCAAATTGCCGAACTGGGTAGCCATGACGAACTGATGCTTAATGCTGGCGGCATTTATTACCACCTGTTCCAGCTGCAATCCAGCGCGCCGGTCGCGCTGCGCCCAGAAGACGCGCAAGCCGCCGCGACGACACGGAGGTCGCCATGATTGATCGTCATCGACTGGGCGCCTGGCGCGCCCTGAGACAGCGTTATGTGGCGGTGTGGCGGGCGGCGTGGCGTCAGCGCCGCGCACTGGACACCCAGCTGTTGAGGGAACATGAGGCGGCCTATCTGCCGGCCGCGTTGTCGCTGCAGGCCCGTCCGGTTTCACCAACGGCCAGGCGCACCGCAGCCGTGCTGATCGCGCTGGTGGCACTGCTGTTGCTGTGGTCACTCTTCGGGCATGTCGACATCATCGTCAATGCCGCCGGCAAGATCATTCCGAGCGGCCGCATCAAGACCATCGCGGCGGTCGAGGTCGCCAGCGTCAAGGCGTTGCACGTGGCCGAAGGCCAGCGTGTCAAGGCCGGCCAGTTGCTGGTCGAACTCGATACGAGCGCCAGCGATGCCGAGCGCGACAAGGCGCAGGGCGACCACGACGCAGCGGTGCTGGAGTCAGCCCGGGCGCTGGCGCTGATCGCCGCGCTGACCGACGGCAAGCCGCCGCGCCTGCCCACTCCGGCCGCGCTGCAACGGGCCGGCGCGACGATCGGTGATGTTCAATGGCAGATGGAACAACAGCATTTGTCCGGTCAATACCGCGACTATTGCGCGCGACGTGGCCGGTTCGACGCCACCATTGCGCACCTCGGCGAAGCGCTGGCGCTGGCTACCCGACGCGCCGCCGATTACCAGGCGCTGTTACGCGAGCACGATGTTGCCCAGCACGCCTGGCTGGAGAAGGAACAGGCCAGGATCGAGCTGGCGGGCCAACTGGCCGAGGCCCGACAACAGCGCGTCGCGCTGCTGGAGGAAGCGCAACGCCTCGCGTACGACCAGTTAAGCGAAGGCAACAAACTGGCTGCTTCGACCCAGCAGGACACCTGGCGCGCCGCCGCGCACAGCAAGCTGCTGAACCTGACAGCGCCGGTTGACGGTACGGTGCAGCAGCTCACCGTTCACACGGTAGGCGGGGTCGTGCCGGCCGCGCAGGCGCTGATGCAGATCGTGCCCGATGCGCGCGCGGTGGAGGTGGAGGCCGAACTGGAAAACCGTGATGTAGGCTTCGTGCGCGAGGGCCAGCCGGCCGCCGTGAAAGTCACCGCCTTCGACTACACCAAATATGGCACTGTGCCCGCCAAAGTTACCCACGTGGCGCACGACGCGGTGCAGAATGAGAAAAAAGAACTGGTTTATACGGTGAAAGTGACCTTGAGCGACACTGCGCTGGGCATCGACGGCCGGCGCATGGCGCTGGCGCCCGGCATGGCGGTGGAAGTGGGCATCAAAACCGGCGAGCGGCGCCTGATCGAGTACGCCCTGTCACCATTGCTGCGCCACCAGCGTGAGGCGCTGCATGAGCGCTAAATTGGCGGGTTGGCGCGCGCTGACGGCGCTGGCCGCGCTGGCGCTGCCTTGCATGGTGCGGGCCGGTGGTCCGGACCTTTCACCGCTGAGCGCCGACCCGCTCGGTGCGCGCGCCGGCATGGCGCGCCCCGAAGTGATGCCGCCCGGCGACGGCCCGCCGCCGGGGTGCGAGGCCGAGGCGTTGGCAGAGCGGCCGTTGGGCGTGGTCGAGGTGATTGATCTGGCAATATGCCACAATCCGCAACTACGCATGGCTTGGGCCGCGGTCAAGCAACAGGCCGGCGCGCTGGGAGAGGCCAGAGCCGCCTATTTGCCCTCACTGTCGGCCAACGTCAGCCGCTTGCGCACCGACAACCATACCGGAGGACCGGCCGAAACCGTTACCGGCAACACCATGTATAGTGCACTGAACTGGCAGATCTACGACTTCGGCCTGCGCGCGGCCAACGAGCATGCTGCCGACAGCTTGCTGCAAGCGGCGCTGGCCAGCAACGACGCGGCACTGCAGAAAAACATGGCCGATACGATCCAGGCATATTTCGACGTGCAAAGCGCGCGCGCGGCCTGGCAAGCCAGGCAACTTGGCACTACCACGGCGGCATCAACGCTGGCGAGCGCGCAACGGCGCGAATCGAACGGCGTGCTGGCGCGCAGCGACCGCCTGCAGGCGGCTACCGCGTTGGCACGCGCGCAACTCGATCGGAACCGGGCGCTCGGCGCCTACCGTAAGGCGACAGCTCTGCTGGTCTATATAATGGGACTGCCGCCGCAGAGCGAGGTCACGCTGATTGAGGACGACGACATCGACAGCGCGCAAGCGGTGATGATGCAGCTGGAACGGCTGGAGCAGTGGTTGCAGACAGCCCAGCAGGCACATCCGGCCATCAGGGCAGCACGGGCCGAGTGGGAAGCCGCCCAGAGCCGGACCGCCGCCATTAGCGCCGAGAACAAGCCGAGCATCGTGTTGTCGGCCAATGCCTATAAAAACGGCTATCCGGGACAAGGGCTTTCGGCGAGCGCGTCGCAAGTGCGCACGGTAGGCATCACGCTCAACATCCCCTTGTTCGACGGCTACGCCCATGGCTACAAGGTCCAGGGCGCCGAAGCGGTGGCTGAACAAAAGGAGCAGGCATTGGTGGACACCGAACACCGCATCCTGATGGAAGTGGTCAAAGTGCATGCCGATGCGATGGCAGCGCTGGATAATCTGCAGGCATCGCAAACGCTGATGGAAGCCGCACAGGACTCAATGCGAACCTTCGAACGCAAATACGATCGCGGCGCCAGCGACATCGTCGAGATCCTGGCGGCGCAGGCGGCGCTGGCCGACGCCCGCGAGCAACGCATCATTTGTGTGGCCGAATGGCGCTCGGCGCGACTGCGGCTGATGGCCGACAGCGGCGTACTCGGTCGCCACTCGCTACTCGACAGTGCGCAGCACGCGGCGGTGCCCGCCCCCTAGTCACCGTGCGCGGATGATATGTTCAGGCGGAACAACAACCCGGCGATCGGATCAGCTCAGGACCTCAAGGCGGATATTGGTGACCGTGCCGTGCACAATGGTCAGCGCTTCCATCTTGACAATCGCCGCCGTCACGTTCTTTTCCTGGGTCTGGTGCGTGAGGAAAAGCCAAGTTTTTCCAGGCGATATTGCATTTCCTTGGCAATCCCATGATTGCTCGAACTTGCATATTCCTTGATGAGATCAATTGCACCCGGAGTGCCTATCCTGGCGAGCGCATGGCTGAACCATTTGGCGATAGTTTCATCTTCCGAACAGGTATATTGCAGATAACCAAATCCGCGCTCAAGTACTGACCGAATGAATGGAACACTACGGTCACTACCGAGCTGCTGTATCCTCATCGCGACTTCTTGGTGAAGTTGATGGCCCGGCATCACCAGCAGGCGATTCAGTACTTCGGTTTGCCCCTTCGGACCCTCAATCGCATTGCTCATCTCAATCAATCTGGACTGGGATTCCCAATCTTCCTCAGCAATTGCTTTTTCCATCTCAGCGAGTTATCAATGCCACTTCATCCTGTTGAGTTTGTTCAAGCACTGCGACCAGCGCATGCTGCCGATAACGAGCGACGTATGCATCCAGAGCCGAGCGCTGTATATCATTGAGAACGCGGTACGGCTCCGGCATGGCACCAGTTTTCTTTGCAAACAGGTCGCCTACCGGAAACTCTTGTATGGCGACCAGGTCGGAACAGGGTACAGTCACCACGCCCGACTTCGAGCTGCGCACAATGCCAGTGCTGTCTATCCTGAAATCACATGCTCCCACCCGCAGCACCTTGAACAGGAAAATGGGCGGTACAAACAGGTAGACGCAACAGCGCAAGGTCAACGCATCGAGGCGGCTGAGGGTTTTTCCCTGCCCGGCTTTGATGCGCGCAAAATCTGCAACAGAGTGTGCAGCCACGATGGCCAGGTAATCGGCAAGCCGGTAGCTGACGTGAAACTCAATCGCACTAGCACCCGCCAGTGCGGCTGCATCTTTTTGCATACAGAACTCCGGTTAATCGATGCCAGGATGGACGGCACCGTTTCGTTCAACTGCGTCACCAGTTCCGCATCCATGTACTTGTGCTCGTCCGGAATATCGAGCACATGCACCGGCTTGAAATCAAGCAGCCGCGTGTATTCGACCTTGAGGCGCGATTTGTTTTTCAGCAAAACCACATCCATGGTGCCGCGAAGCACTGATACTTTTCGGCCACAACAATATATAAAGGCTCTTGATTTATTAATTACTCGGGAGTATATTTTGCCAAGGTTGAGGCATACGCCCTGCCGCTAAAAAATAAATAAAATCTGGAGACAACACAATGAACCTCAAACAATGCATCGCATTGGCACTGCTATCGGCAACCGGCGGCGTTGCCATGGCCGATGAACCGATCGTCGGCCTGATCACCAAGACTGATACCAATCCCTTCTTCGTGAAGATGAAAGAAGGCGCACAGCAACGCGCAAAACTGAAGGGCGCCAAGCTGCTGACGGCGGCCGGGCGCGCCGACGGCGACAACGCCGGCCAGGTCACGGCGATTGAAAACATGGTGGCAGCCGGCGCCAAGGCGATCATGATCACCCCGAACGATTCGAAAGCCATCGTGCCGGCCATCAAGAAGGCGCGCGCCGCCGGCGTACTGGTGATCGCCCTCGACAGCCCGACCGAGCCGCAGGACGCGACCGACGCGCTATTCGCCACCGACAACTACAAGGCCGGCTTGCTGATCGGCCAATACGCCAAGGCGGCCTACGCCGGCAAGCCTGCCAAGATCGCCATGCTGGACTTGTTCCCGGGCCATCCGGTGGGCATTTCCCGCCACAACGGTTTCCTGGCCGGCTTCGGTGCGCCGGGCATCAGCGCCAAGACGGTCGGACTGGCGAAAACTCCCGACGTGGTGTGCATGGCCGACAGTTTTGGCGACCAGGGCAAGGGGCAGACGGCGATGGAAAACTGCCTGCAGAAAAATCCTGACATCAATCTGGTCTACACCATCAACGAACCGGCTGCCGCCGGTGCCTACAAGGCGCTCAAGGCCCTCGGCAAGGAAAAGAACGTGATGATCGTCTCGGTTGACGGCGGCTGCGCCGGCGTGCGCGACGTCAAGGCCGGCGTCATCGCGGCGACCGCGCAGCAGTATCCGCTGAACATGGCGGGCCTGGGCGTCGAAGCTGGTGTCGAGTACGCCAAGAACGGGAAAAAGGCCAGCGGCTACGTCGACACCGGCGTCACCCTGATCAGCGACAAGCAGCAGCCTGGCGTCGCCAGCCGCGACACGGCCTTCGGCCTGAACGCCTGCTGGGGTAAATAAGCCCACGCAGGCGGCCGCATTCGGCAAGGCTGCATGCCTTGCCGGCGCGCGGCCGCCTGCGCGTCTCCTTTTCCCCTCTTGAATATGGATAACAGATGCGCTCCACCGTCCCGACATTTATGCCGTCGCTCTCGAAACTGGGCCCGGTCATTGCCCTGCTTGCTGCCTGCATCTTCTTTGCGTCACAGAGCGACCGCTTCCTCAGCAGCCAGAATTTTTCCCTGATTTTGCAGCAAGTCATGGTCGTCGGCATTATCGCCATCGGCCAGACCCTGATCATCCTGACCGCCGGCATCGACCTGTCCTGCGGCATGGCGATGGCGCTGGGCTCGGTCATCATGACCAAATTCGCGGTCGACCTCGGCATGAACCCTTATCTCGCGATCGGGTGCGGCATCGCCGTCACCGTGCTGATCGGTTTCATCAACGGCGCGCTGGTCACTTCGATCAAGCTGCCGGCGTTTATCGTCACGCTGGGCACGATGAATATTGCCTTCGCTGTCACACAGCTGTACTCGCAGGCCCAAACCGTCACCGGCCTGCCGGCAGCGATGGGTTTTTTCGGCAACACCTTCCAGCTCGGCGCGGCCACCTTCACCTACGGCACCGTGCTGATGCTGGGCATGTACGTGCTGACCTGGCTGTACCTGCGCGAGACGGCGCCCGGCCGCCACCTCTACGCGGTCGGCAACAATCCCGAGGCAGCCCGCCTGACCGGCATTGCCACCAATAAAGTGCTGCTGGGCGTCTACATGATCGCCGGGATGTGCTACGGGATTGCCGCACTGATGTCAGTGGCGCGCATGGGCGTGGGCGACCCGCAGGGCGGCCAGACCGACAACCTCGACAGCATCACTGCAGTCGTGCTCGGCGGTACCAGCCTGTTCGGCGGGCGCGGCTCGATCATGGGCACCCTGGTCGGCGTGCTGATCGTCGGCGTGTTCCGCAACGGCCTGACCTTGATGGGCGTGTCCTCGGTATACCAGATCCTGGTGACGGGCATCCTGGTCATCCTGGCCGTGGCAACCGATCAACTGACACACAAGAAAGGGTGATCCATGACTACCCATGTACAACCGATATTCCAGGCCCGCGGCCTGGTCAAGCGCTACGGCAGCGTGACCGCCCTCGATGGCACCGATTTTGATTTGTTGCCGGGCGAAATACTCGCCGTGATCGGCGACAACGGCGCCGGCAAATCCTCGCTGATCAAGGCCCTGTCGGGTGCTCTGGTGCCCGACGAAGGCGAGATGCTGCTCGACGGCAAGCCGGTCCATCTCAAGTCGCCGATCGACGCGCGCCGCTACGGCATCGAGACGGTGTACCAGGACCTGGCGGTGGCGCCGGCCATGACGATCGCCGAGAACCTGTTCCTCGGCCGCGAACTGCTGCGCAAGGGCATGCTGTCGAAGTTCCTGCGCCTGATCGACAAGAAGCGCATGCTGGCCGAGGCGGAAGCCCATATGCGTGATCTGAAAATCGGCATCCGTTCGATGAAGCAAGCCGTCGGCACCCTGTCGGGCGGCCAGCGCCAGGGTGTGGCCGTGGCGCGCAGCACGGCGTTTGCCAAACACGTCGTGATTCTCGACGAACCAACCGCCGCACTCGGCGTGAAAGAGGGAAATATGGTGCTGGAATTGATACGCAATGTGCGCGACCGTGGCCTGCCGGTGATTTTGATCAGCCACAACATGCCGCACGTGTTCGAGATCGCCGACCGCATCCACGTCCAGCGCCTGGGCAAACGCGTCGCCGTCCTCAACCCCAAACACATCAGCATGTCCGACACAGTGGCCGTGATGACGGGCGCGAAGAGCGCCGAAGACTTTCCGGAGGAAGCCCATGCTTAAAGGAATCGATCCGCTGCTCAGCCCCGAATTGCTGAAGATCCTGTGCGAAATGGGCCATGGCGAGGAAATCGTGCTGGTCGACGCCAACTTCACCAGCCAGACACTGGGCCAGGGCAAGCCGCTGGTGCGCCTGCCTGGCATTACCCTGCAACGCGCCAGTGCAGCATTGCTGTCGGTGTTTCCGCTCGACGCCATGGTGGCCCAGCCGGTCGCCTTCATGAAAGTATGCAACACCGCCGACGACTATCTGTCGGCGCTGCAGCGCACCATGATTGAGCAGATTACCGCCAGCGGCGCCGCCACGCCGGCGCAATGTGAGGCCGTCGAGCGCTTCGCCTTCTACGAACGCGTCAAGCGCGCCTACGCCATCGTGCAGACCGGCGAAATGCAACCTTATGCCAATTTCCTGTTCAAAAAGGGTGTGATCAGCGATCCGCTGGCAGCCTGAGCAACCTGCAAGAAAAAATCCTTGATTCAGACGCGCCGGGCGGTATCGGCGCGGGGGTTGCACGCAGCCGGCCTGCGCACGCCTGAATAAAAAATCAATACAAAGGAGACACCATGTCGTATCACCTTCCTGTTCTCGCCTCTTGCCTGGCTACGCTGCTGGTGGGCTGCAGCAGCGGCAACGACAGCGACAGCAACAGCGGTCCGGCCCAGTCCAGTTACCTTGAAACCTACCGCCCCCAGCTCTCGTACACCGCCGCCAAGAACTGGCTCAACGATCCCAACGGACTGGTTTATCACGACGGCGAATACCACCTGTTCTACCAGTACAACCCGAACGGCAATACCTGGGGTGACATGTCCTGGGGCCACGCCGTCAGCACCGACCTGCTGCACTGGAACGAGCTGCCCGTTGCCCTGACGGCCGAAAAGGACGCGAGCGGCAAGCTCACGCAAATGTTCTTCTCCGGCAGCGTGGTGGTTGACACCAACAATACCAGTGGCCTTGGCAGCGCCGGCAAGCCTGCCATGGTGGCCGTCTACACCAGCGTGTACCCGCAAGGAAAAACCCTGGCAAACGGGCAGGTGCTCGCCCCCAATGCCCAGGCCCAGTCGATCGCCTACAGCCTGGACCGGGGACGCACCTGGACCCAGTACGCCGCCAACCCGGTGATTGCCGTGCCACCGGCGCCGTTTGAAACCGAAGGGCAAAATTTCCGCGATCCCAAAGTCTTCTGGTATGCACCGGAGCAAAAATGGGTCATGGTCGCCGTCGCTTCGGAGCGGCACCAGGCGCTGCTGTTCTCGTCCAAAAACCTGCGCGACTGGACCTACATGAGCGCCTTTGGCCCGGCCAACGCGGTCGGTGGCATCTGGGAGTGTCCCGACCTGTTCGAGCTGCCCGTCGATGGCGACGCCAGCAAAAGCAAATGGGTAATGAACATCAACATCAACCCCGGCTCGGTGGCCGGAGGTTCCGGGGCGCATTATTTTGTGGGGAAATTCGACGGCAAGCAGTTTGTGGCCGACGCCAACAGCGTGATCGACAAGAAACCCACTGCGGGCACGGTCTACCAGGACTTTGAAGCGGCCAGCTTTGACGCCACCGGCTGGACCTCGACGGGCGACTTTGCGGGCAAGGCGCCGGTGGCTCCTTCGCATGGCGTGGCCGACAACCAGGGCAGCCAGTTGCTCGATACCTACCGGTTGGGCAAAGATGACGCCGCCACGGGTACACTTACTTCGCCCGCCTTTACCGTCACCAGCAAGTACATCAATCTGATGGTCGGCGGCGGGCGCCATCCGCGCTTGCCCGATGCGGGCGACGGCACGGTGCCTGCGGGAACCTTGCTGTTTCCTGGCGCCGGTTTTGAAGGCCCGGCCAATGCCACCTACGCCGATCTGGGCTGGACGCCTGCCGGGGACCTGGTGGGGCAAAAGGTTGCTGTCGGAACCGACAATGACCGTCAATCGGCAGCCGGCAAGCTCGGCTCGGGTGTGCTCAATACCTTTTTCGGGGCCGGCGATACACCCAAAGGCAGCCTGACTTCACCCACCTTCACCATCTCCAGGGCCTATATCAACTTCCTCGTCGGCGGCGGCAACCATCCCTATGACAGTCCCAATCCCGTGGCGGTGGTGCTGAAGGTCAACGGCAAGGTGGTGCGCAGTGCCACCGGAGCGGACTCCGAACTGAACTGGACAAACTGGGACGTGCGCGAGTTCGCCGGACAGCAGGCCCAGATTGTCATCATCGACGACAACGACGGCGCCTGGGGACACATCCTTGCCGACGTGTTCGAGGCGGCGGACCAGCCGGCCAAGCCTGTCACGAATGAAACGACGGTCAATCTGCTGGTGAACGGCCAGGTGGTGAAGAGCGCTACCGGCGCCAATTCCGAAACCCTGAACTGGCGCAGCTGGAACGTGGACGCCTATCGGGGCAAGAGCGCGCAAATCCAGGTGGTGGACAAAAACACTGGCGGCTGGGGCCATATCCTGGTCGACCATATCGTTTTTTCGGACGCCGCCAAGGAAGAAGCCAACTGGCTCGACTACGGCGCCGACTTTTATGCCGCCGTAACCTGGAACGGCATCCCCGATGGCAAGCGCATCGGCCTGGGCTGGATGAGCAACTGGGACTACGCTGGCAACACCCCCACCACCCCATGGCGCAGCGCGCAAACCTTCGCCCGCGAATTCACGCTGCGTACCATAGGCGGCCAGGTGCGGCTGGTGCAGCAGCCGGTGGACAACTTCAGCACACTGCGCAACAAGGCACTCTACAGCGTCCAGGACCGTGCCTTGGCCGCCGGCGTGCAAAAGCTCGATATCGCCCCTGCCCCGGGTCAGGCACTTGACATCGTGGCCAGGTTCCAACCGGGCAGCGCCACCGGCTTTGGCCTGAAGGTGCGCACCGGCACGAATGGCGAAGAGACCGTCATTGGCTATGACGCGGTGGCTGGCGAGGTCTATATCGACCGCAGCAAATCGGGCGACGCCAGTTTCAACGCCAGTTTTGCTGCCCGCCACAGCGCACCACTGCCGCTGCGTACCGGCACGGTGGAGCTGCGCATCGTGGTCGATGCCTCATCGGTGATGGTGTTTGCGGGCAACGAGGTGGTGCTGACCGACCAGATCTTCCCGCAACCGTCCAGCAACGGTGTCGCGCTGTTCGCCGTGGGCGGCGCAGCAACGCTGAAAGAGCTGACCATCTGGCCGTTGAAGTCGATCTGGGCCAAGCGTTAAAGCTGCGCAGGAGTTTCATGCATCCGGAGCTTCACTGGTGGGGCGCCGGATATGTAATAAAATGTCTCTTTTACGCCTGCAGAAATCGGACCCGCCCCACCATGTCAGACAGCTTTACCGAAGAATCGCGCGCGCCGCAGGCCGCCATCGACGATGTGCAATGGCTGCAGCCGCGCGGCTCGAACCAGGTGGGCATGAGTCAGTTCAACGAGCGGGTGGTGCTGCAGGCGGTGCGCCTGCACGGCAGCATGCCAAAGGCCGACCTGGCCCGGCTGACCAACCTGAGCACGCAAACGATTTCCCTGATTATCAACCGCCTGCTGGAGGCCGGCCTGGTCAGCAAGCGCGCGCCGGTACGCGGCAAGGTCGGCCAGCCGTCGGTGCCGATCATGCTCAATCCGGACGGCGCTTTTTCGATCGGCATCAAGATCGGCCGGCGCAGCCTTGACGTGTTGCTGGTCGATTTCGTCGGCGACACGCGCGAGCGATTGTCGCTGTCCTATCCCTTTCCCGTTCCCGACACCGTGTTCGGCCAGATCGAGTCGGCGCTGAACAGCATGGCCGTGCTGCTGGGACCGGAGTTGCTGCCGCGCCTGTGTGGCGTCGGCATCGCCGCGCCGCTGGGCCTGGGCGGCTGGCAGAATCTGCTCGAGATGGCGCCGGAACAAGCCAACGCGTGGGACCATATCGACATCGGCCAGCGCGTGCAGGCGATGACGGCGCTGCCGGTCGAGTTTGCCAAGGACACGGCCGCCGCCTGTGTCGCCGAGCTGGTGCTAGGGCGCGGGCGCAGCATCAAGAACTTCCTGTACGTATTCATCGACATCTTTATCGGCGGGGGCCTGGTCATCAACAGCCATTTGCACGGCGGCCTGCACGGCAACGCCGGCGCGGTCGGCTCCTTGCCGCTTGGCATGGCCAGCGCTGGCGCAAGGAACCCGCCAGGCCAGTTGCTGGGCGACGCCTCGCTGTTCAATCTGGAGCAATTGTTCAGCCTGGCCGGGCTGGACCCGACCGCCGCCCACGACGGGCGCGCGCTGCAGCAACCCTTCGTTACGCACACCGTGGCCTGGCTCGATGACGCGGCGCGCGCCATTGCCCTGAGCATCAACAGCGCCACCTGCCTGCTCGACCTGGAGGGGGTGATTATCGACGGCTCCTTCGACCGCAGCCTGCTCGATCAACTGCTGGCCCAGGTCGAGCGCGCGCTGGAATGCTATAGCTGGGAGGGCATCGCCAGGCCCCAAGTGCTCGGCGGCACCGTCGGCCCGGACGCGCGCGCCGTCGGCGGCGCCTTCCTGCCCCTGTACGCGCATTTCGCGCCAGACCGCGATCTGTTTCTCAAGTAAAGGTTCTGTCGCCCTGTTCGCTACAGAGATGAAGAAAAACTCTTGCGATAGACATTGATATCCTTGCCAACAATCGGCTGGCGCGAAAAACGTTCGAAGCGCAGACCGAGCTTGTTGATCAGATTGATCGACGGCTGGTTCTGCGGCGACACCAGGCCATACACGCTGGGCAGGCCCAGCACGTCGCGCGCATGGCGCAGCACGCTTGAGGCCGCTTCCCAGGCCAGGCCCTGGCCGCAATACGCGGGCAGCAGCGCGTAGCCGATGTCGGGGCCGGGCATGGTAGCGCGCTTGATCAGGCCGCACATGCCGATCGCCACGCCGTCAGCGCGGTGTTCGACGATGTAGAAGGAGTAGCCCAGCTCGCGCTGCTGCGTGATGGGGCCCGTTTCGAGTGCCGCGCGGGCGGCGTCCAGCGTATGGATCTGGCGGTCGCCGATGGTGGCCAGCCACGTCGGCTGGTTCACCAGGCCGAGGAAAAATGCCGCGTCGTCGACGCTCGCTGTGCGCAGGCGCAAACGTGGTGTTTCAATGACAGTCATGCCGGCCACTGCATCGGATCACTGAGCAGCTGGTACATCACATACGCGTCGACATAGCCTAGCTGGGCGTGGCGATACGCCATCGGCAAAGTACCGACCACCGTAAAGCCCAGTTTTTTCCACAGGGTGACGGCGGCCAGGTTGGTGCTGACGACAAAATTGAACTGCATCGCCAGAAAGCCCGCACGGCGCGCCTCCTGCAGGCAGTGCACGCCCATCATGCGGCCCACGCCCACGCCCTGCGCGGCCGGGTCGACCATGAACGATGCATTGGCCACATGATTGCCATGGCCGACCTGATTGGCCACCAACTTGTACATGCCCAGCAGGCGCTCGCTGCCCATCACGGCAACAAAGCTTTGCACGCCGGGACCGAACCAGTAGGCGTGGCAGTCCTCGCGCGTGGTGCCGGCATCGAAGGTACAGGTGTCGCCGGTGGCCACAAGAGCCTGGAAGATGGTCCACATGGCGTCAAAATCGGCCTCGACGGCCGGGCGCAGTTCAATTTCTTTCAAGGTGGTGCTCCCGATAACAAGTGATGGCCGATTGTATCAGCGCCCCAGGCGGAAATTGACCGTTTCGGGCCGGCCCGGCAACTGCAATCTTGCGCCGGCGCGTGGCGACTCGCTGATGACCTGCCCGCGGCGCAGCACCAGGCGGCGTGCAGCGCGCAGGCGCAGCGCTTCCACCGTGGAACCGCAATCGAGGATCACCAGATCGGCATGGCAGCCGGGCGCGATGCCGTAGCCGTCCAGGCCCAGAATGGCGGCCGGCGTTTCGGTCACCGCCAAAAAGCAGTCATGCATGGCCTGCTGGCCCGTCATCTGCGCCACGTGCAAGCCCATGTGCGCCACCTCCAGCATGTCGCCCGAGCCCAGGCTGTACCACGGGTCCATCACGCAGTCGTGGCCGAAGGCGACCGGAATGCCTGCCGCCAGCATCTCGGGCACGCGCGTCATGCCGCGCCGTTTCGGATAGCTGTCGTGGCGGCCCTGCAGGGTGATATTGATGAGGGGATTGGCGATCGCCGCCACACCCGCCTCGCGGATCAGGGGCAGCAGTTTGCTCACATAATAATTGTCCATCGAGTGCATGGAAGTGAGGTGCGAGCCGGTCACCCTGCCCTGCATCCCCAGGCGCTGCGCGTGGAAGGCCAGGGTTTCGATATGGCGCGACAGCGGATCGTCCGATTCGTCGCAATGCATGTCGACCATCAGACCCTGCTCGCAGGCGTATTCGCACAGCAGGCGCACCGATTCGGCGCCATCGGCCATGGTGCGTTCGAAATGGGGAATGCCGCCCACCACGTCGACGCCCATGGCGATCGCCCGTTTCAGGTTGTCGAAAGCGTTCGGGCTGCGCAGGATGCCGTCTTGCGGAAACGCCACCAGTTGCAAATCGAGATACGGCGCCACTTGTCGCTTGACGTCGAGCAGCGCTTCGACGGCCAGCAGGCGTGGATCACAGATATCGACGTGGGAACGGATCGCCAGCAGGCCGCGCGCCACGGCCCAGTCGCAATACTGCAGCGCGCGCTCGACCAGCGCCTGCTGGGTCAGCTCCGGCTTCAGTTCACCCCATAGCGCGATGCCTTCCAGCAAGGTGCCGGACGCATTGACGCGCGGCAAGCCATAGCTGAGCGTGGCGTCCATATGGAAGTGGGCATCGACAAACGGCGGCGTGACGAGGTCGCCTTGCGCATCAATTTCGCGCCCACCCAAGACGGGCAAGGCGGGGCCGACGGCAGCGATGCGGCCATGTTCGATGGCGATATCGATGGCTTTGCGCCCATCGGGCAGGCTGGCGTTGCGAATCACGAGGTCCATGGAATTCCTGGCAAGAAAGTGAAAAAATGTTGCACCGCACGAATATAAAGTAGAAACTCTTTACAATCATAAACATAAAACAAGCATCTTGCGCAATCGCAAATCACTCTGGAAAACATAAAAGCCCATCAATTGGCATGCAGCAAGGCCGCCACACCGTTCGAAATAGCTTTCAACCAATTCGAATCACCGCTAGAATATTCATATTGCACTGCATCAAAACAGGCAAATACAACGCTTGAGCATCATCAAAAACCTACAAAACGCAGACTGAAAGTGGCCAGCGTTTTGCCAGCATTTTAATCCGGACCAAGGAGTAAATATGTTTCCGCTACCAGAACAATTATCCAGCGCGGCAAAATCGCAATGGGAAACGCAGTTGCAGCTGTTCAGTACTTTCGGTCATACCGTGTTTGACGGCGCCGAAAAAATCATTGCCCTCCACCTCGATGCCAGCAAAGCCGCGATGGCCAAGACCGCCGACACGGCGCAGCACCTGCTGGCTGCCAACGATGCGCGCGAATTGCTCAGCTACAGCAGCAGCCAGGCCCAGCCCGCCATCGAAAGCGTGCTGGCCTACAGCCGCCAGTTGTTCGGCATCGCCTCAAACACCCAGGCGCAGTTGCTGCAGGCGGCCAAGGCCAGAGTCGATGGCGCCAGCACGGTAGCGTCTGCGCCAGTGCAGGTACATGTGGAAGCGATTGTCGAGGTACCGGCAGCGGCGCCTGCTCCTGCAACTGCAGCTGCTGTCGAGCCAGAGCCAGCCCCGGCCGCCGTGCTGGCCCCGGTCGCAGAACCGGAGCCGGCCGCACCTGCACCGCTGCCGCTGGCCGCCACCTTGCCGATCGCCGCCTCGGCGCCGGAGGCAATTGCGCCGCCGCCAGCCGCGGTGAAAGCCACGGCCAAAGCGGCGCCAGCACCAGCGGCCAGCAAGCCGGCCAGCAGCGGTCAGGGCACCAACAGCGCCAAGCCTGCCGCCAAGGGCAAGCGCAAGTAACAGCGGGCACCGGGCGGCGCCGGGGCACCACGACGGGCTACGGCCCGTTTTTTGCGTGCTTTTTCCACCGTGTTTCCAGACTCGTGCGCAGCGCGTTTGCCCGCCTTGTTGTATCCTGTGCGTGCTTTTTGTCCGCGCGCCTCTTCCGTCCGCCCCGCGACACCCATCTAACAAACCAAGCAAAGGTAACCATGAGTTTATCGAGGCTCATCGCCGGCTTCGTGCGCCAGCATTGGCCGGCCTACGCCGCCGCCGCCGTCATGCTGAGTGGCGTGGCCACATTGACCGTCTGGATACCGCGCCGCATCGGCGCCATTATCGACGCACTGGCCGCCCGCACCATGAGCACCTCCCAGCTGTGGCTGGAATTGCTGACCCTGCTCGCGGTCGGCGTCGCCATCTATTTCCTGCGCGTGGGCTGGCGCATCACCCTGTTCAAGGCCGCCTACCAGCTGGGCGTAATGCTGCGCACGCGTTTCTACACGCGCATGTCGCAGCAGGGTGCTGCGTTCTACCAGGGACAGCGCACGGGCGACCTGATGGCGCTGGCCACCAATGATATCGACGCCATCGAAATGGCCGCCGGCGAAGCGATGCTGGCCGGCTTCGACGGCACATTGACATTGCTGATGGTGCTGGGCATCATGCTGCTGGGCGTGGACTGGCGCCTGGCCTGCATCGCCCTGTTGCCCTTCCCGCTGATGGGGCTGGCCTTCTGGCGCATTTCCAGCCATATCCATACGGCCTCGACCGACTCACTGAAGCGTTTTTCGGCGCTGAACGACCATGTGCAGGAATCCGTGTCGGGCGTGCGCACCCTGCGCGCGCTGGGCCTGGAACAACGCAGCAGCGCGCAGTTTTCCACCCTTGCCGGCCATGCGGCCAACGCCAGCCTGACGGCGCAGCGCTGGGAAGCGGCGTATGAGCCGGCCGTCGGCCTGACCCTGACGACCGCCACCGCGCTGACCCTGGGCCTGGGCGGCTACCTGGTGTGGCACGATCAACTGACCATCGGCGCGCTGACCAGCTTTTCCATGTACCTGGGCCAGCTGATCTGGCCGATGTTCGCCGCAGGCTGGGTGCTGTCCCTGATCGAACGTGGCCGCGCCGCCTGGCAGCGCTTGCAACCGATGCTGGACGCCCCGCTGGCCATCGACGACCACGGCACGATCACCACGCTGCCGCCGGGCCCGCTGCTGCTGGACAAGGTGAGCTTTGCCTATGCGGGCCAGAGCTCGCACGCGCTGGCGGACATCGCACTGCGCCTGGAACCGGGCCAGACGCTGGGCCTGGTGGGCCCTACCGGCAGCGGCAAGTCGACCCTGCTGCGTGTGCTGCTGCGCCAGGTCACGCCGCAAACCGGCCAGGCTACCTGGAGCGGCCAGCCGCTGGCCGCCTACACCCTGCATGCACTGCGTGCGGCCATCAGTTGGGTGCCGCAGGAATCGTTCCTGTTTTCGGCGACGATCGCTGACAATATCGCGCTGGCCCGCCCTGGCGCCACGCGCCAGGAAGTGGAACATGCGGCCGAACTGGCCGACATCCACGCCGATATCCTGCAATTCCCCGACGGCTATGAAACCCATGTCGGCGAAAAAGGCATCACCTTGTCGGGCGGCCAGCGCCAGCGCGTGGCGATCGCCCGGGCGCTGCTGGCCGACAACGGCCTGCTGTTATTGGATGATGCCCTGTCCGCCGTCGACACCGGTACCGAGACGCGCATCCTGCAGCACCTGGAAACACTGCGGCGCGCGCGCCCCGAGCGCAGCGCCATTATCGCCAGCCACCGCCTGAGCGCGGTCGTCAACGCCGACCTGATCCTGGTCCTGCGCGATGGCCGCATCACGGAAGCGGGCAATCACGAACAACTGCTGCAGCACGATGGCTGGTATGCCAGCCAGTGGCGCTATCAACAACTGGAGGCCAGCCTTGACGCCGACTGAGACCGTGCAAGCCACGTCGCAAGACAATGTACGCCGCCAGGCGATGCAGGCGATCGGCCTGCTGCGCCGCGCCGCCGCGCCCGACCTGCGCCATCTGTACTGGGCGACATTCTGGCTGATCATCGCCGCCGCACTGGAAGTGACGGGTCCGATCCTGGGCAAGGCCCTGATCGACCAGCACCTGCTGCCACGCAACCTGGACTGGACCCGCATGTCGCTGCTGCTGGGCGGCTGTCTGCTGACGGGCTGGATCGCTTCCGGCCTGCGCTATCTGCAGCTGGTGCGGCTATCGGGCCTGGCGATGCGCTCGGTGCAGCGCCTGCGCGAAACCGTCTACCAGCACGTCCTGCGCCTGCCGATGGCTTTTTTTGACCGCGCCATCACGGGCCAGCTGGTCAGCCGGGTGACCAACGACACCGAAGCGGTCAAGTCACTGTACGTACAGGTGCTGTTCGTGATCCTCGACAGCTCTATCGTCCTGATCGGCACCATGGCTGCGATGGCTTTTCTCGACTGGCGGTTGATGCTGATCGTGCTGGCGCTGCTGCCGGCGGTGCTGGTGATCGTCTTCCTGTACCAGCGCTGGAGCGCGCCGGCGGTGACCCGCGCGCGCGCCCTGCGCAGCGAGATCAATGGCCAGATCGCCGAATCGATAGGCGGCATGAGCGTGCTGCAGGCGAACAATGCCGAGCGCCGCTTCGGCCAGCGTTTTACCGGCATCAACCAGGATCATTACGCGGCGCGCATGCACGAACTGCGCGCCAACGCCTGGCTGCTGCGCCCCGCGCTCGACATGCTCAATATCGTGCTGCTGGCGGTGGTCATCTTCAGCTTCGGCCAGCGCGAAATGGGCGCTGTCGAAGTGGGCGTGCTGTATGCGTTCATCAGCTATATCGCACGCGTGATCGAGCCGCTGATCCAGATCACCATGCAGTTCAGCCAGCTGCAGCAGTCGGTGGTGGCCACCGCCCGTGTCTCGGCACTGCTCGATGAACACCAGGCGCTGGAACATGCGCCTGGCAAGGCCGCCAGCGCAGCCGAAGGCGCCATCGCAGCCGGCACGCCTGCCGTCGATATCTCGCACCTGACATTTGCCTACGTGGAAAACCAGCCGGTGCTGCACGACCTGTCATTGACCATTCCGCAAGGTGCCTTCTTCGGCATCGTCGGCCATACGGGCAGCGGCAAATCCACCCTGCTGTCCCTGCTGCTGCGCTTTTACCCGGTGGCGCAAGGCCGCATCGCCATCAACGGCATGGCACTCGACAGCATAGCCAACGAGCGCTTCCGCGCCGATGTGGGGCTGGTGCCGCAAGACCCATTCCTGCTGGCGGCGTCGGCGCGCGAAAACATCGACATGGGCCGTGGCTACAGCCAGGCGCAGATCGAGCAGGCGGCGCGTGCGGCCCATGCGCACGACTTTATCGCGGCGCTCGAACACGGCTACGACACGCCGCTGGGAGAAGGCGGCTCGCGCTTGTCGTCGGGCCAGAAGCAGCTGATTGCGATTGCCCGTGCGCTGGCTGGCCAGCCGCGCATCCTGCTGCTCGATGAGGCCACCTCGCGCATCGACAGCCAGACCGAGCAGATCGTGCAGCTGGCGCTGAACGAATTGCGCGGCAAGGTCACCATCATTGCGATTGCGCACCGCCTGTCGACCATCCGCGAGGCCGACACCATCATCGTGCTGAACCACGGCCGCATCACCGAAGCGGGACCGCACGAACAGCTGATGCAGGTTGACGGCGGCTTGTACCAGCGTCTTTATCTGCTGCAACAACTGGCACAATAAAGTGTGCACTTTGCTGAAAATATAGCGCGCGCTCGAAATTTCTTGATTGCAACATAATATAATTGCTTGTAAACAAGAGGCAAGTCGGGAGCGGGCATTGGCAGGCAATTTCGGGTGGATAGCACGGCAGGCGGGCCGGCGCGCAGCACAGGGTCTGCTGGCGCTGGGCTGTCTGCTGCCCGTGCTGGCCGGCGCCAGCCCGCAGTTGCAGCAGCGGCTCGACGCCTTGCGCGAGGACGGCCGTTTCGTGCCGGAACGCGCCCTGCAGCAACTGAAAGAGATCGAAGCCGAGGCGCTGCAGGCCCCGCTGCCGCTGCGCGCCGAATTCATTACCCAGCTGAGCAACGCCCATATGCGGCTGGGGCAGAACGATATTGCCCTGCAACTGACCGACGACCTGATTCTTGAAGCAGGCAAATACAAGAATGACGTGGCACTGGCCAAGGCCCTGCTCAGCAAGGCGTATATCAGTTTCGCCCTGAGCGAGCAGCGCACCTCCCATTTGTTGGCATACGAGGCGGAAGCCACCGCCAACCGTACCGACGACCTGCCCGTGCGCGTGCAGGCCACCATCAGCGCCGGCCAGTCGTGGGCCGAGGAGGGCAACTTTCCTGCCGCGCTGGCCAAGCTGCAAACGGCGGTCGACCTGGCGCGCCTGAGCGACTCGCCGGCCAGCCTGGCCGCTGCCTTGAATGCCTTGACCTTGCTGTACACGCAGATGCGCGACTATGACAAGGGTTTCAAGGTGCTCGACGAATTGCTGGTGGTGGCCGGCAAGCTGGAATCGCCGGGCCGCCTGGCACAGGCAAAAAATACCGAATACGGCCTGGCGCTGGACGCCAGCCAGCCGCAGCGCGGCCAGCGCGCCCTGCTCGAAGCACTGGCCCTGGAGCGCCAGCTGGGCGCCAAGACCATGGTGGCGAGCACCCTCGTCAACTTGTCGGACAGCTATTTGAAGCAGGGCGATTTCCATCGCGCACTGAGCTACGCCAACCAGGCCATCGCGGCGGCGCGCCTGGTGCGCAATGACGATGTGCAGGCGACGGCGCGCCTCAATATCGGCCAGGCCCTGATCGGCCTGGGCCGCCACGAGGAAGGCAAGCGCAGCGTGGAAGCGGGGCTGGCCTATTACGATCTGATGGACAACAAGCCCGACCTGCAAGCGGTGCTGCTGGAATACGGCATGGCGCTGGAAAAGGCCGGCGACATGAAGGGCGCCGTGACGGCCTATCATCGCGAACGCAAGATTTCCAACCAGCTATTTGAAAAACAGCGGCAAAAAGCCGTCTATGAGCTGCAGGAAAAATACGAGGCAGAAAAAAAGCAGCGCCAGATCGAACTGCTGAGCCGGGAAAACCAGGTCAAGAGCGCCGAACTGGACAACCGCCGCCTGCAGCAGCGCGTCTGGTGGCTGCTGGCGCTGGTCACGGCGCTGGCAGCCGTCATCGTCGGACTGCTGTACCGCAAAGTGCGCCACGCCAACGTGCAGCTGAAGGAAAAGAATCAGGAACTGGCGCACCAGAGTTCGCGCGATCCGCTCACAGCCCTGTATAACCGCCGCCATTTCCAGGACTTCATGCGCCGCTACGCGGGTGCACCGCCAGCGCCTGGCGTGCAGAAGGACAGCGACCTGGTGGGCGCCCTGTTCCTGCTCGATGTCGACCATTTCAAGCAGATCAATGATCAGCACGGCCATGCGGCCGGCGACCTGGTGCTCACCACCATCGCCGACACCCTGCATGAGGTGCTGCGCGAAACGGACATGATCGTGCGCTGGGGCGGCGAAGAGTTCCTCGCCTTCCTGCCGTCCGTCACGCGCGGTAGCCTGGACCATATCGCGGCAAGAGTGCTGGACGGCATCGCGGCGCAAGGCGTGGTGTATCAGGGCAAGGCCATCAACATACACGTCTCGATCGGCTTTGCGCCCTACCCCCTGGCGCCGCTGGGGCAGCCGCTGGCCTGGGAGCGCAGCGTCAATCTGGTCGACATGGCGCTGTACCTGGCCAAGTCGCACGGACGCAACCGCGCATATGGCGTACGGGGTTTTCAGCAGATGGAAGACACGACGCTGGAAATGGTGGAGCAAGACCTGGAGCGCGCGTGGCGCAACGGTGTTGTCGACTTGAATGTGGTGCTGGGACCGCAGAACGGGCAGCCGCGCGCGGCTGCCTGATTGCATTGACGATGGCCGGGCGTGCCGGCCATCATGCAAAAGCTTATTTTTTGGCGGACTCTTGCATTTTTTCGCCCGCACGTTCGACTTTCTTGCCGACCGCATCTGCCGCTTCATTCATTTTCGCGCTGGCGTCGGCGCCAACCTGGTCCATCTTGGCGTTGGTGTCCGCAGCGGCCTGGCTCATCTTGGCGTCGGCGCTGGCGGCAGCGGCCTTGATATCGGCTTCGGCCTTGGCGGCGGTGGCATCGATTTGCGCACCAGCCGTCTCGGCTGGGCCCTTGGTCGACATGTCATCTTTCTTCTGGCAAGCGGCCAGCGCCACGACCATCATGCCGGCGGCGCACATCGTCATCAGGTGTTTGGTTGCTTTCATGATATTCCCTTTCATTATTATCAAAATCAACAAATCAGCCTGCAATATACACTGGGAAATTTCTTCCCAGCGTACGCCAACGCACATAAGCATCGGCTTTTGACGTGCAGTTGTAAGCAATGGTTTCAGCGCTTTCAAGGCGGCGTTTCGCCGTTCAGCAGGGAGCGCTCCAGCAGCTGCGACAGCGAGGCGCGCATGGCCTTGGTGCGCGCCACCAGTTCAGGCCGTTTATAGCGTTCGGCCGCCAGCAGGCTCTTTTCCATGCAGGCATGGTCGCGCCTGGCGAGGCAAGCGTCGGCCGTGTCGAGTTCGCGGCTGGCCAGGGCCACCTTGATGCGGGCGTCAAGTTCAATCGTGTCGGCATCCTCGCCCCAGCGTTTCACATACGCCGCCAGCCGCGTGGCGGCCTGCTCGGGCTTGCCGGCATCGAAGGCCTGGCCGGTTGCCAGCACCACTTTCTCCCAGGCTTGGGCGCGCTTGTCCCGCTTGTCGCAGGTGGCAGCTGCACTGGTAATGCTGGCCTGCAAGCGTTTCAGTTGCGCGGCCGGTGCCTTGGCGCTTTTCAGCACGGCCAGGGCGCTGCGCGCACCGTCCAGGTCGCACTGCCGGGCCAGTACGGTGGCCGCCTGTACCTGTTCGGCCACGCTGGCCGGCTTGTCGTCGGGCTTGTTGACGAACCAGATACCGACCAGGGCAGCCACAGCCAGCAGCCAGGTGCGCAGGCGCACGGGCGCGCGTGGCGGTGGCACGGAGCGGGCCATGGCAGGTTTGGGCGGGGCAGGCTTGAGCGGCGTGACCGGCGGCGGCGCGGCGGGTTCGGGCGCCAATACCGGCTCGGCGACGGCGGGCGGCGTGACGGCGGCGGGCGGCATGGGCCGCCACTGCGGCGGTACTGGCGGCGGCATCACGGCCGGCGCAGCGGGCACTGCAGCTATCACGGGTGAAGGCATAGCCGTCTGGGAATTGCCGCAAAACGGGCAATATGCCACGCGCAGCGGCAGTTCCTTGCCGCAAGCGGCATTGATACAACGATCATTTACGGGTTCAAGCACGTTACTACCTTTTCAGACATCCATCGTGGCGAACGCTGCGGCCAATACTGTCGCCAGTATCCCGGCTGCGCTCCCTTGCAATATTACCCTACAGCGGCATTTGGCCGGGAGCATGGACGTGCTGGTGCCTGCGGCTGAAGGCGCGGGCGAGGATGGGTGGTCGTGATGAACTGTTCGATGTTGGGGTAATGTTACGCTTTGACGACGTCGACTTTTGCGATGACAGTACGTGGCACGATCTCGGTCTCGGGGCAAGACGCCATCGCATCGGAATATTCGAGCCAGCGTTTCAGGCTGTCCATGCGGCGGATGGTGATGCCCTTGCCGTTGATATAGCCGATCTGCTCGAAGTTGGTCTGGCTGGTGGTCAGTTTCGATACCGTGGGTGCGTTCTCGACCAGGCGGTCGTAAGCTTTTCGCGCCTTGTGTTCCCACTTGGCCAGCACGGGATCGTCGAAGCGGTTGCTTTCAAAATAGACGGTCACGGTCTGGTCGTGGTTGGCGAAGCCGACAATGGCGGCGCCCTTGCGTATCGTCATCAGGACATCCTCCTTGACGCCGGTGACGGGCACCAGCAGGGCAGCGCGGCCATCGGTATCGGGCCGTTCCATCGGGATATCTTGTCCAATCAAGCTCATCGCAGCACTCTTAACATTACTCTGTTGATATCGCACTGCCACCGTCGGCGGCAGGCTGTTTTACAAATAATACATTGCCACTAAGCACTACACAAGGTAATCAGGCGGCCATGGGCCGGATGGCCGGTGGCGATACAGACAGCCTGCGCCTTATAATGCGCAGTTCCAGCCTATCTGCCTCGACTTTCCCACCATGACGCCTCCAGACAATGACACCAGCCGGCTAGACGCCATCAGCGCCGCCGCCACCGAAGTGGCCGCGCAAAACGTGGCTGACCTGCTGGCCATGGCCATCTGCCACCGTGCCGACGAACCGGCGCTGCTGGTCTGCGACAAGCGCAGCTGGCTCAATCTGGTGCTGACCGATGCCTACCGGCAAGCCCTGCCGGACGCGGCCCTGATCGATTTCGACGAAGTCACGCCCGAAGCCGTGCTGGCCGCGTTTGCCACGCTGCCCGCTGGTAGCCTGGTAGTGCTGATACAGTCGACCAGTTTCCGCCTGGAAGCGTTCCGCATCCGCATCGAACTGTTCAAGCGCGGCCTGAAAGTGATCGAGCACGTGCACCTGTCGCGCATGCCCGGTGTGCAAGGCTTGCACTATATCGCCTCGCTGGCTTACGACCCCGCCTACTACCGCGGCGTCGGCCACGCATTAAAACAGCGCATTGACCGTGCCCGCCACGGCATGGTCGACAGCGGCGGCGAGCAACTGGTGTTCGCCTCGCCATTCGAATCGGCCAAGCTCAATATCGGTGACTACAGCGGCATGAACAATATCGGCGGCCAGTTTCCGCTCGGCGAAGTATTTACCGAGGCGCAAGATCTGGAAGCCGTCAACGGCCGCGTGCGCATTTTCGTGTTTGGCGACACCAGATTCATGGTCAATCGCCCCGACACGCCAATCACCCTGATCGTCGAAAAGGGCCGCGTGGCCGGCACCGAGAACGCCACGCCCGAGTTCCTCGAGATGCTGGAAATAATCCGCGCCCACGAAGGCGAGGTCTGGGTACGCGAACTGGGCTTCGGCATGAACCGCGCTTTTACGCGCGAGCAGCTGGTCAACGATATCGGCACCTACGAACGCATGTGCGGCATCCACCTGTCGCTGGGCGCCAAGCATGGCGTCTACACCAAGCCGCAATTCAAGCGCAAGGACGCGCGCTACCATGTCGACATCTTTGCCGTCACCGAAGCGGTCTACCTCGACGACGAGCGTGTCTACGCGGACGGCGCCTGGCAAGTCTGATGGCGCGAATACCCGCTACAAAATTCCGGCCGCCGCCAGTTCGCGATCCCATAGCGGCGCCGGCTGGTACTCCAGCACCAGGAAATCGATCAGCGCGCGCACCTTGGGCGACAGTTGCCGGCTGGCCGGATACAGTGCACTGAGGTAGTTCAGGGGCAGTGCCCAGCCGGCCAGCACCGGCACCAGGCTGCCATCGAGCAAGGCCCGCCAGGCCAGGAAGGTGGTGCTGTAGACGATGCCCAGGCCCTGCTTTGCGGCCTGCTGCAGCACCAGGCCGTTATTGGCCGTAAAACCGGCCTGCACGCGCACGCTGGTTTCTTCCAGGTTCGCGCCCTGCCCCCGTTGAAAATGCCAGTTGGTGCCATCGGTCAGGTGGCTGAAATGCAGGCAGTGGTGCTGCAGCAAATCCTGCGGCGTCTGCGGCACGCCCCACTGTGCCAGGTAGGCCGGGCTGGCGCACAGCACGGCGCGGCACGGCGCCAGCGGGCGCATGGCCAGCGCGCTGCTGTCGGGAATGCCGCCAACGCGGATGGTCAGGTCAAAACCATGGCGTATCGGATCGAGCAAGGCGTCGTCGACAAACAGTTCGGCCCGCAGTTGCGGGTGCAGCAGGCTGAAACGGGCGACGGCGTCGGCCAGCCAGGCGCTGCCAAAACTGGACGGCGCCTGGATACGCAGCGGCCCGGCCAGCGCCGCACCTGCCTGCACCACGTGGGCGACGCAGCGGGCCGCTTCCTGCGCCTGGCTGATGGTGGTCATGCACGGCGCCAGGTAGGCGCGGCCAGCGTCCGTCAGGCTCACCTCGCGCGTCGAGCGGTGCAGCAGGCGGGCGTTGAGCTTTTCTTCCAGCTGCATGATGGTCTTGCTGACCATGGCGCGTGACAGGCCTAGGCGCTGGCCGGCCACGGTGAAGCTGCGCTGCTGCGCCACCTCCACGAAAATTTCCATCGCTTGTAGTTGATCCATGTCAAAGATTGTCTGCGTTTTGGCGACAATCTGTCAACCGCTCACTGATTGCCTGCCACCCTCGCACAACCTACAATGGCCGCTTCCATCACCTTCCGGAGCCGCCGCCATGCTGACCATTCAACAACAAGAACAATACCAGCGCGACGGCTACCTGGTGCTGCCCGGTTTCAAAAGCCCGGAGGAAATCGCCGCCCTGCGTGCGCGCGCAGAGCAGATTGTCAACGAATTTGACCCTGCCGTCAGCCAGTCGATCTTCACCACGCGCGACCAGGCGAAAAACACCAATGATTATTTTCTCGCCTCCGACAACACCATCCGCTGCTTTTTTGAAGAAGAAGCGTTCGGCCCGGACGGTCAGCTGAAGCAGGCCAAGTCGCTGTCGATCAACAAGATCGGCCACGCCATGCATGACCTGGACCCCGTGTTCCGCGCTTTTTCCACCGACCCGAAACTGGCGCAAGTGGCGCGCGACCTGGGCCTCGCCGATGCCCAGGTATGGCAGTCGATGTATATCTTCAAGCAGCCCGGCATCGGCGGCGAAGTGCGCTGGCACCAGGACGCCACCTATTTCGAGACCACGCCGATCAGCGTGACCACCTTCTGGTTCGCGCTGGAAGACGCGACCCTGGAAAACGGCTGCCTGTGGGCCGAACCGGGTGGCCACCGCAGCCCGCTGCGCGAACGCTTTATCCGCAACGGCGACCAGGTGCGCGTGGAAAAACTCGATGCGACACCCTGGCCGGACGACAGCACCGCCGTGCCACTGGAAGTGAAAGCGGGCGCCCTGGTCTGCTTTCACGGCCTGCTGCCGCACTACAGCGCGCCGAACCGCTCGCCCGTCTCGCGCCACGCCTACACCCTGCACGCCACCGACGGCCAGACCGAGTATGCAAAGCACAACTGGATACAGCGCGACGCCTCGTTGCCGGTGCGAGGTTTTGTCTGATGCAAATACAGATTTTTGCGCCGCAGTGGGGCAATAACGCACTGCCCGCTGCAGTCTTTATCGACAAGGTGCTGGAAGCCGGTTTCGACGGCATCGAAATGTCGCTGCCCCTCGATGCGGCCCTGCGCGAGGAATGGACCGGCCGGATTGCCGACGCGGGCCTGGCCCTGATCGCCGCGCAGTGGGAAACCGTGTTTCACAGCGATTTTGCGCAGCACCGCGCCGCCATGGCCGAACTGCTGGAGAACGCCTGCCTGGCGCGCCCCGTGCTGGTCAACACGCATACGGGCAAGGATTACTACAGCGGCGCGCAAAACGCGGAGCTGATAGCACTTGCCATGGAAATCTCGGCCAGGCATGGCGTGCCCATCGTGCATGAAATCCACCGCAGCCGTTTCAGCGGCCACCCGATGCTGCTGATGCCCTACCTTGAACAGTTTCCGGATCTGCCGCTGACGGCCGACCTGTCGCACTGGTGCTGCGCCTGCGAATCCTTGCTGATGGACCAGCCGCACACCCTGGCCCGCACGCTGCCCCATGTGCGCCATATCCATGCGCGCGTCGGCCATGCGCAAGGGCCGCAAGTGGCGCACTTCCGCGCACCGGAAGCGCAGGAGGCGCTGGCCGCCCACCTGGCATGGTGGGATACAGTGGTGGAACTGCGCCGCGCAGCCGGCGCCGAACTGCTGACGATCACGCCTGAATTCGGCCCCGCGCCGTACCTGCAAACCCTGCCTTACACGCAGCAGCCAGTGGCTGACGCGTGGGAACAGAACGTCGCCATGTTGAATTTTCTACGCCAGCGCTACGCCGATTGAGCAAAATTGGCCTGCACGAAATCGATAAACGCGCGCAGCGGCGCCGGCAAATGGCGCCGGCCCGGGTAGTATAAAAACGGCCCGGGGAACGGCTTCACCCAATCCTGCAACACCGGCTGCAGCTGGCCTGCAGCGATATACGGCTGCAGCCATTCTTCAAACAGATACACCAGGCCATGGCCGGCGACGGCCATGCTGACCGCCATATCGGCGGCCGTCGGCGTGACGATCAAGGGGCCGCCGGGCGCCACATTGATGGCCTGCCCGTCGCGTTCGAACTCCCACGGTGGAATCGCGCCGCTGAGGAATTTCCCCAGCAGGCAGGCATGTTGCAGCAGTTCGCGCGGATGCGCGGGCACGCCGCGCCGCGCCAGGTAGGACGGCGCACCGGCCACCAAAAAACGCTGCGTGCGCGGGCCAATCGGGATGGCGATCATGTCCTGTTCCAGCCGCTCGCCGTAGCGGATGCCGGCGTCGCAACCACTGGCAACGATATCGACAAAATTGTTATCGACCACCAGTTCGACCACGATGTGCGGATAGGCGTGCAGGAACTGGTCAACCATCGGCTGCAGGAACAAGCGCGCCGCGTTGACCGGCACGTTCAGGCGCAGGCTGCCGCGCGGGCTGTCGCGCAAATCGTTCAGTATATCGAGCGCGCCGGCCACCTCGCTCAAGGCGGGCCGCAAGCGCGACAGCAGCAGCGCGCCAGCTTCGGTCGGCGTCACGCTGCGCGTGGTGCGCAGCAGCAGGCGGATGCCCAGTTGCTGCTCCAGGCGGCGCACGGCCTCGCTCATCGCCGACGCCGACTGGCCGGACAGGCGCGCGGCCTGGCGAAAACCCTGGTGCTGGGCGACCAGGGCGAAAGTGGCCAGGTCGGCCATGGAAGGACTCGATGGATGCATGGTGATTGTGCGCAAATGCGCACAGCCTGTGCGCGACTGCCCCGATTATCACACAGCGTCATCGGCGCTACCATGGCTGTTCCTTATTTCATCGTCCCCTCAGGAGCAGCCATGACCACCCATACCCCAAGCCAGCAGCAGTTCACACCCGCCGGTAGCAGCCTCGTTTTCAACCGCATCGGCTACGGCGCCATGCAGCTGGCTGGCCCGCACGTGTGGGGGCCGCCAAAAGACCGCGCTGCTGCCTTGGCCGTGCTGCGCGAGGCCATCGAGCTGGGCATCAACCATATCGACACCTCGGATTTTTATGGCCCGCATATCACCAACCAGATCATCCGTGAAGCGCTGCACCCCTACCGCGACGGCTTGACCATCGTCACCAAGATAGGCTTTGTACGTGGCGCCGACCAGTCCTGGCTGCCGGCTGCTTCACCCCAACAACTGCGCAACGCCGTGCACGACAACCTGCGCAACCTGGGCCTCGATGTGCTCGACGTGGTCAACCTGCGCGCGCCAGGGCTGGACGGCGCCAACGGCTCCTCGCTGGCCGAGCCGCTGGCAACGCTGGTGCAACTGCAGCAGGAAGGGCTGGTGCGCCATATCGGCCTGTCCAATGTCGATGCGGCGCAGGTGGCCGAAGCGCAGGCCATCACGCCGATAGTGTGCGTGCAGAATCACTACAACCTGGCGCACCGGGTCGACGATGCGCTGCTCGACGCCCTGGCCGCGCAAGGCATCGCCTATGTGCCTTTCTTCCCGCTCGGTGGTTTTTCGCCGTTGCAGTCCGATACCTTGAGCCAGGTGGCGGCCAGCCTGCAGGCGACACCGATGCAGGTGGCGCTGGCCTGGCTGCTGCAGCGCTCGCCGAACATGCTGGTGATCCCGGGTACTTCGTCGGTGGCGCATCTGCGCGAAAACGTGGCTGCTGGCGCGCTCAAGCTCGATGCACAAGCGTTGACGGCACTGGAGTCCCTTGCAAGTCGCTTGTAAGTATATCGCGCACTATATATACTGTGCAGATGGAAAATACTTCACCCAATCCCCTGCACCAGGTGCCGCGCCTGGACAGCCAGCTGTGCTTTGCGCTGTACTCGACTTCGCTGGCGATGAACAAGCTGTACCGCAAGCTCTTGCGCAAGCTGGGCCTGACGTACTCGCAATACCTGGTGATGATGGTGTTGTGGGAACGCGATAGCTTGAGCGTGTCCGAGGTGGGCGAGCGCCTGTTCCTCGACTCGGCCACCCTCACGCCCCTGCTCAAGCGCATGGAGCAGGCGGGCCTGTTGAACCGCGCGCGCGCCGCCAGCGACGAGCGGCAAGTCATTATCACGTTGACGGAATCAGGTAGCGCGCTGCGCGAACAGGCGGCGCTGTTGCCGGAAGCGATTTTGACGGCCAGCCAGTGCAGCGTGGCGCAGGTTGTAGATATGAAACAACAGCTCGACCAGCTACGTGCCAGCCTGATGAAAAGTGAGTAAACGGCCAGTTTCACCGACCGAAATATGGTCAAACCAGGCGAATACGGCGCCTGGCAAAAGCAGGCTTGAAATTCACCTTTTTTTATTACAAATCGATACAAGGCAGACCCTGCCCTGCGTTTAGAATAGTCTGCACTATTTCTTTACAACAATATCAGGGTGAACATGCGCATTCTTTCCGGCTCTGCGGCCTGCATGGCTCTTTGCTTTACCGTTTCCGCCTTTGCCGCCGAACCCTTCGACGACAAATTCCGCCAGCTGGAAGAATTGCTGCCCACCCCGAACACCTACCGCACCGCCTCCGGCGCACCCGGCCACGCCTACTGGCAGCAGCGCGCCGACTACACGATACGCGCCACGCTCGACGAAGCGAAACACGAAATTACCGGCAGCGGCACCGTCACCTACCATAACAAGTCGCCAGATACCCTGGGTTACCTGTGGGTGCAGCTGGACCAGAATATCTACAAGCCGGACTCCGACGCGCGCCGCATGACCACCGCGCCCTCGCGCCAGGCCTGGGCCAAGACGGCCGGCGAAGACACCATGAAATTCGAAGGCCTGCGCGGCATCCTGGCGCGCGGCGACTTCCAGGGCGGTTTCAATATCCGCGCGTTGAAAGGCGCCGACGGCCAGCCTTTGAAGCATGTCATCAACCGCACCATGATGCGCATCGACCTGCCGCAGCCCTTGAAACCGGGCCAGGATTTTGTGTTCCAGATCGACTGGGACTACCGCATCAACGAGCAGAAGGTGCTGGGCGGGCGCGCCGGCTACGAGTATTTTGCCGAAGACAAGAACGCCCTGTTCGAAGTGGCGCAGTGGTTCCCGCGTATGGCCGCTTATTACGATGCGGCCGGCTGGCAGCACAAGCAGTTCCTGGGCTCGGGCGAATTCACGCTGGAATTTGGCGACTACGACGTGCAGCTGACGGTGCCGGCCGACCATGTGGTGGCTGCCACGGGCGAGCTGCAAAACCCGCAGGACGTCCTCACGCCGGCCCAGCGCGAGCGGCTGGGAAAAGCCCGCAGCAGCGACAAGCCGGTCATCATCGTCACGCAGAAGGAAGCCGAAGCGGCCGAAAAGTCGGTCAGCCGCACGCAGAAGACCTGGCACTTCAAGGCCGCCAACGTGCGCGACTTTGCCTGGGCGTCGAGCCGCAAGTTCATCTGGGATGCACAGGGCTACAAGAAGGGCGGCAGCGACCTGATGGCCATGTCCTACTATCCGAAGGAAGGCAATCCGCTGTGGGAAAAATACAGCACGCAAGCCATCGTCCACACCATCGAACAGTACAACAAGTACAGCATAGCCTACCCGTACCCGACCGCCATTTCCGTCAACGGCCCGGTGGGCGGCATGGAATACCCGATGATCTCTTTCAATGGCCCGCGCCCCGTCAAGGACAAGAAGACCGGTGAGCTGACCTATTCGAAGCGCACCAAATATGGCCTGATCGGCGTGATCATCCATGAAGTGGGCCACAACTACTACCCGATGATCATCAACTCGGACGAGCGCCAGTGGACCTGGATGGACGAAGGCCTGAACACCTTCGTGCAGTACCTGGCGCAGCAGGCATGGGAAGAGCACTACCCGGCCTCGCGTGGCGAGCCGCGCGAGATCGTCGACTACATGCGTAGCCGCGACCAGGTGCCGATCATGACCAATTCCGAGTCCTTGCTGCAGTTCGGCAACAACGCCTACGCCAAGCCGGCGGCCGGCCTGAACATCCTGCGCGAAACCATCCTTGGCCGTGAACTGTTCGACTACGCCTTCAAGGAATATGCGCAGCGCTGGAAGTTCAAGCGCCCCACGCCGGCCGACTTTTTCCGTACCATGGAAGACGCCTCCGGTACCGACCTGGACTGGTTCTGGCGCGGCTGGTTCTACACCACCGACGCAGTCGATATCAGCATCGACGGCATCAGCGAATATGGCGTGAGCAGCAAAAACCCGGAAACGGAAAAAGCCTGGAAGAAAGCGCAGAAGGCGGCCCAGCCGGAATCAGTCACCGATCGTGCCAACAAGGGCATGGCACGCCGGGTCGACGCGCACCCGGAGCTGAAGGATTTCTATAACCAGCACGACGACTACACCGTCACCAACAAGGACCGCAACGCCTACGCCGAAGCGATCGCCGGCCTGGAACCGTGGGAAAAGGAGCTGCTAAATCAGGGCAAGCATTTGTACCTGGTCGACCTGTCGAACCTGGGCGGCATGGTGATGCCTTTGATCCTCGAGATCGAACTGAAAAGCGGCAAGAAATACATCGAGCGCGTGCCGGCCGAAGTATGGCGCTACTCGCCGAAGAAGATCACCAAGGTCGTCATCACGGACGAACCCATGGTCGGCCTGGTGCAGGACCCCTACTGGGAAACGGCCGATATCGACACCAGCAACAACAGCTGGCCGCGCAAGCTGGCACAGTCGCGCCTGGAACTGTTCAAGAGCGAGAAGTCGCCAAAGGACAACCTGATGCGCGACTTTAATACGCCATTGAAAACCAGGGGCGCAGCGGGCGACAAGGAGGACGAGTCGTGATCAGGGCTACCCTGCTGGCCTTGAGCCTGGCCCTTGCCAGCGGCGGGGCCGGCGCCCATAACTACCATATGGGCATCGCCGACATCAGCTACAACCCGGCCAGCGGCAGCACGGAAATCGTCCATACCTACACCGGTCACGACGTCGAGGCGCTGCTGACCCAGGTCTACCAGCGCCAGTTCGACCTGGGCCAGAAAGACAGCGAGGCCGCGCTGCGCCGCTACGTGGAAAAGCAATTTTATATCCTTGGTGCAAATGGCAAGCGCCTGCACCTGGACTGGGTCGGCATCAAGGTCAATGCCGACAATGTGGTGATCTTCCAGGAAATCCCCCGCACCCGCCTGGCGAGCGGCGCGCGCATCCACAACCAGTTGCTGACCGATTTTTTGCCCAGCCAGCGCAATACCCTCAATGTGCAGGATGGCGAGAAGATCCAGACGCTGTTCTTTGACCAGAAAAACGTCGAATTGCCGGTGAAGTAACTTTGTACCCCAACGTCAAAATGCCGGGGTCAGACCCTCAAGGCCGCTAGCTCAAAGGCTTGCGCTAACGCTCGCGGGGGTCTGACCCCAGATCTTGCTCTGGGGTGAAAATACCGCCAGCCAAACACCTCAACATCAAGAAAACCCACCACCTCGTCACACGATTGTCATCCAGGTATTAGAATGCCTGCCTGGACAACCTGATAGCGGCCGCACTTACGGCCGGCACCGACATGAGCACTGCCGCACCAATCTTCAACGACCCGTCCCACCTTGTCAGCGCCCTGCGCAACGATGGCTACGCCGTGCTGCGCCCGCAGGACGTGGCGGCCCTGGCCGGCTGTACCCTGCCTGAGCTGCGCGCGCTGGAACCGAGCTGGGATGATCTCGCACTCGACAACTACCTGAAAGATGGCGGACGCTACCGCCGCCGGCGCCATTCCTGCTTCGTGCAGGACGGTGATGCGCTGACACCAACGCCACACCGCGCGCACTGGCAGCCGGTCGAATACAACGCCCTGCATGGCGGCATGCACCGCCTGTTCGAGCCGGTCGAAGTGGCGATTGCGACGCAAGCGGCGTGGCGCCAGCTGATCGTGGCGCTGGGCGACATCTGCTCGCAAGTGAAGGGGGTGCAACCGTGGTTTATCGAAGCGCACCAGTTCCGCATCGATACCACCGACGGCATCGGCCGCCCCACGCCGGAAGGCGCGCACCGCGACGGCGTCGATTTCGTCGCCGTGCTGCTGATCAAACGCGAGTCGATCAAGGGCGGCGAGACGCGCATCTTCGAAGCGATTGGTCCCAACGGCAAGCGTTTCACCCTGACCGAGCCGTGGTCGCTGCTGCTGCTCGACGATGCTGCAGTGATCCACGAATCGACGCCGATCCAGCCCATCGGCCCGGCCGGCCATCGCGACACGCTGGTGCTGACCTACCGCGCCCGCCAATTCCAGGGCGAAAACTGACACCGTGTCACGGCCCGCGCGGACGACCGAAATAGTTACTTTGAAGTTACTTCGAAGTTACTTCTGAAGGTCTAAATCCGATATAGTCACAGGATATCTATACTGGGTGCCGACCGCGCCTGGCGTTCAAATACCATGAAGCGAGGAGAGGTCCGTGGACTCCAATAACCAGATCCAACCCGACGAAATCGAAATCCTGATCGTCGAAGACAGCCCGACCCAGGCCGAGCGCCTGCGCCGCCTGATCCAGTCACTGCACTACAACGCGCACGTGGTCGCCAACGGCCAGCTGGCCCTGGCCGCCATCCGCGAACGCAAGCCACACCTGGTGCTGTCCGATATCGTCATGCCGGAAATGAATGGTTACGACCTGTGCCGCGCCATCAAGGCCGATCCGGCCCTGCGCGATATCCCGGTAATCCTGGTCACCTCGCTCAACGACCCGAAGGACATCATTCGCGGCATCGAGTGCGGCGCCGACAATTTCATCCGCAAGCCATACGCGGAAGACTATCTGCTCAACCGCATCAGCCACATGCTGATGAACCAGAAGCTGCGCAAGAACCAGAATGTCGAAATCGGCATCGCGCTGTACCTGGGCGACCAGAAGCACTTCATCAATGCCGAACGCCAGCAGATCCTCGACCTGTTGATCTCGACCTATGAGCAGGCAGTGCAGGTCAATGGCGAGCTGCAGGCGCGCGAACGCCAGGTGATCGAGCTGAACATGCGCCTGGCCCACCACGCGGCCGAGCTGGAAACGACCAACCGCGAAATCGCCCTGAAGAACCTGGAGCTGGCCGAGGCGAGCCGCATGAAGTCGGACTTTATCGCCAATATGTCGCACGAGCTGCGCACCCCGCTGAACGCCATCATCGGCTTTACCGGTGCGCTGCTGATGAAGCTGCCAGGGCCGCTGACGGCCGACCAGGACAAGCAGCTGACCACCATCCGCGCCAGTGCGCGCCATCTGCTGTCGCTGATCAACGATATCCTCGACGTGGCCAAGATTGAAGCGGGCAAGCTGACGCTGTCGATCGAGCCCGTACCCTGCCACGACCTGATCACCGAAGTGGCCGACACGCTGCGCCCGCTGGCCCAGCAAAAGGGGCTGGTGCTGGAAGTGGACACTGGCGAGCAAAAAGTCATCATCGACACCGACCGACGCGCACTGACGCAAATCCTGATCAACCTGCTCAACAACGCCATCAAATTCACGGAACAGGGCAGCGTGCGCATCGGCCTGGCCCAGCGCGAGGAAGACGGCGCGCGCGTGACCGAAATGAGCATTACCGACAGCGGTGCCGGCATCCGGCAGGAAGACCAGGCCAAGCTGTTCCAGGCCTTCTCGCAGCTCGATTCGACCTCCACACGCCACGCGGAAGGCGCGGGCCTGGGCCTGTACCTGTGCCAGAACCTGGCCAACGCCATCGGCGGCGCCCTGTTCTTCAACAGCGACTATGGACACGGCAGCACGTTTACACTGGCCCTGCGCAGCTGACCACGGCGATGTGTGCAGCGCAATATAAGCGTTCGGATAACATGGTCAAACCGTCACCGTAGTTTTACGGTATTGCACTGCACCATTTTTGGCGCTATAGTGCACTTGTCTCCTCCAAGTCGTTCTCCGAACATTTGGATTCAGCCCGCGATTAAACCCGCGGGCTTTTTTTTGCCTGGAATTTTTATAAGTGAATCAAACGATTAAGTTATATCATTTGTTTTAGTTATGTGATTAAATTCCGGCATGAGAAAACCTTCACCACCGCCAATATCTCCAGCGCCTGCCAGCGACGAGCAGGCATGCGCGCCGGGCTGGCGCAATCTGTTCGGCCACTGCGTGGCGCGCAAGCCGCGCTCCGATGGAGAACAATCGCGCGAACGTCTGCTGCGCAGCGCCATCCGCCTGTTCGCAGAACAGGGTTACGCCCGCACCTCGACGCGTGAACTGGCGCAGGCGGCCGGCACCAATATTGCGGCCATCAGCTATTACTTTGGCGACAAGGCCGGCCTGTACCGCGCCGCCTTTGCCGAGCAGTCAACCGACCCGGCCAGCAATATCGCCATGTTCGACCAGCCCCACTTCACCCTGCGCCAAAGCCTGCAGGGCTTTTACGCGCAGATGCTCGCACCGATGCAGCAGGGCGAACGGGCGCGCGACGCCATGCGTTTGTGGTGCCGCGAAATGCTCGAACCGACGGGCTTGTGGGCGCGCGAGATCGAGCAGAATATCCGTCCCGAACACGAGGCGTTTGCACGCGTGCTGGCGCGCCACCTGGGCGCCGATGCCGACAGCGACGACATGCACCGGCTGGCCTTTTCGATCGCCTCGCTGGCACTGCAGCATATGGTAGGCGCCGACGTCATCAAGGTGCTGCGCCCGCAACTGATGGGCACGCCGCAAGCGGCCGACACCTGGCTGGCGCGCATGGTCGACTACGCGCTGGCCATGGCCGAAGTCGAACGCGCCCGCCTGCACTCCATGACAACCATCGATACCGCAAAAGGACCAGCATGAGGAAGTCTGAATACGTCCTGGCCGCCAGCATGCTGCTGGCGCTGGCAGCTTGCACCGTGCAGGGGCCGCCCGCGTCGGTGGCGGCGAACGCCCCCGCCAACTGGCACGCGCCGCTGCCGCACAACGGCAAGCTGGGCGACCTGGCCAGCTGGTGGCAGCAGCAGGGCGACGCCCTGCTGGTCGAACTGATCACCGACGCCCAGCAGGTCAGCCCGACGATTGCTGCGGCCCGCACCCGCATCGTGCAGTCGCGCGCGGACCGCGTCGCCAGCGGCGCGGCACTCGGCCCGGTGCTGGACGCCACCGGCAGCGTGGTACGCACCAGCCAGCAATCAGCCCAGCCGGGCGGCACCACCTCGCAGGCAGCGCTGCAGGCCTCGTGGGAAATCGACGTGTTCGGCGCCAACCGCGCCACGCGCGACGCCGCCCAAGAGCGCCTGGACAGTGCGCAGGCCGGCTGGCATGACGCGCGCGTGTCGGTGGCAGCCGAAGTGGCGAACCAGTACTACAGCCTGCGCGCCTGTCGCGCACTGCAAAGCGTGGCCGAGCAGGACGCTGCCTCGCGCAGCGATACGGCGCGCCTGACACAACTGAGCAGCGACGCCGGCTTCCAGGCGCCGGCCAACGCCGCGCTGGCGCGCGCCAGCGCGGCCGAGGGCGCCAGCCGTGCCATCGAACAGCGGGCCGTCTGCGACGTGGGCGTGCAGGCGCTGGTGGCCCTGTCGGCCATGCCGGAAGAGATCTTGCGTGCCCGGCTGGCCGCAGCGCCGCTGGTCGCACCGGCACCGGTAGCCATCGCTGCCCTGCCGGCACAGACCCTGGCCCAGCGGCCCGACATTTTCAGCGCCGAGCGTGAAGTGGCGGCTGCCAGCTTTGAAGTCAGCGGCGCCAAAGCCCAGCGCTATCCGCGTCTGAGCCTGGCCGGCTCGATTGGCAAAGGCAATATCCGCGCCGGTGGCGAGAGCATTACCGCCAGCACCTGGAGCATCGGCCCGCTGGCCGTCAGCCTGCCGATCTTCGACGGCGGGCGCCGCCGCGCCGAGGTCGACGCGGCCGTGGCGCGCTACGACGAAGCCGTGATCAAGTACCGCGCCGGCGTGCGCCAGGCCGTGCGCGAAGTGGAAGAAGCGTTGCTGAACCTGCAAAGCACGGACGCGCGCAGCAGCCACGCGCAGACGGCACTCGAAGGCTATCGCGTCTCGTTTGTGGCGACCGAAGACCGCTACAAGAACGGCCTGGCCAGCCTGATCGAACTGGAAGACGCGCGCCGTACGCGCCTGGCCGCCGAAAACACCGTGGTCACTCTGCAGCGCGACCGCAGCAGCGCCTGGGTGGCGCTGTACCGCGCCGCCGGCGGCGGCTGGAACGCCAGCCAGTACGCCACGCAGAACACCACCGCACCCTGATATTGCGCCCTCCATTTGACGGACCAGAACATGAAAACACTGACATTCGCACCGATTACCATGGCCATCGCGGCCTGTTGCGTGCTGGCCGGCGCCGGCGTGGCACTGTACGCGCCCGCCTCCACCGCCGCCGATGAAAAAGATAAAAACGCCGTGCAAAAGCCGGCCCTGACGGTCACCACGGCCAGGCCGCAGACGGCGAAGCTGCCGATCAAATTGACTGCCAATGGCAACGTGGCCGCCTGGCAGGAAGCCATTATCGGCAGCGAATCGAACGGCCTGCGCCTGACCGATGTGCGCGTCAACGTCGGTGACGTGGTGCGCGCCGGCCAGGTGCTGGCCGTGTTCTCCAGCGATACCATCAACGCCGACGTGGCGCAGACCAAAGCGGCGCTACTGGAAGCGGAAGCGAATGCGGCCGAAGCGTCGGCCAACGCCGCGCGCGCCCGCTCGCTGCAAACCACGGGCGCCATCAGCGCGCAGCAGATCAGCCAGTACCTGACGGCCGAACAGACGGCCAACGCGCGCATTGCGTCCGCAAAGGCACAGCTGGCGGCGCAGCAGCTGCGCCTGAAATACACGCAGGTCGTCGCGCCCGACAGCGGCGTGATCTCGTCGCGCTCGGCCACCGTCGGCTCGGTGGTGGGCGCCGGCACGGAACTGTTCCGCATGATCCGCCAGGGCCGCCTGGAATGGCGCGCCGAAGTGACAGCGGCCGAACTGCTGAACCTGAAACCGGGTACGCTGGCCGAAGTGAAGGCCGCCAACGGCAGCGTATTGACCGGCAAGGTGCGCATGATCGCGCCGACGGTCGACCCGCAAACGCGCACGGCGCTGGTGTATGTCGACCTGCCTGCTGGCAGCCAGGGCAATGCCCCGTTCAAGGCCGGCATGTATGCCAGCGGCGCGTTCGAGCTGGGTACCTCGGGCGCCTTGACCGTGCCGCAGCAGGCGATCGCCGTGCGCGACGGCTTCAGCTATGTGTTCCGCCTGAACCGCGATCAGCGCGTCAGCCAGATCAAGATACAGCCCGGCCGCCGCCTGGCAGACAGCATCGAGATCGTCTCGGGCATCACGGCCGATACCACCATCGTCGTCAATGGCGCCGGCTTCCTGAACGATGGCGACCTTGTTCGCAATGTCGCCACCCCGGTCGCCGCCACCACGCCGGTGAAAAAATAAGGAGGGGCCATGAATTTCTCTTCCCTGTCGATCAAGAACCCGATTCCGGCCATCATGCTGTTCGCGCTGCTGACCCTGGCCGGGCTGCTGGCGTACAAGGCCAATCCGGTGCAGGACTTCCCGGACATCGAACTGCCCATCGTGACCGTCAGCGCATCGCTGCCGGGCGCCGCACCGGCCCAGCTGGAAACCGAGGTGGCGCGCAAGATCGAAGACTCGGTCGCCACCTTGCAAGGCGTGAAAAACATCTATACCAAGGTGCTCGACGGCGTGGCCACGGTGACCGTCGAATTCATCCTGGAAAAGCAGATCGCCGAAGCCGTCAACGATGTGCGCGATGCAGTGGCACGCGTCAAGGCCGACATGCCGGCCGAGTTGCGCGACCCTACCGTTACCAAAGCCTCCACGGCTGGCCGGGTGGTGCTGACCTTTATCGCCTCGCCCAAGGCCGGCGTCGACAATCCGCTCGACGCGCCCGACCTGTCCTGGTATGTCGACAACACGGTCGCCAAGCGACTGCTGACGGTGCCCGGCGTGGGCGCCGTCACGCGCCTGGGCGGCGTGTACCGCGAAATCCAGGTGGAACTCGACGACGCCCGCATGGCGGCCTTGAAAGTCTCCGCGCTGGATGTGTCGCGCCAGCTGCGCCTGGTGCAGCGCGAAGCGCCCGGTGGTCGCGGCGACGTCAGCGGCGCCGAGCAGTCGGTGCGCACCATCGCCACCGTGAAAACGGCAGAAGAACTGTCGCGCGTCGATATTCCGCTGACGGACGGACGCCATGTGCGCCTGGACCAGGTGGCCAACGTGCGCGACACGATAGCCGAACCGCGCGCGCTGGCCGAGCAGGATGGCAAACGGGTGGTGGCATTTGAAGTGTTCCGCACCAAGGGCGCCAGCGAAGTGGCTGTCGCCAGGGGCGCGCGCGCGGCCGTGGCCGACCTGCAGAAGGAAAACCCCAGCATCGTGATACAGCAGTCGATCGACAACGCCTTTCCGGTCGAGGAAAACTTCGACGGCTCGATGGAGCTGCTGTACGAAGGCGCGCTGCTGGCGGTGCTGGTGGTGTGGTGGTTTTTGCGCGACTGGCGCGCCACCCTGGTGGCTGCCGCCGCCCTGCCGCTGTCGGTGATGCCAGCCTTCCTTGGCATTTACTGGTTCGGCTATACGCTCAATACGGTAACCCTGCTGTCGCTGGCGCTGGTGGTCGGCGTGCTGGTCGACGACGCCATCGTCGAAATCGAAAATATCTCGCGCCATCTGCGCATGGGGAAATCCCCAATGGAGGCGGCGATGGAAGCGGCCGACGAGATCGGCATGGCGGTGATCGCCACCACCTTTGCGCTGGTGGCCGTGTTCCTGCCGACCGCCTTCATGAGCGGCATTCCCGGCCTGTTCTTCAAGCAGTTCGGCTGGACCGCCGTGCTGGCGGTGCTGGCCTCGCTGGTGGTGGCGCGGCTGCTGACGCCGATGATGGCGGCATATATCCTGAAGCCGCTGGCGCACAAGGAAGAACAGGACGGTTGGCTGATGACGCGCTACCTGGACACCATGCGCTGGTGCCTGAACCATCGCGGCATTACGGCGCTTGCCTCGCTGGTGTTTTTTGCCGGCTCGATCATGCTGGTCAATCTGCTGCCGACCGGCTTCGTGCCGGCCGCCGACCGGGCGCAAACGCAGATCAACCTGGAACTGCCGCCCGGCTCCACCCTGGCCGAAACCCAGGCCGTGGCGGCCCAGGCGCGCAACGCAGCCATGCAGGTGCCCGGCATCAAGGGCGTGTTCAGTTCCATCGGTGGCGGCTCCAGCGGCGACGCGTTTGCACCGGGCGCCGCCGCCGAAGCGCGCCGCGCCGTGCTGACCTTGACCACCGTGCACCGCACCGACCGCAAGGAATCGATGGCCGGGCTGGAGTCGCAGCTGCGCAGCAAGCTCGACAATATCCCCGGCGCGCGCTTTACGGTCGGCCCGCCCGACACCGGCGTCAAAATGCAGCTGGTGCTACGTTCCGAAGACCCGGTAGCCCTGATGGCGGCCGCGCAAAAGGTCGAGCGTGAACTGCGCGGCTTGAAAGGCATCGGCAACGTCAATTCCAGCGCCTCGCTGGTGCGCCCGGAAATCATCGTGCGGCCCGACTTTGCCAAGGCGGCCGACCTGGGCGTGACGGCCGCGTCGATTGGCGAAACCGTGCGCGTGGCCACGGCCGGCGACTACGACACCGACCTGACGAAAATGAACCTGCCCGAACGCCAGGTGCCGATCCGCGTCAAGCTGCCCAACAGCGTCCGGGCTGATTTGGCCGCCATCGAACGCCTGACGGTACCCGGTAAAAACGGCCCGGTACGCCTGGCGAACGTGGCCACCGTGACGATGGAAAGCGGCCCGGCGCAGATCGACCGCCTGAACCGCAGCCGCAACGTGACGCTGGACGTGGAACTCGGTTCGCGCACGCTCGGTGAACTGAACGTGGAAGCGCGCGCACTGCCGTCGATGAAGAACCTGCCCGCGTCGGTGAAAATCGCCGAACTGGGCGACGCGCAGGAAATGGCGTCCTTGTTCGCCAGCTTTGGCCTGGCCATGCTGATCGGCGTGCTGTGCATCTATTGCGTGCTGGTGCTGCTGTTCAAGGACTTCATGCAGCCGGTGACCATCCTGGCGGCGCTGCCGCTGTCGATCGGTGGCGCCTTTGTGGCCCTCTTGATCACCGGCAGCACGCTGTCGATGCCGTCGATGATCGGCCTGATCATGCTGATGGGGATCGTCACCAAGAACTCGATCCTGCTGGTCGACTATGCGATCCTGGCGCGCGAGGCCGGCATGGACCGCTTCGACGCCCTGGTCGACGCCTGCCACAAGCGCAGCCGGCCTATCCTGATGACGACGATCGCCATGGGCGCCGGCATGATGCCGCTAGCGCTGGGCTGGGGCGCCGACCCCAGTTTCCGCTCGCCGATGGCGATCACGGTGATCGGCGGCCTGATCACCTCGACGCTGTTGAGCCTGCTGGTGGTGCCGGCAGTATTCACCTATATCGACGACCTGGAACATCTGCTCAAGCGTACCAGGGACAAGCTGCGCCGCCACCCGGCGCCAGCGCTTGACAGCAAGGTGGCGCTCGACAAGCATTGATCGACACCACGCAAGTCAAGGAAAGCGATGGCCAGGCCCCGAGCCTGCGCCATCGCTTTTGTCTATCTGGCATACTGCGGCCATTGATCATTACGCACATCGGCATCATCCATGAATGTATCTACTCCGCTGTCCCTGCTGCTGGCCTGCTCGCTGCTGGGCGCCTGCTCCGATAAAACCGTCAGCGCGCCAGCGGCGCCGGCTCCGACGCCGATCCAGGCCCCTGTCGCCGCTGCCGCCACTCCGGCCGAAGCACCTGCCGCCGCAAAAAGCGACGAAATGAAAACGCCTGAAGCACGCGCGCGCGACAGCAAGCTGGAGGCGGCCATGATGCAGGCCATCTTCGGCAAGAACTACCGCCCAGACAGTGCCGACGCGCTGGCCGACCTGCCGGATCCGGACAGCAAGAACACCAAGGCGGACAAGCTCAGTTACGTGGTCAGCGCCGTCAGCCACAAGCTGCTGCCCGACGGCCGCGCGATTCTGGTCGCCAATGCGGAAACGGCCAATACGGAGGGCACGGCCGAATCCAGCCATGCCTCACCTGGCCTCCTCAATGTGTTCTACCTGGCGCCCAAGGGCAAGCCCGGTGACGAAACATGGCAGGTAGTGACGCGGCTGGAAAATATCGCTACCCTCGGTTCTTCCGGGCAGCTGGGCGAGGTGCATTGGGTGATGCTGGGCGCAGGCAAGCAGGGCATGGCGATCCGCAACGGCTACACGGGTCAGGGCTATACCATTACCCAGCTGGCGCTGTTCGAGCTTGGCGCCGACAAGGTCACCGAGCTCGATGGCGGCATCGACCTGCACTCCGACAACGAAGGCGCCTGCGGCCCCGAAACCCAGGATTGCTGGCTGGTTGACGGCAACTGGCATTTTGCCGCCGCCCGCGATGGCGGCGCCTATGACGACCTGCTGGTCGACTTCACGGGCGCGTCACGCAAAATCAAGCCCGGCGTACAAGTGAAAGAGGACCAGGAACCGCCGCGCCTGATCACGCAGATCAATGGGCGTGCGCGCTATGCGTTCGATGGCAAGAAGTACAAGCTGGTCGAAGGCAAGAATATCGTTCCCGGCGTATAGATTATTTGCGCGCCGCTGCAAGCCGCACCAGCAGCGGCGCGTACATCTCGCGCGTATGGCTGTTCCAGCGCTGCATGGCGCTGTCAATATCCTGGCACAGGCGTTCCGACAAAATCGTGTCACCCTGGCCCAGCGCCCAGATCGCGTATTCGGCGCGCGACTCAAAACTGCCGTGGCGCGTCAGGGCATCGTCAAATTGCGCTTTCGCTTCGGCCTGGCGTCCGCTTTGCGCCAGCGCGCGCGCCGTCAGCAATGACACGATCTCCGGGCGAAAATGGACATCGCTGCGGCGGATGAATTCCAGGTGCGTCAACGCTTCCGCACCGCGCTCGCACTCCAGGTAGGCGCGCGCGGCGCCCATGCGAATTTCCAGGTCCGACGCAAACGCGCCCTGCAGGCAAGCCTCGTAGGTGCTGGCCGCCGCCTGCGGGTCGCCCGCCTCCAGCTGCGCACTGGCCAGGCGCATCTGGTTTTGCGCGGTCGGCGTGTAGTCATAGGCGGCGCGCGCTTCGCGCAGTTCGCGGTTCGGGTCCAGCACCTGCACCGCCACGGACGCAACCTTGCGCGCCCCTTGCGGCAAGCGTGAATTGGGCAGGAAGATGGCGAAGAAATACACCAGGCTGCCCAGTAGCGGGAAAATAAACAGTATCAGCAGCCAGTACAGCGGCTGCCCGTTGCGCACCGCGTGCACCGCGAAAAACAGTGCGACCAGAATATGCAAGCCTACGCCAAAAATCTCCATGCCCTTGTTTCTCCATTCATGTTCATGATTGCCGATGTTACACCGGCCGGTAGCGTATCACCAGATGCGCAGACTTAAGGCACCGGCCGCCAGCCGCCGCCCATGGCGCGATATAAATCCACCGAGGCGACCAGGATACGCGTCTTCAGTTGCAGCAAGCCCACGTCGGCGCTGTACAAGCTGCGCTGGGCATCGAGTTCTTCCAGGTAAGAAGCATAGCCGTTGCGGTAGCGGTTGTGGGCGATGCGCAGCGTCTCGGCTGAGGTAGCACGGCGTGCGTCGTTTTCCACCGCCTGCTGGCGCAAGCGGTAAATGGCACCCAGGCTGTTTTCGGTTTCGGAAAAAGCATTCCTCACCACGTTTTCATAGGTGTAGACCAACTGGTCGCGCTGGGCGCCGACGATATCGGTCTGCGCCTGCACGCGGCCACCGTCGAACAGCGGGCCGCTGGCAAGCGCCGTCAAGCGCCACAGGGCCACGGGCGCATGCAAAAAATCGGTCAGCGCGGTGGCCTGGCCGCCGCCGGTGGCCGTCAGCTTGAACGAGGGCAGCAACTGGTCGCGCGTGGCGGCCAGGCTGGCGTTGGCGGCCGCCAGGTTATGCTCGGCGCGCGCGATGTCCGGGCGGCGGCGCAGCAGTTCCGACGGCAGGCCGGCCGGCACCGAAGGCGCCGTCAGCGCTTGCAGCGGCAGGCCGCGCGCGATGGGTCCGGGATTGCCGCCCACCAGCAGCGCCAGCGCGTTCTCCTGCTCAAAAATTTGCCGCTGCAACTGCGGCACCAGTTCGGCCGCCGCGTGGTATTCCGACTGCGCCTGCTGCCATTCCAGTTGCGAGCTGTAGCCCACTTCGAACTGCTTGCGGGCCAGCTCGCGCGACTGCACACGCAGCTCCAGGGTCGCTTGCGTCAGCGCCAGCTGGGCGTCCAGGCCCCGCAAATTCAGGTAGGCCGTGGCCACGCTGGCGGCAATCGACAGGGCTGCCGCGTCGAGGCTGGCCTGCTCGGCGCGAAAGCTTTCGCCGGCCGCGTCGCTCAGTTTGCCGAGCCGCCCCCACACATCGATTTCATAGCTGGCCTGCAGCTCGGCCTGGAACGCATTCGTCACGTAGGGGGTGCCGTTCGAGGCCAGCGTGCGGGTGCGCGTGGGCGAGCCATCGAACGACAGCGTGGGTGCATGGTTGGCGCCGGCCTGCGCCAGGCGCGCGCGGTATTCTTCCACGCGGGCGCGCGCCACGCGCAGGTCGCCATTGTGGGCCAGCGCGGTGGCCACCAGATTGCTCAGTACCGGGTCGCCAAACGCCTGCCACCACAACTGCTCGACCTGCACGGTCCCCGCCACCGGCGCACCGGCGGCCTGCGCGCGCCAGCCCGAGGGCAGCTGCAGGTTTGACGCCGGCTGCGGCGGCGCCGTGGCCGCGCAGCCGGCCAGCGCCAGGGCCAGCGCCACCGCAACAACAGACGGGCGCATCATTGTTTGACCTTCTTCGGCGGTGGTGGCGGCGCCGGGTTTTCCGCAGAATCATTTAGCACGGCCGACGTATCGACGCTGACCACCACCGACATGCCCGGCACCAGCCGGCGTGCATTGGCCTGTCCGGCATCGATGCGGATGCGCACGGGGATGCGCTGGGCGATTTTCAGATAATTGCCGGTGGCGTTATCGGCCGGCAGCACGGAAAACTCGGAACCGGTGGCTGGCGAAATGCGTTCGACCTGGCCGGTCAGCACAGCACCGTCCAGGGCGTCGACGTGGAAGGTGGCGCTCTGCCCTTCCTGCACACCGTTCATCTGGGTTTCCTTGAAGTTGGCGATCACCCACAGCTGGCGCGGCACCACGGCCATCAGCTGCGAGCCGGAGTTGACGAAAGCGCCCTGGCGCACCGTCACCTGGCCCAGCTGGCCGTCGGACGGCGCGATGATGCGCGTGTTGTCGAGGTCGATTTTCGCCGCCTTGACGGCCGCTTCGGCATTGGCCACTGCGGCGGCCAGCGCCTGTTTGTTGACCACCACCGACTGCACGCTTTGCTGCGCAATATCGACATTCGCTTTTGCCTGCGCCAGCGCGGCCGCCATCTGCGCCTGGGTGGCGCGCGACTGGTCGAATTCTCGCTGCGACAGCGAGCCGTCTGCCACCAGCTGCTCGACGCGATTGAGGTCGGCCGCCGATTTCCTTGCCTGCGCTTCGGCGTTCGCCAGCGCGGCGCGGCTGACGGCGATACTCGCTTCGGCACTGGCACGCTGCTGTGCCCAGTTCGACAGCGCCGCCTCCTGCGCCGCCAGTTGGGCCAGCGCCTGCTCGTAGCGCTGCTGGTAGATGCGGTCGTCGATGCGCACCAGCAGCTGGCCCGCCTTGACGTCCATGAAATCCTGCACATTCACTTCCACCACATAGCCCGACAACTGCGTGCCGATCACCGTCACCTGGCCGCGCACGGTAGCGTTTTCGGTGGTCACGATGGGGCTGGTAAATGGCGGCAGGCGCCAGGCGTACAGCACGATCAGCACGCCCACTACCGCCACAGCAGCAAAGGCGATGGTCGACAGCCACTGCAAACGGCGCTCCGGCGGCGGTGTCGAAACGGTGGGTGCAGCCGGTGCAGGCGTGGCGGCAGCGGTGGCGGGCGGCGGATTGTTATTTTCTGTCATTGCTCGGTTCCGAATTGGTAATGGGGACGATGGACATGGCGGTCTGCGCGTCGCGCACGGGGCCGACCAGGCGCCGCGCGCCGCTGGTGATGGTAGTCCAGCACTGGCTGATCAACATCCACAGCAAGGTGACGATGGCTACCATGGCGATCATCAAAAAGACATCGTTATAGGCCAGCACATTGGCTTCGCGCGTGGCGGCCGCGCCCAGGCGCGCCACGCCGGCAGCGCTGCGCAGCACCGGGTCGGTCACCACGCTGCCATAGGCGTTGGCGCCCGACTGCACGCGCGCGGCCACGTTAGGGTCGAGCATGGTCAGGTGCTCGACCAGATAGCTGGAATGGTATTTTTCACGCGCCGTCTGGATGGTGCCGACGATGGCTGCCCCCAGCAGGCCGCCCAGGTTCTGCGTCATGGTAAACATCACGGAAAAGCTGACCAGGTTGCGCGGCTCGGCGATCACGGCGCCCATGCCGGCCACCATGGTGGGGCCCAGGAAATACGTGCCGCCAAACGCCAGCAGGAACTGGCTCACATACATATTGGCGGGCCGCGTCTGGCTGGTGGCATGCGCGTCGATCAGGGCGCCGGCCGCAATCAGCAGCAGCGCGAACATCAGCGAGCGGTGGATGGTAGCCGGGTTGATGGTAATCGCGCTGACCAGCAAACCGGCCACGCTGCCCAACAGCACCACCACGAACAGGTTCTGCATCTGGTCGGTATTGAGGCCCAGCGCCTGCAAAAACCCCACCGCACCAGTCGACTCCGACAGCACGATGCGAAACAGCAGCACCGACAGGAACAGCTTGGCGATCTTGCCGGTGGAAAGCCAGCGTGTATTGAGCAGTGGTCGCGTGCGGTTATGCTCGATGGCCAGGGCAGTGACGATCAGCAGTATCGATGCAGCAAGGCACACGCCCACCCATTGCGAATCCATCCACCATGCCGTGCGGCCCTGGGCCAGCACCGCACACAGCAGGGCCACACCGGGCGCAAACAAAATGAAGGTGAGGAAATCGAGCGGCTCGAACGTCTGCATGCGGTCGCCCGGCGGCAGTTTCAGCGCCAGCACGCAGCCCAGCGCCAGCAGACACATGCCCAGTTCGAACAGATACAGGCCATGCCATTCACCCAGTTCCAGCAATCCCGAGGTGAAGATGCGCGCCAGCGGCAGCGCCAGCTGGGCAAAACCGAGACCCAGCACCACGCCTTTCAGGCGGTGCCTGGCGGGGAAAGCCTGCAAGGTGTAATACAGCCCCAGCACGCCCAGCGCGCCACCGACCATGCCATGCGCGGCGCGCACGGCGATCGCCGACGAAAGGGTGTTGGCGTACAGGTGGGCAAAGGTGACCAGCGCGTACAGGATCAGGAACGCTTCCGTAAACAGGCGCAGGCCGAACTGCTGGCGAAACTTCACCAGCAGCAAATTCATGGAAACAATCGTCATCACATAGGCAGCCGGCAGCCACTGCATCTGGTAGGCGTAGGCGCCCAGCGAACCTTGCAGATTGAGGATATTGGCCGTCACCAGGCCATTGCCCAGGCCACCGGTCAGCGCCACGATCAGGCCGACGACAAAATAAGCGACGCGCTTCGGCGTCGAGTGGTCGGGCGTCGATGGCGAACCGGGCAGGTTCGGGCGTTCGCCCGGCTTCCAGGTTCTTGGTGTGTACTTGTCCATGCGGCTGTGGTGATCGGGTTTGCTTGGGCAGTTCATGGCTATTTGCAGGCATGAACTGCTACAGGCAGCAGCATATCACCGCAGAGATGTTTTATTGTTTATGTTGCTAAATGAGGGGATACAACGGGATGCAGACAGGTACAGTCTGACTATGACGCAGCGGAAAACCAGGGTCAGACGGGGACGCCGAGTTACGGCGGGTCTGACCCTGGCTTTACGCTAACTAATTACACGCGCGGCGGATCCGTCTCACGCGCAAACTCACGGTGTGCCGCCAACGCGTTCTTGAACTTCGCCACCGCTTTTGCATCGCCAGCGGCGGCAATGATGATGGCCGGATCAGGGCTACCGTCAGGCAAGGTGGTCGGCACGCCTGCCTTGTCGAGCAGGGTCTTGCCGGCATTGACCACCAGGATAGGCTTGCAGTGACGGAACTGCAGGCGCACGAAGTCCAGCGCGTGGGCGTCCAGGCTCAGTTGCTGGACAGCCGCTTCGCCGTCCGCCACCACCACCGCGTCGAACAGCACCGACGGCGCCGCTTCCAGCGTCACTTCCACGGCCAGCGGCGTGCCGGCGGCAGTATCGACCCGGCCCAGCTGGCTGCCCACCAGGCGCGGTACGGCGCCATCGGCCAGCAGGGACGCGTAGATATTGCGCACCTGCGCCGCATCAGTGCCCGCACCGACCAGTATCGCCACGCGACGTGTGTGGATGCCGGTCTTGCCGGGACGGAAGGTCAGCGACAGCGATGGCGCCGGCGCGTAGTCGGGCACCGGCACGATGGCCATGCGTGGCATGGCTGGCGGCAGGGCCAGGCCCAGGCCATCGGCCAGGCGCTGTGCCAGCGTTTCATCGACATTGCGCAGCATCGAGACGATACGCACGCGAATTGCCACGGTCTGCACCTTGGTCAGCTCGAAGCGGAAAGCATTGACGATATGATCCTGCTCGACCGGCGTCTGGCTGAGGAAGAACTGGCGTGCCTGGCCGAAGTGCTCGGCAAATTTCTCGGCCTTGCCGCGCACCTTGTCGCCTTCGGACGGTTGCGGGAAGCTGTTGAAGCCGCGTTCGCCGGCCTGGAACGGCGCACCGCCGGCCAGCGAGTTCGGCTCGTACGCCACGCGACCACGGTTGATGGCCTGGCGATGGAAGCCGTCGCGCTGGTTGTTGTGCACCGGCGCCACCGACGAGTTGATCGGAATTTCATGGAAATTAGGACCACCCAAACGCGTCAGCTGTGTGTCGACATAAGAGTGAATACGCCCTTGCAGCAGCGGATCGTTGGTGAAGTCGATGCCGGGCACCAGATGGGCGGTACAGAACGCTACCTGTTCGGTTTCGGCAAAGAAGTTGTCCGGATTGCGGTTCAATACCATCTTGCCGACCGGAATCAACGGGATCACTTCTTCCGGGATCAGCTTGGTCGAATCAAGGACATCGAATTCGAACGCTTCGGCCTGCTCTTCGGTGAAGACCTGGAAGCCCAGTTCATACTCGGGATACTCGCCCGCTTCGATTGCTTCCCACAGGTCGCGGCGATGGAAGTCAGGATCGGCGCCGCTGATCTTGACGGCTTCATCCCATACCAGCGAATGGGTGCCGGCCAGCGGCGTCCAGTGGAATTTACAGAAGACGGATTGGCCTGCCGCATTGACCAGGCGGAAGGTATGCACGCCGAAGCCCTGCATGGTGCGATAGCTGCGCGGAATCGCGCGGTCCGACATCACCCACATCAGCATGTGCGTAATTTCCGGCATCAAGGACGCGAAATCCCAGAACGTGTCATGCGCGCTGGCGGCCTGCGGAATACCGTTGTTCGGTTCAGGCTTGACGGCGTGCACCAGGTCAGGGAACTTGATCGCATCCTGGATAAAGAACACGGGGATATTGTTGCCGACCAGGTCCCAGTTGCCTTCGTCCGTATAGAACTTGACGGCAAAGCCGCGCACGTCGCGCGCCGTATCGGTCGAACCGCGTTCGCCGGCCACGGTGGAAAAGCGCACGAACACGGGCGTACGCTTGCCGGCCTTGCCGAACAGCGAGGCGCGCGTCAGATCGCTTTGCTCCTGATAACATTCGAAATAACCGTGGGCAGCCGAGCCGCGCGCATGCACGACGCGCTCCGGAATGCGCTCATGGTCGAAATGCGTGATTTTTTCGCGCAATATAAAGTCTTCCAGCAGCGTGTGGCCGCGCAGGCCCGCTTTCAGCGAATTCTGGTTGTCGCCCACTGGCACGCCATGGTTGGTGGTCAGCACACAGCCGCTGTCGTCGGCACGTACGCGGTCGAGCGGCAGATTGTTGGCATTGGCGCCCAGCTGTGGCTTGCCGGCACCGAGCTTCGGCGATGCCACGGTTTCGCCGGTGGTACTTCCGGTAGCGGCCGGGTCGCTGGCGTCCACATGCACGCCTTCGAGCGGCGTACGGGCCGCATCGCCATACTGGCCAGCGACATTGGGATTGGCGGGCATGGCTTCGGACAAGGCCTGACTGGCGGCAACTTTGCGCAGCAGGGTATCGGCTGCCTCGTTGCTGCTGCCCAGGCTTTGCGGCGGCGTCGTTTCGGACGGGCCTGCCATGCTGCTCAAGACGGAACCTGCGCCATCGGTCGATGGTGCTTTTTTATTGGTAGCCATATATCTCCTGTGGGTGGGGAATGTTCAATTACTGCGTTTCAATGCCAGGCAAAAAAATGATCAAGGCCAACAGTTTCACGTAGATACAAATTGCTGGTGCATGACGCACATGGGCGCCAGACCAGTCAGCCAAAGGCAGACTGGGCCGGCGCCCATGACAGACTGGTGTCGGAACCGCGTCAGCGATAATGCACGCGCTTATTTGCGCGCGCCGAGCAGTTTCGACAGGCCATAACCGGCAGCCAGGGCCACCAGCAGCGACGTGGCAGGGCGTTCGCGCACATAGGTGCGGCCCGTTTCGCTGGCGCGCTGGGCAGCGGCGCTCCACTCCTTGCCGCGCTCCATCAGTTTTTCCGATGCCGAGCTGACGCTGTCGCTGACAGCGCTGATTTTTTCGCCGACCTGGTCCACGCCGTTATGCAGGCTGGTGGCGACCTTGTTGACCACTGGCTGAGCTTTGTCAGCCACTTTGTCGACGGCGTTATGGGCGTCTTTGCGCACGTCTTGTGCGGTGTTGTTGATGTCGTTGGCGGCTTTGTCGATTGCGTTTGCGTTCATGATGGTTTCCTTTTAGTGAACAATAAAATCCAACCATGCTCGATGCCTGACCGAATCATGATTTTCCTCGCCCCAGTCAAAAGAGGCGATTGAACGCTGCCGGGCTGATGCGTATCAACAACATCAGCAGCGAGCTGTTGTTGCTACATTAACGCCGTCCGGCATGACTAACCGTGCGCTGTCTCACCTAGTGGACAACAGGAGAATTCCTGCTGGCAAGTGCCCTGTCAGTCCTTCACGACGCCACGCCAGTGTGCATCGACCGAATACTTGCCTGCGCCGCTGATGGCGATGGTGCCGAACACGATGATCAGCAGCCAGCCGAACTGGCCGTCAGCGATGCTCCAGTCCGGATGCACCAGCAGCATCGACACCAGCAGCAGGAACAAGAAAGGCAAGGCGGCAAGGCGCGTCAGCAGGCCGGCTGCCACCAGCACCGGGCACACCAGCTCGGCGAACAGCGCGCAGTACAGGGTCAGCGCGCGGCCCAGGTGCAGCGGGTCGTCAATGTGCGCGAGTTCAGCGGAAAAGTGCAGCAGCTTGGGCAGGCCATGCACGTGCAGCACCAGCAGCGCGCCCGTCACGCGGGCAAACAGCAAGCCGGCGTCAGGAGTAAAAGGGCCGATCAGTTTTGCCAGCCAGCGGGATTGTTTCATCGTCTTGCTCCAGGAAAGGCGCGACGCGCCATGACCGTCCATCATAGGCAGCGCCAGCGCCTGCAGCCCCTGCCAAAAGGCCAGCGCGCAGCGTGAAAAACGCGTGGCGACTGGTCTTTTGACAGGAGCGCTTTGCCACGTGCATCACTACACTGGTTCATGTCGTCCCCCAACCTCACACTGAAGGAAACATCATGTCCAGGAAAATCGAAACCGAAGAAGTCACCTCGCGCCGCAAACTGCTGGTCGGCGTGGCTGGCGTTGCCGCCGGTGCAGGCCTGCTGGCCACTGCCGGTGCTGCCGCCGCTGCCAAACCGGCTGCCACCGCAGCCACCGGCAAGACCATCAACAGCATCACCGTCAAGGACGGCACCGTGATCCACTTCAAGGACTGGGGCACCGGCACACCTGTCGTGTTCAGCCATGGCTGGCCACTGCAAAGCGATGCCTGGGAAGACCAGATGATGTTCCTGGCCAGCCACGGCTACCGCGTGATTGCCCATGACCGCCGCGGCCACGGCCTGTCGAGCCAGCCTTGGCAGGGCAATAACATGGATACCTACGCCGACGACCTGGCCGCCGTGCTCGACGCGCTCGACATCAAGGGTGCGACCCTGGTCGGTCACTCGACCGGTGGTGGCGAAGTGGCCCACTACATCGGCCGCCATGGCGAAAAACGCGTGGCCAAGGCCGTGCTGGTGGGCGCCGTGCCACCACAAATGGTACAGTCGCCAACCAACCCGGGTGGCCTGCCGATGTCGGTCTTCGACGGCATCCGCGCCGGTGTACTGGCCGACCGTTCGCAGTTTTTCAAGGATCTGTCGGGCCCCTTCTATGGCGCCAACCGCCCCGGCTCGAAAGTCACGCAAGGCCAGCGCGACACCTTCTGGCTGCAGGGCATGCAGTGCGGCATCAAAAACGCTTATGACTGCATCAAGGAGTTCTCGGAAGTCGATTACACGGCCGACCTGAAGAAAATCACCGTGCCGACCCTGGTGGTGCACGGCAGCGACGACCAGATCGTGCCGATCGACGCGTCGGGCAAGGCTTCGGCCAAGATCATCAAGAACGCCAAGCTGATCATCTATGAAGGCGCGCCGCACGGCCTGCCAACCACCCACAAGGATCGCTTGAACGAAGACCTGCTGGCTTTTATCAAGTCCTGATCCCCGTTTGACGGCATCGCTGGCGGCCGCCGGCGATGTTTCCCGGCGGCCGCTGCGCCGCAAAAAAACTCCGCGTTCCCCCATTCGTATAACAGCGATGCCTGCAACAGCAGGCATACTCGGTGTGATCGCGGCATCGGCCGCAACGACCGACAGGACCTTCACGATGAACGCCCATTCAGTCTGCCGCAGCACCGCCACCAGCACTTGCAGCATTGCCTGACACCATGGCCAGCATCCTGTACCAGGCAACGCCCCGCTCCGCCAATGCCAGCGTGCTCCCGGCGCCGGCAGAGCAGTCGCGCACGGAGCGCATCAATGCCATGGGCCAGTTTGCCGCTTCGATCGCGCATGAGGTGAACCAGCCGCTGGCCGCCATCGCACTGAACGCCAGCGCCGCGCTGCGCTGGCTGGAGCAGGACCCGCCACGCCTGGACCATGTACGCGACGCGCTGGCCATCATCGCCAGCGCCGGCAACCATGCCAGCGCAATGATACGCAGCCTGCGCGGCCTGGCTTGCAACAATACCGGCACCCCCGCCACCTTTCCGGCGGACGACCCCGCCAGGGAAGTGCTGCTGTTGCTGCACACCGAGCTGCAACAGCAGGGTATCGCCATCGAAACCCGATTGACCCTGGGCCAGCAAGCCGTGCGCGCCGACCGCGTGCAACTGCAACAGGTGATCATGAACCTGGTGGCGAACGCGGTCGATGCCATGCGCGCGAATGGCGAACGGCCACGCATCCTGGTGCTGTCGTCGCGGCGCGATGGCGCCATGCTGCGCTTCAGCGTGGCCGACAGCGGCACTGGCGTTGCGCCCGAGGCGGCATCGCGCATCTACGAGGCCCTGTATTCAACCCGGCCTGAAGGCATGGGCCTGGGCCTGGCCATCTGCCGCGCCATCGTCGAAGCGCATGGCGGCCGCCTGTGGCACGAAGCGGCCAGAGCGCACGGCGCCATCTTCCACTTTACCGTGCCGTCGCCGTGACCCTCCTATACCGAACTGCACAGCGCCCGCAAGGGTGCCCCTGAAGGAAAGCACGACCATGCAGAACATTCACGACACGCAAGAACCGGCCGATACGCCGATTTCGATCCTGATCGCCGACGACCATCCGCTGATACTGGCGGGCCTGGCCTCGCTGATCAATTCCATGTCCGGCTTTCGCCTGCTGGGCCAGGCCTCCACCGGCCAGCAGGCGCTCGAGCTGTACCAGCACCTGCGCCCGGACGTGGTGCTGATGGACCTGAACATGCCGGAAATGAACGGCGTGCAGGCGATCGAACATATCTGCGCCTTCGACGTCAACGCCCGCATCGTCATTTTGACCACCTACCAGGGAGAAGAAAACGTGCACCGTGGCCTGCGTGCAGGCGCACGCGGCTACCTGCTCAAGGCTTCCGGCTTCAACCAGCTGACCGACTGCATCACCACGGTGGCGGCCGGCAAGCAATACCTGCCGGCCGAACTGGCGGCCCAGCTGGCCGAGCGCATCGACGCCAACCGCCTGTCCAAGCGCGAACTCGACATCCTGCAGCATTTATCGGCCGGCAAGAGCAACAAGATGATCGCGCGCAGCGCCGGCATCGAGGTGGGCACGGTGAAATTCCACGTGAACAATATCCTGTCGAAACTCAACGTTTCAAGCCGCACTGAAGCGGCGACAGTGGCGTCCCAGCGGGGCTTGCTGGGCGCCTTCTGATCACACTGCGGTATCTTTTTGCGGCGCTGGCACTTCCGCCAGCGTCGGTTTCGCCTCCACGCCACTGATCTTCGGCACGCACTCGCTGCGCAGCCATGACACGGTAATCTTCTCCCCATCCATCAACCGCTTGACGCTCGGCACGATCTGTTCGCCGATCAGCATGCCCAGCAAGCCGATCAGGGCGATTGCCGGTGGCGCCGGCGAGCGTACTTGCAACACGGCATAAATAATGCCGACCAGCAGGCCGACGGCCAGCGAAATCACATATAGTTTCATGATTCAATCCTCTTGGTAAAAAAAACCGCCGCGCACGGGATCGGGCGCGGCGGCAAAGACAGCAGGGGTTAGCGCTTGTTGCAGGCTTACTTGTTGGCAGGAACCGGCGCCAGGGTGGTGTGCTCGGTGGTGGTGCGCTGTGCTGCCTTGTGCACCATGGTGTAGGCGTAATCGACGCCCATGCCGTAGGCGCCCGAGTGTTCCTTGACGATCTTCATGACGGCGTCATAGGTTTCCTTGTGCGCCCAGTCGCGCTGCCATTCCAGCAGCACTTGCTGCCAGGTGACCGGCACCACGCCAGCCTGGATCATGCGCTGCATGGCGTAGTCGTGCGCTTCTTTCGAGGTGCCGCCCGAAGCATCGGCCACCATGTAGATTTCATAGTCGCCTTCCAGCATCGCGCACAGGGCGAAGCTGTTGTTGCACACTTCCGTCCACAGACCCGAAACAACGACTTTTTTCCTGCCGTTGGCGGCCAGTGCGTCGCGCACTTTCTGGTCATCCCACGAGTTCATCGAAGAGCGTTCAAGGATATCCTTGCCCGGGAACACGTCCAGCAGTTCCGGGTAGGTGTGGCCCGAGAAGCTTTCGGTTTCGACGGTGGTGATGATGGTCGGAATGTTGAATACCTTGGCGGCCTTGGCCAGGCCCACGGTATTGTTTTTCAGCGCCTGGCGGTCCATCGACTGCACGCCGAAGGCCATTTGCGGCTGCTGGTCGATAAAAATGATCTGGCAGTTGTCAGGGGTAAGGACTTCGAGTTTCGGGTTGGTCATGATGGCATCCATAATAAAAAAGTGGGGGTGGGTTACTGCTGCCCATCGTATGCCTGGCACGCCGTGCGCACCACTATCTAAATATATAGGCGGGCGATTTTCCCGCGCCGGGAACCCGGTGCTGCAGCGCGGCAAACCCTGATGTAAAATGCCTTTCACTCATCATCTATTGACGACTCTTGATCGATTTACCTTCCATGACCGCCAGCACGATGCACAGTGATCGTCCGGCGATACGCGTGTTGATCGCTGACGACCATCAATTGCTGCTCGACGGCATCGCCACCCTGCTGCAGTTATTCCCTGGCGTGCAACTGGTGGGCCAGGCCAGCAATGGCGAGCAGGCGGTGCAACAGTTCCTGGCACTGCAGCCAGACGTGACCCTGATGGACTTGCAGATGCCGGTGATGACTGGCATCGACGCGATCGCCGCCATCCGCGCACAGCATCCCGCAGCACGCATTATCGTGCTGACCACCTACAAGGGCGACACCCTGGTCGGGCGCGCCGTACAGGCCGGTGCCTGCGGTTATCTGCTGAAAAGTTCGCTGCGCCATGAATTGCTGGCGGCGATACAGGCGGTGCATGCGGGCCGGCGCCATATCGCGCCCGAAGCCGCAGCCGAGATGGCGCGCTATGCCTTCGCCGACGTGCTGTCGAACCGCGAACTGGAAGTGCTGCGCCTGGTCGCGCAGGGCAATTCCAACCGCGAAACGGGCGCCCTGCTCTCCATCAAGGAAGAAACCGTCAAGGCCCACATGAGCACCATCCTGTCCAAGTTGGGCGCCAAGGACCGCACGCATGCGGTCACCATCGCGCTACGGCGCGGCATCCTCGATACCTGATCAGCTTCGACGGCGCCAGCGCTGCACCCGGTTGCGCGGCACGCGCAAGCGCCAGTGCGCATGGCGTACTTACGCCGCCGGCAAGGCCGGCCGCACCGTGCGCTGCTGCACCAGGATCACGGCGCCCAGCACGGTCAGGGGCACGGCCAGCGCGATAAAGCCATATGCCAGGTAAGCAAACGCGGCAGCAATCGCGCCCACCGCAAACGCCGCCAGCGGCCACAGGGTCTTCACGCAGCGCGCGCTGGTAGTGGCATCGGCCGCGCCGCGCAGCACGTCGACCGTGTCGAGCACAATCTGCGTGACGTTACCGGTCATCATCGAGGTCGGCGCCAGGTGCGCCAGCAGCAAGCGGCTGGTGGCGCTGTGCACGCCCATCGCGGCCGTGCCCAGCAGGCCGGCGATCATCGCCATATCGCTGACATCCTTGCCGATCGGCTCGGCCAGGCAGCCGAAGGCCATGAAGGCGGCCAGCAGCACCCATTGCAATATCAGCGCCAGGGTCAAGGAAGGGCCGCCGCGGCGATCGATCGCCAGCACCATCAGGCGCGTGACGGCCACGCCGATCACAAAAGCGGGAAAAGCGAGGAATTTCAACAGGATCGACACGCGCGACGGGTCGGCCAGGGCCGCGCCAATCAGCACGAAGTTGCCCGTCACATGGGCAGTAAACAGGCCGAACAGGGCGATAAAGCCCAAGGTATCGACATAGCCGGCCAAAAAGCCCAGGCTGGCGCCGAACAGGCGGCTGTGTGGTGGTTGATCCATGGTGAACTCCTGCATTCCGAAATACTGAGAAAAGCGCCGAAGCGCGACATGCTTGCATGGTAAGGCAGGCAACGCGCCACCGCACCACCCATTAGTCCAGTAAGGAACCGCCCAACTGATCTTTTGGCCCGTGCCAAGCCTGCCCGCCACGACTACACTGAGGAACGAGACTATCGCCCTTGCGCCCGCGCCTCACGCTGGCGCCGGCCCTTCTTCACCTGCCACGGAGCTGCACCATGACCTCACACACCACCTCGTCCTCCACCAGCGCGCCGTCGAAAGAAGCGCCGCTGATCCTGTTCAACGGCTGCTTCCACACGGTCGACAAAAGCTGCCCGCAAGCGAGCGCCGTGGCGATTGCCGACGGCAAGTTCCTGGCCGTCGGCGATGTCGACGAAGTCATGCGCCACCGCAAGCCGGACAGCCGCGTGATCGACCTGAACGGGCGCACCGTGATTCCCGGCCTGAACGACTCGCACCTGCACCTGATACGCGGCGGCCTGAACTACAACCTGGAACTGCGCTGGGAAGGCGTGCCGTCGCTGGCCGACGCCCTGCGCATGCTGAAAGAACAGGCGCTGCGCACGCCGAACCCGCAATGGGTACGCGTAGTGGGGGGCTGGAACGAATTCCAATTCGTCGAAAAACGCATGCCGACGCTGGAAGAAATCAATGCGGCCGCACCGGACACCCCGGTGTTTATCCTGCACCTGTATGACCGCGCCCTGCTCAACCGCGCCGCCTTGCGCGTAGTCGGCTACGACAAGAATACGCCGAACCCGCCCGGTGGCGAAATCGTGCGCGACGCCTCGGGCAACCCGACCGGCATGCTGATCGCCCGCCCGAACGCGATGATTCTGTACGCCACCCTGGCCAAGGGACCGACCCTGCCGCGCGAGCTGCAAGTCAATTCCACGCGCCAGTTCATGCGTGAACTGAACCGCCTGGGCCTGACCAGTGCCATCGACGCCGGCGGCGGTTTCCAGAACTACCCTGAAGATTACGCCGTGGTCGACCAGCTGGCAAAAGATAATCAGTTGACCATCCGCATCGCCTACAACCTGTTCACGCAGAACAAGGGCGCTGAATTGCAGGACTTCCAGAAGTGGACCGAGATGGTCACGCCGGGCCAGGGTGATGACTACTATCGCCATAACGGCGCCGGCGAAATGCTGGTGTTTTCGGCCGCCGACTTCGAAGACTTCCTGGAGCCACGCCCGGACCTGGCGCCTGGCATGGACGACGAGCTGGAAAAGGTAGTGCGCCACCTGGTATCGAAACGCTGGCCGTTCCGCCTGCACGCCACTTATGACGAGTCGATAGAGCGCATGCTGACGGTGTTTGAAAAGGTCAACCGCGAGATTCCGTTCGACGGCCTGACCTGGATGTTCGACCACTGCGAAACCATCACGCCGAAGAATATCGACCGCGTCAAGGCGCTTGGTGGCGGCATCGCCATCCAGCACCGCATGGCCTTCCAGGGGGAGTATTTTGTTGACCGCTACGGCGCGGCAGCGGCCAAACTGACGCCGCCGATTGCCCGCATGCTGGAGTCCGGCGTGCCGGTCGGCGCCGGTACCGACGCCACCCGCGTGGCCAGCTACAACCCGTGGACGGCGCTATACTGGCTGGTCTCTGGCCGCACCGTGGGCGGCTTGCGCCTGTACGACGCGGGTTCGCGTTTGTCGCGCGACACGGCGCTGGAACTGTGGACCACGGGCAGCGCCTGGTTCTCGAACGAAAAGGGTAAAAAAGGTCGCATCCAGCAAGGCATGCTGGCAGACCTGGCCGTGCTGAGCGCGGATTTCTTCAGCATCGACGAAGAAGCGATCAAGTCGATCGAATCAGTGCTGACCATCGTTGGCGGCAAGATCGTCTACGGCCAGTCCGAATTCACGACCCTGGCGCCGCCACCGATTCCCGTGCTGCCGGACTGGTCACCGGTGAAAAACGTGGCTGGCCACTATCGCAACGCGCCGCCGCAAAAAACTGCCGTGATGCAGCAGCACCAGTGCCAGGGCGCTTGCGGCGTACACGCTCACGCGCACGACGTGGCGCGCAAGAGCGCGGTGCCAGTATCGAGCCATTCGGGTTTCTGGGGTGCCCTGGGCTGCAGCTGTTTCGCATTCTGACCACCCTCGACCCCGCGCCCTCAGTCCCAACACACGGAAAACACCGTGTAGCCAGCTGAGGGTTCGGGGGCATTGGCGGGTTTGCCGTAGGGCCAGCCCGCCACCACGCCATCGGCTTCCATACCTGTGATCCAGCCCTCCACTTCTTGCTGGCTGGCAGTGGTCAGAATATGGATGTTTTCGGCCGGCGGAAAAGCGCTGGCGTCGTCATGCTCACACCATTCCTGGTGCAAACCGACCAGCACTTTTTCCACGTCCGGCCTGGCGGCAATGCCACGAAACAGCTCATACAGCTTCGCAATCGGCGGACGGCCATAGCCCCACTGGTTGGGCGCGATCGAATCTTCATCGGTGTTACCGGCAAAGTAGAGATCAAGATCAACTACCGGGGGCGTATCGCCATCGCCGAGCTCGAGCGAGGCCAGGTAGCGGTGCAGTTGTTCGGGCATGGGTGGGGTTCCATTCGGATTGAGTGACAAGGCAATATTGTATCGAATGCATGCCGAGGCATCACAGCCATGGCGAAAGATCGGTGGCGCCCAGCGGCGACACAGCCGTCACGCCATGCACCGTGCCCCATACCTGCTGGCCGGCCGCAAGCTGCAGGGCATGGTCGGCAGACTTAGCCGTGACATTTTCCACCCTCGCCGAACCCCGTTCGACGGCGACGCGCACCTCGCCGTGACCCTCTGCCCCGGGCACATGGCGCACTGCAAAGCGCGCATCCTTCACGGTGGCGCGCAGCGTGCCCGCCTGTACCTGGAAAATACGATCATCGTCAGCCTGGACGTCAAACCGGACCTGCCCTTCGAACAGGGTCACTTCACGGCGACGCGGGTAATAGCGCACCTCAAGACGGGTGGCGCCATCGAGCAGCAGCCGGCTGCCGTCGGACAGTTGCACCTCGGCCTGCTCGCCAGGCGCAGTGCTGCAGGCCTTGACCATCAGCGGCTGCGCCAGCCAGTTGCTCCAGACCCGCGCACCCATCGTGCAGGCCAGCACGACGCCGGCCGCAATGGCCAGCGCCGGCAAAAAGCGGCGTCGGCGCAGGCCGTGAGGTGCTGCGTTGCCTGGGCCGTTCCGGCCGGGAAAAATGTTCATGGAATCGCTTGCATTGATAGAGCCGGAGACTGCTTGCCCATGCCGCGAGTGTTCCTGAACTAGCCAGCCCTGACCTGTGTCAGCACGGCCAGGAAGGCGTCATTGAAAGCAGGGATATCGTCCGGCTTGCGGCTGGTGACCAGATTACCATCGATTACGACTTTCTCGTCGCGCCACACGGCACCGGCGTTGCGCAAGTCAGCCTGCAGACTTGGCCAGCTGGTCATCTGTTTGCCCTGCACGGCCTGCGCGTCGATCAGCGTCCAGGGGCCGTGGCAGATCGCCGCAATCGGCTTGCCCGCATCGGCAAACGCCTTGACGAACGCCACCGACGCCGGGTCGATGCGCAGTTCATCGGGATTGGCTACGCCGCCCGGCAGCAGCAGCGCATCATAGTCGCGTGCCTGCGCTTCGGCCACCGTGACGTCGATATCAAACGAATCGCCCTCATCCTTGTGATGCATGCCCACTACCTGCTTGCCGCCAGTCTTCGGCGAGACAATAGTAATGACCGCGCCATGCTCCTGAAGGAAATCGCGCGGGCCGGTAAATTCCACTTGTTCAAAGCCGTCCGTCATCAGTACCGCAATGCGTTTTGCGTCGAGGGGCGTGCTGGGTTGGTTTGCTGCCATGGTGAGCTCCTTTGCTGGTTGGGCATGCGCGAAGTGGCATGCCGTAAGGGCTTACCTTAACCGGCGATGGCGCATGCGTATGTGAGCGCACGCACCGAGCCTGCGTTTTGGCAGCCAGAACTGTTCACGAAAACGATGATCGAACGCCTTGGGCAATGACTGATACTGAAACGCTTGTGTTAGGGTGGTGCATGGCCGTCGCCGCGCAATCGGGATGAAAGGATCCGGTAGTGAATTTAATATTGCACTCGCTTGTGGCAATGCTTATGCGCCCGGCCTTGCTGTTCTGCGCTGCGGCAGGCTTGAGCGCCTGCACACCGGACACGCGGGGTTCCTATGCCATTTACAACTATTCGGGCAAGCCAGTCATTTCGGCTACCGTGCTGGGCAGCAGCGGCAATCATGCCGTATCCAGAGAGCGCATTGCGGACCAGAAAATCGGCGTCTTCGGCAGCGTTGGATCATTCAAGAAGGAACGCTCCATCACACTCGAATGGATAGCCGGTGAAGGCCGCGCCACATGGTACCGCGTGACCTTGCCGGTGAAAGTGGAACAGGCCGGCGGAAAAATTGTTGAAATTTATTTGCGCCCTGATCACTACATCTGCGCCATCCTGATCGGCGATATACGACCAGGCAAGGACAGTGAGGAGCTGGCCCACGCTCATCAGGACCGCAGCGAGCTGTCTTGCGCACAGCCGGTCGCGCTGCCGCGACTGGCGCCAGGCATGGCGAACAGCCTCAAGCATAATATCGTGACCTACACCCAGAGACGCTACGAACACGACGGTACGGACACGATGACCTATCAAACCCTGCTCCACAAGAACAAGCATGTGGCGTTGCGGTTCGAGAGACGATATCTGAATGGCGACACTCCCCGATATATTGACGAATTCAGTGCGCTCGATTTGCTTGGAAATAAGGCCGGGTGGCTGGTCACTGCGGACCTGAAGGACAACCGTGTTGGCTGGTTTATCGTCAGTGGCGAGCATGCGGCCTGGACATCGCGTTTTGTGGGCGAAGTGCGCGGTGCGCAACAGCGCCTGTCGGATGACAGAATATTCCATGACGCAGATGTTGTCGTCGATACCGGAACAGCCGATGTCTTCATGCTGCCTGAACTGCGCGGCATCGACTACTGGGTCCTGGGACAAAGTCCCGATGGCCGCCATCTTGCCATCTACTGGCGACGCGACAACATGGTGCCGCATGAGCCAGGCTTGCCGGCTTTCAATATAGGGATGGTCGAGCTTGAAACAGGAAAAATGATGGATGCTGACATGGCGAACCTGCCGCCATTGCCTGCGCAGCAATATGAAATGATCTTTTATCGCGAATGGTATAAACAGCACTGCAGTTGGGCGCCGCTGTTGACGTGTCGATAAGCCCGGAGGCTCAAGCAGGCAATGGCTCAGGCGCCGGATCGGGTTTCAACAGCAGCAACTGCTCATCGAGCACGCGAAATTCGAGCGGATTGCTCATATGACTTACCTCGCCATCGGTCGCCACCTTGATCTTGCGACGTCGCGAAAGCGTTCGCACCTTGACTTCCATCCGCTTGAAGCTGAAGGTCGCCAGCTGCTCGGCGTGGTCCAGCCTGCCCATCTGGCCCATCGCGCCATGCAGCATCAGCCACAGCATGCCCAGCTTGCCCCTGGTGCGCGGCGCCATAGCGGCCAGGTGGCCGTCTTCGAGCGCGGCGCTCAGTGGCGCAATGCCAATCTGCTCCATCTGCAGGCGGTTATTGCCGACAAAAAACGTGGCCGTACGCATGCGCTGCAATTTGCCGTCGAGATTGAGTACCAGGCGCAGCCGGCGATGGGGACTGAGCAGGGTTTTCAGGGCCGACAGTGCCGCCACAAAACGGCTGCGGCCAAACTGTTTCTTGTCCACTTCGCGCTCTTCCAGCATCTTCGGATACAGGCCGATGCTGGCATTGACCAGGAACACGCGCTCGTTGACCATGCCCACCTGCACCGGATGCAGCCGCGAGGCCAGCAAGGCATGCACCGCCTCGTTCAAGTCTTCCGGGATGCCGTGCGTACGACCAAAATAATTGAAGGTGCCCTGCGGCAGCACCCCGAACGCACAGCCATGCGCAATCGCCTGCCGCGCCACGGCATTGATGGTGCCATCGCCCCCGGCCGCCACCAGCACCCCGCCCGCATCCACAGCCTGCTGCGCCAGCTTCGCGGCAATCTCGTCGAGCGTATCGGGCTGGTCGATCATCGTCAGGTGAAACTGTCGCCCGGCAGCGTTCAATACCGATTCAATGGTCGAGCGCCGCTCCTCGGTCTCGTCATGGCCGGAGCCGGCATTGAGCGCGATGAAAAACGGGGCGTCGGGTGCAACAGTGGTCATGGGCATGGCAGGATCGCTTGGTCGTCGTCACCGGGGTGGTGGGTGGCTGTATCGTAGCGTGAAGAGGGCCCGGAGCTATGCGCGCTAGCGTACGCAAGCGACAGATGACGGTTGAAAAACGATCATCATCAGGCAGATGGCGAAACGGTCAGAAACTATCGCACAGCGCCCATGCCATGGAAGACGGCCAAGGCAGGCGCTTACTTGCGTCACGTGCGACATGCATAACAAAAAACCCGCTTACCTTTGCAGATAAACGGGCTTTTTGATGAATCTCTGGTGCCGCTTGCCGGAAGCGCAATACCAATTAAATCAATAACCTAAACCCGTAAATGCCAATTTTCTGCCAAAAAATTTCATGCGGGAAAAATCGCGCGGTTCCGCGATCAGGAATCGAATTGTATGCTACCACCCATTCATCGTGCTGGTCGACCAGGCGCAGCGCATGGTCGGCTGGGCTAGCACTGGCCAGGCATGTCCGGTACGATAATCGAGCATCTATTCAGGTGACGACACCATTACGAGGCAGCCCTCGCCGTCTAGCTTCACTCGCAGCTCTGCACGGATCAACCCAGGCATGCCGACGTGCGGCCCCAGGCTTTGATCTAGTTCGTCTGCCGTTGCTGCAATCGAGCGCAAGCGGCGTATTTCCCACAGCAGCGCGAGCACGTCGGCCGAGTCGTTGCGGCCCTGAATTTCTTTCAGCTGCTCGATGCAGAGCGGCGCCCGAATCCTACTCATCGCACACATCGATCGTTCCATGCCAACTCTGCAATGGATGGCTCATCGTCAAGCTCGGCCCGCAAAACATCACGGATCGTCTCTACCACATCGTCAGTCGGCCCCAGGCTGCGCTCCAGCTGGTCCGCCTTTGATACGATTGCGCGCAAGCGCATGATCTCCTGCAGCACGGCGCGCATGTCCGGCGAATCGCTACGGAGCCGGATTTCCACCAGCTCGACTGTCGTCAGGGGCTTTCGAGAATTGCTCATGACCGCATCGGCCGGACGTTCCTGGTATCGATTGCCGGCTCCGGCAAAGCCATATCCAGCGCGCAAAGCCACGACTGGGCGAACTCTACAACCTTACCGTCCGCATTGGTTGCCCGTTCGAACCCGGCGAGCGTGAATTTTCCGTCGTTCGCCCAGACGATGTGAGGGTCGAGCAGTTCCATATAAGGGCCTGGCCTGCCGGGCTGCGTAAGTCGCGCCACCTTGACAGGGCGCCGTAGCCCCTGATCGGTCACGTCCATGATGACCAACAAGCCGTGGTGCTTTACGGTGTACCGGTCGTTCAGCATGCGACGCTCCACGGCCACCCCGGCTGAACGCATCTTAACCACTCTTATCTTCATGGCAAGCACCAAATTACTGTACATAAACACAGTATATCTGTAGTCGTTGAATCCCTGAACACGAGATTTGTAACTAGTAGGACGTGCGAACTTCAGTCGGCGCGCTCGACGCATGTGACTTCGGTGGGGCTACCTCGCTTATGACTCCATGCAAACGGTGTCTCTGCACGTTGTGATGCATCCGATCAACAGTCGTAGGTTTGAGCGTGAGCATCATCTTCTTCAGCTTGAGCCCCTTAAGATGCGAGTCAAGAAGGTTGCAATTCCCGCCTAGAAAGGCGAATATGATATGTTCATTCATAAAGGACGCAAAAATGCCGATCATTGGATCTACCGGAACGACGCTTTCTGTATATCAATTTAAGATTTATAGCATCATCGACGATAAATATATTCTGTCTCGTAGATACGCAGTTCCGTCAACCATAGAGCGCGTCAACGGTGTTCGCTCCGGTTTATCAATCGAAGTGCCGATGATAGACGTAGACTCCGACGGATTTACGGCAATCGATTACGTGCCAACTCTAAAAAGTAATTTGTAAATATATCTACCAATATTGGAGAAAAAATTGAGTAGCATATTTTTAAGTCATTCACACGTCGATAAGCCGTTCGCTAGAAAGCTTGGTAACGATTTAAGGAAGGCGGGCTTCGCAGTTTGGATTGATGAGGCAGAAATTAATATTGGGGATTCCCTTATTGAGAAAATTCGAGAGGGACTTGATGATGTAGATTATGTGGCTGCCATACTCTCAAATGCATCAATTGCAAGTAAATGGGTGACGCGCGAACTCGACATCGCGTCTAACAGGGAAATCGAAGAAAATAGAGTTGTTGTGCTCCCGTTGTTACTTGAAAAAGTCGAACTCCCAGGATTTTTAAAAGGTAAATTTTATGGAAACTTCATCGATTCCGAAAAATATGATGAGGTTTTCAGTCTATTACTAAGGGCATTAGGCGGTGCAAAACCCTTGACTGCAACACACGACGAGCTGGAGATTTTAAGGGCAGAAGTCGCTGCTGCGAAAGAAGTAGCCGCACATTACGCAGCGCAACTAGATGGACATAAAAAACTTGCTTTACGCGGGAAAAGCCCCGAATTAATAAAGCAAATCGAGGAAGCAAACAGGAAATTCCCAAGCCATGCAGTCATAAATACGACTCATGCTTTTCAAGCAGGTGGAGCGCCGGTAACCCTAGATTATTTACTCTGGGCAATCGCCAAATCACATCGAAAAGGTGCGCATCCACTGGAAGCATTGATCAGCATGAATCATAAATGGCCAGAGGTTGAAGCTATGCTAAATGCATTTGATGACTTACTAGGTAACTAACTTCCTATTCCTAGCCGGGGTGTTGCTTATCTACGCACCCCGATATTGTCGCCTGAAGTGTCTGCTCATATGTGCGTGAACGCGCCCAGTCCCGCGCCAGCGCCAGGACGATCTCGCCATCAGTCGCCGTCGATGGCAACTTGTCGAATTCGTAGACGGGCCGCTGCGGCACTTCGCCGATGCACGGCACCAACACCGGCACCTCTACACGAACTGGCGTCTGCGGCGCGCTGGCGCAGCCGGTCAGCAACACGATGGAAATAATTTTTGGAATAATATGTCGCGCCATTTGGGGCTTCATCGCACATCCTCCAGCATGCGCCGCACGGCCGGCATGGCCTCGTCGCAGGTTGTGGCGCGCACGCCGGCCAGCTGCGCTTGCGCAGCACTGTATTTCTTGCCCGCAGCAGCCGCAGCGACCTGCGCTGCCTCGCCACGCTGCTGGGCCAGCAGGGTAGCCCGGGCCATGCCGTCGACGGCCAGGTTCTGCTCGGTGATCGATGCGCGCAGGCCGGTGCTGACGCCCTGCTCTGCCTTCAAGTCCGCCAGCGCCAGATCGCGGTCGCCAGCGGCCAGCCACCAGCCGGTGCCGGTGGCGCCGGTCACCACCAGCAGCACGGCGGCCAGCGCGATGGCGGCCGCCTTCCAGATGCCGCTGACGGCGGCGCAGGCCAGCGCGGTGCCGGCACTCATGATTGCCGCCAATCTGGCATTTCAACAGTTTGTCCAGCCAGCACATGGTCGCAATCGCCGAGGAACTGGATCTGGCCATTGATGACGAATGAATGGCACACCTCCGGCGGATCACCTGCTTCTTTCACAAATGACGAATCGACCGCGCGGCCTGTCGTGACCAGCACGGATGGCGAGAACGTTGGTTTATCGCCATCGCCATTAAACGACCAAGTGGGGCCGGCCCAGCCTTGCCCAGCTTCGTGGACGACGTGCTCATAGCCCCAACCGGGGCAATGAAACATCAGGCCGCCCAGCTGGCTGCGCCACAACTTGCTGCCGAGCGCGCTCACGCCAGCACCTTCTGGGCGATCTTGAAATACGCCAGGCGCTCGGCCAGGCCATTCGTGCCGCCGTTGACGCGCCGCGTCACCGCAACCTGGTCGCCAGCATCAGCCAGTGCATTCAAGCAACGCGATTGCCAGAACCAGCCGGCCGAACGGCAGGCGTTGACGGTCTGTTCGAGCAGCGCCGGCTGCGCCAGCAGGTCCAGGCCCAGGGCTTTGCCGCAGGCGGCGTAGTTGCTGCGGCCGGTCACTTGGATCAGGCCGCGCCCACGGAAACGCGCACCATCGCCGGCCTGCACGTTGCCCAAATCCTTGCGCCCCTCGTAGGCCGCGCCGCTGGCCAACTCGCGTACGTACACGAGTTGCCCGGATTCGTGCGCCAGCTGGGCCAGGAACGATGCCTGGCGCGCCGGCGTGTTGATGCCGAACTCGGCCATGGCCGAATTGAGTGGATCAAGGAATGCCGCCGCGCGGGCTCGGGCGAGCGGCATGATCTTCAACAGTTGGGTGAGGGTCAGTTGCATGACGGCCCTTTCCAGAATGAAGCGCGCCGTTCGACGCAGACCAGCGCAGCGATACCGCAATGGAGCAGCACCTCGGGCCAGGCCGGCGCGACGCCGTACAGCAGCACCGCAGCGGCGCCACACACCAGCACGATCCAGGTGATGCGAATCCGGGTGCTTGTACCCGGGCACATGTCATTGATGGCGCCGAACAGGCCGCGCAGCAGCACGACGGCCGCCGCCGCCATGTCGATCGAATACAAAATATTCATGGCAGGTCCCCTTTCTTGCGCAGCCACGCGAATGCGGCCGGGATGATGACCTGCGCACACAGGCCCAGCCCTGCAGCGGCGGCAATGCGAATACCCGACTCGCCGGCCGCGCTGACGAATGGAAAATAATTACCGGCCGTGACGCTGGCCACCGGTGCGAACCAGCCGGCGATCAGCGAGGAGCCGGCGACACTGCTGGCAATCCGGGACCAGCGCATGGGCGGCAGGTAGGATAGCGACACGAGGCCGCCAGCCAGACCGGCCAGCAGCGCGTCGTACTGCACGCCCAAGATGCTGCCGGTCAGGGTGATGGTGCCGGCGGCGATGGCGATGCCGACGGTGGACGATGCGGGTTCAGCCATTTTCGGCCTTTCAGGTGATGGTGTGGGTGACGTTGCCGACATTACGGCGATGGCTGTCTCATTTCTAGGGAAAAGTGAGACAGTATTTTCAGATGGTGGAAATAAAAAACCCGCCGAAGCGGGTTGGGGTGGTGCGGGGAATTTGTTAAGCGGCCTCAAGCGCCGCCAGGCGCGCCTCTTGGCCGGCTGCAATGAACATGGCCAGCTCGTCGTAGCGGAATGCGTAGCGGTCGCCGGCTTCCAGCACTACCTCGGTGTAGGCGGCGCGCGCCTCGACGGCCGGATAGCCTGGCTGCGCTGGCACTGCCGGTACCAGCACGCTGCCGTCGTCATTAAGCACGGCTGGCACCTCGGCGCTGACTGGTACCGCCGGGCGCGCTTCAATGGCCGGGTGTTCGACGGTTTGCCGCTCCCAGGCGTCGTAGCAGATGAATCCATAATTGAACGGGTCCAGGCCGTGGCGTTGCATGATCTCGATTGCTGCCTGGACGGTCGGGCCGATGTGCTCGCGTGCGCCCTCGCCCTTTTCTTCGACCGCATCACGCCAGCGATAGATGCCGATGGCGCGGGCCAGGTCCCGTGCGGCGGCGATCTCGGCAGCAATCAAATTGCGGAAGCGACATTTGAAACGGACGTCGGAGGTGTTGATGGTGCCCGTGCGGGCGTAGATGGTGCGGTAGGCTACCGATGCCAGACCAATGTCATAGGCGTTATCCAGCGAAGGTCTGACGGCTTGCGTCCAGAGGGTTGCGACAAATGTCGCGTTATTTCGGTCGAGTGCCAGCACAGGCACTTCGTTCAAAAACGTGATGTGTTTCGAGAGCAAAACCTGCCCTGCGGGTGCTACACTGCCATACAACGCAAACGCAGGTGCAAAAGAAAACTGTCCGAATACCTCTGCGTCTCCCGAAAAAAACGCCCCCAAAAGTACGTAGATGTCGCCAGCGCTATCAATAATCGCACCCAATACCGCCGGAAAATCCGAACTTTCACTATAGTAAAATCCGCGCGTAACGCCGTCGTTTTCTTTGCGAAGATGGATTGTTGTTACACCCGCAGTGCTGGCGGCCACCCCAGACGCGCTATATCCATGCAAGCCGTTAATGACAATCCGACCCGCTGCGGAAATTTGCGCACTCAGCCGCCCCAGCTTGTACCAACCACCACTGCTCGACGTACCGGCAAAGGTGCCCTGGAGGGCATACACTGTTAACGATGGCGCCGTCAACGTCCCCGTCAACGCGCCCCCCGTCAACGGCAGCGCGTTATACGGCCCAGCTGCAAATGCCGCCCACATTTCGTTGAGCGCCTCGACCACGTTTTTCATGCCGGCGTAAAATTTTGATGCCATTTTTAAATCCCTTCGATTTGGAGTGGTGCGGAATAGGTTTCGTAGTACGGTGTGCTGACCGCGTCGAGGTTGGCCACGCGGCCGTACAGCATGTGATCCTGCTCCAGTAGCGAGTCCGGGTTTTCCGGGAACAGGCTAAACAGTAGCGGGCGCACCGGGCCGCACTCGCGCAGGATGCGCATCAGGCGCGCGCGATCAGGCGGTGTCAGGTGCTCCAGGTTGATGCTCAGTTTGTCGCTGGTCGTGCCGATGGCGGTCTTCGCGGTACCGGCGCTGGTGCGGTAGACCTCGCTGGTGTCCTGCGGCTGCAGGCTGGCGCCATAGGATGCGTTGCATTCTGGCGACCAGTAATTGCCCGCCACCAGGCGCGAGATTTCCAGGTAGCCGCCCGGTAAATCCGGGCAGGACACATCGATCACCAGGCGGCGCACGAAAACTGGCGGGAACCACGCCACGGCATCGCTGCCGCCGCCGCGCGCCCAGGTGTTCACGCCGCCCCATTTGTACGCATTCCAGCCCAGCGGCATTTCGCCGAACGGATAGCTGCCCAGCGGCGCCTCGGGGCACGGCATGATCGTGCCCGTGTCGAACGCTGGCACGGCATCGCCCGGCTGGCTGTAGCCGCGCACCCGCATGCGAGCGCCGCTGGTCATGTTGGTGAGAATGAGCGCGACGCAGGCGATGCACTCTTGGGTGGGCCAGGTGGCGGTGATGGATTGGGTCAAGCTGGTGGCGCGCAGCACGGCGCCCTTGCTGTCGCGCTGCAGGTTGGCCGGGCAGAGCGTGCCGGCCTGGCTCGATGCCGTTAGCACGGCGCGGTCGGCTGCGTTGTCGTGGATGATGCGGAGGTTTGGCATGTTATTCCGATGTAATGACCGTCAGGCGCTGCGTCGCAGCAGCAGGCTGAAACCCGGTACCGCCAGCACCAGGCTTGATCGCCGTGGATACCGCCTGAGACGTGATCGCTACCACGAGTCGATAGGTGCGCTCCACGGTGCTGGTGACGGGATCTGTAAATGTGAATGAGCCTGACGTGGCCCAGTCCGCCGTCGACGCCTCATCAGATGCATCCTGATTCGATATTCTGAGACTGCCGGGCACAGTGGCGGTATGCACCAAGGTCTCGGCCGATGTGCCGATTTTTCGATACAACTGCATTACGGCCTGCGTGGCGCCGGCGCCGGCGGTGAAATAATGATTCAGCGACGACCTGCGCGACTGCCAGTCGATACTGCCCACTACCGTGATCGTGCCGCCATTGCTGCCGAATGGGCCATCAACCACCTGAGCAGCAGGGTCGACCGTGGGATTGGTCACTGATGTACGCAATACGCCGCCAGTCAGGGCGCCGCCGAAGTAAGCCGAACGATCGCGCTTCAGAAAAAAAATAGCATTGGTGTCATTTTTTTCGCCACTGCCGGCCCACATCGCATATACCGGATCATCCGGTCCCATCTCAACCCGAAACCCGGGAGCCAGCCCTGTTACAACATTTCCGGAAAACGAGCCGGTTGCTCCTATCAATTGGCCATAAAACCGCGCCACGCCCTCAATAACTGTAAATCCAGGTGAATAAATATCTCCATTCGCGACGACTTGGAAATATCGGCCTGTTGGCTGACGGCCGAACAGTAGGCCCTCCGGTCCCAAATAAAACCCCCCACCTGACCCTGGCCACGCGTAGCTCGTGAATTCGCCACCCCGCATGGATGCGCCATGGATATCCCCCGCAGTTACCTGTCCGAGGTTGGACGACACTGCTGATAGCCGGTCAACCGACAGCGCAGCTGCGGCCACAGACCCACGCACCAGCAAACCGCCATCAATGATGGTGCTGACGACCACCCAGCTGCCATTGTCGTAATATTTCGTCATGGTGAATGTCGGCGCGGCGGCACTCGGGCCGAACAGAGTCACCACATCACGGTTGATCGGCGCACCGAAGCCGGCGGCGGCCAGCTCAGCTACTGCCGACGCGTCCGACCAAGTGGAATAGCCAGCAGCAGCGACCGTTTTTGTGCCGCGCTGACCCTGTGGGCCGGTCGTGCCGGGCACGCCCTGGTCGCCCTTGAATTTTGACCAGACATAGTCGGATTTATTAGTGCTCTCTGTCGACGTTGCCTTATTGACCGCCAGGCCGAGGTACAGCGTGTTGGCGGTTGGGATATCGTACAGGCCTGTGCCATCGGCAACGTCCGCGTATTTGATCCAGGTGTAGAGCGTAGCTCCGTCGGCGCCCTTGCCGCCTGGCTGGCCATCCGTGCCTTTGATTAGCGACCATTCATAGTCGCTGGGTGTCGTGCTCTCCGCCGCAGTGGGCTTGTTATATGCCAGGCCGATGTAAGCCTTTCCAGCCGGGCTATCCGACAGGCCGGCGCCGGACGCGCTATCGCCGTACTTCACCCATGTGTAGAGCGTGGGCGCCGCAGTGCCTGGCACGCCCTGGTCGCCCTTGAATTTCGACCAGACATAATCGGTCTTTACCGTGCTTTCAACAGGCGTGTTGCGGTTCGATGACAGGCCGAGATACATTGTGTTGGCGGTCGGCACATCGTACATGCCTGTGCCATCGGAAACATCCGCATATTTAATCCAGGTGTACAGCGTCTGGCCATCGGCGCCCGGCGCACCGGGTACGCCGTCGGTGCCCTTAATGAGCGACCAGGAATAATCAGAAGGATTCTCCCCCTCGACAGGAGTCGCTTTGTTGTAGGCCAATCCAATGAACGTCTTGCCTGCCGGGCTATCCGACAGGCCGGCGCCAGATACGCTATCGCCGTACTTCACCCATGTGTAGTAAGTCTCACCATTGGTACCGGGAGCACCATTTGCTCCATCAAACACCTTGCTCACCACAACCGACCGCAGAAATTCCACGCCGGACTCAGCGTCGAGCACCTTGGCCTGCACGAACGCCACATCGACGCCCATGTCGGCAAACTGCAGTGTGGCCACCTTGCCGCTGACGGACAGTGTCGCGCCTGGCGATACGGTGAATGTCACTTGCCCGGTAATGCTCACCAGCTCCGCAGTGATCGTGATCGCCGCCGGCGTTGCGGCGCCGGCACGACTGACGGCAAACACCGGCGTGCTGGCCTGCAGCAGCATTGCCTTCTCCACCACCGACACAAAATAGCGCGGCACCGTATTCATGATCAGACGGTCGCGCTCGCCCAACAGCGCGCTCAAACCATCACCCCGACAGTCACGCGGCCGGTCAGCCAGTAGCGCGACAGCAGCACCACCACGCCCGGGGCGCCATCCTGCGGGCCGTAGCGCGCATCCGTCAGGGTCACGGCCTGGCCCAGTTCCAGCATCATCATCTCGGGTTCTCCGTCAAATTCGTAGATCGTGCGCGGCACGCTGTTCAATGCCAGGCGGCGTGCCGCCTCGGCGTGCGCGTCGGCGCGGGTTTTCAGGCAGGTATCGATCTGCACCGGGTCGTCGCTCAGGCGGTACCGCGCACGCACCGCATCGTCGACAACCGTTTCGGTCAGCCACTCGGTGGCATACAGGTCGGCATGCTCTGGCGGGATGCTGGTCGTCAGGCTGGCCTGCACGGTGTAGTTCTGGTCGAAGCCAATTTTGACGGCAGCCACCACCGGCAGGCGCTGCACCGGGCGCAGGCTGCGCTCGAGCATGTGGTCAGGTCCGATGGCCACCGGCACGCCCAGGCCCGGCAGCGCGACCTGCACCAGGCGCAGCTGCCCGGTGCGTGACATGATCGCTTGCGCGCCCACGCTGGCCGCCAGCTGCTGGATGGCTTGCGCCTGGTTGGTCCGGTCCGCCACATACAGGCCCACCAGCTGCGGGTGGGCCGCGTCGAAGGCGGCCAGGTTGGCCAGGTCCAGATCGGCGGCCGTGAAACGATCAGCCGCCTTGCCGTAGCCGGTGACAATGCGCTGCACCAGCGGGGCGATGCGTGGCGCGTAGCCGGCCACGTTGTCGCCCTGGACGCTGACCGTGATCACCTGGGCCAGCGGATTGGTGACCGGCTTGAAACGGCCGGTGCCGTTGTCGATCGTGGCCGCCACCGGCTTTCCGTTCGCCCGCACCTCGGCGATCGACTCGACCGCGCCCAGAAAGCCATATTCCAGCGTGGCCGGGTTGGTGGCCAGCGGCGTGACGTTGTGGCATTCGCCGAACGGCACCGGCAGGACCGCGTCCTTGTTCTGCGTGGCCCCGCCCAGCTTGGCCTCGGTGATCGGCGTATTGAGGCGCTGCAGCTTGTCGCGCAGCGCCAGGTTGATCGATTCACGGCCCGACACGCCCACGTCGGCGATGATGCCGTCGAATACCAAGCGGAAATCGGCGCGCGGCCAGGCCGGGTCACCAGACCAGACGCGGACGGCACGATTCGACCACACCTCGGTGAGCCAGCCATCGAGCGCGCCGTCGGCGTTGTCCAGCTCGATATCGCCACCCGACAGCCCAGCCTCACCGGTCAAGCTGACCTGCTCTGTGAACGCGAGGCCGCCGGTGGCCAGCGGCAAGTACTCAACGTTGGCAGGCGTATCGGCCGGGCCGGTGGTGTACAGGCGCGAGGCGATATACCGCGTCACCTCGATGCCCGCCACGTTCACCTGAGCCTCGATCAGCACCATGCGCACGGCGGCGCTATCCTGCAGCCATGCCAAAAACTGTGCATCCGTCATTTTTCATACTCCACTGTTTGTCTCCAGGGCGATGTTTTGGCCGTTTTCTCAACGCCGGCCACCACCGTTTTAGCGGCGTTGGCATTCGATTCGACCGTGGCCTGGACGACGGCACCGGTCTGTTTGTTTTGGTCGGCGCGCAGGCCTTTGATTTGTTCGTTCGCCACATCGAGCTTTGTATTGAGCGAGCGGATCTCGGCCACCAGCGCATCGGAGCCAACATTGGAACCGGCCGAATAGCGCGCAGAATCGAACACCACCGGCACCGGCGTGCTGGTCATAGCGGCCTGCACGGCGACGGCCGGCTGGTTCGTGAATTCCACGCCCAGCCCGTTCGATACGCCCATTGCGACCTGCAGATTTGCGATCGCCTGCGCCACAGTTAGCACGCTGTCGTTAAGGGTGATCTGGCCCGACACTTGTTTCGTCAGCGCGTCCAGGCTGGCCTGCTGCACGTCGACCTGGGTGCTGGCCCAGCGCATGGCCTCATCGTTGGCCGCCATCACGCGGGCGTAATCCGCCACGTATTTGGCATCCGACGCATTGACCACCTGCGAGGCCGTCAGGAATGCCTGCTCAGCCGCCGACAGTCCGGATTGCGCCGTGCTGTCGCCAGCGTTCGCTGCGGCCAGGGTTTTCTCGAACTGCGCCCGGGCCTCGGCGTATTTCTGCTCCGGCGTCAGCGTGGACTGGGCGCCCAGGGCCAGACTGGCGTTCATACCAACCAGTGAGGCGCCAAACGCTTTCCACGTTCCCTGCAGCGTTTTGGCTGCCGCAGCTTCGGTTTCATACGCTTTGGCTACAGCATCCTTGGCCGATACCACTGCCTTGGCGGCCTGCACCTGGTCAAACAGTGCCTTGTTGACGTCGGCGATGCCGGCGCGCTGGATGGCCAGCAGTTCGGTGTCGGATTTCGTCAGCTCGTTGAGTTGCTGCTGCAGGTCGCGGTGCTCGTTAGCGATCTCGCTGGCAGTTTTGGCCACAGCGGCATAGTCGCCGGTGGCCGCCGCAAGTTGAGCCGTGTAGTCGGCCGCTGTTTTGAACGGCTCGGCCAGGCGCAGGAGTGCAGCATAAAGCTCAGCTGCACCCGCTTTTCCGACAGCGGCACCGTCGGCTGCTGACAAGACGGCGGCTTTGAAACCATCCATGGTCGTCACGTCGGCATAGCCCAACTTGCCCATGGCATCGTTCACCGATTTGGTAATCGGCGCCATGCGCTCTGCTTCGGTCAGAAAGTTCTGCACGAAGAAGCCAGTGCCGCTGGTCAGCTTGTCGAGGCCGCCGGCCGCGGCGATCAGGCCTTCGCTGAGCGCGACCGCGCCCAGGCCGGTGGTGTTGAACGATTTGCCCAGCACGGCCAGCACGTCCGACACCTGCATGTAGTCGTTGGTGACGCGCACCAGCGTTTCCAGATAGCCCTCGCCCACCGCCTGGTATTGCGCAAGGCCGGCAACGCCGAACTTGGCCATGTCGTCGCCCATCTTCGAAAATGCTGTTTCCAACGCCTTCTGCTGCTCTTCGCCCTTGAGATCCTTCAGGCTGATCTTGCCCAGGTCGACCACGAAGGTATTCAACTTGGCATTGAAGGCGGCGCCGCCCAAGCCCAGCACATCGGCCGCACTGCGGATGGTGTCACCCATGCTGCTGATGATCATGCTGAACTGGTCGTTCATTTCATCGGACAGCGCGGCGGTCTGCGTGCTGTTTTTGCTGCTGTACGAGATCCCGAGCGCTTTTTTCTTCGTGTTGATATCGGCGTAGGCCTGGGCGGTAAAGCCCAAGGCATCCACATCACCGAGCGACATGGCCGTGCCGGTGATGCCCTGATCTTTGATCGAGGTTGAAGTCTTGAACAATTTAGACACCGCAAAACCAATTGCCGCACCGATCGCCATGCCCAATGGCCCTGCGATCGCCCCCATCGTGGTCAGCGTGCCGCCGATGGTGCCCATTGTCAGTACGCTGCCAACTGCACCGCCCACCATCGCGCCGCCATAGGTAGCCGCACCGGACAGGGCCAGCTGGCCGCCCTTGCCCAGTGTCGACACCGATCCGGTCTGCACGCCAGCTGCCGCGCCACCGCCGGCGGCAGTCACGCCCGAGCGCGCCAGCAGGCTGCCCAGGTTACCGATGCCGGCCACCATCTGCTTGAGCGACGAATCCATCGAAATGGTGTGCGCCAGGCCCAGCCCGCTGTTTTTCTCCATGATGGCCAGCGAGTGCGCGATCGATTCCGATTTCGCCGACGAGTCGCCCAGCACCGAGCCAGTGCCGTTGGCGGCCTGGCGTTGTTCGGACAGGCTGACGCTGCTGCCGCCCATGCCGCCCATCAGTTTTGCGCCAATGGCCACTACGGCCGCCAGCGTCGCGGCGCCGGCCGCCAGGTTGAGCGGGAACGGCAGCGAGGCAAGGGCTTTCACCACGGCCGTGATGCCCCAGGCGCTGGCCTCGGTCGCGGCCAGGCCAGTCGATGCGGCTGTCGTCGCTGCCTCGCCGGTCAGCTTGGTAGCGTTTAGCGTCAGGTTGGCGGCTACCTCAGTTTCTTTGAAGAAGATCTTTTTGACCATCGACTCGACGGCCATGGCCATCTCGTAAGCACGGAAGGCTTTTTCCGTGGTCTGCATTACCTTGTAACCGGTGCTGTTTTCCTTGAAAAAACCTTTCGCCGCGCTGGCCATGTCTCCATACGATTTAACCTGGGCCTGCGCGCCCTGCCGGGCGGCGATCGCCTGAGCTTGGGCGATCTTGGTGGAGTCGCCCTTGGCATCGCCAATAGAGGCGGCCAGCTGCGCCGCAACGGCCTGCTGCTGCACGGCGTAGCCGGACAGCGCGGTGGTCAGGCCGCCAATGGCTTCGCCGACCGAGCCGAACGAGTCGGCCATGCCGCTGGCGGCCGAGCGCGCTGCGGCATCCATCGATTCCAGGATCTTCAGCACCTCGGTGGCGCGCGTCACGTCGATGTCGAGCACGACCTTGATCGACTGGTTCGAGTACCAGGTATTGAATTCGGTTTGCAGCAGCTTTTGCGCTTCCGTGCCGGCGCCGGCCAGGGCGATGCGCTCGCGCCAGATATCGGCGTCGATTTTCAGCAGCGCGTCGGCGCGCGCCTTTGGGTCGGCGATCGATTCGGCGGTGAATTTCGCGTTGTCGACCTTCAGCCCGGCGGCGTAATTCAGTGCGGCCGTCTGTGCCAGCGTGGCCTGCTCGACCAGCACACGGGCATCTTTCTCGGCCGTGAGTGCCTTGATCTGGTCGCCGGTGACGATCCGGCCCTTGATCTTGGCGTCGACCAGATATTTTTCCTGGTCGGCCTGGGCCTTGACCGCGATCATTTCGATGGCGCGGGCGTCGCTGGATTTGCCGTACATGGCATATTCGGCAGCAAGGGCTGCGGTAGAGGCGTACCGCGCTGTGGTGCTTTCGAGTAGCGTGTCCTGTGCGTCTTTCTCCTGCTCGCTTTTCTTTTTTGCTGCTTCGGAGGCTTCCAGTGCCGCCAAAGCATCCTTTGCCAAGGTTTGATGTGCGGCCGACAGCTTCAGCTTGCCAGCGATCATCGTCTCATCGAGCTTGATGCGCATCTTTTGGCTTTCCGACGCGTTCTGATCAGTTTTGGCCTCGAGATTGTTCTCAGCGGTCTTGGTGCGGATCGAGGCAATCAGGCTTTCATACGCGGATTGTTCTTTGTTCAGCGCCGCAGCAATTCCTTTATCTTCATACTTTGCCCGGACGATTTTTTCCATTTCGGGCGTCAACTCACCAAATTTCTTCTTGAGCTCGTCCAGTTCAGCAGCCATCTTTTGTGCTGCCGTACCGTTCTGGCCAAACCAGGTCTTGAGATCGGCGTCACGGGTAAATGCCTTGTTTTGCGCTTGCTCGGCATTCAGTTTTTCCATGCCCTCGTTGACGGTGTTCAGCCGACCGCCCCACACGCCCATCAGCGCCGTTTTGGTAGCAATATCAAGATCCGTGCGTTTACCAATTGAATTGATTTCTGCCAGAATTTTCTCGCGACTTTTTTCCCCTTCTGATACAGGGGCGGGAGCAGCGACCATCTTTTTTCCCACCAGTTCGTTGCGCTCCTTCAATTTATCAATCTGCTTGTTTAAGTTCTCCAAATATTCATCAATTTCTTCCGCCAGAGTGGCGGTCACTTCCTTTTCTGCCTCGCTGCCTTTGCTACCCCACAAAACCCACGCCGCCGCGCCCACACTGAGCAGCGTTGTGATAATGCCGATTGGTCCACCGAGAAAGCCGAGCGCTTTGGATGCAAGGCTGGCGGTGATGGCGGTGCGGCTAATGGCACCATTCAGGCCATTGGTTGCAGCGGTGCGCGCGGCGGTTGCCGCCGTATCTGCTGCGGTCGCAGCGGTGACAGAGGCCGTCGCCACGGCCAACTGGGCAGATATGCGACCCAAGGCAATACTCGATGCGCTCATCTCGGCCAACGCAACCGTCCGCGCCTGCTCGGCAACGGCCAAGTCCAACGTCGAAGTGCGCACAACGCGCAGCGCGAAACTCAACGCGCCGGCAGCCGAGGCGGCCGCAATTGCGGCCTCAGCGGAAGCAATGTTTGCTTTAGCCTGGTTGTACTGGGCAAATACCAACTCGCGCGCGGCCAGCAACGCCGTCTTTTGCGTTACCAGACCGGCAAGCGTGGCCTGGGTTTCGGTTAATTTCGCAGTAGTGGATGCAGCGACAGCAGTGGTGCTCGCCACAAGAGCCTCTGCCTTTGAAATCAACGCCGCTCGCTCAACCACCAGCAGTGCGGCAAGTTCAGCATTGGCGGCGAAATAGGCCTGCACGGACGCCACGCCAGCAAAGAAGTAGCCGGCCAGCTTCAGGGTCATCAAGCCGGCCGTGACCGAAAACAGCACATTAAGGTTATCAGAAAGTAATTTAATACTGCCCGTTAAAAGGCCGACCGTGCCATTTGCCTGTGCTTTGACGGCCGTGAATTCCATGAATTCGTTTTTCAGCACAGTCAGCGCGCCACCGATCGTGGCGATTTTTTTCCCTTCTTCGCGAAGTGAAGCAAGTGCATTCGGAAGCACTTCCGCCATGATCTTTGAGGTAATCAACCCTTCGCCGGCCATGCCTTTCAGGGCGCCAATTGGCAGACCCATGCCGTCGGCTAGGGCTTTCATCAGGCGTGGCGCGGCTTCGTTGACCGCGTTGAATTCTTCGCCTCGTAACGTGCCCGAGGCGAACGCCTGCGACAGCTGCAGCTGCGCCGATGCGGATTCGGTCGCAGTCGCGCCGCTGACCATCAGCGCCAGATTGACGGTTTCCGTGATCTCGGCGACCTGCTTTTGCGTGGTACCCAGCTCGCGCGTGCCGTTGGCAATGCGTGCGTACAGCGTGCCGGTCGCGGCCATAGCCTGCTGTGACGCATTGGCAATGCGCTTCACATCGGCATAGGCTGCGTTGTATTCATTCTGCGACACAGTCGCCAGTTTTAGCTGCGAGGTAAATTTGGCGTATTCGTCGCTCATACTGACAATGCCTGCCAAGCCAGTCGTCAGCCCAATTGCACCGAGGGCCGCGCCGACCTTGTCGCTATACGAAGCGATATCCTTGAGCGATGATGTCGACTGCGTCCGCAGGCGATTAAATTCCCTGATCGCCTGCGCCGAATCGGCGGTGATGATGACGCGTGATTCATTATTTGCCATCGGTTTTCTCCTTCCAAGCGCTCAAGGTCGCCCGCTCCATACATTGAATTTCATGAAAAACACGCTCTTCGTCACGGCGTTTGACGCGCGCCTTGCGCATGACCACTTCCACGCCCGGGTAAGAGAGGCCGGTGGCGCCTGCCATGCCCACCATCCACTGGGTGCTGACGGCCTGGAACAAGTTCCAGCTACGCACGTTGTCGGGCCACAAGTACAAGGGCTCGCAAACAACAGGCGCCCGCCGAAGCCGCAGTCCCATTACTGACGCCGCTTCTTCGGCCGATTCACGCCGTTGTTCTTCGTCTTCGTCCGATTCCACCAGGCCGAGCGCCACCAGGCGCGCGACCTGACTTAGTTTTTTGCCTTGGCGCCGGCTTCCTTCATGTAGGCGGTAAAGCACAGCATGCCCATGCCGTTGATATTGAGCAGGGCTTCCAGCGCGTCGGGGCAGAATTCCGCCGGCTTGTCGTCGTCTTCCAGCACCAGGCGCTGGTCGCGCCAGTCGGTCGCCACGTTCGTGACGAACTCGCTCACGGGCGTTTCTTTATCAGCCAATGCGTCTTTCAGCTCTGCCGCATCCAGGCGTTTGCAGATCAAGGTGAATTTGAAGGGGATCGCCTTGCCGCTCTCGTTGGTATGGGAACCGGCCACCAGCACTGCAACGGTATTGCCAACAACGATTTTGTATTTTTTGGTCATGATGTATTTCCTGATTGCGGGGGCACATTGGCCCCCTGGATTAAAAACTGGTGGTGATGCGGACGTCGTCGTTGCCGACAACAGGATTAATCAGCAGCTTGTAGCCGCACATGCGGGCACCGTTGAGCTCTTCCTTGGTCGGCTCGATGCGCTGCACGCCAGGCATGAACACGCAGACGCGGCTGCCCGCGACGGTGCCGTGGATCAGGCCGAGGCTGGTTTTGGTGGTTGCCAGCACGGCAGCCATGGCAGCCACTTCCTGCTCGGCCGTCAACTTCAGTTGCACGGCGCCGGTGACCTTGCGCTCGGTGATCGGCACCGACTCGCCACCCAGCAGCGACTCAAACGGAGTGGTCGCACCAAGGTCAATGGTCAGCCCCTGGCTGGGATAAAACTCGCCGCCTACCAGCGCCGGCGCGGTGGCCGTTGCATGGGTGGCGCCCCAGATCAGGTTGCCGGAATTGGCATCGATGACGATCTCAGGCACTTGCCACTCTTCCAGATCAACCGTTGGTGCTGCGGCGACAGCCATGCCACCGTGCAGACAGACGAATTTGCACGAAATCACCGGCTTTTCGCCGACAGTCAATTTGAGCGAGGCGGTGCCGCGCGTGCCCAGGCCTTTATGCAGTACGCCATCGTCGTACCAGTAAATGGTGGCCGATTCAAAACCGGTCGATACCGGCACGTAATCGACGCGCACGCCGGCGGTTACCACCTCGGCAAAGCCGCAGGCGCGCAGCAGCGGGCCCCAGGCCGGGGCGGCACCCAGGGTGCCGGCGCCGACCAGCTCGACGTCGAAACCCATTTCAACGTAGCGGCTGCCGACCAGCTGCTCGTCGCCGCCCAGATAGGGGCGAATATTATTGCGCTCGACGTTTTGCGCGTTCAGCGGGTTGATACTCAGATTGCTGACCAGCATGGCGTTGGCCGCGCCGGACGGCATGGCGTCGACGCCGTACACAGGTTCCGTTTTGGCGAGGATCGCCGTATTGCGAATGAGGCGAGACATGGATTACTCCTGGTGGGGTTGCGTGGCCGGCGCGGCGTTCTTGACGAGATCACCGGTTGCGGGGTTGCGGGTGTAGCTGCCGCCGGTTTTCGGCTCGGCCTGGCGGACCGGTGCCGGCGCCGGCGTAACCGGCGCGGCCGCGGCGGGCTTTGGTGTTACAACATTCATGTCAACGTCCTTCCGTTGGTTTGATGCATCACCACGAATTTGGCGGTGATGCAGGCTATTTTTGAATCGAGTTCGTCGACTTCCCATGACAGCGTGTCGCCGGGCAGCGGCTCGAACGACATGGCGGCGCCGTTCAGGGTTGGCGCCAGCGCCACACGGTCGAATACCTCCACCAGCAGCGCGTCGGCGACCGCATCGGGTTCGCTGCCGGTGGCGCGCGCATAGCTTTCGATGTTGACCAGCGTGGCCCAGGTGGTCGGGCCGCCGATGACCTGCGCCAGCGTGGAGGTGCTACGCTCGATGCGCACCACGATGGCGCTGGGTTGGTCGGTACCGATGGCGCGGGTGCGCGAGCGGTAAATACGCCCGCCCGCCAGCGCCGGCTCAACCCGCAGTTGCTCCAGGATGGCGCTGACCACGCCGAACTGCGCGCTGTTCATGGACGCTCCAGGAATACCAGCGTGATGCCAGCCTGCTGCTCACCATCAGGCCGGCGCTCGGCAACGCTCCAGGTCACAGGGGCGCTGGCGCCAATGGTGATCTGGATGGTGCTACCGGAGAAATCAGCCGGCACGTCACTGTTCATGATCTGCATTTGCGGCGCCGAGGCGCCCATGTGCGCGCCGCCGACCGTGGCCGCCGAATACTCGGCATCGAAAACCACCGGCACCGTTTTGGCGCCGATGGTCGCCAAGGCGTTGGCCAGCTTTTTATGCACGGTGCAGTTCATGCGTGCTTCGAGGAGGTCAAACATCAGGCGTTGATTTTGATGTTGACGAAGGCAACGCCGGCGCCAGCTGGCGCGGCTGCGAAGCCGGCCAGGGTATTGCCGTCAGCGGTGGCGGTCAGGCGATTGTTGGCGGCGTCCCAGTACAGCAGGTCGCCCTGGCCGATAACGTCGGTACCCAGCTTGGCGACTGCCCACACGCCGGTAACGGTGATGCTGCCTGCGCCCAGCGCCGGAATATCGGCCAGCGAAATACCGATGCGCTTGCCCATGAGCACGACGGCGCCCGAGACAATGGCGGTGGCGCCTGCGGTATACGGCAGGACATCGCCTTCCTGAATGTAATTCTTGGCCATGATGGCTCCTATGAAATTTGTGATGTGCCGCCGTAGCGGCACGTATCAGGGTGGCGGCTTATTGGCCGGGATTTTTGACCATCGTGCGGTAGTCCAACGCTTTCACGCCGGCGTCGATGCGCACCTTGAATTCGACGCCATCGACATGCCAGCCGTTTTGCTGTTCCAGCGTCGGCGCTTCGTTGCCGTCCAGGTAGCTCACCTCGACGGTGTCATGCAGCGCGGCGTTGGCGGTGCCGTACCATGCGGTGGACGAGTTGGCATCCAGGCGCGCCTCGGAGATGACGTCGAAGGTGTTGCGCACGGAGTTCGGCGTGGTGTTGTTCTTGCTGGCCGCGCCGACTTCATATTCGCTGTCGCGCACCACGCTGGCCGTACCTTCCAGCGCCAGTGGCACCAGCAGATGCGCCATGCGCAGGCCGAGCGTGGATTCACCTTGTTTTTGCAAGCCCATGCCGACTCGCATCGCATCGACACCGGCCGTGCTGATGCCGGCCGCCGCCAGCAGATTTTTATGGTCTGCGTGGAACAGCGGGATGCCGTCGGACATTGGCGGATTGCTGGTCAGGATCGCGTACACCAGGTCGCCGATGGTACGGATGGCGGCGCGGCCCATGCGCTGCGGGATCTTGGAAAACGCGTCGATGTCATCATTGATGATGCCCTGGCGCGTGATGCTGAACATCTTGCCGAAGGTGGCCAGTTGCACCGTTTCACCACGCTCACCGATGGTGGCATAGGTATATTCACCGCCATCCTGTACCTGGGCGAGCGCCGGGAACATGTTCAGGTCGACGCGCTTGCCGGGCTTGAAGTCGGTCAGCGTGCCTTTCGCGGTCCACAACTGGAACGTTTCTTCGGCTTCTTCATAGCCCTTCAGCATCGCCTTATTGGCGACATTGGCCAGCAACAGCGGGAAATCGCTGCCAGTATGGGTAAAGGCTGCAGCGATCAAGCCCATTTTGTCCATGCCGGTGGTTTTGACGCCCGCATGCACCAGGCTTTCACGGGCAATATCGAGCAGCGTGAAGCCGCGATAATTGTTGTTGGTCTCGTCCTTGGCCAGCTTGCCGCGCGCCATGATCGACGCTGCGGCACCGGCGCGGAACTTGTCGCGCGAATCTTCAACGGTGACAATGTGCGTGCCGGCCACAGGACCAGCGCCTTGCGCCAGGTGCGCCAGCAGCTTGATGCCGGCCTGTTCGGGGCTGCAGGCGTGGTCGTCGGCGCAGGCGGCCTGCAGCTCGGTGACACCAGCTACGTGGCCGAATTTCGCAAACGACGCACCAATATCGGTACGCCGCGCTTTGTCAGCCACAAGCGCAGCGGTTGCGATTTGGGCAGGCGTCAATACTGGGCCTGCGGCGATTGTTGCAGCAGCGTTCGGGTCGAGTGGTGGTGGCATGGCGGGTTGCTCCTTGGTGGTAATCGTTTGGGTAGGTGCGGCGGCAGCCGCTTGGGTTTGCGGTAAAACAAAAGAATCGAACCGTGCTTTGACTGACAGTGCCAGGCTGGCCGATGCGGCAATAGGCAACGCCGAAATGGTGGCGTCGACCAAGTTGGCGGCCAGCGCTTGCTCGGCGGTGTACCAGTGGTCTTTGCCGTCCGTCAGCAAGGCAAGGATTTCCGCACGGTCGCCGCCGGTCTTGCTGGCGTAGCTGGTAGCCATGGCCTCGGACCAAGTGTCGAGCATGTCGGCGTACTCACGCATGGCCACGCTGTTGCCTTCGGTCCAGCCCCATGGCGCATGGATCATCATGGCGGCGTTTTCCGCCATCTGCACGGTATCGCCGGCAACCGCAATCAGGCTGGCGATCGAGGCGGCGATGCTGTCAATAATCGTGGTGACATGCGCTTTGTGGCGTTTGATCGCGTTATGGATCGCAATGCCATCGGTGACCGAGCCGCCGTAGCTGTTGATACGCACTGTCAAGTGGTCGACATCAAGCGCGGCCACGTCACGCACAAAATTGGACGCCGTGATGGTGTCGCCATACCAGCTCTCGCCGATATCGCCGTAAATCAGAATTTCAGCCGAGGATGCCGATACCGCTGCACCGGCCCGAGCGCTGGGGCGGATGGTGTACCAGCTTGCGGCTTGGTTCGGTGCCGTGTTTGGAGGTGGCATGCTGTTTTCCTTGTTCAGAGCAGACAGTGTCTTTTTTACGGAGTCTCATTTCTAGGGAAAAATGAGACTGTTTTTGCACTTATTCCAAATTGGCGTCGGCCGGTACCGGCTGCGGGGTTTTCTGTTCATTGGCATAGTCCGACTTGAATACCAGGCCTTTATCCTTGGCGGCCTGGCGGTGTGCCGCGATCTGCTCCTGTACGTCGCGCGGATTGGCGCCGCGTTTGCGGATGACTTCCACTTCGCTGGCAAAGCCGTCCTGCACCAGCGCGTGCCAGGCCAATGCTTCCTTGAGCGGGTCGATCCAGGGCATGGACTGGCCCACGAACAGGGCATCGTCCACGGTGGCCGGGTCGACGTCCTTGGGGATACGCACCACGCCGGACAAGTGGGCCACGGCGACGAAGTCAATCCAAGTCGGCTGCAGGTATTGCCCGACAAATTCGTCTGTCAGCACGGCGTAATTGATCCATTGCTCGACCAGCTCCTGGCGCTGGCCGGAATAGGTGCCGGTGTAATCGCGCGCGACGCTGGAATAACTTGCCTGGATGCCAGCGGCGACGGCGCGCAGCTGGCCCTGGCGGAAGGTGATCAAGTTTGGATTCGGCCGGTTAGAGTCGATCATGCCGATCTCCTCGCCAGGCAGCAGGCTGTCGATGACCATGCCCGGCGCCATGCCAAGCTCGCGCGCCGCGCCTACGGCAGCTGCACTTCCATCATGTGGGTTGCCATATAGGCTGGCGTCGCCTTTTTTGACGTAGGCGGTCAGCGAGGCGGCTACTTTGGCAGCGATTCGTTCGCTTTCTTCGTAATCCTTGATGTCTTCCAAGCGCGTGATGACACTGGCAAAGACGGAGACGCCGCGCATTTGCCCGATGCGGTCGACCATGGCGATATGGTGCATGCGCGAGACGTCGATGCGCTTCATTTCGGTGGCGTGCTTGCTCCAGATGCCGCCGTTCGGAAATTCCTTGTATGTGTAATAGCCGGTGGGTCGGCCCCAGGCATTGCGTTCGATACCCTGCTGGATATTCTTGCCGATATCGTGGTAATCCATGGGGATGAGGTCGGCCTCGATCAGTTCGAGCGAGTACGGCACGCGCGTGCCATGATCCAGGCCGGAAACGGGACCGATCAGGCGCTGAGAAAAGCACTCGCCGTCGCGCAACCAGGTGCTGGCCACCAGCCGCTGTACCTTGCTGAAATGGTGGCGATGCGTGACCTCGGGAATAAGCTGCCAGTCCCGGTACGCTTCGCGCAGCGCCTTGGCATATTCTTCGTGGATAGTGCCATCCATGCGGCGCGGCTGTGGCTCGATGCCGATGCCGTTCGGGCCGATGACGTTGTTGACCAGCACGCCCAGCGCACCGCGCGCCAGGTCGTGGTTTTCGACCAGGTTGCGGGCCAGCGCGCGCAGGGTGGTGGCGCCGTGCTGCACCACCGCATTCGGCGACAGCGCATCCTTGGTCATTTTGCGCAGACGCGAGGGCTTGGCTGCCTCATACTGGCTCAGCACGCGGCGCGCCTGCATGCGGCGCAAGCCCGTCGCCGGTGAAATGTACGCGACGACACGATCGAAAAAATTAAATGGAATTTCTGTACGCGGGGCCATTAGTGTCGCCCCCGAAAGCTCGCAAGCGAATAAGTCAGGCCGCCGATGGTCGGCGCATTGGCTGCTGTCGCGTCTTCCTGCTGAACACGGCGCTCCCAATCCTTGCGGCCTGCCGTGATGCTGGAGAGGTCTTCCATACGAAGTTTGCGATCGCCGAGGGAAACTTCTTTCCCTTCCAGTACTGCCGCTTCAGCGGCAAGGTACTTGGCAAGCATGTCGGTAGCTGTGGTCATTGGGTTCCTTCAAATGAAGGCCCAACGGTAGCGGCGGGGGAGTCTCATTTCTAGGGAAAAATGAGACTGTATTTCACTAGCGCGTATCAACCGCCTTTCAGGATTTTGTAGAAATGGCCGCGGCTCAGGCCATATTCCTCCATCAACTCGCGGCGGTTACACATGTTGTATTGATCGCGGATCGCCTTGGCACGCTCGTCGGCGATATTGCCGGTTTTCTTGACGTACACATCCTGACCACCCCATTCGATGCGCAGCTTTGATTCGAGCGTGCGGTGCACGTCCGTCGTAATGACTGCGGCGCCGAGGACTTCGCGCAGCTCATGCAGCATGTGCGCGACGATATCTTTTCTGTGGTAATACGTTGTCATCTTTTAAATCCCCTATTGGACCAGCTATCTGAAGCAAAGCGGCTAGCGCCTCGCTGTTGTGTGGGCGCCGCCGGTTTCGCCGGCGCCGTAATTTTTTGTGTCTCGACCGCGCGGGTGGGCTCGGCCGGTTCGGTAATGCTCAAAGGCTCGGCGAATAAATCCGCCATCGATGGCTGCACTTCTTCCTCCAATTGGTCCCACCATTTCGCCGTTTTCTTCGCCAGCTCGAAATGCGTTTCCAGCCATACGGCATAGACGGTGCAATCCCAGGCCTCGACGCGTTTGCGGATCGCCGACCAGCGCGATTCCGTTCCACTGGCGGTAATTCGCTCAGCGCGGATCTCACCAGCCATCTGTTTGAAAAATTCATCGGGCAGCTCCTTCGAAAAATGGATATAGCCGGGCCCAGGCCTGGTGATCTGCAGGCGGCCGTAAATTAAATCCTTGGCCAGGTTGGTGCCCACCTGCCACAGCAGGGCACCGTGCTTGCGGATGCGGCCGCGCCAGTCGATGTCGACCTTGGTGGCGCCGTCCTTGATGTGCTTTTCCTTGCCGCTGCGGCCCTTGACGGCAAACACGCGGCGCGCGGCATTTGCGGCGCAAAACGCGTAGACGGCATGCGTGTTGTGGCCGCCGCTGTCGATCGCGGTGCCGTGGATTTTCAGTTCCTGGCCGCTGGCGTGGCGGAACTTGGTCTCGAACAGATATTCGGCGACGTCGGCCCACACTTCATCCTGATCAGGATTGCCGTAACAAATTCGGAAATCAATCAACCATTTCTCGCACCCGCGCCCGTAACCCCACACATAAATTTCGATACGGTTCGGCTGGGTGTCGGCGCCGGCCAGCAGGCGCACGCAGCCGTGTGGCACTGAACCCAGCTTGTAGGGCTCGGCGCGCTGCTTCAGCTGCTCGGAGTCGGTTTTCTCGACGTCGAGTTCCCAAGTGCGGCCCAGGGTGGTGTTGGTGAAGGTTTTCAGCGAGGTGATGTCGCCTTCCTGCGCCTTGTTGTGCGCATTGATAAATTCGCGCACCAGCGTGGCCCAGGTGACCAGCGGGCTGTAGGCGGTCCAGACGTGGAATGCGATATGGCGCAGCGCGCTGATGACGGCGCCACTGGCATTGCGGAACACGCCGGCGTGGTCGATCGTGACGCTGGCGTCTTCATTTTGCCAGCGGCCGGCCGGTGCTGCCGCAAGGTACTGGCCTTGGTCGATCATCGAACCGCAGTGCGGGCACAGGTGGCGCACGCTGTCCGGATCGTTGTCCAGCCATTTGAAACCGTGCGTCTCGTCCTTGCCGCCCCATGTCAGCGCATGAAAATCGCCACAGTCGGGGCACGGGATGGCGAACTGGAAGCGCGCGTCGGCCAGGATGAAGCGCGCCTCGATCAGCGAAAAGCCTTTCAGGCCCGGGGTGGAGCCGGCCACCAGCTTCGGAAACGTGGCGCCTTCGACGCGCTTGGCCGCCAGGGTAATCGGATCGCCTTCCTTTTCGATGTCGCTGTCGAAGGCGTCGAGCTCATCAAGCAGCGCGTTGTCGACCGAGATGCGGCGGTAGCTGCGCGCGGCCTTGCCGCCACGCGTGTGCAGCAGGCAGCCCAGGAATTTCTTTTGCAGCAGGGTGTTGTCCTTGTTGCGGGACATGTGCGACGGGAAGGCCTTGCGCATGACTTTCACGTCGCGCAGCATGGTCTCCAACTCAGTCTTCACGAATTCGTCGCTGTCGCCGTCGGTGGGCTGCCACAGTGCTTGGTTGCGGCGCTTGTGCTCAATGAAATAGGCGATCGCCGCCAGCAGCATCTTGGTGTAGCCGACGCGGGCCGACTTCATGAAATCGACTTCGCGGATATCGTTGTTGCTGATACACGCCATGATGGCGCGCTGGAAGGGCCACGCCTCCCAGGCCTGCTCGACGTAGGACGACTCTTTCGACAGGTAAAAGTGCTTGGCAGCCCATTCGTCCAGCGTCATTGGTTCGGGTACGCCGAACGTGCCCAGACCGCGCGTCAGGCAAGCGGACAGTTCAGGCGAGCGCCAGTTGAGGACTTCGGCCAGATCGCTCATTCGTCCTGGTCCTCGATCACCTGGTGCTCAGCGGCAGCACCGTCTTCCTCTTCGTCGTCGCGCAGGTCGGCCAGCGAGATGTTGGCCACGATGTTGCGCACCTTTGCGATCTCTTTTTCGATATTGCCGATCTCGTCAGACGACAGCGACGGCACGCGCCGCTTGACCGCGCCCGGGATAGCGTCGAACAGGCCGCCGATACGCGCGCCGGCTTTCGACAGCACTTCCTCGATCAGCACCACCGGCGCCAGCTCGCCGCGCGTGACGCCGTTTTGCATCTCGATGCGCTCGCGCTGCACCTTGGCCAGCATGGCGCGCTCGGCGACCAGGTCGAGATCGCCACCGGCCGACCGGCCGGCCGCTGTTTCGCGCAAATGCGAGCAGTAGGCGTGTAGCATCTGCTGGCCGGACATGCTCGAATCGAGAATGCCGCGCCCGACCAGATTGCCGACCGCCTGCTGGCTTACGCCCACCAGCGCGCCGAAGGCGGCTTGTGTCATCGTCATAGACAAATCAGACAACACAACCCCCTTGCAGATACCCCGTGACTAGCGAAAAACGGGGGTTCGAATTACCCTTGCGAGGGGAGGCTGGGGAGTACCTTTGAGAAATATTGCTCGATTGAAACATTTCTTCTATGGAATTATTACCTTCCGACAATACATGCATTAAATGCAATATTTCCACATAGCGATGTTGGTAAGTGATATTGATTCTCATTATCGTGCCGTCCTCATCGCCTCGGCGAAGGCGCGCTTGAACTGGCCGTCAAACTCCTTCTCGACCGTCTTCTCGACCACGTAGGTGAAGTCGAAGTTCTTGTGGTACAGCGCCCAGCGCACGAAGACCATCACGGGCTTCAGCGAACCCGGGCCGCCGCCACGCATGCTCTGGTACACGCCCAGCGGCGCGCGGTCGCCGGGCCGGCCAACGAAGTAGCGAAAGCCCGCGCGCTTCTTGTTGCCCAAAGCCAGCTTGGCACGGCCCTGGGCCGTCATGTTGGCCTTGTAGCCAGCCTCGGGGAACGAGCGGAAATAGGCCAGGATCTGCACGATCTGGCCCCGGTTCATGTTGCCGTAGCTGTCGAGCTTGGCGCCCGCGCCCGGCACGATGCGGTAGCCAGGCGGCAGCGCACCCACCGACTGCATGGCGCGCTCGAAGCGCTTCATCGGCCGCGTGCCGCCCTTGATCTGCGGCGCCAGGTAGGTGGCCGCTGGCGTCGCTTTGGCCGCAAAGTCTTTCAGTTTGACCTCAGCCTCCAGGCGCTTGGCAGTGGCCGGCCGCACGAACAGGCTGGACAGCGTGTACGGCGTTGGGCTGCGGAAGATGTCGCGCATCTCGTGCTTGAGGTTCGCGCTGGCCAGCTGGGCCGTGCGCGTCAGCGCCACGCGCGTGGCGAAGGTGATCTGCTTCTTGCCTGCGGCGGTGAACGCTGTCAGCTGCTGGATGGCCGGGCCCACGTTGACGGTCATGCGCGTACTCCCAGCGTGCGCTCGGCGCATTCGATCACGAAGATGCTGAAAATCGCGCCCGCCTTCTTGCGCTCCATGATGCGCCCTGCCCAGCGCTTGCCGTCGCCGTGGGCGGCGTCGCCCAGGCTCTTGAGCTTGAAGGCACCGATCATTTGCTGTGCCTTGCGGCTCGGCGTCACCGACGTGCCAGGCGCGGGCAATGCAACCGGGTCCTGTGCTGGGATAGGCTCGATCTCGTCTCGCTCCAGCTCGGCCGCAAGCGCTGCCTCCCAGCGTGGCCGCAACACGGCATAGGTGCTGCGTGCGCATTCGTAGGCGCCCAGCTTGCGCCAGGCCCAGAACACGGCCGGCGACGACCACACGTTTGGCTCACCCCTGGTGCGCAGTGCGCCTTGCTCAAGCGCTTCATGGAAGGCCACCGAGGGCTCGATGGGTGGCCTGCACAGCGCCAGGAATTCCGGCAACGTCGGTGGCCAGGCCCGGCTATCGAGCCGCTCGACACCACGCGTCAGCTCGGCTGTGGTCAGCACGAACAGCTTTTGCGCCCAGTGGCGCTTGATGCCTTCCGTATCGATTCCGCGCCACTGGTCGGCGAATTTAACGCCATAGCTGAACTTCATTTTATTGAACAATGCGATGATCCAGCGTTCCGGTATGGCGTTCTCAGGCCACGCCAGCGGCTGTTCGTCCAGGGGTGATGTCGATAATATTGTTTGCTCGTTCATGGGTTCGCTGTCCGATTCCTGTCAATCCATCAAGTGTTTCCTGCCGTGCCTGATCCCGTACTGCTGCTGGCCCGCCTGGTGCTGCCCGTGCTGGCGGCAACGCCCCGGCCACCTGGATGACCTTGGCCTCGCCTGCCCAGCGTTGCAGGATGCCCACCACGTAGCCGAGGCTGACGCCGCCATTCGGTTTCGATTTTTTCCCCTCGGCGCATGCCGCCAGCACCGTCTCGACGCTGACACCTTGCTCGGCCAGCGTCAGCAGCCGGGGGTCGGATGCCTGCGTCTGCACGCCTGCCTTGCGAAACGCGATGCTGAGATCGACCGCCGTTGCCCCGCCCGCGCGCTCTACGCTTAGTGTTGGCGTTGCTGGGGGTTGGTTCTGGTTTTGGTTTTGGTTTTGGTTTTGGTTTTGGTTTTGGTTAGCACCCTCGCGCACAGTGCCCGCGCTGTGCGCGCACTGTGCGGGCACAGCGCGCGCACTTTCGGCGTGCTGCTGTTCCACAAAATCCAATGTGCTTTGCGAGGCCGCCGCGAGTTCAGCGGCCAGCCGCGCCGCCTCTTCGCGCTTTTTCTTGGTCGCCTTCCCGCCGGCGCTGGCCGCCTCCAGGCTGTCGTAATAAGCCTGAATATCGGCGGCGCACGCGGCGTCTTCCCAGCCGGCGTCGGTCAGCACGAAGAAGTCATCCAGCACGGCGTTGGCCGCCTCGATCTCTTCAGGCGTGGTGATGCGCAGCAGGCGGAACAGCCGGCCCTTGTCGGCCAGCAGTGGCGCTTCCTTGTCAAAGTACAAATCGCGCATATCGCGGTAAATGCCGCGCTCCAGGCGCGACAGATGCAACGTGCGGGTGTTGAAGTCGCCGATATGGTGCGGGTAATAATTCATCGAGCGAGTCAGGCCTGTTCGACTGCTTTGGCTTGGTTGGCTTCGTCGGCTGCTTTGCCAATTTCTTCCACCACATCGGCCGTTTCACGCCAATCACGTTCAGCCAGCACCATCCGCAAAAGGTCGGTCTTCCAGCTGCCGCCGTTTCGGATAAACGAATCGACGGCGATACCTGTGGAACCCAGCGGGCGTGAAAAGAAATTGCTGATCATTCCTTCCTGACCTACTGGCTTGTAGCCGGGCGCATAGCTCATGGCGTCCCAGCTGTCGGTACCGAAGCGCAGCACCAGTGTGCAGCCGGCAATCGGATGCGAAGCACCGCTGTATTTGTGCATTTCCGCCTTCGGCAGGTCTTCGCCAGGCCTGATGCGCGGCGCGGAGACAGCAGTTGCGTTACGCTCCCGCAGCTGCGTCGTCAACAGGCCAATATCGGCTACTGGCAGCAATAACTCGGTGTTGGTGATGCAAGAAAACACCGATACCACGCCATCATGCGGGCCAGATATGCCCAGCCGTATCAGGTCGGTGATGGCGTCGTTCGTGACAGGCAATCCTTGGGTGATCGCGGCCTTGGTGCTGCTGACAGCACCACCCCTTACACGGGCCAGCTGGAGTTCACGCAGGCGTATCTCGGCACATCGCAAGTTATCTTTTGCCGCTTGTTCATCTTGTTCTTGCTGGTTCATAATCAAAATTCCTTTAAAAAAGAAAGAAACACACATGGAATTACCTTCGCTGAATGGCGCCATCGCGGCACTCAAGCTCGCGATGGATACCGCCAAGGGCGCGCTGGCGGCGCGTGACGACCGGCTAATTGACAAAGTCATCAGCGACATGAACGACCGCATGATTGACGTTCAAAGCCAGTGTCTCGCGCTCCAGGATCAGCAGTTTTCGTTGTCCCAGAGCGAACGTGATCTCAAAGAACGGCTGCGCGCACTTGAAAAAAAGATGAGCGACTTTGACCAGTACGAACTTCACCAGACGATTCGAGGTGGCATCACCATGCGCAGCAAGGCACCGGTGCAAGCCGGAAAAAATCCGATAGATATTTGCGCTAATTGCGCGGCCGGTGGCGTAAAAACGTTTTTGCAGGCGGATGGGAAAAACCCGTTGTACTGGCATTGCCATGTCCACGGCAGGATTGCGTCCGACACGGTCCGTGAAGCCAATGTTGCGCCCCGTCGCGTTGATATCGTTCCGCGCTGGTAGGCGTGCGAAAGATTCTTGCTCAGTCATAATCAATTTCTCATGAGTAACTATTTAGACGCAAAAATGCCGGCCTCTTGAGCCGGCGGCTGAAACTCGGTTTAGTTCTGGCGCGACGGGTGCAGCACCTTGTCGATCACCGCCCTGGTCCGGCTCAGGCCGCGCTTGGCACCTTCGAGCATGCGCACAATGCGCGCCTTGCGTTCGTGGGCGCGCGCGGTGCGGCTCAGGGCCAGGTCCAGGTTGGCCTGCGTCGGCTGGGCGATCGCGTTGGCGACGGCGGCCAGTGCATCCGCGTCAGCGCTGGCCATTGCGCATATGTCGGCCACGCCGAGGCCGGTTTCTTCGGCAGTTTCGAGGGAGCGCACGCACAGGCCAAACCGGTGCAGCAGCTCGTTCAGGCAATCCATGCGCTCGGCAGGTGGCAGGCCGGCCAGCACCGACAGCACGAAATTGGCCGGCAACAAGTTGTTTTCCTTCGACTCGTCATCGAGCCAGCGCAGCACGCGGTCGCCGTTGTTTTTGGTGCGCTGGTATTCGTCCGGATGCGGCTCGAAGCGGATGCCGGTGGCGGAAGGCCCGCCGACCTCGTCATGTGCCTGGACGATTACGCTGATCGCGCTGTAGCTCGACAGGCCGACGTCTTTGCGCCAGGCGCTTAGGTGCTCGCGTAGGATGCCGATCAGGGTTTTGTGCGAATCGTTCCGCATGACTTTTTCCTTTGGGTAATTTACTGTGGCGGCATGAACAATATTTCAATAAAGCTCAGGCATAACTTAGAAGACTCTGTTGACACTTGGAGCATCGACAGATGTGTAGCTGACAACATCACTAGGCTCATCAGTCGCCACCACACTGGGCTCAGTAGGTACGCCGCATTCCTTAGCTAGCCGCTCAAGCCCAGTAACAATTTTGTATGAGGGCCGCACAGTGCCAGCTTTTCCAGCATGCATGTCACTTACGGTCGGCTGACTGCATGGGATTCTTGCGGCAATCTGAGACTGGGTTAAGCCGATCCCTCGCAACCCGGAAAGAGTAAAAGGTATGTTCATGCCCTCGATTATAGGAACTCCGATTTTTAAAGTCAATCGGAATACCGATGCTAATGCGCGTCAAAATATAGGAATGTCTATAGGAAGCAGAATCCGAGAGGCCCGAAAAAACGCCGGGCTGACTCAAAAACAACTTTGTAGCAAAGTTGGCATGTCTCAAGGCGCCCTCTCAGAACTTGAGACAGGGGCGTCGATAGGCACAACCAACATTGCCACACTGGCGCATGCGTTGGGTGTAAGTGCATTGTGGCTTGAAACGGGGCGGGGTGATTCAAATCTAGCGAATTCACCTGCAGAATTACGCGGCACAATGCCCGTCTTCTTAGTCGAGGACAGACCATCCGATTTTTTCCAGATACCTCATGTGAAACTACGTTTACAGGCTGGAGTAACAGGGTTCCAAACTGAAATCAATTGGTCCGATAGTGGCTCAACTGGCGTCCCCCGAAAATGGATTCAACGCAAGGGGTACGACCCTGAAAAATTGATTTCAATACAAGTTCAGGGGGAAAGCATGGAGCCGACTTTCTACGAGGGTGACACCGTAGTAATTAATTTAGCCGACAAAAAACTAACTGATAATGGAGTCTTCGCAATTAATTACGATGGCGAGGCCGTTGTAAAGCGAGTCTCAAGAGATATCGGAGAGTGGTGGCTAATGTCAGATAATCCAGATCAGCGGAAATATTACAGAAGGATGTGCAAAGGCGCCGAATGCATTGTAGTGGGGCGCATTGTGCGCCGTGAAGGTGACCATTTCTAGTTCTCGCATTGCCCTAGGCGTAGCGCATAAGATTAAAGGCGAAGTAGCGACTTGGCACGCTTGGATGCCACAACAATTGCAATTAATGAAAAAAACACTAATAGCGATTTCGCTTATAGGGATTTCACTCCCTGCTTTCTCACAAAACAATTGCTCAACAATAAAGCAAGATAAACAGCGTCTAACATGTTACGATGCGAAGAATAAAACCGATCTTGTTAAATTAAAATATACTGAGAGCTTACCAGCAACTTCTGATGATAATTTAAATAATGAGATTGAGTTTAAAAAATCAGCTCTTCTTTTTATTCGAGATGCCCAATCAAACTTAGCTATTTCTGCCCTTCAATGGAAAAATTGGCTGGCCAACTCTCAAACCACCGATGTCTCGCAGGTTCTTACTAACAAGAATAAATTTCAAGTTGGCGTAAATGAATCGTTCTCTATCTTAATGTCGAGACCAGGCCACACTGATAAATTATCTGAAAAGATCAAAGATTTTTATTCCGCCTGGAGATTAGCAATGGCCTCGATAGCACCTATGCAATCAGACAGTGCTAGGTCAGCGAACGTTCGCATTGATGAAACCCTGAGAAATATGGATGCGGCAGCTGAGCGCATCAAGATGGACTTGCAATAGCTCAACCCTGGGAAGTGCCGAGCGGCCAGCTCGGCCATCGGCCTTTCCGTCCATCTTAGCGAATTACCCATCTATCTAGCCAATAAGGCTTTCCATATTGCAACTCTTCAGTTTTGACCCACGCCAAAAACTGATGCCTCGCATATTAATTTGACACTACTAGCAACACGAACCTCCGTTCGTTAAAAAATATCGGAATACCGATTGACTCAGTGTATCGGAATGCCTATACTTATTTCCATCGAACAGCAACATCCACCGATGGAGGCCACATGGCACAGCATACCGAAGCCGCACCCACCCCCGACAGCACCCACGTGCACATCCGTTTGTGGAACTGCGCCATTTGCCGCCGTGCGGCTGAGGCCAACGCCGAGCCGCAGCAGCCCGAAGACCAAGCCGCCCTGAAGAAGATCGCCGCCGATCTGTACCACGAACTGCTCGCGGCCCGCGCCGTCATTTCCGAAATGACGAACAACATGACCGCCCCGCAAAAGCGCGTCGCCAGCACCAACCTGTACGAAGCCGGCTTCATGGGCGCCAGTGGCGGCATGACGCGCGCCGCGGAATGCCACCAGGTGCTGCGCGCCGCTGAAGCGCTGGGACTCAAATGAAAACCGCCACCATCACCGCCGGCCGTGCCGCGAAAGCGATTGCCCATGTCGTTTCAACGCCCAGCACCCGCGCGCGCGGCGTGCGCCTGGTGCTGAGCAATTTCGCGCAGCGCCACGCCGTCGGCGACACCTACAGCCTGACCAACGATCAAGGTGAAAAAACCGCAGTGGTCACGATCGCCCAGCAGGGCCTGGGCTCGACGCGCCGCTCAGCGATGCGCATGGCGCTGTCCGGCGACCTGGTGGGCGCGCTGCGCGCAGCCAGCGCCGACTACGAACTGAGCGGCGCCGTGTCGCCCGACACCATGCACCGCATGCGCATGCTGCTCGGCGAGGTGGACGCATGATGCGCGCCTTCACCGTCACCGTGCAGCGTGGCACTAGGCCGCTGGTCACGTATCCAGCCCTTGGCACCGACTGCGCCGCCGTGATCATGGCCGCCATCGACCTCTTCGGCCCGTGTGTCATTACCGCGAAACCTCGCTGAAAGCCCGGCATGCGCACCATTTTCAACCTGTTCAATTTTTACCGCCGCCGCGGCGCCGGCATCTACGTCGCCGCACGCCGTGCCCTGCACGTCTATCGAAACGGATTCTGACATGACCAAGATCGAACCCGACCGCGCCGCGCTGGAAATTGCCTACGCCCGGCTGCGCACCACCAGGCCGCTCGACGAGCTGCTGAAGGTTCCCGGCCTGCGCGCAACGCTGTACGCGGTGGCGCGCCGCCACATGAAGCGCCGCGACCGGTTCGATCCGAAAAAAATGCAAGCGAACGACAACGATTAATTCGAGCAGTACCCACCTCTCCACCAACCACAGAAAGCACGCCATGTTTACAGCATTGCACGCGCTCGCCCAAAGCGCGACCCTGATGATCGTCGTCGCCGCCGAGGGCGACGATCTGCGCGTCAGCATCACCCCGACCCAGGCCGGCGACAAGACCAAGGCCCACAAGCTGCAGCCGCTGTCGCTGATCGCCAGCCCGGCCGAACTGGACGACGGTTTCGCCGCCGCGATCGCCAGTTGGCAGGCGCCGAAACTGACGCTGCAGCAGCAGGTCGAGGCCGCGAACGCCGCCGGCGCTGAAGGCGGCGCGCCCGCCAGCAGCAAAGCCGCGCCGAAGGAACCGCCCGCCAGGCGCGCAGGCCCGGGCCGGCCGAAAAAGAACGAAGGCGCAGCACCAGGTGGCGAAGGCTCGACGGGCGCCACCGACAAGGCCGGCCAGCAAGACAACACGCCGCCGGCCGGCAATGTCGCTGGTGCAGCCGCCGCGCCGCCAGCTGGTGGCGCCGATGCCGAAGAGCCCGAAGAAGTCACGCTGCCGCCTGCCGGCAACGCCGCCATCACCGCCGCCGTCGATACGGTAACCCTCGACCTGTTCTAAGAAAGCTACTGCCATGGCCTTGCAAATCGAAAAACTGATCCGCGAATTCCGCTACAACAGCGTGGTGCTGCCCGACCCGAACAGCACGTTCACCCTGGAGCAGGTGCGCGACTTCTACTCCACCGTGTACCCGGAAATCATCAGCGCCGACATCGAAGGCCCCGAGCAGCTGGGCGCCAAGTCGGTCTACGTCTTCCGCCGCGCTGTCGGCACCAAGGGCTGCGAACTGACCAGCCTGATCCGCGACGTCGGCGCGCTGCTGCACGCCAACTGGCTCGACAGCGAAGACGCCGAATTCATCAAGGAATTGCAGGCCGCCGTGGGCCGCAACGAAGTGACGTTCATCGACCACGATGCGCGCGTGCGCCTGGCCGAACTGCACGGCAAACACTGCAACGTGGCGGCCTGATCATGTTGACGCGCAAAACTGCAATCGAGCGCCTGCGCACGGTAGGCACGCTGCGTGACGGGCATGCGCCCGACAGCACTGTCAGCCTGGCCGACGCGACCGATCCGCTGGCGCGGCGCATTGCCACGGTGGTTATCAAGCGCTATCGCAATCCGGAACGCGTCCAGCGCATGCTGGCGCCGTCCACTGCCCATATGGTGCTGCCATGATTTCGGCCGGAACACTCGCGCTGCCGTCCATGCATGCCGCTATTCCGGCAGCGCTGACGCTGCGCCAGTCCAGCCGTATCGACCAGCCGCTGGCCATCGCACTGATTGAGGCCAACATCATCACCGACGCGATGCTGCAGCCTCGCCCGAATATGCCGCTGGTCGACGTGTTTCGCGGGCCGGACGAGCGGGCCTTGTGCATAGAGGGCCTGAGCACTTGGTGGAATTCGCTGCAATATCAATCAATTTCAAGCATTTTCCACTGGAACCTGCACATACAGGAACTGAATGACTGGGCTGGCACGCACCCGGAACTGGCAGGCCATCTGTGGTTTTGCCTGACGCGCGATCAGAAAACGGAGATCCCGCGTTTTGAGCTGCACCAGCGCATCACGCAACTGGAAAACACCTTGCCCGGCTTTGGCCAGACGGTGATGGCGCTGCTGCGCGATGCCATCTTCCACCTGCCCACAGCGTTCGATCTGTGGTTTACCGAAGATATCGCCCAGAATTGGCTTTGGCAGGATGCGACCTGTGACGAGGAACTACTGGAAAACGCGCGCGTCGAAGGCGGTTTCGAGACTATCCAAGAGGTTCTCGCCAGCGGGCATGTCACTACCATGGCCGAATTTTACCGCGACACCCCAGCTTGGGTGACCACGCCAGCGCGTGTTTTATCGCGCAAGAAAATCCGGCGCGCCGCGAAAAGCGACTTCGAGCTGGCCGTGGTTGCAGCATGCGATGCAATTTCAGCGGTCGCCAGCGCACCCGGCTTCACGGTGAAATCGCATCAGGTTGGCTCCCATCAGGCCGGTTGCGACAGCATCGATAGCTGCGCTGTCCTGCTGTGGCGCCAGGACAGCGAAGCCGTCCACGTTATTGATAATCACCTGGATGACATCGGCAATTCGGGGGAGTACACCGAATTTATCGACGCCGCACCTGTCGAGCCCAGCCACGCGGGCATTTTGGCCTACAAAACACGTACCGAAAACATCATGCGGCTGGCCCAGGCCACCGAACGCCTGCTCAATCTTGTAGGGGAACCATTTTGAAGACCGTTGATATCGTTTCCAGCGCCGATGCAACCCTGCACCTGACGCGCGCAATCCTGCTGTATCAGTCGTCGGGCGGCTACAACCACGTGTATGCCAGCACCCACCCGATCGATATCGACGCCAGCAATCCCACTCGTCGCGTCATTGGAGCCGGGGCACCGATGCAGCGCGCGGACCTGATCGACTTTGCCGCAGCCATCCACACCCAAACGGCGCACGCCGGGTTCGTTCCAGAGAACCTGCTTTATACCTCACCGAATTTAATGGCGTGGTGGGTCCCGGCTGCAATACGCATGACCTGGTTCAAAACGACATTGCCAGAAATCGGCAACGTCCACGGCTCGGCAGCGCACCCGGCCCTGATCTTTGTCGCTGGCCAGGGTGGCTGGCATGTGTTCGCGCTACGAGAATCTGCGCGGCCGACGGCTGATACCCCGCTGTATAACGCGCCTCACTTCAATGTCAACGACAGCGGCCGGATCTGCACGGGCAACGTTCAAATCCCCGACAACCTGGGCGCCGAGGCGATGGCAGGGTATGAAACGGCATTTTTTCGCAGCCACTTTACCCATACCAACCGCCAGAAACCCAGGGCCGTGCGCGGCAAGGGTGGCCTTACCGCACTTTGGGCCAGCCAGCTGGCCAACCCCGATGCCGCCGCCATGCAGCGCGCGCTGGCGCCGGCAAAAGAAACGCTGCGCACGGTAATCAAGCGCATCACCCATTCCCACAACGACGATTAATTAAAAGGAAACATATGAACGGCCAAGAAATCACCATGAAATTCGATGAACTGCTGGACATCACCAAGCAGTCGTTTGCCACCTTCCTCGCGCATACCGAGCAGGCGATCCGGGAAGAGCGCCCGCTGCTGCTGGCCGTGGACGAGGAGGCCGTCGATCCTGACAAGCTGGCACTGGACGTCGCCCTGGTGCGCGCCGCGCCGGTGGCCGTGGTACCGATGCATAGCGAATTTCAGCCGCTGGAGCAAAGTGGCCACCGTTTCCTGATGGCGCGCGACGGCATGTACCTGGAGGTGCGCCGGCCCTGGCTGCACGTGATCCACCAGTTGGCCGCTCAGACGTCGGTGTGCATGCCGTATGGCGCTATCGAGCCCAAGGTGGAATTCGGCTTCGGCAAGATCGGCAGTTCGATCGAGGAGCTGCGCGCCTTCGGCGAGATCGCGCGCCTCAAGTCTCCGATCGAGAGTGCGGCCAGCCTGATCTGGAACGATGAAACGGGCGAATGGGCCATCCGCTACCCGCTGCCAATCGGCGATCCGACCACCGGCCACATCCAGTTTCAGCAGGTGCTACTGGCCGAGCGCGAGCACCTGGCGATTGACCTGCACAGCCATGGCCAGGCGGCGGCATTCTTCAGCGACACCGACAACCAGGATGACGCCGGCGCCGTGAAAATCTCGGGCGTGTTCGGCAACCTGGACCAGCCGGTACCGACGGTGGCGTTCCGGCTGTGCCTGCTGGGCTTGTTTATTCCGATAACAGTTCCGGCCGCCAAGATTTTCGAAGCCGCACCCGCCACCGCTTAGGAGCCATCCACATGCCACATATCACCCCGGCCCGCTTCCTGGACCGAGTTGTCACCATCGCCCTGATCGGCTGTGGTGGCAACGGTTCCCAGATGCTTACAGGCCTGGCCCGCCTCAACCACGCGCTGTGCGCGCTGGGCCACCCCGGCCTGCAAGTGTGCGCCTTCGATCCGGACACCGTCAGCGAGGCCAACATGGGCCGCCAGATGTTCGGCGCCTTCGACGTCGGATCGAGCAAGGCGCACGTGCTGGTCAACCGCATCAATGCCTTCTTCGGCCTGGAATGGCAGGCGCATTTCGGCCGCTGGGATACAGCCAAGGTACAGCCCGATATCCTGATCTGCTGCGTCGACAGCGCCAAGTCGCGCCACGAAATCATGCGCAGCTACGGCGAAACCCGCGCCGCCTACATCATGGACATGGGCAACCGGGCGGCCGATGGCCAGGTGCTGTTCGGCGAGCCTTACGGCTTTGACCTGCGCGTGGTGGTGCCGCCCGGCAGCACGCGCCTGCCAGATCCGTACCGCGTGCTGCCCGAACTGGTCGACCTGACGGCCATCGAGGACGACACCCCCAGCTGCGGCCTGGCCCAGGCGCTGGAACGCCAGGAATTATTCATCAACCAGGCCGTTGTCACGCCGGCGCTGTCGATCCTGTGGGAATTCTTCCGCCACGGCCGCCTGACGTGGCACGGCGCGTTCGTCAACCTGCGCACCGGCAGCATGCGGCCGCTACTGGTGAAGGAGCCGGCGCCGGTACCGGAAGCGGCCGAGGCGGAAGAGCTGCGGGTGCGGGTGATGCCATAAGCGCGGACCACATAAATCTATCGGATTTTCCCTGTAATTATAAAAAGGAGTACCGGATGAATAGCACGCGGTAGCAGCCATAGATTTGCGCGTGCACGTGCATGAATTGCCTTGGTATTCGCTTCTGCAGCTTCCTTAATGAATTTTTCCATTGTAGAGATACGTTCACGAAGTAGCTGCTTTTCCTCATTGGCTAAGGGATCATTTTGTGCAAACGGCAAATTCAACGATGAAGCAGTCTGGTGGATAGCTCCTCGAGCACGAAATAAGCGTGTAATACGATCTTGGTTATTTTCTCGAATTTCAAGAGCATGAATCCGCTGCAGTAAGTCAGCGGTTTCAATATCTCTTCGGACATACTTCCTTGGCATGTCGCCAGTTTGTAAATAACCATTGAGATGGTTTTGAACTTCACTTAAAAGGTAAAAGGAGAGCAGAGCTAAGGAAGCATTGGCGTCCTGCGCATCCCTCCATCTATCTAAATTTTGGCCATGGCGCTGCCAGGCAGGAATAGCAATTGCAAGAAGAATAGCCGCAGTAGCGCCAAAGAACTGCGCCCAACCTGACAAGTTGGGATTGGCATCCATCCATTTTATTGAAGGCTTAATGTCGAAATGAAAATCATATGGCTCTAAAAAATTCAGAAAATAATAGCGTGCAACCAAAATAATAAAAATTACAAATAAAAGTCGAGCCAGTCTAATTAACCAGATCATTATTAAACTCCATGCTTGATTATGATGAAATAAATTGAAAGTAAAAAATACCGCTGCAATACGGCACCGAAAAAGTGCTGGGCTAAGCCTAAATGGTGAAGGCATCTTGAAGGAATTGCAATCTGCCATTGTTCTTTATAACTCATCAACAAGAAAACGACCATACATAACTTGAATTAAAGGATATACCTGTGATTATCTACCACGAATTTTGCCGCCTGCGTGACCTCCATGCTCCAGGCGCGAACGCACCAAAACACACCGAGGCCGCCGCCTTTTTTATGGCCGCCGCCCAGCTGGCCATGCCCAAAGGTTACAAGCTCGTGCCGCTTGAGCCGACACCGGAAATTATCGCAGGTGCCGCAGTGGCAATCTGGCCGACCGCCAGCCCGGCCGATATCGCACTGGCGCGCCTGGCCGCGCCGATCGTCCTGATGCAGATGGATATGGCCGCAGGCACAACAGTCGACGCGCTCGCCGGTATGCTGGCCACGATGGCGCCCGCATATCGGGCCATGCTGGCGGCGGCGCCGATTCTGTCAGCGCAGGCCGAGGCGGCGCCGGCGCCCACCGATTCATTCCAGGTCCGCGTACAACCTTGGTTGCTGGCCACCTTCGGCCCGGAAATTCCGGCTGACCGCGCCGAGCGCAATCACCGCTTCCTCGAAGAATCGCTGGAGCTGGTGCAATCATGCGGCTGCACGGCAAGAGAGGCGCACCAGCTGGTCGACTACGTCTTCGGCCGGCCTGTTGGCGAGCGCACGCAGGAAGTGGGCGGCGTCATGGTCACGCTGGCCGCGCTGTGCTTGGCCCAAGGCCTGGACATGCACGCCGCCGGCGAATTAGAACTGGCCAGGATCTGGACGAAGGTCGAGGCCATCCGCGCCAAGCAGGCGGCAAAGCCGAAGCATTCGCCGCTGCCCCAACTAGTAAAAGATGAGCGCGCGGCCCTGGAAGATGCGCGCAACGCGGCCTATCCCGTTCCCGACAGCCCGCATGCGTCAGTAAATCTACGTGCCATAGCTGAGCGCACTGGCTTTACTCGCGGCTGGAAAACCCACGCCGCCCTCGCAGCCGCCCCGGCGCAGCCCGTGGCCGCTCTGCCGAATGAAGAAAACACTTTGCGCTACCCCGCCACGATGACGACAGCGCTCGCCGACGTGCTGAGCCTGCCGAATTTCCGCACCGGCCCCATTGCCCATGTGTACCGCGCTGCAGGCGCCGAGATCCGCACAAAATGCGAGGACGAACAGGCTTTCGTGCTCGACCGCTTCCTGCGCCTGGCGCTCGAGCACGGTGACGACTGGCGCACGGCCGCCGAAGCCGATCTCAAGGCGGCGCATACGCTGGCCGAGGCGAATAAAGCGGTGCAATCATGAGCCGCTCTCCCGATATCTTCGCCCCCAAGCCCACGCCAAAAGCAATCAGTGCGGCGCGCTGGGTGCCACTGGCAAAAAAACACGGAATGGATATCGACTTTGAAACCAAATGCGTCGGTACGATCGGAATTACCGAATTCTGGGGCGGCCCCTGCTTCGAACCCGATGTCGGCGCTTGCGTGGTCAAGGTCGCGGCAATGATCGACGCCGGCAAAACCGATAGAACGAAAAGGACTGAATAATGAGCGCAGAACAAATACTGGAAAAAATATTGGAACGGCTGGCCACAGTGCCTGTACTGACGCCGACACAGCCGATCTCGATCGCCCTGTGGGACACCAAAGACATCGCGGCCTATCTGCACCGTTCGCAGGATCGCGTCTACAGCGACATCGTATGCCTGCCAACATTCCCAAAACCGATTCGCTTGCCAGTCAAGGGCCGCGCCCAGGCTCTGTACAAGGCGCGCGAGGTCATTGCCTGGACGGAGAAACACCAGTCATGAATACAATGCGAGTCGACCACCCTGTTTGCAAGCAGTGAGCGATTACAGGCGGGCCGCGATGTCGGCGGCCGTCTCATTGTAGTAAGTTTGCAGTTGCCGAATATCCGAATGCCCCACCATCCTGGCCAGGTCCAGCACGTGCAATTTTTTCGCCAGCCGGGTGATCGCCTCGTGCCGGGTATCGTGGAAGGTCATCCCCTCGATGCCGGCTTTCTCCTTCGCTTTTCGGAACATGGCGTCGAGCGTGGCCGACGTCACGCCAAAGCCTTCCGGCACCATCTCCCAAATTTCCAGAGCGCGAGCCGTTAGCGGAACGTCGCGTGGCAATCCATTTTTTGTCATGTGCAGCCTGGCCACCCGGCCAGTGACGTCGGCCGCCTGCAGCGAGCATATCTCGCCGGCACGCATTGCTGTCTCGATCGCGAACAGGAACGCCAAGGCGATCCGCTGCTGCTTCGTGGTGGGGGCTACGCCGACGATGTCGTGCCGCCAGCTAAGGGCTACACAAATTGCCTCAATTTCTTTTTGCGAGATTAGCCGGTTACGCGCCGGCGGCGATTTCGGCCTGGCCACGTCGGTGGTGGGGCTCTCGGTAATCCACTTCCATTCCTTGCGCGCCACGGAGAACACGTGCGAGAGCAGGTTCATCTCACGCGTCACCGACCCTGGCGCCACCTGGCGCAGGCGCTGATCTCGCCAAGCCGCAACGTGGGTGGTACTGACGTCGGCCATCTTCACCTTGCCGAGGTCGGTCTCGGCCATGGCGGCCAGGCGCAGCGCTTCCCACCGGTACCCGCGCTTGGTCTTCGACACCTCCAGCTCGTACTTTTCAAACGCGTCGGCGCAGGTCTTGGTCAGGCCGGCCTTGCCCTTAGGCGTGGTAACACGCTGCTCGGCTTCCCAGGCCAGCGCTGCCGCCTTGGTGTCGAACGTACCTGACACGCGCTTGCCGTCGACCTGAACCCGGTGAATCCACTTCGCGCCTAATTTTCTTGGTGCCGCCATTTATGCCATTTCCTATGCCATTTTCTGCCACATGGTAGCAGGATAATGCAGGAAAACGCCGGTGCTTGCAAAATCGACAGACATAAAAAAACCGCCTTCCCTCTATGAAAACAGGGTAAGGCGGTTTTTGCCGGAACATGCCGGGATGTATCTTGGTGCCGCTTGCCGGAATCGAACTGGCGACCTTTTCATTACGAATGAACTGCTCTACCAACTGAGCTAAAGCGGCGAAGACCCACATTCTACAAACAATGCACAAAATTTGCTAGTGTCAACACGAACTTTTTTGTGCAGTGTGGGGAAAGCGGCTGCTTACTCCTGGTGGTAGGCGGTCACGCGGGCGACTTCGTCTTTCGAGCCCAGGTAGACCGGTACGCGCTGGTGCAGCTTGTGCGGGACGATGTCCATGATGCGCTGCTGGCCGTCGGTGGCGGCGCCGCCGGCCTGTTCGACGATAAAGGCCATCGGGTTCGCTTCGTACATCAGGCGCAGCTTGCCGGGCATGGAGGTGTCGCGCAGGTCGGCCGGGTACATGAAGATGCCGCCGCGGTTCAGGATACGGTGCACGTCGGCGACCATCGAGGCGATCCAGCGCATATTGAAGTTGGTGCCGCGCGGGCCGGTGTCGCCGGCCAGCAGTTCGTTGACGTAGCGCTGCACCGGCGGATGCCAGTGGCGGGCGTTCGACATATTGATGGCGAACTCCTTGGTGGTCGGCGGGATCTGGATATTGCTTTGCGTCAGTACCCACGACCCCATTTCGCGGTCCAGGGTGAAGCAGTTCACGCCATTGCCGAAAGTCAGCACCAGCATGGTTTGCGGGCCGTACACGGCGTAGCCGGCGGCGACCTGTTTGGTGCCGGCCTGCATGAAGTCCTGCTCGGTAGGCTGGCCCATGCCTTCCGGCGCTTTCAGCACCGAGAAAATGGTGCCGATCGAGACGTTGACGTCGATGTTCGACGAGCCGTCCAGCGGGTCGAACAGCAGCATGTATTCGCCCATCGGATAGCGGTTCGGGATCGGGTGGATCGATTCCATTTCTTCCGACGCCATCGCCGCCAGGTGGCCGCCCCATTCGTTCGCTTCGAGCAGGATCTCGTTGGAGATGATGTCGAGTTTTTTCTGTACTTCGCCCTGCACGTTTTCCGTGTCGGCCGTACCCAGCACTTCGCCCAGCGCGCCCTTGCCGACGGCGTGGCTGATGGTCTTGCAGGCGCGCGCGACGACTTCGATCAACAGGCGCAGCTCGGCCGGGATGCTGTTGTTCGAGCGCTGTTCTTCAACCAGGTATTGCGTAAGACTGATGCGTTTCATAACTTCCCTTTTGTTTTGGTGTTTATTTTTTTCTGGCCCAACCCAACAGCAAAAAGCTGGGGTCAGTCGCTTCACGATCGTAATACGCCCCATTGGGACGTATTACCCCGGCGGGTCTGACCCCTGAATTAATTGGCCAATGCCTTGGAAACGACTTCCATCACGTCGTTCGACAGGCTGGCCTGCCCTGCCACCTGCTCCAGCGCGGCGCGCATATGGGTTTGCAGCGCCGGCAGGTAGCGGCGCCAGCGGTCCATCGAACGGGCCAGGCGGGCCGCCACTTGCGGGTTCAGGGCGTCGAGCGCGATCACCTGCTCGGCCCAGTAGGCGTAGCCGCTGCCGTCGGGTGCGTGGAACTGCGACGGGTTGCCGTTGGTGAAATTGAAGATCAGGCTGCGCGCGCGGTTCGGGTTCTTCAGGTTGAAGGCCGGATGCATCATCAACTGGCGCACGGCCGCCAGGTCGGTAGTCGGTGCGGCGGCCTGCATGGCGAACCATTTGTCGACCACCAGCGCCTCGCCCTGGAAGTCGGTGTAGAAACTTGCCAGGGCCGCTTGCGATGCTTGCTGCGTGCCGGAATGGATCAGCGCACCGAGCGCGGCAGCGCGGTCGGTCATGTTGCCGGCGCGGTCGAACTGCTGTTGCGCCAGCGCCAGCTCGTCCGCCTCCGGTGCGATCAAGAGGTAGGCGAGCGCCAGGTTTTTCAGCGCGCGCTTGCCGGCAGACAAAGCGTCGGGGCTGTAGTCGCCCGGCGTCTGGTTCGCATGGTATTGCGCCAGAAGTTCGGGTTTCAGCGCAGCGGCAATCGTGCGGCGCATGAACTGGCGCGCCTTGTGGATCGCTTGCGGATCGACCTGCACCATGCGCTCGGCGATAATGGTTTCCGATGGCAGGATCAGGGCCAGCTCGCGGAAGGCCGGGTCCAGCGTCTCGTCAGCCAGCAAGACGCGCTGCGCTTCGATAAAGGTGTCGTCCAGCGCCAGCTCTTCGCCAGCGGCCACCTGAGCAGTCAGTGTCAACAGGCGCGCCATGGCCAGGCGCTGGCCTGCTTCCCAGCGGTTGACAGGGTCGCTGTCGTGGCGGAACAGGTGCAGCAGTTCGGCGTCGGTGTAGGCGTATTCCAGCACCACCGGCGCGGAAAAGTCGCGCAGCAGCGAGGGCACGGGCAGCTCTTCCACATTGATGAAGCGGAAGGTCTGCCAGCCTTCGGTCAGTTCCAGCACGGCGCTGGTGCCGGTGATCACTTCACCGCCTTGCAGCTGCAAAGGCAGGTCGCGGCCATCGGCGCCCAACAGGCCCACAGTAACGGGAATATGGAACGGCAGTTTTTCGGCCTGGCCGGGCGTGGCCGGGCAGCTTTGGCGCAGGGTCAGCTCGAACGTTTTGCCGGCGGCGTCGTAGCGTGTTTCGGCATGCACGATGGGCGTGCCGGCCTGGCTGTACCAGCGCTCGAACTGGGTAAAGTCGCGGCCATTGGCGTCGGCCATGGCGGCGCGGAAGTCGTCGCACTGCACCGCCTGGCCATCGTGGCGTTCGAAATACAGGTCCATGCCCTTGCGAAAGCCCTCGCGGCCCACCAGGGTCTGGTACATGCGCACCACTTCGGCGCCTTTTTCGTAGATAGTGACGGTGTAGAAGTTATTGATTTCCACAAAAGAGTCGGGACGCACCGGGTGCGCCATCGGGCCCGCGTCTTCGGGGAACTGTGCCTGGCGCAGCGTGCGCACCTGGTCGATGCGGGTGACGGCGCGGCCCGTATCGGTGCCGATCATGTCGGCCGAGAATTCCTGGTCGCGGAACACGGTCAGGCCTTCTTTCAGCGACAGCTGGAACCAGTCGCGGCACGTGACGCGGTTGCCGGTCCAGTTGTGGAAGTATTCGTGGCCTACCACCGCTTCGATGCCGGCGTAATCGACGTCGGTGGCGACGCGCGAGTTGGCCAGCACATACTTGGTGTTGAAAATGTTCAGGCCCTTGTTTTCCATCGCGCCCATATTGAAGTCGCCGACGGCGACGATCATGAAGCGGTCCAGGTCCAGTTCCAGGCCGAAGCGCTCTTCGTCCCAGCGTATCGAGTTTTTCAGCGACTGCATGGCGTAGTCGGTTTTATCGAGATTGCCATCTTCGACCCATACCTGCAGCAGCACTTCGCGACCCGATTTGAGCGTGTAGCGCTCTTCCTGGCACACCAGGCGCGCGGCGACCAGTGCGAACAGGTAGGACGGCTTCTTGAACGGGTCTTCCCACTTGGCATAATGGCGGCCGTCACCCAGGTCGCCCTCTTCGATCAGGTTGCCATTCGACAGCAGCACCGGATACTCTTCCTTGTCGGCGCGCAGCATGACGGTGTATTTCGCCATCACGTCCGGGCGGTCCGGAAAAAAGGTAATGCGGCGGAAACCCTCGGCCTCGCACTGGGTGAAGAAATTATGGTTCGACACATACAGGCCGGACAGCGAGGTATTGTCCTGCGGCGCGAGGATGGTTTCGATATCGAGCTCGACCTCGTCGGGCGCCTTCGGTATCGTCAGCATGCCGGCCGTCAGCTGGTATTGCGACGGCTTGAGCACCTTGCCATTCAGGCGCACTTGTACCAGCTTGATATGCTCGCCGTGCAGTTCAATGCTGCGGCTGCTGCTGTCGGGGTTATGGCGCATGCGGATCCGGCTCGCCACTACGGTGCGGGCGGGATCGAGATCGAAACCCAGTTCCACGGTGTCGACCAGATAGCTGGGCGGCGTGTAGTCCTGGCGGTAAATCGTCTGAGGGCTGTCTGTGCGCATAGGGATGGAGTGGGAGCGGAGGCAAAAACCTATTTTACCAATACCAGCCTGTGGCGTGCCTGATTTGGCCTTGATTTGCACCATTTGCGCAAATGAATATCGGCAACTGCGAGCCAGCGAACACACAGGGTAACAATCTGTAATAATAATCAGCACTGGAATAACGTAGTCTTACACTGGAAAGCGATGCATTACGTCCGCCAGCTGGCGGATTGCATATTGAGGAGATTCGGCAATGAGATACCTGGCCATATTCATGACTGCGCTGACGGTGCTGCTGACCGGCTGCGCCACCACCATCCGCAGCGATGTCACGGTTTTCCACGACTGGCCGGCCCAGCAGAACGACAAATCGTATGTTTTCGTGGCGCCGCCGGCCGAGGAAGATACGCTGGAATACCGCAGCTACCAGAACCTGGTGCGCGCAGAACTGGCCAAGCATGGCTTCGGCGAAGCTTCGGGCCCGGACAGCGCCAAGCTGCGCGTGTCGATGCGCTTTGGCACCATGGACGTGCCCGAGCGCGTGCTGCAGGCAACTGATCCGTTCTGGTACGGCCCCGGCTACTGGCCTGGCCGTTACGGCTACCGCTACGGCGCCTGGCCCGGTTATGGCCGCTTCGGCTACAGCCCGTTCTGGGGTGGCCCGATGGAAGTGGAAGAAACCGTACGCCATAAATTCGAACGCGAACTGCGCGTGACGATCAATGAAAAGACCGGCAAGAAACTGTACGACGTGAGCGTGCATTCGACCAGCGGCAAGCGCGCCACGCCGCAAGTGATGCCGGCCATGGTGGCCAGTGCCTTTGCCGATTTCCCGGGCCGCAGCGGCGTGCCGCGCAAGGTGGAAATCCAGGTTCAATAAGCTCATCGGGCAAAAAAAAACCGGCTGGTGCGCGCAAGCACCAAGCCGGTTTTTTTACGTGCGCAGCTTACATGTAATACGCTTCAGTCGCAAACGTGATCGCCCCCACCAGCGCCACGGCCAGCAGCAGCACGATCAGCAGGCGGCCGAATTTCGGGTTGCCATCGTCGCTGTCGCTCATGGCACGATGATGGTGGAACCGGAGGTCTTGCGCCCTTCCAGGTCTCGGTGGGCCTGGACGATATCGGCCAGCTTGTAACGCTGGCGCACTTCAACCTGCACCTCGCCGCTGCCGACCACGCCGAACAGCGAAGCGGCCATCTCTTCGAGCCTGGTGCGATCCGAAGCATAGCTGAACAGCGACGGGCGCGTAATGAACAGCGAGCCGCGCGAACCAAGTTCGGTCAGCGAAAACGGCGGCACCGGGCCCGAGGCATTGCCGAAACTGACCATCATGCCCAGCGGCGCCAGGCAGTCGAGCGAACCGGTAAAGGTATCCTTGCCGATCGAGTCGTACACCACCGAGACGCCCTTGCCGCCGGTGAGTTCGCGCACGCGTTCGACAAAATTTTCGGTGTTGTAGTTGATGACATGGGCTGCGCCGTTGGCCAGCGCCAGCTGCGCCTTTTCGTCCGAGCCTACCGTGCCGATCAGATTGACACCCATTACTTTCGCCCACTGGCAGGCGATCAGGCCGACGCCGCCAGCGGCTGCGTGGAACAGAATCGTGTCGCCCGCCTTCAGCGCCACCGTGCGGTGCAGCAGGTATTGCACCGTCAGGCCCTGCAGCATCATGGCGGCGGCCGTATCGAAACCGATGCGCTCGGGCAGCGCCAGCAGCAGCGACGCAGGAATATTGCGCTGCTCGGCATAAGCGCCATTGATGCGCGCCGCATACGCGACACGGTCACCCACTTTGACATCGGTCACGCCCTCGCCCACCGCTTCGACCACGCCCGCGCCTTCCACGCCCAGGCCGGCCGGCAGCAGTTGCGGATACAGGCCGGTGCGGAAATACACGTCGATGAAATTGAGGCCGATCGCCTCGTGCCTGACGCGCGCTTCACCGGGGCCGGGCGGCGCCAGCTCCATGTCGACATACTCCATCACTTCGGGGCCGCCCGTGCGCTGCATGCGGATAGCCTTGGTGCTTATCATTTCCGTCATCGTCATCTCCTGAGGGTGATTCAGGCCGCAGCCGTGGCGTTGGCCTGGGTTTGCAGTCGCGACAGCACCAGATGGGCCGTCGACAGATTGGTGGCGCACGCTACATTGTGCACGTCGCAGGCGCGCACGAGGGCATTGATGTCCGGCTCGTGCGGCTGCGGCGTCATCGGGTCGCGCAGGAAGATCACGCAATCGATCAGGCCTTCGACCAGCAGCGCGCCGATCTGCAGGTCGCCGCCGAACGGGCCAGAATGCTTGCGCTCGACCGCCAGGCCCAGCTCGTTGATCAATCGCCCGCCCGTGGTGCCGGTGGCCGTCAGCTCGCAGGTGGCAAGAAAGTCCCGGTATTCGCCTGCCAGGGTGATCATGTCATCTTTTTTCTTGTCGTGCGCAATCAGGGCGATGCGTGTTTTCATGATGGTGCCGTCTCTTTGGTTGGAAGGATTATTTTTTCTTGGAAAGCAGGTAAATGCCGGTCAATACCAGGCCGGTGCCGGCCAGTTGCCAGCCCGTGATCGGCTCGCCCAGGATCATGGCGCCCAAAAACAGCGTCGAGACAGGGCCGATCATGCCGGCCTGCGAGGCGACCGGAGCGCCGATGCGCTCGACCGCAATCATGGTCATGAATACTGGCAGCACCGTGCAAAAAATGCCGTTGACGAGCGACCAGCCATACACAGGCGTGGGCTGTATCAGCATGCCGACCGGGCGCAGGATAAAGAACTGGGCGATGCAGGCAAAGCTAGCCACGCACATGGCATACGACACCAGCCGCATGGCGCCGATACGTTTCACCAGTTCGCCCGAACCCAGCAGATACACGGCATAGGAGCAGGCCGAGCCAAGCACCAGGGTCGAGCCCAGCACGATATTGCTGGCGCCCGATTGCAGGTCATGCACGAACACCAGCACGATGCCGCAGTAGGACGTCAACAACGCCAGCCACTGCAAACGGCTGATCGTGTGCTTGAGATAGACCGTGCTGATCAACAGCACAAAGGTGGGCGTGAGGAACAAAATCAGCCGTTCGAGGCCGACGGAAATATATTGCAGCCCCAGGAAATCGAAATAGCTGGACAAGTAATAGCCGACCAGGCCCAGGCCCACCAGTTGCCAGCGGTCGCGCCACGACAGCGGCGGCTCGGTGCGCATCTGCCAGCAGGCGATGATGGCAAACACGGGGAAGGAAAAGATCATGCGGAAAGCGATCACCGTGACCGCATCGACCGGGTATTGGTACAGCAGCTTGGCAACAATAGCCTTGGTGGAAAACAGCACCGCCCCGCCGACAGCGATGGCCAGGCCACCGAGGTAGGCGGAGCGCGGGAGGGGAGATGCGGGACTGGTGCTCATGACCAGATTGTAATGGCAAAAGCAGACGTTCGCTGCTTAAACCCAGGAGCAAATTCCGGGGTCAGACCCTCAAGGCCGCTAACTCAGAGGCTTGCGCTGTCGTCCGAGGGGGTCTGACCCCAGCCTTCGCTGTTGGTTTGAATTACGCCACTACCACCGCCACTATTCCTGCATTGACCGTCGCCGTCGTCACCCGCGCAATCACATTCGCTGGCGCACTGCTACCGACCAGTTTATTGACCTGCTTGAACTGCGCCACCAGCTTGCCGGGCGTGAGCGTGACCACCGTATACCCTTGTGCGTCGGTGTTCAAGTGCCTGAGCCATGGATTGTTGCCCAGGCTTGATAACTGCTGCGCCAGGCCCAGCAAGGTCACGCTGAAGTCGGTACTGGCCCGCAAGCCCGCCTGCACCGCCGTGACGGTGACGTCGAGCTGCGCTTCCGGTACACCCTTGGCCGCCAGCGCGCCGCGCAGTTGCACGCGCAGTTGCTCCAGCAGGCTGTCGATGGTTGGCGCCGCCTTGCCCATGGTGTAGTCGAGCAGGTTGATGGCCATGTTGACCGTGCCCACGCCTGGCACGGGTATCACCAGCGGATAGCTGACCAGCTTGCCGATGTCGCCCTGCGCAGCCGAATTCATGTAGCTGAAAAAGGAATCGGAACTGACACCGGCCGACACCAGGTCCACCATCACGGGCGTGCCGCCACCTGCCGCATCGAAATCGTCGTTCACCGTGCCGGCAAAAAACGAGTGGATGTCGCCGGTAATCGCCACCACATTGCCGATGGCATTGGTTTTGAGGTGCGACATCAACGCCTTGCGCTCGCTGTTATAGCCGTCCCACTGGTCGCAATTGAGCAGGAAACGGTTGAAGAACGGCGCCAGCGCGGCGGCCTGGCCCGAGCTTTTCACGAATGCCGATTCAGCCTGTTTCGCCTGCACGTCGGGCTTGATCCAGCCAAAGGCAATCACTTGCGCGGCGGCGGCCGGCGAGGCGCTGTTGAAAGCCGCCACCGTGATGCCGGCCTGCGCGGCGGACAGGCCCGCGCCAACGGCCGCCGCGACCTGCGCGGTGGCAGTCGCACCAGCACCAGCGCCGGCTATGGCCATCGCCGCCGCCTGCGCCATCGAACTGGTCGCACCGGCCGTCGATGCGGCCACGATGGCGTTCGCCAGCGGCACGCTGCCGCCGACCAGCGGCAAGGTACTGGCGATCGCCGCACCCACATTGCTCATCGAACCCAGTGCAATCAGCGTGGCGATCGCGTCGACGCCATTCAAGCCCATGCGCAGCAGCGACACTTCATTGCCCCACAGCTTCCAGGTCGAAGTGGCTGATTTCATTTTGCCTTTCCACCATTCGCGCTGGGTGGCGCCCAGCATGCCGACGGCGGCCAGCGGGTCCGCGCCAGCCTTGGTGGCGGCCGCCATTTTTTGTGCTTCCACGCTGTCGAACAGCTGCTGCGGCACCAGGTAGCGGCTGCCGATGCTGCCCAGCGCCTTGCCTGTGGCGGGGTTGATGGTCGCTTCCGGAATTGCGTGGTCGGCGCGGTACAGGCGTTCGTCGGTCATCACCAGCTGCATCAGTTTGCCGAACTGGAAATCGCGGTAGATCTGGATATTCAGGAAGGTGGTGGCGGCGGCATCGAACGTTACATCGGCCGGCATATATTCAAACCAGGCCTGGTTGGCGCTGCGCCGGCGCGTAGGCTGGTGCAAATCGCTGCCGTCCGCCGCCACAATGCCTTCGTAGGTGGACGCATCCTGCCAGGCGTCGTCGGTGAATTCATGGTCGTCCCAGATGGCGATAAAGGCAAAGCGCTCGTGCACGGCCTGCAGGCGCGCATCGGTGCGGTATTTCTTGTACAGGTAGCGGTAGTCGGCAGTGGTGGTGGCGTATTTGGCGCCGCTGCTGCCGTTTTTAAACGTGCCGTCCGGGAGTTTCAGCTGGTCGTGGCGGCTTTCCACCGCGCCGGTCTGGAACGCTTCGCCCACCGTTTCGTAGATGTAGTCGCCCAAGTGGACGATAAAGTCGAGGCTTTCGTTGGCGGCGATATGGCCCAGCGCGCCCCAGTGATTGATGCTCCAGTCCTGGCATGTCAGGTAGGCAAACTGCAGCTGGGCCACGTCGGCGGTGGCGGCCGGCGCGGTCTTGAAGCGGCCCACGTTCGAGCGCACGTCGCCGGCGATAAACTGGTAAAAATAGGTTTGCCCAGGCTGCAGGCCGGTGACCTTGTGGCGCAGGGTATTGTCGAAATCGCTTTTCAATGGCAGCTTGGCATCGACGATGGTGGTGCCTGTCAGGGCCTTGTTGCTGCCCAGCGAAGAGGAATTGTCGGCGGCGCTGACGATCAGGCGCACAGCCACTTCCGTGGCGGCGGCGGGAGCTGGCGCCACGGCGTCCAGGCTGGCCGGTACCACACGGGTCCACAGCATGGCGCTGTCCGGGCGCGGATCGCCGGAGGCCACGCTTTGCGGGAACTTCCAGTCGCTGCCCGAAGCCAGCGGCACGCCGGCGTCGCTGTAGTCACTGCTGCCGCAGGCGGTCAGCCCGGCGGTAGCGACGGAAACGGTAATGAAGCCGCCCAATTTCAGGAATTGACGCCGGTTGATCTGACTTGCCATGATTTTTACCCCAAAGTAACCCGAAAGCGCGTCACTTTAGCAACAGAATATGTCGGCTTCATGACCTGGGCAGGCGGCGGCGGAAGGTGCCACTATGCTAAAATGTCGGCCACAATTGAACACCCGTCTAAGGAAGATTCGACATGGCAGGACATAGCAAATGGGCCAACATCAAGCATAAAAAGGCTGCCACGGATGCCAAGCGCGGCAAAATCTGGACGCGCCTGATCAAGGAAATCACAGTGGCGGCCCGCATGGGCGGCCCCGACGCCATCACCAATCCGCGCTTGCGCCTGGCGGTCGACAAGGCGGCCGACGCCAATATGCCGAAAGATAACGTGCAGCGCGCGATCAACCGCGGCAGCGGCGGCGTCGATGGCGCCAACTACGAAGAAGTGCGCTACGAAGGCTATGGCGTCGGTGGCGCGGCGGTGATCGTCGAATGCATGACCGACAACAAAGTCCGCACGGTGGCCGAAGTACGCAACGCCTTCAACAAGAACGGCGGCAACATGGGCAACGAAGGCTCGGTTGCCTTTATGTTCCAGCACTGTGGCCAATTGCTGTTTGCGCCGGGCACTGACGAAGACAAGCTGATGGAAGCGGCGCTGGAAGCGGGCGCCGACGACGTGATCGCCGACGAAGAAGGCGGCTTCGAAGTAGTGACCCCGGTGCACGATTTCGCCGCCGTCAAGGAAGCGCTGGAAGCGGCTGGCTTCAAGGCCGAAGTGGCAGAAGTGATCATGAAACCGGCAACCGAAACCGTGTATGCGGGCGACGACGCGATCAAGATGCAAAAGCTGATCGACGCGCTGGAGCTGCTGGACGATGTGCAAGAGGTCTTCACCAACGCCCTGATCGAAAACTAAGCACTACACCTCAAGGGCGCCTGCGGCGCCCTGCAACCCCACACTGAACGAACGGTTCCTATGAAAATTCTGGTAGTCGGCTCTGGCGGCCGCGAACACGCCCTGGCCTGGAAACTGGCCCAGTCCGAACGCATACAGATGGTGTATGTCGCTCCGGGCAACGGCGGCACCGCGCGCGATGCGCGCCTGGTCAATCTCGACATCAGCGACCCGCAATTGCTGGCCGATTTCGTTCAGCAGGAACAAATCAGCCTGACCGTGGTCGGCCCGGAAGTGCCACTGGCGGCCGGCATCGTCAACCTGTTCCGCTCGCGCGGCCTGAAGATCTTCGGCCCGACCAGGGAAGCGGCGCAGCTGGAGTCGTCGAAAGACTTCGCCAAGGCTTTCATGCAGCGCCACGGCATTCCGACCGCCGCCTACCAGACGTTTTCGGAAGTGGCGCCGGCCCATGCCTATATCGATGCCATGGGCGCGCCCATCGTTATCAAGGCCGACGGCCTGGCCGCCGGCAAGGGCGTGGTGGTTGCCATGTCGCTCGAAGAAGCGCACCAGGCGGTCGACAATATGCTCGCTGACAACCAGTTCGGCGACGCCGGCGCACGCATCGTCATCGAAGAATTCCTGGCCGGCGAAGAAGCCAGCTTTATCGTCATGTGCGACGGCAGGAACATCCTGCCGCTGGCCACCAGCCAGGACCACAAGCGCCTGAAAGATCACGACCAGGGCCCGAACACGGGCGGCATGGGCGCATATTCGCCGGCGCCTATCGTCACGCCGGCCATGCATGCGCGCGTGATGCGCGAGATCATCGTACCGACAATTCAAGGCATGGCGAAGGACGGCATCACCTTCACCGGCTTTTTGTACGCCGGCCTGATGATCGACGACAAGGGTACGCCCAAGACGCTCGAATTCAACTGCCGCATGGGCGACCCGGAAACCCAGCCCATCATGGCGCGCCTGAAAACTGATCTGGTCACCGTGATGGAACACGCCGTCAACGGTACGCTCGACACGGTGGAACTGGAATGGGACCGCCGCACTGCCGTGGGCGTGGTGATGGCTGCCGCCGGCTACCCGGACGACCCCGTCAAAGGCACGCCTATCGGCGATATCCCGTTGGAGACCCATGACGCCGTCACCTTCCATGCGGGCACCTGCATCGAAGGCGAGCGCCTGGTGACCAACGGCGGCCGCGTGCTGTGCGTGGTAGGCCTGGGCGACAGCGTCAAGCTGGCGCAGAAGCAGGCGTATGAAACCGTGGAAAAAATCCATTTCGATGGTGCGCAATACCGCCGCGATATCGGCTGGCGCGGCTTGAAGCACTGAGCCTGCAATAGCGCTAGCCGCTTTCCATGAAGACACCGACCGGCCTGGCCGCACCCGGCAATGATGCGCCGCTGAGCCCTTTGGCCTGGCTGACGCTCGCTTTGCTGCTGGTGGCGGGCCTGGCCTGGTACTGGTTCAGCAGCTATGCAGTGCCGCGCTGTGACTCGAAACAAACCGTGGACTCGGTCACCGACGGCAAATACAGCCTGGACAACATCAAACAAGCCGGCTACTCCTGGTCGCAAAAAACCCGTGGCTGCCTGGCCACCGTCAGCCAGGACGGCCAGCCGCTGCAATTTGCCTGGACCATCACGCGTGTGGAAGGGCGCCGCAGAAGCCGCCTGGAGTATGACCACGCGCATCCGGGCATGGTGCAGGCGCGGTTTGGCCACCTTGCCTGGCATGGCGGCTTTGCGTCGCAGGGCCAGCCCATCGGGCGCGAGGCCTTGCTGACTGCAATGCTGGCCGGCATGGATGGCCTGCGCGGCAAGCCGCTCTTCCATATCAGGCTGGAGGCGATACTGTCGCCGCAGCATTATCGTGAAATTGGCGATATTGAAGCATTGGAGCCATGCAGGGAAGTCTCGCCCGGCGTGTTTTCCTGCCGCCTGCTGCTCACCCGTAATGACATTGCTTCGCCTGCCGGCAGCACGGTGCTGGCCACGTCGGTGCTGCAACAGGGCGATTTCACGTTCCAGCGCAATGCTGCCGGCAAGGGCTGGTCGGTGACACCCCAGTTCAAGGAAGAGCTGGACCAGGCACGCATTCAATAGTGCGCAGTGGAAATACCGTTTATTGTAAAGTTTGCCATCTTAAATAAAAACAATTCTGATGACAAACGATACCCACGCTTCACTCGCCGCACTGGACCGGCTCAAGCTGCTCACGCGCCGGCAGCGTGAGCAAGCACTTGCGCATCCCGATTTTCCGCAACTGGCATCGAGTTCACCGCTGCCCGACACCCTGATGTGGTTGTACCGACGCCAGATCATGCAGCCCGACGACGTCAACAGCCTGTTACTGAGCGCGGCGCGCAATTACAGCGGCAACGATCTGGCGCTGCGGTTGTCGATACTGGGCCAAGTGATAACGCCACTCAACCGGGAGTCACTCGACTTTCTGCGCGACGAAAACATCCTGACGCCCGAGCTGTACCGGCAGGCGCTGCCACATTTGCCCGATGACGTACTGCTGCCCACGCCTGGCGAGGCGCTGAACTGGATGGTGCACGCAGGGCTGCTGCCGCGCGCCCAGGTAAAGGCCATCACGCAGCAGGTGCAGGCCGGTGGCAGCGATCAGGCGAAACACGCGATCAAACACCTGGAAGCGCGTCAGGGCGAACATAAAAAAGCGGTGCGTGGCGTGATCCTCGATGGCCTGTTCCCGGGCTCGCGCCTGGTCTGGCTGCTCGTCGCGCCGCTGATGCTGGCCGGCGTGGTCTGGTATCTCGTCAGCGGCAATGCCGTACCAGGGTGTGACGGCCCCGATACGCAGTCGGCGGTAACGCGCATGCTCAACACATCGCTGCCGGAAGGTATGGCGAAAATCAGCCTGCACGATGTGAAAGAAGCGGGTTACGCTTCATCTCAAAAAATTCGCGGCTGCCTGGCCACGGTGGAACAGCACGGCGAAAAGATGGATTTCGCCTACACGGTCGCCCGTGACGACAGCGGCAGCAGCAGCCGGATTGTCTATACCGGTGCGCAGCCGCTGCTGGTCAAGACGCGTTTTGGCACGGTCAAGGATGGAGAGTTCGCGCAGCAGGCCGAGCCACTGGGTCGTGAAGCACTTGAAAAAGCGTTCCGTGCCGGCATGACCTCGGCGCGCACCGTGTCGCCGCCACGGCCAGCGTTTTCGCTGACGCAATCCTACGAAAGGCGGCGCGAAATCGCCGAAATCGAACCGCTGGCACCCTGCCGAAAACTGTCGGCCGGCGTGTACTCCTGCCGCCTGCTGATCGAACGCAATGACGTCGTGCTGAGCATGCTGACTGGCGGTTCTTCGGTAATGCAGGAAGGCGATTTCACATTCCAGCGCGATGCTGCCGGCAATGGCTGGTCGGTGACGCCGCAATTTGCCGGCGAACTGCGCCAGGCCAAGTTGAAAGAGTAAGCCATGCATACCGAACCCCCACACCCTTCGCTGAACCAGCTGCACCAGCTTGGCCTGATCACCGCCGAAGAACTGGAGCAGGCCAATGCGGAACGCGATGCCGCCGCACACGAACGCCTGCATCCGCCCGCAGACCCGGTCGATATGCCGCAACTGGCGCAGGACGCCGATCTGGTCGCCACCCTGGGCTGGCTGCTGCTGACCGATTTCCTGCCCAAGAACGATCTGGACAAGCGCATGGCCACGCTGCCGCCCAAACAGCAGGCGCTGGCGGCAGAAGGCGTGCGGCACTACAACCGGCGCGAGATCGACGACTTGTACGAACTCGACTTGCTCAACCAGTTCCAGCGCGACGCCGCCCACGCGGCAGCGCCAAGCGAGCGCATGTTCTATTCCCCATGGATCGCCATGCGCTGGCTGGTGGTCAATGGCGTGCTGTCGACGGCGCAGTTCGAGGCGCTGGAAGTGCGCGTGCGTGCCAACGGCAGCGAGCTGGCGCGCGAGATCATGGAAGCGTCCAGGCTGCGCCACGGCGAGGACCGTATTCCGTACAAACGGCCGCCGGCGTGGAAAGGTGCGCTGATCGTGCTGGGCATGATCATGGTGGGCTCGGTGATTTACGGCGTGATTACAGGGACTCTGTAATGAATGGCGATACACGCCTCAAGCCGATTGCCGAACTCCAGCGCCTGGGCCTGATCACGCTTGACGAACACGACGATGCGCTGGCCGAGCTGGAAATCATTGAACTGCAGCGCGCCGACAATGCCGCCGAAGGCATCGCCGTAGCGGAACTGGCGTTTGACGCCAACTTGCAACAAACCCTGGCCTGGCTGCTCGCCGAAGAACTGGTCGATACGCAGCGCTTCCTCGCCATGCTGCAGGCGCAGGGCGAACACCATCAGCTGGCCAGCGCTGCACTGCGGCAGGTCAACCAGCAAGCGATCAATACGCTGTATGACGAAAACCTGATCAACCAGTGGCAGCGCGACGCCGCCATCGAGCACCTGCCACCTGATCGTCTTGTCGCGTCGCCGGTGGCCGCCTTGCGCCAGATGCTGGCACAGGGCAGCATGTCACAGCAGGACTACCAGGCCTTGAAAACACGCACGCGCACGCAGGGTTCGGAACTGGCGCGCATGATCGTCGACGCCTCTGGCAAGCGCCAGCCGCAGCATGGCTGGCGGGCCTGGCGCCCGTCCACCTGGATGATCGTGGTGATCGTGCTGGTATTCATGGCCCTGGCAGTGCCCGGGTGGTTTAGCAACCCTGCACCAGCTACCGTGACGCCGCCGGTGGAAACGCTTGAACGCAGCGATTTGCAGCAGCGCGCCCAGTCAGCCGTGGACAGCGCGCGCCAGCCCGGCGCCGACGGCGTGCAATATGACGTCCAGGTAGTGCAGGAAAAAGTCAAGGACACGCCGCCCCGCTAAGGCATGGCCGGCAACAGCAGCGCCGGTTTTGCTATCACAAAAATCCGTTACGGGGTACAATCCGTCCTCACTTTTTTATTTCGGCCTCGTCGGCCCACGCGATGTCGTCCACTCCCTCCCCCTCGGCCGTCAAGGCTTATTTGCTTGATTTGCAAGTGCGTATCGTGCAGGCGCTCGAAGCGCAGGACGGCAAGCCCTTCCTGACCGACAGCTGGCAGCGGCCCGAAGGCGGCGGCGGCATTTCGCGCCTGATCGAGGAAGGCAATGTGTTCGAGCGCGGCGGCGTGAATTTTTCGCACGTCACCGGCGCCGCATTGCCACCATCAGCGGCTGCTGCGCGCCCTGAACTCGGTGGCAAGCCATGGGAAGCGATGGGCGTATCGCTGGTGCTCCATCCGCGCAATCCGTATGCGCCGACGGTGCACATGAACGTGCGTTTTTTCAGCACGGTGAACGCCGCCAATGAACCGGTGTGGTGGTTCGGCGGCGGCATGGACCTGACGCCGTATTACGGCAACGTCGACGATGCGAAGCACTTTCACCAGGTTTGCCACGATGCGCTGGCCCCGTTTGGCAGCGAGCTGCATCCGAAGTTCAAGGCCTGGTGCGACGAATATTTTTACCTGAAGCACCGCAAGGAGCCGCGCGGCGTGGGCGGCATCTTTTTCGATGACTTCAACGCGCTTGGTTTTGACGACAGCTTCGCCATGATGCGCAGCACCGGCGACAGCTTCATCAACGCCTATGTGCCGATACTGGCGCGCCGCAAGGACACGCCCTACGGCGAACGCGAACGCGACTTCCAGGCCTACCGGCGCGGCCGCTATGTCGAGTTCAACCTGGTGTTCGACCGCGGCACGCATTTCGGCCTGCAGTCGGGCGGACGCACCGAGGCGATCCTGATGTCGATGCCGCCCATCGTCAAATGGCGCTACGACTGGCATCCGGCGCCGGGCAGCGCTGAAGCGGCGCTGTACCTTGACTTCCTCGTCCATCGCGACTGGCTGCAGGCGTGACGGCAGCAGGCACGGCATGCGTGGCATTGTTGGGCGGCAGTTATGATCCTGTGCATACGGGTCATGTGGCGCTGGGGTCGTACTTCTCGCGCTTGCTGCAGGCCGACACACTACGCGTGATACCGGCCGGCGCACCGTGGCAGAAGGGTCGCCTGGGCGCCACGTGCGAACAGCGCGCCGAGATGGCCCGGCTGGCGTTTTCCAGCCTGCCGCTGCCGGTGACGATCGACCTGCAGGAAATCGAACGCAGCGAGCATGGCCAGCCCAGCTACACCATCGATACCCTGCGCCAGGTGCGCGCCGAACTGGGGCCGCAGGCATCCATCGTCTTCCTGATGGGCGCCGACCAGTTGCAGCGGCTCGATACCTGGCGCGCATGGCAGCAATTATTTGAATACGCCCATATCTGCGTCGCGGCCCGTCCCGGCTTCGCGTTGAATGGCACAGCAATGCCGCAGGCAGTGGCGCAGGAATTCACGCGCCGCCTGGGCACGCTCAGCAGCATCCGCAACACGCCGCACGGTCTGACTTATCTGGCACAGGACTTCGCGGTGGATATCTCCGCCACCGAAATACGTGCGGCATTACAACGGGGGTTTCCGGCAAACGAGCTTGTTTCCCCGCTAGTGCTAGACTATATTGAACAACATAATTTATACAAAAGCTAAATGGATATTAAAAAACTGCAAACCCTCGTCGTTGACGCTCTGGAAGACGTCAAAGGCCAAGACATCGCTGTGTTCGACACGGTTCACCTGACCAGCCTGTTCGACCGCATCGCGATCGTTTCCGGTACCTCGAACCGCCAGACCAAGGCGCTGGCCGCCTCGGTGCGCGACAAGGTCAAGGAAGCCGGCGGCGAAATCGTCGGCATGGAAGGTGAAGACACCGGCGAATGGGTATTGGTCGACCTGGGCGACATGATCGTCCACATCATGCAAGCGCCGATCCGCGCCTACTACCGCCTGGAAGAAATCTGGGGCGACAAGCCGGTCAAGCTGGGCGCCGCCAAGCGCGCACCTAAAAAGGCCACCGGCGACGAGCCGAAAAAGGTCAGCGGCCACCTGGCAGCGAGCAAGGCCAATGTTGAAGCCACGCCAGTGATCGAGAAAAAAGCGCCAGCCAAAAAAGCAGCTGCCACCACCGCTGCCAAGAAAGCGCCGGCCAAGAAAGCCGTCGCCTCGAAAGCCGTCGGCAAGACCGTAAAAGTTGCACCTACCAAGACCGAAGCGGCTGCCGTCAAGGCCCTGAAAGCGTTGCCGGAGAAAAAGGTCCGTGCACCGCGCGCGGCCAAACCGGCAGCTGATGCAGCACCGGCGAAAACCGTCATCAAGCGTATCAAAAAAGTCGAAGAGTAAGCATCGATGCAGCTTATCATCGCTGCGGTTGGCCATAAAATGCCGGCCTGGATCGAGACGGGCTTCGCCGAATACGCGAAGCGCATGCCGCCGGAATTGCGCATCGTGCTGAAGGAAATCAAGCCCGTCGAGCGTTCCGGCAGCAAGACCGCCACCACCGCGATGGCGCTGGAACGCGAACGCATCGAAGCCGCCCTGCCCAAGGGCGTGCGCATTATTGCCCTCGACGAACGCGGCAAGGACCTGACCAGCGTCGGCCTGTCGCAGCAGTTGATGGCGTGGCAGCAGGACGGCCGCGACACGGCTTTCCTGATCGGCGGCGCCGATGGCCTCGACCCTGCCCTGAAAGCGCGTGCCGAAGGCATGCTGCGCATTTCCAGCATGACCCTGCCGCACGGCGTGGTGCGCGTGATCCTCGCCGAACAGCTGTACCGCGCGTGGTCTATCACGCAAAACCATCCCTATCACCGCGTCTGATTTTTTTTCATCTCCCATGAAACTGGCTGACAACAAGATCTACCTGGCGTCCAAAAGCCCGCGCAGGCGCGAACTGCTGCGCCAGATCGGCATCGACTTCGAACTACTGCTGCTGCGCAGCGACGGTCCGCGCGGCGCCGACGTCACCGAAGAAGTGCTGCCCGGTGAATCGGCGCTTGATTACGTGGCGCGTGTCGCCAATGAAAAGGCGGCCTTTGCGCTGAACGTGGTGCGCCAGCGCCACCTGCCGCCGCGTCCGGTGCTGGCGGCCGACACCACCGTCACCATCGACGGCGTGATCCTTGGCAAGCCGGCCGACCGCAAGGAAGCGGTGGCCATGCTGGAACAATTATCGGGCCGCACGCACCAGGTACTGACCTCGATCGCCGTGCATGGCAAGGGCATTGCCGAACAGCGCACGCAGATCTCGCAAGTGCGCTTCGGCGTGTTATCAAGCGCCTCGATCGCCGCCTATTGCGCCACCCCGGAACCGTACGACAAGGCCGGCGGCTACGGCATCCAGGGCAGCGCCGCGCTGTTCGTCGAGCATATCGAAGGCAGCCATTCCGGCATCATGGGCCTGCCCCTGTACGAGACGGCGCAATTGCTGCGGCAAGCGGGTTTGCCCCTGCCCTGATAGGGGGTATGATGTCATTCGTTGCCTCCACTTTTGCGCCTCCATGAACGAAGACATCCTGATCAATATCACGCCGCAAGAAACCCGCGTCGCTCTCATCTTGCAAGGCGCGGTGCAGGAACTGCATATCGAGCGCACGCTCACGCGCGGCCTGGCCGGCAATGTGTATTCCGGCAAGGTGGTGCGGGTATTGCCAGGCATGCAGTCGGCCTTTATCGACATCGGCCTGGAACGCGCCGCCTTTTTGCACGTGGCCGATATCTGGGAAGCGCGCGGCCACGACGGCCAGAACACGACGCCGGCGCCGATAGAAAAAATCCTGTTCGACGGCCAGGTGCTGACGGTGCAGGTGATCAAGGACCCGATCGGCACCAAGGGCGCACGCCTGTCGACGCAGATCTCGATCGCCGGGCGCATGCTGGTCTACCTGCCGCAAGACAAGCATATCGGCATCTCTCAGAAAATTGAAAAAGAGTCCGAGCGCGAACTGCTGCGCACGCGCCTGCAAAGCCTGCTGCCTGCGGACGAAAAAGGCGGCTACATCGTGCGCACCATGGCCGAAGACGCCTCCGACGCCGACCTGAAGGCAGACGTCGATTATTTGGGCAAGACCTGGAGCACCATCGTCCACGGCGCCCGCACGCGCCCCGCCACCAGCCTGCTGCACCAGGATCTGAACCTGGCCCAGCGCGTGCTGCGCGACTTCGTCGGCGACGAAACGGCCACCATCCAGGTCGACTCGCGCGAAAATTACGTCAAGCTGCGCGAGTTCGCCGAAATTTACACCCCGAGCGAATTGACGCGCCTGCAGCACTACACGGGCGAGCGCCCGCTGTTCGATCTATATGGCGTGGAAGAAGAGATTCTGCGCGCCCTGGGACGCCGCGTGGACCTGAAATCGGGTGGCTACCTGATCGTCGACCAGACCGAAGCGATGACCACCATCGACGTCAATACGGGCGGCTTTGTCGGCGGGCGCAACTTTGCCGACACCATCTTCAAGACCAACCTGGAAGCGGCCCACGCCATCGCCCGCCAGCTGCGCCTGCGCAACCTGGGCGGCATTATCATCCTCGACTTTATCGACATGGACAACGCCGAGCACCGCAACGCTGTGCTGGCCGAACTCAAACGCACCCTGTCGCGCGACCGTACCAAAGTCTCGGTCAGCAATTTTTCGCCCTTGGGGCTGGTCGAAATGACACGCAAGCGCACGCGCGAATCGCTGGCCCATATCCTGTGCGAACCGTGCCCGGCCTGCGCCGGCAAAGGCCAGGTAAAAACCTCGCGCACCATCTGCTACGAAATCCTGCGCGAACTGCTGCGCGAAGCCAAACAATTCAACCCGCGCGAATTTCGCATCCTGGCCTCGCAGGAAGTGGTCGACTTATTCCTCGAAGAAGAATCGCAGCACCTGGCGATGCTGGGTGACTTTATCGGCAAAAAGATTTCATTGCAGGTGGAGAGTGCTTATCATCAGGAGCAGTATGACGTGATTCTGATGTAAGAAATTAGACAATTAAATCAATAGGTTATCTTAAATTTCCATAAAAACAGTACGTAGCTACGCAACTGACCACACAAATAGCCGCGACGCGGTTTATTTATTACTCCTCAGCAGATTCGCCGCTATCTTCCTCCATGGTGCCGCTTTTATCTTGAAGATGATCTAGTGGCACCAATTCGAGGCACCTGCCATTCATTAGGGAAGCGCTGATCAGTTCGGTTTTCTGACGAGGTTAGCGCGCCAAATTTTCGACAGGCGAGCCGCTCAAACCCGTTTTTCGTTCATTTGACGCAATGCTTCGCGTCTTTCTGCAATCAAGACGGATTACGGGATTCAGTGATCATAAAACGTCTACCGGCAAGTAACAATTGAACCCTCCCAAGCTCAAGCCAGACGGGAGAGCCGGTCGCTGCAAACAGTCCGACGCTCACAACTTGTCGCGCCGTTTCCGATTGCAAGCCGATGCCATCTTGCGCTTCATCGCCGATTCGATCGTCCCGTTCTCCAACAACATCGCCGAACGGGCTGTACGCATGCCCAAAATGAAACAGAAAATATAGGGCTGCTTCCGAACCACTGCCAGCGCCGACAATTTCTGCACCATCCGATCCTGCCTCGACGCGTTACGAAAACAGGGGGACAGCATGGGGAAGTGCTGCGCCGCGCATTTGCTGGCGATCCGATCAGGCCAGCTGCGTAGCACCCGAACAGTCAACGATCGCACTCATTACCATGACCGAAGCGAAGCGCAAACTTACCCCGCCCAGAAGTTGGAGAAGGCGAAGTTCATGACTATTTTCATCAACGGAAAGCAAAAGTGCATGCAGCGTCCTGTCCTGATCCACGGCCTGACTGCCGATGAATTCTACTTGCAAAATGCCGACCCGATCACGCTGCATCAGCAGTGGCGGTGGGAATGCATGGGGGACACCTAACAAGGTGACTGCGCTGTCACCGCTGAGAATGATGCGAATAGCTTTGGGCATTCAGACTGAACTCTTACCATAACTCTATTTTTATAAATCTATTGAATTGTAACAATTACGATATGGTAATTTTCTCTGATAAAAATTGATTTCTCATAAAAAAAATATCAAACTGGCTGAAGTAAAAATTCATTAATGAGGAAAATTTTAAGGGAATGTCGCCTCCCGACATAAAGTGGCGAATTTAAAAAAAAGGGAAGTAATGCGTACGTTAGAACTCCATGAATTGAAAGCAGTTTCCGGTGGCGAGATGGAATACGATTGCGATTATAGCGGTGAAGGCGGGGGTGAGGGCGGATATGGTGGTGACGGCGGTGAACCGTCACCATCCTATGTTGATGCGAAATCCGCGCAACCCGACAATCCATCGCAGTCGCTGAAACCAACTACCGATAAAAACGGAAATACGACCGATACTAATGCTTGCGTCACCGTCAACGCTGGCGTCGTTTCACAACAAACCTGCTTAAATACTGATAACACCACAACAGTACAAACTTGCGTCAACGCTGGCGTCGGCGTTAGCTTAAATTACTGCAGCACGGTGACATCAAAAACTAAGCAGAATCGTTAATTAATGCGCGGCGCGTACTTAAAAGTGTGTGCCGCTATATTTCGATCAATCCTGCAAGTAAAGAATTTATGTTCGAAAATTTGAAAAAAAAATTGGCTTTGGCTTCCATTTTATTTTGCTCAATATCTCACTCCCAATCTTTTGAACTACCTAAGGAACTGCAACGTCAGACACTCACTTTGTCGCGGCAAGGGGAAAAACCTACGTATGACAGTAAGCTGTGCATGAAAATCGCCCAAGGCACCAAGGAATGGCAGCCTAAAAATCCAGATGAAAAATCGGTCAAAAATATAATTCTTCATAAATCATCTGCGCAACTGAACGGGCTACTTTCATTTATTGGTGAGGATGTTATGTGGTGGGCTAGAATAGACAATGAGGTCAATATTGGCACACTACCCCGCGCCTTCCATGAATCAAACCACGTAATAGATTTGCAACTTACATCATGCAATGACGACAGAGCGACTTATTTTTTTAACGGCCAGGCCTACGTGACGGACCTGTTGCATGGTAGCATCCCGTCTTACACTATTGCCGCCGAAAAGATACCGGAAAAAATCAAGAGACAGCCGCTGGGCCGATATCCAACTTATTTTGAACGCGCCCGCCCCGCGCCGGGAAATGATTTAACTATTCTCGTCGATGAGTTGAACGCATACTTAACCGGTGCACAACTTGAAGTGGCGTTGGCCGATACCTATTTGTATGGCGAAGCTATCAAATCAGGAAAGTATCGAAGCTACGATGGAAATATAGCTGGTACAGCCGATTTCATGTTGTATCTTTTATCTTATCTAAAATCCGTCGAGGAAAAGTCGCCCGATTCATATTTAAAGATCAAAAACAGCCCATTATTCATTGCGCACGTTCAGCGATTGTGGACAGCCGCTGAGAGAGTTTTAATGGATGCGAAGCCCTATGCCACTGAAAACGGTGGAATTTATTATGTTGACCAGAATGTCCTTGATGTTATTTATTCTGGAAGCTATATCTCCGAGCTGGATAAATTGGGCCTGCCTCACGTCTCTGCTATTCAGATGAAGCTGGTCAAATGAAGACCATCCTGCAGTCCGAGGCCAGTGAATGTGCGCTGGTGTCACTGGCGATGATTTGCTCGGCCCACGGTCTACACGCGGATTTACCGGAATTACGCAGGCGTTTCCAAGTGTCCTTGAATGGCGCGACACTTGAACAACTGATCCGCTGGGCGACCAAGCTCGGCTTCTCAACCCGCGCCGTTCGCCTGGAAATAGACGAGCTTCCACACCTGCAGCTTCCGTGTATCTTGCACTGGAACTTGAACCACATGGTAGTGCTCAAGAGTGTGGGGGACGCGAAGGTAACGATCCTCGACCCGGCGATCGGCGAGCGTAAATTGGCGTTAAAGGAGGTTTCCGTTTACTTTACGGGTGTTGCCCTGGAGTTGACGCCGACGTCGGAGTTTGTCGCGAAAGACGAGCGCAAGCAGATTAGCCTGAAGACCATGACTGGCCGGGTCATCGGCCTCAAGCGTTCACTGCTGCAAATATTCGTCGTGTCGGTCGTGCTCCAGCTCTTCGCCGTTGCTGCTCCGTTATTGAACCAAGTGGTGGTTGACGAGGTGTTTGGCGCCAATGACAAAGATTTGCTGCCGGTTCTTATTTTTGGTTCAGTGATCGCGTTGCTGGTCCAGTCCTTTCTCAGTGTGACTCGAGGCTGGATGATCATGGTGTTAAGCCAAACTCTATCGCTTCAGTGGACCGGCAATGTATTTAATCACCTGATGAGATTGCCCATGGTGTATTTCGAACGGCGTCATCTTGGTGATTTGTTGTCCCGTTTTGGATCGATTTCATCAATACAAAATACATTGACGGTTCGAATTGTCACGGCAACTCTGGATTCGGTGATGGTCGTCGTCGCCCTTGGAATGATGTTGTTGTATTCGCCGTTGATGTCAATGGTAGCCATCGCTTCTTCGGTTTTATATGCTGGTATCCGCATACTTTCATACCACCCCTATCGCGACGCGGCAAAAGAAAGACTGATGCTGTCGGCCCGAAACAACAGCCATTTTCTGGAAACTATGCGCGCGATCCTGCCGATCAAGCTGTTTGGACGGGAAGAGAACAGGATCGCTCGTTGGAAAAATATGAGGGTCGACGTGCAAAATCGCGACGTGCGCACCTCGATCATGAATATCTGGTTTTCATCCGCGAATACCATCATTTCTGGTGCCCAGGATCTGGCGATGGTGGGCTTCGGTGCAATGCTGGTGATGAACAGCGGTGTCAATGGGAATCCAATATTTTCTATCGGTATGTTTTTCGCATTTTCCAGCTATAGCGGCCAATTCATTGGCAAGTCACTGTCGCTGATCGACTTTGCCATCGAGCTGAAGATGCTCAATTTACACTCGGAACGGTTGGCGGATATCGTATTGGAAAGCCCAGAACTCGATTCGGCCTCGGACAGCGACCTGAAGCATTTGGACGCGGTAGTGGAACTGAGGAATGTGAGTTTCCGTTATGGTGACGGGGAGCCTTGGGTGTTAAAAGACGTATCGCTAAAAATTATCAGCGGCGAGAACCTTGTTTTTGTGGGCCCCAGCGGCTGTGGAAAATCGACCCTGCTCAAGTTGATACTTGGTTTGCTTGAACCGAATGAGGGCGAAGTGCTATATGGCGGAATTAATATCAGGCAATTGGGATTGCGAAATTATCGTCAATTGATCGGTACGGTGATGCAGGAAGATTCGCTACTTGCAGGGAGTATCGCCGAAAATATCTCATTTTTCGATCCCCACATCAACATGGACAAGGTCGTTGAATGCGCGAGCTTCGCGGCACTGAGCGATGAAGTCAACAGGATGCCTATGGGCTTTCATACCTTGGTTGGTGATCTAGGTTCATCCCTAAGCGGAGGGCAAAAGCAGCGGGTGCTGCTGGCGCGGGCGATGTATAAAAGTCCGAAAATAATGGCACTTGACGAAGCAACCAGTCACATGGACATCAGAAATGAAAAAATCATTTCCCAGAAATTATCTGAGCTTAATGTGATACGCATCGTCGTCGCGCATCGGCCCGAAACCATTGCCTCTGCTAATCGCGTTGTGTGCTTGCAAAACGGCACAATTGTGGAAGAAGGTTCGGATTTTCATGCCCATGCCTTGATTCAGGTAAATGCCGGAACAGAGCTAGCCGTCTGTTGATTGGAATAGAAATGTCACTTTTCCGTGCTGAAGTTTACGAGCGTCGTACCAAGCAGTGGCTAGGCACTATCCAGCTCGCCAGGCCGATTTCTTTTGCCGTGGTCTGTTTTTTTTCGCTGGTCTTGCTTGTTTTAACTGTGATTTTTTTAATTAAGGGGGATTTCACAAGGAAGGCGCGGTTGGCCGGGATCTTGGTCCCGGTTGAAGGGACTGCGACCTTGACCGCGCCGGGCTCCGGTATCATCAAGGAAATACGAGCGCGCGAAGGCGACATCGTCGAGAGTGGCGGCGTGGTACTTGTGATCGATACGGAGCGACAAAGCATCGTTGATCGTCGCATCGGCTCGGATACCGCGCTTGCTGCGGTACAGATCGCGTCAAGGGAAAAGTCAGCCGAAGATGATCGCGCCAACCGAATTGCCATCACCAACCAGCGCGATCTGGCGAGATTGCAGCAAATCCGAAATGGCGAAGCTGAAATCGGCCAAATCGATGAAGAAATTCTGTTACAAGAGCGCCGTGTAAATCTAGTGACGAAAATGTTGGAGCGTTATCGCAAGTTGAAGGACGATGGTTTTTTCACAGAGGTACAGCTGCAGGCCAAGCAAGATGAAGAACTTGATCTGAACGCGCACTTGATTTCACTGGAGCGCAGTCGTATTGGCTTGGTCAAAAATCGCGAGGCAATGCAGGCCGAGCAGAAGACGTCGCAAATTGAGTTGATGTCTGAGCTTTCACAGTCGGATAGAACGTTGAGTAGCCTGCGGCAAGAGCGCATTGAGATGTTGTCGCGCAGGACAGCCGTCATCACTGCACCAGGCAACGGTAGAATTGCCGGACTCAGTGTTCAGGTGGGACAGTCCGTCCGTGAGGGACAATCGCTGGGCACGGTAATTCCGGTAGAGCACGGTATGACCACATTGCAGGCTCAACTGTATGCGCCCAGCAAGACTGTAGGATTTGTGCAGCTTGGTCAGCAAGTTCATCTAAGATACGCGGCGTATCCCTATAAAAAATTCGGTCTTTATCAAGGAACCGTAAAAGGCATTTCCACGACGCCTTTTGCCGTCAACGAATTACCAACCAACTTGTCTCAGCAAGTCGTCGCGCAATCGGGCAATAATGAAGCATTGTACCGGATAGATGTGACGTTAGAAAAACAGGAGATTACGGTATTCGACAGACGTATTGCACTCAAGCCAGGTCTAGCGCTGGAGGGCGATGTGCGGCAAGAGACGCGCAAATTGTGGGAGTTGCTGTTTGAGCCGTTACTGAGCGTAAAGGCCCAAGCTGAGGCGCGATGACACGTTTCACGGTAGATCGGCGGGGCTTTGCTGCATAAATGTCCGAGGCGCGCCTGAATCGCGGTTGCGGTGTGGACGTTATAGCCGACGATGCCTAAGCCCCTGGTCATCATGGAACGGGCATCCGGATCGGTCAGCGATATCTGCGTTTCGCCAGTCGCTTCGATTTCCTTGAGCGCAGCCATCTGCGGCTTCATCCAGGCGATTTTGTCGTTCAGCCGGGCGCTGCGCACCGCTTCGTCGCCGGCTCCCGCCTGTCAGCCGTGTCGAGTTCCGCCAGATAGCGACTGATGTTGCCTCGATCTCCGCCATCCTACGCTTAAGCTTTATCTGCGTGAAGTTACGGTCGCTGCTATTGACTGCCTTGAAATTGCTGCCGTCAATCGCTACCACTGCGTCCAAGAACAGGTCCAGTTGCTGGCACAGCAAGACGAATTGTCGGCACACAAGCAACAGTGCGATGGTAGCATATGGCACGTGGATGGTGTTCGCCGTGCTGGCGTCGGATATGGCAGCAGCGCCACCATGCGTCACCGCTTTGCGCGCGCGCTGCCGCTGCTGGAACGGCTGTCGGGCGTGATGCTGATCGTGCTGGCGGTGCTGCTACTGGTTCAGGCCGCCGGATCGAGGTAAAACACCGCGTACACTTTCAACGGCGATGTTTCGGTGGCTTTTTCGGAACGCACCACCGAGCAGTCGTCGGCGGCCAGGCTGCGCCAGTTCTGGATGCCGGCCTTGGCGAACATGGCATGGGCCGGGGCGTTGGCGGCCAGGTCCAGCACCAGGCAGGCGTTGCGCGGACCGGCGCCGTAGTTGACGGCGCGGATTTCGATGCCGAAGGTGGTCATCCATGGTTCCCACAGGCCTTTTTCCTTGCCGGCCGCGATGCGGTCCAGCATTTCGCCGAAGCTCAAGCCTTTCTTGACGGTATCGCGCAGGGCCTGCAGCGAAGGCGCCAGGCGCGGGTCGGGCTGTTTGTTGCCGGCACGGATTTCAGCGATCGCTTTCAGTTCCTTGATGATGGCTGCGTCGCGCTCGGTGTAGTCGCGCATGCGCGCATAGAAGTCGGCGTCCAGGAAGGGATTGACGGTCAGCTTGGCAACGCCCTCTTCGCGGCGTTTCGGGGAAGGCGTGTTGGTTTTGGTCATGGCGATGAGGGCTAGGAAAACAGGGAGGGCCGCCAGTGTACCACCTTGCGGCCCTGCCAACACCATCAGGAACGCGGTGGCGCGGTAGATTCGCGCACCACCAGCTCGGGTTTGAGGCGCACATCGACGACCGAGGAATCGGGCGCGTCGATGGTTTGCAGGATCAACCGCGCCGCTTCGGCGCCGATGCCGTGGTGGCGGATGCGAATGGTGGTCAAGGGCGGGCGTATCATGTCCATATAGGGCATGTCGTTGTGGCCGACCACGGAAATGTCTTTCGGGCAGTTCAGGCCCAGCTCGCGGATGGCGTCGTAGCAGCCGATGGCGACCAGGTCACTGCCGGTGACCACAGCGGTGGTTTGCGGCGACTGGCGCAGCAGTTCCAGCAAGGCCGCCTTGCCGCATTCGCGCGAATAGCCGCTGCTTTCAAACACAAAGGCCTGCGAAGCATCGAGTTCGCTGGCCTCGATGGCGGCCAGGAAACCCATGCGCCGCACATGGCCGGTGGACAGGTTTTCCGGGCCGGCGATATGCGCGATATGGCGGTGGCCCAGCGCCAGCAAGTGGCCGACGGCCAGGCGCATGCCGACCACGTCGTCGCTGACCACGCACGAGGCCACGCCGTTTTCATCGCTGCGGTTGACGGTAACCACCGGCACGTTCTGCGCCATGCACATCTTGATGACGGGGTCATCGCGCCGCGCAGTGGCCAGTATCAGGCCGTCGACCTGCTGGCCCAGCAGGCGGTTGATGACAAACAGTTGTTCTTCTTCGTCTGCACCAACATTGGCAACGATGGCCAGGTAGCCATGCTTGCGCAGGCCTTCCTCGATGCCCAGCAAAATCGGCGGAAACACGGCGTTGGTAATGTCTGGCAGCACCACACCAATAATGCGTGACTTCCTGGTCACCAGGGTCGAGGCGGCGCGATTCGGGCGGTAGCCCAGGCGGCTCGCTTCGGCCAGCACGCGCCTGGCGACTTCGGCGCTGACCTTTTGCCGCGTTTCCGGGTTCATCACGCGCGACACGGTGGAAAAGTGCACGCCGGTGGCCCGCGCAACGTCGCTTAAGGTGGGATTCTTGTTTGTCATGGGTTTTCCGGATGCAATAGCGTAATTTTATCGCACAAACGGCGTGCACCGTTGAAACCCGAGCAAGCGCTTGCATTAGTGCATGCCCCTTCTTCAAAGCGGTTTTCATGGGATTGTCACAAATAGAGCCTTGACAGCGTGCAAACGCTTGCATAACATGGCCCGGACTTACCACTCGGGCTATCGCGCCCCACCAGGAATTCTTATGTCTACTGCCCAAAGCAAGCACGCCGAGCAAACCGGCGAAGCATTCAACCTGAAAGAAGCCGCCCTCGCCTATCACGCCGAACCACGCGCAGGCAAGATTTCCGTCACGCCGACCAAACCGCTGGGCGACGCCCGCGCCCTGACCCTGGCGTATTCGCCGGGCGTGGCGTTTGCGTGCGAGGCCATCGTGGAAGACCCGCGTTCGGCCGGCATCTATACCTCGCGCAGCAACCTGGTGGCTGTGATCACCAATGGCACCGCCGTGCTGGGCCTGGGCGATATCGGCCCACTGGCCAGCAAACCGGTGATGGAAGGCAAGGCCTGCCTGTTCAAGCAGTTCGCCGACGTCGACGTGTTCGACATCGAACTGGCCGAGAACGACCCGGACCTGTTTATCGACACCGTGGTGCGCATGGAGCCGACTTTTGGCGGCATCAACCTGGAAGACATCAAGGCGCCGGACTGCTTCTATATCGAACAGCAACTGCGCAAGCGCATGAAGATTCCCGTCTTCCATGACGATCAGCACGGCACCGCCATCATCGTCGCGGCCGGCATCCTGAACGGCCTGGAACTGGTCGGCAAGGAGATCGGCAACGTCAAGGTCGCCGTCTCGGGCGCCGGCGCGGCCTCGATCGCCTGCCTGGACCTGCTGGTTTCGCTGGGCCTGAACAAGTCCTTGCTGAAAGTATGCGACAGCCAGGGCGTGATCTACCCAGGCCGCGACGCCAACATGGAAGAGAACAAGGCGCGCTACGCGAATGACACCAGCGACCGCGACCTGGCCGATGCCATGGTTGGCGCCGACATTTTCATCGGTGTCTCGAAAGGCGGCGTGGTCAGCGCGCAGATGGTCGAAGCTATGGCCGCCAAGCCGCTGATCTTCGCCCTGGCCAATCCGCATCCGGAAATCGCGCCGGAAAAAGTGCACGCCGTGCGCGACGACGCCATCGTCGCCACCGGCCGCTCGGATTACCCGAACCAGATCAACAACGTGCTGTGCTTCCCGTACATCTTCCGTGGCGCGCTCGACGTCGGCGCCACCACCATCAATGAAGAGATGAAGCTGGCCTGCGTGCGCGCCATTGCCGCGCTGGCCAAGGAGCCGCTGCCTGGCCACGAAACGAGCGCCTTGACCCCGCTGCAACTGATCCCGTCGCCATTCGACGAGCGCCTGCGCAGCTGGGTGGCGCCAGCCGTGTCGCAAGCAGCGATCGACAGCGGCGTGGCGACGCGCGCACCGGCAAAATAAGATCCTGTGGCATGGCCGGCTGCAAGCCTGCCATGACGGCCTGGCGACAAGTTACTATTGCTTACAAAAAAGAACCATGGTGCAAACCATGGTTTTTTGCGTTTCGCCCTATGGAAACGGCCAAGCTGCAAGGCTTTTGACACGCCTGGCATGCTCTTTTAACGCATGGGTTTCGTCTACAATGGCGCCTGCCGTGATGTTGCTACAGTAACCATTTTTTACCGGATTCTCCAGGAACCTGCAATGCTGCGTTTAACCTCTGTCTGCGTTTTTCTTTTTTCAGCCTTGTCCTTGTGCGTTGGCAGCGGCTATTCGCTGGGCGCCGTGGTGCTGTTACTGAGCAGCACCTGCCTGCTGTGGCAACGTCCCCGGCTGGGCCTGCAGCGCCAGGACTGGCTGTTGATCGCGGCGCTGCTGACGTACTGCCTGGTGTTTGTCGCCAATATGCTGTACCACGGCGATCCGGGGCGCGAATTCGACATGCCGCTGCGCGCCCTGCTGGTGGTGCCGGTGCTGCTGCTGCTGCTGGCCTATCCGCCGCGCCCGGGCGCCTGGTGGAGCGGCGTGGCCGTCGGCGCCATCGCCGGCGCCGCGCTGGCGCTGTGGCAATTCACGATGCAGGACATGCCGCGCCCGCAAGGGTCGACCAGCAATGCCATCCATTACGGCAATGTCAGCATGCTGCTGGGAATGTTGTCGCTGTCCGGTCTGGAGTGGGCCAGGGCGCAACGGCGGGTACTGGCCTGGCGCGTCTTGCTGCTGGCCGGCTGCCTGGCCGGCGTATTCGGTTCGGTGATCAGCGGCAGCCGCGGCGGCTGGGTGGCCTTGCCGGTATGCGTGCTGATCATCGCCATCCAGAATTCCCGTATCCATGGCTTGCGCTACGTCGCCATCACCTTGTCGGCGGTGGCGATGCTGGCAGCCATCGCCTGGTATTTGCCACACTCGCCGATCCGCGCGCGCACTGCCATTGCGGTGACGGAAGTGGAAAAGATGAACGAAGCGAGCAATGCCACCACCTCGATCGGACAGCGCTTCGAAATGTGGCACACGGCGCTGCTGCTGTCGTCCGAGCGGCCTTTGCTGGGCTTCGGGCGCAACGGCTATTTGCAGGAAAAGCAGGAACTGGCCGCCGAGGGCAAGATCGGCATCATGACGCGCGACAACACCAATGCGCACAATGACTATCTCGATGTGCTGGTCAAGCGCGGCGCGGTCGGCCTGCTGGCCCTGTTCGGCCTGTTCCTGCTACCCCTGTGCCTGTTTGCACGCGCCCTGCGCCACGGTGCGGCCAGCGGCCACCCGTTTGCGCTGGGCGGCGTGGTGCTGTGCGCCTGCTACATCATCTTCGGCCTGACCACCAGTTCGCTCACATTGAATATCGGCATCATCATGCTGGTGTTCCCGATGGCCATGCTATGGGCGCTGCTGCGCCATGCCCAGCGCGGCACCTGACTGACAGGGCTCACCGGTGATCCCCCATTGAGTGCGTGCACTGAGTCGTGGTATTGTCCCATCGGCAAATAATGCAAGCGCCAGCCACCGCCATCGCAGGACGCCGGCGGCCTGGCTTGCCCGACTCACTCCACCACACCGTATTGCACCATGACCCCTCTGATCCCCGCCGCACTGCTCGCCCAGTCGGACAAGATCCTCTTTGTCGCCCACCTGGCGCTGGGAGACTACACGTATATGCAAAACGGCTTTCGGGCCTTTGCCGCCGCCTATCCACATCTGAAGATCCACCTGTGGATCGATGAGGTACGGCGCACCGACGACGCGGCGCAATGGGAAAGCCTGCGCACCTATTCGCTGTATGACTGGGTCGAGCAATCGGGACTGTTCGCCAAGGTGTACCGCAAAACCTACAGCCCGGCGCTGTACGAGGAAAGCGTGCGCGAGGCGCAGGCCGAGCATTATCCGGTGGTGGTGTCGCTGGCGCATATCCGCCCTCAGCGCTACGCCCACCTGGCGCGCGCCATCAGCCCGGACGGCCTGGTGATCGGCATGCGCAAGCGCGTGACCATCCTGCGCCCGATGCACTACTTTGCCTACCGCAAGCTCGACGCCCTGCTGACGCCTTATGCGGGGCAGGATGCGGGCGAACACCATATCAGCGCCGTCTACGCCGACTGGTTCCGCCAGCTGACGGGGCTGGACATACCGCTGTCCGAGCGCTACCCCTACGTGCACCTGCCGGAAGAGGCCTTGCAGCAGGCCCGGCAGCAGCTGGCCAGCTGGGGGTTTGACCAGCGCCAGGGGCCGCTGGTGCTGCTCAATCCGTTTGCCAAATCGCACAAGCGCGGCTGGCCATTGGAACGCATCAGCGAACTGATACAACGCATGCAGCAGCAGCCCAAATGGGCCGGCGCCTGCTTCCTGATCAACGCCATGCCGCACGACCTGGCCAAGGTCAACGCCGCCGTGGCCGCTGCCGGCCTGGCGCGCACGCAGGCCTTCAGCGCCGTCGACAACTTCTTCCAGCTGCCGGCCATGCTGGCGCAGTGCGACCTGATCATTTCCGTGGAAACCTCGATCATGCACCTGGCCAATGCCGTGCACGTGCCGGTGGTGGCGCTGATGCGCAAGAAGAATCCGGAATGGGCGCCGTTCGACAGCGCCAACAGCACCGTGCTGACGGTAGCGAAACGCAACGACTGGGTCGATGCGATCAGCGTCGAGCAGGTGCTGCAGGCTATCCAGTAGTATCCGGGGGCTAGTCGGTCCCCAGCATGCTGATGCGCACCAGGTCGGCCACATTGTCGACCCGCAGCTTGTCCATCACGCGCGCCTTGTGTACTTCGACGGTACGCACGGAAATACCCAGCACGGGAGCGATATCGCGGTTATGGCGGCCAGTGACTACCAGCTGCATCACTTCGCGTTCGCGCGGTGTCAGGGTGCACAGCAAGTCCAGCCCTTTCTGCTGGCGCCGCAACTGGCTGCGCGTGGCCGCCTCGCGCGAAAACGCTTCGGCGATGGCCGTCAGCAGCTTGTCATGGTCGAATGGTTTTTCCAGGAAATCGCTGGCCTGGGCCTTGAAGGCCTGGCGCGCCAGGGTCACGTCGCCATGGCCGGTGACGATAATCACCGGCAGCAGGCAACCTAGCTCCAGCAACCGGCGCTGCAGCGACAGCCCATCCATGCCCGACATGCGGATATCGATCAGCACGCAGCCGGCCCATTCGCGCTGCCAGCCCAGCAAAAAATCCTCGGCGCAAGAAAACAGCGCGGTGCGGTAGCCGCGCACGCCCAGCAGCAAGCCCAGCGCATCGCGCACGGCGGGGTCGTCATCGACGATAAACACGGTCAGATTACTGGTCATTGCTGCTCTCCGGGCGATGCCGCAGTGGCGCGCGCCAGCGGCAGGATAAAGCGAAAAATACCGTGGCTGCCGACTTCGGCCCACAGTTGGCCGCCATGCGCCTCGACGATGCTGCGACTGAGCACCAGCCCCAGTCCCAGGCCACTGGCCTTGCTCGATACGAACGGCTCGAACAAGCGCGCCGCCAGGCTGCTGGAAATACCGGGGCCGCTGTCTTCCACCGACAAACGCAGGCGGCCGCCATCGAGCCGCTCGGCGACGAGGGTGATGCGGCGCCGGCTGCGCGGCTGGCCCAGCACCGCGTCCTGGGCATTGGCCAGCAGGTTGCGCAGCACCAGTTCCAGTTGCAACCGGTCGGCATTGATGGCCAGTGGCTGCGGTGGCGCCAACACCAGCTCGATGCCGTGTTCATGAAACTGCGGCATGAACTGGCGCGCGATGCCGGCGATCAGGGCGCTCGCCTCGACCACTTCGAGCTGCATCGCGCCGGTGCGGAAAAAATCGCGCAGGCGGCGTACCACCTCGGCAGCCCGCCCCGATTCGACGATCATGTGGCCGATGGCATTTTGCAGCAAGGCACCATTTTCACCGCGTTCGAGCAGGTACTCGCAGGCCTTGCCGTAGGTTGACAGGGCCGTCAGCGGCTGGTTCAACTCATGCGCCAGGGCGGCCGCCATTTCGCCGGCGGCGGCCAGGCGCATGGTGTGCTTGAGTTCATGCGACACCTGGCGCACTTCGTCAACCACGATGCCGATAAAAAAGCCCACCAGCGCCAGCATGGCGTCGAGCAGCTGCAACTCGTAAAACTGGATATGCACAGCATGCGACCATTTCACCAGCGTGATGATGCACAGTTGCAAGGCGAACACGGCCAGCACGGCGCCATACAGGCCCTGGCGCGAAGCAGCCCAGATCACCGGCAGGAACAGGAAATAGAAATGCTTGTATTCGCAGCGCAAAATGGAGCCGAACACGCTCCACAGCACGAAGCCGCCCAGCGCCATGTAGGCCAGGGTTTCCCAGCGCCAGATGGCGTTGCGCAAGCGTCCACGGCCTTGCTCGCTGACCAGTACCCAGATCAGCGGCATCGACACCAGCATGCCCACCATGTCGCCAACGCCGAAGCGCAGCAGCGCGATGCCCCATTCGCCAGGCGGGATACGCCCCGTCAGCGACAGCAGCGACATGTAACCGACGGCGTTGAACAGGGTGCCGGCCATCACGATGCCGGCCCAGGCCAGCAAACGGCGCCGGTTGTCGAACATATTGCTGCTGCTGAAACGGCGGCGCAGGGCCTCGCCTGTCATGCCGTAGCCCAGCACCAGCCAGGCCGAGCAGAGCACAGTCAACGGCAGGCCGGCCGGCATGCCACGCACCAGCACTTCGGCGCTGAGCAGCGCGACAAACCAGGGCAGCGCGGCCTTGCGGCCATGCATCAGCCAGAACACCAGGCCCAACGCAGGATCCGGATTCCAGGGCGTGATGTTCAGGCCATACATCGGATCGATGTAAGTGGCCCAGTCAAACAGCAGGTACAGGCCAAGAAACGCGGGGTACTGCAGATGGCGGGGCAGGGATGGGCGCATAACGGTGTTTTTTTAACGTCCCGCATTATGCATCGCGGCCGCCTGGAGCGCCATCATATGTTGCATTTCAAGCACAGACAATAATATTCATGCAAGTTATGGCATCACCACGGGCGCCAGCGGCAGGCGCACCTCCACCAGCAGCCCCTGGCCACCATCGGCCTGGTGTAGCGCAATGGCGCCGCCATGCCGCGCCACCACCGAGGCGACGATGGACAAGCCCAGGCCGCTACCGGGCTGGTCTTGCTGGGGCGCGCGAAAAAAACGGTCGAACACGCGCGCATGCAGGGCGGCCGGAATGCCGGGGCCCTGGTCGGCCACGTGCAGTACGGCATGATCACCCTGCGCATGCAGCGACACCGTCACGCTGGCGCCGCGCGGACTGTACTTGATCGCGTTTTCCACCAGATTGTCGATCAGCGACACCAGGCTCTCGCGCTGGCCCGGCACGCACAAGGGCACGGCAGCCTGCAATTCGAGCTCAATCCCGCCGGCCTGCGCCAGCCAGGAAAGGGCCGCCAGCCGGTCCTGCAGCAAGACGTCAAACGCCTGTGGCGCCGCCCGTTCCCCGGCTTCGGACGGCACTTCGCTGCGCGTAAGCCGCAGTAACTGCCCCACCAGCCGCGCCGCACGGCTGTTGCTGTTCAATATGCCATCGAGCAATTCCTGCTGGCGCGGATCGCGCGCCTGCCCCTGCAAGGCCTCGACATTGATGCGCATCGCCGCCAGCGGCGTGCGCAGTTCATGCGTGGCGTCGGCAATGAAACTGCGTTCGCGCGCGGCGCTGGTGTCGACCCGCTGCAGCAAGGCGTTGATGCTGTCGACCAGGGCGGCAAGTTCGCCATGCGACGGCTTGAAGGCCAGCGGACGCAGGTCGCGCGGGCCGCGCGCCGACACTTCCTGCGCTACCTTGTGCCACGGCCGCAAGGCCAGGCGGATCGACAGCCAGGCCGGCAACAGCAGGAATGGCAGGCTGATCAAGAGTGGCAACAGATAATAGCCGCGTGAATTGATGGTGATGAAAAACTGCCACGGCCCACCAGCTTCCAGGATGGTCACGCGGGTGGCGCCCTCGACCACGGTGTGCGTGCGCCACACCTGTCCCTTGATATCGAGCATTTCGGCATCGACCGGGCCGGCGCTGCGGATGCCTGCCGGCGCATCGACCGAGCGGTAAATCAACTGGCCGTTGCGCCACACCAGGGTGCGCGGCGCGAGCTCGGGCATGCCGCCCGAAGCAAAATCTTCGCGCAGCGCCTCGTCCATCGCGCGCAGGCTTTCATGCTGGCGCTGCGGCTGGTCGGCCAGGTTGTCGGCCACGTTGGCAATCGCGCGCAGCACGCCATGGCTGATGCTGCTGTCTTCGTCCGTACCTTCGATCAGCACGAAGGCCACCGCCAGGCTCCACACCACGCTCAACATCAGTACCTGCGCCAGCATCAGGCGGCGCACCAGGGTCGGCCGGCCCACCATCTGCCAGCAGCGCCGCAGCAGACCGCTCAGCGGCGTCATGGCGCCTCGCTGTGCTGGTCGATCACATAACCCACGCCGCGCACGGTGCGGATATAGCCCTCGCCTATCTTGCGGCGCAAATTTCCCATGTGCACATCGAGCGTATTGCTGGCATTGGCCAGGCCACCGGGCAAGATATGTTCTTCCAGCACGCGGCGCGTGATGACGCGGTTGGCGCGCATCAGCAAGGTTTTCAGCAAGGCATATTCGCTGGCCGTCAGTTCCACTGCGCGTCCCTGCACGCTGACCCGGCGCGTCGGCACCTGCAGCATCAGGCCGCGCAGCTCGATGGTATCGCCGTCAAAACCGTAGCTGCGGCGCGCCAGCGCCCGCACGCGCGACAACAGCTCGGCCAGCACGAACGGTTTCACCAGGTAATCGTCGGCGCCGCCGTCGAGGCCACGCAGGCGCTGCTCGACCGTATCACGGGCGCTGAGGATCAGTACCGGCAGGCGCGCCGCGCGCAGCCGCGCCAGCAAATCCAGGCCGTCGCCATCGGGCAGGCCCAGGTCGAGCAGCACCAGTTCGCAACTGTCGTGTTCGATGCTGCGCGCCGCGTCGTCCAGGGTGCGCACCCACACCACCTGCATGCCCTGGTCGCGCAAGGCAATCCGCACGCCGTTGCCCAGGTCCATATCGTCTTCGATCAGCAAGATTTTCATGAACGGTATTAAACCACCGCAAGCTGAAGAACAGGTAAAGAAAGGCGCTTCATGCAATCCTCATGCAATCCTCAGGAAAGGTTTAGCCTTACTTCAAGGCAACGTTGCATACTGCGCACTGTCAATCGAGCCATACGGGACTCGGTTCTCCACCTGAAGGAACCACCATGCAATCATCCACCCTGCTGGCCATGGCCGGCCTGCTGTGCTTTCCCCTGTCCGCGCTGGCGGTCGACGATAGTTCCGGCAACACCAGCGGCAACGTGCTCACTGTCGGCGCCGGCGTGGCAGCCGGCAGCCCCTATGCGGGCGATGACAGAACCCGTGTCATGCCCCTCATCGTGCTCGACTACAGCATGGCCAACGGCTTTTTTGCCAGCACCATGCGCGGCCTCGGCTATGGCAGCCAGGCCGGCGCCTTCAGCTACAGCGCCGCGCTGGGCTACCGCGGCGAGCGGGCCGACCACAAGCGCAGCGGCTTGCGCGGCCTGGCCGGCAGCGACTACCTGAAAGGCATGGGCAAGGTCGAAGGCAATGCCAGCGCCCTGCTGAGCCTGGGTTACTCGCCGCTGCCCGGCGTGCAGCTGAGCGTGGCCGGCGATATTCCACTCAACCACCGCGAAAATGGCGCCACCTTGCAGCTGGGCGCCAGCGGCCAGGTCTACAGCCGCAACGACAGCCGTGGCATGCCGCAAGACACGGTCAGCCTGGGCTTGCAAACGAGCTGGGGCGAAAAGAAATACCTGCAAACCATGTATGGCGTGACAGCAGCGCAAGCGGCCAGGACGGCATTTCGCCAGTACACGCCGAAGGGCGGTTTTTACGAAGCGCAGGCCAGCGTCAGCTGGGGACACCGCATCGATGCACGCTGGCGCGTCAACACCGTGCTGGGCGTGGAAAGGCGCCTGGGCGACGCAGCAAATAGCCCCGTCGTGCAGCGCAAGAGCGCGCCGATGGGCGCCGTGTATGTCACGTATAGCTACTAAAAACCGCTCGCCATAAGGGAAGCCCGTACGCCATTTCGCCAATTTACAGGGGCAATGGCGCTGGCTAAGATGGGGCCGTTTTCCTGACAACGGCACCCTTCCATGCAAGCTGCGCACCCTGTTCTGCCACCCCATGCACATGCCACCGAGCATGCTGCAAGTGCGACCGGCAGCGGTCAGGCAACGCTGCAATTGCTGCTGCCGGTCAAGCACGTCAGCGACATCGTCTACGGCGCGCGCTACGCCAGGCGGCTGCGCGAGTGGGGCATCAATGTCCATGTCAGCCTGCTGCATGTGACGCCGCCGCTGGCGCAACATGCCGACGGCACCGCCATCCACGGCCAGCACCAGGACGGCAGCGGCGCCGCCGCGCAATTGATGCGCGAAGCGGGGCTTTACCTGAGCCGCTCGCATCTTTCCTTCAGCACCCATATTTTTTCCGGCGAACGCCTGTTCACCATCCTCGATACCGCCGAACTGCTCGGCTGCCATGAAATCGTTTTGCCGGCGCTGAAAAGCAGCCCATGGCAGCGCCGCTTTGCCGACACATTGGCGCACAAACTGGCGCGCGCCACACGCAGCGCTACCGTGTTGCTGGCCGACGCCGACGGCTTCGGCGGCCCGCCTGCGGCCTGACTTTCCCTGAACTTCGCCCCTTATTTTCTTTCCCAAGGACTGTCCATGACACCAGCAATTACTTTGCATGCCGGCCTGACCAATATGCCGCCCGGCCTGGCGCGCCTGCGCGAGCTGCTCAAGCTGCAATTGCGCGCCCGTTTGCAGCAGCGCGAGACACGCGTCTGGCTGCAACTGCTCAATTCCCATCCCGTCTTCCACGACTTGCTGCAGGCCTATCCGCGCATGGTGCACAAGGTGTACCGGCATTACCTGAGCAAAAGCCTGTCGTGCCACCAGCGCGTGGCCTTGCTGGTCGACCACTACCGCTTCATCCTGCAACAGGGTTGGGGCAAGCTGATGGTGGATGCGGCCCACCAGCCGGTGCTGCTCGGTTCGGTCGCAGGCAAGTCTGGCGAGCTGTACCACCTGAATTTGACGTCGCTGTCGCGCATGGACCGCGAAGGCGAAATGGTGCTGCAACTGATGCACGGCGGCGAGATGCTGTATGCGGTGGTGTTTACCTTCTTCGGCTGCCGCACGCGCGCGCCGATGGAAGTGGGCGTGCGCGTCGGCTGCATCCAGGGTCCGAAGGGCCAGGACGGCCTGCGCCGTGTGCGCGAGGCAACGCGTGACCTGCACGGCCTGCGTCCCAAATTCCTGATGCTGCGCCTGGTGCGCCAGCTGGCCTGGGAGCATGGTTGCCGCACCATGATTTTGGTCGGCAACGACAATCGCGCAGTGCACCATTCGGCGAGGAAAAATGGCCGCCTGCTGGCCGACTACAATGGCGTATGGCAAGAACTGGGCGCCCAGGCGCGCCGCGATGGCGACTTTGAATTGCCGTGTGAAAACCTGCCGGCGCCGCTGCTCGCAGAAATCGCCTCGAAAAAGCGCTCGGAAGCGCGCAAGCGCCACGAACTGACGCTGGCCATGATAGCGACTTTACGTAGCGGCCTGGAGAACCATAGCGTCGCCGCTGCCCTGCCCGGCATCGCCCCTGCCGCCAACGACGACCGGCATCAGTTTGCACCGGCCGCTGCCGTCGCCTGACCTCCTGCCCCGGCAAGCCCGGCGCCCCGCCCCTGCGCCCAGCCAGCCACACCAGCATCTACCACGGTTTCATCCGCAGCACGCAGACAAAAAGCATGCTCTCCGCATTCCTGTTACGCTAACAAAATCGGTGGGCACGCAGGTGCACCGTTTTTCCCAACGCTTACAAGGAGGCAGTTATGCGCGTCGATATTTACCGTCGAGCCGAACACGATGGCATTTTTTCCTATCTGGCCGTGCCAGAAGGAAAGATCATTCCCGAAGAAGTCACGAGCACCGACTGGCAACTGGAAACCCAGGCCAGCGAAGTAGCCGACGATGCCCAGGCCTTGCCCGACTACCATATCGAACATCCGCTGCAGCAGATCGCGGCAAAAGGCTATGCGATCACCAGCCTCAAGGATATGTAAGGTTGTACTGTAAAAAAAGCCGGACCTTCACGGTCCGGCTTTTTTTCGTTATGGGCTTGACGCCTCAGTATTCCACTTCCACTTCCTTCGCCCCCAGTTGCTGCACCAGCGCCGTCTGCAATTCATCCGATGGCGCCACCTTCCACTCGTCGCCAAACTGCAGCACGCAACTGACGCCCTGCGGGCTGACCTTGGCCGCGATCGGCAAGCCATCCTGGGCACGGTAAGGCATCAATACGTCGCTGATGCGCTTCATGTCGAGCGTGGTCGGCAAGCTCAATCCCAGCTGGCGGCCATACTGCACGCGTGCCGAGATAATGTCGAAAGCACTCTCGGCCATGATGCGCAAGCCGCCCGAAAAACGGTCTTCCGAGACCTTGCCCACCACCGCCAGGAATTCGTCTTCCTTGAAGATCTTCTTGTTCTGCTCGAACAGTTCGCTGTACACCGTCACCTCTACCGTGGCGCTCTTGTCGTCCAGGGTGACGATGACGATCTTGCCGCGCTGCGTCATCTGCGTGCGCAGGCCCGTAATCACGCCGGCCATCATGCGCGGCTCGCGCGACGGCGACAGGTCCGACAGCTTGGTGCGGGCAAAGCGGCGCGCTTCGGGCGCGTACGAATCGAACAGGTGGCCGGACAAATAAAAGCCCAGCGCGATCTTTTCTTCCGTCAGGCGCTGCTTGTCGGTCCACGGCAGCGCCTTGACGTACTCGGGCGGCGCCACCATGTCGCTGTCGTCGCCACCGAACAGGCTGACCTGGTTGGCCGCCTTGGCGGCCTGGTCGGCGCACTCCATGGCAAACGCGACGGAAGCGAGCAAAATCGCGCGGTCGACCTTCAGGCAGTCGAAGGCGCCGCTGCGTATCAGGGACTCGATGGTGCGGCGGTTGATCTGTTTCTTGTCGACCCGCTTGCAGAAATCGAACAGGCTGGTAAACGGCCCGCCGGCTGTGCGCGCGGCGATAATGGCCTCGATCGCGTTCTGGCCGGATCCTTTCACGGCGCCCAGGCCATAGCGGATCTGCGTGACTTTCTTGCCGCTGACGGACGGCGCTTCGCCGCTCGGCGTAAAGCGGTAATCGGATTCGTTGATATCCGGCGGCAACAAGGTCAGCTTGCAGATTTCCAGCGCGTCTTCCACCAGGATCTTGATCTTGTCGGTGTCGTCCATCGCCAGCGACAAGTTGGCTGCCATGAAGGCGGCCGTGTGGTGCGCTTTCAGATAGGCCGTGTGGTACGACAGCAAGGCGTAGGCGGCGGCGTGCGATTTGTTGAAACCGTAGCCGGCGAACTTTTCCATCAAGTCGAAGATCTCGTCGGCTTTTTCAGCCGTCAGGCCGTCTTTGGCCGCACCGGCGCGGAAGATCTCGCGGTGCTCGGCCATCTCTTCGGCCTTCTTTTTACCCATCGCGCGGCGCAGCATGTCAGCGCCACCCAGCGAGTAGCCGCCGACGATCTGCGCCATCTGCATCACCTGCTCCTGGTACACCATGATGCCGTAGGTTTCGGACAGAATCGATTCGGTGCGCGGATCGGGGTAGTCAAAGCGCTCGCCGTGCTTGCGTTTGCAGAAGTCGGGGATCAGGTCCATCGGGCCCGGACGGTACAAGGCAACGAGCGCGATAATGTCTTCGAAGCGGTCGGGGCGCGCGTCTTTCAGCATGCCCTGCATACCGCGTGACTCAAGCTGGAACACGGCCACGGTCTTGGCCTTGGTCAGCAGCTCGTAGGACGCCTTGTCGTTCAGCGGCAAGGTTGCCAGGTCGAAATTGGCCTGGGCCGGGTCGAGCTGCTTGATATAGCGCACCGCGCGGTCAAGAATGGTCAGCGTGGTCAGCCCCAGAAAGTCGAACTTCACCAGGCCAACGGCTTCGACGTCATCCTTGTCATACTGCGACACCACGCCCGAATCGCCGCCCTGCGTGTAGAGCGGGCAAAAGTCCGTCAGTTTTCCTGGAGCAATCAGCACGCCCCCGGCGTGCATGCCGATATTGCGGGTGATGCCCTCGACCTGCTGCGCCAGGTCCAGCAGCTGCCTGACCTCTTCCTCGTTTTCCTGGCGCTCCTTGAGCAGCGGCTCTTCCTCGATGGCGTCGGCAATGCTGACCGGCTTGCCCGGCTTGAACGGAATCAGCTTGGAGATGCCATCGCAGAAGTTATAGCCGAAATCCATCACGCGGCCGACGTCGCGGATCGCGCCCTTGGCCGCCATGGTACCGAAGGTGGCGATCTGCGAGACCGCCTCCTTGCCGTACAAATCCTTGACGTGCTGGATGACGCGGTCGCGCCCTTCCTGGCAAAAGTCGATATCGAAGTCGGGCATCGAAACGCGTTCAGGGTTCAGGAAGCGCTCGAACAGCAGATTGTATTGCAGCGGGTCGAGGTCAGTAATGAGCAGCGAATACGCGACCAGCGAACCGGCGCCAGAACCCCGGCCCGGGCCCACCGGCACGCCGTTTTCCTTGGCCCATTGAATGAACTCGGCCACGATCAGGAAGTAGCCGGGGAACTTCATGTTGCAGATGGTATCGGTCTCGAATTTCAGCCGCGCCTCGTAGCGCGGGCGTTCCTTCTCGCGTTTTTCCGGATCAGGGTAGAGCTGCAGCAGCCGCTTTTCCAGGCCGGCCTGCGATTCGGCAACCAGGAATTCGTCGATTGTCATGCCCGGTGGCGTCGGGAAATTCGGCAGTTGCGGCTTGCCCAGGGTCAGGGTCAGGTTGCAGCGCTTGGCGATCTCGACCGAATTGGCCAGCGCCGCCGGCAGGTCGGCAAACAGTTCGGCCATTTCAGCCTGCGACATGAAGCGCTGGCTGTCGTTGAAACGTTTCACACGCTTGGCATTGGCCAGCATCTCGCCCTCGGCAATACAGGTACGCGCTTCGTGGGCAATAAATTCTTCGGGCGAAATGAACTGCACCGGATGCGTGGCCACCACCGGCAAGCCCAGCTTGGACGCCAGCGCCACCGCATGGCGCACCTGCGCCTCCTGGTTGGCCTGGCCGCCACGCTGGATTTCAATGTAAAAATGCCCGGGGAAAATCGAGGCCCAGCGCTGGGCGTTGCGTTCTGCCAGCGCCAGGTTGCCGTTTTCTATCGCGGTGCCGACGTCGCCAAAATGCGCGCCCGACAACACGATCAGGCCATTGGCCGCACTTTCACCGGGGTACAAATCATAGGTATTGGTGGCCAGCGCCTGCAGCCATTCGATGCGCACTTCGGCGCGGCCCTTGTACTGATTCGTCAGCCAGGCGGTCGACAGCAGTTCGCACAGCTGCAGATAGCCCATGCGGTTTTTTGCCAGCAGCAGCAGGCGCGACGGTTTTTCGCGGTTCTCATCGTTGGTGATCCAGACATCGACGCCGACCACGGGCTTGATGCCCTTGCCGCGCGCGGCCTTGTAGAACTTCACCATGCCGAACAGGTTCGACAGGTCGGTGACGGCCAGCGCCGCCTGTTTGTCTTTGGCAGCGGCGCCCACGATGTCGTCGATACGCACCAGGCCGTCGACGATCGAATACTCCGAGTGCACGCGCAAGTGGACAAATCCAGGGCCTTGCGTGGCGGACCGAAGCGTTGCCGGAGCGCCGGCTTGCTGCATTACCATTTCCATCTTTGTGTACCCATCGTGCAAAATTCAATGGGGTCTATTCTACCGCGTCGCGGCCATCGGCCGGGTATCGTGGCTGGCCCGGCGGGCTTATAATACCGGCTGTTCAGTCTAACCCGATCGCCATCATGCAAGCCACACCTTCCGCTACCGCCGCTGCCAGCACGCTGGCCGCCACACCACCTGTTACTTTTGTCAATATTGCAGCGTATAAATTCATCACGCTGGACAATACCGAAGCCATGCGCCCGCTGTACCAGGAGCAATGCCTGGCGTTGGCGCTGAAGGGCACCATCCTGCTGACACCGGAAGGCATCAATATGTTTTTGTCGGGCACGCGCGAGCATATCGACGCGTTTCTCGGCTGGGTGCGCAGCGACGAACGGCTGGCAGACCTGGAGTGGAAGGAAAGTTTGTCCAATGAGCAATCGCACAAGCGCATGCTGGTGAAACTGAAAAAAGAAATCATCACCATGCGCATGCCCTTGATCAAGCCGGAACTGGGCCGTGCGCCGTCAGTCGATGCGCACACGCTCAAGCGCTGGCTCGATGCCGGCGTCGACGACGCGGGCAAGCCGGTGGTCATGATGGAAACGCGCAACGCGTTTGAAGTCGATGTCGGCACTTTCAATAACACGCTCGACTACCGCATCGACAAATTCACCGAGTTCCCGGCTGTTGCCGCCGCGCACAAGGATGAACTGGCCGGCAAAACCGTGGTGACCTTCTGCACCGGCGGCATCCGCTGCGAAAAAGCCGCCATCCACATGAAGGAAATCGGCTACGACAGCGTGTACCAGCTAGATGGCGGCATTTTGAAGTATTTTGAAGAGGTCGGTGGCGACCATTACACCGGCGACTGCTTCGTGTTCGACTACCGCACCGCGCTGAACCCGAAGCTGGAACCGACCGAAACGGTGCAGTGCTTCGTGTGCCGCGCGGTGGTCACGCCGCGCCAGCAACTGGCGCCCGAGTATGTGTACGAGGTGTCTTGCCCGCATTGCTACGGCAAGAAGTAGTCAGCCTGAGGACGCCGCTCCTGCCGCTTTGGTGCAGGAGCGCAGCGCACTCTAATCCGGGCGGCGTGGTGGCCACGCCAGGCTGAAATCACCATGCTGCAGTGACAGGTTCGGGCTGTAGGCCGGATCGTGCTGCAACAAGGGCGCCCAACGCTGCATCATGTAGCGCACTTCGCGGCCAAAACGCGCACTCTTCTCGGCTGTATCGTCCAGCCCGCGTGTGGCCGACTCGTAGTGATACAGCTCGGCATACGGCGTCAGCACATTGGTATAGCCGAGCTCACGCACGCGCAGGCAGAAATCAACGTCGTTGAAAGCGACTTCCAGCTCGACTTCATTGAGCCCACCCACTTCCTCGTAAATGCTTTTGCGGATTACCAGGCAAGCCGCAGTGACCGCCGAAAAAGCACTGAGCAAGCAGGCACGGCCGAAATAACCGTAATGATGGCGCAGCATGCGGATGTGCGCATGACCGGCCACGCCACCCAAGCCGACGATAACACCGGCGTGCTGCAGCGTATTATCGGGATACCACAGCCGCGCGCCCACCGCGCCGATACCGGGCTGCAGTGCATGGCTGACCATCTCGTCGAGCCAATCGGGCGTAATCACTTCCAGGTCGTTGTTGAGCAGGCCCAGCACTTCGCCCCTGGCGTGGCGCACCGCGCCGTTATTGAGCGCCGAATAGTTGAACGGACGGTCATCGCGCAGCACGCGCACACGCTGGTCATGCTGCACGCCAGCCAACCATTCCAGCGTGGCCGGGTCGTCGGAACCATTGTCGACGATCAGTATCTCGTAATGCGGATATGTGGTGCGTGCAAGTATGCTCTGCACGCAGGTACGCAGCAGATCGAGGCCGTTGCGTGTCGGGATGATCAGGCTGACCAGCGGCAACTGGGCCGGCAGCGCATAGCGCACCCGGTAGCCACCTTGCACCAACTGCACACTGGCGTCCACGCCACGGCGCGAAAAATGGGCATTCAAGGCCCGCTCGCCGGCCAGTTGTGCGTAGGGCTTGGCGTCGCCCGACATGGCCGTGCTGTCACCATGGACACGCCAGTGATACAGCACGCGCGCAATGTGATGTATCTGATGGTCTTCGATCCGCTCTATGCAGCGCAGTGCCAGGTCATAATCCTGCGAGCCTTCCATCCCCAGCTGGAAACCGCCAACCTCGCGCACCAGGGCGGTGTGATACGCGCCCAGATGGGAAATCATATTCTGCGAATAAAACAGTGGGCGGTTCCAGTCAGGCTTGAAATAGGCGCCGAAACGCTGGCCATCGGCATCGATCTTGTCTTCGTCGGAATAGATCACGCGCACATCGGCCACTTCGTTGATCGCCTCGGCCACCCGGAACAGGGCCTGTTCACTGAGCACATCGTCGTGATCGAGCAGCGCGATCCAGTCGCCGGTGGCAAGGGCGAGGGCACTGTTCGACGCGGCCGAGATATGGCCGTTCTGCTCGCGGAACGCGACCTTGATACGGCTGTCCTCACGCTGGTAACGTTCAAGGATGGGGCGGATTGCCGCATCGGTGGAACAGTCGTCGGCAATGCACAATTCCCAATGCGGGTAAATCTGCTGGCGCACCGATTCGATCACCTCGACCAGCCAGGCCGGGTTGGGGTTGTACGTGGGCATCACCACACTGATCAGCGGCTGCGCCGCAAACAATTCCTGGCGCGCACGCAGCTGCGCGCGCTGCTCGTCATTCAGCAGATCGTAGCGGCGCACCCATTCGGCGTAATCATGGCGCTCGGCGGCGCCACCGGCTGCCGGCACGCCATTCGGGTTACCCGTCTGCGCCGCCCGGACCAGCGCCACGCCACGCTGCAACCCGGCAATGCCATTGCGGCGATAAGCGACAACGGCCTTGGCCAGCGTCGACTGCAAGCCGCCACCGAGGCGCACCGCCGAACGCACCAGCCGCCATGCGCGCCTGGCGCGCTTGACCTGGGTACCCGCATAACGCAAGCCGGCCGTGCTGCGCCAGCTGGTGGAAGCACGCAGCGCGGCAATCTCGGTATCGCGCTCAGTGAGCACCTGCTGCACATGCGCAACACGCTGATCACGCTGCGCCAGCTCGTGTTGCACTTGAGCAATAAGTTCCTCGCGCTGCGCCAGTTCGCTGGCGTGCAGCTGCTGCAATGCCGTCAACTGGGCTTCGACGCCCTGCAAGGCTTCGTCAGGCGCCTGTTGCCGCACGCTCCATGGATTGGCACGCTGGTCAAATGCAACGCCATGAACATATTCAGTATTGTGCAGCTGCAAAATGCCCGGCACGACCCGTTCCTCGCTGCCGGCAACGATGCGCCGTCCCAGCACGTTGTCCGCCGCCGCTGCCTTGCGCACAACGCACAGCGAATTGATAAACTCGACCGAATGGACGGTCGCGAGCACAGCTTCATCGATATCACAGCCGTAGTGCCCGAAAAAGCCTTGCAAAATCGCCTTGCGTTCACGCTCGATACCCCAGTGCTGATGGCTGATCACGTCGGACAGCCGCTTGAAAAACGACAGCGACGAATACGGGTCGTACAGCCCGCCCTGATACTGCTGCCAATAGCTGCAGTGCAGATCTTCGGCGACAAACACGCCGCCTTCGGCCAGATGCTGGAAATACAGCGTAAAAGTCTTGACGATATCGGCTGACGTGTGCGAACCGTCATCAATAATCAGGTCGAGCATGGGCGCGCGCTGCAGTATCTGCCGCACCACGGCTGGCTCATTGGCATCGCCGACAATAAAACTGATGGCCGGATTGTCATACACCAGGGCGGCGCAGTCAGGGTTGATATCGCAACCGATCAGCGTGCTGCCGGGCGCAAAGTATTCGGCCCAGACATCGAGCGAACCGCCATTCTGGATACCGATTTCCAGCAGGCGCACCGGTGCCGTCCGGTAGGCAGTAAACAGGCGGTCATATTCTCGCAAATACAGCTGCCACTTGTCGGACACTTTGCCCTGGTGACTGGTAAATACTTCAAACAAAGTGGGCTTACTCATGAATGACCTCAAGCTCCGCACGGGTGAACGGTAAACCGACCAGCCCGTAACGAATTTTACTGGATGAAATATTAATAATCAGCGCATCGTGCAACCAGTGATGCTGTACGTGGTTTTGCAGGTCACCGTCGGCGACCGACGCCATCACGGCGTATTGTCCATTGGGCAGCATCGGCAGGCGGAATTCAAACACACCCTCGAACAGGGCGCCGGCGTCAACCGAAGTCGGCCGCAATCCGGTGAAATGCAGGGTGTTTTCGCCGAACAAATCCTGCCCGAGCCGGTCGCGCACCAGAAAGCCGAGGATGGGCCGCTCAAGCGCCTGATGGGCGCGAGCCCTGACCGTCATGCGCACAGGCTCGTCGCCCTCGAACACCACGTCAGTCGCGCCCGAGAGCCGGGTCAGCTTGACTGAGACAATCTCGGCATGGCCAGTTTTCCAGCCATTGGCGTCGCTCAGATTGTCTTGCACCGCCGCCTGCGCGCCATAGCTGCTGGCCGTTTCCGGCGGCGCAATCGCGCCGTCCACCGCATCGGCCGTATCGGCACTGGCGCCGATCGAGGTCAGCTTCGATTCGGCGCCGTAAATTTCCTGCAGCGTATATTGCAGATAGGCTTCGGAAACGGCCTTGGCTGTGCCCTGCTGCTCCACCCGACCATGCTTGAGCCAGATACCCGAGCGGCACAAATTCTGCACGGACGCCGTGTCGTGGCTGACAAAAATCAGCGTCCCCCGTTCCTGGAACTTGCGGATGAAACGCATGCATTTCTGTGTAAACACGGCGTCGCCTACTGCCAGCGCTTCGTCGACGACGAGAATATCGGCGTCGACATGGGCGATGACGGCAAACGCCAGGCGCAGATACATGCCGCTGGAATAGGTTTTGACCGGCTGTTCGACAAACTGGCCGATATCGGCAAACGCGACGATGTCGTCGTACCTGGCGTCGATTTCTTCGATCGTCAGGCCCAGCACGGACGCATTCATATAAATGTTTTCACGGCCCGTGAACTCCGGATTGAAACCCGAGCCCAGTTCCAGCAGCGCCGCAATACGGCCACTGGTTTCAATGCTGCCCGAGGTGGGCGTCAGTGTGCCGCAGATCATTTGCAGCAAGGTCGACTTACCGCTGCCATTGCGGCCGATGACACCCACGGTTTCTCCGCGCCGTATCTCGAACGACACATCGTTCAAGGCCCAGAATTCGCGGAAATATTCGCGTGGTGCACGACCGGCAAAACGCTGTGCACGCGGCAGGATGAACTGTTTCAGGCGATCACGCGGGGCATCATAAATTTCATAACGCTTGCTCAGCTTGCTGACCCGGATGGCGATTTCATCAGAGGACATCAGCAAATCCTTTCCGGGTTTTCTGGAACCATGCGAAGCCGGCCCAGGCAAACAGCAGCGCCAGCAGCGTGTACAGGCCCAGGCCGGACCAGTCCGGCAAATGTCCCCACAGCAGTACGGCGCGCGACTGTTCGATGATGAAGGTCAGCGGGTTGGCCATGATAAATACCCGCGCCGCCGCCGGCACGGCGGAAACGGGATAGAAAATCGGCGACAGGAACGTCAGCACAGTAGTCAGGATAGTGACAAATTGCCCTACATCGCGCAGGAACACGCCGAATGAGGCGAGTATCCACGCCAGGCCCATGGTCAGTATCATCAAGGGCAGCAATACCAGCGGCAACAGCAAGGCGGTCCAGTGCAGATAGCCATTCAACAGCAGAAATGCACTGAGCAGTACGCCAAGGCTGATCAGCGCGTGAAACAGCGCCGCACCCATCACGATCAGCGGCAGTATCTCCAGTGGAAACACCACTTTCTTGACATAGTTGACATTCGCCTGCACCAGGCCGGGGGCGCGGTTGACGACTTCACTGAACAGGCCGAGCACGATCATGCCGACAAACAGCACGATCGCAAATTGGGTTTTGCTTTCCTCAAGGCCCACGCCACCCCAGCGCGATTTGAAGATCTCGGAAAACACAAAGGTGTACACCACCAGCATGAACACGGGATTGAAAAAAGACCAGGCCAGCCCCAGTGCAGAGCCCTTGTAACGGCCTACCACCTCGCGCTTGCTCATCTGCGCAATCAGGCTGCGGTGATGCCACAGGCTGCGTCCCAGCGCCAGCAGCGAAGTGGGCTGCGCTGCATGCGGATTGATTGCCATCACCTGCCGCCTCATGCAAATTTCTCCGCACCGGCCGGCAGCAGCTGCCCGCAAACGGTCTTGGCGACCGGATACCAAGGTTTACCGGACCCGCTGGAGAGAATGATGCTTGGACGTTGTGGCATGATTATTTTTCAAGAATTTCGCTGAGCATGCGTGCGACGCCCTGTTGCCAGGCAGGCAGGGTGAGCGCGAATGCAGATTGGAGTTTTGTTGTGTCCAGCCGAGAATTTTGCGGTCGCGTGGCAGGCGTCGGAAACGCCGCGCTAGCCACTGCAGCAATGGCCTCGTTGGCAACTTTGATCTGCACGCCAGCCTGGCGTGCAAGCCCGATGACATGGCTGGCATAGCCATGCCATGAGGTCGCGCCAGTTGCCGCCAGGTGATAGATACCGCACAACCCGGGCTGCGCACGCGCAGAACGGATGGCGTGCGCGGTGACATCGGCAATCAGGTCGGCGCCAGTCGGCGCACCGATCTGATCGGCGACTACCGACAAACGGTCACGCTCGCCGGCCAGGCGCAGCATGGTCCTGGCAAAATTGCCGCCGCGTGCTGCGTACACCCAACTGGTGCGAAAAATCAGATGGCGGCAGCCGCTATGCACTATCGCCTGCTCGCCTTCCAGCTTGGTGCTGCCATACACGTTCAATGGCCCGGTCGGCGCCGATTCATCACGCGGCGCTTCGCCACTGCCATCAAACACATAGTCGGTCGAATAATGGACCAGCAAGGCACCGGTTTCGGCTGCCACTGCGGCCAGCACGCCGGGCGCCAGGGCATTGACCGTGCGGCAGGCATCCACATCGGTCTCGGCCTTGTCGACCGCCGTGTAGGCGGCCGCATTGACGATCACATCGGGCGCAATGGCCCGCACCGTGGCTTCGATACCAGCCAGGTCGTGGAAATTGCCACACCACTGCACGCTGTCGCTACCCAGCGCAACCACCTCGCCCAAAGGCGCCAGGCTGCGCTGCAGCTCCCAGCCAACCTGGCCATTCTTACCCAACAATAAAATCTTCATTCCTTGCGCTCGCCATAGTTTTTTACCACCCAGTGCTGGTGCTCCAGGTACCCTTACCCGCTCCTTGCACGACGCTCATCGCTTCCCGAAGAAACGGCCAAACTGAATTTTCAAGTAGACGCTGGAAACGAAAAATTTCATGGCGCTGCCCAGGTGCCACATCAGGAACCGCAGCTTGCGGTGGCTGTCGCGCTGGGCCTCGTGTATCACCCGTATCTCCGTATGGACCAGAACATGAAAGCCGGCCAGGCGGGCACGGGCACAAAAATCGACATCCTCGAAATACAAAAAATAGCGTTCGCTGAATCCATGCAGTGCTGTATAAATATGCCGTGGCACCACTAAAAACATGCCTGCCGCCCAATCAGGAGCCAGCATGGCGCCCTGTTGCGGCACGATTTCCCGCGGCAGGCGCAAATTGAACAGGCGCCCGACCAGCTTGCGCACGAGAAGATACGGCGATGGGAAATTACGTGCGCTATCTTCGACCTCACCGGTGCCGCTGACGATCAATGGGGCGCAAATGCAATCGGGCGACTGTTCCACCATGGCCAGCAAAGCCGGGAAAGGATCCTCAAGCAGCCGTATGTCAGGATTCAGGACGACAAAATGATCACTATTAGACAACATGAAGGCAGCATTATGGTTGGCGGCAAAACCCTTCGGTGACGGATTTACAATCAGATACACTTTGAACGGCAGTGACTCGAGGTCGATCGCCAGGGCTTCGGCGATGTTGAGCGTCAGGATTACATCGAAGGCAACGCCCTCTATCGACGCCAGTTGCCGCAGCAAAGGCACGATGTAAGCCTGGTGGCCATGACTGACGATCGACAGCGAAAATTTCTGACTACGCATAGAGCAAAATCCATAGATGAAATCGGTGCAAAAAGTGCCCTGCCGCGCAAAGACCGGGCGATGCGCGCCGGTCAGGCAGCGCCGATACCGCGCAAGCCGTCGCGCACGCCGCGCAGGAAATGCTTCAGTTGCAGCTTCCTGTTTTTCTGCGTCAGCAGCAGTACGCCCTGATGCACGATGTTAATCAGCACTTCCCGCATCGCTAGCAGCATCGGCACATGCGGCATGCGCAGCAACCAGAAGCCATTTCTGATGCGATAGTAACGCCGCCATTCCGAATGAATCACCAGGCGCCACTTCAGGAACGGTATCGAACTGTCGCCGATCGAGTGGAGCATGCAGACGGCGGGAATGGCAAATAATGCATAGCCGGCATTCACCGCCCGCAAGCACCATTCGATATCCACGTAATCGATGAACAATTCGTTGCGCATGCCGCCGACCTGGTCCATTACCGCCATGCTGGTAAAAGTGCCCGATGAAATGGCGATGGAAACCGGGATCGGCGCTGTCTCGTCGCCAACAGGGATGATTTTTCGCCGCGTGCCATACCGGTTCAAGCAGATCAAGGGATAAAAAAAGCCATTTTTTTCATCCTTGAAAATGGGCGCGACCAAGGCCACTTTATGCGTTGCCGACAGGGAGACAAATGCCGCTTGCAATGGTTTTACAAACTCGTCGGTAATCACGCTGTCCTGGTCAAAATAGATCAGATAGCGCGCGCCTGCCTTGCGTGCATGCTCGATGCCAGCATTTTGCGCAAAGGCAATCCCCCTATTGCGCGCCAGTGCAATCAGCACGATACGCGGATCGTGTTCGACCAGCAGTCGCAGAGCGGCAAGATTGGCGCTGCCATTATCGACCACGATGATGGTATCGACCTGGCCAGCCAGGGACGAGGTCAGGCGCAGCAGATGGGCGGGCGTGGCGTGGTAGGTAACGATAATGGCAAACACACCCGTTTCACCAGAGACAAGCTGACTCATGAAGTAATCTCAAGCTGTATAGGCATCGGCAGCCAAGCGCAAGCTTCGCGCATGAGCGCCCGACGATGGCAGGACGGTTGCGGCAGGCAAGGCTGCCGCAGGGAGAAACCCGGCAACGGATGGCCGGGCAGATACTATTTGCTCAAACCGCCCAACAACGCGGCCAGCTTTTGTTTCGGCTTGCTGGCCGGGGTATTGACTGCCGCCACCGGCGCCGCTTTCGCTGGCTCGTACGGCTTGAGGAACCACGGATCGACCTTCTCGCGGCGCGCACCGGGGCCAAACGCCGGACGGCTGGAGCGTTCAGGCGGACGGCTCGACGAAGAACGTATCTCGCTCTCGCCGGTGGACGCGCGTGGCGGACGGGCATCGCCTTCGGTGCGGCGCGGTGGGCGGCGCTCGCGGTCGCTGTCGGCGGAACGTGACGGCGCTGGCGAGAAGCCGGCCAGGTCGCCACGCTTGACGGTTTGCTTGATCAGCCTTTCGATATCGGCCAGCAGGCGCTCGTCCTTGTCGGAATAGATCGAAATTGCGTCGCCCGAAGCGCCGGCGCGACCGGTGCGGCCGATGCGGTGCACATAGTCTTCCGCGTTATACGGCAAGTCGAAATTGATCACGCACGGCAAGTCGGAAATGTCGAGTCCGCGCGCGGCAACATCGGTAGCCACCAGCACGTCGATCTCGCCCTTCTTGAACGCTTCCAGTGCGGCCATGCGTTCCTGCTGGCTCTTGTCACCGTGAATCGCGGTGGCGCTCATGCCTTCCTGTTCCAGCACGCGCGCCAGGCGCGAGGCGCCGATTTTGGTGTTCGAAAACACGATCACCTGTTTCAAGTCGCGCTGGCGCAGCAAATATGCCACCAGGGCGTGCTTCTGGTCTTCCGGCACTTTATAGACCACTTGCGTGACCCTGTCGGCGGTCTGGTTGCTGCGTGCCACTTCGATCGTCAGCGGATCGTTGAGGAAGGTCGCGGCCAGTTTCTTGATTTCCGGCGAGAAGGTGGCCGAGAACATCAGGTTCTGGCGCTCCTTCGGCAGCAAGTTGATGATGCGCTGCAAGTCCGGCAGGAAGCCCATGTCGAGCATGCGGTCGGCTTCGTCCATCACCAGCATCTGCACCTGGCCCAGACTGATGTTTTTCTGCTCGATATGGTCGAGCAAGCGGCCCGGCGTGGCGATCACGATTTCCACGCCGCCACGCAATATCACCGTTTGCGGCTTCATGTCCATGCCGCCAAATACCACGGTCGAGCGCAGCGGCGTGTGCTTGGCGTAGGCCTTGACGTTTTCCGCCACCTGCACCGCCAGCTCGCGCGTGGGGGTCAGGATCAGCGCGCGCACCGGATGGCGGGCCGGCGACATGCTGCTGCTGGCGTTGGCCAACAACAACTGGATGATCGGCAGCGAGAAGCCAGCCGTCTTGCCGGTACCGGTCTGTGCGGCGCCCATCACGTCGCGCCCTTGCAGCACCACCGGAATGGCCTGTTCCTGGATCGGCGTCGGCTGGGTATAACCTTGCTCGGTCAGCGCGCGCAGGATCTCTGGCGCCAGGCCGAAATCGGTAAAGCTGAAGGCAGCAGCGGCGGGAGCAGGAGTGACGGCGGGGGTGACAAAGGAGGTGGCAGCGGTAACGGCAGGAGTTTCGATGACGGCCACAGGCGCCGCAGCTGGGGCAATCGCCGGATCGGGCGTAGGAGTCGTTTCGGTTTCAGACATAGTTTTCTGGTGTGCTTCCGCACTGCGGAAGCCATGCTTTCTCAATAAACAACATTTCAGGGCGCAGCAGCTACGTTTTGCAAGCCCGATGATTGTTCTTGCGGCACCTCTGTGCTCCGAGGCAGGCTGTGCGGCGAGTGCGGTAGCGTCAGGGAGGTGTGCGGGCAATGGCGGCGAAGATCGCGCCGGCGGGACATCGCGCGCAGAAGATACAATATCAGTGCTGTAAACGATACCCTAATTCAGTACAACTGTACACGGAAACCGTGATTTCCCGGGAAAAACCATTCCACCAAGCGTGCCTCGCCGTACAGTATGATGACAGCCATTACGTCTACGCTCACTATCATGTCCAGCCCTCCCATCGCGCACGATCCTGAACCAACAGCCCCAATCAGGCCCGGCGATGACGAGTGCTGCAGCAGCGGCTGCACGTATTGCGTCCTCGATATGTACCAGGAACAGCGCATCGCCTACGAAGAAAAGCTGCGCGCCTGGCAAGAGCGCCAGCCCACTCCGGCTGGGCAACAACAGCACCGCGCTTAACCATCCATTCCACATATAAGCCAGAGTTGCTCGCCATTACGGCATGCGGCGGCCTTGCCATGCCTGCAATTTGACGACGTAGGAATGGGATGACACGGGGCAATGTTCCTAACCTACATAAGCGCGTCGGATGATCCGATGCCGCCGGCGGCACTGCGGTCCTATAGTGGAGTCATTGCAGAACACAACGCAGCACCGAGTACAAAACAACAGCATCAACGCCATTCAACAAGATCAGAAGACGAGGCCATATCATGTACAAAGCTTATAGCAACCTGTCCCCAGCCGTGACCAGCACCACCGCCAACCGCGACTGGAGCGCAGCCCCCGCCAAAGCAGCTGCCTCGCCGATGATCAGCATTACTGGCGCCCAGCAGAACGAACTGCTGCGGGCCCTGTCGCGCACCGATCTGGAACGCCTGTTCTGCCAGTTGGAACTGGTGGCATTGCCAGCCGGCAAGCACCTGTTCGACTTCGGCGACAAGATCGAATTTACCTATTTCCCGACCAATGCCATCGTTTCCCTGTTGTATGTCATGGAAGACGGTGCCACCACCGAGATCGCCGTGGTCGGTCGTGAAGGCGTCGCTGGCGTAACGCTGTACGAAGCCGAACGCGCCACCTGCACGGCAGTCGTGCAAAGCGCCGGCTACGGCTACCGCCTGAAAACCGCTTTCCTGCGTGAAGTCTTCAACGAAGGCGGTGCCCTGGCTCAGTTGCTGATGCGCTACACCAGCGCCATGTTTGCCCAGATGGCCCAGAACGTTGTTGGTGGCCGCCATTGCAGCATCGAACAGAAACTGTGCCGCTGGTTGCTCGACCGCCTGGACCGTTCGCTGTCGAACGAATTGAAAGTTACGCAAGACACCATGGCCAACATGCTGGGCGTGCGTCGCGAAAGCATTACCGTCACCGCCCGCAAGCTGCAGGACGAAGGCTTGATCCAGTATCGCCGCGGCACCGTTGAAGTGCTGGACCGCGCCGGCCTGGAAGTGGCCGCCGGCAATTGCTACAAAGCTGCCCGCGCCGGTTTCGAACAATTTCGCAGCAGCATCAGTGCCTACAACTGATCATTGATCGCGGTTCAACGTACTCCTTTCAATGCACGCTGCGGCGTGCTTTTTTTCGCCTGTACAATCGTGGCCTTATTTACGAAAGGCACCATGGACGAATTCAACTGCGAGGACCTGCCGCATATCCGCGTTCTGGCCGGCGAGAACGAAAACGGCCCCGTCTACGAATCGCTGCCGGCGCGCCAGATCGACGACGACGTCTACGAATTGCTGGCCTCGCCTGGCCTGACCCTGAACCTGGCGCGCGGCGACGTCATCAGCATCAAGGACCCTTCCGCGCCGGCCGAAGTGCTGACACGCGGCGGCAATTTCTGCATCCAGATCTATGCCGACCAGGTGCCCGACGAAGCGGTGGCCAAGCTCGAACGCGAGGTGCAGCAACAGCTGGGCGGCACGCTCGATGGCCAGTTCGAGGGCAACCTGACTTTCAGCGTGCCGGGCCGCCACGGCATCTACAACGTCAACGGCCCGTTTGATGCCTTCCGCGAAGCAACTGGCGTGGAATGGTATTTCGCCAATATCTACGCCAACCTGAACGACGACGATGACGAGACCTTGCTGGACTGGTGGTTGACAGCCTGAACAGTAAAGCCGTCCATGCTAGGATGCGCGATTGATCTGGCCATGCACAACCATGAAACATACACTTTTCCTGTTCGACCTCGACGATACCCTGCTCGACTTCAAGGCATCCGAAAACCTGTCGTTTGTACGCACCATGCAAGCTTTGGGCGTGGCCGACGCCACCGAAGCGCTGTTTGGCCACTACCAACCGATCAATGTGGCGTTGTGGCGCGCGTTTGAGCAGGGCACCGTCACCCAGCACTTCCTCAAAGTCGAGCGTTTCCGCCAGACTTTTCTGGCCGCCGGCCTGGTGCTGGACCCTGAACTGGCCAGCCGGCTCTACCTCGAATCGCTGTCGGACACGGTGGTGCTGATCGATGGCGCAATCGAACTGTGCGCCAGCCTGGCGGCGATCGGCGAAGTGGGCATCATCACCAACGGTGTCGAAACCATCCAGAACCGCCGTATCGCCAGCTCGGGCTTGCAGCAACATATCTCGTTTGTGGCAACCTCGGAAGCGTACGGCCATGCCAAGCCCGATGTACGCTTTTTCGACTATGCCATGCGGATGGCGCGGCCCGTCAGCAAAGACCAGGCCATCATGATCGGCGACCGGCTCGACGCCGATATCCTGGGCGCCAACCGCTACGGCATCGACAGTTGCTGGTTCAATCCGCAACAAATGGCCAATACCTCGCTGGCGGTACCCACTTTTGAAGTTGCCAGCCTGCACCAGATTGCCACAACGTTAAAAAACCTGGCAATGGCCTGAGTCCGGCAAGGAAAACGGCGATGGTGCGGCACACGCCTTGCTATAATCGCGACGCCAGTTAACCCGCATTTTTAACGCTCTACCAGTTGACACTCGCTGCGAGCGAGACCGCTACAACCGGTCCGAAGTCCATGATGAGATTGACATGACTACCAGAACCAACCCGGCAATGCGCATACCCTTGTTGAATACCGGCGTGGCCGGCATGGACCACATCCTGGGCGGCGGCTTCCCGTCGCACAGCCTGTATCTGATCCAGGGCCTGGCCGGCAGCGGCAAGACCACCCTGGCCTGCCAGATCGGCTTTCACCACGCGCACCAGGGCAAAAAGGTGCTGATCCTGACCCTGATCGCCGAAACCCATGACAAGATGCTCAACCACCTGAGCAGCTTTTCTTTCTTCGATGAAACGCTAGTGGGCGAACGCATCCTGTTTATCGGCGCCTATCCCGACCTGCTCAAGGGCGGCCTGCGCGAGTTGCTCAAGTCGATCGCCGCAACCCTCGCCGAGCAGCGGCCCGACATCATGATCATCGACGGTTTTCGCACCGTACGCAGCGCCAGGCCGTCGGACGTTGCGCTGTCCGAATTCATGCTCTCTCTCAATTCCCTCGTCTCGACCATGCAGTGCACCACCTTCCTGCTGTCGCCGACCGAAGGCAATGTGGCCGACTCGGAAAACACCCTGGTTGACGGCTTGATCGAACTGAGCCAGTTCGAGCATGGCTTGCAATTGATCCGTGAGGTCAAGGTCTTCAAGCTGCGCGGCAGCAAGCACTTGCTTGGCCGCCATGTATTCGAAGTGGACGAAGACGGCCTGGTCATGTATCCGCGCCTCGAAGCCATCAGCTCGACCTCGGGCGCGGCACCCGGCATCTCGCGCCAGCGCCTGGGCTTCGGCATCGATGGCATCGATGAACTGACAATGGGTGGTATTGCCAAAGGCTCGACCACGGCACTGCTGGGCAATCCCGGCGTGGGCAAGACGCTGATGGGCCTGCACTTTATCCACGAGGGCTTGCGGCGCGGCGAACACTGCCTGATCGCCGGCTTTTATGAGTCGCCATCAAGGCTGATCGAAAAAGCCGCCAGCGTCGGCATCGACTTGCAGCCCTACCATGACAGCGGCACCTTGCAGGTTATCTGGCACCCGCCACTGGAAGTGCTGGTCGACCGCCTGGCCCAGCAAGTGCTGCGCAATATCAAGGAGCGTGCCGTCACTCGACTGGTCGTCGACGGAATCGACGGCCTGCGCGACATCATTGTCCACGACGGCCGCTCGCGCTCCTTCCTGGCCGCTTTTGTCAACGAACTGCGCTGCAGCAACGTCACCACTTTCTTTACGCAGGAACTGCCCTACTTCGGCCAGGATCAATTGCATGGCGACATGTCGGCCTCGATGCTGTTCGAAAATATCATTTTGCTGCGCTTTGTTGACGTCAACGGCCTCAACCGGCGCCAGATCGGGGTGCTCAAGCTGCGCGAAAACAGCTACGACGCGGCCAACCATATCCTGTCCATCAGCGACACCGGCATGACGGTGAGGGCGCCCGTGTCCGGTTCGGTCGTGCCGGACATGGCGCTATAGCGCGCGGCCATGAGCGATCACAGCGCGATGGTGGAAGCCCACCCGGAAGGCAAGCTGATCCTGCTCGTCGACGACGAGTTCGATATTCTGTCGACCTATACCATGCTGTTCGAATACAGCGGTTTTCGCGTGCGCGCCGCCGCCAACGGCCGCGAGGCGCTGGCCGCTGCGGCACTCGAGCAGCCGGCGATTGTCGTCTCCGATTTCATGATGCCGGTGATGGACGGCGCCGAATTGTGCCGCGCCTGGCGCGCCGATGCCCGCCTGCGCGCCATTCCCTTCATCCTGTGCAGCGCCGGCATCGTGCGCGACCATGACGAGATTGCTTATGACAGTTTTTTCAGGAAACCGGTGCCGATCGACAAGCTGATCAAGGAAGTCAAACGGCTGCTGGACAAGGGCCGCGCGCAGGAATGATGCGCCCGTTTATTAGAAACTAGTCGCGCGTCAACACTTCCAGCAATTCAATCTCGAACGTCAGATTCGCATGCGGTGGTATCAGTCCCACCTGCCGCTCGCCATACGCCAGATGCGCCGGCACCCACAACTTGCGCGTGCCGCCAACCTGCATGCCTTTCAGGCCCAGTATCCAGCCCTGTATCACCTTGTTATTGCTCAGCACACATTTGAATGCTGCACCGCGTTTGTGCGAGGAATCGAACTCGGTGCCGTCTTCGAGCCAGCCGGTGTAATGCGCCGTAATCAGCGCGCCGCGTTCGGCGGCTTTGCCGGTGCCGATGATGAGGTCGTCAATTTTCAGTTCGGTTGTCATATCGTGTTTTGTGTAGTCCTGCCTGCATGAACGACCGGCGATGCAGCACGCCGTAACGGCGTGCCAGATCGGCCAGGCGCTTGTCCACTTTAGTCCACAAGGTTGCTCCTGGCGTTATCAAGGCCGGCAGAAACTATCCTGGCTGTGATCGAATTTCGCTTCTATGCCGAAACCTCCTAGAACGTTTCCCATTCGCCGGAATCGCCGTCGCTGTCCTTCTTCGCAGGTTTGACCGGCGCTGACAGTTTGGTGGTGGCGAGTGCTTTCCGGAGCGGGGCGATCTTGCTGGCCGGTGTCGCGGCGACGCGCGGTTTGGCCAGGCCGGAAGCGGCTGTGTAGCTGCCCGGCGCCAGCTTGAAGAAAGCCACGGCTTGGACCATGTCTTCGGCCTGGCTCTTGAGGCTGTTGGCAGCCGAAGCCATTTCCTCCACCAGCGCGGCGTTCTGCTGGGTGGCATGGTCCATCTGCGTGACGGCTTCACCGACCTGTGCCACACCCGAGCTCTGCTCGCTGCTGGCAGAGCTGATTTCACCCATGATATCGGTCACACGCCGGATAGAGTCCACCACTTCCGCCATGGTGGCACCAGCCTTGCCGACCAGCACAGAGCCCTGTTCGACGCGTTCCACGCTGGCGGAAATCAGCGACTTGATTTCCTTGGCGGCATCCGCCGAACGTCCGGCCAGGCTGCGCACCTCGCTCGCCACCACGGCAAAGCCGCGGCCCTGTTCGCCGGCGCGAGCGGCTTCCACCGCCGCGTTCAACGCCAGGATGTTGGTCTGGAACGCAATGCCGTCGATGACGGCGATGATATCGGAGATCTTCCTCGAGCTCTCGTTGATGCCCTTCATGGTTTCAACCACCAGGCCGACGACTTCGCCGCCCTGGATCGCGACCGTGCTCGCACCTTGAGCCAGCTGGTTCGCTTGCCGCGCGTTGTCGGCGTTGTTTTTGACGGCGGAGCCGAGTTGCTCCATTGACGCGGCGGTTTCTTCCAGCGCCGAGGCCTGAGACTCGGTGCGGCCGGACAGGTCCTGGTTACCCTGCGCGATCTGCAAGCTGGCGGTGGACACGCCTTCGGCGTTGCTGCGCACGTTGGCGACGGTCTTGATGAGGCTCTGCTGCATGTTCTGCAGCGAGGTCAGCAACTGGCCGACTTCGTCGCTGGAGTCGACCACGATCGGCACGCTCAGCTCACCCTCGGCGACTCGGTCCGCCGCATCGACGGCCTGGCGCAGGGGCTTGGTGATGGAGCGAGTGATCAGGTAGCCACCAACCATGCTGGCGATGATCGCCAGAACCGCAAAAGCCAGTACGGTCATCACGCCATTCTGGTAGAAGGCCGTGGCCTGCGCACTCCCCTGCTTGATGCTTTCTTCCTGAAAGGTTGTCATGTTCTTCAACGCGGCGAGGTAGGCGGCCTGCGTGGCGTACTCGGGGCCGTACAAGAAAGTCCTCGCCTCGTCGTCCTTGTTGGCCATACCGAGCGCGACAACCTTGTCGGTGAAAGCCATGTAGGCCACCCCTGTTTCCTTGACGGCCTTTTGCAGCTCCCGCTCTTTGTCGGAATCGACCATTTTTCCGAGCAATTCGGTCAAGTTATTGATGACCTCCCGGTCCTTCTCCAGTGCTGCCCTGTTGCTGGCAACCTGCTTGTCGTCGTTGAGCAGGATCACATTACGCGTGATACGGGCGATATCCATCACCGTGTACGACAGGGTTGACGCCGCCTGCACATTGGGATAGAGGTTGTCGGTGATGTTGTGCGCACCGTCGTTCAGGTTCGACAGGCGCGTCAGGCTGAGCAGCGTGGTGACCAGAATGATGGCGATCAGAATGCCGAAGCCAAGAGCCAAGCGCACGCCGAGTTTGAGGTTTTTCATAAGCGAACACGCTTCCTTGAATTTGAGTTACGAAAGTGACCTCTTTTCCATGCAAATATGGGCATAGCTGTCAAAAACAGATGCTTCCGCACGGAACTGAGCGTTACTTGGAAAAGTACTTTGGCGTATGCGGTCGAGCCCATTTCAGGTGTGCCGCTGACATTCAAGTACCCGAGCCAGCGGAAAAAGCCACCGTCGGCAGAGCCCTGGCCGAGAGCCTCTTGCGAGTCGTCCAAGACGCTAACGCGCATGCGACTGCCCCCTTTTATGCCACCAGGCCGCATGGTAACGTGCAACACAACTTGCATAGATGCATCATGCATTGGCACTAAGCAATTTTACATCAAGTCAACAATAAATATGCACACGTCTTACTTGAAGTACTGAGTGCGTGTGGCTAACTGCTCAGGGACCGACTGAGACTGGATGGTGGAAATTCCCTGCCGTCGCTATTTAAAAAAAAAGCCAACCCAAAAGGGTTGGCTTTTTCATTGTCTGGTGGGCCTCCCGTGAGTCGAACACGGCACCAACGGATTATGAGTCCCTTAAACGACGGTACGGGCTGAGGACTAAGCTATTGATTTTACAAGGTTCGAGCCGAATTCCTCATGCAAAAATATTACTTTTTCAGGACCAGAAACGGACCAGATGAAAACAATTAGACCGGACACGGAACGGATAACATTCACAATAGGGCGGCTTTCACCGACGGGTGTGCAAGCCTATGCAACTAGAGGCTAGCGGACAAAGTCCATCACTCCATCGGTAACGAGAGCGTATGCGTGGGTAGTACAAGAGTACGACATCGCCCTCGGGTCTCAAGTGATTGCGTTTGGGGCGATGTGCCGGTTGTGTCTACGGATCCCGTCGTCCCAAATTGCGGACTGGGAGAGGCTATGCGGGATCATAAACACGCTCCATATATAGGATTAAAAATCAAATAGACTTAATCACCAGTCACAAAGTAGCCGTCCAACTTAGGAGTCGATTTTACGTCGCCAGCAGTAACAGCAGCTAATCCACCATGTTCAATGATTTTCTTTCTTGCACCGCCAAGCGAAACGGCGATTCGCGGATACATATCCTCTAATTCGGGATACTGTTCAGAAAGCCAACTTGGAAATCCCTTTGCTGCCACCTTGTTCAAAGTGATATTCTTGATTTCAATTTCGCCTTCACTTAACGAGCGCACCATCGGCAAGTCGGCACCTCCACCGGTGAATACGAGCGCTAGAGTATTATTTGGCGCTCCTTCAATGAAACTAAAATTCACTTTCTCCAAAATTTCGCGCATTGTGCCAGCAAGTGATTTTCCGAAATCTTCCACTTGCTTCAGTTTCAGAAATGCATCTAAATGTATCTCGACGACACGGCCATCAAAGAGCGAAACCGAAAGGCTTTGGTCACGAAACAATGACTCTTTTAGATCACGGAGATTGAGTTCTAAAGCGCCGTGAATGTTCAACCAATGACTGTGGGTCGAATTCACACCAGCCTCCCGCAAAATCAGCCCCTTCAACAGTTTGTCTAAGTAATTTCCTGCCTCAGTAATACAACGCGAAGAGCCAGCAACTTCTAACGCAATGCTCTTGTTTGACTCCGGGTTGAACGCTAGTCTGAACAAGCTGAAGTCGCTTGTTCCTGCTCCAACGTCAATCACCATAGCTAGCGTGTTCACGGGCATCTTCCAAGAAATTAGGCTTCCCGCAACACCGAGCGGCTCCGTGATTGATTCCGCGACGAGACTTGTCTTGTGTTTTTCGGCACGAACAGCTTTGACGCCCTGCATAAATAATTCCAGATTCAATCCAGAATTTATTTCCGCCGTAAAGGTGTCAGCTAGCAGCTGCGACTGTTCTAGCATGTCATGCATTTGCTCAACGATCTCGCGTGCTTTGCTACCTGTAAAACAAGGCATTGCAAATCGGCGACCAAGGTTTCGTGGAAAACCAAGTTCTTCGACGCATATCGTCACCGCCCAGGTTAGATACATGAGATACGCGAGGATCATGTCAGCATAGGTAATGTCGATGCCAGTAGGATTGAACTGCTGGCCCACACGGCTCGTAAGTCCCTCCTCGGATAGGTATCGCTTGATGTTATCGAGCCGCTGCCGCCCGCCATCCCCACCTTCAATTTGCGACTTTGCAACAGCCATTTGGCCAAACCACAGTAGTCCGGCATTGTCAATATAGACAGAAGACACGAGCATGAATTCATCGATTTCTTCTTGATCACCCGGCACGCCGAGCTTTAGGACATCAATTTCTTCAAATTCTCTCTCCGAGCTCTCGTCATGTACAAGGGTGACCTTTGACATAGCAGTGCCGAAGTCAAAGCAAAGCCGCACATCTGCTTTTGCGGCTGGAAGTAGGAGAACCGTGGTATCCAAGACGAATTCATCATCAAGTTCCACGCTATTTGGAACGACCACTGAAGAAATGACCTCAGGAATCAGCTGCGGCGTTCCAGACTGCACGTATATGTCTACTGCGGGTGTGCTCGGATCAAGAGCAGCAAGTGCAAATCTCAATGCTTCTAATTCATCCTCAGTGATGGTGCCCAGAATTTGTAGTCTACCGTCACCGGTGGGCTGGACGCGCTTTAGAAAATTCTTTAAGAGGATTCGAGCTTCGATTGATTCCATACTGTCTCCCATATCTTCTATTTATCTGAGGGCTCAACCCAAGGCTTGACCAAAGTCTTTATTCGTCCCGCAAAATCCTTTTGAATCCCTTCTCTCACAACCTTGATCTTCCGGACTCCAGATTGGTGCCCTCCTAGCATTTCGTGTTGAAGCGGATTGTATTCACTGATTAGTCCAAGTAAATCGGTTTGACTAAGCTTGCGCATCCGGGCAAGCTGGCGAGCAATCCGCGATATGTCCGAATAACTTGCCGCAGCTTTTGTAACCGTTGCTGCCAGCACGGGATCAGATATTTCGAGAAATGGAATTACCGCGCGTGCAAGTTTCTCCATCGTTAATTTGCTGGACTCAACCTCAATCAATAGTGCACCGATCTGTTGATCCTCTGAATTCCCTATCTGATGTTGTGTATCACGGTGGCTTTGGCTTACGTGCCCGGCTGTCTGCCACCATTCGCGAATCTCGGGATCCAATTCCGTAGCATTTTCAAAATGTCGCTTCAGCGCGACCGACATTTGGGCTTTTCCTCCGTAAATCGCACAAAGCACATCTACGAGTTCTTTGTCGGTCCTGTTTTGTCTCGCCAGAACCAAGGCAGCTTCGCGCATGCATGTTTGAACTGCAGAAACGACTCGGGATTCTCGGATATATTCGCCCCACACGTTGCGTCCCATCCTTGTGCGCACTCGATCGAGGACAACGTACGTTTCCGCTACCAATGCATGAGAAAAGCGCAACTCGATAATTCTCAATAGCATTTCTAGGGCATCGTCAGCTATTCCTTTTCGAACCTCCTCATCATTTCCTTGAATGTCTCCTTTCAATAAAATACCCACCCAATCCGCCAACGCCAACCCAGGATTGTTGCCCACTTCGCCAGACCACTCTTTGACAACTTCCAGCCAAGCGATCGATACGCGACGCTTGCGTGCGAAGCCTACAGTTGAGTTTTCTTTTTTTTCCTGCACGAACTGTCCGAGCAGTCTCCATCCGTCTACAAGGCTTTTCTGAGCACCCATCGCGGATTGCAGAAGTGTCTTTCGCGCGTCCTTGGCTTCACCTAACGATAGAGCTTCTTGAACGCAGTACGCCACAACCCACTGTTTTTTGGATTCGTGGATGATTATGGCCGCGTAGTTTTTTTCAGCGGGATCGTCCAAGCAATCTAAACTTGGCGGAGGCTCATCCAAAAATATTCGCGGAGCGGCGGAGAAAACGATGAGTTCACGACCACGGGCAACAGCTGCTAGCCGGCCTAATACGGCAGCTGCCATCACTCGATGTTCGTTGGTGGCCGTTCGAGTTAAACGCACAACTGCGTCCACGATAATCGAAAGATTTACGTCCTTGATTAGTGCGTGGATTTTTAGCTGTGCCATAGTTCTGGTCAGCATTTCATTCAGTTCACGCAAATCATCCGTTTGACGGAAAAAATCCAATTGAGCATCGAGATCAGCTGATGCTTGAATTTCAGTTTTACTCATAAAAGTCTCAAAAATGGCTATGGCGATGAATTAACACTTACGGATTAAAAATTTTCTTATTTATAATACTACATCACCGCTGAAATAGGTCAAGCTTATAAACTCGAAACTATTTTTCGATTGATCTGTTATTGTAACTTCAGATACGTCTGAATTTTTTTTTGGGGGGGGGGCTACGCGAGCTATTTTTGGTAGGTAGGCGCAGCTACCCCTGAAAAGCCACCGGACATATTACTGAGCCCTCCACACAAACTATGCACGAGTCGTTATAGCGGCTAGGGCTTACGAGATAAGCCTAGAAATGCTCGCGCATCCGCGCCGATTTCCGATAGCTTAATCCCCAACCCTGCGCCATAGATGGCGCGCAACGCCTTGTGTTCTGTCTTTCGTAGCTCTAACTGCAGATCCTCAATGTTCGCGCACATGTCATAAGCGCCAAGGTAGCCGTCCCGCTTGGCTGCGATAGTCTGCCCTAGTGTGCGAAGCGTGATGTTCCTACTGAGCAGCTGCTTGATGTTGCTAAAGCCAAGCAGCTCCTGCTTCAAGCGCAGTAACTGGGTATCTGCCAACCTCAACTCATAGCCAGCCACCGCTGGCGCTAGCTCTAGTCCAAGGAACTCAGCTGCATGATGAGGAGCATAAATCACCGATTTGGACCCTGGGGCGAGAGCAGGAACGTCTAAGCCGATTTTGTTGAACTCATTTTTGCAAAAAGCTGCGACCTGATGGCATTCGCTTTCGTCCCGACAAAGGAAGATCAAATCGTCTGCATACCGAACAGCAGTAGCGCCTGATTGCTCAACTTTTTGGTCAAAATCGACCAAGAGCAGATTCGAGAAGAATGGAGACAGGGGCATGCCTTGCCGTACCCCCAGTCCACGCTTAATTCCGAGTTTGGCGATCTCGGCAGCGACAGATCGACTGGGAGAATCAACTTCACATTCTAACGCGGCAAAGAGCAAGGGGTGCAACGACCGCTCCTTAATCAACTTCTTGATGGCATTTTGAAGATCAGCACGTGGGATTGAATCGAAGAATGCGGTAATGTCGGTTTTGTATACCCAAGATCTCTCACGGCGCAATGCGCAAGCGATGTCTGCCGCCATATGAACACTACGCCCTTTGATAAACCCGAAGCTGATGTTATTCGCCAGCTTCAAGGCATACTTGTCTCCAAGGTACCCGGCCAACGCACCTTGAACGATCCGATCCCGTACTGTCGGAACACAAATCAAGCGTTTTTTACCACTCGGTTTAGGGACTAAATAAGGCTTTAGAGGCGAAAATGAAAACTTGCGTTCACGAATGTCGCGAGCAAGACGAACGAGATTACCCTTGGCATCAAGATGGAAGTCATTGATCGACTGACCATCGATACCGGTGGTGTTACGGGAAAGGAGTTTTGTTTTCTTGTAGAGATGCTTCCACACAGCACTGAGCGTCGCGTGCGAAAGTACTTGGTCGTATGCGGTCGAGCCCATTTCAGGTGTGCCGCTGGCATTGAAGCCCCCCGAGCCAGCGGAAAAAGCCACCGTCGGCAGAGTCTTGGCTGAGAGCCTCTTGCGAGTCGTCCAAGCCGCTGACACCGCCGCTAACGCTCACGCGATTGCTCGCCTTGGCGCCATTTTGCCGCATGGTAACGTGCAGCGCAACCTGCATAGATGCATGAGGCACACCGTCCACCCAACCACCAGCCGCCGAAATACGAATCATACTCGTTTGCATTCTTATCACCCCCAGTTCGCTACAAAAATTGAACAAAAAGCACGCGGCAGATGCGATTAAAAGGCATCGTTTCCACCGAGACGGGGCAGAATACAAAACGCTCTCGCGTTTCGACGTTCGTGGCGCGCCCGCGCCTGTGCTCCTTGACTGCCCCACACGTTTCTTATTCGCCTTCCCAATTAAATCGGGAGTAGAAGACGAAACACCAGGACAGCCACCGTCGGCAGAGTCTTGGCTGAGAGCCTCTTGCGAGTCGTCCAAGCCGCTGACACCGCCGCTAACGCTCACGCGATTGCTCGCCTTGGCGCCATTAGGCCGCATGGTAACGTGCAGCGCAACCTGCATAGATGCATGAGGGCGCTACCACTCGTGAATTTTACATCAAGTCAACCATCACATGCGCGCCTTACTAGCGTTCAATGGTACGTACTGCAAGATAGTCACAGCATTGCTTCAGGAGCGCTTGAGCAAAAGCTTGGTCGTCAGGTCCAAGTGCTGCCATCCAAGAGGTAATAACCAGCGATTGATCGTCCGACTGGTTTGGCTTTTCAGCCAACAACTCGCCCACAGACGTTGCCAAAACAGCAGCCATCCGCTCAAGCGTAAGCAATGACGGCACGTGTTTGCCACGCTCGAAGCGAGATACGGTCTCAGTGTCCACTCCCAGCCTTTCAGCAACCTGCGCCTGAGTAAGACTGATTACTCGACGCCGTGCTGCAAGGTTCCGAGATAAACGTGTAGCCAGGTCGCCAGCCTGGGAAAGTGAATCGACTGGATCTGAAATTTTCTTAGCAACCATAATTGTTGGGTATTAAATCAACATTTATTGTTGATCCAAGGCAGTATTTATGACAGAATCCAATTCACCGAATCTCAAGCCAACGAATTACACCGATAACGAACCGATGTCCCCTCTCAGTTCCATATCATTATCATGAAGTACATAGCAGGTACCTTCACAAGGCGTTAGATGCGTTTTGTGATGGCGCCGTGAAATCGACTACGCACCCCGAGAAAAAGGAATAACCCGTGCAAATCCTCGTTGGACTGGTTCTCATCTTCGGCATGTTTTGGCCAGCCATTAAGTACATTTACAGTCTCGACTATGGATTTTTCATACTCATTATCGCAATTTTTGTTTGGCGGTCATGCCTGAAATAGTCCGTAAAAAATACTAGTACAGGTCACTCATCACTTCTGAAAAGCAATCAATATGAGCAACGACGACAAAGAAAAAACCAACCCCATTGCTGGAATATACGGCCTTGGTGTGATCGGCTTTACCGCCCTGCTGTACGCGCAAGAAGGGTTCTGGATGGCACTTGCCCAATCACTGATCTGGCCTTTTTACGCCGGGTTTTGGATTTGGGAAAAATTCAGGTAGACAGCGCCTACGCCCTCAAGCTCAACTAGCTTTTAACCTCAACAGCGATTTGCCCCCATGACAGAAATGTCATGGGGGCTTTTTATTTGATGATACCAATCAGGAATCCAACATGACCAAGCAATCCACCCCTGGCAAGACCACCGGCACACCCGACAATGCCACCACTCCCGACACACCCTCTGTTCAGACAACCACACCAGTCAACGCTCCACCCGCGATGTGGCGTTTAAAAACAGGCAAGGCGAGCAAGGTAAGCAAGTACGCCGAAGGCAGCGTCGAATATCAAATCACCGCCGACGTTGACCGAACCACGCTGTTTATCGCCATCACAGGAAACGAAGGCGGCGGTTACTTCAGCCGAGAGCGTGTGCCCTTTCCGAAAATCGAAGCATGTGCCAGCAAATGTGACGCCAGCACCCCCTTCCCGTCCAGGTCGTTCAGGGACGCCTTCATCGGCCGCAGCAGCAACAATGCCGGCTTCATTGTGGCGGCCCTGCGCGCGGAAGGTTTGCTGGCGCCTGCGGCGGACGCGGAAACGCAACACGTCATCACCGGCGACTGGTCGGTATGGAAGCAATCCATGCTCGCGGTGGCAGGCACGCTTATCGAAGCGGCGGACAGTGTCGCCAATACGGAGCCTTCGCCCGAAGCAGAACACAGGAAAGCACCAAAGCAGACCGCCACGAAGAAGCCCTAGCCCACCGCTTTAACCAAACATAAAGGATGGAAACATGAAACCTTCATATCAAAATTTCACGATCATCGTAAACTGGAAATCCAAGGGATTCGGCTGTGCCAAGACCTGCACCTACTGCAACTGGCGGGACTCGTCATTGCTTCCTCACGGCAGCCAAAGTACCGAGGCAATTTCTGCATTCATCAGCCAGTGTCGAAAATCGTTTATCACAATTAGCGGCGGCGCGGACCCGCTGTACAAATTCGAGGAGCATAGCGGCGAATTGCTGGCGATGATCCGCGTCATCCAAGCCCATGGCTTCAAGGTTCGGATCATCACGCGCGAAGTCCAACACGTGGCCAAGCTCAAGGATATTGCAGACTTCATCTCGATCTCGCTGGATGCGGACGTGCTGAATGAGATCAAGCGCCATCGGCACGATTGGGACGGCATGCAGATTGAATACTCGCTTGTGCTACCGCCCGTACCCACCAGCGACATCGCCGCCACCAAGGCCCAGTACGCGGCCTTGCGTAGCACCTTGGGCCAGCGGTTAGTTCTGCGTGAAAACTTGAACTCAGTCTTTCCGCTGGACCTGGAAGCGATGTCGTTCGGGCACAGCGGCATTGTTCTCGTGCCGAAGTCGTTGTGCTTGAACGCTCGCTACCTGTCCACCATCGACTGCACTGGCCACGAAATCGTGCAGGACAACGCAGCGCTGGCCAATCATCTGATGAGCAAGCAGGACGTCGTACTCTTTGGCGGCTTTGTGAAGCATCTCATCAGCCCTGTCCAGCACATGGACTACAGCGACATCGACGTCATCGCGTTATCCAGCAACGTGATCGATACGCTGGCAGCACGCTTCGCCTTTACATTTGAAGCCGTATCTCCTGCGGATAGTTACCCACGCTACTTCATCGGCAAGTCGGCGCGCGCCGGCAAGACCGTGCAAGTGGTGCTAATGCATTCGATGGAGGAGGCGAAGCGGTTTATTTTCAACGCGCAGTATGACGTTGATCGCGTCGGTTATAGCAACCACGCCTTCATCTTTGATCTCGGCATTGGAGAAACCACCATCCGCCATGCCATCGAAGCCAAACGGGCCAGCACTATCCAAAGCAGCCGCAGCCTGGCGCTTTTCAGTACCCACCGCCCACACATCGAGAAACGCCACAAGTTGAAGCTCGTTCGCAAGGGCTTTTCCATCATCGAACCCATACACGCCAACTGAAGGAATTCAGCCAATGCAAGCCACCATTTACATCTCAAGAGAGGCAATGGCGACCGCTATTGCCATCAAAGATTTGGATTACCACACGCGCGTTTCGCTTGCAGACGACGCAAGTACAGACCTGTCCAACCAGCCGGGGTATTACCTCAAGAACGCCGACAAGATCAAACTAGCTGAGCTGCCAACAACAGCGCATGTGGCACGGCGTCTGCATATTGCCGACCAGCTTCAGGCTACGTTTGAAATCAGCATGCCGACCAACCTGCGCGGCTGCATCTTTGAACGCGCGCCGAACCTGCCAGACCGCTATGCCGACATCATCACCTATTGGTCGGGCCAGCCATTGAACGCAGACGACTACCGTGCCGTTTTCTTCCAGAACCCGCAAAACGAATACCTCGTTGAATTGCGCGGCAAGATCGATGGCGAAGGTTATATCAGTGGTGATCGCCTACTGTCGGAAGGCATTGTCGCCAGTATCAAAGGTATAGCGGTCATGATTGAATCCCTCGGAGCGGAAGATTTCATTGAAGTTGAAATTCCAATCGATACTAGCGTGGTCAGACTTGAAAATGATGGTTTCCGCTCTTCCTCTCCATACGCCCCCAGCGAAACCGGCAGGTACCAGCACATATATCTCAAGGTTTCCGACATCCAACGATCACCCGATCCAGACCGCATCATGATCGACCTATTGCGGTATGAACTGCTGGACTACGGGTATTGGTACTGACACTGCCCGACCACCACGGCAGGAGCCTACGGATATCAACCGGAAGGCACAAGCCCATATTATTTTCCTGGTCAACGACCTCATTTACCTACCAAGCAAAAGCCTTGGTAGGTTCCTTCACATCAATCCTGAAAGGGCTTCAAAATGTTCCCCCTTATTCTCAATGCATTTCGCATCGCACTGCCAGCTGTTACCGGCCCTGTTGGCATCATCGTTCCAACGCTGTTGTACGTCATCGCGTGTCGGAAGGTCACACTCTCGATCCAATGAGCTGCGCAAAATCGGCATAAGAACTTCCGCAAACCATGAGTCGCCACTGACAACGGCGACACCATAACAAAAGACGCCAAGGGTAGAAATCCTTGGCGTCTTTATTTTTTGGACAGACGTGCGCCACTTGTATCGGCTGCGCACAACACCACCATCACCCCACGACGCCCTTGGTTTGAAAGCCAACGGTATCGCTTCTTTTCCGGAGAGCCTCTCATGAAAAATTCAACGCCAGTGCAGCGCTTCCCACTGGGTAGCATCGTTTCAACACCAGGTGCGTTGCACCTTTTAACCTCGCACAAAGTGTCCGCCTTCGCACTATTGGCATTGCACCAAAGCGGAGAATGGGGCGATGTACCACCCGACGACGCGCGCGCCAACGATCATGCCTTGTCTGTTGGCGCGCGCGTGTTGTCGGTACATATCGTCGGCGGAAATCGACTGTGGATCATCACCGAGGCCGACCGTTCTTCAACGACGCTGCTGCTGCCCGAGGAGTATTGACGCCGAAGAGCAACGTCTATTCGGCAGCGATGAGGAAGCGCTCAATCTCAAGGCCAGCGAAGCGCTCCTTCAGCATGTTCAAGAACACCATCACTTCAAGCGCACCCGGTACGACACGCTCCTCCGGCTGCTCGCCCGTACCATTCTTGACAGCCGACAGAGAAGTCTTGTAGCCGCACTCGGTGAGCCAGTCTGCCAGTGCTCGCTGGCTCATGTCAGCACCTTCCAGACCCCACAGGCGCTTCTGGTAGGCTGCAAGGAAGGTGCGCTTTGCGACGCCGACATAACCGTCCTTCATCAAGTTCTTGCGGCCGGTAGCGCTGCGTGTACCGGACGACGCAATATCGACGCCAGCATCGCCAGCCATTCGGCGCTTCCGTCCCTCCAAGTGGAATGCGCGAAAAGCCTCCCAGTTCCGGAAATCCTCGATGGTCTTGAAACAGTTGGTCTTACGCCAGTTATCGAAGATTAAACGGTCCAGCACAGCATCTTGAGCGAGCAGGTAGGGCTCTGTATCAAATGCCAGATGGCTTACACCTGCGCCATCAATCTCGACCATCCGTACACTCTCGGCGATGGGCCGGCGTTTGAAGTCGTACTCCAGATTCAGCGTCGTTTCTCGCCGCTCGGTTTGCAGGTCATAGCCCAGCGTGAGCTGATCGCGCATCGAAATGAAAGACTCATAGGCTTGCTTCTGTCCCGGCTCTCGATTGAGAATCAGATCCAACATATACGCATTTTCATCCTTGACCTCAGGCCCAGGCTTGACGCCTCCCTTGGCAGTCACTGAGGGGTGTTCGCCATCGACCTTGGTCGTGAACTGCAAGCGCGTCCGACCGGCAAAAAGCTGCATCACTTGATGCTTGTTTTCGAGCATGTGAGAACCTGGTGAAACGCGATCGACCAGGCTTTGGAAGCGCTGGCACATCGTGCCACTCAAATCCAGCTGTTCGATAGGACAGTCCACCAAGAAGCCGTCGGTGGTCGCAGAGACGGCAGTAACATCAGCAGGCAGCTTCCACAGGATTTCGCCGATCACGGCACGAATCAAGCCGCATACAAGGCTGGCCACGGCGGCTTCCGACACGCGGGATGGACCAACGACGACGCTATCCATCTCCTTGGGTCCAAAAGTGCGCTTCTGCTTGAATCCTTGACCTGTCTTTCCGTACAGACTGTTGCCAAGCAACTTGATAAACTCGAAAGGCAAAGTCTTCCGCGTAAAGAGTTGTCGCCGCTCGCGAATAAACGCTGCGAAGCTCTCGAACAGACGGTAGCCCTCCTCCTCATTCATACTCTTAGAAGAACCACCACCCTTAAAATTCGCATCGTCGAACTCTGTGGCATCGTCATCCGGCGACTGGCCCATAGAGCCACCGGCCTTCATTTTTTTCTTGGTACGTTTGCCAGCAGCCAAAGCACTTCGAGAAAACACATCCTCGCGTGCCATCCACGGAATGACCACGCCGTACTTGATAACGATCTCAGCGCCCATGTTCTGCGCAAGTTCGATTTCTGGAGCGGTACACAGGGATTCACCGGTCAAAGGAAACAACAGGCCGCGCTCTTCGACCGCCACCGGCAAGCATGGGAAGCGAGTGCCGGTCGGGAATTTGAATGAAACAAGCGCATATCCAGCCACAGGGCCGATGAAGTCTTTGACTTCCTTCGTCATGAAAGCTTCGTCGTAATCCAACACCAAGAGATAGGCCAACGCCGTCAGGTACGCACCAGATAGATCGGGGTCAAAGAAACGCTTGATAACCGTAGGGCCAAACATGTAGCATTCATTGCGCCCGCCGACGTAGGCGTCGGCCAAGAAAGCCTCAAGCCATCCACGGATACGTTTCGGCACACGCTTCTTCTGCACTCGCGCCCTGTGGGTCTTATTGTCCCAGCGAGTCACTTGCTTTTCCTCGAAGTTCAAAGCAACGTTGAGCTCCACGCCATCGCTTCGAATGCATGCTTCGGCGACGCGAACAGCAAGGCCACTAGCGGTGGCAGGAAGACGATCCATGTTCAGGCCGAGATAGCGTGTTGAAAACCATACCACCCATAGCACATACGTCACGGCGATCTCAGCATCACGAAGTCCATAGGCCTCGAATTTCTTTTTTTCCTCGCGCTGGAAGGAAGCCATGTCACTTTTGTCGAAACCCGCAGGCAGATCGATCTTCGGCAGCCCGAGCACATTGCCGAGATAAGCCAGTGACTTACCAGGCGGTGCCAAGCGGCTGGAATCAACCAAGCGGATGCTCAACAGTTTCGGATCAATCATCGAATCGACGACATACTGGTAATGGCTCTTGAGCTGCTGCTGTCGCTTCTCCGACATGGGAAGTTCAATAGCAACAGCGCCACCCACGGTGACAAGGGTGCCACCCACACCACTGAGTTCATGACGGAACTTCTTGAAATCGGAAAAGACAGTGATGTCGGCCCGAGTAAAGAAACCGCAGAGCACAACTTCGATAGGCCAGTCATCAATGATGCCATCGTCCACGGCTTCATCCAGCAGCTCATAGATGGCTTGTGAGAGGCTGGGCCGCTCCGTGTCATGGTTATCCAGATGAATAACCTTGTACATGATCTCGCCGCTGGGTCCGATCAGGCAAAACTGGACGCTCAAAATTCGATTACGCCCTTTTCGCAAGAACTGCCACTCGGCATCAAAGCCGATGAAGACACGAGGCCCCACACCCAAAGCAAGCCTCGTTTTTTCACACTTGCCTTGCTGAATACGAGGACTTGGCACACATCCAGCACGATCACGAACTTGACGGTAACGAGCGAGCGCCTGCTCTTCCTCACTGAATGTTGAAGCGGGTGCGGCATCGACCGGTGGATTAACAAGTGACGAATGCATTAGCTTACCAAAACGCCTGTCGCAGAAGGCCATCAAAGCCTCGTCGCCAGTCGTGGACTTAGCGACTATAGGCAGTACCGAAGGCAATATTGGTGCAACCTTATCGGTTTCATTTTTCATGCTATATAACCCCCATACTAGAATTGAAACCAGCACCGCCGAAAAAAAAAGCCGCCTGTTGGCGGCTTTACAGCACTGGGGTGGATCGAGCCAAGAAGCCCATAGACGTCGGCAGCGCGCTTTTTCAACAAATCCGTCGAAGCGCGCTGCCGATCGTCAAAGCGACACTTAGGACGCCTCTGCTTGCAAGAAGGTCCAATCAGGTTGCGTAGCATTGCGGGGCGTATTGATCAGCATGCTGAAGATTTCCAACACCTTTTGAAACTTGACCTCGCGGCTCGCATCGTCGGAATCGGAAATTGCAACCCAACCAATCATGCGATTGCGCTCATTCAAGATGCCGACACCATCTGTATATGGAACAGCTTGGGCAATCAGCGTAATGAGGACGGACCCACCGTCGGGGAGCATTACTGCGCGAATACTTTTTGTAGCCATGTCGCTCTTTCTTAAAAAATAAGGGGGTCGCTGCCAGGAGAGACAAGCACCCCTGCTGGCAGCCCAATGTGAAGCACCATCAGGACAAGGGGGCGCACGAGCTCTGTTCATCAGCTACTCCCTTTCACAATGTTTTTCCAGAAATCAAGGGCGCAAGCTGTCGGCCGATGGAATCAGCTGCGTCATGGAGGCGCAGATCAGTCGCCACCAAGTAACGCTCGGTCACAGCAGTACTCGAATGCCCGAGAATCGCACTCACAGCATGCGTAGGCAGAATCTCGGCAATACGGGTGGCATAATGTCTCCGCAGATCGTGAGGCCAGAAGCCCTCCATACCGGCAGCAGCGAGCATGGCCTTGATCTGACGGCTTGGACGGGACATCGGACCGTCACCTCGTCCAGGAAACAGGAATACGTTGGTACGCATGGCACGAAGCTGCTCACAGATTGAGCATGCTTCTGCCGAAAGTGGGACCACTCGGGGCCGTCCACTCTTGGTATCCGGCAACCGGATTGTGCGATTGGCGAGATCGACATAGTCCCATCGCGTAGAGAGGGCTTCGCCGATTCGCATGCCGGTCAGGAGCAGCAACGAGATCAACAAACGCGTTTTAATAGGTGCATCCCCCAACGCGGTAAAGAAGCGCGCCTGCTCTTCATCGCGCAGGATGCGTGTGCGCTGATTACGCTCCGGGATTTTTTGCAGGTCCTTGGCAATGTTTTCTTCAATAAGCCCCAACTCGTACAGCTTTCTGAAGATGAACTTCAATTCATCGACCACACGATTGCGTGTGCTGGGCTTCAAATTGACGATCGCACGGCGACACTTACGTGACGGGCACAGTTGGTCGATCAGTGCAATCAATACAGCACGTGAGATTTGGGATAGTGGGCGATTACCAATGGCTGAACGGATATGCGCATCAAAACGGCTTGCGTGAGTCTTGCTGCTACTGGCGCGCTGAACAGAGGGCAGGACAATGCCGTCATATGCCTGGGCGAGCGACATGGTCAGGTGCTCGGGGCGCAGGCCCTTGTCCAACCGCTCTTGTAACCGGCAAACCATCTTGATAGCGTCGATCGACTTCACGACTAGTCCGCCATACCGAGGGTGAGGCAGGTCTTGCGACCGGTGACGGGATCACGGAAGCGGTAGATGTAGGTGCGGCGACCGGACGGGTAGATAGCTAGGCGCAGGCCGGGAACGCCTGGGACTGCGCGCTCGATTTGGCGGCGGCTGGCGCTTTCAGCAATTTCTGCAGAGGCCGCATTGGGGACTAGATTTTGTGACATTCTTGGCTCCGTTTGTTGCGTAAGTAACGGAGCCATCCTAGATCCTGAAAATCAGAGATCGGACAGATATTTCTGGGTATTTACCTTGTGTAGGCCATTAAGGGCATAGACTTAGGAGTGACGAATATCGGACATATTTTTCTCACGTAATGGCTCACTACTACACATTTCTCAAGCCATCCTTAGCAGTAAACTGCTTACGGCTTCGCCAAAAGAATTCGATCATTTCGCATGTGCGCCACTCTCGATGCCTAGCTATCTTCCGTGCGTCCTTGAGAGCTCCTGTAATGAATTTCCGTAGCTTGCGATCGCGGTCGATGGCAAGGCCATCAGCATCTAACAGCCATGACGTTAATCCGTATGCGTCAGTCGTGGTAGCCTTCATACTAAGCAAAGCCTTTAGCAGTGAGGGATTAACCCATCCATACAGTTCAAACACAAGCAGGCAAACTGCATAGGAGAACTGACGGACAATAATAGTATTGCCGCCGTCATGGAACGGATTTTCTACGTCGCGGCGTTCAAAGGGTAAACTGGCAAGCTGAATTTGCAATTGATTTGCATTTTCAGAAAGCTGCCGTATTGCGGAAACTACCTCTTCCCGGTACATCAACTCCGCAGTAATGTGAAAAAGCAATGAGTCGGCTTGTTCAACAAATCCTGCCGCTGCTTGACGTAGAGCTTCACGATTCAGGCTTTCACTTTTAGTATCAAGAAAGTAAGGTCCATCACGGAAATAGTTAAAAATTCTCCCCATCCCGCCTAGAAATTTGAAATGTCTCTCTTCCTCACACTCGGCAGCCCACCGGAAGGCTTCACTTCGGCATTCGGATTGCGGTCCCCCCCCGCATCTTGTCAACAACCTTGTTAAGGCCATCTTCAAGATCAAGAGTGATGAGAGTTAAATCTTGGTCTTTTACCAACTTATGGCCAAACTCGGTCTCACTCAAGCGTTCGATAGCCACGGCACATATAGAGTTGACTATCTGATTCCTTTTTCGAGGTATCAGGGCCTGTTTTTCGATATCGGCAATTTCCCGCAACCAGTGGTTGAACTCAATCTTAAACTTGCTGTATAACTTTTCTCTATGTTCCATCGTCAATATCAGACACTATGCGGTCGTTGAGAACCCTCGGACGCGCGCAGAGAGCAGGGGGGATTCGGAATACCAGCAAGTATAACGGCAATGGGCAACGCCCCCATCATCCAGTAGGCGACGACAAAAAGTCGGTTTCAAATTGGCGGCTATATACCCCCATGAACGGAATGAAACCGGAAGGAAAATGACGCATCATTACCCCCCAAGTCAAAAAAACATACAAGAACGCCAACGGCAAAAGCCGTTGGCGCGCTAGTATCCAAGATCATCATCCTGCTATCGTTAAGTCCCAGCCTTGGTGACATCGATCACCGCAGGGGTAGCAAGATCGGTATCTGACACAACTTCATCGCCCGCAGTATCGCCCCCAATCGCGATCCTGACGACGTTGCCGACGACATTGGTAGCATCTCGAAGAGCGGTATCGCACAGGTGTGCGTAACGCATGGTCATCATTGGCGAGCTATGCCCCAGTGCCGACTGAATCACAAACAGCGACACGCCATTCTGCGCCATGACGGACGCGTAGGTATGTCGCAAGTCGTGCACGCGCATACGGTCGATTCCAGCCTTTTCCAGCAATCGCTGCAAGCACTTGTCAATGTTGTACACGGGTCGGTCATCAGCAAGGTTCTTCCCTGGAAAAATCCACTGACTGTGCCCGTGACTCGGCAGCCCCTCCAAAAGCATGCGGGCCTGGGCACTGAGCACAATGTGGCGGGATTTCCCCGACTTGGTTTGCGGCAGATGCATCAACCCACGCCCCAGATCGACCTGCTCCCACTTTGCGCGTAAAGCCTCATTACGGCGCAAGCCAGTCAGCAGCAAGAACTTGATCCCAGCGATACCATAGATGTGACTGTCTCCCTCCATCGCCTGAAACAACCGCGAGATTTCATCGCTCGTCAGAAACCGTTCGCGTGCCCGTTGCTCCCGAAATTTGGCGATACCATAACAAGGGTTCTTTTCGATGATGCCCCAGATGGTGGCCAGCTTGAGCATGCGCGCGATCAGCGACAGGATGCGGTTGGCTGTGGCCGGCGTACGTGAATTTGCAATCTCGCCGATAAAGGCTTGGATTTCACGTGTCGAAATTTCCGACAATTTCTTATGGCCGAAGCGGGGGAGCAAATGGTTTTTCAAGCGGTGTGCATCGTCCTTGTGCGAGCGCTTGGTCTGCATCGCCATCGGCATATATTCGCGTTCAGCGAACTCGGCAAAGCTCGGCATGGCCTTGAGCTCGTCCTTCTCCTCCTGGGCGTCTTTACCCATGTCGAGCATTGAACGCATTTCACCTGCCCGTTTGCGCGCGGCGGCAAGATCGGTGGCCGGATACTCGCCGATTCGGGCGGCACGCTTGCGCCCGTCGAACGTGTACCGCCAGAACCAGAATTTCCTGCCACCCTTGGTAACAGATAAGCGCAGTCCGGTCACTTCGGTATCGCTGACCTCGTATGCCTTGGACACTGCATCCTGCGGACAAGGGGGCAAGCGATCCAGATCGCGCTGGGTGAAACGAAATTTTCGAGCAAGTGTAGCCATTGTAGGCCTCCATATTGATGACAAAAGAAAGCCCGCATTCGGCATAACCGAATGCGGGCAAGAAGTTGATAAGCTGAGGTGGTGGGTGCGCGTTTTCAGAGTCCGTAATCATTGCTCCAACGTACCCTATCACCAGCGTTACAAACCTTAAGCGCTAAGCGGGAATACAAGGAATGTGACAAGGGCCAGCAGGTGCAGTAGAACCATCCGGTTCATTTCCGTCTTTTCGAACAGAACACATACAGCGAAGGGTAACGAACGCTAAGTCCTAGCATTGGAAGACCTGCTCATTCAGAGATCGACCAAATTAACAAGTACCTTTAGAATCATATCGATGTGAAGTACCCCCCTAGTCAAACCAGCCCAGGTATTTATCCAAATCCATTTTCAATTCATACTAGATCTGCTGTTGACCAATCGCAGAGACAGCAGAAGAGAATATTTTTAACAATCAGCATTCCAAATGTGTTGGGCACAATGATTACAGATACCGATACTGTACGACTACTTGCAGAAATGAACGACGTAGCAGCTTTCGAACGAGTTGCAACGGCTGTGCTGCGCGCGGAGAATGCTCAGCTCTACGCGAACCTGTCTCATCCAGGTGTACAACCGGGAGGCAAAACTGTAAGAGCACCTTTTGATAACGTTGGGTGGGTGCAGTCGGCCGATGGAGCGCGATTTGTATGTGCGGCGCATACAACGGAGCAAAAAGACCTAAGGGGAAAATGGCTACACGATCCAGCAACAGTCAAACCCAGGAAGCCCGGTGGGAAGCCAACAAAACCTGCAGGTGACCTCATCAAGGGCATAGCGGAAATCCAGAAGCTGCGCGAAACCCATCCACAACTGGCAGTGAGCTTAGCTCTGACGACCAATCGCGAGACATCACTAGAACTTCGAGTTGCGGTGGAAGCAATGGCACACTCCGCTGGAATCGACCTCCACATTTGGCCCGTTTCCAGGATTGCTCATTTTCTTGATACCGATCCAACAGGCCAGATCATCAGGAAAAACACTTTAGGTATAGCTGTGAGGCTCATGTCACGAGATCTTCTGCTTGAGCTAGGCAGGCGTAGCATCCAAGATCATCTGCAACTTGCAGCTACCAAGGACAATATCCTCCGTGACGGTTTTACCTTAGACCGTAGTGACACGTTAGTCATAGGGGCTTCAGGAATGGGCAAAACGACGGCCTGCGCGATAGAACTCAATAGTTTTATTAAGAAGGGACAACCGGCGATCATCCTCAAAACGGAGTATCTGACTACCGCGACAACTATGGAGGCAGCTATAGAAAGTGAGCTGCGACGCACGGAACCCGATCTTGAATCGGGAGCCGGCAAAAAGGCACTTTTGCTTTGTATCGGCGAAGATCCACTAATGGTACTGGTAGAAGATATAAACCGTGCTGTTAACCCCGGACCGTTGCTAAACAAAGTCCTTTCGTGGATACGTACTTCTGCGAAGGCCAATGACGACGAACGACTGTGGCGCGTTGTCTGTCCTATCTGGCCACAGTACCTCGACTCGATAGAAGATCAAAAGCGCGTGCTAGCAGCGATGACGTTGCTTCGTGTCGACAGATATACCTCAGCGGAAGCGATCCGCGCTGTACATAAGCGAGCGGGAATTCTAGGAATCCAGATGGATGAGGACCGTGCTGTACTCATTTCTGTTCAACTAGGAAGGGATCCCTTACTAATTGGTCTCCACGACCTTAACTCAGAAGAGACTGCCTCCGGTGTCATTCAAACCTACGTAGAAGAACGTCTTAACATTGTTGCAACCCACATACATAGCCTTAAGTCTGAAGTAATCCAGGCTATGTCGGAACTACTACGCAAGATGTTGCAGCACCGCAACTTGCGCCCCCAATGGACTGAGGTCAAGTCATGGATTGCGGACCAAGATATGATCGAACTACTGAGACATATTGCACGCGAAGGAAATGTGATGCGGATACCAAGCGCTAGAGTAGAAGAAACGCTTGAATTCAGACATGACCGAGTATTACATCACCTGCTTAGTGGCGCGCTTGCGGAAGTATTCAAGTTAGATATGCTGCCCGATTATGCCACTGACCCGTTCTATGCGGAGGTGGCAGCACGTGCAGCAGTATGGACTGAACTCCCGCTGCAGCAACTAGAGAGGTGGATGGATGAGAGTCCAGAGACAGCGGCCTATGCCTTACAGATATCCTCTGAGTTTGGTAGCAGTTATACAACCATCGCGGCACAGGCACTGAGTCAATGGCTGCAACGGGAGGATGTGAAGGGAGATTCTTGGGTCAGTCAGCGGTATGCTGTCGCGCAAGTCCTCGCTGAAACGACCGCCCCAGACATACGGTACCTCATCACACAATTCCCTAGCAGCGATTATCCATGGCATCCGCTTTTCTCCGCTGCTTTTAGAAATGGAGACCTTATTGCAGGACTACGACTCTTGTCGCTGCGTGAGATCGGAGTGACAGTCGCTGGAAAGCAAAACCTTCTCGCATTCGTCAAGCGATTGTATAGCAACAAACTTAGCGCTGCCGTGGATGCAACCCTACAGCGCACAGATCTAAATCACCTCCTAAACTCTGGCATGAGGGCGGGGGCCTTGCGATTAGCTGGATATATAGGCGACAGTTCGTTAGCGCAAGCAGTTCGAATATGTTGGAATCAAGACGACGATAGAGGCAGTAGACTACGATCGTACCTATTCGCGGCGGCGCGATGCTGCGGTAGCACTCCCGATGCGATTCTAGGTCCTGTATGCGATGCATGGGAGGCTCTACCGGAAGATTCTGACTCCGATGTAGGTCAACCTGCCGAGCGCTTAGCTGCGGAGTATGTGGCATGGGAGTTCAGATCTTACCCAATAGGGAACGCAGTAGGCTATTTTGTCGAGCGGGCAAACACTTCCAAAAAGCTGGAATGGCCGATCACATATATGCTTCGTACCGTGGATCACCCCGACGCATTGGAGCAAGTTGCACGCTACGCAGCGAAGGCTGGCTTCATGTCGGCAAGTTCGTTGAAGTCCGATTGGGAGCCGCATTCGCGGAATTCTGGTAGACGCATGTCATTGGATTCAAAGAATCGACTCTTGAGAATTTTTAGCGATGAAACAGAGTCAGACAATGTACGAAAACAAATGTTCGATTTTTGGGCTTTAGCTGCCGATGTTGCTGACCTCGATATTTTGCGCCAGATCCCTGAAGGAAGCCTTTTGCATGAGCGTTCTTTATGGGCGCGCGCACGCCGAAAAGACAGGTCTGTTATTCCACAGGTGCTCCGGAAATTCCCTGAGAATCCTGAACACTGGCTGCATATCGCAAGCTATCAGTGGTCAAATACTTTGACTGAGGCACTAGATCCGATACTTGATCAGGTCGCAGAGGAACAGGAAGAATATTCTAATCTAGAGTATGCCGTTGCCAAAGCGCTGGAACATGTTAAACCAAAGCAAGTAGTTAGCATGCTGCGGCAACGTTGGGCGAGATTGATGACAAAGCCCTTGATGGTTCAGACGGCTCTCCTCTCCACAGAACATGATGCTACTATTTTAGTGCATGAAGCCTTTACATCATCTCAGAACCCACGTGCTCTGTTAAAACACTTTGTAAGCCATGCAACTATCAGTTCGAATGGAAATTTCGGGTTGGTCGCTCCTACACAATTACATAATCTAATTCCTTACTTGGATCTCTTTCCAGAGGATGAGATTGAGTTGCTATGGGAAACCTGCACAAACAAAGGTTGGCTCGATTTTCGTATTAAGCATCTCGAATCACGAATGCGAAACATATCGAATCGCCACATGAGTCTGCCAAGCGATCCCGTAAATACTGAGGACTTGGATCTAGCATTAAGTGGTACGATTGTTTATCTATCCATTTGGTTTGATCAACAAGTACAACGCGGTTTAGGACGTCAAAAGGTTTTCGCTGCGATATTAGACTGGCTTAGCCATCATGATGAACAAAAGGCAATAAAAATTGTTGGTGAAATTGTGAGCCAAGTGGCTACTCGCAGAGAATTTCAAATGTTCGAGACAACACTCGGACAGCGTTGCAGCACTGTACCAAATATGCGGGCCATACGTTTTAACGTCCATAGAAGAAGCTTGGTTTGACCTAGCTTCGATAGTTCACTCGATTTCTATAGGGAAGGATATAGCTGCTAAATTTTTTCGCCGAGTCAAATGAAAAAAAGCCAACCCCACAGGGTTGGCTTTTTCATTATGTGGTGGGCCTCCCGTGAGTCGAACACGGCACCAACGGATTCTGGTTTGTGTGACTTTCGCCACTCCCTGGACTATGCCTTCACCATAGCTTGCGCCGTAGGTGGGTGCCGTCTAGTCTCTACACCTTCAACAGCACTTTCGCACTGAAGCTTGGCTCGGCATTGCCTTACGCATCGCTGCGCTTAGGTTTCACCGAATTTGACACCATCCCTTACGCGGTTTCCCATCGCAAGGCACATTTACATATGAGTCCGCTGCTCTAACCAAGCATGAGCTAGAGGCCCGAAACCTGTACTACCTTTACCACCTCACCGACAAGTCGAGGCCCTGGAACCCTGCAGTCCGGTGCGCGCTGGACCAGAAATGGACCAGACAGTGTTTTGCACAACTCAAAACCAGCAAGAAACCAACCGTAAGTCTTTGAATCTAAAAAACTTCCCTTTATGTACCTTTTTGATACACAAGGTTTATGAGTCCGCTGCTCTAACCAAGCATGAGCTAGAGGCCCTGGGTAATGCCGACGTGGCGGGCGTGGTGCCCTGCCTCGCGTGGCCGTTGTGAAACGGACACGGGAGCATAGGGGCAACCGCCGCCTACGTCAAGCCCTGACGGGCCTTTAATTGCCTTCCAAGAAGCTTTTCAGCTTGTCGGAGCGCGATGGGTGGCGCAGCTTGCGCAGCGCCTTGGCTTCAATTTGACGGATGCGCTCGCGCGTGACGTCGAATTGCTTGCCGACTTCTTCCAGCGTGTGGTCGGTGGACATTTCGATGCCGAAACGCATGCGCAGCACTTTTGCTTCGCGCGGCGTCAGGGAATCGAGCACGTCCTTGACCACGCCGCGCATCGAGGCGTGCAGCGCTGCGTCGGCGGGGGCCAGGGTGTTGTTGTCCTCGATAAAGTCGCCCAGGTGGGAATCGTCGTCGTCGCCGATCGGCGTTTCCATCGAGATCGGTTCCTTGGCGATCTTCATGATCTTGCGGATCTTGTCCTCGGGCATTTCCATCTTGATCGCCAGGGTAGCCGGATCGGGTTCGGCACCTGTTTCCTGCAGGATCTGGCGCGAGATGCGGTTCATCTTGTTGATCGTCTCGATCATGTGCACGGGAATACGAATCGTGCGTGCCTGGTCGGCGATCGAGCGGGTAATCGCCTGGCGTATCCACCAGGTGGCGTAGGTCGAGAACTTGTAGCCGCGACGGTATTCGAACTTGTCGACGGCCTTCATCAGGCCGATATTGCCTTCCTGGATCAAGTCGAGGAATTGCAGGCCGCGATTCGTGTATTTCTTGGCGATCGAAATAACCAGGCGCAAGTTGGCCTCCGTCATTTCACGCTTGGCCTTGCGCGCCTTCATTTCACCGGCCGCCATCTGGCGGTTGATATTGCGCAGGTCCGGCAATGGCAGCACGACGCGCGCCTGCAGGTCGATCAGGCGCTGCTGCAGTTCCTTGACGGTCGGAATGTTGCGACCCAGGATGGCGCTGTAGGCGTGGCCCGCGTTGACTTCGCCGTCGACCCAGTCGAGATTGGTTTCATTGCCCGGAAACACCTTGATAAAGTGAGCGCGCGGCATGCCGCAGCGGTTCACGGCCACGTCGAGGATCTGCTTCTCGATATGGCGCACTTCATCTACCTGGCCACGCAGGGTGTCGCACAGTTTTTCCACCACCTTGGCGGTGAAGCGAATGCCCAGCAACTCGTGCGAAATCGCTTCCTGCGCCTTGGCGTAAGGCTTGGAGTTGTAGCCTTCTTTTTCAAAGGCGCGGCGCATCTTGTCGAATTGCTGGGAAATCACGGCGAATTTTTCCAGCGCCGTGCGTTTCAGGGTTTCCAGCTGCTCGGCCGAGAAACCGGCGGCTCCGGATGCGCTCGCTTCCTCTTCTTCGCCCTCTTCCTCTTCTTCCTCTTCGCCCTCTTCCTCGTCTTCTTCGACGGGTGCGACGACCACCGGCGCGACCACCGGCTCGTTGTCATCGACCAGGCCGTCGACGATTTCATCGATCTTGGTCTCGTCGTTGGCGATGCGGTCGGCGGCGGCGATAATCTCGGCGATCGTCACGGGACAGGCGGAAATCGCCTGTATCATGTCTTTCAGGCCGTCTTCGATGCGCTTGGCGATCTCGATCTCGCCTTCGCGCGTCAAGAGTTCGACCGAACCCATTTCGCGCATATACATGCGCACGGGGTCGGTGGTGCGGCCAAAATCGGAGTCGACCGTCGACAGTGCAGCCTCGGCTGCCGCTTCGGCTTCGTCGTCGCTGGTGACAACGGCAACGTTATCGGTCAGCAACAGGCTTTCCGCATCGGGCGCGTGCTCGTAGACGGCGATGCCCATGTCATTGAAGGTGCCGATAATGCCTTCGATGGCTTCCGGATCGACAATGTTTTCGGGCAGGTGATCGTTGATCTCGGCGTAGGTCAGGAAACCGCGTTCCTTGCCGAACTTGATCAAGGTCTTGAGTTTCTGGCGCCGGCGCTCGAGTTCTTCCTCGGACGCTTCGGTGTCGGACGAGAACGCGTCTTTCAGCAGCGCACGCTCTTTCGCCTTGCGATCCTTGGCCTTGGCCTTGTCGACAGCCTTCAGTTCGGCCCGTTCGACGGCATTGAGCGCGGCGACCTCGTCATTTTCTGGCTGGAATTCTTTTGGCTTGCGGCCCCGGCGGCCTGGCACTTTTACCGAGGGCAAGACATAGCCCGAGGTATCGATGGCTGCCAGGGTAGCCGCATCGGTGGTCTGGCTCACCACGGGTGCGCTGATGACCCGGGTTTCGGGCCGGTCCAGCGCCTTTTCGGCTTTCGTGGTAACTTTAGTGGGCTTAACAGCCGCTTTGGATTCGGGTTTCTTGATTGGCACAGGCGCTTTCGATTACACAACGACTTGCTTTACGGTGGATTAGGATAAAGTTTGCTGCCAGCTCCCGCGTCTCGACGGAAGCCACCATCTTCGAACCTGGCGACAACCCAGGCCCGACACTGTTACGTTACTTACACCTCATCGGCCACGATCCGCGGGAAATGCAAAACTTCCTGCGCCGATCAAGAGCCTAACTTACTGAAAACAAACACTATTTACGATCAGAATTAGCTTGCCAAAGCACACAATACTTAGCATTTGATTATAGCACGCGAAAAATGTTTTTCCAGTCCACACAATATCCAGAGAGCAACATTACCGATTGAGCAATTCCGCATCGCGCTGGCGCTCCAGCTCACCCTGCTCCTGCGTGATTTCGCGGTAGCGTACACCAATTTTCTCCGATGGCAAACCCGACGCAAACAATTGCTGCAATTCCGCCTTCAGGGCGTTCAGCTTGATTTCACGGATGGTACTGACCAGCCACGCTTGCTCGCTGTCGTAATCGGATTCGCTGCCGGCGGCGATCTCGCCGATGATCTCGTCGTACTCGCTGCCCAGCTCCTTCAATTGCTGGGCCAGCGCGGCAAAACTTCCGTGCTCGCCCAGCGCCTGGCCGACAGCCACCAGCTGCCCCAGGCTGTGCGCCGCATCGGGCCCCAGGTGCTGGAAAGCGGTCAGCGCCGCTTCGTCGATCTGCAAGGTCAATGGCGGATGGGCCACCAGCATGCGCATGATCTTCAGTTCCAGCCCCACCGGCACCGGGCGGCCCGATTTCGGCGGCGCGCGGCGCGCAACGGCAACCGGCTTGGCCAGCTCGAACAGCGCTTCGATCTCGGCCGGCGTCGACTGCGTCAGTTGCGCCAGGCCACGCACGATCTGCAGGCGCAAGGACGACGGCGCCATCAGTTGCAACAGCGGCTTGGCGTCGAACTGGACACGCGCGCGCCCTTCCGGCTCCGACAGATCATGCTCGCCCGAGACTTCCTTGAGCAAAAACTGTGACAGCGGCATCGCTTCATGCACCTGCTGCTCGAAGCCCTCGGCGCCAAATTCACGGATATAGCTGTCCGGATCGTGTTCGGCTGGCAGGAACAGAAACTTGATGGTCTTGTTGTCCGACACATGCGGCAAGCTCGCTTCGAGCGCGCGGCGTGCGGCGCGGCGACCGGCCTTGTCGCCGTCGAAGCTGAAAATCACGTTATCGGTCTGGCGCAGCAATTTTTGCACATGGGTCGGCGTGCACGCCGTGCCCAGCGTGGCCACCGCTTGCGGAAAGCCCATCTGCGCCAGCGCGACCACGTCCATATAGCCTTCCGTCACCAGCACATAGCCGGCGTCGCGGATCGCCTGGCGCGCCTCGAACAGCCCATATAGTTCGAATCCCTTGGAAAACAAGGGAGTCTCGGGGGAATTAAGGTATTTCGGTTCGCCATGGTCCAGCACCCGGCCGCCAAAGGCGATTACCTGGCCCTTCGTATTGCGAATCGGGAACATGATGCGCTCGCGGAAACGGTCATAGCGCTTGCGGTTATTGCCCTCTTCGTCGACCTTGTCGATCACCAGGCCCGCTTCGACCAGCGCCGTCACTTCATAGTCGGCAAACACGGAACGCAGGTTATCCCAGCCGCCCGGCGCGTACCCCATGCCGAAGCGAGCGGCTACTTCGCCGGTCAGGCCACGATTCTTGAGGTAGGCAATGGCGTCCGGTGCATGGCGCAACTGGCCGCGGTAGTAGTCGCAGGCTTGCGTCATGGCGTCGGACAGGGCCAGGCTTTGCGCCTGTATCTGCGCACGCTGGGCCGGGGGAATTTTATCGTCCGCCTCCGGCACCACCATGCCGACGTTTTGCGCCAGGTCCTTGACGGCGTCGACAAAGCCCATGCCCGAATACTCGATCAGAAAGCCGATCGAGGTGCCATGCGCGCCGCAGCCGAAGCAGTGATAGAACTGCTTGGTGGGACTGACGGTAAAGCTCGGCGATTTTTCACTGTGGAACGGGCACAAGCCCATGAAATTGGCGCCACCTTTTTTCAGCTGCACGTAGCGCCCGACGACATCGACGATATCGACGCGGTTGAGCAAATCGGAAATGAAAGATTGTGGTATCACTGGCGAGGGCGGTCTTGTTGTAGGTCAGACTATACTACCGCACGGCCCTGATGTTGATCCAGGTCAACGTGTGGCGCTGCGGCTGCCAGCGCAATCGCCGGCAGCCGTTGATACTGAAGATAGTGCTTACGCGGCTGGCGACAAGGCCTTCTTGACCATCGCCGACACCACGGTCATGTCGGCACGGCCGGCCAGCTTCGGCTTGACGATGGCCATTACCTTGCCCATGTCCTGTGGACCAGCGGCGCCCGAGGCGGCCACGGCGGCGGCAACTTCAGCGGCCACTTCTTCTTCCGACAAGCCGGCAGGCATGTAAGCGACCAAATGCACCAGTTCGGCTTTTTCAATGTCGGCCAGGTCGGCGCGGCCACCGGCTTCGAATTGGGTGATCGAATCCTTGCGCTGCTTGATCATCTTTTCAACGATGGCCGTCACGTGAGCGTCCGTCAGTTCGATGCGCTCGTCGACTTCCTTGCGCTTGATTTCAGCGAGCAGCAGACGTATCGTGCCCAGCTTGCCAGTTTCCTTGGCGCGCATGGCATTTTTCATGTCTTCGGTAATTTGTTCTTTCAAGCTCATGGCTATCCTCGTGATTGATGTTATTGGCAACGCGTGTTGCTGGCAAAGCGGCCGGCCACAAAAGCGAAAACCCGCTGCGGCGAACCGGAGCGGGTATGCGACTCATCTGAAGCAGCGCCCCAGGCGAATCAAAACAAAACCCGTGGCGAACAATGCGCCGTGCTACCCGGGTTGGTTCTGACTGAACAGTCTTAGAATAATTTTTTCGGCAGTTGTTGGCTGCGGATGCGTTTGTAATGACGCTTGACAGCAGCTGCCAGCTTGCGCTTGCGCTCAGCTGTTGGCTTTTCATAGAATTCGCGGGCGCGCAATTCGGTCAGCAGACCCGTTTTTTCGATGGTGCGTTTGAAGCGACGCATTGCGACTTCGAACGGCTCGTTTTCTTTAAGGCGAATAGTGGTCATGTAAAATTCAAACCGTTGAGGTGATGTATAGGAAGAGGTAGATAGTAGCAGCTTTTATCGGAAAAAGAAAGCCCTTCCCTGCTTGCGCCTGGATTGCAGCCTGACAAGACCGTGCGGCTGTGGCGTAAACCACGCAATCACGGGACGCCCTGTGGCGTCCGCCCATTTTACCGCAAGTGCTTTACTGCAGCGCGACGCCGGCCGCCACGCCCGAAGCCCAGGCCCACTGAAAGTTGTAGCCGCCCAGCCAGCCCGTCACATCGACCGATTCGCCAATGAAATACAGGCCCGGCACCTTGTTGGCCATCATGGTCTGCTGCGCCAGTTCTCGCGTGTCGATGCCGCCGCGCGTCACTTCGGCCTTGCGATAGCCTTCCGAACCGTTCGGCACGATGGACCAGGCATTGATGGCCTGGCCCAGCTTGCGCAGTTGCGCGTCCGGCATGTCGGCAATGCGCGCATCCTGCGCCAGGCCATTGACGGCCAGCAGGCAGTCGGCCAGGCGCTGCGGCAACCATTGCGCGACGATATTGCCCAGCTGCTTTTTCAAGCTGCCCTTGCCTTCGATCAGGGTTTGCGCCACGTCCACTTCCGGCAGCAGGTTGATAACGATGGGCGTGCCCGGTTGCCAGAAACTGGAAATTTGCAAAATGGCTGGGCCGGACAGGCCGCGATGGGTGAACAGCAAGTCTTCACGGAAACGCGCGCCGGTCGGCGTGCGCCCTTTCAGGCTGCCCGTTTCCACATCCACCTCCAACGCAATGCCCGACAATTCGGCAAACGGCGCCCAGCTGGCAGGATCAAAAGTCAGTGGCACCAGCGCCGGGCGCGGCTCGACCATCTTCAGATCAAACTGGCTGGCGATGCGGTAGGCGAAGTCGGTCGCGCCGATTTTCGGGATCGACAGGCCGCCCGTGGCGATCACCAGATTGGCCGCCTCGATCTCGCCACTGTCGGTCTGCAGCAGAAAACTGCCGTCGTCCTGGCGCGCAACGCTGTCGATCTTGCACGGCATGCGCCAGTGCACGTCGCCAGCAGCGCACTCGTCCTTGAGCATTTCGATGATCTGCTCGGCCGATTCATTGCAGAACTGCTGGCCCTTGTGCTTCTCGTGGTAGCCGATACGGTGTTTTTTCACCAGCGCCAGGAAGTCTTGTGGCGTGTAGCGCGACAGCGCGCTCTTGCAGAAATGCGGGTTGTCCGACAAAAAGTGCTGCGGACCGGCGTGGATATTGGTGAAATTGCAGCGCCCCCCGCCCGAGATGCGGATTTTTTCGGCCAGCCTGGCCGCGTGATCGATCAATACCACGCGCTTGCCCTGCTGGGCGGCCACGGCCGCACACATCATGCCGGCCGCGCCTGCGCCGATCACTGCCACATCAAATTGTTTTGCCATAAAATTCCGCTCACCGCTGATTACAAAAGCGCCATTGTAAACGGCGCAGGCCATCAGGCGGCGGCGCCTGCGATCCTGGCAGACGCCATCAGGCATTGCTCCACCTGCTGCGCGATCGATGGCGGCACGGGAATGGCGCCGGCCAGTACCTGTTTGATCCAGGCGGCGGTGGTGGCCGCGTCGCGTTCCACCGGCAAATGCGGCAGTTGCTCGACGAGCAACTGTTTCTCCACCAGCACGGTACGCTCGACGCCGTGGAACCAGTCGATCTGCTGGGCCTTGTTGGCGTTGGCCACCGTTTCGCCTTCCGTGCCGCGCATCAGAAAGGCGTCGCCGCGCCCGACCGGTGCGGCAGTGATGAAATATTCACCGAGCATTTCCAGGTATTCCGGGTGCGTGTACGACACCAGGCGCAGCGCCGGCCCCGCAAACGGCTGCATGATTTTCACCAGGGTGTGGGTGGAATTGCGCACGCCCAGCACGCGGCGCAAGGACAGCAGCCAGGCCAGCTTCGGCGCCAGCGTGGCAATCGGCATGAACGCGACCTCGCCGCGCGCCATCACGTCTTGCGCTTGTTGATGGCTGTCGCAGGCGTGCACGTCCAGCGCGGCCAGTACTTCGGCGGTACTCACGCGGCCCACGTCCAGCGTGACGCCATGCACCAGCACCGGTGCGCCGGCGCGCGCCAGCAGCAGCGCCAGCAAGGCCGTCAGGTTGGCCATCTTGCGCGCGCCGTTGTAGCTGGGTATGACGACAGGCGCGTACGGTCCGGCTGGCGCCTGCAGCGGTGCAAACGACGCTTCGGCCGCGTCGAGGAAACCGGCGATCTCGTCCACCGATTCACCCTTGATGCGCATCGACAGCAAAATGCCGCCCAGCTCCAACTCGGACACGCGGCCATCGAGCATGGCGCGATACAGGGCGCAGGCGTCATCACGCGTCATGCTGCGCGCGCCGTTCTTGCCGCGGCCGATTTCCTTGATAAAGCGGGCGGCGGGAAATGGCTCTCCGGCCACGTCGGTATGGGGAATGGATACGGTAGTCATGGCGCCAGCTTACACGGATTTGGCATCTGTATGGCTACATGAAGAAATCATGTAGCCTGGCGTTTTTAACCAACAATCTTCCGCCAGGGCGCATTTCCGCTACACTATTGCCTCTTAAAGCATGCAATAGCGAAAGCCCAGCCAGACTCATGAATACGCCAGACATCGAAAATATCAACGTCATTTCCTTCGCGCCTATGCCCACGCCGGCCGAACTGCACGCCAGACTGCCGCTGTCGGCCAGCGCCTTTGACACCGTCAACCGCGGCCGCGAAGCGCTGCGCGACATCATCGACCGCAAGGACCAGCGCCTGTTCGTGGTGGTCGGCCCGTGCTCGATCCATGATCCGGTGGCCGGCCTCGATTACGCGCGCCGACTGAAAGCGCTGCAAGACGAAGTCAAGGACACGATGCTGCTGGTGATGCGGGTGTATTTCGAAAAACCGCGCACCACCACCGGCTGGAAAGGCTATATCAACGACCCGTACATGGACGATACGTTCAAGGTCAACGAAGGCATGGAAAAGGCGCGCCGGTTCCTGCTCGACGTGTGCGAACTGGGCCTGCCCACCGCCACCGAAGCGCTGGACCCGATCTCGCCGCAATACCTGGGTGACCTGATCGCCTGGACGGCGATTGGCGCGCGCACCACCGAATCGCAGACCCACCGCGAAATGTCGTCGGGCCTGTCGACGCCGGTCGGTTTCAAGAACGGCACCGATGGCGACATCAGCATCGCCGTCAACGCCATCCTGTCGTCGGCGCACCCGCACTCCTTCCTGGGCATCAACGGCGAAGGCAATGTGTCCATCGTACGCACGCGCGGCAACGCCTATGGCCACGTGGTGCTGCGCGGCGGCGACGGCCGCCCGAACTATGATTCGGTGTCGATCGCGATCGCCGAACAGGCGCTGGCCAAGGCCAAGCTGCCGGCCAACCTGGTGGTCGACTGCTCGCATGCAAACAGCTACAAGAAGCCGGAACTGCAGCCGCTGGTGATGGCCGACGTGATCCACCAGATCGTGCAGGGCAACCGCTCGCTGGTGGGCGTGATGATTGAATCGAATATTGTCAAGGGCAACCAGAAAATTCCGCAAGACCTGTCGCAGCTGACCTATGGCTGCTCGGTGACCGACGGCTGCATAGACTGGGATACTACCGCCACCATGCTGCGCGAAGCGCATGCGCATTTGCTCAAGCGGCCACGGTAAGCAGCAAACTGCGGGGGTCAGACCCTCAATGCCGCAAACTCGGAGGCCTGCGCTAACGGTGGCGGGGGTCTGACCCCAGAATCACGCCATTTGTACATGCGGCAGCAGCGCAAACGAGCCGGCCAGCGCCTGCTCGGCCTTGCTGGCCGGGACGTTGAGTTCTTTCAGGTCCAGGTAGATGCGCCCGTCCAGGATACGCACCGCATACATGCGCGCCACACCCTGCACGGGCGCGACCAGCCGGCCCGAATCGAGTTCGATGATCCAGCTATTCTTCGGCCCGATCAGGTTTTTCTCCATCAGCACGCCATGCGCCAGCGGGCCACCCAGGCAAGGCACGCTGTCGAGCAGTGCGTAGACCGTGTCGTCGGCCGCGCGAAACAGCGCCACGCCAGGCAAATCCTGCCAGGCCAGCCCGCGCTGCACCATGCGCGCGCCCGCCAAAGGCATGTCCTTCAGGCGGCATATCATTTTCCATTGTTCCGGCATCACAAGCTCCCGTGAGAAAAGCACAGCTGTTCCATAAGCAAGAGCGGTGCCAGTGCTGAAACACCGCCGACAAGGGGACACCAAGCGCCAGAGTGCGCGCCAGCGCACTGCGCAAGTGCACACTGCCGCCGAAATGGTGCGCCGGCGGCCAGGCTGGCGTGGCCGCTTTCCTTTACAATGACGGATTACTCCCCCTACTTTGCACCCTTCATGATTGTTCTTGGCGTCGAATCCTCCTGTGACGAAACCGGCCTGGCCCTGTACGACACCGACCGCGGCCTGCTGTCGCATGCCCTTTATTCGCAAGTCGCCATGCACGAACAGTATGGCGGCGTGGTGCCGGAACTGGCCTCGCGCGACCATATCCGCCGCGCCATCCCGCTGCTGACCGAAGCGCTGGACAAGGCCGGCATCACACTGCCGCAGATCGACGCCATCGCCTATACGCAAGGCCCGGGCCTGGCCGGCGCGCTGCTGGTCGGCTCGTCGGTGGCCTGCAGCCTGGGCCTGGCAATCGACAAGCCGGTGCTGGGCATCCACCACCTGGAAGGCCATCTGCTGTCGCCGCTGCTTGCTTCAGAGCCGCCCGAGTTCCCGTTTATCGCCCTCTTGGTATCGGGCGGCCACACGCAGCTGATGCGCGTGGACGGTGTGGGCCAGTACACCCTGCTCGGTGAAACGCTGGACGACGCGGCCGGCGAAGCGTTCGACAAATCGGCCAAGCTGCTGGGCCTGGGCTACCCGGGCGGCCCGGCGATTTCGCGCCTGGCCGAATTCGGCGACCCGCTGGCCTACAAGCTGCCGCGCCCGATGATGCATTCAAAAGACTTCAATTTCAGCTTTTCGGGCCTGAAAACGGCGGTGCTGACGGTGGTGAAAAACCACGAAGAAAAAGTGATCGCCAATATCTGCGAGCAGGACAAGGCGAATATCGCGCGCGGCTTTGTCGACGCCATCGTCGAGGTGCTGACAGCCAAATGCGTGTCGGCCCTCAAGCACACGGGCTTGAAACGGCTGGTGATCGCTGGCGGCGTGGGCGCCAACGCCCAGCTGCGCGCCTCGCTCAACGCGGCGGCGGCAAAAAAACGCTTCAAGGTGTATTACCCCGAGCTGGAGTTCTGTACCGATAACGGCGCCATGATCGCCTTTGCCGGCGCCATGCGCTTGCAGATCAACCCTGCTGCGGCCAAGCGCGATTATGCGTTCAATGTGCGGCCGCGCTGGCCGCTCGATGAAATCCGCGAAGTTTGATCGAAGCCGGGGTCGGACCCGTCGGGTCTGACCCCAGCCTTCCGCCGCGCCGCCAGCGACGTTTAAATATCGATCCGTCGAATCATCAGGAATCTGGGATCAGACCCAGCGGGTCTGACCCCAATAAAAAATTCCGCCCTAGTCCCAAGCCTTCCTCCGCCACCGTCTCATCCTTCAGCCCCACCCCCGACAACTGTCGCGCAAACGCCTGCGACAACAGGTAATGCAGCCGGTACGCAGCCTGTCCATACGCCATGCCTTCCGGGCGCACGTTGGAGATGCAGTTGCGGCTGTCGTCCCGCAGGCCCACCTTCGGCGCCCACGTCAGATACAAGCCCATGCTGTCCGGGGAAGAGAGGCCTGGCCGCTCGCCGATCAGCACCAGCACGGCGCGCGCCTGCAGCAATTCGCCCACTTCGTCACCGGCCGCCACCCGCCCCTGTTGCACGATGATTAACGGCGACACCGTCCATGACTCCAGCGCCAGCCTTGCACGCAGGGCCGCCAGGAACGGCGCCGCATGGCGTTCGATCGCCAGCGCGGACAAACCATCGCAAGCCACCAGCGCCAGATCCACTCCCCGGGAACAGGCCGCTAGGTGCTGGCGCGAAGCGTCGTCGAGACGCCGCCCCAGGTCGGGCCGCTGCAGATAGATGGCACGCGTGGCGGCCGCGCTGTGCAAGGCGATGCTGCCCGGCTCGCGTGCCGCCAGCGCTTGCGTATCGAGTTCCAGGTGCACCGCATCGCGCGCCTGCGCATGGGCCAGCTGGAAAGCCAGTTGTTTTGATGTCGGCAGGCTGACGCCGCTGCGGCCCAGCGCGATGCGCGCACGGGTATGGCGGCGCAAGGCTTGCCAGGGATTGTCGGTCACTACGGTGTCGCTGGCCATGGCATGCTCCCGGGGTGGTGGAATCTTGCTACACTGCGCACCAGCATATCACCAGGGAGCACCATGATCGTCGCCGCCGATGCCGTGCTGTGGGACCAGCTATACGATGCTGCGCTGCTCGAGCGCCTCGGTCCCGCGCAGCCGGAAATCATAGACCATGTCACGCAGGTCAATCTCGCCATGGACGTGGCCGAGCAGCCGTCGTCAACGCAAGTGGACGCTGCCTTCGAGGCCGACGTGCGCGCGGCGATCGCCGGCATGCCGGCGTCCGTGCAGGCGCTGCTCGACGGCGTGCTGCTGGGCGTGCGCTATGCGCGCCAGCTGGGCTCGTCCGCCATCAGCGATATCGTCGTCAGCAGCGAAGGCGTGATCCTCGGCGTGGTGGTGGCGCTCGACGTCGACGCGTTCGAATCGCGCACAGCCAATGCCTGGGCCACCTGGAAGGAAAATACACCGTTCTCGACTGAAGACGGCTATCGCCTGAGCGCGCAGATTGCACTGCCCGAGGACGACAACCGCCAGGGCGCGCTGCAATACCTGCTGCTGCATGAATTCGGCCATGTGCTGTCGGCTGGCCGCAATCTGCTGCACGACTGGTGGCTGGACGCGCAGTCGCTGCGCGGCGCGCACCAGTATCACTATCTGCCGCTGGCCTGGCAGATCGACGCACGCAGCCAGGTGGTTCCACTGCCGGAGAACGACTTTGCGCTGCGTAGCGACATTGTCTACTACCACGGCGCGCGCATGCAGGGCTGCCAGATGGTGGATGCTTACCGCCAGCTGCAGGGTGCGAACTTTGCCACCCTGTATGCGGCCACCAGCGTGCATGAAGACTTTGCAGAATCGTTCGCCAGCTATGTGCACACCGTCATGCTGGGCAAGCCACAGCTTGTCCGCATCGAACACGATGGCGCGCTGCTGCTGCAGTTCGACGGCTACTGGGATGCACCGCGCAGCGCGGCCAAGCGCGCGCTGCTGGCGCAGTTGCTGGGCTAGGCCGTGCTTGCCGCGCGCGCCAGCATGGCGCGAAACGCCGCAAACACCTTCTGCATGGCCGGCCGTTTATACGGGTACATTTCCTCGGCATCCATCGCGTGCACGATCATGGCGTTGTCGGCCTCGAACACCAGCAGTTCACCGTCGCGCGTCTCGGCGCAGTCGATGCCAAGATAGGGCATGCCCATGCGCGCATTGATCGCTTTGAAAGCGCCAGCATGGCGGCGCGCAAACTGCTCGTCGAAGTGCGCCATGATCTGCGCCTCTTCCTCGCGTTTGAGCGCGCTTTCATCCATGCCCGCGTTCAGGTAATGGATCATCCAGTGCGACGACACGGCAAAGTGGCAGATATACGGCAGGCCGTCGATCAGCGCGATGCGGTATTTGCGGAACTGGCCATCAATGTTGCTGTAGTCGACAAAGCGGGCAATGTAAAAGCGTTCGGCGTCGACTTTTTGCAGATAGCCCTGCAGGTCGGCGGCGCTGGCGATCCTTTCCAGGTCGTGGCCCGCGTGCGAGCCGAGCGGGCGCACGATCAGCGGAAAATCGTCGCCTGGCAGCAGCGCATCGACTTGCAGCGCGCCACTGGCCAGTGCTTCGGCCTGCACCCGCACCAGGCGCACCGTGCGCGGCATGGCCACGCCTGGCACGCCGTGCAAGCGGGCGCACAGGCCATCGCGCGAGGTATGGGCTATATGCTGCGGCAGGTTGACCACCGGGCGCGGCCAGTCGGAAACAAATGCGGCGAGACGTTCCAGCAAGGGTTGATTCGCATCCGATTCAGCCACCGCCACCAGCAGCACATCGTGCTCGGGCACTTCTTCGGGAAACACGCTGTCAGTCGTCAGGTACAGCAAATCCATCGCCACGTCGGACTGCTCGAGCAAAAATTCAATCGGCGTATTCGACATCAAATCGCCCGGGCCCATCACCACCAGCAGCTTGAGCCCGGGGCCGGACTGCGGCGCCTGTGCGGGCAGGCTGTACCACTGCTGCAGTTCGATCGCCTGCGCCTGCACCGCCAGCGCCAGCTCGCGCTGGCCTTTCAGTTGCAGCACGGTGGAAAAATCGAGGCAGGCGTGGGCGTCGTCCGGGTGGGCCTGGGCGCGCGCCAGCAGCGCTTCGCCCAGCGGCGCCAGGTCCTGCTGTAAAAAGGCCAGGCGCATCAGGGGCGCCAGGCCAATCAGCGGCGCATACGCGGTGGCGGCCTGCCGCATCAAATCAGTCATGGTGTTCCCAAAAATCAAGAGAGGCGAGCGGCGCCGAAGCGCAGCACGGCATCGACCAGCGCGTCGATATCCTGCGCGCGCGTACGGTGGTTGACGATGGCGGCGCGGATCGCCAGCTGGCCGCCGATGGTGGTGGTCGACGGTGCGGCGATGCCCGATTCATGCAAGTCAGCCACCAGTGCGCCATTGAAGGAATCGCTGTCTGCGCCCACCACGCCACGATGGCGAAAGCAGACGATATTGAGCGTGACGGGCGCCAGCAATTCCAGCTCCGGCGTTGCCTGCACGCGCTGGGCCAGGTAGCGTGCCAGCGCGCAGGTGTGGGCGATTGCCGCACCCATGCGCGCGGCGCCATGCACCTTGAATGTGAACCAGGTTTTCAGGGCGCGAAAGCCGCGCGACAGGTCTGGGCCGAAGTCGCACGGCCACGGCGAGCCGCCGGCCAGGCCGCGCGCTTCACGGCGCAGATAGGCGGCCGGCGCTGCAAACGCCGCCATATGGCGGGCGCCGTCGCGCACCAGCAGAAAGCCCGCGTCATATGGCACCTGGCCCCATTTGTGAAAATCGAAGGCCAGCGAATCGGCCAGCTCGATGCCGGCCAATAGCGGCGCCACCTCGGGCGACAGCATGCCCAGCGCACCATACGCGCCGTCGACGTGGAACCACAATTTTTCGCGTGCCGCCAGCGCCGCCAGGGCGGACAGATCATCAATGGCACCCGTGTCCACCGTGCCAGCCGTGCCAACGATAAAGAACGGTTGCAGGCCAGCCGCACGGTCTTGCGCGATCGCCTGCGCCAGCGCGGTGACGTCAAACTGCTGCCGCTGATTGACGGCGATGCGGCGCAAGGAGCTTGTGCCCAGGCCCGACAGATCCATCGCCTGGGCGATGCAGCCATGGGCGGCGGCCGAGGTGTAGGCCACCAGCGGCGCGGCCCTGATGCCATCCTGGCGCGCCGCCACGCCCAGCGCTTCGGTACGCGCCACCAGCAAACCCATCAGATTGGCCATCGAGGTGCCGGTAACGAATACGCCGCTGGCCGTATCAGGAAAGCCGAACAGTTCGCGCATCCAGCGGCCGATCTGGCGCTCCACTTCCACCGGCATCTGGCTGCGTCCGCCCACATTCGCGTTCAGGCCGGCCGCCAGCATCTCGGCCAGCATGCCGACAGGCGTGCCGCCGCCATGCACCCAGCCCATGAAGCCTGGGTGAGCATTACCCACCGCATAGGGCAGCACGTCGTGCATGAAGGTGGCGTGGGCATCGGCCAGCTCGCCAGGCGCCTGCGGCAGCGGCTCGGCAAAGCTGGCGCGCGCCGTGGCGGGCGCGGGCTGCCAGACGGGGCGCTGGCGTATCTGCTGCGCATAGTCGAGCATGTCGTCGAGCATGCGGTGGCTTTGTGCGCGGAAGGCGTCCCAGTCTTCGGGGTCCAGTGATTCAGGGTCGGGTGGCAGCATGATGGCGTCGCGTTGATGGATGGTTGATTATCGCACCGGCATGGCTGGCCAGGGTGCCATTTACATGTGTTACCTGGCCAGCCGCCCCAACGCGGCCTGGAATGCCGGCGCCAGTTGCGTCGAGAGTTGACCGTCGCCCCAGGTAATGCGCATGCGCGCCAGCCAGGCCTCGAACTCGGGCGCCGCGCCCAGGCCCAGCACACGGCGCGCATACAGGGCGTCGTGGAAAGACGTGCTCTGATAGCCCAGCATGATGTCGTCGGAGCCCGGCACGCCCATGAAAAAATTGCAGCCGGCCGCGCCCAGCATGGTCAAGAGCACGTCCATGTCGTCCTGGTCCGCTTCGGCATGGTTGGTGTAGCAGACATCGCAGCCCATGGGCAGGCCCAGCAGCTTGGCGCAGAAATGGTCTTCCAGCCCCGCGCGGATGATCTGCTTGCCGTCGTACAGGTATTCGGGGCCGATAAAACCGACCACCGAATTGACCAGCAGCGGCTCGAACGCGCGTGCCACCGCATAGGCGCGCGCCTCGCAGGTCTGCTGGTCCATGCCGTGATGCGCACCGGCCGACAGCGCGCTGCCCTGCCCCGTTTCGAAATACATGACGTGCTTGCCGACAGTCCCGCGCCCCAGCGACAGCGCCGCCGCCCGGCCTTCGGCCAGCAGCGCCAGGTCGATACCGAAACTGCGGTTGGCCGCCTCGGTGCCGGCCACCGACTGGAACACCAGGTCGACCGGGGCGCCGCGCCGTATCGCCTCGATGGTATTGGTCACATGCGTGAGCACGCAGGACTGGGTGGGAATCTGGTACTGGCCAATCACGCCATCAAGCAGTTGCAGCAGGGCTACTACCTGCGCCACATTGTCGGTGGCCGGATTGATGCCGATCACGGCGTCGCCGCTGCCATACATCAGGCCATCGACGATGGAGGCCGCGATACCGGTAGCGTCGTCGGTCGGGTGATTCGGCTGCAAGCGCGTCGCCAGCCGGCGCTCCAGGCCCAGGGTATTGCGAAAGGCAGTCACCACGCGGCATTTGCGCGCTACCAGCACCAGGTCTTGCAGCCGCATCAGTTTCGACACGGCCGCCGCCATTTCGGGCGTGATGCCGCGCGCTACCGCCGCCAGCGCGGCGCTGTCGGCCGCATCGCACAGCAGCCAGTCGCGCAGCTCGCCCACGCACAGGTGCGCGATCGGCGCAAACGCGGCGCGGTCGTGCGTGTCGATGATCAGCCGCGTGACTTCATCGCTTTCGTACGGCACCAGAGATTCGTTCAGAAATACGCTCAAAGACAGGTCGGCCAGCGCCAGTTGCGCGGCCACTCTCTCTTGCGCGCTGCCAGCGGCCACGCCGGCCAGCACATCGCCCGAGCGCAGCGGAGTTGCCTTGGCCAGCAGGTCTTTCAGGTCGCGGAAGCGGTAGACCATGCTTCCCAGCGTATGCGTATATTCCGTCATCAGGCTATCCTCCCGTGGCAACCATTCTACGCCTGCACGAAGTTATTCCAGGCTGCGCAGCGCCTCTTCCACCGCCGGGTGGCGAAACACGAAGCCGTCGGCCAGCAAACGGCGCGGCGCCACGCGCTGGCCTTCGACCAGCAGGTCGGCCTGCTCGCCGAGCAGTGTGCGCATGGCAAAAGCGGGCGTGGGCATGAACGATGGGCGGTGCAGCACTTTTCCGGCAACCCGCGCAAATTCACCCTGGCGCAGAGCCTGCGGTGCGCAAAAATTCCAGGCACCATCCACGCCACCGTTTTCGCTGCGGCGTGCCAGGTGGGCAATGCCACGGATGACATCGTCCACATGTACCCACGACAGCCACTGGCGGCCGCTGCCCAGCGGGCCACCGGCGCCCAGGCGTATCGGCAGCAGCATCGGCGGCAAGGAGCCCTGGTGGCCGAACACCAGGCCAAAGCGCATGCAGCCCACTTGCACGCCATATTGTTCGGCGCCGCGCGCAGCCGCCTCCCATTCGCTGCACAGCTGCGACATGAAGATAGGCTGCGGCGCGCTATCCTCGCCAAGCTCGGTGTCGTCACCCTGCGGCTGCACGCCGTAGTAGCCGATGGCCGACGCCGACAGCAGCACGCGCGGCTTGTGGCTGGCGCGCGCGATCCAGGCAATCACCTCCTGCGTCAAGCCGATGCGGCTGCGGCGCAAGGCAGCCTTGCGGGCATCGGTCCAGCGCGCGCCGACGATGCGCGCGCCGGCCAGGTTGACCACCATGTCGATATGGGCAGTGTCGGCCAGATCGTTCATGCTGGTGACACAGCGCACCTTGCCGTCAAACGTCCACGCTGCCTGTTTGGCCTGGCGCGTCAGCACCGTCACGGCATGGCCATCGGCCAGCAAGGCGGCAACCAGCTGCTGGCCGATAAAGCCGGTGGCGCCGGTGACCAGCACTTGCTGCGGCGCGCTGGCGAAGGACGGTTGTTCTGTCTCCCTTTCCTCCTTTTCTACCCGTTTTCCCAGCTGCCATGCCGCATAGCCGTCGCGCAGGCCCGACAAGCCCACGCCCACGCCGCACAGGGCCAGGAACACGCTGAGCCAGCCATAAGGCTGCCAGGCCAGCGCGGTTGGCAAGCCGACCCAGTCGACACTGTTCAGGGCCAGCAGCGCAATAAATGCGCCGGCATTGATCGCCAGCACCGTATGGGTGACCCGCTCGGTGGCCGGCAGCAGGCGGGTGCGGTCTTCGACCACGAAGTCCCACAGCGTCAGCACGATCTCCACGCTGAAGACGATTACCAGCACCCAGGCCCAGGCGCCATGCCATTCCCAGGACGACAGGCCCGCAAACAGCAGGCTGTAGATCAGCGCGCGGATCGAGTGGATGGTCAATTCGAGGCGCGCCGACTTTTTTTTCGGCAGCGCTTCGGTGATTTCATGGTGGTAGATGGTGTCAAAGGCGCCCAGGCAGCCCTGGAAAGCCATCAGTTGCAGGGCCAGCAGATGCGTATTCATGGTGAGTCCTTGTGAGTGTCGGGGGCAGCCGCTTCGCGAAATACGCCAACCTGGGTAAAAGTGGTGCCGAACAGGGCGTGGCGGATCTCGATGCGGATATTGAATTGCTGCGGGTTGTCGTTGCGGTGGCACAGATAGGTCTTGCCGGGCGTGAGCAGGCCGGGCAGCGGCATGCGCCAGCCGAACAGGTCGAGGAAATAGCCGTCGCTGGTAAAGTACAGATTGCCTTCGCGAATATCGAGCACCAGCTTCATGCCCAGGCCCATGCCCACATATTCCAGCACCTCGCCTTTTTCGCTCTCCGCCATGTAGGATGTAAAACGGATCGGCTTGCGGCCATGCAGGCGATAAGTGCGCTGCTTGAAAATGTGCGGGCAGCCGGGCCGCGAATAGACCTCGATATCGACCGGGAAATGGTAGTCGTCATGCGGTATCAGCGCGCCGTTGATGAACGGCCGCGTGATCCAGCCCAGCAGCTTGCCCAGCCGCGAGCTGCTCAATTCACTGAGTTCGCCGCGGTAATACAAGGGCTGGCCCGGTGCGGGATTTTTTTCAAAGCGGCGGCGAATATCGGGGTGCAGGTTCAGCCAGGCGTCGCCCATCACCTTTTTGAACAACTCTCCTTCGGACGGTCCGTTCATGGTTTGGCTTTCTTCGCTTTGGCGGATTTTTCAGGTTTGTCTTCGGGGCTGAGGAACTTGGCCACCTTGCCGCCCATCGCCAGCATGCGCTGCAAGGTGGCTGGCGGCAGGTTCTTGTAGTCGCTGTAGGTGGCGGTCAGCATCTCAAGAAAGGCCAGCACTTCGCCCATGCGCGCCAGCGTGGCCGGTGGAATCGCCGCATCGTGCTCGCCTTCGATTGCACACTCGCGCAAGACGGTGAGGGTCGGGTCGATCTCGCGCCGCTTGCGCTCTTCCATGATGACGCGGAAGATCTCCCACACATCCTGCAGCGCCACGAAATGGTCGCGCCGGTCCTTCAGCATGTGGGTCACGCGCACCAGGCCCCAGCTTTGCAATTCCTTCAGGCTGTTGCTGACATTCGAACGCGCCACGTTCAGGCTGGCGGCAATCTCTTCCGCCGTCAGCGGCTCATTGGCCAGGAACAGCAGCGCGTGAATCTGTGCCACGGTGCGGTTGACGCCCCAGCGGGTGCCCATTTCGCCCCAGTGCAAAATGTACTTTTGTGTGGTTGGACTCAGCTCCATGATCTCGGCTCCATCTTTTCTCTTATTTCTGTCGTTGCAGAAATGTAATGCGATAAAGAAACTGAGTCAAGCACGATTCCTTACAAGGCAGGCGGCTGGCCCATGGCTTTGAGGAACTGCTGCTGCGAGGCGTGCAGCTGCAGGTAGCCGATCTCGCGGTAGGTCAAGCCATGGCGTGGCGCCAGTTCGGCGATGATGCGCGCCAGCGCCGGGTAGTGGCGATGGTTCCAGGTCGGGAACAGATGGTGGGTCAGGTGCAGGTTCAGGCCGCCGAGCCAGTAGCCCAGCCAGCGCAAGGCGCGCGGCTTCGGTGTCCAGTCACAGGTGGTGTAGAACGTGTGCTGGTACCAGTCATGCGGCAAGGTGCCGTCTTCGCCGGGCTGGAAGAAATCGACTTCGGCCCAATGGGTGCCGAGGATCAGCGCCACCAGCACGCACGAGGCGATCATCTGCCCCAGCAGATAGGCGCCCAGCACCGTGGCCCAGCCGATGCCGTGGCCTTGCACCACCCAGATCGGCAGCGCCAGCACCAGCGCCACATGGCCCAGCTTCCAGCCCAGGAACATCGCCCAGCCACGCCAGCCCTGCAGCTGGCTGTGGGCCGCCACCGGCGTCTTGCCGAAGCGGTCCAGCCAGTCGCCATACCAGTTCAGGTAGGGCAGCGACAGCGCAGCGATCATGGGCCAGTACAGGTATTGATAGCGGTACTGCGGCGACCAGCGCTGGTATGGCGTCTGGCGCAAGAACGGGTTCGGCTCCGTATCGAGGTCATAGCCTTCGACATTGGCATAGGTGTGGTGGAACTGCACATGGCGGATGGTCCAGAAATCCATGTCCACGCCCACCGGCAAGCTGACCAGGCGCGTCAGGAGGCGATTCAGCGGTCCGCGCCGGAACATGGCGCTGTGCGCGCCGTCGTGCAGGCTGTTCATGGCCAGCACCATCGCCGTCACCACGCAGGCCACATAGCTGGCGACAAAGCCGAAAGTGGTCCCGGCGCGCAGCGCCAGCACATACAGCACGACCGCCAGGCCCGTCAGGGCAACCGCCTTGAGATGGATGCGCCAGTCGGCAAAGCGGTGCGTGGATGCCGCCGCCAGGTAGGCGTCGGCCCGCTCGCGCAGCTCGCGCCGGAAGGCCGAATCGCGCGCCGGCCGAAAACGTAGCGGCGGCAGCTGGGAAGACGCCGTCATGCGCGCGTGCCCTCTTGCGCCGGCCACCATAACCGGCGCGCGCCATCGAGGCCATGCACCAGCAGCAGCCCCATGAAGATCACGCCCCAGGCATCGCGTGCACCTTGCCAGAACAGGAACAGCAGCGGCAGCACCAGACAGATGGATATCCACGCCAGCGCCCCCCAGCGGCGCGCATCCGACAGGCCGCCCAGCGCCAGGGTGCCGGCAAAGATCAGGGCAAACAGCGCCCCCTGCTGCGCGGCGGTCCATGCCGCCTCGTGGTTGACGTAATAGATCACCAGGCCAAACAGGATCACGCCGCCGACGCCGATATACAGTTCGGGCACGTGGAACACGCCGCGCGACTGCCAGTCGGGAAAGCGCGCGCGCAGCCATTTGAACAGTTTGCCGTTGCTGGCCAATAGCGGATTGTGGGTAGGCGTCGTGCCCTTCACGCCATAGCGCATTTCCACGCCATCGAGCTCCGGCTGGAAGCTGCCGAACAATTTATCCCACAACAGCAGGGTGCCGCCGAAATTGCGGTTGATATAGCGCTTGTCGGTGCCGTGGTGTACCCGGTGGTGCGACGGCGTGACCATGATTTTATCGAGGATGCCGGACTTGTTGACCAGCGCATTGTGGTTGTAGAACTGCACCGAGTAATGCAGCGACGAGATGACGACAAAGATTTCCAGCGGCAGCCCCAGCACGGCCAGGATGGCGATAAACGGAAAATTGGTCAGCGACGAATACCAGGAATTGCGCACGCCCAGCGACAGGTTGAAATGTTCGCCCTGGTGGTGCACCACGTGCACCGCCCACAGCAGCGGAATTTTATGGTGCAGGCGGTGCATCCAGTAAAAGCACAGATCCCAGGCCACAAACGCGAACAGCCATTGGGCCGCCAGCGGCCACTGGTCGACAATATGCAGGTTGGCATGGCGCAGCAGCAGCGCAAATGCGGCCACTTCCACACCGCGAAACACCCACATCAGGATATGGCCGGAATTGAGATTGAAGATTACGTCTTTCCATGGCACCGGCGTCTTGCGTACCCATTTGAGTATCAGGAGTTCGGCCAGCACGAAGGCCAGCATGATCACGAAAGTGAGGGCAAAGGGATTGAGGTTCATGGTGCAATTTCCGCAGAAATGTTGCGACGATCTGCCGAGGATACGCGCATTTTCGCCAGCGCGCCGCCCGCCAGGCCCACCAGCAGGCCGGCGCCCAGGTCGATGCTGACATGCCGGCGCAGCGCTATGATGGCGTAGCAGATGCCCAGCGTCAGCAGCACCGCCAGTACCGAGCGCAGCGGACGCCCGCGTTCCAGCAGCGCCCAGGCGCACAGCAGGGTCAAGGCGCCGTGCAGCGAAGGCAGGCAGTTCTGCGTGGAATCCATCGTCTGCAGCATGCGCAATACCTGCGTGCTCCAGCCGGTGCCATCACCTACCGGCGGATACGCCAGGGTGGTCGGATACAGCAGGAACACCACGCCGCAGATTAGCGCCGACACCGCCATGGCGCGCGCCAGCCAGCGCACGCGGACAGGGCTGACCACCAGGTAGGTGTGAGGGATCAGGATAAAAAAGGACAGGTACAGCCAGATCGCCGCGTCGCTATACGCAATCGCCCGGTCGATAAAGGTCTCGGGCAGTATCATTCCCTGCCCTTGCAGCAAATCACTGGAAAAATACACCAGGCCCACGCTGCCCCAGCCGGCCAGCAGATACAGCAAACGTCGGGAAAAATTCATGGCAAGGCTAGGCGTCGGATACGGCGCCGTTTCATGGTGGGATCAAAGGCCGGCAAATCACGGCTGACGGTCCAGTCCAGCCGTTCGACCGCCACGCCCAGCCCTTGCAGCACGCCTTCCAGGTGGGCTTGCAACGCGGCCAGGCCCGCATCATCCTGCTCCGCATGCAGCTGCAAGGTGCTCGCTCCCTGCTGCACCAGGCGATAGTCGCAATCGGCAGGCAAGGCCTGCGCAAACGCGCGCGTCAGCACATCGGCAAAGACAGCCACAGTCTGGCCGTCGAAGGGCGCAGGCAGCACCAGCATATCGTCGCAGCGCCCTTCGATGCCTTCAATGGCACGCGTGGCGCGCCCGCAGGGGCAAGGCGTGGCGCGCGCCAGCAAGATATCGTCGAGCCGGTAGCGCACGATGGGTTGCGTAATGCGCGTAAAGTCGGTAATCACGGGCACGAAGCGCCGCTGTTGTGGGTCCAGCCACTGCGGCTCGACATGCACGTATTCCTCGTTCAGGTGCAGCACACCGTGTTCGCAGGTGCTGGCCAGAAAACCTTCGGTGGCCTGGTAGATTTCATGCACGGCGCCAAACGCCTGCACGATCAGCGCGCGGTCCTGCGCTTCGAGCACTTCGGCCACCGAGATAACTTTTTTCGGCGCCAGGGTCAGGCGCCCCGCAATCACGCCCAGCGCAAGCTGGCGCAGCACCTGGGCCGGCGCCACGATCACGGACGGCCGGTACGCCACCAGTTCGGCGCACAGCGCGTCGAACGGCTGGAACAGGTCGTAAAAGGCAAAGGTCAGCCACGGCGAGCGCACGGCCGTGTACAGATTGCTGTTCGCGCGCAGGAACAAGGCCACTCTTTCGCCGGAAAACAGGCCGTCGGGCAGCGCCTTGGCCAGCATCACGCCGGCCCACTGGGCTTTTTCACGCGGGCTGACGGTAAATACGGCGCGCTGCGACGAGGTGCCCGACGACAGGCCCACCGTGATCTCGCCCACCGCAGGCGTGAAGTCGCGGCTGCGCTCGGCCGCCATGGCCGCCGCCATCGCAGGCGCCAGCTTGACGCCTGCCGTGTTCATGGCGTCGAAATGCTCGATCATCAGCGCCTTGTTCATGCTGGGCCACCGGGCCAGAGGCAGCTCGCGGAACGGCGCGAAGTACCTGCTGCGCGCGCATAGCTTGTCCATAAAGCTTGCCAGCTGGCGCTCTTGATACGCATCGAGCTGCGCGCGGCCGGCAAAGCGCAGGCGCCGCGTGCGCCAGTAGGCCAGCAGCAGCCAGAAAATGCGCTTCAAGGTCGGCCCGCCACAGGCAAGTAATCATCGGTGTCTTCATGCGTGATGCGGATCCGTGCATTGCCGCCCTGGTGCAGCTGGTGCAGGCGGTGCAGGGTCTCGTAATAAGGCGCGCGCTTGTGCTGGATAATGAACGACAGCTCGGACGGGCCGCGCAGTTGCTGGAAGCTTTCCGGCACCCAGGCTGCATCCGACGCCAGCAAGGTCCAGCCGCTGTCTTGCAGCACGAACGCACCGAGGTGGCCGATGGCGTGGCCGGGCAGCTCGACGATATAGATCTCGCCGGTGCCGCTGACATCGCGCCCCGTCTTGAACGGGTGCAGCTCGGCCGGCAAAGCGGTTTCGGGCACGCTTTCCACAAACGCCAGGCGATCCGCTATATCAGCGGGCAGCAGCTCGGGCACAAAGGCCTTGCGCACGGCAGGGATACCGGTCAGGCCACGTACGGCGTCCCAGCCGGTCTTCGACGCCATCAGCCGCGCCTGCGGAAAGTCGCGCATGCCCGCAATATGGTCGGCATGGAAATGCGACAGCAGCAGGGTGTGGATATCGCCGGGCGATATGCCATGCGCGCGCAACTGGCCCTGCAGCGACTCGTTTTCGTCAAAAAAGATCGGCGTAACCCAAGCGTACATGCGGTACACGCCCCTGGACGTGGCAGTGCGGAAGTGTTCGGCGTAGCCGGTGTCCCACAGGTACAGGCCCGCGCGGGTCTCGATCAGGTAGGCGCGCGAAGGAAAGCAGCGGCTGGCCAGGCCACTGCCTTTGAGCACCATGCAGGACGGATGGGTGCAGTGACCGACGCGAAAAGCGGTAATGCTAGCCATTGCGCTCCTTTGCCACCTGGTGCGCGGCCGCCTCCTGGCGCATCCACTGCGCCGTGCGGGCGATGCCGTCCTGCAGGCTGACGACGGGACGGTAGCCCAGCACCTTGCGCGCCTTGGCGTTGTCGAGCGTCATGTCGAAACTGAGCGCGCCGATGCTGTAAGGCGTCAGCGACGGCTCGCGGCGCGTGAAACGGGCGCCGAACTGCATCAGCCGGGCGACGGTTGCCAGTACCCGGTAAGGCATGCTGACGATCTCGAACGGCTGGCGCAGATGGTCGCCAAACAGGCTGCGCAAGATGTCGCACAGGCGCGCCGGTTCGCAGTTGGTGATATTGAAGGCGCTGCCCGACGCCAGCGTCTTGTGCAGGGTGGCCAGCCACATGGCGTGTACCACATTGTCAACATAGGTGATGTCGATGGTGGCTGCGCCGCCATTGGGCAGCGGCAGCTTGCCGCCGCGTTCCTGCAGCACGCGCGCCAGGCGCGGTATCAGCACCTGGTCGTGCGGGCCGAAGATGGCGCGCGGGCGCAAGATCACGCACAACATCTGGCGGTGCTTGTCGGCCGCTTCCTGCACCAGTTTTTCCGCCATCGCCTTGGTGCGCGCGTAGGCGTTCACATAGACGTCGGGGCGGAAGGTTTCCGGCACTTCGTGGCGGTTGCGGTAGTCGAAATACAGGGCCGGCGTGGAGATGTGCACAAAGCGCGCCACATGCGAGGCCCCGGCCGCGCGCAGCAGCTGGCCAGTGGCGGTGACATTGGCGGCAATGAAATCGCGTTCCAGCCCCCACGGCGAGGACAGCGCGGCGCAGTGCCAGACAGCGTCCATGCCGCGTACCAGCTGATCGACCTGCTGCGGTGCGGCTTGCGCCAGGTCGAGCGGCACGAACTGGGCGCCCAGGCGTTCGAGCTCGCGGCCCACGGCCAGGTTGCGGCCGCTGGCGCGCACGTCCACGCCCTGCGACAGCAGGAAGTGCACGGCATTGCGCCCCAGGCCGCCAGTCGCCCCCGTGACCAGTATCCGCTTCATTACCTCATCCTCATATCGCGCATCATGGATCAAGCATCACAGATCGATTATCATGCCGCCGATGGTCAGCCCGGCGGCCGTGCCCATCATCAGCAGGCGCTGGCCCGGCACTGCCCGGCCCGTCATCACGGCCTCGTGCAACGCGGTGGGCAGCGAGGCCGCCACCTGGTTGCCATGGGTCTCGAAGATCTTGATGATTTTAGCATCGGGCACATCGAGGATGCGCGCAGCATGCGCCAGGCCCAGCGGACTGGCCTGGTGCGGCACCACCACGTCGATGCGATCGAGGCCGGCACCGGATTCGGCCACCAGCTGGTCGAGAAAAGCCGGCATGACCTTGACGGCCAGGCGGAACACGGCCTTGCCGTCCATGCGAAACAGGTAGTCTCCCGGTTCGCTGCCATTGCGCGGATTGCGCTCGGTGCCGCCACCGCGAATTTCGCAGTAGCGCCGCCCTTCCGGATACGTCGCCATCTTGTACGCGACAATGCCGGCCGTGCCGTCGCCGCGCTCGACGATGACGGCGGCGGCGCCGTCGCCGAAGATCATCGATGCTTCCGGTTCGCTCCAGTCGACCCCACGCGAGGCGAGATCGGACGAGACAATCGCAATGTGCTTGTAGCCACCGTCGGCCAGCATCGAGGCGGCCACGCGCAAGGCCGCCATGAAACTGAGGCAACTGGCGTTGATGTCGAAGGCGGGCGTGCCGGCTGGCAGGCCCGCGTGCAGGGCGATAAAACAGGCCGTGTTCGGCAAGGCTTGTTCGGGCACGCCGCAGGCGCCAATCAACAGATCAACGTCACCCGGCTGCAGGCCGGCGTTCTTCAGCGCGTCAAGCAGGGCGGCCGCGCCCAGCTGGCTTTGCGATTCGTCGGGTGCGGCCACGAAGCGCGACAACACGCCGCTTTTTTGCAAGGTGTAGCCGGGCGGATGGCCAAGTTTTCGGTCCAGGCTGTCGGACGTCACGCTATGCGACGGCACGGCCTTGCCTGTCGCGATCAGGCGTACTGGAATCATGGGAGCCTTCCTTATTGTTATGTTGGTGAGGCGTCGTGCTTCATGGTATGGGCAGGGAATCGCCGCAGTGCTTGCAGAAATTGGCGTCGTCATCGATATCGCGCTCGCCACAGCCCGGACAGCGGCGGCCAGCCTGCTGGCGGCCGCCGCGCTGCACCGTCATTTCCGCGCTGATGATGCCGGTCGGCACGGCCAGTATGCCCCAGCCGAGCAGCATCATCATCGAGGCGATGGTGCGCCCGATATCGGTCTTCGGCGTGATATCGCCAAAGCCCACCGTGGTCATGGTGCTGATGGCCCAGTAGATCGAGGTGGGGATGCTGCTGAAACCGTTGTGCGGCCCTTCCACCACATACATCACGGTGCCCAGCAAAAACACCACCATCATCACGACCGACAGAAAAATCAGGATCTTGCGCCGGCTGGCCAGCAAGGCCCGGCCCAGCATCGTGTATTCATGCACATACGACGTCAGCTTGAGGATGCGGAACATGCGCAGCAGGCGCAGGATGCGCACATCGATCAGCACATGGGCGCCCGGCAGCAGCAGGCCGATATAGGTCGGCACGATGGCCAGCAAATCGATGATGCCGAAAAAACTGCGCGCGTAGCGCACCGGATGCTGCAGGCACGACAGGCGCGCCAGGTATTCAATCGTGAACAGAAAGGTGAAAAACCATTCCAGCCCCACCAGCCACTGGCCGTAGCGGGCCGCCACCGAGGCGACACTGCTCAGCACCACCACCGTCACGCTGATCAGAATAGCAACGATCAGCACCAGGTCGAAGGCGCGCCCGGCCTGCGTTTCTGCCTCGAAAATAACGCCATACATGCGCGCGCGCCAGCCCGCCTCGGGCTTGCCGTATCGTTTCTGCGCTTCCTGCGCGGAGCGCTGCTGCGGTGTCAGGGGTGCCGCCTTCATGCTGGTATTGTGCTCATATGCTAATGATTGTATAGATTATCGCGCCAAAATGGCGACACGCTATGGCTGCTGGTCCAGCAGCACGGCGTTGCGGCGATCCCTTTCCGCCTGCACGATGTCAAACGCGCGCGCCTCGCTCACGCCGATGGTCTGCAGCACGGTGGCCGTCAGTTGCAGCGCAGCTTCCAGCGCCTCGGGTACGACCAGGGTGGCGCCGGCCTGCACCAGCGCCAGCGCGTGCGCTTCGTCGCGGGCGCGCGCATACACGGGCAGTTGCGGGTAGGCGCGCCGTATCGAGCGCACCGCGTGCAGCACCGAGGCCGGATGGTCCATCGTCAGCACCACCGCGCCGGCACGGTCGGCATGGACTTTCTGCAGCAGCTCGGCGCGCGAGGCGTCGCCAAAATAGACGGCAAAGCCGCGCGGATGCAGGCTAGTGACCAGGCGCGCATCGTTCTCGATCGCCACGTAGCTGATGTCCTGCTCGGTCAGCACCCTGGCCAGCAACTGGCCCACCCTGCCGAAGCCGGCGATAATGACACTGCCCGCCGGCGGCGCGGCGCCGGCATCGAGGTCGGCCAGCTGGTGATGGTGGCGCTTGTCCCACCAGTCGCCCAGGCCGCGCGCCGCTTTCGCCAGCGCCGGCGTGGCGAACAGGCTCAGGCCCACCACCAGCATCACGAACTGCGCCGCTTCGGGCGCGACCAGCCGCTTGCCCAACGCATAGGCGACAACGATAAAGGCGAACTCACCGCCCTGCCCCAGCAGCACGCCCGAGGCCACCGCACGGCCCCAGGGAAAGCGGCCGAGGCGGAAGATCACGGCGATCACCAGGGTCTTGACGGCAAACAGGCACAGCACGGCCAGCGGTATCCAGATGGGCGAGCGGATGATTTCGCGCACATCGATCTGCATGCCGACCGACATGAAAAACAGCCCCATCAGCAGGCCCTTGAACGGCTCGATAATCACCTCCACTTCATGGCGAAACTCAGTCTCTGCCAGCAGCAGGCCAGCCAGCAAGGCGCCGAGCGCCATCGACAAACCGGCCAGGTAGGTCAGCCCGGCAATGCCGAGGGTGCTGAGCAAGGTCAGTGCCATGAACACGTCGGGCTGGCGCTTGCCGACAAAAAACTGGAACAACGGGCGGATCACGCGCCGCCCCAGCAGATAGATCAGCAAAATGGCGCCGATCGACTTCAGGGCAGCGAAGCCGAGCAGAGCAGCCAGGTCGTCGCTGCGCCCGCTGGCGAATACATCGATCAGGATAAACAGCGGCACCACCATCAGGTCCTGGAACATCAGGATGGAAAAGCCGGCCTGGCCGCTTGGAGTCTGCAGCGCACGCTGCTCGGTCAGCAACTGCATCACGACGGCGGTCGACGACAGCGACAGCACCAGTCCCAGCACGATGGCCGCTTCCAGCGACAGGCCAAAATAATACGCCACCGCGCCGATCAGGCAGGCGCTCACGGCCACCTGCCCCACGCCGGCGCCAAACACCCAGCGCCGCAGCGCCCACAGCCGTTCGGTGGACAGTTCCAGGCCGATCATGAACATCAGAAACATCACGCCCAGCTCGGCCAGGCCGCTGACCTGCTCGGCACGCACAAAGGAAAAATATTTGAGCCAGGTGAAGTCAGCGGCCCACAAACCGAAGCCGAACGGCCCGAACAGCGCGCCAACGGCGAGAAATCCCAGTACCTGATTGACTTTCAGGCGCTGCAATAGCGGAATGAAGATGCCGGCCAGGGCGAGAAACAGCAGCGTTTCGCGCAAATACGGCAGGGCGTGCTGTTCTTCCACGAGTTATTTTCCTTCTGGCAAACCCAGCATGTCGGCGCGCGGCCGCTCCCAGCCCGGCACATGGCCTGGACAAGGCTGGCCGCTGAATTGTTCCAGCTGCACCGTGGTGAAATTGTCCTGCATGTCCGGGTTGAAGCGCACATCGGTGAGGCTGCTCCCGCTCAGTTTGGGCATGCGGCCAAAGCGCAGCCAGGCGTCGGCGTGGCAATTGGTCGATTGCAGCGCGCGCAGGGCCGCCAGGCTACCGGTGGCTTGCGCCGAGACGGCAATGCCTGGCGCCAGCTTACCACCGCCATCACCGGGTTCGGCCAGGCCGGCCGGACAGGCTGCCGGCGCCAGGCTGACCGGCAGCAGGCTCATGGTGCCGCGCCGTAGCGTATAGGCGTCCGCCTTGGCATCGGTCTTGCTGTCGAGCGAAACATAGGTCCAGCACAGCGGGTGGCTGGGGAAAGCCGTCATGGCCACGTCCCACACGCGGGTGCCCGGATCGATGTGCTGCAAGGCGGCCTCGACCCTGGCGCGGCCCAGCGCGGAGGCCGTGCCCTGCATGCCGATAAAGGTGGCAGACAGCGCAAAGCCCAGCAGCAAAGCACCTTTTCCCCGCACGCCGGCGCGCCCTTGCACGACTGCCATCATCGCGCCCAGCGCCAGCAGCACGCCCAGCGCCAGCGGCGCCAGGTAATTTTTATAGGCAAAGAAACACAGGGCCGCCGCCAGGCCAGCCAGCAGCAAGCCTTTCAGCGCTCTGCTGCGCAGGGACATCATCACGGGCACGCCCAGCAGCACCCAGAACATCGGCTCGACGATAAATACCATGTCGCCATACAGCCAGCGGTTGTCGAACGGGTAAAACGGATGCAGGCCGTAAGAATTCAGGAAATCCATGCCCATGTGCAAGCCCAAGCCCAGCAGCAAGCACAGCGCCAGGCCGATGCGTGCCGGCTGGCTGGTTTTCAGCAGCCGGCGCGCAGCGGGCCATAGCAGCCACAGCAGGGCCAGCACCAGCAAGGCTTGCGGTATCGCCAGCAGCAGGGTATGGGTATGGCCACGGTGCTGCAGCATGTAGCCGAAGGGGCGGGGCATCAGCCGGGTCAGGAACAGGTCCAGGTCTGGTGCATTGCTGGCGAACCAAGCGGCAAACAGAAACAGGGCGCGCCGCGTGCGCTGGGGGGCTTCCTGCGGCTCGGGCGGCAAGCTGCGGTGCAGCAGCTCACCGACGCCCAGGCCGATCACCGAATGTGTAATATTATCCATCGGGCAATTTTACAGTACGGCCGAGCCTGCCTCCATGCTTTTCGCTACAGCGGCGCGAGGTTTTCGTCGCGCATGCCGACCAGCAAGGCGCGCCCGTCCGGCATCACGCGGAACTCGCCGTAGCGTGCCTTGCCGAAATGTTCGCCCTCGCCTTCCTTGAAAAACCAGGCGTCGCTCACCAGGGTCCAGCGGCCAGCCTTGCGCGTCAGTTGCATCCGGTATTCACCGGGCGCCAGCGGCGTGCCGTCATCGACGCGCTTGACGCTGGCCACGCCGCGCTCATCGCGCGTCAGCACCACATGGGGACGTTTGCCGGACTCGTCGAAGCCTGACAGCTCATTAAGGGCACTGATGCTCAGGAAATTGAGAGTCATGTAGTCGCCCTGCATCAGCGACCGGGGGTCTACCGGTTCCAGCGCAACCAGTACCGGCGCGCCGTTGGCGATCAGCTGCTCTTTTTGCCAGATGGCGCCATTGCCTACCACCAGCACCAGCAGCAGCCCCGCCAGCATGCCGAGCTGCGCCTTGCGGCCAGGCTTGCTTGGCTGCGTGCCGAGATCACCAGTGGCGGGCAAGATGGCGCCGCGCGCTGCCAGCACCGACATCAGGCCCAGCACCAGGCCCGCGGCTGCCAGCACCAGCGCCTTGCTGGCCAGTGGCCAGGCCAGCAGATAATAGAAACTGCCGATAATCCAGGCCGCTGCCACGCCGGCGGCGACGGCCACGCGCAGGCGGGCGCTGCTGACGCAAAACGCCAGTATCAGCATTACCGGACCCAGCCCTGGCAGGAACCATGCCAATCCCGTCAGCACCAGTGCCACGCCGGCCGCCGGCAACTGGCGCAGCGACGGCCAGCAACGCAGCATCCAGGCGGCCGCCGCCACGGCAAGCAGCACCGACAGGAAAGGCAGCCATTGCGCATACCAGCTGCTGCCATGGCGGTTCAGCGCATTGGCCATGTCGTCGCCCAGGCCGTCGCCCACGCTGGCGCTGAGCAGGAAAGTTTTGCCCGACCAGCTGGCCAGGCCCAGCAGGATGGCCAGCACCCATCCGGTAGAGACCGATTCGATGTAGCCGGCAACTGCGGCGCCCTTGCCGTCATCAAAGGTGCTTTTCTGCAACCAGTGCGCGCCCAGCCACACACCGAGCGCCAGCAGCCACGCCAGGTAGAGGGTGGCCGCATCGCTGTCGTAGGACCACAGGTACTGGCTGCCGACGCTGCCCACCGCCAGCAAGCCGCAGGCGACCAGGCCCAGCAGTACACGCAGCCAGTCGCGCGGCAAGATGGCGGCAAACGCCAGGCAGACAGCGCCCAGCGCCACCGCAGCGAGCTGATTGTCCATGTCGCGGAACAGGGCATAGCCCAGCAGGCCCCCGCCGACCAGCAGGCAGGGCACGCCGATTTGCTCGACAAACAGCGACACGCCGCGTGGACGGATCAGCATGACGGCCAGGCCCAGCGCCAGAAGCGCCACGACATAAGTACCACCGCCTTTTTCCAGGAAACTGCCCAGCATGAAACCGAGCGCCAGTACCAGCGGCAAGGCCGCCAGCCAGGCGCCCAGCGCCGTCATCAGCACCACCGGCCAGGGCCGCACATCCTGTACAGGCAGCGCAACATTGGCAGGCAGTACGCCCGCCTGGACGGCGTCGCGGACCAGGTCGCCCAGTGGCGTGACTTTCACGGTGCTCATGGCGCCTCCCGGCGCGAACGCCACAAAATACCCTGCACCGTCAGGGCCAGCAGCGCGGCCGCCACCAGGCCTATCATCAGCAGGATGCCGATCTCGTTGCCCTTCATGTCGTCGACCATGCGCGACACCATGCCGGAAATAAGCAGGGTATTGATGCCCAGCGCCACGGCACTGAGGCCAAACACATCAAAAAACTGCGGCAGCAGCAACAGCGCTGCCGCCACCAGCAGCAGGGCCAGGCCGGCCCAGTAAGGCGAGGCTATGGTGCTGTTGAACAACGCCGCCATGCCCGAACCGGTGACCATGATCACGGTCAGCAGCAGGCCCAGGCGCAGCGGCCACGCTTTTGCACCCGTCCAGCGCGCCAGCAGCGGCGAGACGAAGGCACAGGCCAGCAGCAGCGCCAGCCAGCCGGTGAAATAAATGCCCAGGTCTCCGGGTTCAATGCGCCAGCTGCGCTGCGCATGGGCCTGTATCCACAAGGTGACGCCGGTGGCCAGCACCAGCATCCACGGCGTCCACAGCACATCGCTGCGCGCCACCAGGCACAGCGGCAGCGCCAGCGCGGCCCAGACGGCAAACAACTGCCACGGGTCCGCGCCGGTCTGGTAGGTCTGGCCAAAATAGGCGAACAGGCCGCCGATGGCCAGCATGGCAATCAGCAGCAGCGGCGCGCGTGCGGCCGGCGCCACAAAAGCACCCAGGCAGGAGGCAATGAAAATCCCCTGGATCAGGGCGAAGCGGCCAGTGCGGCCAAAATCTGCCCAGTTGGCGGCGATCCAGAAGATCAGTCCCAGGCCCAGCAAGGCAGCGCCCAGTACGGCCACGCCACGCGGCAGCCACCAGGACAGTCCTTTGGGCTCGTGCCCGAAGCCGGCCAGTTCCTGCAGTTGCCGGGTTTGCGCGGCATCGAGCTGATTGGCCGAGGCGAGTTGATACACGGCGAGGCGTAGATCCATCGTCTGCTTTCGAAGTAAAAAGAAGGATTGCTGGTCAGCGCTCGACTACCACGCCGCGCCAGAAGGCGACATGGCCGGCGATCTGCCGGGCTTCCGCCTTGGGTTCGGGGTAATACCAGGCCGCGTTCTCGTTCACCTTGCCATCGACGACCAGGTCGTAATAGCTGGCGATGCCCTTCCAGGGGCAAGTCGTCTGGTGGCCGCTGGCACGCAGGTAATCCTGGCTGACGGCAGACAGAGGGAAATACACATTGTTTTCAACGATCTGTACCTGATCGCTGCTCGCTTGCGCAATAACGGCGCCATTCCAGCTTGCTGTAGGCATTCGGCTATCCTCCGGTGAAATGGAAGTGTAGCCTGAATATCAAGGAACGGCGCGCGCCATTGGTGCACTGGTGCAACTTACTCTTGCGTGATGATCTGGCGCAAGGCCTGTTCGAACACTTCCGGTGGCTGGCCACCGGAGATCAGGTGGCGTTCGTTGATGATAATGGCAGGCACCGAGCTGATGCCGTTTTGCTGGTAGAACTTTTCACGCGCACGCACCTCGTCGGCATACTTGCCGGTCGTCAGTATCTCCAGTGCCGTGTCCGGATCGAGGCCTGCATCGTCGGCGGCCTTGACCAGCACCTCGTGCGAGGATGGGTCCTGGCCCTGCGTGAAATAGGCGTCGAACAGGGCCATTTTCAATTCGCGCTGGCGCCCGGCCAGTTCGGCCCAGTGCAGCAGACGGTGCGCGTCAAAGGTGTTGTAGATGCGGCCGCGCTTGTCCATCGAAAAGGTAAAGCCGAGCGACTCGCCACGCGCGCGTATCGCTTCGCGCGATTGCGCCATCTGTTCCGGCGTGGAACCATATTTTTCGGCGATATGTTCGCCGATGTCCTGGCCTTCGGGGCCCATGTTGACGTTCAGTTCGAACGGCTGAAAATGGATTTCGGCAGCCACCGTGTCTTGCAGGGTGGACAGCGCCTGCTCCAGGGATTTGAGGCCGATCACGCACCAGGGGCAGGAGACATCGGAGACGAAGTCGATACGGATGGGGGTAACGGACATGGTGAACCCTTTGCAAGTGAGTGGTAAGTCAGTGGAAGTCCCCTGATTTTACTTTTTCTTGCTGCCCGCCGCTTTTGCCGCGTCTTTTTTCGCGCCTATCCGGCTTTCCTTGCCCGCAAGCAAGTTGGCGATGTTCTGGCTGTGGCGGTAGGCCAACAACACGCTCATGATCACCACCGAGAGCAAAATCGCATCGACGCCAAACAGCAGGCCGTAGTAGAACGGCGCGAACAGGGCCGCCACCAGCGCCGCCAGCGAGGAGTAGCGAAAGGCAAAGGCGATAATCAGCCAGGTGGCCAATGTCGCCAGGCCCAGCCAGGGATTAATGCCCAGCAGCACGCCCAGCGCCGTGGCGACGCCCTTGCCGCCGATAAAGCGGAAGAATACAGGCCACAGATGGCCTAAAAATACCGCGATGGCGACCAGCGCCACGGCGGTGTCGCCCACGCCCAGGTCAGCCGCAAACCGGTCGGCCAGGAACACCGCCAGCCAGCCCTTGGCGCCGTCACCCAGCAAGGTCATGATGGCGGCGCCCTTGTTGCCACTGCGCAGCACGTTGGTGGCGCCCGGATTCTTCGAGCCATAGGTACGCGGATCGGCAATGCCATACACCTTGCTCATCACCACGGCGAACGAGATCGAGCCGAGCAAGTAAGCGGCCACTGTCATCGCCAAGGTTGTGATTACTGGATTCATTTCTTCCCTTTGTTATGTGATTGCTACCGGCCTCCAGGCTGGCGCAGCAGAATATACACGAGCGCCTGGAGCATGCACAGGGCGCTCGTGGATTTCCTTAATCGTGCAAGGCGCAATGCACCGCCTTGGCCTTGAGTACGTCGAGCAGCACCTGTGGCGCCAGCGCGACGAGAAAACCGCGCCGCCCGCCATTGATATAGATGCGCGGCAAGGCCAGGATGCTTTCTTCCACGTAGACGGGCATGGCTTTTTTGGTGCCGAACGGCGAAGTGCCGCCTATCATGTAGCCGGAATGGCGCTGCGCCACTTCGGGCTTGCAAGGCTCTACCGACTTGCAGCCGATGGCGCGCGCCAGGTTCTTGGTCGATACCTTGCAGTCGCCATGCATCAGCACGATCAGCGGCTTGGCCGCCTCGTCCTGCATCACCAGGGTCTTGATCACCTCGTGTTCTGGCACGCCAAGTTCGCGCGCCGAGACGCTGGTGCCGCCGTGTTCTTCATACGGATACGGACATTCGTCAAAGGCGACCTGGTGCTTGCGCAGCAGCTGCGTCGCCTGGGTTTCTGAAATATGCTCTTTTTTAGCCATGCGTGATACGCTGATCATTCAGTGAGGAGTGCTAATTATGCAGCAAGAAATACGCTTTGCCACCTTCAATGTCTGCAATCTTGCTCCGCCGGGCGCCAGGCTGTATGACAACCTGGCCCCGTTAAGCCTTGAAGAATACGACGCCAAGGCGGAATGGACGGCGCGCCAGATCGATCTGCTGGACGCCGACGTGATCGGTTTCCAGGAAGTGTTCTCGCAGGCCGCCCTGCGCGACGTGCTCTCGCGCACGCGCCACTACCGCGACGCCGTGCAAGCCGGCTACGACTCGCCGGACGGCCCGCAACGCCTGCTGCCGACCGTGGCGCTGGTATCGCGCCTGCCGCTGGCCGGCCCCAGCGTGGCGTATGCCGACTTTCCCGCCGGCGTGGCGATGCCGGCCGAAGGCCACCCGGAAGACGCCACCCTGTCGCGCTTTGCCCGCCCGCCGCTGCATGCGCAGGTGATCTTGCCATGCGGGCAGATCACCGACGTGCTGGTGGTGCATCTGAAGTCGCGCCGGCCCGACTACCGCCATGGCGAGGGCGCCGATGCGCGCAGCTATGCGCTGGCCAATTTGCGCTCGCTGCAGCGGCGCGGCGCCGAAGCGGTGGCGCTGCGCGTGCTGGTCAGCGACCTGGGCACCAGCGGCCGGCCCTGTATCGTGCTGGGCGACTTCAACGATATCGCCAGCGCCGTCACCACCTCCATCGTGATGGGCGCCGGCGCACCGTGCGAGCCGGGCGCCGACCTGCCGGAAATGCGCGAGCGCCTGTACGACTGCAACGCCATCCAGCTGCGCCAGGACTATCTGCGCCATGTGGGCTATACCAATGTACATGACAGCATGTACATGACGATCGACCATATCCTCGTCTCCGAACACTTCCACCCCGCCTCGCCACGCGCCATCGGCGCCGTGCAGGACGTGCTGTATGTGAACGACCACTTGCTGCAGGCGCTGCCGCAGGCGTCGGACCATGGGCAGGTGGTGGCGCGCATCAAGCTGCTGAACATCGTCAATGATGCATGATGGCGAATAGTTCAAGGCGCAGGTCGGTGAAGGTGCTGGGCGCATAGATGGCGATCGCCTGCGACTTCATCATGGCTTCGTACAGTTCGCCACGGCTGTCAATCGAGAAATAATAGGCGTTCGGACGAACCGGCACCTCCATCGGTACCTGCGCCATGTGCACCAGTTGCAATCCGGGCAAGGCGCTGCGGATCAAGGCCTCGATATCATGCGGCGAGGCGATCTTCAACTGGCGCGGCACTTCCGCGACCAGGTTGAGCGCGGGCATATGGGCGGAAACGGCCAGGTAAAGGCCCGCCTTGCGTTCCGTCAGCGTGGCGGCGATTTTGCCCTGGTAGTACGGACCACGTTCCTTGTCGAAGTCCAGGGGAATGACGACGTAGCGTGACGACACCACTGTATCGAGCAACTCACCGATAATGGTGTTCAAGGCGTCGAAGCCGGGCGCCGGATGCTCATGGTGGTAGACAGGCAGCTGCGCTACCGCATATTGCCGTGAAAAAGCCATCAGCTCGCCAGCGAGCGCCGTCATTTTCTCGAACAGCTGCTGCGGATGGCAGTGGCCTGACCTGGCGCAGTGCGCCAGCGAGGCATGCGCGGCGCTGACGGTGCCGAGCATCCAGAACGAGGTCACGTCGCCGCTGTGCGCCTCGATGGCGTTTCCCCGTGGCTGGCGTTGCAAACGATACAGCGCCTCGGCTTTCGCGCTCAGCTTGCCGAGCAGGCTGCGCAACATGTCGCGCATGGCAGGATCAACCTCGACCGACAGGCTGGGCGCCATGAAGGTCGGGTCGATTTCAAACCGGCCGTCGTCCTTGCGGCGCAGCTTGACGACCGGGATGCAGTCATGGGCATCGCGCACATCGAGATGCGACAGCAGCCGCAGTTTTTTCCGCAGGTAGGAAACGTTGCTGCTCAGCGCATCGGTGTAGAGGTCCTGCGTTTGCGCGTCGAAGGGCACGTAGCGGCTGGTATCACAGCTCACTGCATCAGTGGCCAGATTGCCACCGTGTGCCTTGAACGCGGGCAGCGCCGCATAAAACACAAAGCTGTGCTCGTCCGCAGGCAACTGGCCCAGGTCGACCGCCAGCGGCAGTTCATCGGCCAGCGGCGCCTGACAGACTTCCCCGTCCCTGAAAATCAGCGTCAGCGCCTGCGCCTGCAAGGTGTTGCTGGTCACGCAATCGAGATCCCAGCGGGCGAACTGCACGCCCCAGGCGCAGGGATTGATGGCGGCGGCGATATGGCGCAAATGCGCCTCGTGATACAGGTCCAGTTGCTGGAAATGCTGTGCATCGAGCGTCAGACCTTCAGCCCACAAGACTTTCAAGGCAATGCTCATGTTTTCTCCATAAAAATACATTGATGGTCGAGGGAGTGTGACGCTGCGCCCGGCCACTAATGTTGCGTAATCGCAATATATTTGCCATTGCAAGGCCGATACTGGCTCATCTGCGCACGGCGGTTGTCCGTGGCGCGCAAGGAGAGGCCGATGGACGATCTGCTGCCGTATTTCGAGCGTGAACTGGTGGCCTTGCGCCGTCTCGGCCGCGAATTTCATGAGCGCTATCCCAGGGTCGGCGGCGCCTTGCAGCTCGGTGACGATACCTGCCCGGACCCGCATGTCGAACAACTGATACAGTCGGTCGCGTTGCTGTCGGCGCGCGTGGCCAAGCGGCTTGACGACAGCTACCCGGAACTGACCGAAGCGCTGCTGGAAACCCTGTTTCCGCACTACTTGCGGCCCTTCCCTTCCTGTTCCATCGCTCGCGCCACTTACCCTGCCGTCAGGTCGGCGGGCGAGGCGCCGCTGCTGACCATCGCGCGCGGCACCGAGATGGATAGTGGCACTGTCAACGGCGTACGCTGCTGTTTCAGGACCGCCTACGACATTACGCTCGCGCCGGTCAGCTTGTCCGCCGCCCGTTTTGATGCTGTGCTGCGCGCTCCCTCCGGCGTCGCCCTGCCTCCTTCCGCCAGCGCTGGCGTGAGCATCGTTATCGACGGCGCCATGCCGGCCAGCCTGCCTAGCCTGCGCGTGTTCATCGATGGCGAACCCTCGTTTTGCGCGGCCCTGCGCGACGTCCTGTTCATGCGCGCCGTGTGCGCCCATGTGGAAGCCGAGCCGGGACGCTGGGTGGCGTTGCCAGGCTTGCCATTGCTGCCGGTTGGTTTTGCCGAAGACGAAGCCTTGATTCCGTTTGACGCGCGTTCGCCTGTGGCTTACCGGGTGCTCAGCGAGTATTTCGTTTTCCCCGAAAAATTCAATTTTTTCGATATCGACCTGGCGCCCGTGCGTGCGCTGCTGCCGCCAGGATGCCGCCGCTTCACGCTGCATGTGGCCCTGGACGGAATGCGGCCCGACTCGTCCCGCGCGCGCATGCTGGCCAGCCTGTCGGTGGCCAATTTGCTGCTCGGTTGCAGCCCGGTGGTCAACCTGTGCCAAAGGCCGGGCCAGCCCATCTCTGTCACGCAGTTCGCCGCCGACTATGCGGTGGTGGCCGATGCCGCGCACGCCTCCTCGTTCGAGATCTACTCGATCGACTCGGTCAGGATGGTGCGCCGGCGCGGACAGAACGAAGTGGTGACCGAATTGCGGCCGTTTTATTCGCTGCGCCATGGCGAGGCGACCGGCGAGAAAAAGGGGCAATACTGGGTGCTGCGCGATGACGCCTGCCTGGCCGCCCTCAGCCCCGGCCATGAAAAACGCATCACCGTGATCGATGGCGATTTCAATCCCATGGTGGTGGAAAAAACCAGCCTGTCGATTGCCCTGACCTGCACCAACCGCGACTTGCCGCATGCGCTGAAATACGGCCAGGCTGGCGGCGACCTTACGCCGCTGCGCGACGCCGACAGCTATTTGGTGCACCTGCTGCGCCGGCCGAGCCGCAGTTGCCGTTTTACCAAAGGCAGCGGGCAATGGCGTTTGATTTCCCACCTGACGGTGAATCACTGCGCACTGTCGCAAGGCGGACTGCCGGCCTTGCGTGAAATGCTGGCTCTGCACGACCTGCAGCAGTCACCGATTTCGCGGCGCCAGATCGACGGTATCACCGGCTTGCAGCCGGCGGACACGGTGGCCTGGATGCGGCACCGGCATGGCACCGCGCTGGTGCACGGCACCGAAATGCGCATCACGCTCGACGAAGACGCTTTTGTGGGCAGCGGCTTGCTGCTGTTCGTGCAGGTCATCGACCAGTTCCTGGGCCTGTACGTACAGGTCAACAGCTTTATCGAACTGGTCGTGCTGTCCCGACAATCCGGCAAGGAGCTTATCCGATGCAAACCCAGAAGCGGCTACCAGACGTTAGCGTGATCCAGGGCCTGCTGGACGCGCCGCAGCGCTACCAGTTCGTGCAGGCCGTGCGCATCCTGGTGCGCTGGCTGCGCACGGCCGGTCTTGCGCCGGATGACAAACATGCGCTGTTCCAGATGCTGCGCTTCCGGAACAGCCTGTCGCTGGGTTTTTCGGCCAGCCAGATCGAGGCGCTGTCGGCCTGCCCTGCCGATAACGCCATGCGCGACGCGCCGGACGCGGCACTATCCATCACGCCAGCGTTTTTGGGCCTGTCGGGCGTGTACGGTGGCCTCCCTTTGCATCGCACGGAACGGATCGCCGACGCGCAGCGCCGCGATGGTGACGACAGCGCGCGCGCATTTATCGACCTGCTGTCGCAGCGCCTGGTGGCCATGTTTTTCCAGGCCTGGGGGAAATACCGTTTGGAGCACGGCATCGACATGGGTGGCGACGACCGGCAGTTGCCTCTGCTGATGGCGCTGGCAGGGCTGAGCCGCGACACGCTGCCCGGCGGCGCGAGCGACTCCGCCTGCAATATGGCGGGCTTCCACGCCGCCACCTTGCGTAGCCGGCCGGTGGCGGGAAGTTCGGTGTCACGCGTGCTGACACATCACTTCGGCGTGCCGGTCGCGCTCGAACCGTTCGTCGAAGCCTGGGATCCCATTCCGGCAAGCCAGCGCAGCAAGCTCGGTGGCGCCGTTGCCCGGCTCGGTGCCGGCGCGTCGCTGGGCGGCAGGCTGCGGCGCAGGGACCTGCGCGTGCGGCTCAATATCGGCCCGCTCGACCAGCTTGATGCCGAACGCTTTATGCCTCGCGCAAGTACCGCCACCGCGCTGGCGCACAGGGTGGCGATGTTCGGCCTGCGGCATCTGCAATTCGAGGTGCGCGTCCTGTTCCGGCCTTCGTGCGTGCGGCGCCTGGTATTGACCAGCAAACCCGGCGCGGCGCGGCGCCTGAACTGGGACGCCTTTATGCCGCGTCGCGATGGCACAGTCGCCAGGGACTCGGCCGGCTATTTATTAAAGTTGAAGGAGGCCGCATGACCAGCAATATTATCGACGCCGCCAAGGCCGCGCTGTCCGCCTTCAGCCAGCAATCACAGGCCAGGCGGCTGATGCGCATGGACTTTCCGCAGCAGGACGGCCCGGCCAATACCGTCATGCTGGTCAACAGAATCACGATGCGCGAAGAGCTGTCGCGCGACTTTCGCATCGAGGCCGAAGTGCTGTCGGACGATGCCCGCATCCCCCTCAAAAGCATGATGGGCAAAATGGTCACGATTGCGCTGGTGCGCGAAAACGGCACCCTGCGCCACATGAACGGCTATGTCGGCAGCTTCCGTTTTGTCCGTACCGATGGCGGCTTCGCATACTATCGAATGGTGCTGTCGCCGTGGCTGGCCTTTGCCAGGCTGCGCCAGGACAACGCCTCGTTCCACCATCGCAGCGTGATCGAACTGACCGAGACCACCTTCGCCCACTACCGCCAGCGCGACTGGCAGACCCGCCTGAGTCCCGCTTGCGACGACAAAAAAATTACTTGCGCCAACCAGTATAACGAGAGCGACTACAACCATCTGCACCGGCGCTGGGAAGACGCCAGCCTGTACTACCATTACGAGCATCGCTTTGATGGTCATACCCTGATACTCGCCGACGACTCCACCCTGGCCGAACCGATTGACGACGCCCATGCCAGCGCGCCGGGGGACGTGATGCCCTTTCGGGCCCAGGCCGGCTCGCAAGAAGCCGATGGCCTGCATGCGTGGCAGGCGGTGCGCCAACTCGGTTCCGGCAAGCTCACACTGGCCAGTTTCAACTATAAAAGCCCGCGTCCGCAGCTGGTCAGCGGCAGTTCGCTGAACCGGCAGGGCGAGGTAGACGCGCATGAACTTTATGAAAACACGGGCGCCTACGGCTACCCGGATCTGCGCGCCGGCGAGCTGCTGGCGCAGCGCCGCATGGAAGAACGCGACCGGCACACCCAGTATTTCGAGGCCAGCGGCAACGACCGCGCCGCGCAGCCGGGCCGCAGTTTCAAACTGGGCGGCCACTTCAGCGGCGACGCCAAAGCGCCGGCGCGCGGCCAGGACATCAAGCCGGCCATCGCCGGGCGCGATTATCTGATCGTCTCAGTCGAGCATGCCGCCAGCAACAACTACCCGGCCGGCCCGCACGCCAAATCCGAATACAGCAATAGCATGGTGTGCGTCCGCCGCGATCTGCGCTGGCGACCGGGGCGCCACCACAACAGCGCGCCATGCCCCCATCCCGGCGTACAGACGGCGCTCGTGGTCGGCCCACCCGGCGAGGATATTTATACCGACGAACTGGCGCGTATCAAACTGCAATTTCACTGGGATCGGCTCGGTACCTTCGACCAGGCCAGTTCGCCCTGGATAAGGGTCATGATGCCGATGGCCGGCCAGTACTTCGGTCAAATGTGTTTGCTGCGGGTGGGCCAGGAGGTGGTGGTGCAGTTCCTCGACGGCAACATCGACCGGCCCATCGTCGTGGGCGTCGTCTACAACCGCGAGCAGATGCCACCCTGGCATTTGCCGGCGCAGCGCGCGCTGGCGGGCATGCGCAGCCGCGAACTGGGCGCCGGCGGCGACGGCGGCAGCAACCACCTGGTGCTCGACGACACCAAAGGCGCGCTGCAGGCCCAGCTCAAAAGCGACCATCAACACAGCCAGCTCTCTCTGGGCAGCATCACCCGCATTGAAACGTCAGAAGGGCGCATGGACGCGCGCGGCGAAGGCTGGGAGCTGGCGACCAACGCCTGGGGCGTGGCGCGCGCCAACAAAGGCATGCTGATCACTACCGAAGCGCGGCCCAACGGTGCCTCGCACAGCAAGGACATGGGCGAGACCCAGCTGCGCCTGAACACCGCCCATGCGCAGCAGGATGCGCTGGCGCAACTGGCCAAGCAAGCCGGCACGCAGGACGGCGAAGATCAGGCCAACGTGCTCACCGCCATCAAGGCGCAGAATGACAGCATCAAGGGTGGCGCTGGCGGCAAAGGCGGCTTTCCTCAACTGGCCGCGCCGCACCTGGTGCTGGCCAGTCCGGCCGGCATCGCCGCCACCACGCGCGGCAGCACCCATCTGGCCAGCGAACAGCATGCGGCCATTACCACCGGCCAGGACCTGTCGATTGCCAGCGGCGCCAGTCTGTTTGCCAGCGTGCGCCAGGCATTGCGCCTTTTCGTGCAGCAGGCCGGCATGCGCCTGGTGGCGGCCGCCGGCGATATCGACGTACGCGCCCTGACGGACAGCGTCAACATCCTTGCCAAGCTCAACATCACACAAACGGCCAACCGCATCACCATCAGCGCCAAAGAGGAAGTGGTGATCAACGGCGGCGGCAGCTATGCCCGGTTTGGCGCCAAGGGCATCGAACTGGGCACGACCGGCACTTTCGTTGCACATGCAATAAGCCACAGCTTGCCGGGTCCCGATAGCATGGATGCGCCATCACTGGACCCTCATTTAAGGAATTCAACTTCCTTGGGATCATTTGATGAGCAATTTCGTCTGGTGGCAAAAGATTGCAAGACTCCGATTGCCAACAAGCGATATCGCATTACCGCTGCTGACGGAACCTGCTGGGAAGGCATAAGCGATGAAGAAGGGATGACCGAAAGGGTTTATACGTCTTCGCCGACCGAGCTTTCCTTGACATTACTGGCTGATGAGGTGTGACATGAGTGAGACAATTATCGCCACCGCCAAGACCAACTCAGTAACGGGCTCAGAAGTCAAAGTCACCGTGGATGACATAGTTTGCTCTATTTCAATTAAAAAAAACAAATTCTCAGATTTCTTGCCAATTATTCCTTCAAATGCAAGAGTCAGAGACGGAAAAATATTATATCGCCTGAAATTCAAAGCTTGCCTGACCATGCATTCCAACGGAGCCAAAGTAAGCAATCATTCCCTCAGTGTGAAAACCAATAGGCCAGCAGATAGCGTTATTATCCATGAAAAATCAGACTCCGGTGGAGAATTGATTTTTACACTTGAAACTCGCGACTCTGGGACCATCGAACTGAATGTGACCACCTCAGGTGTAACATCTCCCACTTTCAATATCACGCTTAAAGATGCGTGGTATGAAGATTTATTTTTAATTACTGGCTACAACGTTTGTGACGAAAACGATTTTTCTGGACCTCTGGTTACAGCCAATGGATTAAAAGAAAAACACAAAGAAGATTTTTTGTACAGCGCCAGAGGGGTGCCAATGCAAGGTACCGGGAAAGATACTGACGGACGTTATATTGCGTTGACCCAGTTAATTGGTGGATGGCATCGGAATGCAAGAGGTGCTCCTGACCGCGTCGCATCGCAAACCGGCACCTCATTCAGATATGTTCAAAGCGTTGAAGGAAAGTACGGAACAGTGAGGGAAAATCATTCCATGGCAGTTGATATCAGTGTCATTCCGGCGCACGCAAAAGTCGATATCGACGGTGTGGGAACTCGCTACGCAGATGACAAAGGTAGTGCGATCCGCGCCTACCATATTGACAACTTTCTTGGCGCAGGTGCCGCTGTGGTAAAAGCCACCTCGTTATACACAAGTCCAGACCGCCGCCTAGCCGGTGCGAAAATGCGTTGACATTCAATGACTTAACGCGCCCCTTGTAAACTCGCCGCGATTCAGGTTTACTCTCGCCTTTTGCGTGGACGAATTGGCGACAGCACCGGCACCTTGGACCGAGACGGAATTTGGCCAACTTGACCTGGGCGACGCGCGCCTGAACAAACGAGCGAGGATCTTGATGGAACGATTTGCGGCTGACCCTACGGCGAGCGTGCCGAAG
>NZ_JBNYXQ010000020.1:0-5412 GCF_051380735.1 Janthinobacterium longum
ACTTTGCGCCGATGATAGTGCTGCAACCAGTGTGAAAGTAGGTTATCGTCAGGCTTGTTATTCGTAGTAGAGAGAAACCCCGATCAGCAATGATTGGGGTTTTTTTTCGTCTGGTGAAAAGGGCTTGCTCCAGCCGTCATGTTGTCTTCATCTTGGCTGTGTACGATGGTCTTATTCCATCCGCCCCGGAGCTATTTGCCATGCTGGCCAAGCTGAAACTCCTTAAAACGCCTGCAGGTCCCGATACCATCTTGATGATATCGGGCATATTGATCGTCTGGTTTGCCACTGACGGCATGATGTCCCAGCCTTTCGCTGCAGTCTACGCCGATCCCGCCATTGTGTTGACGGGTGTATTGCTTTCCGCCGCCGTCATTCTTGTGGCGCTATGGGATGCCTTGCGTCCACTGGGATTGAGCGCATCACATCGTATTGCCTTGCGTGTGCTGGCCTCCTCGGCTGTGCTCGTGCCCTTGTGCACCAAAATTGTATTTTTCTTTAACGATGTAGAAGCAGGCGAGGGCTTTCCCTGGTGGCTGCTGGCGGTGTGCCTGTTCTGGCTGCCTGCTCGCCGGCGTGCTGCCAGCCTGGTTTTTGGCATCGTGTTGCTGTGTGGCTTGGTCGAGAGTTTCTGGCCGCAAGGACTGGCAAGCCGGTCCTTTGCACCGGTACTGTGGTCCCTCTGGATCGCGTCTTATCTGGTCTATTTGCTGTATCGCGTGCTCAAATCGGACGATGCGTTGGCCTGAAACGCAAAAGTACGTCACAATTACCCTGTCGAGTTGTCGTTTTCTACAAAAACAGGAGCAACATGAACGAGTTAATTGCGAGAGACGTAGTGCTGGTACGCGCTATTGAAATGGCGGATCAGCAAAAGGAAATCCTCAGCGAAGATGACCGCATGTATGCGAGCCGCAGTGCCCGCGAACTGGCCCAGTGGCAAGCTTCGGGCAAGCATGCGGATGTGACTGGCGATGATTTCCTGCAGCAGCGCTCCGAACAGATATTGAAACGCCTGACCGAACGCACGCCCGCGTTTGCCGCATTCACCAAGCGCGGCAGCGGCATGAAGACGCTGTCGGTGACCTTGCCCTTGCTGGCCTTGCTGCTGGGCGCAGGTCTCGATCGTATTACCGATCCGCACCGCGTGGATTTATTGTCCGCGCCGCTGCTGCTGATCATCGCCTGGAATTTGCTGGTGTATATCGGTTTGTTCATCTGGTTGTTCATTCCTTCCCACCCTCTGGGTTGGCCCAAGGCCGGCCTGGTACGCCATCTGAGCGTGGGCAAACTGTCGATGCCACGCAAACTGCCGCATGTGCTGGCGACGGGCTTGCTGAATTTTTCGGTTGAATGGGGCCATTTGAGCCGCAAGCTGACATCCGCTCGCCTCGGTCGCACCATCCATTTGAGTGCGGCCCTGTTTGCTATCGGCGCCGTCGCTTCTTTGTATGCGCGCGGCTTCTTGTCGCAATATGCGGCTGGCTGGGAAAGCACTTTCCTCGGTGCGGGCCAGGTGCACAGCTTGCTGTCGACCTTGTTTGCGCCGGCCATTGCCGTATTCCCATTGCAAGGATTTTCGCTGGCCGAGATCGAAGCGCTGCGTTTCCCGCAAACCACTGCGGCTGAAGGCGGCGCACGCTGGGTGCATCTGTATGCGGCGACGATCTTCCTGCTGGTGGTGTTGCCACGCGTAATCCTGGCTGTGATCAGCAATCTGCGCGCCATCCAGCTGGCGAGAAAATTTCCGCTCGACCTCGATCAGCCGTATTTCCGCAAACTCAATGACAGCATCGGCGTGGCTACCGGCGGCCTGCTGCGCGTGTTGCCTTACAGCTTTACCGTTGACGAGGCGCGCCACAAGGGTCTGGGGCAGATCGCCACCATGCTGTTTGGCGAGCAGGGACGTGTCATGCTGCGCCCGTCGACCTCGTATGGCGAAGAGCCGAAGGAGGTACTGCGCGATACCGACCTGAACGATGCGCAAGTCAGTATCACGGCCGTGTTGTTCAACCTGACGGCCACGCCGGAAAAGGAAAACCACGGTGCTTTCCTGACTTACCTGGCGCAATCATCCACGCGCGGCATTGCCGTGCTGATCGATGAATCCTCGTATCTGGAGCATGCGGGTGTAGTGCCTGAGAACGATACCCGCCGCGCGGAGCGTGTCGCTTTGTGGCAGCAGTTCTGCCAGTTCCATCAGACTACGGGCACCGTGGTCAATTTGCTTAATCCCGCGCTGCACCCACTTGATGCGGGAGTCGGGCTGAAACTATCGGCGACAGCATGAGTGTCAATGTAGAAAAGCAGCTGCAAGACGATGCAGTGCAGATCCAGTTTGCCCTGATTTCGCATACGAATAACGGCAAGACAACCCTGGCGCGCACCTTGGTGGGCATCGATATCGGCGAAGTACGCGATGCCGCCCACGTCACGATATTTGCCGAATCGCACACCTTGCTGGCCACGCCCGAAGGCGATGCGCTGCAACTGTGGGATACGCCGGGCTTCGGCGACTCGGTACGGCTATTGAAACGACTGGGCCAGGCCGGCAATCCCATCGGCTGGTTCCTGCGCGAAGTGATCGACCGCTATCGCGACCGTCCATTCTGGCTCAGCCAGCAAGCGCTGCGCACCGCCAGGGATGCTGCCGACGTAGTGCTGTACCTGGTCAATTCGTCGGAGCATCCGAAAGACGCGGGCTATCTGCCGGCGGAAATGAAGATACTGGAATGGCTGGGCAAACCGGTGGTGGTCTTGCTGAACCAGACGGGCCCACCGCGTACCGGCAATGCCGAGCATGGCGAACAGGCGCGCTGGCGTGAACATCTGCGGCAATATCGCGTCGTGCGTGAGGTCCTGGCGCTCGATGCCTTTGCCCGCTGCTGGGTGCATGAGCGCGTATTTTACGAAGCCGTCGGCAAGCTGCTGCCCGCTTCGCAGCAGGCGGGCTATGCACGCTTGTTTGCGACCTGGCAAGCGCACAATACCGCCCGTTTCCAGCAGGCGATGCAGTTGCTGTCGTCGCAGCTGGCGGTGGCGGCGCAGGATAGCGAAGCGCTCGATACCGCATCCAAAGGATTGCTGAAATCGGCTTTACAGGTAGTAGGTATCGGCAAAAATGAGGAGCAGCAACGCCAGGAACGCGCGATGGCGGGCTTGGTGGCGCGGCTTAATCTCCATAGCGGTGAGACCACGCGCGAACTGCTGATCCTGCACAAACTCGACCCTACGGATGCGCACAAGATCAATACCCGCGTGCGCGACAACTTTGCCGTGCGCGCGCCCATCGACAAGGCACAGGCCGGCTTGTTGGGTGCCATGGTGTCCGGCGCGGCGACGGGCCTGTCGGCCGACCTGCTTTCCGGTGGCCTGAGCATGGGTGCGGGCGCCTTGCTCGGTGGCGTGGTGGGTGCCCTGACATTTGCCGGCGCCGCCTGGGGCTTCAATTCCGGCACCGACCGCAACCATCCGACCATGCAATTTACCGATGCGTTTTTGCGCACTCTGGTAGTGGCCGGCATCTTGCGTTATCTGGCGGTGGCGCACTTTGGCCGTGGCCGTGGCAATTTTGTCGAGAGCGAAGCGCCGGCCTTCTGGCAGGACGAAGTCGAGCAAGCGGTAGCGCGCCATGAAGGTGCCCTGCTGGAAGCATGGAAAGAGCTGCGCCGTGAAAAGTCACCCGAGCTGGCTGCAGCACGTCTTGCTCCGACCATGACGGCAATTGTCGGCGATACCCTGGCCAGGCTGTATCCGGACGTCCCGCGCCTGGTGTAAGCCTACGCTTTTGCCTGCAGCCATTGCTGCAGGAATTGTACGCAGACTCTCACCTTGGCCGAGTTCGACAGGCGGGAGGTCGTCACTGCCCAGACATCGGCTTCTTGCCGGTAGTCGGGCAGCACACGTATCAAGCGGCCTTGCGCCAGACTATGTTCGACATCCCAGACCGAGCGCAAGATAATGCCGTGTCCGTCAAGCGCCCAGAGGCGTGCTTTCATAGATTTTCCATGAGTCGTGAATACTGCCGTTGTGTCATAGGTGATCATGTCCTTTTGTGGACCTAGTATCATCATCGCACCGTATCCCACACAGGAAGAGACCATGGCCACCAAAAAAATAGCAGTCATCGCCGGCGACGGCATTGGCAACGAAGTCATGCCCGAGGGCTTGCGCGTCATGGAGGCGGCAGCGCGCCGCTTCAATCTCGATTTGCAGTTCACCACCATGGCCTGGGCCAATTGCGATTACTACCTGAAACATGGGCAAATGATGCCGTCCGACTGGTTCGCACAGCTCAGGGATTTTGACGCTATTTATTTTGGTGCCGTCGGCTGGCCCGATAAAGTGCCCGACCATATTTCGCTGTGGGGATCGTTACTGAAATTTCGCCGCGAGTTCGACGAGTACGTCAATTTGCGGCCGGTACGGTTGATGCCGGGCGTACCCTGTCCGCTGACCAACAAGAAGCCGGGCGATATTGATTTTTATGTGGTGCGTGAAAATACGGAAGGCGAGTATTCGTCCTTGGGCGGGCGCATGTTCGAAGGCACAGAGCGCGAAACAGTGCTGCAGGAATCCGTATTTACCCGCAAGGGCGTTGATCGCATTTTGAAATACGCGTTCGAACTGGCGCAAAGCCGGCCCAGGAAGCATCTGACGTCGGCAACCAAGTCGAACGGTATTGCGATCAGCATGCCGTATTGGGACGAGCGCGTGGAAACCATGGCGCCGCAATTTCCCGAAGTGCGCTGGGATAAGTACCATATCGACATCCTGGCAGCCCGCTTTGTATTGAGCCCCGAGCGTTTCGACGTAGTGGTCGCATCGAACCTGTTTGGCGATATCTTGTCTGACCTGGGGCCCGCCTGCACGGGAACGATTGCAATCGCGCCGTCGGCCAATATCAATCCCGAGCGCACCTTTCCTTCGGTATTCGAGCCGGTGCATGGTTCTGCCCCCGATATCTATGGCCAGAATATTGCCAACCCGATCGGCATGATCTGGTCGGGCGCCATGATGCTGGATTTTCTGGGTAATGGCGACGCCAGTTATACGGCCGCCCATGATGCGGTACTGCATGCCATCGAACAGGTGCTTGAACATGGTCCCCGCACGCCCGACATGGGTGGCAAGGCCAGTACGACGGAAGTGGGCATGGCGGTGGCGGCACTGCTGAAATAAAGCTTGCCGCCTGCGGGGGCATTTGCTATAGTTCGCCTCCTTGCAAAACGACGCACACAAAACAAGGTGTTGCGGAGTAAAACGAGGCAGAAAAGAAGGTTGACGAAATAGCCGAAACGCTTCATACTCTTCCTTCTTCGCAGCTGACAAACACAACGCTTTGTCGATAGCGCGAAAGTAGCACCGAATACAGTTCTTTAACAATTAACAGTCGATAAGTGTGGGCATTTG
>NZ_JBNYXQ010000021.1:0-4176 GCF_051380735.1 Janthinobacterium longum
CTTGTGAACATTTGATATTTTAAGTTTTACATCGATCCGAAGATCAACGCTGCACTTCATCAAATGCCCACACTTATCGACTGTTAATTGTTAAAGAACTGTATTCGGTGCTACTTTCGCGCTATCGACAAAGCGTTGTGTTTGTCAGCCGCGAAGAAGGAAGAGTATGAAGCTTTTTCAGCATTTCGTCAACCTTCTTTTCTGCCCCGTTTTGCTCCGCAGCACCTTGTTTTGTGCGCGTCGTTTTGCGAGGAGGCGAACTATAGCAAAGCTTCGGCAGTCCTGGCAAGAACTTTCAGGTGCCATTTTTGCTCAGGCGGCCAACAGGGCCTGGACCAGGTCTTTCTTGTCGATACTTTGAGCACCATCGACATGCAGTGCCTTGAGGACATGATCGAGGTGATGCAACATGATGTTCACTGCAGCATCGGCATCACCAGCCCTGGCCGCTTCGATAAACAGGGCATGTTCGTCCGATGAGCAAGTAGCGTCTTCACTGGACTGCTGATGCATGGCGATCAGCGAGGTACGCGCCGTCAGCTTGCGCAAGATCTCCTTGAGCACCAGATTGCCGACTATATCGGCCAGCAAGATGTGAAACTCACCCAGCAATCTCGCACGCAGCGGCAGATCGTTCTGCAGCAAGGCCTGCCGCTCCAGGGCAAGGTGGGTATCGATGCGACGATAATCATCGGTATTGGCCACCGCCACGAAATCACGCGCCAGCCCGGCTTCCAGCGTACGGCGCACAGCAAATATTTCGCGCGCCTCGCGTTCACTGAGCTTGCATACGCATGCGCCTTTTTCCGGAATGATCTCGATGAGCTCATCTTTCGACAGCATCAGCAACGCCGCACGAATCTTGGTACGACTGACCGAATACACCCGGGCAAGCGCCTCTTCTTTGAGCTTGGTGCCAGGCGGCAAGCGACGCCCGATAATCGCCGCCGCGATATCTGCGGCGATCTCTTCGGACGAATTGCTGGCAGCGGAAGTGGCGTGTTCAGGCATGCAGGATCTGGTCTGACAAAACATCAGGAAACCGAACTGATGAAACTGGCCAGTTCCGGTGTCGACGGCGCGGCAAACAAGGTCTTCGGATCACCTTGCTCATGGATTTTCCCCTGGTGCATGAACACCAGTTGATCGCCCACCTCGCGTGCAAAACGCATTTCATGCGTGACCATGATCAGGGTCATGCCATCGTCGGCCAGCTTGCGCACCACGGCCAGCACTTCGCTCACCAGTTCCGGGTCGAGCGCCGATGTAATTTCGTCACACAACAGTATTTTTGGCTGCATCGCCAAGGCACGCGCGATTGCCACCCGCTGTTGCTGTCCACCCGACATCTGGTCAGGAAACGAGTCAAAACGATCGGCAAGACCGACTTTTGCCAGCGCATCGCGCGCCAACGCCTCGGCTACCTGTTTGCCTGCTTTCTTGACCACGGTCGGGGCCAGCATCACATTCTGCCCTGCCGTCAGATGCGGATACAGATTGAACTGCTGAAACACCATGCCGACTTTCAGGCGCAACTGGCGTAAATCGGTCTGGCCGACGGTGACCCGCACACCATCAACATCGATCGAGCCTTCATCGAAACTTTCCAGTCCGTTGATCGAACGCAGCAGGGTACTCTTGCCCGAACCGCTGCGTCCGATCACTGCCGTGACTTGTCCCTCCTTGACACGCAAGTCGATGCCCTTGAGGACGTGGTGCGTACCAAAACGCTTGTGCAAACCATTGATGCTAACGAGAGACATTCATTTTCCTTTCCAGGCGGCGGGCATACAGCGAAAGCGGGAAACACAGGCAGAAGTACATCAGGGCGATCAAGCCATACACGGTGAACGGCGCAAACGTGGCGTTGCTGATCATCGAACCGGCCTTGGTCAGCTCAACAAAACCGATAATGGACGTGACGGCAGTCGCTTTCACCACCTGCACGGAAAATCCGACCGTCGGTGCGACGGCGATGCGCAGCGCCTGCGGCAAGATCACATGGCGCATCTGCTCCATATACGTCATTGCAGTACTGGCAGACGCTTCCCACTGTCCACGCGGAATCGCCTCGACGCAACCGCGCCAGATTTCTGCCAGGTAGGCACTTGTAAACAAGGTCAGGGCCACGCTGGCAGCGAGCCAGGGTGACACTTGCATGCCGGTCAGCGACAGCCCAAAGAACAGCAGGAACAATTGCATCAGCAGTGGCGTGCCCTGGAACAGTTCGATATACATGACGGCAAACTGGCGCAGCAGCCGCGCGCTCGACGTGCGCATCATCAGGATAGCGATGCCAACCAGGCCACCACAAACAAAGGCAATCAAGGACAGCACTACCGTCCAGCGCCCCGCCAGCAGCAAGTTTCGAATGATGTCCCACAGGGAAAAATCGCTCATGGGGCTCTCCTTGCAAGCAAGTAGCGGCCAAACAGCATGAGGGCGTGACGCACGCCGACCGCCAGCAAAAAGTACATGATGGTGACCACGAAATACACTTCGAAGGAACGGAAGTTACGCGAAGTAATGAAGCCGGCACCAAAGGTCAGTTCTTCCGCCGAAATTTGCGAACACACGGACGATCCCAGCATCACGATCACGATCTGGCTGGACAAGGCTGGCCACATCTTGAGCAAGGCCTGGCGCAGAATTACGCAGCGAAAAATCTGGAAGCGCGACATCGCAAGTGCCGAGGCGGCCTCGATATGGCCTTTCGGCACCGACTCCACGCCGGCGCGGATGATCTCGGTGCTGTAGGCACCCAGGTTGAGCACCATCGCAATCGTTGCAGCCTGCCATTCGCTCAGATGAATGCCAAGGCTGGGCAAACCAAAGAAAACAAAAAACAGTTGCACGATAAACGGCGTATTGCGGATCAGCTCCACATAGACGGTATAGACCGGAGACAGCACGGGCAGTTTCCAGGCGCGCGAAATGGCGCCAAGAATACCGATGGCAACACCGAGCACAGTACCGACGAGTGTCAGGCGCAAAGTGCCGATCACGCCGCTGTACAGATACTCGCGGTATTCCCATATACTGCTGAAATCAAAAGTGTATGCCATTGCGTACTGACCGCTTACAGCAGGGCCGTGACCGGGCGCGTTGTCTTCAGCCATTTCTGGGCGATGGTATTGAGGCTGCCGTCCTCTTTGGACTTGGCCAGGATGGCATTGATTTGCGCCAGTAACTTCGGCTCGCTTTTATTGATGCCGACGTAGCATGGAGAATTCTTGATAAAGAATTTGAACTCGAGTTTTTTTGCCGGCTGTTTTTCGACAATCGCGCCGGCCACCACATTGCCGGTGGCAATCAAGGGCACCTGGCCCGAAAGGAAAGCGGAAATGGTCGCGTTATTGTCTTCAAAACGCTTGATGGTGGTGGTGGATGGCGCAATCTTGCTCAATTCAAGATCCTCAACTGCGCCGCGGGTTACCCCCACGATTTTACCGGCCAGTTGTTCAGGTTTGCTGATCGCCTGATCTGCGGTCCCGAACACGCCGCTGAAGAAGGGCGCATACGCTGCGCTGAAATCGATCACTTTTTCACGCTCCGGGTTTTTCCCCAGACTGGAAATGACCAGGTCAACTTTTTTGGTATTCAGGTAGGGAATCCGATTGGCGCTGGTCACCGGCACCAGTTCCAGTTTGACGCCCAACCCTTTGGCCAGAAGTGCGGCAACATCAATGTCATAGCCAACGGGTTTCATGTCAGGGCCGACGGATCCGAAAGGCGGAAAATCCTGAGGTACGGCGACGCGCAAGACCTTGGCCTTGAGGATATCGTCGAGCGCCTCGGCATGGGTCAGCGGTGCGGCAAGTGCGGTGGCGGACAGGATCAGCGACAACAGGATCGAACGACGATTCATGGACAGCTCCTCAAGGTGGATGATGACGTGCTGTCCATAATGAACAGCACGCCATAATCCTTGAGCAGTTTCCGTGCCTGCATACAAAGCCTGTATACGATCTGCAGCAGCACCTTTCTGCATGATTTTTGAGCAGAAAATAGCCTGATGCACCAAGCGATGCACGAATCGAGTGCACCACAACAAACCATCAGACGAAAAAAAACCCCAATCATTGCTGATCGGGGTTTCTCTCTACTACGAATAACAAGCCTGACGATAACCTACTTTCACACTGGTTGCAGCACTATCATCGGCGCAAAGTTGTT
>NZ_JBNYXQ010000022.1:0-1618 GCF_051380735.1 Janthinobacterium longum
TCGTGCAAACTCTAGAAAGGAGGTGATCCAGCCGCACCTTCCGATACGGCTACCTTGTTACGACTTCACCCCAGTCACGAATCCTACCGTGGTAAGCGCCCTCCTTGCGGTTAAGCTACCTACTTCTGGTAAAACCCGCTCCCATGGTGTGACGGGCGGTGTGTACAAGACCCGGGAACGTATTCACCGCGACATGCTGATCCGCGATTACTAGCGATTCCAACTTCATGCAGTCGAGTTGCAGACTACAATCCGGACTACGATACACTTTCTGCGATTAGCTCCCCCTCGCGGGTTGGCGGCGCTCTGTATGTACCATTGTATGACGTGTGAAGCCCTACCCATAAGGGCCATGAGGACTTGACGTCATCCCCACCTTCCTCCGGTTTGTCACCGGCAGTCTCATTAGAGTGCCCTTTCGTAGCAACTAATGACAAGGGTTGCGCTCGTTGCGGGACTTAACCCAACATCTCACGACACGAGCTGACGACAGCCATGCAGCACCTGTGTACTGGTTCTCTTTCGAGCACTCCCCAATCTCTCAGGGATTCCAGCCATGTCAAGGGTAGGTAAGGTTTTTCGCGTTGCATCGAATTAATCCACATCATCCACCGCTTGTGCGGGTCCCCGTCAATTCCTTTGAGTTTTAATCTTGCGACCGTACTCCCCAGGCGGTCTACTTCACGCGTTAGCTGCGTTACCAAGTCAATTAAGACCCGACAACTAGTAGACATCGTTTAGGGCGTGGACTACCAGGGTATCTAATCCTGTTTGCTCCCCACGCTTTCGTGCATGAGCGTCAATCTTGACCCAGGGGGCTGCCTTCGCCATCGGTGTTCCTCCACATATCTACGCATTTCACTGCTACACGTGGAATTCTACCCCCCTCTGCCAGATTCTAGCCTTGCAGTCTCCAATGCAATTCCCAGGTTGAGCCCGGGGATTTCACATCAGACTTACAAAACCGCCTGCGCACGCTTTACGCCCAGTAATTCCGATTAACGCTTGCACCCTACGTATTACCGCGGCTGCTGGCACGTAGTTAGCCGGTGCTTATTCTTCAGGTACCGTCATTAGCAAAAGATATTAGCTCTCACCGTTTCTTCCCTGACAAAAGAGCTTTACAACCCGAAGGCCTTCTTCACTCACGCGGCATTGCTGGATCAGGCTTGCGCCCATTGTCCAAAATTCCCCACTGCTGCCTCCCGTAGGAGTCTGGACCGTGTCTCAGTTCCAGTGTGGCTGGTCGTCCTCTCAGACCAGCTACTGATCGATGCCTTGGTAGGCTTTTACCCTACCAACTAGCTAATCAGATATCGGCCGCTCCACGAGCATGAGGTCTTGCGATCCCCCACTTTCATCCTTAGATCGTATGCGGTATTAGCGTAACTTTCGCTACGTTATCCCCCACTCCAGGGTACGTTCCGATATATTACTCACCCGTTCGCCACTCGCCACCAGAGCAAGCTCCGTGCTGCCGTTCGACTTGCATGTGTAAGGCATGCCGCCAGCGTTCAATCTGAGCCAGGATCAAACTCTTCAGTTTAATCTCTGTTACTTTGCCCTGTTACAGGCACCATCATTGCTGATGGGTCGCTCACTCAAAAAACTGACAGGC
>NZ_JBNYXQ010000023.1:0-1423 GCF_051380735.1 Janthinobacterium longum
GACCCTAATGCCGTTAAGTTAGTGTTCGCCTGAGACGTCGCTCTGGATAGCGTTGTGGTTTTGCCTTTGCGACCCGATCAAATTTTCGATCGGGTCGATAGACATTGAGCTCGACGATCATCCTTTCGCGCATTCGCTTGAGCACTCCAGGCAGGTTGCCTTGCGCTTGCAACGCCGCAGCGTGCATCATCTCGAATTGAAAGGTATGCAGTGCCAGCACGAAGCTGATGTCGGTCGGCAGACATGCAGCTTGCTCAGCGGCGCGTGCCATTTCGAGTCGAACCAAATTGTACGCAATGAGCATGCCCCAGATTTCCTGGCGCGTAGCTTCCACGCTGTGACTGCGCAGACTGAGCGCCATGCCCATCATGGATTGTTTCATTTCGCGGTAGCTGGTTTCAATATGCCATCGTTCCTGATAGCACTGCTGTAGTGACTGAGCGGGATATGCTGCTTTATCCATGAGCGATGTCAGCAGATAAGTGGGTTTGCCATTGCGCTCAATACTACGTATGGCGCGCACCCGCCAATGTGCTGGCAGAGCTGGATTCTTCTTGCGCGCCTCTGACGAGATCTTCATCTCGACAATGCCATCGTTTTCGTCGCCTTCAATCAGCTTTAACTTGCTGTTGACGCGACTTGGGATCAGGAAATGTCGATCGATACCGTCCGCGCAAAGCGTGGTGAAAAAATCGGCTGACAGAAAACCGCTATCAAATACTGTAAGCGAACGATCTGGTATATCGCTGAGCAAAAGCTTGGCGTACGTCATTTCGCCCTGAGCATAGCTCCCAAATTCGGCTGAAAGCACCAATTGCGTTCGCAATACGCTCAGTATTACCATGCGCGCGTGGGGGTAACTTGCCACGCCATCGTTGGCGAAACTCGGTGAGTCAAAATGCGCTCGATTGGCGGCGCTGTCGGCCAACTTCAATGTCGTGCCGTCCATTGCGAGCAGATGCAAGCCTTTGAAGTGATACCGCTCGGCATCTTGCAGACGCCAATTCTTGGCCGATTCCCTGAACAGCCATGCCAAGGGATCTTCTCCCAGGCGTTGCCGGGCCTGCGTCACTGCGCTGTCAGTGACACATGTGTCATCGCTGTCGGGCAATGCCAGATCAAGCTCGGCGACGACTTGCCGAATGGAGCGATGTCGGTACAGTGACATGGCGATGACCAGCGAGACCACCTGTTCGGCTGGCAGCCGGCGTCGACGGATCGTAGCGCTGCCTGAATTCGATAGGGCGGCTTCGATCCAATCGTAGGGAAGATGTTCGCCTAATAGGCGCCAGTCTGGTGGCGTTGGTAGGTCAGCGGCAAGTAAAAAGGCAGTAGAGTCCATAACTGCCCGAAAGTTAACATTATTTGCCGCTGTTTACAATCTGTCTTGAATCGAAAGGCTTAACTTAACGGCATTAGGGTC
>NZ_JBNYXQ010000024.1:0-1390 GCF_051380735.1 Janthinobacterium longum
GACGAGTGAACTTGTTCACGAAGCAATCGGAAGTGGTTCCAAGAAAAGCCTCTAAGCTTCAGTCATACGAGACCGTACCGCAAACCGACACAGGTGGGCGAGATGAGTATTCTAAGGCGCTTGAGAGAACTCGGGAGAAGGAACTCGGCAAATTGGTACCGTAACTTCGGGAAAAGGTACGCCCCGGTAGCTTGACTGGTTTACTCCAGAAGGGTGAAAGGGTTGCAATAAACTGGTGGCTGCGACTGTTTAATAAAAACACAGCACTCTGCAAACACGAAAGTGGACGTATAGGGTGTGACGCCTGCCCGGTGCTGGAAGATTAAATGATGGGGTGCAAGCTCTTGATTGAAGTCCCAGTAAACGGCGGCCGTAACTATAACGGTCCTAAGGTAGCGAAATTCCTTGTCGGGTAAGTTCCGACCTGCACGAATGGCGTAACGATGGCCACACTGTCTCCTCCCGAGACTCAGCGAAGTTGAAATGTTTGTGATGATGCAATCTACCCGCGGCTAGACGGAAAGACCCCATGAACCTTTACTGTAGCTTTGCATTGGACTTTGAACCAATCTGTGTAGGATAGGTGGGAGGCTTTGAAGCGGGGACGCTAGTTCTCGTGGAGCCAACCTTGAAATACCACCCTGGTTTGTTTGAGGTTCTAACCTTGGTCCGTTATCCGGATCGGGGACAGTGCATGGTAGGCAGTTTGACTGGGGCGGTCTCCTCCTAAAGTGTAACGGAGGAGTTCGAAGGTACGCTAGATACGGTCGGACATCGTGTTGATAGTGCAATGGCATAAGCGTGCTTAACTGCGAGACTGACAAGTCGAGCAGGTACGAAAGTAGGACATAGTGATCCGGTGGTTCTGTATGGAAGGGCCATCGCTCAACGGATAAAAGGTACTCTGGGGATAACAGGCTGATTCCTCCCAAGAGTTCATATCGACGGGGGAGTTTGGCACCTCGATGTCGGCTCATCACATCCTGGGGCTGTAGCCGGTCCCAAGGGTATGGCTGTTCGCCATTTAAAGTGGTACGTGAGCTGGGTTTAAAACGTCGTGAGACAGTTTGGTCCCTATCTGCCGTGGGCGTTGGAAATTTGAAGGGGGCTGCTCCTAGTACGAGAGGACCGGAGTGGACGAACCTCTGGTGTACCGGTTGTCACGCCAGTGGCATTGCCGGGTAGCTAAGTTCGGAAGAGATAACCGCTGAAAGCATCTAAGCGGGAAACTTGCCTTGAGATGAGATTTCCCAGAGCCTTGAGCTCTTTGAAGGGTCGTTCGAGACCAGGACGTTGATAGGCTGGGTGTGGAAGTGCAGTAATGCATTAAGCTAACCAGTACTAATTGCCCGTACGGCTTGTCCCTATAACCTTAGCAGGTACAGAGGAT
>NZ_JBNYXQ010000025.1:0-1181 GCF_051380735.1 Janthinobacterium longum
GCACCTTGGACCGAGACGGAATTTGGCCAACTTGACCTGGGCGACGCGCGCCTGAACAAACGAGCGAGGATCTTGATGGAACGATTTGCGGCTGACCCTACGGCGAGCGTGCCGAAGGCGTGCCAAGGCTGGGGCGAAACGATGGCGGCGTATCGTTTCTTCGACAATGACAGCGTCGAGTGGCAAGCGATCATGATGCCGCATTGGGAGAAAACCACACAGCGCATGGCCGCGTTGCCGGTGGTGCTGTGCTTGCAGGACACGACCGAACTGGACTTCAACGGCCAGCGTGGTGTCGGCCTCGGGCCGTTGAGTTACGAAGCCCAGCGCGGCATGTATTTGCACCCGACGTACGCGGTGACGCCCGCGCGCGAGCCGCTGGGCATCATCGACGCGTGGATGTGGGCGCGCGAGAAGAAGGACAAGACCGGTGCGCGCGGCGGGCCGAAGGAAAGCCTGCGCTGGATTGAGGGCTACGAACGTATCGCCGAGATGGCGGTGCAGTTGCCAGCCACACGGCTGGTGTATGTGGCCGACCGCGAGGCCGATCTGGTGCCGCTGATGCTGCGCGCGCAGGAACTGGGCACGCCGGCTGACTGGCTGGTGCGCGCCAAGCACAACCGCTGTCTGCCCGACGGCGACAAGCTGTGGGAGCATACGGGCGCGGGTGCGCCGATGGGCGAACTGACGTTCGCGATGGCGGCACGACACGGCGTGAAGGCGCGCACGGTGCGCCAGCAGTTGTGGGCACGTACAGTGACACTGCCTGCTGGCAAAGACAAAAGCGTCGTCGCGACCTGTGTGATCGCGCGCGAGATCGATGCGCCGGAAGGCGTCAAACCGATCGAATGGCGCTTGCTGACCAACCGCGAGGTCAACACGCCCGAGGCCATTGTCGAGCTGATCGACTGGTACCGCGCTCGGTGGGAAATCGAGATGCTGTTCGACGTTCTGAAAAATGCCTGCCGCGTCGAAGCCCTGCAACTGGGCTCGGTCACACAGCTTGAACGGGCCTTGGCGCTGTTCATGGTGGTGGCTTGGCGCATCGCGCGGTTGATGCGCTTGGGCAGGACCTGTCCGGATTTGGATGCGGAACTTTTCTTCGACCCCGATGAGATTCAAGCAGCCTACCTGCTGCGCAAAAAGACACCGCCAGACAAACCCCGCTTGAACGAGGTTCT